>CAUDCW010000006.1 GCA_958448165.1 uncultured Oscillospiraceae bacterium
AATGGCACTTTATGCACTTACAACGCATAAAGTGCCAAGTAAACGCTCAAACTTTATGTTCTTGTTTTATTTTTCTCGAGCAAACTTTTTATTAAGGGGCAGTGTAGTTGCGACGACCGATTCTTTTCTTTCTTCTCTCTTCTCTCTTCTCTGTGACTTTGCCGCAATCATATTCAGATTGATTTTGACGAAGTCCGGTGATAAAATTATATCGTCAACATACTCTGCGCAGCGTAGAATTCGGCTTAACAATGCGGTTTTTGGCAGTTCTACGGTTCGTGGGTTCTTTTTTTCCGCTTTATCATTTATCATAAGACCAACGAAAGGAGGAAAACCGTTGGACCAGATTAAAACAGGAAAATTCATTGCGGCTATGAGAAAGGAGCAAAAGCTCACTCAACGGCAGCTTGCCGACATACTGGGCATAAGCGACAAAACCGTATCCAAATGGGAATGTGGAAACGGTATGCCCGAGGTTTCGCTGATGCTGCCGCTGTGCGAAAACTTGAAAATCAATGTAAACGAATTATTGTCGGGCGAGAAGCTGACAGACGATAACTACCATCAGAAAGCGGAGGAAAATATGATGAACTTAATCAGAGAAAAAGAAGAAAGCAAGAAGAAAATAATTTTATCGGCTATTATTGCAATGATGTGCATAAGCGTAATGGTTGTATGCGTTTTGCTTGCAGGCCTTACGCCAAGCTTCAGCACGACGGTCAGAATATTGTTGATAGCCTTCGGCGCTGTGATTACCATAATCGGTATCGGCGTTGCAATTGTGCTTGACAGCGAAGCAGGCGCATATGAATGTTCAAAGTGCCACAGCCGTTTTGTCCCGACCCAAAAGGCGTATATAATGGGAGTGCATACCCTTACAAGAAGAAAACTGAAATGCCCTCACTGCGGCGAAAGCAGCTATTGCAAACGCAGACTGACAAAGTGAATATCGGCATAAAAAAGCAGCCCTGCACGGTAATGTGCGAGGCTGTTATTTTTGCAGAACGGAATAATATTATTTATGGTATCCCGTTTGGTAATTTAGTTGGAAATTGTAAGATTTGAATTTTTAATAATAACTCAAAACTCAAAACTCTTACCTTACAATCAGCTTTGAGATTTTCCTGAAATCTCCGTCCTTTATAACATATGTACTGCCCGGGTGCTTTGGCATTGGCTGAGGTGAAATCTCGGTGTGGATATAAAGCGAGTCAATGCCGAAGTCGTTTGCTCCCTTGATGTCGGAGGTTGCGTCGTTGCCGATCATTATGCTTTCTTCTTTTTTAAGACCGTATTTGTCAAAAAGCTTCTGATAAAACGCTGTGTCAGGCTTGCAGCAAAGCTCATCACTGCTGATAAGCACACCGTCAAATTTATCGTAAATACCGGCACTTCTCAGCTCCGGCTCGGTGAAGCTGCGCTGTGCGTTTGACAGCAGGAAAATTTTCTTTCCCTTTTTATGCAGCTCATCAAAAAGCTCAAAAACGCCCTTATACGGCTTGACCTGCATTGTTGTTGACAAACAGCGAAACAGCCTTGCCGTAACCTCAACAAGCTCCTTTGAAGGCTTAACGCCGCAGTCGGTATAAAGCTTTTTGAACACGTTTTTAATTTCTATATCAATTTTTGTGTATTCCGGGTGTTCCTGAATTACTGTTTCTTTCTCCGCCTGTGCATACTCGCAGTACATTTTTTTAAAGTGCTTCGGCTTGTACAGTGCACCGTTGAAAGTATAGAAAGCCGCCATCTGCTTCCAGAGCGATTTTTTGTCCTCGTCTGTTCTTATGTCAAAAAGTGTTCCGTATAAATCGAAAATATAATTCTGATACACGATAGCTTTCCTCCTGAATAGTGTTTGTTTATTCTATAAAATAATTGTACCACGCAGAAAATAAAAAGTAAACTAAGACAGTGACAAAAGCGAATGTATGTGGTAAAATATTTCTAATCAATCGGCGTTATAACCGAACACACGGAGGTGCGCAATGACAGACAAACAACGTGCGCTGAAAGCAATTGAAGCGCTGAAAAAAGAATACCCCGACGCAATATGCTCGCTTGTGTATGACGACCCCTTGCAATTGCTTATCGCAACAAGGCTTGCCGCACAGTGCACCGACGCAAGGGTTAATATGGTGACTCCGGCTCTGTTTGAACGCTTTAAAACCGTTGACGATTTTGCAGCTGCCGAGGTTAGCGAGGTTGAGGAATATATCAAAAGCTGCGGCCTTTATAAAACCAAGGCGAGGGATATTGTCGCAATGGCAAAGGCTCTTAAAGAAAATTTCGGCGGCGTTGTGCCGGACACGATAGAGCAGCTTGTCACGCTGCCGGGAATCGGACGAAAGACGGCAAACCTTGTTGTGGGCGATATTTTTCACAAGAGTGCGGTCGTTGTTGACACGCACTGCATCAGGTTGACCTCACGGCTTGGCTTTCACAGCATAAAGGACCCGGTCAGGATAGAAAAAGTATTAAGGGAAATTCTGCCGCCCGAGGAATCAAACGACTTCTGCCACAGGCTTGTTTTACACGGCAGGGCGGTATGTCAGGCGAGAAATCCGAAATGTGAAATCTGCTGTATGAAGGACTTTTGCCCGACAGCATTGGAAAAAACGCATAATAACGAAAAAGGTGATTGAATGTCATTTTCAAGAGATAAAATAAGGAATTTCAGCATAATTGCGCATATCGACCACGGCAAGAGTACGCTTGCCGACAGAATACTGGAGCATACAAGCTCTGTTGCGCAGAGAGATATGGAGGATCAGCTGCTCGACAATATGGATCTGGAGCGTGAACGAGGAATCACAATCAAAGCGCACGCCGTTACGCTCAACTACAAGGCTGACGACGGTGAGGAATACATTTTCAACCTCATCGACACTCCGGGTCACGTTGACTTCAACTACGAGGTTTCAAGAAGTCTTGCCGCCTGCGAGGGAGCAGTTCTTGTTGTTGACGCGTCGCAGGGCATTGAGGCGCAGACCCTTGCAAACACGTATCTTGCGGTTGACGGCGGACTTGAAATTGTTCCTGTTATCAACAAGATTGATTTGCCCTCTGCCGACCCTCAGCGTGTTATCAACGAAATTGAGGACGTTATCGGTATTCCTGCGCAGGATGCGCCGCAGGTTTCGGCAAAAGCGGGAATAAACATCCGCTCGGTGCTTGAGAAAATTGTCACCGACATTCCTGCGCCGCAGGGCGATGACAACGCACCGCTTAAGGCGCTTATATTTGACTCGTACTATGACTCCTACAAGGGAGTAATCATATACGTCAGAGTTATGGACGGCACGCTTCATCCGGGCGATGAAATTGAGCTTATGGCTACAAAGTCAAAATTCACTGTGGTTGAGTGCGGCTTTCTGCGTGCAACGTCGCTTGAGCCTGCAAAGGAGATTCACGCAGGCGAGGTTTGCTATATTGCGGCGGCTATCAAGTCAGTTAAGGATGCAAAGGTGGGCGACACGGTAACGCTCGCTTCCAACCCGGCAAAAGAGCCTCTGCCCGGCTACCGTGAGGCTCAGCCGATGGTTTACTGTGGTATTTACCCGGCAGACGGCGCAAGATACTCCGATTTGCGTGACGCACTCGACAAGCTGAACTTAAACGATGCGTCACTCTCGTTTGAACCCGAAACCTCTGTGGCTCTCGGCTTCGGATTCCGCTGCGGCTTCCTTGGGCTTCTGCATATGGAGATTATACAGGAGCGGCTGGAGCGTGAATATAACCTCGACCTCATCACAACCGCACCGAGCGTTAGCTACCGTCTGACAATGACGGACGGCGCCGTTATGATGATTGACAACCCGACAAACTACCCGTCGAGCGCACTTATCGCAAAGGCTGAAGAGCCGATGACGAATGCGCACATCTATTCACCGTCTGAATATGTCGGCAACATTATGGAGCTTTGTCAGGACAGGCGTGGAATCTTCAAGGATATGACCTACATTGACTCCGACAGAGTTGACATTCACTATGAGCTTCCGCTTGCCGAGATTATTTACGATTTCTTTGACACGCTCAAGTCACGCACAAGGGGATATGCGTCCTTTGACTATGAGCTTAACGGCTATGCCGAGAGCAAGCTTGTAAAGCTTGACATCTTCCTCAACGGCGAGGTCGTTGACGCACTTTCGTTTATCATTCACGCCGACAAGGCTTACGGCAGAGCCAGAAAAATGGCGGAAAAGCTCAAGGAGAAAATTCCAAGACAGCTTTTTGAAGTGCCGATTCAGGCTTGCATCGGCGGCAAGATTATCGCAAGAGAAACCGTCAAGGCTATGCGCAAGGACGTGCTTGCAAAGTGCTACGGCGGCGATATTACAAGAAAGAAAAAGCTGCTTGAAAAGCAGAAGGAGGGCAAAAAGCGTATGCGCCAGCTCGGCAGTGTAGAGGTGCCGCAGGAGGCGTTTATGGCTGTGCTCAAGCTTGACACGGAATAACGGGGAATAGACTATGAAAGAAACTGTTTTACTATATAATTTCAGCGACGATAGGCTGGGGAAAATCCGGCGTGCGCTTTTGCCGCTTAAAATCCGTATAAAAACGGTCGGCGTTGACGAATATTCACAGCCGCTCGGTTTTCTTGCAGGAATAGCCGGCATAGAGCCGTTAACTGAAACATACAGCGGCGACGGCTTCAAAGACGAGCTTATGCTGATTTGCGGACTTAATCAGGTGAAGCTGCAGGCTCTTCTGAATGCGCTTTACAAAAACGGCGTCGGCAGAATTGACTTGAAAGCTATGCTCACGCCGACTAATATAAGCTGGAACAGCACACGGCTTTATGAAGCCGTTAAGGCAGACCACGAGGAAATGACGAAAAAACGCAAAGTATAGAGTGAAGAGTGGCGAGCAGTGCAACTTACAACGAGGTTGTAGGGAACTGTCTTGACTGTTCCGGTTCGCTCTGATGTAAGTCAGATATGTGCTTTGGCTCCCTTGTCAAAGGGAGCTGTCGGCGAAGCCGACTGAGGGATTCGCTAACTCTGCTGAATTTTTAAACATGCGTTGCTGTATCTGCTTCTTATGTTCGCAGGGGGCTTAGGCGGATTTTTTCACGAGGCTGTCGGAATCGAAATCGGGATATTGTTTGTAATACATTTTCTGCTGAATATTTCAATGACAAAGGGTCTGATTAACTCGGCAACAAAACCCGGTGCAAAGGCAAACAAGGTTATTCTGCTGATGATGGACATTGTTCTGCTTATCGGTATGCCGATTGTCATTGCTACGGGCGTGCTGATGGCAAAGGACCTGTTCGTGGTTGACACTGGTCTGCCGTGGGAGCTTATTTTTAATATTCACAATGTTTTGTCTTACGTTTGCTTAGGCGCAATGCTTATCCACCTTTTGCTGCACGCAAAATACCTTGTCACGGTATGCAAAAAGCTTCCGTCAGCACTGGGCAGCAAGGAGATGAGGTCGGCTCTGTGTCGTTTTGGTGCAGGCACAGCCGCAGGTATTGTTCTTTACTTTTCACTGTCTTTAGGCAACATTTCTTCAGAAACACCGATAATCTTTTGAGTATAAGCAAAGATATTCAGTCTGACACGCAGACCGATACCCCGACTGAACCAACCGTAATCACACACGACAACACAATTCCCGAGCCTACACAGGGAACAAGTATAATTGACGACAATGACAGTCAAGGTGCAGAAGATGACGAGGTAATCATATCAGAGCCGCAGCCCGAAACCGAGGGTGATACTCCGCCGTCACTTGAAGATTTTTTGTCAAAATTGACTTGCACAGGCTGCGGAAAACACTGTTCACTGCTTTATCCGAGATGCGGCAGAGGCAATATGCAGGCTCAGCAAGCCGAGGAGGAATATATGCAGACCTATTATTCGGCTTAAACTGCAAAAAAATCAAGCTGTTATGTCTTTTGCTTGACGGTATGTGGCATGATTAAATGCAGATTTGCCGTGATAGAAAATACCGGCTATTATTATTCCTGTGAGGTGACAAACTATGAGCTTTGATTATGATAAGGTGCTGAACCAAATCTATGAGCTTGCCGACGATGATTACAAGCGTTTTCATTCCTCGCTTGTCCCGGGTAACGACAATATCGCCGGTGTGCGGATACCTAAGCTCAGACAGCTTGCAAAGGATATAGCAAAAGCTCAGGACTGGCGTGAATTCCTGCAATGTGAAAGTCACGGCGTATATGAGGAAGAAATGCTGAAAGGCCTTGTCATCGGTATGGCAAAATGCGGAATTGACGAACGCCTTGCCCTTGTCAGGAATTTTGTGCCGCATATTGACAACTGGGCGGTGTGCGATATTTTTACGGGCGGACTGAAAGCTTTCAGGAAAAGCCGTGAACTTATCCTGCCTTATATTGAGGAATGTATTTTATCCGATGAGGAATTTACGGTCCGCTTTGCTGTTTGTATGCTGATGGACTATTTTGTTGACGAAGAGTTTATAGACTACACTCTGACAAAAATTGCAGGAATAACTCACAACGGATATTATGTGATGATGGCTCGTGCATGGGCGCTTTCGGTTTGCTTTATCAAGCAGCGTGAAAAAACGCTGGAGCTTATAAAATCAATGAAGCTTGACAAAAACACGCAGAACAAGACTATTCAGAAATGCCGTGAATCGCTAAGAGTATCCGATGATGATAAGAAGCTGCTTTTGAAGTTTAAAATTGCATAAATAGGCGGCAACAAATTCATTCAAATTGCCATTGAAAATAATTCACTAAACCGTCGGAAATCGTCGCTTTAATAAGATAATATTATTAAGGCTAAGATTATATTATTAAGGAAATACTGATTAAAGCAAACAGCTTTCAGCGTGATTTATTCAGTGTTTCCTTAAGGCTTTGACGGTTGGTGATGCTTATGAAAAAACGCCTGGCAGTCTTGCTTTTGGCGGCCGCTGTTATTCTTTCATATACAAATTCGTATGCATATACATATTATGATATTTCAGAAATCTTAAGCTCAGACGACTGTCGCTTAAGCACCGATTCGTTGGGCGGAATTTACATCTCAGGGTTGAACGGCAATGATTTTGAGATTGCATATATAAATTCTGGCAGTGAATCGGACTTTTTGTTTGATACCTACGGTCTTAAGCTTGAGGCTTTTTCCGGTTCTCTCGGAGTTGGAGGGGCTGTGTTCAGCGGAACAGACGTGAGGCAGGACGGTGTTTCGCTTTCTCAGCTTCAGGTGCTGACCTGTGATTTTGACTCAAATTTCAGCGATGTCAACACCGTAAGCGCCACAATCGGCGGTGAAAGCTGTTTTGCCCTCGGCAAGGACGGATATTATATTATTCAGGACGACCACAGAACAATAAAAGCTTACAGCCTGAACGGAGTTTTCAGGTTCAGCGTTTATGCATTTAACCCTGTTTATCAGCTTGTTTATGACAGTGCCGCCGATTGCCTGTATGCCGCATATGACTGCGGAGTTTATCTGCTTGACGGCAAGAGCCTTTACGATTTGGGAGAGATTAAAACGCCTGTTTCGCTGTCGGGCAAGGCTGCGATGACAGGCTCAGACGGCAAGGTTTATATTATCAACGGCAGAAAAATGAACTACCTTTGCTCCGTTCAGGGGGAAAGCTGCGCCGTTATTAATAACAGGGTGTATTACTCAAACGGCGGCACTTTATATTCAAAGTCAGGCGACGGTGAGGCTATCGCTTCAATTGATATGGGCGGCAATATAAGCCGTGTGTTTGCCTGCGGAGGACAAATCGGCACACTGACGGATGGTATGGAGATGTCGTTTGTTTCTCCCAATGAGATGACCTCTGTCGTAAAACCGACTTCGCCGGCTTCATCAAGCTCCGACGCTCAGTCCGGCTCAAATACGGGTTCTGCTCCAAGTGCGGCGGCAGGTGTATTTTCATCGGTATATACCATCGACAACAGCCGTATGACGATTACGGACATTAAACCGCAAACGACTATAGCGGTGTTCAAATCAAATATAGATTACGGCGGATATAAGATATCGTTCAAGAATTATGACGGAAAAGCAAGAACGAGCGGAAATGTCGGCACAGGCTTCAGCGCTGAATTTTACGGCGCCGACAGCCGTAATTACACTCTGATTGTTCGCGGTGACCTGACGGGTGAGGGCAACATTAACAGCCTTGACGTCAAAAAGTATATGCAATATCTTTGCGGCAAGGCAGAGCTTTATTATCCGTTTGATCAGGCGCTCGATATAAATTGTGACGGTCAGTGCGATGTGCTCGATTTGCTGATTGCCGCCAAAAAATAAATCAGGACTTAAGGAAACACTGAATAAATCACGCTGAAAGCTGTTTGCGCATCTTGCTTGCATATTTTCCGCCAGCCTGACCAAAAAATCCTCGTAATGCGACAGCATTACTGCGGTTTATTTGTCCAACCTGACGAAAAATCTGACAGCGCAATATGTACAAACAATTTAATCAGTGTTTCCTTAAACTCATAACTATGGTACACGGTTATGGTAATTGAACTTACGGTCCTGTGTTTTATATATACCTTGCGTTTGGCTGTTCTGAACAATAATTTGTTTAGGGCAGAACTGCTTTTCCCTCAAAAGGAATACGGATTATTTACTCCACAGGTTGAAATGATGTGCCGACTTGTGTTATAATATAATGTATAAATAAAAACAGCGCAATCGTGTGCGGAAAGCGTTTGCGATAATGACCCTGTGTTTAGCTTATGCCTGTAATTTATTTTCGGCTGTTTTGTTAATAACGGGTTACTTGAAAGGATAACAAAGATATGAACGGTATTACTCTGAAAAACGCCGTTATCTCCGGCGCAAATAATATTACTTCCTGCAAATCAAAGGTCGATGACCTCAACATTTTTCCTGTTCCCGACGGCGACACAGGTACAAACATGTCTATGACAGTCAACGCCGCCGCAAGGGAGCTTGAAGCTCTTGACGATGAATGTGTTGCAGCTGTTGCAAAAAAGACAGCGTCTGCAATGCTCAGGGGAGCAAGAGGAAACTCGGGCGTTATAACCTCGCTTTTGTTCCGTGGTTTCTCAAAGGGCTTGCCCGAGGACACCGACACAGCCGGTGCAAAAGAGGTTGTGTATGCCTTTGGCAACGGTGTTGAGGCGGCTTACGGCGCAGTTACCGCACCGACAGAGGGTACTATACTGACAGTTGCCCGTGAAGCTTTTGAGGCAGGTAAGGATTATGTAGATAAAAACGAGGATTGCACTGTGCTTGATGCGTGGCAGGTTATGTATGACGGTGCGCAGGCATCACTCAAGAGAACGCCGGAGCTTCTGCCTGTGCTCAAAAAGGCAGGCGTTGTTGACGCAGGCGGAATGGGACTTTGCCTTATTATGGAGGGTATCCTCTCGGTTCTGCGTGACGGTACGATTATGCCGCTGGAAAATGACCTTACTCTTGCCGAAAACATAAAGGATGATGTGTTCTTCAAAAAGGCAGCGGCTCAGTTTGACGCAGAAATCAACTTTACCTACTGCACCGAGTTCATAGTAGGCCGTGACGCAAAGTGCAAAAAAGAACCATTTGAGCTGCGAGCATATCTTGAAACAATCGGCGACTGCGTTGTAGTGGTTGACGATGAGGAAATTATTAAGGTTCACGTTCACACCGAGCAGCCGGGCAATGCTCTGCAGGCAGGACTTGAATACGGCGCGCTTCTCACCGTTAAGATTGAAAATATGAAGGAGCAGAACAAGAATGTCAGGTCGGCTGAGGCTGAAAAAGAGCCGCAGGAAACAGCACCTCTGTCTGTAGCCGAGCCGGAGGCTGAAATCGGCTTTGTAGCAGTTGCCGCAGGCGACGGACTTTCAGAGCTGTTCCGTGACCTCGGCTGTGCAAATGTTGTCAGCGGCGGTCAGTCGATGAACCCAAGCACCGACCAGATTTATGAGGCTGTTATGGCGACAGGTGCAAAAACAGTTTTCGTTCTGCCGAACAATAAAAATATCATTATGGCGGCACAGCAGGTTGTTCCGCTTGTCAGCGACAGAAAGGTAATTGTGCTTCCCACAAGAACAATTCCGCAGGGACTTTCGGCGATGCTTTCGTATGACCCCGAATTAAATCCCGACAGCAACCGTCAGCTTATGCTTGACGCAGCGTCAAGCGTTTCAACGGGACAGGTCACATTTGCCGCACGCAACAGCGAATTCGGCAGCACAAAAATCAAGGAGGGCGAGATTATTTCGCTCGACAACGGCAAGCTGTGTATTACAGACAGGGAGGACCCCGTTAAGGCGGCATACCGTCTGATTAAGAATATGGCTGACAAGGACACAAGCTTTATCACGATAATCTACGGCGAGGATGTGACCACCGAACAGGCTGAAAAGTGCTTTGATATGGTTCAGTCAAAGTTCGGCTCGGTTGACGTTACGCTTGTCAACGGCGGTCAGCCGGTGTACTACTTTATCATTTCAATAGAATGATGCGGCGCTGCAAGCAGCGTAGAGTTGAGAGTGAAGAGAATTCATAATTCATAATGCATAATGCAGAATTATGGTTGTCGCAGCTGCGCTGCTCCTTAAATATAATATAAATTAAATGAGGTTCTGCCTCTCTCGGATGAGGGAGGCGGATTTGTTTTATGGAGGTATATTATGACCTTTGACGAGTTATACACACTAGCATCAAATAAGGCTGTTTACCGCAAGCTCGGCAAACAGACCACGGCAGGATATGTCGGTGCGGCACTGCTTACAGACAGCGGCAATGTATATACCGGCGTGAATATTGACGCACCTTGCTCTGTCGGCTTCTGTGCCGAACATTCTGCAATAGCCGCAATGATAAGTGCAGGCGAAAGCCGTGTTATCAAAATGGTTGCGGTAAGCTGCAAGGGCGAAATCTGGCCGCCTTGCGGAAGATGCAGGGAATTTCTTGTTCAGATTAATGACGATAACGAAAAATGCGAGGTACTCTTGCCGGATAAGTCTGTCACAACAATAGCCGAGCTTTTGCCGCACAGGTGGAATTGATGCTTACGGCGCTTAGCACGAACGGAGAAAAATATGTCGTCTTTATTTGAAAAGAAAATTGAAACGCTATACGGAGTTGGCGCAAAGCGTGCCGAGCTGTTCCGCCGTCTTGGAATCGACACGGTGGGCGAGCTTCTGCGCTTTTATCCCCGTACCTACGAGGATTACACAAACCCAGTTGATATCGACAGCGTAACTCTCGGTGAGTATTGCTGCGTCAGGGCGACGCTTGAAAGTCCCGTGACTACGCAGAGAATTTCTAAGGGCAGACTTATAAGTCACGGCAGAATTTTTGACGATACGGGATTTATGACCGTCACCTTTTTCAACAACCGCTATATCGGCGAAATGCTCAAATCGGGCAGGGAATACACCTTTTACGGCAAGGTGTCAAGCTCGCACGGCAGTTTTGAAATGCTTTCTCCGATGTTCTCCGATACGCAGACGGGCAACAAAATCCGCCCGATTTACCACGCAACCTCAGGACTTACCACAGGCAATATTGAAAATGCAGTCAAACAGGCGATGCGCCTTTTGCCCGATGAAATCAAGGAGCCGATTCCGCAGTTCATACTTGAAAAATACGACATTGAATCACTCGATTTTGCAATAAGGAAAATCCATTTTCCCGACAGCGCAGAGGAGCTGAAAAAAGCACGCAAGCGCCTTGTGTTTGAGGAGCTGTTAACGCTCTCACTCGGACTTCGCCGCTTAAAATCAAGCAAGCGTGAGGAAACGCCCGTTGACATAAAAACCGACTGCACCGATGAATTCTTCTCGCTTCTGCCGTTTGAGCCGACAAACGCTCAGCTTCGGGCAAGCCGGGAGTGCATAGCTGATATGATTAACTCAAAAGCGCCGATGAACCGACTTTTGCAGGGTGACGTAGGCTCGGGCAAAACGGCTGTTGCGGCGGCTGTGTGCTACACTGTGATAAAAAACGGCTGGCAGGCAGCGTTTATGGCGCCGACCGAAATTCTGGCACAGCAGCACTATTCTTCGCTGACAAAAATTCTTGAGGGTACGGATATAAAATCAGAGCTGCTCATCGGCTCAATAACAGCGGCGAACAAGCGCAAAATCCGCGAGCGGCTGAAAAACGGTGAGATTGATTTGCTCATCGGCACAAACGCAATAATCTCCGACGGGGTCGAGTTCAAGGCTCTCGGCCTTGCTGTGACGGACGAACAGCACCGCTTTGGCGTGCGGCAGAGGGCAAAGCTCAGCTCAAAGGGCGACAAGCCGCACACACTTGTAATGTCGGCAACGCCGATACCGAGAACACTCGGGCTTATCATCTACGGCGACCTCGACATATCCCTGCTTGACGAGCTTCCGCCGGGACGACAGAAAATTTCGACCTTTCTTGTCGGCTCAAAGAAGCGGGAGGGAATGTACGGCTTTATAAAGGATTATCTTGACCGTGGCTTGCAGGCGTACATAGTCTGCCCGACGGTTGAAGAAAACGAGCTTAACATTGCAAGCGCAACGGAATATTACGAAAAAATAAGCGCAGAGCAGTTTAAAAATTACTCGGTCGGACTGCTTCACGGAAAGATGAAAGCAAAGGAAAAGGACTCCGTTATGCGTGACTTTTTAAACGGCAAAATACAGCTGCTTGTTTCGACGACGGTAATCGAGGTCGGCGTTGACGTGTCGAATGCAGTTATAATGGCGGTTGAAAATGCCGAGCGATTCGGCTTTTCACAGCTTCACCAGCTAAGAGGCAGAGTCGGCAGAGGGAGCGAAAAATCCTACTGCTTCCTTGTCAGCGACGCCCAGGGCGACGATACTCTGCAAAGGCTCAGGACGATGTGCCGCACAAACAACGGCTTTGAGATTGCCGATATGGACTTGAAGCTCCGAGGACCGGGTGACTTTTTCGGCTCACGCCAGCACGGCCTGCCCGAAATGCACATTGCTGACCTGGCTGATATGGATTCGCTCAGCACAGCACAGCAGGCGGCTGACGAGATTGAAAAGGAATTCCCCGGACTTCAGGGCGAGCAGTGCAGGGGACTGAGAGCAGAGATTAAAAGACTGTTTTCAAAGGTTGGTGCAGAGGGAATGAACTGAGGCGGTGCTTGCACCGTTAATGTTCTGTCGCAAATTGTCGGTGAAATGCTTGATAAAACAGTGCAGGCGTGATATAATAAAATGCCAAAATATAATAATTTATTTATTGGAGTTGAATATAAAATGAAAAGTGATATGATAACAAAGTCGGTCAATGCCGCTCCGCAGAGAACGCTTCTGCACGCACTCGGCCTTACCGACGAAGAAATAGGCAAGCCGCTTGTAGGTATCGTAAGCTCGAAAAACGATATCGTTCCGGGTCATATGAATATCGACAAGGTTGTTGAGGCTGTTAAGCAGGGCGTTGCAATGGCAGGCGGTGTTCCGCTTGTATTCCCGGCTATCGCCGTATGCGACGGCATCGCAATGGGTCACGAGGGTATGAAATATTCTCTTGTTACCCGTGAGCTTATCGCAGACTCAACCGAGGCTATGGCTAAGGCTCACGCACTCGACGCTCTTGTAATGGTGCCGAACTGCGACAAGAATGTTCCCGGTCTTTTAATGGCGGCGGCAAGAGTTAATGTTCCAACCGTGTTTGTCAGCGGCGGTCCGATGCTTGCAGGTATTGTTGACGGCAAGAAGGTAAGCTACTCTACGGTTTCCGAGGCCGTAAGCCGCTTTAAGGTTGGCGAGATTGACGAGGAGAAGCTCTGCGAGTATGAAAACAAGGCTTGCCCGACCTGCGGTTCTTGCTCGGGTATGTTCACCGCAAACAGTATGAACTGCCTTACAGAGGTTCTCGGTATGGGTCTTAAGGGCAACGGCACAATCCCTGCCGTTTATTCCGAGAGAATCCGCCTTGGCAAGCTTGCAGGTATGGCTGTTATGGATTTGTATAAAAAGAATATCCGCCCGAGAGATATTATGACTCAGGAGGCGTTTGAGAATGCCCTGACCGTTGATATGGCTCTTGGCTGCAGCACAAACAGTATGCTCCACCTGCCTGCAATCGCGCACGAGTGCGGAATTGATCTGCACCTTGACATTGCAAACGGAATTTCCGCAAAGACCCCGAACCTCTGCCATCTTGCACCTGCAGGCGAGCATTTTATGGAGGAGCTTAACGAGGCAGGCGGCGTTTATGCCGTTATGCACGAGCTGACAAAATTAAATCTCCTGCACACCGACCTTATGACCTGCACAGGCAAGACAGTCGGCGAAAACATTGCAAACTGCGAGATTAAGAATACAGAGATTATCAGAACCGTTGACAACCCGTACAGCAAAACTGGCGGCATCGCTGTACTCAAGGGCAACCTTGCGCCGGACGGCTGTGTTGTAAAGCGCAGTGCGGTTGCACCCGAGATGATGCACCACAGCGGCAAGGCAAGAGTGTTCGACTGTGAGGAGGACGCCCTGAACGCTATCTATGACGGCAAGATAAACCCGGGTGAGGTTGTTATTATCCGCTATGAGGGTCCAAAGGGCGGTCCGGGAATGAGAGAGATGCTCAATCCGACCTCGGCTATTATGGGCAGCGGCTTAGGCAACAGCGTTGCACTCATCACTGACGGACGATTCTCAGGTGCTACAAGAGGTGCTGCTATCGGTCATGTTTCGCCTGAGGCGGCTGTGGGCGGCAACATTGCGCTTGTTGAAGAGGGCGATATTGTAGAGATTGACATTCCTGCAAACACAATCAATGTTCACGTTTCTGATGAAGTTCTTGAAGAAAGAAGAAAGAATTGGAAGCCGAGAGAGCCGAGAATCACAACAGGCTATCTTTCAAGATACGCAAAGCTTGTTTCCTCAGGCTGCACAGGTGCAGTGCTTGAATAAAAAATAACAACATAAAACCAAAACCTCCTGCATATGATGTATAAGCATCGGCAGGAGGTTTTTAATATGGAGCATTGGCTTGTGTGGATAATACTCGGCGGAGGATTTTTAGTGTTTTTGATAATACAAGCATTGTCGGGTGAGAAGAAGCCGTTTCGCAAGGCTTTTCTGACAATGTGCAGCGGCCTTATTGCACTTGCGGTTGTAAATATTACGGGAGCATACACGGGAGTAACTCTGCCTGTGAGCATACTCACACTGTGCGGCTCAGCTGTCGGCGGCATACCGGGAGTTACACTGCTGCTTGTTATGAATATGATTTTGTAGTGTGAGTTGTTGCGGCGAATTGTTTTACAAATATCTCCTTTATTGTTGACATAATATGTAAAAATTATTATAATTAAAATAAAATAATATATCGTGATAAAGTATATCACGATACGAGGAGGAAGTTTTATGTCGAAAATGCGGTTAAAAAAAGGCTTGGCGCTGCTCTTATCTGCGCTTATGGCGTTCTCGGTTTGCTCTGCGGCAGTGAGCGTCGGTGCTGTTGAGAGTACGGCGGTAAGCTCAGGCGATACCTTCGGGGATTATGGATACACGGTGCTTGACAACGGCACGGTAGAAATTACAAAATATAACGGCAGTGATAACGAGCTTGTTATCCCGAGTGAGATCGAGGGGAAGAGTGTTACAAGTATTGGGTGGTATGCATTTTACGGCTGTACAGGCTTGACAAGTGTAACAATCCCGGACAGTGTTACAAGTATTGGTAGTTATGCATTTTACTACTGTACAGGCTTGACAAGCGTAACAATCCCGGATAGTGTTACAAGTATTGGCGATTCTGCATTTGAGGACTGCACAGGCTTGACAAGCATAACAATCCCGGACAGTGTTACAAGTATTGAGCGGTATGCATTTTACAATACTGCATGGTACAATAATCAGCCTGATGGTTTAGTATATGCCGGTAAAGTGGCTTATGCATATAAAGGAGAAATGCCTGAAAATACAGAAATTATTTTGAAAGACGGAACATTAGGTATCGCAGGTTATGCATTCGATGGCTGCACCGGCTTGACAAGTGTAACAATAGGCAACAGTGTTACAAGTATTGGCGGTGATGCATTTGCCACCTGCACAGGCTTGACAAGCATAACGATCCCTGACGGTGTTACAAGTATTGGTGGATTTACATTTTATGGCTGCACAGGCTTGACAAGCATAACAATTCCGGACAGTGTGACAAGTATCGGCGATAGTGCATTTTACGGATGCACAGGCTTGACAAGCATAACAATCCCGGACAGTGTTACAAGTATTGGTAGCAGTGCATTTTCCAACTGCACAGGCTTGACGAGCATAACAATCCCGGACAGTGTTACAAGTATTGGGTGGCGTGCATTTTCCGGCTGCACAGGCTTGACAAGCATAACAATCCCGGACAGTTTTACAAGTATTGGCGATAGGGCATTTGAGTACTGCACAGGCTTGACAAGTGTAACAATCCCGGACAGTGTTACAAGTATTGGTGATCGTGCATTTTACAGATGCACCGGCTTGACAAGCATAACAATCCCGGATAGCGTTACAAGTATTGGCAGTTCTGCATTTTTCGGCTGCACAGGCTTGACAATCTACGGCTACGCAGGCACTGCCGCTGAAAGATACGCAATATACTACGGCTTTAAATTTGTAGCTCTTGAACTCGAAGCGATCCTCGGCGATGTAACCGGTGACGGCAAGGTTAAGCTGATAGACGCAATCACAATTCAAAAGGCAGCTCTGTCTATGGCACAGCTTTCGGGGCAGGCTCTTATTAATGCCGATGTGAACGGCGACAGCAAGGTTAATTTGCTCGATGCGATTTTAGCGCAGAAGCTCGCCCTTGGTATGACAGCTTAACCGCAGACTTTAATTTACTCATCAGTTTCCTTGAATAAATAACTAAGCACCGACACCCTTTGTGGAAAGAACAAGGGTGGTCGGTGCTTTGCTTTTCTTTTCTTAATGTTATAATCAATACTGATTTGTTATAGAATAGCAGTAACTGCGTCTATCCTGGAACGGTCAAGACCGTTCCCTACGAACTCACTGCCTTGAAACAAGATTTTATTTAATCAAAGAGCCGCAAAGCGGCGACAACATTAACATTTGCCGTAGGCAAATATTTCATAGCGAAGCTATTTCATATCGCTAAGCGATATTTCACAAATCCCATTAGGGATTTATTTCATTGCGGCTGCGGCGTAGCCGCCAGCGGCATCACACCGTCAGCTTTTCCCTTATTGCCGCCATTATCTTTTTCTCCCTGCGGCTGACCTGCACCTGGGTCATATGAAGCTCCTTTGCGGTCTGGCTCTGCGTTTTGTTCTTGAAGTATCGCAGCTTTATGAGCTTGCGGTCGTTGTCGGGCAGCTCGCTTATCGCCTGACGCAGTGAGAGTATCTCGGTAAGGGGTATGTCGTGCGACTCAACGGGCAGGTCAAGCTCACGTCCGTTTTCGTCGTCGTCATACGCTGACAGCGACATCACCTGCACGCTCGACGATATCGCCTGTGTTATCAGCTCCTCGCTTTCGCCGAGTATCGTGGATAGCTGTGTGACTGTCGGACTTTCGCCGTTCTCGGCAGTAAAACGCTGTTGCTCCCTGATTATCTTCAGCGACAGCTCCTTGAGCCTGCGGCTTACCTTGACAGCGCCGCCGCTCCTGAAAAGCCCCTTGATTTCGCCGAGTATCAGCGGCACTGCATAGGTTGAGAACTTGTAGCCAAGGCTAGGATCAAAGCGGTCATATGCCTTTATAAGTCCTATGCAGCCTGCACTGTATAAATCCTCGTATTCAATTCCTCTGTTTTTGAAGCGTGCGGCACAGCTGTGGACAAGTCCGATGTTTTCGCTGATGAAACGCTCACGCTCATTCATCGCAATCAAGCCGTTTTGTCATTGTAACGGTTGTTCCCTTTCCCGGTGTTGAGGTGACTCTTATTTTATCAGTAAAGCTCTGCATAACCGCAAAACCGAGTCCTGCTCTTTCCTCGCCACCTGTGGTGAACAGCGGCTCCATAGCCTGCTTTATGTCGGGAATACCGCAACCTCGGTCACGCACGCTCACAACAAAACGCTTGTCCTCAAGCACCTTTGCGGTTATGTATATCATACCCGAACCCTCGGGATATGCGTGAACAATGCAGTTTGTCACAGCCTCCGACACAGCCGTTTTAATGTCAGCAAGCTGTGATACCGTCGGGTCAAGCTGCATTAAAAATGCACTCACCGCACCCCTGGCAAAGCCTTCGTTTACGCTCTTGCTGAGAAATGACAGCTTCATTTCGTTAAGCACTCTCATTTTTACCGTTCTCCTTTCCCTTGTATTCAAGCACGCCGAGCGCACCTATGCCCGACAGCTCAACTATCCGCTTTAAATGCGGCGGCACGTTTGACACCCTGATGTAGCCGCCGATAAGCTGCATAAGGCGGTATCGCCCCATAATAAGCCCGATTGCACTGCTGTCCATAAAAGCTACTTTTGAAAAATCGAGTATCAGAAGCGTGGGGTGAAGCCGCTCCGCCTCGCCGTCAATTCTCTGGCGCATACTGCGGGCGGTGTGATGGTCGATTTCGCCCTGAAGATACGCCGTTAGCTCCCCTTGGTGGAAGCTGAAAGAAACATTCATTTTTTTCATCCCTTTGCAGATATGTAAGATATGTATAAATAAAAAGATGACCTATCGCTATAATGATAAGTCATCTCTATAAATTATTTTATCGAATTAAGTTGTCGAGAGGAATAATTATTCCAATCCTAATACAAGCTTTCTGATTTCGGACGCAAGATAAAGCGAGCCGCACACAAGCACCGCTCCGTTATTTTTTTCAGCGTCGTCTATTGCACGCCGTACTGCTTCACGCTTGTCAAGGCAGATTTCAACCTCGTCAAAATAGTTGTCGGCTATCGCCTTAAGCTGTGGGGCAGGCATCTTCCTCGGGTTTTCTATTTCTACAATAAAGACCTTGTCGAAAAGACCCTTGAGATACTTCATAGAGCTTTCAACCGCCTTGTCACGTAGCATACTCATTATGCAGGAAATGTGCCTATTCGGCAGATACTCCCTTACAGCGTCTGACAACGCTTTAAGTCCCGATGGATTGTGTCCGCCGTCAAGTATGATAAGCGGTTCGGTTTTCAGCACCTCAAACCGTGCCGGGATAAACGCCTTTTTTATCCCGTATTTTACGGCGCTGTCGCTTATGTCAAAGCCTGCGTTCCTCAGCGGCGTTATTGCTTCTATTACAGTGCAGGCATTTTTTATCTGATGTCTGCCTGCAAGTGTGATTTCGTATTTTTCGCCCTTGTACTCAAATTCGCTGTTGCCGAGCTGTTCGGATAAAACGGTACAGCGGCTCATATCAACCTTATACAAGGTGTTGTCAAGGCTCTTTGCGGTGTCTGCTATTACCTTATTTACAATGTCCTCCTGAGGGCAGAATACAGTTGAGCCACCCTGCTTTATAATGCCTGCCTTTTCGGAGGCTATCATATCGAGGGTGTCGCCGAGTACGGCGGTGTGGTCAAAGCTGATTGATGTAATCACCGACGCAATGGGGGAGAGAACGACGTTTGTTGAGTCGTACTTGCCGCCAAGTCCCGTTTCAAGCACAACAATATCGCATTTACTGCGCTTGAAATATTCAAAAGCTATCGCCGTTACACATTCAAACTCTGTTATCGGCTCGCCGTTTCTATTCATATGCTCGATTATCGGGAAGATTTTTTCTACAATGTCGGCGACATCGGATTTCGGTATCATCTCGCCGTTTATGCTGATTCTGTCGCAGAATTCAATTATAAAAGGCGAGGTGAAAAGTCCCGTTGTGTAGCCGCTTTTTTGCAGAATTTCGGACAGCATTGTGCATACCGAGCCTTTGCCGTTTGTGCCTGCAATGTGGATAAAGCGGCAGTCCCGTTCGGGGTTGCCCATATTGTCGAGTAATTTCTGAATTCGCTCCAGTCCCGGCATTGAGCCGAAACGCAAAAGCGAGCTTATCTTTTCCATAGCCGTGTTAAAATCCATTTTATACGTCCTTTGCCTTAATTTTAGAGTGGAGAGTGGAGAGTGGAGAGTGGAGAGTGGAGTTGCGGCGACAACCTTCTCTCCGCTCTCCACTCTTAACTCTTCACTCTAGTTGCTATATCATCAGCTTGTAAATTTCGCCTTTTTTAAAGCCTGTTTCCTTTGCTGCTGTTTTGCACGCCTCCGACAGCGAACAGCCGTCTTTTTCGCACAGAGCCTTTGCAAGCGACACCGCCTGTTCAAGCGTCGGCTGTTCCTCCTGCTTCTTCTCTGCTCCCCTTATCACAAGCACAATCTCGCCCTTTAAGCTTCCGTCACCGTATTTTTCGACCGCCGCTTTTAAGGTGGTGTGTATAACCTCCTCGTGAATCTTCGTCAGCTCACGCACGATTGATATTTCACGGTCGCCCAGAGCATTGTATAAATCAACAAGGGTAGAGGCAAGCTTGTGCGGCGCTTCATAAAAAACCATAGTCCGCCGTTCGTCTCTGATTTCTTCAAGATGCTCACGGCGGCTCTTTTTGTTCATACTCAGAAAGCCCTCAAAGGTGAATCTGCCCGTCGGCAGTGACGACAGAGCCAAGGCGCTTACAACTGCACTTGGACCGGGAACAGCAACGGTTTTTATTCCCTTGTCACGGCACTGGCGAACAAGCTCCTCGCCGGGATCGGATATGGCAGGCATACCTGCGTCCGTTACAAGCGCACAGCTCTGACCGCCGAGGATTTTTGCGCAGATAATCTCGCCGCGTTCTGCCTTGTTATGCTCAAAGTAGCTTATCATCGGCTTTTTTATGTTGAAGTGGTTTAAAAGCTTAAGTGTTACACGGGTGTCCTCGGCGGCGATAAAGTCAACGCTTTCGAGCGTTTCAATCGCTCTCGGCGACATATCACCGAGGTTGCCTATCGGCGTTCCCACAACATACAGTATGCTCATATGCTCCTCCTTTGTACCAATGAAAAATTGAAAATGGATAATGGAAAGTTATTTCAGTAACCCGAAACGAGTATTTCTTAATTCAAAGAGCAGCGAAGCTGCGACAACCGATTCCATCAGCAATCTTCTTTAACTTTCTTGTAAAATTCCAATTGCCTTTTTGTATTTTGCTACTCTTTCGAGCACCTTATCATCAATCTTATCAAGTCTTGACAGGTCGCTGTTATGCATTAAATCCGCTAATTTTACTTTACGGGCTATTGGATTATTTTTGATTATTTTAACATAATCAAGATAAGGTACGCTGTCACTGTGCGTCATAAGTTCAATAGCATTGATGACCTCTTTTGGAAAACCCTCTATTATTAATTCTTCAATTGTTATATCCGTATCCTCAACAACATCATGCAGTAACGCTACGCAAACGGAGTATTCATCATCCATTTGCTCTGCTAAATGAAACGGATGGAAAACATAAGGCATACCGCTTTTATCCACTTGGTTTTTGTGAGCATTGAATGATATTTTTAATGCTTTCTTTGTCAAATCAGAATATATCATAATTCTGCCTCCTATAAAGGTACAGTCACATAAAATTGACTCTGTTTTTGTTTTAAATTAAATTGTTTTCTCGGGAGTACTGCATGTACGCTTCTTCGAGCAATTTAAAGTCGCAGCTATTATGTACAAGCTCTATGCTTACTTTTGATATAATTCGCTGATAAGTGCTTGCCGCTTGTTTTTCGATTTTATCTTTTCTTTTGCGGCAAAAAGCCAGTTCCTTCCGTATGCGTTCTTTCCTTGTATAGTCATTAATCTCTGAAATATTTAACATATTCAGACAACAATGCGGAACAGGAATCATATAAGCAAATCGCAATGTGGCGTGTTCTTTTTTAATTTTATCCTTAGACTTAATCGGCATATCATCTTGTTTGTTGTGGCTTTTTGAAGATATTGGTACAAAATAGTCCATACCGTTTATGCGGAGTACCGTTCCGTAAAAGAATTTATTATTGCCGCCGTCTATTCCCTTCAAAATTCAAAAAGCGAGTACATAATGTACTCGCCATCTGAAATTACTTTTACACTCGCTCTTTAACAAGTGGCGAAACACTCAACGATAAGATGAGTAACAGAACATCTTTCACTATTATTATACATACAGCAACCAATTATGTCAACAGCCTGAATCACTGAGAAGATTTTCAAAATGAATTTTTTTAATTCAAAGAGCAGCGAAGCTGCGACAACCATAATTATTCATTTTTCATTATTCACTGAGAAAATGATGCAATAGCAACATTTTCTCATATGTGACCCGTCTTATAATCACCGTAAATTTCAATCATTTCGTCCGACAATCCGCCGCTTTCATCCTCAATAAGCAAAGTATCATTTACAACAAGACCGCCGCTTCTGCCGCCCTTTTTGCCCTCAATGAGAAAAAGCTTCGGAGCTTTATTCTTTCTCTGCTGTACCAAGCGAAGTCTTTTCGGCTCAATTCCTGATTCTCTCATAGCGCAGATTATATCGCTCAGTCTTTCGGGACGCTGACAAATGCACAGCCTGCCGCCGAAACGCAGGAGCCTTGCGGCGCTTTTGCATACGTCCTCAATCGTGCAGGTGTATTCGTGACGGGCAAGCAGTCTGCCCTGCTCGGGGTTTATTATTCCGCCGCCCTGCTGCTTATAGGGCGGATTGCAGGCAACAACGTCAAAGCTGCCGGGGGTAAGGACAGAGAGATTTCGCAAATCCTCGTTTAGAACGTCAATTCTGCTTTCAAGTCCGTTGTGTTTTGCTCCTCGGCTTATCATATCTGCGCCGTCCGACTGCAGCTCAACCGCCGTTATGTGCTTTGGCGGCTTTTCCCGACACCATATAAAGGATATTGCGCCGCAGCCGCTGCCAAGCTCACACGCATTTTCCCATTCCTTTGGCTTTGAAAAATCAGCCAGCAATACGGTGTCTGTTCCGAAGCGGTGAATTTTTGATACTATGACCTCAATCCCGTTTCCGAGCGGCTCAAAATGCTCGTCTGTTTTCAGCACTGCGCTCACCTCAATTCAATGCGATTTTCAGGTTTTCAAGATTTTTGTTCATAAGCGAAATATAGGTTTCTCCGGCGTTCATCTCGTCCCTTGTCAGGTTGTGGCAGGAGTGGAACATCAGCGTTCTTGCGCCCGTTTCCTGCGATATCGTGTCAGCCACCGCATGGTTTGACATCTCAATATAGAACACGGCAGGGATTTTATCCTCGTTTGTCTTTTCTATAAGTCTTGCAAGCGTAGCGGCGCTCGGTTCTGTCTGACTGCTGCAGCCGGGGAATGCGGCGTAATATTCAAGTCCGTATCGGTCTGCAAAGTATTTGAACGGAAAGCGGTCACCGAAGATTATTTCGTCCCTTTTGCCGCTTTCAACTGCTACTTTAAAGCCTTTGTCAAGTGACTCAAGCTCGGAATTATAGCTGTCAAGGTTTTGCCTGTATTCTGCGGCGTTTTTGCTGTCGCACTCGCATATTGCCTTTTCAATCGACCGGCAGATGTCAATGCATATTGCGGGAGAGGTCCATATATGCTCGTCATACTCCACCTCGTCGCCCTCGTGTTCGTGGTCGTGATTATGCTCGTGGTCGTCGTGGTCGCCATCTGTGTTGTATGCTTCGTCCTCTTCAAGAAGATTTTTTGCGCTGTCAATCATTTTTACGGTTTTGAATTGACTGCAGTCGAGCGAATCAAGAATATTGTCTATCCAGCTTTCGGACTCTCCGCCGTTATATATGAAAATATCGCAGTTCTGAATCTCAACTATATCCTTTGGCGTCGGCTCATATGAATGAGATTCAACTCCCGGCGGCAAAAGCAAGGTGACCTCGGCATTGTCGGCGGCGATATTCCGAGCGAAATCGTAAGCCGGGAAAAGGGTTGTTACTATTCTTAGCTTGTCCGTTTGGTCTGTGTTCGTTGAACAGCCGCAAAAGCTCAGGACTGAAATTGCAAATGCACATAACAAAGAGATTATTTTTTTCATTTATTTTTCCTTTCAGCGATTTCAAATCATACAACATATGATATCACAAATCGCAGTGAAATAACAGTCCCAAAATAAAGGCAATTTGCACATTTGAAGAATTATGTTTTATTCTCTCGTTGATTGTTCATAAATAATTCACACCGCAATTGTAGACTGTTACTATTTTTTACTTTATAATATTTAAGTCTGTAGGTATCAAAAAAATAAAGCATAAGTGAATGAAAAGGGTGAATATTATGGTCAAAAAACTTATGAGAAGCATCAGAGAGTATAAATTGCTGTCAATTATTACTCCTCTGCTTGTTGCTCTTGAGGTGGCAATGGAGGTTATCATACCTCTGCTTATGTCGATGCTTATCGACTACGGAATCGAGAGAAACGATATGGGATATATAGTCAAAATGGGGCTTGTGCTTGTCGCTTGTGCGATTTTATCGCTGTTTTTCGGCGCAATGGCAGGCACAACGGCGGCAAGGGCGTCGGCAGGCTTTGCCAAAAATCTGCGGCACGATATGTTTTATTCCCTGCAGGGTTTTTCATTCCGCAATATTGACAATTTCTCAAACTCCAGCATAATAACTCGTCTTACAACGGATGTTACAAACGTTCAGAACGCCTATCAGATGATTATCCGTATGGCTGTGCGAAGCCCTATTATGTTTACGTTCGCACTTATAATGGCGTTCAGCATCGACCCGGGTATGGCACTTATCTTTGTCGGTACAATTCCAATACTGCTTGTCGGAATGATAATCATCGTAAAGATTGCAAGGCCTGCGTTTGAGAAAGTGTTCAAAACCTACGATAAGATGAATAATGTTGTCGGCGAGAATTTAAGAGGAATAAGAGTAGTAAAGGCGTATGTGCGTGAGGAGGAGGAAACAAAGAAGTTCCGCAGGGTGTCGGGCGACATATATTCAAACTTTATGCGTGCCCAGAATGCGCTCATCACCTGTATGCCGCTTATGATGTTCTGCGTTTACGCCTGTATGCTGCTTATATCATGGTTCGGTGCAGGCAAGATTGTCGATTCGGGCAACGACCCGGCAATCGGCTTTACAACAGGTCAGCTTATGAGCCTTGTATCCTACGCAATGCAGATACTTATGAGCCTTATGATGCTTGCGATGGTTTTTGTTATGATAATAATGTCAAGAGCATCAATGGAAAGAGTTGTGGAGCTTCTTGACGAAAAAAGCGACCTCAAAAACTGCGATAACCCGATTTGCACGGTTGAGGACGGCTCAATCAAATTTGACAACGTAAGCTTTTCTTACGGCAGGGAAAAGAACGCAAAGCCTTGTCTTTCGGACATTAACCTTGAAATCAAATCGGGCGAAACAGTCGGCATAATCGGCGGAACAGGCTCGTCAAAATCAAGCCTTGTCCAGCTTATACCAAGACTTTATGATGTAAACGAGGGCGCTGTGTATGTCGGCGGAGTTGACGTAAGAAAATATGACATAGAGTCGCTGAGAAACGAGGTTGCAATGGTGCTTCAGAAGAACGTGCTGTTCTCGGGTACAATAAGCGACAATATCCGCTGGGGCGACGAAAACGCAAATCAGGAAGAGGTTGAACGTGTCTGCAGGCTTGCGCAGGCAGACGAGTTTATAAAACAGATGCCCGACGGCTACAACACAATAATTGAGCAGGGCGGCTCCAATGTGTCGGGCGGACAGAAGCAAAGACTTTGTATAGCAAGAGCGCTGCTTAAAAAGCCGAAGATAATTATTCTTGACGATTCGACCAGTGCGGTTGATACAAGAACAGACGCTCTGATAAGAGAAGCGTTTGCAAACGAAATTCCCGACACGACAAAGCTGATTATTGCACAGAGAATTTCGTCGGTTCAGCACGCCGACAAAATTGTTGTAATGGACAACGGCGTAATAACGGCAGTCGGCACACACGAGGAGCTTATGAAAGACTGCGAGGTTTACCGTGAGATTTACATATCACAGCAGAAGGGCGGTGATGAGGAATGAATAAACAGCAGAAAGCAGCCAACGCAGCGGCGGCAAGCCAAGGCAAAAAAATTGACGGCAAGACTGTCAAAAGGCTGATGAAGTATGTTAAGGAATACAGGATTTCATTCATTATCGTTGCAGTCAGTATTATTTTAAGTGCAGTGACAGGTGTTATCGGCTCAATGTTTTTACAGGTTGTTATCGATGACTACATCACGCCTATGCTCACGCAGGCAGTACCCGACTTTTCGGGACTTCTCGGTGCGATAATCACAATGGCAGGTATTTATCTTATCGGCGTTATCGCAACCTTTGCCTATACAAGGATAATGATAATGATTTCCGAAAGCACCATAATGACTATCCGTGACGATATGTTCGAGCATATGCAGACGCTCCCGATTAAATACTTTGACACGCACGAATACGGCGACACAATGAGCCGCTTTTCAAATGATACCGATACGCTTCGTCAGATGATTTCGCAGAGCATACCGCAGTTTATGTCATCGATAATAACAATAGTTGCCGTTTTATCGGCTATGCTTATGACAAGCTGGGCGCTCACTCTGCTTACTCTCGCCTTTGTTGTGCTGATGATATTCATTACAGGCAAAATCGGCGGCAAGAGCGGCAGCTACTTTGCAAAGCAGCAGAAGGATCTCGGAGAGGTCAACGGTTATATAGAAGAGATGGTAAACGGTCAGAAGGTTGTAAAGGTTTTCTGCCACGAGGAGAAGTCAAAGCAGGAGTTTGACGAGCTTAACGAGAAGCTGTGCGAAAGCGCAACCTCGGCAAACACCTTTGCGAATATTCTTATGCCTATTATGGGTAACCTCGGCAACCTTTTGTATGTTGTAATTGCAATAGCCGGCGGTGCACTTGCACTGTGGGGCTTCGGCGGCCTTACGCTCGGCGGAATTGCGGCTTTTCTGCAATTGAGCCGCAGCTTTACAAACCCGATAACACAGGTGGCTCAGCAGATGAATATGGTTGTTATGGCGTTAGCAGGCGCAGAAAGAATTTTTGAGCTTATGGACGAACCGTCGGAGGAGGACCACGGCTATGTAACGCTTGTCAACGCTCGTTATGACAAAAACGGCGAGCTTTGCGAGGCTGACGGTCACACAGGTATATGGGCGTGGAAGCATCCGCACGAGGACGGCAGTGTTACATACACACGGCTTCAGGGCAAGGTTGAGTTCTTTGACGTTGACTTCAGCTATGACGGCAAAAAGACTGTCCTGCACAATGTCACGCTTGACGCAAAGCCAGGCGAGAAGCTTGCATTTGTCGGTTCAACGGGCGCAGGCAAGACGACGATAACAAACCTTATCAACCGTTTTTATGATATTGCAGACGGCAAGGTGAGATATGACGACATCAACATCAACAAGATTAAAAAGAGTGATTTAAGACGTTCTCTCGGTATGGTACTTCAGGACACAAACCTGTTCACCGGAACAATCAGGGAGAATATCCGCTACGGCAACCTTAATGCTACAGACGAGGAGGTTTACGCAGCGGCACAGCTTGCAAATGCCGACACATTTATAAACCAGCTCCCCGACGGCTATGATACGGTAATTTCGGGCGACGGCGGCAGTCTGTCGCAGGGTCAGTGCCAGCTTATATCAATAGCAAGAGCGGCGGTTGCAGATCCGCCGGTTATGATTCTGGACGAAGCAACCTCGTCTATCGACACAAGAACCGAGTCGATTGTCCAGAGCGGTATGGATGCGCTGATGTCGGGCAGAACAGTGTTCGTAATAGCGCACAGACTGAGCACGGTAAGAAATTCCGATGTTATTATGGTGCTGGAGCAAGGCAGAATTATCGAGCGGGGAAACCACGAGCAGCTTATAGCCGCAAAGGGCAAGTATTACAGCCTTTATACCGGCGCATTTGAGCTGGATTAAACAAAAAAACAAAACAAAGGCTATGAATTCATTGCGGATTCATAGCCTTTTATTAATCGAAGAGTGGAGTTTTAAGAGTGTAGAGTGGAGATGTGGTTGTCGCAGCTTCGCTGCTTCTTAATTATAAACTCGTTACGAGTATTCGCAAAACTCAAAACTCAAAACTCAGCAGCGAAGCCGCCCATCTCCACTCTTCACTTTTTACTGCTCATATCCCAGTTCAAAAGCCTTTAAGTTAAGCTCCAGGAACTTCGGCGGCACTGTCTGCTCAACTGTGTCGAGCCATACCTGCTTTTCAATGCCAGACTGCTTTGCGAGCATTCCCATAAGCACCACATTAACAGCTTTTGCACTGCCTGCCTGCTCGGCAAGGCTCAGTGCGTCAGCGGCGATAACATCAACGCCGAGTGCCTTTATCTGTCCGAGTATGTCCTCGGGGTAGCTTGCGTTGCCGGTGACAACGGGCATCGGGTCAATCTGCTGTGTGTTCACAATGATTTTGCCGCCCTTTTTGAGGTAGGGCAGAAATCTTGCCGCCTCCAGAGCTTCAAAGGAGAGTATCATGTCAGCCTCGCCCTGCTCGATAATAGGGGAGGAAACGCTTTCGCCGTAGCGTACATATGTAACAACCGAGCCGCCTCTCTGGCTCATTCCGTGAACCTCCGACACCTTGACGTCGTAGTCACGGCTTAAAAGAGCATTGCCCAGCAGTCGGCTTGCAAGCAGTGTGCCCTGACCGCCGACTCCGACAATTAAAATTGATTTTACATCGTTCATATATGTTCGATCCTTTCGGTATATTTCAATATATGCTTATCCCATTTAGTAAGCTATCAGAGAAGAGTTGAAGAATTTAAGCTTTTTCGATTATTAACTCCAAACTCACTACTCAACGATAGCCGACTTTTTGCAAAGTCCCTTGCAGACGCCGCAGCCTACGCACTGTGTGTTGTCAATCTGTGCCTTGCCGTCCTTTATGCTGATTGCAGGACAACCGATTGACAGGCACATTTTGCAGCCGATGCACTTGTCGGCCTCTACACTGAACGGCGGATTGTGCTTGACATATTTTAGAAGAGCGCAGGGACGTCTTGAAATAACAACCGACGGGCCGTCCTTTTCAAGCTGTTCCTTTATAACTGCGATTGTTTCGTCAAGGTTATACGGGTCGCACACCGCAACATTGTCAATGCCCACAGAATGACACAGGCTTTCGAGGTCAACAGCTGATGCTGGGTCGCCCTTGATGTTGTAGCCCGTTGTCGGGTTCTGTTGATGTCCCGTCATACCGGTGATTGAGTTGTCAAGCACTATTACAACAGAGTTTGTTGCGTTGTAGGCGATGTCGATAAGTCCCGTAACGCCCGAATGCATAAAGGTTGAATCGCCGATAACCGCAACCGACTTCTTCTCGCTTTCTTCACCTCTTGCAAGGTTAAAGCCGTGCAGAGCCGAAACCGATGCGCCCATACATACGCAGGTGTCCATCATTGCAATCGGAGCAGACGCACCGAGTGTGTAGCAGCCGATGTCGCCGCTGACATAAACCTTCAGCTTCTTGAGTGCATAGAACAGACCTCTGTGGGGACAGCCGCAGCACATAACGGGAGGACGAACAGGAATATTTGTCTCAAGCGCAAGGCAATCGGGCTGTTCGCCGAGGATAACCTCTCTAACGGTTTTCTGTGAGAACTCGCCGCAAAGCGAAAATACCTCCTTGCCGATTGGGTTAAGACCGATTTTGCGGCAGTGAGTTTCTATAAAATCGTCAAGCTCCTCTATAACATAAAGCTTATCAACCTTTGCGGCAAAATCCTTGATAAGCTTCTCGGGCATCGGATAAACCATACCGAGCTTTAAATATGAAGCCTTGTCGCCCAGTGCCTCTTTGGCGTACTGGTAGCAGTCGCCTGCGGCGATAACGCCGATTGCAGTGTCGTTCATTTCAACACGGTTGAAGTCTGCACTCTCGGCAAGCTCTATAAGCTTTTTTGTCCTCTCCTCAACAAAAACGTGTCTGCCCTTGGCGTTAGCCGGCAGCATAACATTCTTCTGCGGATTTTTCTTGTATTCCTTCAGCGGCAGCTCCTGTCTTTCCTCAACCTCAACAAGGCTTCTCGAGTGTGCAATCCTTGTTGTAAGCCTGAGTACAACAGGCGTGTCGTATTCTTCACTCAGCTCATACGCAAGCTTTGTAAAGCGCTTACATTCGGCGGAATCGGCAGGCTCCAGCATCGGCACCTTTGCCGCCTTTGCGTAATTTCGTGAATCCTGCTCGTTCTGTGAGGAGTGCATACCCGGGTCGTCGGCAACGGCAAGCATCATTCCGCCGTTTACGCCTATGTAGCTCATTGTGAAGAACGGGTCTGCTGCCACGTTGAGTCCAACGTGCTTCATTCCGCAAAAGCTTCTTGCGCCTGCAAAGCAAGCGCCTGCGGCTGCCTCGGCGGCAACCTTTTCATTCGGCGCCCATTCACAGCGGATTTCGTCATATTTTGCGGCGTTTTCGGTTATTTCTGTGCTCGGTGTGCCGGGGTAGCTTGACGCAACCCGAACTCCGGCTTCAAATAATCCTCTGGCAACAGCCTCGTTGCCAAGCATTAGTTTTTTCATTGTAAACCACCTTTGTTATTCAAAACGATTATTTACCTAATATTGTATCAAAATAATGTAATAAGTGCAAGATAATTGCGGCGAAAAATGTAAAACTTTGTGCAAAACCGAGATAAGGGTTCAAGACAAAATTTTCGGTTGAAAAAAATTTTAAATTAATGTATATTTAAGAATAGAGTATAGAACAAACATTCGGAGAACTGAAGCGTTTGAAAGGATGGGTAAAATGGCTGAAAAGAATATTATCGTCAGGGGCGCAAACGAGCATAACCTGAAAAATATAGATGTCGAAATTCCAAGGGATAAGCTGGTGGTTTTAACCGGCTTGTCAGGCTCGGGCAAATCCTCTCTTGCCTTTGATACAATCTATGCCGAGGGACAGCGCAGATATGTTGAAAGTCTTTCGTCCTATGCAAGAATGTTCCTCGGTCAGATGGAAAAGCCCGATGTCGAGAGCATTGAGGGACTTTCTCCTGCTATTTCAATAGACCAGAAAACAACCTCAAAGAATCCCCGTTCAACAGTCGGCACGGTTACCGAGATTTACGACTATCTCCGCCTTTTGTATGCGAGAATAGGTGTTCCGCACTGCCCGATATGCGGCAGAGAGATAAAACAGCAGACGATAGACCAGATTGTTGACAAGGTTATGACTCTGCCCGAGCGCACAAAGATACAGATTCTTGCGCCGATTGCAAGGGGAAAAAAGGGCGAATTTAAAAAGGAAATTGAGTCAGCAGGAAAAAGCGGCTACGCCAGAATGAGAATCGACGGGATAATATATGACCTGAGTGAAACGATAAAGCTGGAAAAGAACAAAAAGCACAATATTGAAATCGTTGTTGACCGCCTTGTGATAAAGGAGGGCATCAACTCACGTCTTGCCGACTCGATTGAAACGGCGTCATCGCTTACCAAAGGCTTGATAATAGTCAGCGTGAATGATGGCGAGGATATGCTGTTTTCTCAGAATTACGCCTGTCCCGACCACGGGGTAAGCGTTGAGGAGCTTACTCCGAGAATGTTTTCGTTCAACAATCCTTTCGGAGCCTGCCCGAAATGCACCGGACTGGGCGTTTTTATGCGTGTTGACCCCGACCTTGTTATCCCCGATTGGAACAAGTCGATAGCTCAGGGCGGCATCAAGGGCAGCGGGTGGGCAATGGAGGGCAGCACGATTGCGACAATGTACTTTGAGGCTTTGGCAAAAAAGCTTAAATTCTCGCTTGACACTCCGATTAAGGATTTGCCCGACGAGGTTGTTGACGTTATCCTCTACGGCTTAAAGGACGAAAAGCTTAAGGTCACAAGAAAGAATATGTACGGCGAGGGCAGCTATTACGCCGACTTTGAGGGCGTTATCAACAACCTTGAAAGACGGTTCAGAGAAACTCAGAGCAGCTGGATAAAGGAAGAAATCGAGTCATATATGAGCGCTGTTCCCTGTGAGGAATGCGGCGGCAGAAGGCTTTCAAAAGTCAGCCTTGCCGTAACAGTCGGCGGCATAAATATCAGCGAGTTCTGCGACAAGTCGATAAAAGAGGCACTGGAATTTATCAACAGCCTTGAGCTTACCGACAGAGAGAGAATGATTGCGGACGAGATACTAAAGGAGATAAAACAGCGGCTCGGTTTTTTAAACAGCGTCGGTCTTGACTACCTCACGCTTTCCCGTTCATCGGGAACGCTGTCGGGCGGCGAAAGCCAGCGAATCCGCCTTGCAACGCAAATCGGGTCTTCGCTTATGGGAGTGCTTTATATCCTTGACGAGCCGAGCATCGGACTTCATCAGCGTGACAACGACAAGCTTCTTGCAACGCTGCGGAATCTGCGTGATATAGGCAACACCGTAATTGTTGTCGAACACGACGAGGACACAATGTATGCCGCTGACTATATCGTTGATATAGGTCCCGGAGCAGGCGTTCACGGCGGCGAGGTTGTCTGCTGCGGCGACGTTGAGCAGATAAAGCAGTGCGAGCGTTCAATAACGGGTCAGTATTTAAGCGGCAGGAGGAAAATAGAAATCCCCGAGCAGCGCAGAAAAGGCAATGGACTAAAGCTGACAATCAAGGGAGCGGCGCAGAACAACCTGAAAAACGTGAATGTGCAGATTCCGCTCGGTATGTTTGTGTGCGTAACAGGCGTGTCAGGCTCGGGCAAATCGTCGCTTGTAAACGAGATACTTTACAAGCACCTTGCCGCAAAGCTCAACGGCGCAAAGACGAGAGCAGGAAAATTCAAGTCGATTGAGGGCGTTGAAAATCTTGACAAGGTTATCGACATAAACCAAAGCCCCATCGGCAGAACACCACGCTCAAACCCGGCAACCTACACGGGCGTTTTCACTGATATAAGGGAGCTGTTTGCGTCCTGCAAGGAGTCAAAAATGCGCGGTTTCAATTCGGGCAGATTCTCGTTCAACGTCAAGGGCGGCCGCTGTGAGGCTTGTCAGGGTGACGGCATAATCAAGATAGAGATGCACTTCCTGTCCGATATTTATGTTCCCTGCGAGGTCTGCGGCGGTAAGCGCTACAACAGAGAAACGCTTGAGGTCAAGTACAAGGATAAGTCAATTTACGATGTGCTTGAAATGACAGTAGAGGAGGGACTTGCATTCTTTGCCGATATTCCGAAAATCCGCCGCAAGCTGCAGACGCTTTACGATGTAGGCCTTGGCTATGTCAAAATCGGTCAGCCGGCAACAACGCTTTCAGGCGGCGAGGCACAGAGAGTAAAGCTTGCGACCGAGCTTTCAAAGCGCTCAACGGGCAGGACGATTTATATTCTTGACGAGCCGACAACAGGCTTGCACATTGCCGACGTGCATAAGCTTATTGAAGTATTGCAGACACTTGTTGACGGCGGCAACACGGTTGTGGTAATCGAGCATAACCTCGACCTTATCAAAACGGCGGATTATATCATAGATTTAGGTCCTGAGGGCGGCGACGGCGGCGGAACAATAGTTGCCAAGGGAACGCCCGAGCAGGTTGCAGAATGTGAAAATTCATATACGGGACAATATCTGAAAAAGTTTTTGTCAAAAGAGTGATTATGTGGTATAATATGAAATTGTGAAAAATTGAAAAATCAGAGGGATTATTATGGGTGAAAGAAAAGATTTAAGGAATGTTGCAATTATTGCTCACGTTGACCACGGCAAGACAACACTTGTTGACCAGCTTCTGCGCCAGAGCGGCGTTTTCCGTGAGAACGAGGCTGTCGCCGAGCGTGTTATGGACTCAAACGACCTTGAGAGGGAAAGAGGAATCACAATCCTTTCAAAGAACACAGCCGTAATGTATAACGGCACAAAGATTAATATCGTTGATACTCCGGGTCATGCAGATTTCGGCGGCGAGGTTGAGCGTATCCTGATGATGGTTGACGGTGTACTTCTACTTGTTGACGCATTTGAGGGTTGTATGCCGCAGACCCGTTTTGTGCTTAAAAAGGCTCTCAACCTCGGCAAAAAGCCTATTGTAGTATTGAATAAAATTGACCGCCCCGGCGCAAGACCCGAGGAGGTTGTTGATGAGGTTCTTGATTTGTTTATCGAGCTTGGCGCAGATGATGAACAGCTTGAATTCCCTGTTGTTTACGCATCTGCTCGTGACGGCTACGCATCAGACGACCCGTATGAGCCGGGCACCGATATGAAGCCGCTGTTCGAGGCTATCATCAACGAGGTTCCTGCACCTCAGGGTGACCTTGACGGCGAAATGCAGATACTTTTCTCTAATATAGACTATGACGATTATGTAGGCAGAATAGGCATCGGCAGAGTTGAGCGCGGCTCGGTAAAATCGGGTCAGAGTGCAGTTCTGTGCTGTCGTGACGGTGCAACTAAGAATGTAAAAATAACAAAGCTTTATCAGTTTGAGGGACTTAAAAGAGTTGAGTGCGAGAGCGCAAGCCTTGGCGATTTAGTGTGTGTTTCGGGCATTACTGACCTCAACATCGGCGAAACGGTATGTTCCCCCGACAAGGTTGAGGCTCTGCCGTTTGTCAAGATTGACGAGCCGACCGTTTCAATGATGTTTATGGTCAACAACAGTCCCTTTGCAGGCAAGGAGGGCAAGTACGTAACCTCAAGAAATATCCGTGACCGCCTGTTCAAAGAGGTTGAAACGAATGTTGCGCTGAGAGTTGAGGAAACAGACTCCGCCGACACCTTCAGAGTATCGGGCAGAGGTGAGCTTCACCTGTCAATCCTTATCGAAACAATGCGCCGTGAAAACTACGAATTCCAGGTTTCAAGACCGAATGTTATTATGAAGAAGATTGACGGCGTGTTAAACGAGCCTATCGAATTCCTGATTATCGAGGTTCCCGAGAATTATGTCGGCGCAGTTATGGAGAAGCTCGGCTCACGCAAGGCGGAGCTTGTCAATATGGGTACAAGAGAATCGGGCATTACGCACATTGAGTTCAAAATCCCGGCAAGAGGTCTTATGGGCTACCGCAGTGAATTTATGACAGATACAAACGGCAACGGTATTATGAACCACGTTTTTGACGGCTATGAGCCGTACAAGGGCGAAATCATCAGCCGCCATCAGGGTTCTCTCATCGTATTTGAAACAGGTGAATCTACACAGTACGGCCTTTATGCCGCACAGGAGAGAGGCAGACTCTTTATCGGACCGGGCGTGCCTGTGTATGAGGGTATGATTTGCGGCGCAAGCCCGAAGGCTGACGACCTTGTTGTAAATGTCTGCAAGAAAAAGCATATGACAAACACCCGTGCGTCAGGCTCGGACGATGCGCTCAAGCTCACGCCGCACACCGTTTTAAGCCTTGAGCAGTGCCTTGAGTTCATCGCAGACGATGAGCTTGTCGAGGTAACGCCGAGCAGCATCAGAATGAGAAAGACGATCCTCAACAAAGAACAGCGTATGAAAAAGCAGTTCAAGAGTTAAGCGGAAATATGAATTACGTTGTTCTTGACCTTGAGTGGAACGGCACCTACAGCCGCCGCAGAAAAAAATATATAAATGAAATAATAGATATCGGTGCGGTTAAGCTTGACAGCAACCTGAACATTGTTGACCGCTATTCAATGCTTATCACTCCGCAAATCGGCAAAACGCTGAACAAATATGTGCAGGAGCTGACGCATATCAGCATTGACGAGCTTGAATCCGCACATCACACCTTTACGCACGCACTTAGCAGATTCAACGAATTTGCCGAAAACAGCGTGATTCTCACCTGGGGTACTACGGATATCCTCACGCTGATGAGCAATTGCGAGTATTTTCTGCACAACGAGCGTCCTGAGTGTCTTGTTTACTATATGGACTTGCAGCATTATTGCCAGAGGGCACTGTCGCTGACAGATCCCGGAAAACAGCCGGGACTTGAAAGCGTGGCGCAGTTGCTCGGGATTGAATATAACGAAAACGAAATGCACCGTGCCCTTGCCGACAGCGAGCTTTCGGCAAGGTGCTTTGCACGCATTTTTGACCCAGAGCTTGCCAAAAGCCTGACACGCAGATGCGACGACAGCTTTTACCGCAGGATTACATTCAAAAATCACTACATCACCGACATTTCAAACCCGCTTGTCAACAAGAGCGAGCTTTATGCGGTGTGTCCCGACTGCGGCGAGAAAATGCAGATAAAGTCACGCTGGCAGAGCAAAAACCGAGGCTTCCGTGCTAAGGCGATATGCCCGAAATGCGGCGTACCGAGCGTTGCAGCCGTGCGCTTCAAGCAGTTGTTTGACAAAATGGAGATAAAGCGGTTTGTAGCCCCGATAGAGGGGGGAGTGGAGAGTGAAGAGTGAAGAGTGGAGAGTGAAGATGAATTTTGAAACGAGGTTGTAGGGAACTGGCTTGCCTGTTCCGGTTCGAGCCGCAGAGTGTTATACTTTATATTCTATTCACTCTCCGCTCTTCAAAATAAATTTCTTGACTTAAGTCTGAAAATTTAGTATAATAATCCTGTTGCAGAAATTGCGGCAAATAGCAAGGCGAATTCATTTTCGTTGTAATATGCGAGCGGCAGGCCCTGTGCGATTGGATGCCGTGAACCATGTCAGGCGGGGAACCGAGCAGCATTAAGCGGATGTTCCGATGCGATACAGTAAGTCTGTCGTTCACATATTATAATGCAGGTGAGTTCGGCTTGCTTTTTATTTTGTATTACACTGCCGGGCGGTGTTTGGTATTATTTGGAGGTGCTCTATGTATCAGGTGTTATATCGCAAATGGCGTCCTCAGTATTTTAAGGACGTTGTGGGGCAGGAGCATATCACAACTGCGCTTAAAAATGAGCTGATATCAGGCAGAATCAACCACGCCTATCTTTTTACCGGCTGTCGGGGTACAGGAAAAACCACCTGCGCCAAGATTCTTGCAAAGGCTGTGAACTGCCTTAATCCCCAAAGCGGCGACCCGTGCGGCGAGTGCGAAAACTGCCGTGATTTTGCCGAGGGCAAATTGTATGACATTGTAGAGATTGACGCCGCAAGCAATACCGGCGTTGACAATATAAGAACGATAATCGAAGAGGCAATGCAGCACCCGTCCAATCCGAATGTAAAGTACAGGGTGTATATTATCGACGAGGTTCATATGCTCTCGGGCGGTGCGTTCAACGCATTGCTTAAGACGCTTGAGGAGCCGCCCGCTCATGTGCTTTTTATCCTTGCCACTACCGAGGTGCACAAGCTGCCTGCGACTATACTTTCACGCTGTCAGCGCTTTGATTTTCACAGGATTTCGCCCGATAAAATGTCACAGCGGCTTTGCTATATCGCACAGCAGGAGGGAGCAACGCTTGATCTTGACGCCGCACTTCTGATTTCAAGCGTAGCCGACGGAGCATTCCGTGACGCACTTTCAATACTTGACCGCTGTATAGGCGTTTCGCTTGATATTAACGAGCAGGTCGTGCGTGAGGTTGCAGGGCTTGCAAACCGTGACTATCTTTTTTCCATCGGCGATTCACTCAAGGAGCGTGAGTGCGCCGAAGCGCTTATTGCGGTTGACAGGCTTTACAAGGACTCAAAGGATATGGCGCAGCTTTGCCGTGAGCTTATAGCGTATTTCAGGAATTTAATGCTGATAAAAACACTCAAGGACCCCCGTGAGCTTATTGTGATGTCAAACGAGGAATACTCAAAGTCACAGCAGCAGGCAAGATATATTTCTTTGGGAGAAATTATCTATGCTATGGACGTCCTGCAGATTGCCTGCGACAGAATGTCGCGCGGCAACGACAGCCGAACCGAGCTTGAAATGGCTCTTATTAAAATCTGTTCGCCAGAGATGTCGCAGGATTTGCAGTCGATTCTCGACAGATTATCGTCGATTGAGCGAAAGCTGAGAAGCGGCGCTGTCGTTACACAGAGTATAGGCGAAAAAACCTCGGGCACACAGCCGATGGCCGCCGATATTTATGAACATGGCGGCTCGGCTGCACAGACAGAGCCGGCAAAAGAAAAACCGCAGCCGATTGTGACAAATCCGGCGCAGGAGAGCGTGAGAGTGCAAAACAGCGCAAGCATAGAAGAAATTATGAAAAACTGTGTACCGATGCAGCAGTGGCAGGATGTGCTTGACGTTGTCAAAAAGGAGTCAAAGTCGGTTGCGACTGCTTTTGCAAAGACAAACGCATATACAAGCGGCGATTACCTGCTGATTGAGTCCGACAGTGACCTGCCGTTTAAAATGCTCAAGAGCCAGCACCAGCGAGAGGCTATGCGCAGTGCGATAAAAGAGGTCACAGGCAGAGTGTATAAGCTCGGACCGTACAAGCCGACAGGCGAAAAAGCCGAGAAAAAGGAAGATCCCCTTAAAAGCCTTGCCGCCAAGCTTGAAAGCGGTGGAGTTGAGGTGACAACAGAGTAAAGAAAACACTGAATAAATAACGCTGAAAGCTGTTTGTGCATCTTGCTTGCATATTACCCGTCAGCCTGACCAAAAAATCCTCGTAATGTGACAGCATTACTGCGGTTTATTTGTCCAACCTGACGAAAAATCTGACGGTACAATATGCACAAACGATTTAATCAGTGTTTCCCAAAATAAAACCGTCCCCGGAGTGAATGACGAACATTCCGGGGACGTTTAATTTGTGTTCAGCGCATTAAATATGTATTAAATAAGTTTGCACACATCTGTACGCTTTTATATTATCGTTTTATTTTGCTCGACCAAGCTTCTTGCTATGGAGCAGCGGAGCTGCGATAACAAACTTCACTTTCCACTCTCAACTCTCCACTCTCGCTTGCGGCGCTTGCGCCTTATAAGCGTAGGAATCTAATCAAATCGAAAGCTTAATCATCTTATTCAGTTTCATTTTATCGGCAATCTTGTTGAACAGAATAAACAGACCAAGGCTTGCCGCCAGAATGACGGAGATCAGAATAAGCATTGTAAGGCTGAACGGATCTGTGCCGAAGAACCACCCGAACACCGTGATGCCAAGCACCATTCCGCCGGCACACACTATAATAAGAGCTGTTCTGATGGCGTTGAACGGAATACTGATTTTTGCAATAAGCATAATTCCCGTGAACGAAAGAATGACAACCTGCAAGGTTGAATATTCAATATCTGTTGTATTAAGAGCAACGTGCAAAATCAGGTTAAGCACCGTCATAAGAATCACGACCAGAGCGCCCGGCAACGCTCGTGACAGCACATTAATAAAGAAATTACCCTTTACACGTTCATGGTTCGGCTCAAGCGCAAGCACAAACGACGGCAAGCCGATGGCGAATGCGCTGACAAGAGTCATCTGTATCGGTTCGATTGGATACGAAAACGGAAGCAGAACAAAAAGCACGCTGAGTATTGAGGAATAAATTGTCTTGACGATAAACAGCGACGCACTGCGCTGAATGTTGTTTATTGAACGCCTGCCCTCGGCAACAACCTTTGGCATTGACGAAAAGTCGGAATCCATCAGAACAAGCTGAGAAACATTTCTTGCCGCATCACTGCCGCTTGCCATTGCAACACTGCAATCCGCTTCTTTAAGAGCGAGTACGTCGTTGACGCCGTCGCCGGTCATTGCTACTGTGTGACCGGCTTCTTTAAGAGCAAGAACAAACGCCTTTTTCTGGTCGGGTGTTACTCTGCCGAATACGGAATACATTAATATAGCCTCTTTGATTTCCTCGTCTGTCTTGAGGGTTGAGGCGTCGATATATTTGTCGTAGTTTTTAAGACCCGCCTCTTTGGCTATGCTTGCAACGGTGTGCACATTGTCGCCTGAGATTATTTTCAGCTCAACGCCCTGAGAGGCGAAAAATTCAAGCGTGTCGTGTGCACTGTCACGAACCTTGTCTTTTATAACGAGAATGCCGATTGGCTTGAGGTCATCGGGCAGGTCCTCGCCGTTGAAATTGTTGTCAGAATGTGCAACGGCAAGAACTCTGTAGCCGCCCGAATATTTTTTAATAATCTCGTTGGCACTTTCGGGGATAATGTCCCTGAAAATAAATTCAGCCGCACCAAGAACCAGCGAGCCGTCCTTGCCGAAATATGCTCCGCTCCACTTTTTTGCCGATGAGAACGGATGAATTTTTTCTGCAAGCTTTCCGTCCTTGCCGCTGTACTTAAGCTTTACGGCGTTGTATGTCGGGTTATCGTCGCTGAGTGAGGCTGTAAGGGAATTAAGCGCATCGGCAAGCTCCTTGTCGGTAGTGCCGTTAATCGGAACAGCCTTGTGTATTACCATATGTCCCTCTGTAATCGTGCCTGTTTTGTCAAGGCACAGCACATCGACCCTTGCAAGGGTTTCAATGCAGTAAAGCTCCTGCACAAGCACATTGTGCTTTGACAGCCTGATAACTCCAACGGCAAGCACCGTGCTTGTCAGAAGTATTAGTCCCTCGGGTATCATACCGACGAGCGCCGCAACAACGTGGGTCACGGTGTCGGGAATATTGCCGCAGTTCTGAAAATACTGATTGAGTGAGAGTAAAATTCCGATTGGGAAAATTGCAATCGAGATCATCTTGATTATTTTGTTCAGCGTTCGCATAATCTCGGAATTGACCTTTTTAACATATTTTGCTCCGCTGAACACCGTTGAGGCGTAGTTGTCGCTGCCGATATGCTCGGCTCTGCAGCGGCATTTGCCGCTTACAATAAAGCTGCCCGATAACAGAGTGTCGCCGGGCTTTTTATGTATCGGCTCAGATTCGCCTGTCAGCAGTGATTCGTTGACGTCAACCTCGCTTGTCAGGACAACGCAGTCTGTGGGCACCTGATTGCCTGATGAAAGCTCTATAACATCGTCGAGCACAATGTCGTTTATTGCGATTTCCTGCACCTTGCCGTTTCGCACAGCCTTGATTTTTGCCTGATTGATTATCGAGAGTCTGTCAACGGTACGCTTTGCTCTGATCTCCTGAAAAATGCCGATTGCTATATTTGCAAGGATTACAAGCATAAACAGCAGGTTCTTGTATGAGCCAACAAGCAGCACAGCCACAGCAAGAATAATGTTTATCAGGTTGAACAGAGTACATATGTTGTCTGCAAAAATACGGGGGATACTTTTTGTCGGAAGTGTTGATTCCTTGTTGTAAAGTCCCTCGTGCATACGGTCCTCAACTTGTTTTGAGGTCAGACCTTGTTCCGGCGGCGGATTAAGCCGTGAGGGACTGTTTGGTTCGTTGCCCATTTTATCACCATCTTTTTTAGTGTTTTACATATCAGGATATTCAGGAACATATCCACAGCATTACTACTTATCATATCATATCCGGAAATCTTTTACAATAAATAATTGTTGACGTCTTGTCTGTAGAATATAGGTGTACTGCAAAACAGGGAAAAGCCGATTATTTTATTGCCAAATTTTTATTTTACTATTTCAATTCAGTATGAAAATGTGTATAATTATACTGTAAAATTGCAGTAAAAAATTTTTCGTGTGTAAACTGCCGTAAACGGCACACACAATGAAAGGATGTATTGCTAAATGCTGAATGATTACTGGAAACAGTTTAAAAGCGGAACCGATATAAGAGGAATCGCAACGCAGGGAGTTGAGGGAGAAAGCGTAAACCTGACAAACGAGGCTGTCAGGGCGATGAGCGCAGGCTTTGTCCTTTGGCTTGCAAAAAAATGCGGCAAGAAGCCGTGCGAGCTTGTAATTTCTGTCGGACGTGACAGCCGTGTGTCCGGACCGAGGATTGTCGGCGAGTGCAGTGACGTTATGAAAAACGCTGGCGTGCGTGTGCTTGACTGCGGTCTTGCGTCAACGCCGTCAATGTTTATGACAACAGTTGATCTTGACTGTGACGGCGCATTGCAGATCACCGCAAGCCACCATCCGTTCAACAGAAACGGACTTAAATTCTTCACCCGTGACGGCGGACTTGAGGGCAGCGATATCGAAGAAATATTGCTTTACGCTCAGAACGGAAAAACACCGGACGACTGTGACGGCGGCGAAATTGTGCCTACTGATTATATGAGCGACTACTGCGCTCGGCTCAGAGATATGATTTGCAAGGGCGTCAATGCCGAGGATTACGAGCATCCGCTCAAGGGCTTTAAGATTGTTGTTGACGCAGGCAACGGCGCAGGCGGATTTTATGCCGACAAGGTGTTGGCACCTCTCGGTGCAGACACAGCGGGAAGCTGTTTTTTGGAGCCTGACGGAATGTTCCCGAACCATATTCCAAACCCCGAAAACGAGGAGGCTATGGCATCAATCAGCAAGTCGGTGCTTGATGCAGGCGCTGATATGGGCGTGATTTTTGACACCGACGTTGACAGAGGAGGAGCAGTTGACAGCAAGGGTAACGAGATTAACCGCAACCGCCTTGTTGCAATGGCGGCGGCAATCGCTCTTGAGGGCAACCCCGGTGGCACTGTTGTGACCGACTCGACAACCTCGGCAGGTCTGAAGGATTTTATACAAAACGATTTGGGCGGCGTTCATCACCGCTTTAAAAGAGGATATAAAAATGTTATCAACGAGGCAATCCGACTGAACAATGACGGTGTGAACTGTCCCTTGGCAATCGAAACCTCGGGTCACGCCGCAATGCGTGAAAACTTTTTCCTCGACGACGGCGCTTATCTTTGCACAAAGCTGATTATAAAAATGGCACAGCTCAAAGCAGAGGGCAAGGAACTTGAACAGCTTATCGCAACGCTCAGGGAGCCTGTCGAGAGCCGTGAAATCCGCTTTAAAATAGAGGAACAGGACTTCAAAGCCTGCGGAAACAGGATTCTCAAAAATCTTGAGGAATACGCACAGAGTCAGCCCGGTTGGAATGTTGCCGACGACAGCCGCGAGGGTGTCCGTGTTTCGTTTGCAAAGGACGACGGCGACGGTTGGTTTATGCTGCGCTTGAGTGTGCACGACCCGATTATGCCGATGAATGTTGAAAGTGACAGCAAGGGCGGAGTTGACATTCTGGTGGAAAAGGCAATGGAATTTCTGAGAACGCAAACGGGTCTTAAGCTTTAATAAAAGAAAACACTGATTAAATCGTTTGCGAATTAATAACAATAGCATAGAGGTGACTAATCTACAATGAAAAAGCACAGATTCATCGGCAGTGCCGCTTCAGACAAATTCTGCATCAAGGGTATTGATGTGTTCAAGTACAAGTGGATTATGATTGGCGATGTTGTAATAGTCATTGACCCCGACACAAAACAGCCGCTCAGCTTTTCTGCCTATAAAATTGAGGCAAACGGAGTGTCGCTGAGCTTTGTGGCAGGCAGACTGCACAACGGAAACTGGGGTTTTTTTGAGTATGACGAATAAGTCATATGATATATCGGGTGAGTACGCTTGCCTAAATTAATCAAGGAGTAGTATTTTATGTTTGAACAAGTGACAACAAAGGCGTTATTCGGCGACCTGAACAAAACAATTGCAAAGCCGCTGCTGGAAAAGACCATATATCCGTGGGAGGCTCTTGACGGGCTTTGTGATTTTATTATGGAGCTTGGCAAAACACTTCCTGCTGACAGGTACGACAAAATCGGCGAGGATATATGGATTGCAAAAAGCGCCGTTGTAGCGCCCAGTGCGTCAATAAACGGTCCGCTTATCGTGTGTGAGAATGCCGAGATCAGGCATTGTGCGTTTATCAGAGGTGTTGCAATTGTCGGCGCAGGGGCAGTTGTCGGCAACTCGACGGAGCTTAAGGGAACACTGCTGTTTGACGGCGTTCAGGTGCCGCATTATAACTATGTCGGTGATTCTATCTTAGGATATAAGTCGCATATGGGCGCAGGCTCGATAACGTCTAACCTCAAGTCGGATAAGACAATAGTATATCTTGGTGTTGACGGCGAAAAGCTTTGCACAAACCGCAAAAAGCTTGGTGCAATTCTCGGAGACAATGTTGAGGTCGGGTGCAATTCCGTACTCAACCCCGGCACGGTAATCGGCAAAAACACAACGGTATATCCCGTTTCGATGGTAAGGGGATATGTTCCCGAAAACAGTATATATAAGTTCAGGGACGATATTGTGGAAAAAATCGAATCTGAAGAAGAATAAAAAATGCGGGCGGTCATTTTAATTGACCGCCCGTTAAGTTTAGCGGTGCAAGCACCGCAAGCGAGTGCGAAGTTAGACAAACTTCACTGCTGTGCCATAGGCGAGTATCTCTGCCGCACCCTGAGTGATTGAGTTTGATGCATAGCGTACGCATACTATTGCGTCAGCGCCCAACTGAAGCGCCTGCTGATACATTCTCTGTGTGGCTATCTGGCGTGCGTTTGTCAGCATTTCGTTGTAGGAGGTAAGCTCGCCGCCGACCAAATTCTTAAAGCCTGCCATAATGTCCTTGCCCATATGAACACTCTGTACGGTGTTGCCCATTACAAGCCCAAGCTCGGTCATATTTGTGCCGGAAATTCTCTCTGTTGTTGTGATAATCATAGGTTTTCTCCTTTTTGTATTTGTATTTATGCGCAAGTATATGCCTTGATTTTACCACAGATATATAACAAAAACAAACTGTAATTTAAGAAATTGTAAAAATAAAGGGTACAGTTTTTGCAAAAAAGTACAAGACTGTACCTTTACCTACATTTGTCGCGGTGTTAATATACTTATAGGATGTTAATTCCTATATTACCTATATAATTGATAAGGAGAATACTAAGATGTCAGACAGATATGAGCTTAACAAAAATCTTGCACAAATGCTCAAGGGCGGCGTAATAATGGACGTTACAACACCGGAGCAAGCTAAAATTGCACAGGAGGCAGGCGCTTGTGCTGTAATGGCACTTGAGAGAATTCCGGCAGATATCCGTGCCGCAGGCGGTGTTTCAAGAATGAGCGACCCGAAGATGATCAAGGGAATTCAGCAGGCAGTTTCTATTCCTGTTATGGCTAAGTGCCGCATCGGTCATTTTGCAGAGGCACAGATACTTGAGGCAATAGAGATTGACTATATAGACGAGAGTGAGGTTTTGTCGCCGGCTGACGATAAATACCATATCGACAAAACAAAGTTCAAGGTTCCGTTTGTATGCGGTGCAAAGGACCTGGGCGAGGCGCTCAGAAGAATCAACGAGGGCGCTTCGATGATAAGAACAAAGGGCGAGCCGGGCACAGGCGACGTTGTTCAGGCTGTGCGTCATATGAGAATGATGCACAGTGAGATAAGACGCCTTGTTTCAATGAGCGAGGACGAGCTTTTTGACGCCGCAAAGGAGCTTCAGGTGCCTTATGACCTTGTGCTTTATGTTCATCAGAACGGCAAGCTTCCTGTTGTCAACTTTGCCGCAGGCGGTGTTGCAACTCCGGCAGACGCCGCATTGATGATGCAGCTCGGCGCTGAGGGCGTGTTTGTAGGCTCGGGTATATTCAAGTCGGGCAACCCCAAAAAGCGTGCAGCCGCAATTGTTCAGGCTGTTACAAACTACACCGATGCAAAGCTTATCGCAGAGCTTTCAGAGGATCTGGGCGAGGCTATGGTCGGCATTAACGAGCAGGAAATTGAAATTTTAATGGCAGAAAGAGGAAAATAATATGACTGTTGCTGTTCTTGCCTTGCAGGGCGCATTTGAAGAGCATAGAAAAATGCTTTCAAGGCTGGGGGCCGAAAGCTTTGAGATCAGACAGAAAAAGGACGCTCTTAAGGATTTTGACGGCCTTATAATCCCCGGCGGCGAAAGCACCGTTATGGGCAAGCTGCTGCGTGACCTTGACTTGTTTGATTTGCTTAAGGAGAAAATTGAAAACGGACTTCCTGTTTTCGGAACGTGTGCAGGACTTCTGTTGCTTGCAAAGCAGATTGACAACGACGAAGCCACCCATCTGTCAACTATGGACATAACGGCTCAGAGAAACGCATACGGCAGACAGCTTGGCAGCTTTTTTGCCCGTTCAGCCTTTGGTGAGGAGCAGGATTTGCCGATGACCTTTATCAGAGCGCCGTATATCAAGTCGGTACAGGCGGATACACAGGTTTTGTCAACGGTTGACGGCAAAATCGTTGCGGCAAGGCAGAAAAACCAGCTTGTCACAGCGTTCCACCCGGAGCTTAACGACGATTTGCGAATTCACGGCTATTTTCTTGATATGATTGAAAAATCACATAACTGAGCTTGGTGATATTTTTTCAGGGCGTGCCTTACGGTGCGCCCTTTTTTATTCTTATAATGTGTTTCTTTTTCTTGCATCTTGAGGGAAAATGCTCTAAAATTATGATATGCTTTGGCAAAGGAGTGCATTTATGACGGATATATTAACCTCACAACAGTGCGATATGCTGTATCTTGCCGCCTGTGCGTTAAACGGTCAGAAGCCCGATGTTCAAAGGGTCAGTACGATGGAACTGCCGTCAATTTACCGCATAGCAAAGCGTCATTCTATGACGGCAATAATATATATGTCGCTTGACAGTACAAATGCATTGGATTATAACAGCACAACAGTAAAATTGTGGCGTGAGGACAAGGAGAAAGCTATCAGAAAAAGCCTTTTGCTTGATGCCGAGCTTTCAGGGCTTTCACTTCTTCTGCAAAAAAATAAGATTTGGTATATGCCGCTCAAGGGCAGTATTTTAAAGCATTTTTATCCAAAGCTTGGTATGCGTGAAATGTCGGACTGCGATATTCTGTTTGATTCGCAATATCGCAATACTGTTTGTGAGCTTATGCAAGGTATGGGTTACAGACGTGACAGCCACGGCAGATGTCACGACGTTTATTTTAAGCCGCCCGTGTGCAATTTTGAGATGCACATAAGCCTTTTCGGCAGTACACACCGAAAAAGGTTTGCTGACTATTATGCCGATGTTGAGCAACGGCTTATCAGAGATAAGGATAGCCCGTTTTTGATGCATTTCAGCGATGAGGACTTTTATATTTATCTTATTGCCCACGCAGGCAAGCATTATGAAAATGCGGGAACAGGCATAAGAACACTAATGGACGTGTTTGTATATAACAGGGCAAAGGGGAGCGGCCTTGACCGTGAATATATACGCTCCGAGCTTTCAAAGCTTGAGCTTGACGGACTTGAAGCAGACCTGTTCAAGCTGAGCGACAAGCTGTTCGGTTCACCGACAAATATTTTTGAAAAAACCTTTGACGAGAATGAAGAAAAGCAGTTAAGCTTTATACTCGGCTCGGGTACACACGGAACAGCCGAAAACGCAGTTGAGAGCAGATTTTCAAAGCTTGACAACGCTTCAGAGAGTAATGCCGGAAAAATGAAGCGCAGCTATTATCTGTCGCGTTTGTTCCCTGATATGCAGTGGTATAAGGCACATTATCCGTTTTGCTATCGCCACAAATGGTCAATCCCGTTAAACTTTATTTACCGTGTATTTCACGCTTTATTTTTCAAGCGGAAAAAGCTTAAAAACGAGATTAAAGCCGTTGATAATGTTCTTGCCGAAAAGGCAGATAAAAACTAAATCAGGATATTATGATGTGCCGATATGCCGGCAGAGCAGATTGCAGATTATTGATAAATAGATTAAGGAAACACTGAATAAATCACGCTTAAAAGCTGTTTGCACATCTTGCTTGCATATTTCCCGTCAGCCTGACCAAAAAATCCTCGTAATGCGACAGCATTACTGCGGTTTATTTGTCCAACCTGACGAAAAATCTGACGGCGCAATATGCACAAATGATTTAATCAGTGTTTCCTTAAAATTTCAGCCGCAGGAAAACAACAGCCGATGAATTGTGATTATCTCACAGCTCATCGGCTATTACTATTATATTTATTCGGTTGATTTATCCGGCAGTTCAAATTCGCGTGTGTCGGCAAGGCGGCGCTTTGCCTCACTGCTCGAATATTTTGAAATATCGGTTTCACGCAGTGAGAATTCTATCGTTTCGTCCAACTGCGGATTGTGCTTTATCTCCGGCTCTTTTTCTGCCGGCGGCTCTGTCTTTACGTCAGGGCTTTCAATAACTGTACTTTGCTTGTTGTTCTGTTCGGGTGAATTGTCCGCAGTATTGTCTGAACCCACCTGTTCGGTCTGTGCAGAAGCTTCGTTGCTTTTTGCGTCCTTTTTCTCGGGTTTGCTGTCGGAATCGGATTTTTTCGCCTTGCTATGTGCAGACTTCTTACCGCCCGGAACAAACACCTTGGTTTCATCGTCATCGTCCGGCTTTGCAGAGTCAGGCGGATTTTTTATTTTCGGCTGAACTGCGGCAGATTCGCTACGCTTTGGATATTTTTTCGGCAACTCATGCCTGTCGCTTATCGGCTGTGCAACGGAAATGCTGTGATATGTGTGCTCGGGTCTTTGTGCCTTGGAATATTCGCCCAGATCCATAACCACTATCTCGTGGCTTGTCTGGCGTTCGCTTGCAAGCACCATATTCTTATAGTCGCCGTAAAGATATTTTAAATATTTGTCATACTCCTTGGGTACCGGGAAGCGGTAGCCCTCAAAATCCCAATAAACGGTATCGTTAAGCCATTTTTTGGGGAAGTCGCCCTTATACACGTTTCTGCCCATACCGTCATAAAGATATTTTGCGTCCTTTTTCTTCTCAAACCAGCGCAGACATTTGAATTGGAGCTTTTCGGATACTTTAAGCGGAAGTATCTTTTTGATAACATTTGTCACGGCACTCTGTATTTTATGACCGTTATTTATACGCCTGTTGTGCCACTTGTTGAATACAAGAGAACGTGTCATAAGCGTGAGCTGAAGGTGAATTTTCCTGCCCAGACTGCTGTTTGCTGTCTGGTCGTGCGCAAGCACGTCAAAGAAAATGCCGTTGTGCATATCTGGAAACTTGCTTGTCCACTTCGTTGCGAACATTGTGTTGTCAATTCTCAGCTTTGTAAAGATGTTGTGCGTCTTGGGGTCGGTGTCAACCGTGTGCAGCTTTATGTTGCCCGGAAGCTCACTTTGCACGACCTTGAGGAACTTGTTATAGTCCTCTCTGAGCATCATAACGTCGGCGTCGTCGTCCCAGGGGATAAAACCCTTGTGGCGTATAGCGCCAAGCAATGTGCCTCCGGCAAGAAAATACTTTATGTGGTGCTTGCGGCATATGCGGTCGATTTCAAGCAGATACAAAAGCAGAATGTTCTGTATCGACTTGATTTTGCCCTGATACGAATCGTCAAAGACAAAAATCTTTTCCTCGTGCAAAAAGCTCTTCACAACAAGCTCAATAGACTGTGCAAGCGTGATTTTAGGTATGCATCCGCCATAGGTGACTATCTTCTGATTATTCATCGAAACACCGTATGCGGGGTCCTTGTCGCTATGCTTGAGAGTGATTTTTGCCTTGTCGGGATAAAGGTCGTGGAGCATTGCCGACAGCATTCCTGTCGAAACCGTGCTGTCTGCGCCGACCACGTTGTATGTTGTGTTCCTGCGCATAACTGCGGCAGCGTAGAAAACAGCGTTTAAAACGTCGCTCAGATACACGAAGGAATATTTATTTTTACTGTTGATAATTGTATATTCGTCGCCGATTGCGACAGCTTTGAGCATATCCGATATAATGCTGTCGTCAAGCTGTGCACTTGCACCCAGAATTATGGCGGTGCGCAGGATTGTAAAATCAAAGCCTTTTTGCTTTGCGTATGCGGCGCACTGAGCCTCAAGCGATTGCGGCAGCATAGAGGTAAGACCGCTTGAATGAGAAAAGCTTACAGTGCCGTTTTCATATTCCGACATAAGCACGCCTCGTTCGGTCTTGCCGTAGGCTCTGTAATCCGACAGGAGTATAAAATGCTCTGCTCCTGTTTTTTCGGCAACCTCAAGAGCGTATTTCGACCTGCTGATGCAGTCGCCGAAAAACTCCGGTCCCTTGCTGAATGCTTTATTGCAAACGCCGGTGTAGATGACTATATCTGCACGCGGAAGCTTTTCAGCCGGTTCGCCGACAACATAATAACGGAAGTCGGGTCTGCCAATCAATCCGTCGGGAATGTTGTCGATATAATCTTCATCGGCAAGGAGCGAAACAGATATACCTGCGCCCTTGATATCGTTTGCAGCAAGCATTGCATACAAAATCGCACGGGCAAGATTGGAGCGTCCGCCGGCTATAATTATGCTCTTATTTTTAAGCTGTTTGTACGGAAAATCTTCCTGAACAGCCGCAAATGCCGCCCAGTCGTACTCATACTCATTCAAGAGGTTTTTTATGTCCATTTTTATACCCCATTATAACCGTTTTGCGCCGATACGATTCTTACTGATTTTGCAATTCCGTCCTTCAGCGTCGTTCTGCCTACCCAGCCCAGATCCTTCAGCCGCTTGTTGTCAAGAATCTCAGGCGTTGTGCCAAGGTAAGAGCGCTGCGGCTCTTTTTCGTCCTCGGGATTCTGAAATTTAAGCTTCATCATCTTCTCGGGGAAGGTTTCAACCGCCGCCTTTGCAAAATCCCTTATTGTTACGTTTGAATATTCGCTTGAAATATTATACGGATAAACGTCAGCTCCGCAAAGAAGTATGGTAAACAGCGCCTCGGCCGTGTCGCTGACATAGCAGAACGAGCGCATAGCCGCACCGTTGCTCTTTAGAAGAATGTCCTCGCCCTTGACCACATTTGCAATAAACTGCGCCCATACTCTGTCGTCGTCAAGGCTTGACGGACCGTAGATGTAGCTTGGCCGTGCTATCTTGACCGACAGACCCTTCTGGCGGCAGTAGCAGGCGCACAAAGCCTCGCTTGCACGCTTGCCGACGGCATAGCAGTTCTTGTAGTTTGTCTGGTCGATATATCCGATGTCGTCCTCGCTTATGGAGTCCTTGCCGTTGTGAAGTGCGCCGTAAACCTTGAGGCTTGAGATAACAAGGGTTGATTCAGCCTTGCATCTTTCGGCGTAATCAAGCACCCGTGTTGTTCCGGTCAGATTGGCGTCGATTGTGCCAATCGGGTCGTGCTCAAAAAAGTATGCGCTTGCCTGACTTGCCGCATGAATAATGAAATCCGCCTTTTGCTTCACCTTGATTTCAGCGCAGACGTCCTGAACAACTATTGTCAGGTCCTCACGCATCAGCAAATCGCCGAAGCGTGCGTCGCATTTTTTGTTGTTCCGCACAAGTGCTATTACGTTAATATTATCGCCGTACAAATCGTTTCTTATAAGCATTGCCGTTGTCAGATAAAATCCGATAAAGCCTGCGGCGCCTGTAATCAGTACGGTTTTGTTCCTGAGTCTTTCCCAGGGCAGTGCCGCCGTAGCAACGTCGAGAACATCGTCATATACGGGTCTTATCAGCGCCTGTTCAACCTTAATCACCGAGGTTCAGCTCCTTTGCAAAGTTTTCAAAGCTGCGGTAATAGTAGTATGAACGCAGAGAACGCAGATCCTCGGGTGTTGTCACCTTAATATTTTCACGCTCGCCGATGAACAGGCGAACCTCTTCGCCGAGCTCAATCAACAGCTCACTGCTTGAAATCGGGTTTGTTATGCCGCGTTTTTCAGCCTCGGCGTGAGCCCACATAATTTTTCTCATTGTGTAGCCCTGCGGAGCCTGCGTGATGAACATTTCCTTTCTCGGAAGCGACCTCTTGCAGGTCTTGCCGTCGGCGCTTTCAAGAACAGAGTCTATGCTCGGTGTTACGGGAACCGCAGTTTCATATGCTCTTGCAGTTGCTATACAGTCAGAAATCAGCTTTTCTGACAACAGCGGACGAACACCGTCACAGATAAGCACGATGTCATCGGGCAACGCTGTTTCGTTGATTTTTACAAGTCCGTTGTGGATAGAGCCGTGGCCGTTTTCGCCGCCGGGAACTATCGCCTTTACCTTTGTGATGCCGTACTCCAGCACAAGCTCCTTGAGCCTGTCTATCCAGGTTTCAAGGCAGGCAACAACAATTTCGTCAACCTGCGAGTGAAGCTGAAAATTCATCAGTGTTCTTACGATAATCGGCTTTCCGTCAACCTCGATAAACTGTTTCGGAATTTCTGCCGACTTCATTCTTGCGCCTACGCCGCCTGCAAATATCATAGCTGTAACCATATTTTATCACCTGCTGTCATTTTTTTAGAGTGAAGTTTGGAGTGTGGAGTGTGGAGTGTGGAGTTAAGGTTGTCGCCGCTTTGCGGCTCTTTGAATTAAGAAGAACTCGTTACGGGTGACTGATGAGGTGTAGGTGCGACAGCACCGTGTAGAAATCCAAAAGAGCGAATTCCATCTCATCTCGCTACCGCCGCCTTCCTATCAAGGGTAAGTCTAACTCAAAACTCAAAACTTAAAACTCAAAACTCTTAATTATTTCTTTTGCTCCTCATAAACCTTCAGAGCTTCCTCGGTCGGTCCGTCGAACATTACCGTACCCTTTTTAAGGTAAATTGAACGAGGGCACATCTCTTTTACGCTGTCCTTCGAGTGACTTACATATAAAACGGTCTTTCCCTGTTTTATTATGCTCGAAATTTTGTCTTTACATTTTTTCTTGAACTTTGCGTCGCCAACGCTCAGAGCCTCGTCGATAACAAGAATATCGGGGTCAATGTTGACGTTGATTGCAAAGCCAAGACGCATTTTCATACCGCTGGAATATGTGCGCACAGGCTGGTCGATATAATCGCCGATTTGCGCAAACTCGACTATATCGTCCTCAATCGTCTTGATGAAATCGTCCTTAAGACCGAGGATATAGCCCTTGAGATATATGTTTTCACGTCCGGTCATTTCCAGCGAAAAGCCTGCGGTAAGCTCAAGCAGAGCCGCAACCTGACCGTTTACGGTGATTTCACCCTCGTCGGGGAAAGCAACTCCGGTTATCATCTTGAGCAGGGTTGATTTGCCGGCGCCGTTGTCGCCGATGATTCCGACAGATTCTCCTGCGTTTATCGAGAATGAAACATTGTTAAGAGCCTTGTTTGTCTTGGGATTTCTCGGCTTGAAAAACAAAGCCTTGAACCTTGCTTGGTCATTTTTATATAAAATATAAGTCTTGCTGACATTCTTAAAGGTAATAATCGGTTCAGCCATAAAATTACCCCCTTATCAGAGTACGTCAGGAAGCTTTTTCCTGAGTCTGTTGTAGTTGTATATTCCGAGGAAGAATACCGCAATGAATTCGGCAAGGAAAATCACAAGCTCGGTTTTGTATTCAAAGAACGGACGGTTATACAGGAAGCAGTTTCTGTATCCGTTTACAAAGAAGTTGATGGGGTTGAAGAGCATAACCGTTTTCAGCGGCTCTTCAAAGCCGTAGGAATCGTACATAATGCCCGACAGCCAGAAAATACCCGACATAATCGAAACGATAAGGCTTTCAAAGTCCTTGCTGAAAGCCGACATCGGCGCAGTTGACCACGAAAGTGCAACAAAGAAAATAAACATCAGCGGACAATACAGGAAGAACTGCAGATTGTACCAGCTTGGACCGATTGCAAAGCAAACATATATATACATTACCACAACAAGCAGTATGTGGACAAACAGCCTTGAAAGCGCGGTATATGTGAGTATTGTAGAAACGGGGAACTTGACCTTTGTGATAAACTGCCGATTTATCCTCAGCGTTTTTGCACCCTGCGTTATGCTGTCCTGTATAAAGAACCACGGAATTATACCGATGAACATAAAGGTGAAAAAGTCTATGGAGAACGGCTCCGGACCGCCCAGGTTGATATTCAGCGTTTTAAGCTGTCTGATGCCGGCAGAAAACGCAAACCAGTAAACGAAAATGGTAAATGCAGGCTTAACAAACGCCCACAGCGGACCAATGACGGCTCCTTTATAGGTTTTTATCAGCTCGTCCTTGGCGAGCAGGAAAATCTGTTTGCCGAATCCTCTGTGTTCCTTGAAAATGCTAAACAAATACTTCACATCCTTAAATTTAAAAAAGAACGATTTTAACCTCTATTATTGTATGCTTTTTTTGTAATTTGTCAATATGTGTGTTTTATGTAAAAACAGTAATCGGAAACAAGGCCTTGACTCCCTCTGATGACGGAGCTGTCAGTAAAGCTGACTGGGGGAGAGAGTACGCTCTGCTGAATGATATATAAACTCTATCGGTTCGAGCATCTCTCTCCGTTACGCAGGAGCGTGACGCCTACCTCGTCAGAGGAAGGAAAGGACACTATCCGACCTTTCCTTAAAGAGCAGCAAAGCTGCGATACCACAACTTCACTCTTAACTCTCAACTCTTCACTCTGCGGCGAAGCCGTTTATTCGCTCAGATAATTGTTTCTCTCAAGCCACTCCTGATGCGACATAAGCACCTGACGGGATTTTGAACCCTCGTGAGGTCCGACAATGCCCATCTGCTCCATCTCGTCGATCAGTCTTCCTGCTCTTGCATAGCCAAGACGAAGCCGCCTTTGCAAAAGCGAGGTTGACGCCTGTCCGGCCTCAACAACAAGCTTTATCGCCTCTTCAAGCATCGGGTCACGGTCACTGTTGTCGTCATTATCCGAGTGAGCGTCGTTGTTCTTTTTGCCGCCCTGGGCAATCTCGGTGCTGGCGATTTTTTCAATCTGCTCAACAATTTCTTCGTTATAATCGGAGCGTGCCGACTGCTTTGTGAACGCCGTTACGTTTTCGATTTCCTCGTCAGAGGCATAACCGCCCTGAACACGCAGCGGCTTTGCACAGCCGATTGGTGCAAACAGCATATCGCCCTTGCCGAGCAGCTTTTCTGCACCGCTTAAATCAAGAATTGTTCTTGAGTCAATCTGCGAAGAGGTTTTAAGAGCAATTCGGCTTGGAATGTTCGCCTTGATAACGCCTGTGATGACGTTTACAGACGGTCTTTGCGTTGCTATAACAAGGTGCATACCTGCGGCACGCGCCATCTGAGCCAGTCGGCAGATTGCTTCCTCAACCTCGTTGGGGGCTACCATCATCAGATCGGCAAGCTCGTCTATCGCAATGACGATTTTTTCAAGCCTTCTTTCGGGAATAGGCAAGCCGCTGTCGGTAAGCGGAAGGTCCTCCTTGGGCGTGCCCTCGGGCAAATCCTTGTACTTTTCCTTATATGTATCGACCATTTTGTTGTAGCTTTCAATATCTCTCACGCCGTAAGCCGCAAAAATCTTGTAGCGCTCAAGCATTTCGCTTACTGCCCAGTTGAGAGCGCCTGCTGCTTTTTTTACATCGGATACAACGGGAATGAGCAGGTGGGGGACGCCCTTGTACTTTGAGAACTCAACCATTTTCGGGTCGATAAGAACGATTTTTACCTCGTCCGGTGACGCCTTGTAGAGAATACTGAGCAGCAGCGAGTTTACACACACCGACTTACCGCTGCCCGTTGTACCTGCAATGAGCAGGTGCGGCATCTTTGCAAGGTCTGTTATAACAATATTGCCCGAAATGTCCTTTCCCAGCACAACCGCAAGCTTGCTCTTGGCGTTTCTAAATTGTGGAGAGGAGATAAGCTCTCTCATTGTCACCATGCTTACGCTTTTGTTCGGTATTTCAATGCCGACCGCTGCCTTGCCGGGAATCGGCGCTTCAATTCTTACGCTTTCTGCGGCAAGGTTCATTGCGATATCCTGCGAGAGATTTGTAATCTTGCTTATCTTCACGCCCGGAGCAGGCTGAAGCTCAAAGCGTGTTACGGCAGGACCTCTTGCTATATCGGTGATTTTGGACCTTACGCCGAAGCTTTCGAGCGTTGAAACAAGCTTGTCGCCGCTTTCATGCAGCTCCTGTGCAAAGCTTCTGCCGTCGCTGTATTCATCGGGATTGGGTGCGAGAAGGTCAATCGGCGGATAGCGGTAGCCGCTGTCGGCTTCGTTTTCAGCTTCTCCTGCCTTCTCAATTTCAACCGGAACCGTCTGCGGGTCAGGCTGAAGCTGGTCGGGATTTGACTTTTTGGGTGTTTTCTTTTTATCCATCGCCTGCTGTGCAGCTGCTGTTGCGGCAGGAATTTTTTTGCCGTCTGCTTTGGGCGAATCCGAATTTGCGTTCTGCCATGCCGCATTGAGGTCGTCAAGCTTTGAACCGCTGCGCTTTTTGCCGGCTTTTTTCGGGGCGTCGAGCGGAATGTCAACGTCAAATTCTTTTTGCCTCGGTGATTCGTCCGCAGGACCGTATGGGAAAATTTCCTCAGCCTGCGGTGTGCCGCTGTAGGTGTATCCGCCGTCTGCAACAGGGTTGTTTTCACGGCGGCGCTGTGTGCGGCGGCGTTCACGTTCCTGCTGTGCGGCGTCCTTCGCCCTGTATATCGGCTCTTTCACCGCATAAAGAACCTTCTTTACCGATACTCCGAAAAGGAGCAGCAGAAGCGTTATAAGTGCGATAACTGTGATTATCTGTGCGCCGAGAGTGCCGCAGAGCATTACAAGAGGAATTCCGATAATGCCGCTTAAAAGTCCTGCTCCGCTGTAATTTACGCCCTGTGTATAGAGCTTTGAAAGCTCGCCGAAATAATCAAGACTGCCGTGGTCGCCGCCGACGTTGAATACATATATAAGTGTTGATATGCACACGAATGTTCCTATGGCGAGTGCGAGCCTGCCGGCAACCTTGCCGTGGATTTTTCGCTCCAGCGCTGTCATAATCGCAACATAGACAAGCAGTAGAGGGCATAAAAAGCCGCAAAAGCCGAAAAGTCCTCCGAACACATTGTGAACCTCAAGCCAAAGGCTCTCGTTTTTAAAAAGGATAATGCAAAACATCAGCGCCGCTACGGCGAGAAGAATGATTGCCTTTGTCTGTGACGAAAGACCTCTTTTTTCCTCTGCGGCTGATGCCGTTTTGGTACAGCTGGTTTTTGCGCCGCTCTTGGAGCTGTTTTTTGCAGTGCTTTTTTTGCTCTGGGCGCTTTTTGATTTAGCCGTGGTGCTTTTTCTTTTTTCTGCCAAAAATTCCTACCTCCGAAAATCAATAATACAAATTAACAATCAAATAATAATTATACAAATATATAAATGAAATTTATGTTTACTACTGCCGAAAGTCTTGCTTGTGCGCAAGGAAAGCGGCAAACATTCTATTGCATATTCTGCCGATATAAACACAGCTTCCTTTGCATTATACAAATCTAAGCGGTTCGCCCGTGAAAATATTAACGCCGGTCTGAAGCTCAATAATGCTTATAATTATAACTGCAAAAGCCGCTATTGCCGTGTAGATAACAAATATATACATTCTGTCCTTACGGAGCATCCACTTGAAAAGCAGTATAGCAAAAAAGCCGACAACAGCCGACACCGCAACGCCAACGAGCATCGGTATGAAATCAATCGAGTTAATCTCACCCGACGCAATTGCGTCCTTGCCCTCTAAAAGAGTGGCGGCGATGATTGACGGGATTCCCAGAACAAAGCTGTAATCAAGCGCTGTCTGCTTGTTGAGCCCTCGCACCTGCCCCATAGCAAGCGTGGACCCCGAACGGGAAAGACCCGGGAAAATGGCGGCGAAAAGCTGAGAAATTCCGATTAACACTGCGTCAAGCGCATTAAGTCGGTGTCTGCCGGCGTCTTTTTTGCCGCCTCCCCGGCGCATAGCTTTGCCGTCGGCTGTTCGGTGGGCTTCACGGGCGGCTGACACGGTCTGCTTGTTTGCCGCTATGCCGATAAAAAGCAGTATGCTTGTGAACAGCAGTGCCGCACCGACAATGAAGAAGTAGCCGGTATAGCCTGACCATATTTCGGCGAGGTCCTTGGCGTTTAGTCCGCCGCTGCCCGGTACGGGCACAAAAAGCAAGAAAAGCGGCAGCAACCCGATAAAGAGCATTACGACCAGATTCTGGCTGTGGCTCATATTTTTAAAGCTGAAGCGCTTTGCCGCAATGTCTTTGACAATGCCTATAAAGCCTCTGACGATATCGGCAACGGTTCTGCGGTAAACTGCAAGCACCGCAATCAGCGTGCCGAGATGAAGCATCACGTTGAATAACAGATTTGAATCGGTAACCCCGAGGATATGCTGTGAAATCGCAAGATGCCCGCTGCTGGAAACAGGCAGGAATTCTGTCAATCCCTGCACGGCGCCTTGGATAATTGCGTCAAGTACGGTCATTTTGTCCTCCGTATATGTAGCGGCTGTATCTGTTGTGTGATACAGCGCAAAAATGCTTTAGTTTTAATTATGCTGTGATTTACTTTTTCTTTTTGCCCTTTGTTTTTTTCTCAATCAGCTCGCACAGCTTTTTTGCGGCGCTGCTGTAGCTGCCCAACTCGTCGATAAGTCCCTCGTCAACCGCTTCTTCGCCGTCAAGAACAGTTCCCACATCAAGCACAAGCTGACCCGTGTTCATCGCAAGACTGTTGTACCTGTCGGCGGAAATGTTTGAGTTATCGGCTACAAAGCCGTTGATGCGCTGTTGAAGCCGCTTGAAATATTCAAAGGTCTGCTGCACGCCGATTGTAAGCCCTGTTGTACGCACGGGGTGAACGGTCATTGAGGCTGTTTTTGCGATAAACGAATAATCAGCCGAAACCGCAAGAGGAATACCGATTGAATGACCGCCGCCGAGCACAAGCGACACAGTCGGCTTTTCCAAGCCTGATATAAGCTCGGCTATGGCAAGTCCCGCCTCAACGTCGCCGCCTGCCGTATTCAGAAGCAGTAAAATCCCGTCAACACGGTCGCTTTGCTGTGCCGCAACAAGCTGAGGGATTACGTGTTCGTATTTGGTGGTTTTGCTGTCGCCGGGCAGAATCGAGTGCCCCTCAATCTGCCCGATTATTGTAAGACAGTAGATAATATGTCCGCCGATTTTAACAAGAACGGCTCCGGTGCCAGTTGCCCTTGCGCTGTCGTTTATTTCTTCAGCCTGTGTGCCGTTGTTTTCGTCCTCGGACATTACTGCCTGTTTTTCTTTGCTCATCTCAACTCTCCCTTTCGGCAAGCGATGACTGAAAAAAGCGGCAAAACAGCACGCTTTTGTTTGTTCAACGCTTGCTTCGGCATTATGCTTACAGGAGTAGTTTACCGATTTTACACAAATTAATTCAGAATATATTATATCATTATAAAAGAATTTCTTCAAGTGAATTTATCATATAGCCGTATGAAAATGTATATTAAGGAAACACTGAATAAATCACGCTGAAAGCTGTTTACACATCTTGCTTGCATCTTTTCCGTCAGTCTGACCAAAAAATCCTCGTAATGCGTCAGCATTACTGCGGTTTATTTGTCCAACCTGACAAAAAATCTGACGGCGCAATATGCACAAACAATTTAATCAGTGCTTCCCTAAATAAACCCTGATTAACAATTGCCTTATTGACAATACTTGCGGCATAATATAAAATAAAATTGTATATGTTTGATAATATGGTGGCTCTTATGCTCTTTGCAAAGCCGTTAAGATGCACCGTCGTAAGGAGGAGAATTCTATGTCCGAAAATGCACAAGCCCAAGGATTTCCGCTGACAAAAACCGAGTACGGTATTTATGTTGACTATGTGAACAACCCAAAAAGCACAGCGTATAATCTTCCGCTGTTTTCCGCCCTTGATAAAAGCACAGATGTGCAAAGACTTAAAAAAGCAGTAGAGGCTGCGTTTGACAATCACCCGTATCTGAAAATCCGCCTTTATGCTGATGAAAACGGAGAAATCTGCAAGAGTATCTGCGACGAGCCTGCGCAGGTTGAAATAAAGGAAATGAGCGACAGCGAATTTAATAAGTATGAATATATCCGTCCGTTTGATTTGATGAACGAGCGGCTGTATCGCTGCTGTATCTTCAGGCTTGACAGTGCGGTTGTGCTTTTTTATGACATACACCATATCATCTTCGACGGATATTCGTCGCAGGTATTTATGGCTGATATCGACAAAGCCTACAACGGCGAACCGATTGAGCCGGAGCTTTACTCGGGCAACGACGTATCGACGGAAGAAGCGGCTCGACTGCTCACGCCTGAGCTTGACGAAGCCAAGGCTTATTACAGCTCTGTTTTCGGCGGACTGGAGCTTGACTCACTTCCGCTTAACGATAAAAACGAGGGCGAGCCTGTAGCCAAGAAGTTCCGTTATGACTTTGATTCGTTTGATGCCGAGGACATAAAGAAATTTGCGCTCACTCACGGCATAAAGACAAGCACCTTCTTTGACGGTGTATTCGGATTTGTGCTTTCAAAATTCTCGGGTGCAGAGGAAAGCCTTTTTTCTACCGTGTTTAACGGACGAAACAAGAAGCTCATACATACCTGCGGAATGTTTGTCAAGACTATGCCGGTGTATTGTGACACAAAGAAAAACGATACAATCGCTGATTATCTTAAATCGCTTGATACACAGCTTGACAACAACAGAAAGTATGATTTGTACTCCTATGCCGACATCTGCGCAGATTTGCAGATAAATCCAAAGGTTCTGTTCTCGTATCAGGGCGATATGATGCAGAAAATAAACTTCTGCGGCGGCGAGGTTATAATGGATTTAGTGCCGTCAAGTGACGCAAAGGAAAATATACTTCTTGAAATAAACAGACTGCACGGCAAATTCCTTGCAACTGTTGAATATAGGACAGACCTTTACACCGAAGAGTCAATGCGTGTGCTTGCTCGGTGCTATGAAAAGACTGTGACCGAGTTTCTTTCAAAGCAGAGCCTGCGCGAGATTGACATAACAGATAACGAACTGCTCTCACTTCTCGACAGCTTCAATAACACAGAAAAAGAGTATGAAAAAACGGACATAGTAACTCTGTTCAGACGGCAGGCGGAGCGCAACTCCGACAACACGGCAGTTGTTCATCTTGACAAAAGCTATACATATAAAGAGGTTGACGAAATTACTGAAAGGATAGGTGCATATATTTCCTCGCTCGGAATCGGCAGGGAGGACGTTGTATCGGTACTTATCCCCAGATGTGAATATATGGTGCTTGCGTCTTTGGGTGTTTTGAAATCGGGTGCGGCATATCAGCCGCTTGACCCGTCATACCCGACCGAGCGACTTGAATTTATGATGCAGGACGCAGACGCAAAATTGCTGATAGCCGACAAGGCTCTGCTTGAGCGAGTGCCGAGCTACAAGGGAAAGGTACTTCTGCTTGATGATATTCCTGCACTTCCGAGCGGTGAAAAAATCAGCACAAATCCCAATCCCGAGGATTTGTTCATTATGCTCTACACCTCAGGCTCAACGGGAACGCCAAAGGGCTGTATGCTTGAACACAGGAACATAGTTTCGTTCTGCAACTGGTACAGAGATTATTATAATTTAACACCGCACTCGAGGGTGGCGGCTTACGCAAGCTACGGCTTTGATGCGAATATGATGGATATGTACCCTGCGCTTACAACAGGTGCGGCGGTGTATATCATTGATGAGTCAATCCGACTTGACCTGCTGGCGATTGACAGATATTTTAATGAAAACAGCATTACCCACAGCTTTATGACAACGCAGGTCGGCAGACAGTTTGCTGTTGAAATTGACAACAGCACCATAACCGAATTGTCTGTTGGCGGCGAAAAGCTTGTGCCGCTTGCTCCTCCGAAAAATCATAAGATGATAAATCTTTACGGTCCTACCGAAAGCACCGTTTGTATAACAGCATTTGAGCTTGACAGGCTTTATGACAGAGTGCCGATAGGAAAGGCACTTGACAATACAAAGCTTTATGTTGTGGATAAGCAAGGCAGGAGATTGCCGCCTTGTGTTCCCGGTGAATTGTGGGTTGCAGGTCACGGTGTGTCAAGAGGCTACCTCAACCGCCCCGAGCAGAACGAAAAGACCTTTATCAAAAACCCTTTTACCGATGAAAAAGGCTATGAGAGAGTTTACAGAACGGGCGATATCGTGCGCTTTTTGCCTGACGGCAACATCGACTTTGTCGGCAGAAATGACGGTCAGGTAAAAATCAGGGGCTTCAGAATCGAGCTTTCAGAGGTTGAGCGCATTATCCGTGACTTCCCCGGCATCAAGGATGCAACCGTTGCGGCGTTTGACGAGGAGGGCGGCGGAAAATTCATTGCGGCTTATGTTGTTTCGGACGAGAAAGTAGATATTCAGAAATTAAATCAATTTATCCTTGCCAACAAGCCGCCGTATATGGTGCCTGCCGTAACAATGCAGATTGAGAAAATTCCGCTTAACCAGAATCAGAAGGTCAATAAACGAGCGCTCCCTGTGCCGCAAAAGCAGGCGGAGGACACAACGCCGCCGCAGAATGATGTTCAGCAGAAAATATTTGACTGCATAAGAGAGGTTATCGGCTCCGATAATTTCGGCATTACAACCGACATCTTCTATGCAGGCGTAACCTCAATCGGCGCAATAAGGCTTAATGTGCTTTTATCAAAGGCATTTGACGTTGCGATAAAAATCAATGATTTAAAAGAGAATAACACGGTAATAAAGCTTGAAAAATTCCTTTCAAGTGCCGAAAGCGGCGAGAAATACGACATTCTCCCCGACTATCCGATTACTCAGACGCAAAGCGGCATTTTTGTTGAATGTGCCGCAAACCCCGGCTCAACAATCTATAACATTCCGTACCTTTTCAAATTAAGCGATAAGGTAGATATTGAAAGACTGAAAGCGGCTGTCGAAAGTGCAATCAACGCCCACCCTTACCTGAAAACAAAGCTGTTTTTGAATAAAGACGGCGATATAAGAGCCGCAAGGAATGACAGCGATGCACCACCGGTTGAAATTATAGAGTGTGCTGAACTGCCTGAAAATTCAAAGCTTGTTATACCGTACAAAATATTGGACAGCAATCTCTACAGAGCGAAGATATATAAAACCGACAATGCAAATTACCTGTCCCTCGATTTCCACCATATCATCTGCGACGGTACTTCAGAAGCTGTTATAATTGAGGATATCAACAGCTTCTATGACGGCAAGGCGGTTGAAACGGAGAACTACACAGGCTTTGAAGCTGCACTTGACGAGGAAAAGGCGAGAAAGAGCGAAGCCTACACAAAGGCAAAGGAATATTACGATTCGATATTCAGCGGCTGTGACACCGACTTTTTACCCGTCAAGGATAAGAGCGAGCCGATACCGTCTGTCGGCAGGTGTGAGCTTGAATGTGATGTGCCGATTGAAAGCGTGAATAAATACTGTGCTGACAACGGCATTACATTAAACGCTTTTTTCAACGCTGTGTTCGGACTTGTGCTTGCAAAGTACAATTATAAGGACGAGGCACTGTTCACAACAATATACAACGGCAGGAACGATTCCCGACTTGCAAGAGCCGTTACAATGCTCGTTAAAACCTTCCCCGTTCACTGCAATACAGACGGTCAGAGGAAGATTATCGACCTGCTTGTTGAAACAAAAAATCAGCTTATGGAGAGTATGGCGAACGACATTTATTCCTTTGCGGAAGTGTCAAGAGCCTACGACATTGATGCTGACATCATTTTTGCATATCAGGGCGACAGCTTTGAGTTTGATACTATAGGCGGTGAAAAGGCTGAAAGCGTTGTAATGAGCCTTGATACTGCGAAGTCGCCGATTTCGATTGATACAATCATCAGAAACGGCAAAATTGTATTTATGTTCGAGTACCGTGCCGATATGTATTCACAGGATCTTATGCTGGGTATGGCTGGATGTCTGTCGGTTGTTACACAGGAATTCCTGACAAAGACATACATAAAAGAGGTTTCTATGCTCTCCGACCGTGCAGCAAAGGAAATAGAGGACTTCAATAAAACTGACTACCCCGTAAGCTTTGCGCCTGTGCATAAGCTGTTTGAAGCTCAGGCGGCAAAAAACGGCGACAACACCGCCTTTATAGCAGACGGAAAGAAACTAAGCTACAGCGAGCTTAACGGTGCGGCAAACAGAATTGCACATTCGCTGATTGAAAGGGGATTGACTGTCGGCGAGCCTGTGGGCATTATCCTGCCGAGAACCGTTGATGTTCCTGCTGCCGAATACGGCATTATGAAGGCAGGCGGAGCGTTCCTGCCGATGCTGCCCGATTATCCCGACGAGCGAATTGACTATTGCCTTAAGGATTCCGCAAGCCGCTTTGTCATCACGACCGAGGAAATCAAGGCGGACAGAGCCGGGCTGTTTGCAGGAAAGTCATATACGGCTCTCACAATAGATGAACTGTTCAACAATGAAAATGCGGAAAATCCGGACCTTGATGTTCCGGTTGATTCGCTTGCATATGTTATCTACACCTCGGGTTCAACAGGCACTCCGAAGGGCGTTATGATTGAACACCGCAACCTGTGCAACTTTGTTGACGCAAACCCATTGAATTATGAAACCTTGAACTTTGTTTCATTCGGCGCAACTGCGCTGTCGGTTGCATCAATTTCGTTTGACTTCTCACTTATGGAGATTCACATTCCGCTTTGCAACGGTATGGCTGTATGTATGGCTGGCGAGGAGGAAATTCACAATCCGCTTGCACTGTTCAAGCTGATAACCGATAACAATGTTGATGTTATGTCGGGCACGCCGTCATTTATAGCAAGCTTTGTCGATTTGCCGCAGGCAACTCAGGCACTTGCAGGTGTTAAAATGTATGACCTCGGCGCTGAAGCATTTCCGCCGACACTGTACGAAAAACTGCACAAGGCAAGCCCCGAGGCTGTTATCGTAAACGGCTACGGTCCGACCGAGGCGACAATAAGCTGTATATCAAAGGTAATGGACGGCAGCGGCGCTGTTACAATAGGCAAGCCTGCGGCGAATGTCCGTGCCTATATCTGCGATATGAACGGAAACATTCTTCCCACAGGCGCAAGGGGAGAGCTTGTCATCTGCGGCGACGGCGTCGGCAGAGGATATGTCAACCTGCCCGAGAAAACGGCTGATGTGTTCATCACATTAAACGGCAGAAAAGCCTACCGCAGCGGCGATTTGGCACGCTACAACAAGGACGGCGAGATTGAGTTCTTCGGCAGACTTGACAATCAGGTCAAGCTGAGAGGCTTCAGAGTGGAGCTTGACGAGATTGAAGCCGTAATGAATGAATTTCCAAATATCAGCCGAAGCGTTGTGCTTGTCAAGGAAAACCCGAAGTCGGGTCAGTTCCTCTGCGGCTACTTCACCGCATCGGCAAAGATTGACAAGAACGAGCTTACCGAGCATATGAAGCGTTCACTCACTTATTATATGATACCGAGCGTTCTCATTCAGCTTGATTCACTGCCGCTTACACCGAACGGCAAGATAAATAAAAAGGCTCTGCCCGAGCCTGAATTCACCGTTGAGGAGAGGGAATACACCGCCCCGAAGAACGATTTGCAGAAACGCCTGTGCGATATGTTCGCAAACGCACTCGGCGCTGAAAAGGTCGGCATTGACGAGAACTTCTTTGAAATCGGAGGAACGTCGCTTTCTGCTTCAAAGATTGCAATGCGTGCGCTTACCGAAAACCTGCCGATAGCCTACGGCGATATATTTGACAACCCGACTGTTGAGATGCTTGAACAGCATATTCTTAAACAGCAGGGCAAAGCCGCTCACGATGATGAAAAGCAGGACGAGGTTGTGCTTGAGGGCGCAGACAAGGCTCTGCAGTTTAATACACCGCAATATGTTGACGAGGTTGAATATACAGATATAGGCGATGTTCTGCTCACGGGTGCTACAGGCTTCCTCGGTGTTCATGTTCTGACGGAAACCATCAGGCACACAAAGTCAAAGGTATATTGCCTTGTAAGGCGCGGCAATGCGGCGAGTGTGGAGCAAAGGCTCAAGCGTATGCTTGTTTACTATTTCAGCGACCCGATGGACGAAATATTCGGCAAAAGAATTATCCCGATTGAGGGCGATATAACCGACACCGATATTATCGCTTCGCTTGAAAAATACAATTTCAGAACAGTCATCAACTGCGCCGCCTGTGTAAAGCACTTTACAAACGACGACACGCTTGAAAAAATAAACGTGCAGGGCGTTGAAAACCTTGTTGCGTTCTGTATAAAGACAGGCAGACGGCTTGTGCAGGTTTCAACCGTCAGCATTGCAGGAGTGAATATCAACGGTAAGTTTCCGAGGGAAAAGAAGCTGTATGAAAACGAGCTGTTCTTCGGTCAGGATTTGTCGAACAAATATATTGATACGAAGTTCCGTGCAGAAAAAGCCGTGCTTGAGGCTGTAGCCAACGACGGCCTTGACGGCAAGATAATAAGAGTCGGCAACCTTATGAGCCGCTACAGCGACGGCGAGTTCCAGATAAATTCAATCACAAACGGCTTTATGAGAACACTGCGCGGCTATGCGGTAATCGGCAAGTTCCCGATTTCGCAGATGGATGAAATTGTTGAGTTCTCGCCGATAGACTACACAGCCGCCGCAGTAATGTGCCTTGGCGGAACAAACAGCAAGTTCACGGTTTATCAGGCGTGCAACGGCCACAAGGTTGAGATGGGCGATGTTATTGAAGTGCTCAACAGCTGCGGAATAAAAATTGAGGTTGTGCGTGACGATGAGTTTGCCGCCGCAATGAACGAGGCGTTAAAAGACGACAAAAAGAATATGCTCATATCGGGTCTTATCTCTTATATGTCCTCCGACAGCGAGCAAAGCGGAGAATACATAGGCTATGACAACTCGTTCACAACAAAGGCTCTTTACAGACTCGGCTTTAAATGGCCGATAACGAACGAAAAGTATCTTGAAAACGCCTTTGAGGCTCTTGAGACATTGGGCTATTTTGACGGAAGATTTGATTGATATGGAAAGAAACGATTATCTGATTAAAAAGAAATTCTACACTTATCTGCTGCCGGGCGTTTTAATGGTTGTCGCCATGCAGCTTGGCAATGTTGTTGACGGCATTATCGTCGGCAATATGCTCGGCAGCACTGCACTTGCGGCTATATCGCTTAGTATGCCTGTGCTTTATGTTATACAGCTTCCTGCGTTTATACTCGGGGTCGGCGGCAGTGCGCAGGCGTCAGTGTACCTCGGCAAAAGAGATGTGAAAAAGGCGAATAAGGTGTTTGCCTCGTGCATAACGGCAGGGTTTCTTATCTCGCTGCTGCTGTGCGCAACAGCGCCGTTTCTGTCACGGCCGCTCGCTCACCTGATTGCAGGCACGCCGCAGCTTGAGGAGCTTTTGTATCCGTATCTTCTTGTGAATATACTCGGCATACCATTTCTGACGCTTGCAATTCAGTTCAGTTATTTCTTCAATGTTGACAATAACCCCGTGTTAGGCTCGGCGATGTTCATTATTGCAAACGCCGTCAACTTAACCCTCGATATTCTGTTCCTTGCATTTACCCCTATGGCAATGTACGGAACGGCGCTGTCAACAATCATCGGCTACACCTGCGGACTTGTTCTGCTGATTCCGTATGCGCTGTCAAAAAAGCGTATGCTCAGCTTAAAGCCTGCGGCTGTGCGCCACTGCTTTAAGAATCTGCCCGAGGCGATAAAGGCGGGAACACCGTCGGGAATATTTTTCCTTATGCTTGCGATAAAAGAGCTGATACTCAACACCTGCGTTGTGCGACTGCTCGGTCAGGACGAAATGGAGATTTTCTCGGTATGCACAAATTCCGTTTTTATAGCAGAGCTGTTTGTCGGCGGCGTTATCGGCCTTGTGCAGACTATCTGCGGAATACTCTACGGCGAGCGTGATTATTACGGAATACGGCGGCTTGTGCGGCGTGTTATAACCCTGTGTGTTGCGCTGACCGCACTTCTGACCTCTGTGTTCCTGCTGTTCCCTCAGCTTGTCACAGGATTGTTCGGCTATAATAACGCCGAGCTTATGGACACTGCACTGCTGTGCGTACGGGTGTTCAGCCTGTGCTTTATCTTCTATGCGTTCAACAAATTCCTGCAAACGTATTATCAGACTATTTTAAAGCCTGCTCCGGCTACGCTCGACACGATTTTGCAGGGGCTTGTTATGATAATCCCGATTACCTTCCTGCTTCTGTATCTTTGGGGAATCGTCGGCGTGTGCAGTGCAACGGTGTTCAGCGAGGCGCTGACCCTGCTTGTTGTGTGCGCCTTTACAAAAATCCTGCAAAGGCGCGGCAGACTGCCGCAAAAGGGACTTCTGCTCCTGCCTGAAAAGGACATCGAAAGCCTTTGCGACATCACCGTTAAGGGCAGTGAGCAGGACGCCGTGAACGTGTCCGAAATGCTGATAGAGTGCTGTATTGACAACGGCATAGACGGCAAAAACGCCAATATCATCGGTCTTGCCGCCGAGGAAATAGCAGTAAATATATCACGATACGGCTACAAGCGGTTCAAGAGGAATTATATTGACATCAATCTGTCAAAGGCAGACGGCAGGCTGATTCTGCGAATCCGTGACGACGGCGCAGCCTTTGACCCCACGCAGTACCGTGACGACGAGCAGAGTGTATTCAGGCTCGGCGGAATAAATATGATAAAAAATACTGCGACAAAGCTTAGCTATATAAGAGTGCTCAATATGAACAACACCATAATTGAGCTTGATGTAAGCAATAATACAGTGCCGCAACAAAAAGCCGCAGCACTGTCAGAATAATATAAGAGGTGCTGAAAATGAATATTACAACAGTTAAAGAAAACAACATTGCAAAAATTGCTCTTGACGGTCGTCTTGACACACTGACCGCACCCGAGCTTTTGACCGAAATCAACACGATTGCCCCCGACTGCGACAGAATAATCCTTGATTTATCCGAGCTTGAATATATTTCCTCGGCAGGAATCAGAGCCATTGTTACGGCGCATAAGCTGATGGCTGACAAGGGCGGCTTTGCCGTGAAATCGCCGAGCGACAATGTGATGGAGATTATCAACCTCACAGGCATTGCCGATATTATTGAGATAATACGGTGATTATGACATTGCTTTAAAGGATATTAATAACCGTCAACAGACCGATTGTCCGTTTTACTGCGGATAATCGGTCTGTTTTTTTGAGAAAAGCGGAACTGCTCTGAAAATTGAGAATTGCACAGTTTCGGGTTATGCAAAAGGTGCAAACACAGGCTGATTTATCGGCAGTGCTTATTCAAATTTCAGCAGCAGTGCAATTGAACTGCTGATAATCCCCGTAAGATAAATATAAACTTTATCTTAAATACGGTATAACGCATCATTATTACAAAGAAAACTCGTCCGATCGGGCGAGTTTTTTTGATACCATCATTCTGTTTTTTGTCTGAACCTTACCATCAGCGCCGTCATATCGTCAGACTGCGGTGCGTTGCCGGTAAAGCGGTGAACACTGTCGATTATCTTATCAAGCTGACTTTTAACGGGAGCGTCCGCATCTGTGCATCGGCACAGCTCCATCAGCCTTTCGTTGCCGAAGAACTCGCCGTATTCGTTTTCCGCCTCGTTCACACCGTCGGTGTAAAGCAGAAGCTCAAAGTCACGCTCAAGCTTTATTTTGTGAAGCCTGTATTCTACACCCGGAAACAGACCGAGGGCAGGATTCGGCTTTGACTTGAGCCATTCGGCGTCTGAGCCGTTCAGGATTACGGGGAAGTTGTGGCCTGCATTTGCAAACTCAAGAGTGCCGCTGTCAGCGTCAATTATGCCGATGAACATTGTTACAAACATATTCTCGCTGTTGTTTTCGCACAGAGTGTTGTTGGCGTTTGTCAGAATCTGCTCGGGCGACAGCTCCTTACTGCATTTTATAAGCGTGCTTGCAACCGCCATAAATATAGCCGCAGGAAGTCCCTTTGACGAAACGTCGGCAACGCACACAAGCAGTCTGTTGTCGTCAAGCCTGATGAAGTCATAAAAATCGCCGCCGACAGTCTGCGCAGGCTTGATGTAGGACGCCGCAGAAAAAGCCTCGCTTTCAAGCTTGTCGGGCAGAATGTCCGTCTGTATTTTTGCGGCGGCATTAAGCATTGCCCTTGCGTTTGCCTCACGCTTTGCCTGAACCTTAACGTCGGCTATGTAACGCACAATGTCGGACGTCATTTTTTCATAGGAGCTTGCAAGGTGCGATATTTCAGTGCTTGCTTTTTTAAAGTCGGGCAGCTTGGTCGCAAGACCGTTTTGCACAAAGGTGCCGCAGTAATCGCAGATACAGCTTATGGGCTTTGTCACCCTTTTTTCCGTCATTTTCAGAACAAGATACAAAAGAGCTATAAATATTATTCCGATAAGGTTTATGTAGAATAAAACGCTGAGCGTTATGTGATACAGGTCGTCGTTTGTGGCGGGCGAGATTTTGTTGGCGACAAAGATGTATTCCAGAATACAAAAAAGCATAAAGCTGCATACAGCCGTGAAAGCAAAAAATACAAGTATTATCTGCGTTTGCAGCTCCATTTTGGAGGAGGGCGAAATAAATGCACCGCTGTCGGCTTGTCGGCTGCGTATAAACGGCAGTGCCGCAAGCAGAATAACAAGCGCAATAATTGCAATATCAAGGGAATAGGCGGATTGGTCGCTGTGAAACCGTGATATACTGCACAGCAAATCATGGGGCTTGTAGGCAGTGTGCTGATAAAACGAAATATAATTGTAAATCGCTTTCAGGGCGATTAACAGCAGAGTGCCTGCACAAAGTATGTAGTCGGGAATGTACCTTTTGTGTATGTATCTGTGTCGGTAAACTTTTTCGGGTACAAACGGCTTGATTTTAAACACCTTTGTCAGAATCAGAAACAGCACCGTTCCGCCGAAAAGCGAGAAAAACAGATTGCACAGAAGCGTCGGAGTGTAGATTTCAAAAAATCTGTAGCGGTTCAGAAGCTCACAGCCAGAGGCAAGCACCGCCATAGAAACAACGGTTGAAAACATCGTTATGACTATAAACTTCAGCATTGTGTTTGCCGAGGAAATAAATTTCAGCTTGTGATTTTCAACAGGCATCAGCGTGTGCCACATACGGTACGGCAGCCAAGCATACAAAAAATTTGCAATACAGCCGAACACCGATAAGACACTCAGCTCCCCGAAGCAGTCTGACAGCAGATTGCCTGCGGCACAGCCAAACGCACCGGCAGGACCTGCGATAAGACCGGCAGTCACCGGGAGAATTGCCGAAATGCGAAGCTCGGCACTGCCAAGCCGAAACAGGTTGCTTTCTGACGGAATATTGAGCAGAGCAAAAACCGCCATTGATACAAAAAAACACAGTATGTGCTTTTTTAAATTAATCTTTTTTGCGCCCATCACATCTCCTCCATAGTCTTTTCAAAAGAGAGTATGTTTTTGCCGTTTTCGTAGTGATAGCTGAGGTTTTCGGTAATGCGTTTGACAAGCCTTATCCCAAGTCCGCCGGGGATAAGGCTTTGCAGGTTGCTTTCGGCTTTTTTGTTGCTGTCAAATTCAAGTGGGTCAAACGGCTCGCCGCTGTCGGAAAACTGCACCCTGACCCTGTTTTTGCCAATATATTCTATTTCAAACACGGCCTTGCCGGATTTGCCCTGATAGGCGTAGGAGGTTATATTCACAAAAATTTCCTCAATCGCCACTAACAGCGTTTCATAGGACAAGGTGCTCCTTGTTTTTTCATCAATAAAGCCTTCGCAGATTTTATTGATTTCATACAGGTTTTCGGCTTTAGCCTCAATCTCGGCTTTCATAATATCAACTCCGGACGTAAAATCAGAAATAAGTCAGCAATAAATTTATTTCCACATTATTATAGCATACAATACCTGAAATTTGTAGCAAATTATAGAATAAACAGTGGTATTTTTGTGTTTTTATGCTATAATACAAAGGAAAATAAACATCAAATCGGAGTGATACATATGCCTTTGAAAATGGTTCGCAACGACATAACAAAAATTGACTGTGACGCAATTGTCAACGCCGCAAACAGCACACTGCTTGGCGGCGGAGGTGTTGACGGTGCAATACACAAAGCGGCCGGAAAGGGTTTGCTGCATGAATGTATGAAGCTTGGCGGCTGCAAAACGGGGCAGGCGAAGATAACGTCTGCTTATAAGCTGCCGTGCAGGTATGTTATCCACACGGTCGGGCCAATCTGGCAGGGCGGAGCAAACGGCGAGGAGGCGCTTTTGCGCTCCTGCTACCGTGAGAGTCTGAAGCTTGCAAAGGAGAACAAGTGCAATTCGGTTGCATTTCCGCTGATTTCGTCGGGCGTTTACTGCTACCCTAAGGATGAGGCGCTGAGGATTGCGATTGAAGAGATAAGCGGTTTTTTGCTCAAAAATGACGAGTTGCTTGTGTATGTCGTGATTTTTGACAGGGCGGCATATCAGATAAGCAAAAAGCTCTTCGGCGATATCAAGACCTTTATCGACGAAAACTATGTCGGCACACATATTGATTATGAATATGAAAGCAGACGGCGCAGTATGGAGAGTATGCCGATGTCTGCAATGCCGATGATGCAATCGGTGCAAGCGGATGAAAAGTACGATATGGCGGAGTGTGACGGCGATATGCCGTTGGAGTCGCTGGCTGACAGGCTCAACTGCATTGACGAGAGCTTTTCGCAGATGCTGCTGCGGAAGATAGACGAAAAGGGCATTACCGACGCCGAGTGCTACAAAAAAGCAAATATCGACCGCAAGCTTTTTTCAAAAATACGCAGCAATATAAACTACAAGCCAAGCAAGACAACGGTGATTGCCTTTGCAATTTCGCTTGAGCTGTCGCTGGACGAAACAAAGGAAATGCTGATGAAGGCTGGTTTTGCGCTGTCGCACAGCAATAAATTTGATATCATCATCGAATATTTTATAACCAAGGGCAACTACAACGTGTTTGAAATCAATCAGGCGCTTTTTGCGTTTGACCAGAGTCTGCTGGGCGCCTGATATATTTGTCGCCTGTTATGCGACCACAGCCTTCGATAAATTCTTTATAATGTAGGCACAAGGTTATTACTAATATAAGCCTACTTTCTATCGGGAATTAGTAAAAACCAAAATGAATTTATCGGAGGTTTTGATTATGAAAAAAACAAATAACAACGGAATTACAGAGCTTGTGTTCATTCTTGACAGAAGCGGCTCAATGGCAGGACTTGAGTCTGACACGATAGGCGGATTTAATTCGCTGATTGAAAAGCAGAGAAAGCAAGGCGGCGAATGTTATGTTTCGACCGTGCTGTTCGACAATGAAAGCGAGGTATTGCACGACAGAGTGCCGCTGTCAAAAATTGCGAAGATGACCGACAGCGACTACACCGTAAGAGGCTGTACTGCGCTGATTGACGCAATCGGCGGTGCAATTCACCACATAGGCAACATTCACAAGTACGCCCGTCCCGAAGACGTTCCGGAGCACACAATGTTTGTCATCACAACAGACGGAATGGAAAACGCAAGCCGCAATTATTCAAGCGACAAGGTCAAGAAAATGATACAGCGCCAAAAGGAAAAGTACGGCTGGGAGTTCCTGTTCATCGGCGCAAATATAGACGCTGTTGAAACTGCGGCTCGTTTTGGAATCAGCCGTGAGCGAGCGGTCAATTATCACGCCGACAAACGTGGAACGAGAGTGGTTTATGAGTCGGTAGCGGACGCAGTGTGCTCTGTCAGAGCGAGCGAGCCGCTTGGAGAGAGCTGGAGCCGAAAAATTGACGAGGACTATAAAAGCAGAAAGCCTAAAAGGTGATAATTGGTATTCCGTATGGCACAGCTTGAGCGCAGCCTGTCCCTGTCACAAAACGCATATCAGAATCATATATTAAACTGATAACGGTATTTTGTGATAGGAGGAAAAATGAATACTGATAACTATGTGATTAAATCGTTGGAGCTGCATCTGTTTTTCGGGCGAATTATGAAAGAACATTCATTCTTTCTCAAAGCCGGCTTTACTCCGGCAAATCCCCGTTTTTCGGTTAAGGCGTAATTCTTTATCAGAGAATTTGAAAAGCTTCTGTGTCGTGCCGTAACGCTGTCAGACGGGGTTGTGGGCAAAAGCGTGCTGTGCTCGGGCGAGGTTGTGACAGATTTTACAGCACTTGCCGAGCAACAGACCGAGCATTTTACGGGCATACCGATAAACAAGGCGATAACCGCAAAGGAACTGCGCCTGCAAAGCCGTGAGTGTAAATGCGATAAGAGCGCAAAGCTCTGCAATCAGGTGAGAAGCCTCAACCGGACGGCGCTCAGACTGCTCGACGGTCTTATCTGCTTTAAAGAAAATATACTCAAAAATGTTCTTGACTGCGAAATGTTCACGCTCGATAATCCTGCCGCTGCTTGCCGACCATGTATCGCGAGAGGCAAACCACTATATCAGACTTCTTAAGTTCTGAAAATATAACCTTAAAAATCAATAACAACAAAACAACAGCTCTCCCGGCACGAAAGGTGCTTGGAGAGCTGTATTTTTAAGCGAAAACAGGCTGAAGCTGAATGTCGATGAGGGCCGAAGCTATGGTCTTTTGCAGCTTGTCAAAATGTGCGACAAGCGACTTCGGCTTGTTCGTCGGGTCGTCCTGCGACATCGGGACAAAGTAGATGTTTTTTGTGTTCAGCAGCTTACCGAGGTTCTGCGCCGATGCGCCGAGAGCGTCGTTGCTTGCAAGCGCGAGAACAACGGGCGCACCTATGCGAAGCTGTGACTTCACCGCCATTGTAACAGGCGTGTCGGTTATTCCGTTTGCAATTTTCCCCAGTGTGTTGCCCGTGCAGGGCACAACCGCCAGAATGTCGCACATTTTTTTTGGGCCGATTGGTTCAGCCGCTTCTATCGTATGAATTATATCCTTTTGGCAGATTGCCCGTATCCTTTCGTTTATATCCTTTGCCCTGCCAAAACGAGTGTCGGTGCTGTAAGCCGTGCAGGACATTATCGGAACAATATCATATTTCTCCAAAGCCAGATGTTCCATTTCCTTGATTGCTTTGGAGAATGTGCAGAATGACCCGCAAAGAGCGAAGCCAACTGTGGCTTTTTCCACGCTTAATCCTCCTCAAGCATATTGAAAATTGTGTTTTTGATTATTTCACCCGATGCCTTCGGCGCAACTCTGCCCGGCAGCGACAGTGCGTGAATTGTTTTTATGCCAAGCCTTTTTGCACTGTCAAAATCAACCCCGCCCGGTATTGACGCAAGGTCAATTACAAGTGCGTTACTGCACGTCTTTGCAAGGGTGTGCGCCGTGAAAATCATAGCGGGAATGGTGTTGAACACAATGTCAAAGCCGCTGTAATTGCAAAGGGCGTTTATATCGACGGCGTTATATCCAAGCGCTGTTATAAGCGACAGATCACGCTTTTTTCTTGCCGCAGCATACACCTGAGCGCCAAGACCGAGAAGCATTTTGCTAAGCACCTTGCCGATTCTGCCAAAGCCGGAAACAAGGCATTTTGAGCCGTGTATTGTGCCGGGAAACTCGTGCATTGCAACCTCAATTGCGCCCTCGGCGCTGGGCACGGCGTTTTGTACGGCAAGCTCTTCACGGCTCATATAGTCGCACAGATAAAGGCTTTCCCAGACAGGGGAGAGAATTCTGAGCCTCTCGCTCATTGTGCAGAAGACCCTTTTGCCGGCAAAATACCGTGCAAGGCTCCGGTCAAGGGGAATGTCGCCGCTAGCGAACGGAGCGTTAAGGTTTTTGTCGTCCTTAGTCAGCGGCATCGGCAGAACAATGCAGTCGCTGTTTTGCGAAGCCTTGTCTATCGGCAGTTGCTCAAAGCCCCACTTCTCGTCAAGCTTTTCAAAGCCGCTTAAGTATATTTTGTAGCCCTCGTTCTGTATGGCACGTGCGGCATAAAGCTGTCTTCTGTCGCCGCCTATTATCGAAAAACTGCGAATTTTCATATCACACTACTCCAATCACAATAAAGCCGGTGCTTATATGATATAATACGGCAAACTCTGTTTTTGGTGATAGGGTGCGGCGTAAATGCCGCAGAGTGGAGATAGATAGGAGTTAGGAATTAGGAATGAGGAGTTGCGGTTGTCGCCGCTTTGCGGCGCTTTTAATTAAGAAATGCTCGTTACAAAGCAGAGAGTTCGTAGGGAACGGTCTTGACCGTTCCGGGATAGGCATATTAACTGCAACGCTTTACAAAATCAGAATAGAGTATAACACTCTGCGGCTCAAGCCGGAACAGGCAAGCCTGTTCCCTACGACCTCGTTACGAAATTCATCTTCAATCTCAACTCTAAACTAAATTATCGCTTAGCTTACTTAAGGGGATAACCATATTTCTTAATTCACAGCCCTTAACTTCACTCTTAACTCTATACTCTTAACTCTGATAACAAAGCCGCCCTTGTGCTTGCTTGCACAAAAGCGGCTGTTTAAATATTGATTGTTTATTCAGATTTTATTTTATCCCATACACTGACGTATTGCCGAGCTGTTCCTCAATTCTCAGCAGGCGATTGTATTTGGCGGTTCTGTCTGTGCGGCAGGGTGCGCCCGTCTTGATAAGACCCGTTGAAAGACCGACCGCTAAATCGGCTATCGTTGTGTCCTCGGTTTCCCCTGAGCGGTGCGACATTATCGTGCGGTAGCCGTGGTGCTTTGCAATAAACACCGCCCTTGCCGTTTCGGTGAGCGTGCCTATCTGGTTCGGTTTTATCAGTATTGCGTTGCCGCAGTGCAGGGCGATGCCTTTTTTCAGGCGTTCCTGATTCGTTACAAACAAATCGTCGCCGACAAGCGCAAGACGGTGGTCAAGCTGCTGCGTTATCATTGCCCAGCCGTCCCAGTCGTTCTCGTCAAGAGGGTCCTCAATTGAGAAAATCGGGTAGCTTTCCCTCAGTCTGTTCCAATACTGCGCAAGCTCGTCACTTGTTTTTTTCTCGCCCTTTTTCGGCAGATAATATTCCCCGGGATTTTCGCCCTTCCATTCGCTTGCGGCGGCGTCCAGCGAAAGCATAAAGTCTGCTCCCGGCTTGTAGCCGGCCTTTTCAACCGCCAGCAATATAAGCTCAATCGCCTCGTCCTCACTTTTCAGCGACGGAGCAAAACCGCCCTCGTCGCCGATAGCCGTTGAAAGTCCTCGGCTCTTGAGTATCTTTTTTAAAGTGTGATAAACCTCACAGCACTGCCTCAGTCCGTTTGCAAAGCTCTTTGCGCCGACAGGAAGAATCATAAATTCCTGGACGTCAAGGTTGTTGTCGGCGTGAGCGCCGCCGTTCAGAATATTCATCATCGGCATCGGCAGGGTGTGGGCAAAACAGCCGCCGATGTAACGGTAAAGCGGAATTTCAAGCATTGCCGACGCCGCCCTTGCACAGGCTATTGAAACGGCAAGCGTTGCGTTTGCGCCGAGCTTTGATTTGTTGTCGGTGCCGTCAAGCTCAATAAGAATCCCGTCAAGCTCCTCCTGCTTCAGCGGATTTTTGCCGCAAAGCGCAGGCGAGATATGCTTGTTGATGTTATCAACAGCCTTTTGAACACCAAGCCCCATAAAGCGTTTTTTGTCGCCGTCACGCAGCTCCACAGCCTCAAATTCACCCGTTGACGCACCCGACGGAACGCTTGCTCTTGCGCTTATGCCGCTTTCAAGCGTCACCTCAGCCTCAACCGTTGGATTTCCTCTTGAGTCAATAATTTCTCTGCCTCTTATTCTTTTGATAAAAAAGCTCATAATCGTCCTCCTGTTTGTTTTCTGTTATTATTGCCCGGACGAGGACGAGTATTCACTTAAAACCCGATATTCTCATATATTGTTAGTAGTTTAAAAAATGAAAGGAGCAATAAAATGACAACCGTAGTTTATACTGTTGAGCCGGGCGACACCCTGTGGGGGATAGCGCAGTTTTTTGGCATAACAGTCAATGATATAGCACGCTACAACGGCCTTGCCTTTCCAGACAGAATTTATCCTGGACAGAGGCTGAGAATTCCGATTGGCAATAAAAACGTGCCGCAGTGGTATGCAGTGCGTCCGGGCGATACGCTTTATTCCATAGCAAGAAATTACGGTATTCCCGTAACCGATATAACAAGCAGAAACAATTTTGAAAATCCGAATCTGATTTATCCGGGAATGTTCATAAGGCTGAGGGATTGATACACCGCCGCAAAGCAAAACGGGCGAACCAATGTATTCGCCCGTTTCCTTGATATTTATTTGTCAATTTTGAAGTCGTGCTTTGGCTTTGACTCGTTGTTAATCTTTGTGCTGCCTCTCTTTTCCTCCTGTATAACAAGAAAAAGATAAACCGACATAAACGCGATTAAAAAATAGCATATCATCGAAAAAAGAGCGCCAAGGCTGAACGCTCTGCCCGGCCCGAAGCAGATAAGCGCAACCGATATCATCGGGCACAAAATGCCTGTCAGACACTTAAAGGCTCTTGTTTTGTCAAAGGATTCAAACAAAAAGCCTATAAGCGGCAGCACAAAAAGAACTATTCCGTAAACCACTGCACCTGCTGTTCCGTCGCCCAGCCGCATACCGTCAAAAATCATATTGAACACGGTGAAAAACTGTATGCTGCCGTCGGGAGCTTTCATTTGCACAAAAGGAAAAGCACAGCACACCATTGCAATAATATAGAACACACACACAGCAAGCCTTATGCGTTTTGTACGTCTTGATTCAAGCACATCTTCGGGCTTGCTGATTTTTCTGATTTCTCTTTTAGACATCTTTTACCTTTCTGTTAAATTATTTTACGTTGAATTTTTCGTTGTAGGACTCAATTGCCGCCCTGATAACCTCGTGTGCAACCTCAACACCCTGAACCTCGTCAACGGCGGTGTCCTTGTTTTCAAGGTTCTTATAAACGGTGAAGAAATGGCACATTTCAGAGAAAATATGCTTCGGCAGCTGAGAAATATCCGTGTACTCGTTATATGTTGGGTCGTTGAACGGTATGGCGATAATCTTTTCATCGTTTCTGCCGTTGTCAACCATTCTGATAACACCGATAGGGTAGCAGCGTATAAGCGTCATAGGATATACGTCCTCACTGCACAGAACAAGCACGTCGAGCGGGTCGAGGTCGTCGCCGTATGTACGGGGGATAAAGCCATAGTTTGCCGGGTAGTGCGTTGAGGTGTAAAGAATTCGGTCAAGCTTGAGAAGTCCCGTCTGCTTATCCATCTCATACTTGCATTTGCTGCCCTTAGGGATTTCGATAACGGCAACAAAATCGTTTTCGCCTATCCTTGATGAATCAATATCGTGCCAGATGTTCATAATAATTAACATTCCTTTCTCACACAAGATTATCAATTTAAAATATGATATATGAATTGTACCACATAAACAAAGGAAACGCAAGGATAATACAAAAATAACAAATAATTGAATAAAAAACTTGCAAAATATAGACATATATGCTATAATGTGAAAAAATTTTTCTGAGGTGATAGAAATGGGAAGTTGGGTTAACGAGGCAGTATTTTATCAGATTTATCCAATCGGTTTTTGCGGAGCACCCGAATATAACGATTGCAAGCAGGAATACCGCCTTGATAAAATAAAAGAATGGATACCCCATCTTAAGGCAATGAACGTAAATGCGCTTTATCTCGGCCCTGTGTTTGATTCTACAAAACACGGCTACGACACAAAGGACTATTACAGGGTTGACACCCGTCTGGGCGACAATGCGTCGTTCAAGTCAATCTGCGATGAGCTGCACGCAAACGGCATCAGAGTTGTGCTTGACGGCGTTTTCAACCACGTCGGACGTGAGTTCTGGGCGTTTAAGGATGTGCAGGAGAAGGGTCAGGGCAGTGAGTATTGCTCTTGGTTCCACAATCTCAATTTCGGCGGCGGCAGCCCATGCGGCGACCCGTTCTGGTATGAGGGCTGGAACGGCCACTATGAGCTTGTAAAGCTCAATCTGCGCAATCCGGCTGTTGTTGACCACCTTATCGGAGCTGTTGGAATGTGGATGGACGAATTTGGTATCGACGGTCTGCGGCTTGATGCGGCTGACTGCATCGACTTCGACTTCTTCCGCCGCTTAAGAGAATTCTGCAAGGGCAAGAAGAGCGACTTCTGGCTTATGGGCGAGATTATCCACGGCGACTACAGCCGTTGGGCAAACCCGGAAATGCTCGACAGTGTTACAAACTATGAATGCTACAAGGGTATTTATTCTTCACACAACGACCATAACTATTTTGAAATTGCACATTCCCTGCAAAGACAGTTTGCAAACGGCGGAATATACAAGAATATTTACACCTATAACTTCCTTGACAATCACGACGTAAACCGTCTTGCGAGCAACCTCAGGGATAAACGCCATCTCAAAAACTGCTACGCCGTTATGTACACAATGCCCGGCGCTCCGTCGGTTTATTACGGCAGTGAATGGGGAATAGAGGGTCAGCGCACATGGAACAACGATGATGTTTTAAGACCCTGCCTTGATTTGAACAATATTCCGAATGCGGATAACGAGCTGTGCGATTATATTTCAAAGCTCGGCTACATCCGCCGTGCTCTGCCTGCAATAAAGGACGGAAGCTTTGAAAACACAGTCATCAAAAACGAGCAGCTTGTGTTCTGCCGCCGAGCGGAGGGGCAGACTGTTTATGTTGCATTTAACCTGTGCGACCATGACGAAAAAATCGGATTTAATGTCGACGGCGGCTACAGCACTCTTACAGATGTGCTAAATGACAACGAAAGCTTTGCGGCTTCCGGCTATGTAGAGATAAACATTCCTGCCAACAGTGCAAGAATCCTTGTGCTCAATAACGGCGACTTCAGGATTGAATACAACGGTGAAAGCGCAAATCAATCTGTTGAACAGGCGCAGGAACAGGAGCAGGAACCGACACCGACGCCCCAAAAGCCTGTTGTCGGCGAAACTGCACGCAGAGCAGACGGCAGCGAATGTAAGATTGTTGCGATAACAACGGACTGCGAAACGGGCGAGGAAATCGTTGTTTACAGACAGCAGCCGACAGGCGACCTTAAAGCCGTATTATCAACTGAATTTTAATAAGAATTATTTCACTGACGGAAGCGCACCGATGCTTCCGTCATTTTTTATAAAAAAGATAAATAAAGTTTGTGAACTAATTTTTGCACTATCAGCGTCTATTTTTTAAAAAGGAATTTACAATTTTTTTAAAACATTGTACATATTTTATGTACAATAGTACGATAATATGTTTTTAAAGAGGAGGACACCAAAAAATGAGCAAATCATTAAAAAAACTTGCAAACATAGTGTTGTAATCATGCTGCTTGTAAGCTGCATTTGCGTTGGTACGGTTACCACAAGTGCAGCACCGAGCGGCACAACAGTCTATTTCAAAAACACCGATAACTGGTCGGCTGTTTATTGATATTCATGGGTTAACGGCGGCGATGACAAAGCTTGGCCGGTCACGGCAATGACAGACGAGGGCAACGGCATTTTCAGCTATGTATCTACAAAGGCTTGCGACAAGGTTATTTTCAACAACAACAGCGGAACACAGACCGATACCATGAATTACCCGGATGGCGAGTATAACTATTATGACTGCTCGGCAAAGATATGGGTGAATGCAGCCGGCGAAGAAAAGCCTGTTGAGCCTACTAAAGCGATAAAGTACTATGTTGTAGGTAGTATTGCAGGCGGATGGAGTAAAAATGACAGCAACCTGATGACTGAGCAAGTTAACGGCACATACAAGGTTGTTGAGCATGGCGTACTGTACGGCACAAGCCTGAGCCTGTTTGTAAACGGTGATGCTGATGCAAATCTGAAGCTTGACGATAACAATCAGCCGATGAGCAAGGTTAAGCAGTATAAGGCAACCTCTACATCGCTTCGCGGTCTTGTAAAATTGAACGCAAGCGTTGGCACATATAAGGATATGGTTGTTTGCGCAAGAGGCTATATGATTATTCAGAATAAGAGCACAGGAGAGCAAAGCGTTATTTACACTGATGTAGCAAAGGGCAGTTTTAACAATCCTATTCAGTAAACCAAGGGAGAGAAGAAAAATGATAAAAAAGGATATTTACGAGCCGGCAGAGATGGAGCTTGTTCTCTTTGACACCGAGGATGTTATTACAACAAGTAATCCCGGTGACTTAGACATCAACAACCCGATCTTGAGGGCGGTCCGGAAGAATAATTCTTACAGCAATTCAATAAGCATGGCGGCAGGCGGTTTATCCGTCTGCCGTGTTTTTTTAACAGCTGACTTGACGGCAGAGACTAAAACATAATAAAATAGTACCAATGTTTCAGCCGGTATTATAACATGGCAGTCTGGCAGGTGATTACTTTTGATTACAAGAACATATAAAATAGCCGATAAGATAATCAGCATCAATTCCCTGTATGAAGCGGTGCATACGCTTTGCCGTGAATATGCCTTTGACGGTGAGGCTGACTTTTTTGTGACGTCAACAATGCGTGATATTGCATTTGAACGTGAAAAATCAGACCGTGAAGCGCTTGCCGAGGGCAGAAAGCCGCAGGATTTTTCCGATGATTATCTCGAAACACTTGCACTTTATCGCAAAATAGCGGATAATATGGTAGAGAGCGACTGCATACTGTTTCACGGCTCGGCAATTGCGCTTGACGGCGAGGGCTACCTTTTTACCGCAAAAAGCGGAACAGGAAAATCAACCCACACGGCACTGTGGCGCAGGGTTTTCGGTGAGCGTGCCGTTATGATAAATGACGACAAGCCGCTTATCCGCATACAAAACGGCATCGCAACGGTTTACGGCACGCCGTGGAACGGCAAGCACCGTCTTGGCCGCAATATTTCAGCGCCGCTCAAGGCTATTTGCATATTGGCAAGAGCGCAGGAAAACCGAATCGCAAGCATTGACAAGCGCACTGCACTGCCAATGCTTGTTCAGCAGACTCACAGACCTGCCGATGTGCAGAAAACGGCAAAGACTCTGCAGCTTATCGACAGCCTTGCAAACTCCGTTTCACTCTACCGTCTTGGCTGCAATATGAACATTACAGCGGCGCAGGCAGCTTATGAAGCAATGAAATGAGGGAATAATATGAAGCTTAAGAACAGTTTTGTCACATACAATTCTGACGGTGAGCAGATAATGGTTTCAACCGGTGCCGATTTCAGCGGACTTGTCCGCAGCAACAAGACGGCGGCGTTCATTGTTGAACAGCTTAAGGCTGAAACAACACAGGAGAAAATCGTTGATAACGTGCTGGCAAAATATGACGCAGACAGAACGGTTGTTGAGGATGATGTTAAAATGGTGCTTGACACACTAAAAAGAATAGGTGCGCTTGATGAATAGCACATTTGAGCAGGAGCTTGAAAAAAACGGCAGGTTAGTCTATACAAATGTCGGCGACAGTATGATGCCGCTTTTGCGCCAGAGGCGTGATCTGATAATCATAGAAAAGCCGAAGGGCAGGCTGAAAAAATACGATGTGCCGCTTTATAAACGCCCAAGCGGACAGTATGTTCTGCACAGGATACTCAAGGTTCGGCAGAATGACTATGTAATCTGCGGCGACAACCGATATCGCCGTGAATTCGGCGTTACCGACGAGCAGATAATCGGCGTTCTCACAGGCTTTGTCCGTGACGGAAAAACCTACTCGACAGATAACAAGGGATATAAAGTATATGTTCATTTATGGTGCAATTTTTACTGGATTCGCGCCTTTGTGATAAGAAGCAGGACTTTTATCAGCAGGCTTTTCAAATGGCTGCACAGAAGTAAATAAGAAGAATATTGTCAAAGGAAAGGAAGAAAAATATGATAACTGTAACCGATGTCAGCTTAAGCTTCAGCGGTCAGCCGCTGTTTACTGACGTAAATCTCAAATTCACGCCGGGCAACTGCTACGGCATTATAGGCGCAAACGGAGCCGGTAAATCAACCTTTTTAAAGCTCCTCTCGGGCGAGCTTGAAACCACAAAGGGCGAAATCACAATACCTGAAAACGTCAGAATGTCTGTGCTCAAGCAGGACCATTTTGCGTTTGACTCCCACACTGTGCTTGATACGGTAATCTACGGCAATAAAAAGCTGTACGATATTATGAAAGAAAAGGACGAGATCTATGCAAAGCCCGACTTCAGCGACGAGGACGGACTGCGTGCCTCTGAGCTTGAGGCGGAATTTGCCGAGCTTGACGGCTGGGAGGCAGAAAGCGATGCATCAAAGCTTATACAGGGTCTGGGTCTTGACGAAAGCCTGCTCTATTCACAGATGAGCTCGCTCACAGGTAACGAAAAGGTCAAGGTTCTGCTTGCCCAGGCGCTTTTCGGCAATCCTGATATTATCCTGCTGGACGAGCCGACAAACAACCTCGACGTTATGGCGATAAACTGGCTTGAGGACTTCCTGCTTGATTATGAGGGCACGGTTATTGTTGTCAGCCACGACAGACATTTTCTTAACACCGTATGCACTCACATTGTTGACGTTGACTACACCAAAATCAAGATGTATGTCGGCAACTATGAGTTCTGGTATGAATCAAGCCAGATGATGCAGGCGATGGTGAAACAGCAGAACAAAAAGGCAGAGGAAAAGATAAAAGAGCTGCAAAGCTTTATTCAGCGTTTCTCGGCGAATAAGTCAAAGTCAAAGCAGGCAACCTCAAGAAAAAAGCTGCTTGAAAAGCTGTCAGTTGCTGAAATGCCGGCGTCAAGCCGCCGTTATCCGTTTGTCGGCTTTACTCAGGACAGAGAGGTCGGCAAGGAAATCCTGACCGTTGAGGGACTTTCAAAAACGGTTGACGGCGTCAAGGTGCTTGACAATGTTTCTTTCCGTGTGGAAAAGGGCAACAAGATTGCGTTCCTCAGCGAAAACGAAATTGCAATTACAACGCTGTTTGAAATTCTTATGGGAAATCTTGAACCCGATGAGGGCAGCTTCAAATGGGGCGTAAGCACAAGCCAGTCGTACTTTCCGCTTGACAACACCTCATATTTTGAAGGCTGTGACAAGAGTATTCTCGAATGGCTCGGCGAATACAATCAGAGCAACGACAGAACAGAAACATATCTGCGCGGCTTCCTCGGCAGAATGTTATTCTCGGGCGAAGACGTGTTCAAGCCCGTCAAGGTTCTCTCCGGCGGTGAAAAGGTAAGGTGTATGCTCGCCAGAATGATGATGTTCGGCTCAAACGTGCTTGTGCTTGACCAGCCGACAAACCACCTTGACCTTGAGTCGATAACAGCCGTCAACAACGGACTCAAAAACTTCAAGGGCATAGTGCTTTTCTCGTCGCACGACCACGAGTTCATTTCAACGGTTGCCAACAGAATTATTTTCATCAAGCCGCAGGGAATACAGGATATCACCCAGAGCTATGACGAGTATCTTGAACAGAATATGCTGACAAGACAGTGATAGGCGCGGCGGAGCCGAAGTGAAGAAAGAAGCGAGAAAAGAGAAGAGTTGTGGTTGTCGCCGCAAGCGGCTCCGATTTCAAAGAATACCGGTAATGATTTTTTTGATTCAAAGCGCAGCGAAGCTGCGATAACCTTTACTTCAACTCTCCACTCTCAACTCTCCACTCTCGCAAGAGCCGTAATCCGACAACTTAAAACATACTTTTATGAGCTGTGCATTTTCGCACAGCTTTTTTGTTTTTCAATTTCGCAAACAAAACTGACCTATAAAAGGCTGAATAATTATCAGCAACTTGCTTACTGTCCTTTCGTCTGTGTGTTTTTTAACAATTTAGCCACCAATAAACTCCAAAATATGATATAATTATTATATAAACTTCAAAAAGTGCCGATTCAAGACAAAATAACTGTTTGCTTAAGGAGATGTATAGTTATGCCGCAGCTTGTGAAATTTGAAAACGTAAAAAAGATTTATAAAATGGGCGAGGTCAGCATCAATGCCCTTGACGGCGTCAGCTTTGAGATTAACGAGGGTGAGTTCGCTGTTGTTGTCGGCTCAAGCGGAGCAGGCAAAACAACAGTGCTTAATATTCTCGGCGGTATGGACAGCGCAAGCAGCGGCACAGTGACCGTTGCCGGGCGTGATATTACCGCACTCAAGGGCAAGGAGCTTATCGCCTATCGCCGTTTTGATATCGGCTTTGTTTTTCAGTTCTACAACCTTGTGCCGAATCTTACGGCAAAAGAAAATGTCGAGCTTGCTGCGCAGATTTGCAACGACCCAATGGACGCTCTGACGGCTCTTGAAAGCGTGGGCCTTGAGGAGCGTGTTGACAATTTTCCGGCTCAGCTTTCGGGCGGCGAACAGCAGAGAGTGTCAATCGCCAGAGCACTTGCAAAGCGTCCGAAGCTTCTGCTTTGTGACGAACCGACCGGTGCGCTCGACTACAACACAGGCAAAACGATTCTGAAGCTCTTGCAGGACAAATGCCGCAACGACGGTATGACGGTTGTGCTGATTACGCATAACTCGGCGATAACGCCGATGGCAGACAGAGTTATAAAAATGAAAAGCGGAAAGATAACAAGCAATGAAATCAATCGCAATCCGGTGTCGGTCGAAGATATCGAGTGGTGATTTTCGGCATTTCTGAAAGTGAGTGATTAACTTGAAAGGCTCTGTATTTAAAAATATTGTCCGGGAAATATGGGATACAAAGGCGAGATTCTTATCTATCCTTGCAATCATCGGACTGGGCGTTGGATTTTTTGTCGGCGTTAAGGCGGCAGGCCCGTCAATGATAAACACGCTTGTCAATTATGCAAGCGAGCAGAATATGATGGACGTGCGCCTTGTGTCAAGCGTCGGCTTTGACGATGACGATGTTGCCGAGATTGAAAAAACTCAGGGTGTTGCACAGCTTCAGACAGGGTATTTTACCGATGCGGTTATGAGCGACGGCAGTAAGAAAAGCGTTGTCAGGATTCACAGCCTCGGAGAGGACGACAAAATCAACGTTCCCGTGCTTGAAGAGGGCAGACTGCCGCAGAATTCGGGCGAAATCGTGGTTGAGAATGCATCGTATGCCAACCCGATTGAAATCGGCTCAAAGATAACGCTTGAAAATACGGTTGTGTCACGCACAACCGGCGAAAAAGAGGAAATTCCGCTCAAATGTAGTGAATTCACGGTTGTCGGCAAGGTCAAGTCGCCGCTTTATATCTCGTTTCAAAAGGGCAACACAACCGTCGGCAACGGCACAATATCCTATTATATGATGATCCTGCCGCAGGACTTTACAAGCGAGCGCTACACCGAGCTTTATCTTGTGTCGGACTATTCGGCAAGCGGCGGATATCCTTACAGCGATGAATATAACAGCGAAATCGACTCACTCACACAGCGGCTTGAAACCGTGTGTGACGAGCGTCTTGATGTGTTTGACAAAAACGAAATAGAGCCGAAACGGCAGGAGGTTGCCGACGGCATAGAAGAGCTTAAGGACGCAATGGCAAAAACCGACGGCGAGCTTGAGAGCGTATATAAGCAGATACAGCAATTGCAGACTCAGTATGAAAAGCAGGTTTTGCCGTCAGGCAATAAAGCTCTGATTGCCGGTACAAAGGCTCAGATTGATATCGCAATGCAGCAGTATCAAAGCGGCAAAGCCGCCGCCGACGCAAAGTTTATGCAGGAAAAGCAGAACATTGCCGACGCACAAAAGCAGCTTGAGCAGTTCGACGATATAAAGTCATTTGTCACAACAAGAGATGACAGCCCCGGTTACGCTGAATATCAGGATAACGCAGGTCGTGTTGATGCGGTTGCGACCGTTTTCCCTGTTTTCTTCCTGCTGGTTGCGGTTCTTGTCTGTGTTACGACTATGACAAGAATGGTCGAGGAACGCAGAACAGAAATCGGTATGTTCAAGGCGCTCGGCTATGCTAACGGCACGATAATCTCAAAATATGTCATATATTCAACTGTTGCAGGCGTTGTCGGCTGTGCCGCAGGCTGTGTACTGGGCTGTGTTTCACTGCCGAATATTATCTTCTATGCCTACGCTATGTTATATCACATCAAGAATATGGATTCTGTAATACCGTGGGGATTTATTCTCGGCGGATTTGCCGTTTCTGTGCTTTGTACGGCGATGGTATCGTGGTTCACCTGCCGCAGTGAGCTAAAGCGCACTCCGGCAAGTCTTATGCGCCCCAAAACACCAAAGGCAGGCAAGCGAAATCTGCTTGAACGCATAGGCTTTATCTGGAGCAGAATGAAATTCACCTCGAAGGTGACAACGAGAAATCTGTTCAGATACAAGGCAAGGTTCTTTATGACCGTTCTCGGCGTTGCAGGCTGTACGGCGCTTATTGTGGCGGCTTTCGGTCTTATGGATGCAGTCGGCGGAATCGTTGACAAGCAGTTCGGCGAAATATGCCGATATAATCTGAGTATAGTATTTTCCGAAAGCAAAACAGGCGATGACGCCGATAAGTTTATAGAGGAGCTGACAACTCAGTACAGCGTGAAAAACTCGATGCCCGTTTATCAGAACCAGGTTACGGTTTTTGATAACCGCAGCGATGCGACATACGGCGACACATATCTTGTCGTTCCGTCAGAACCCGACAGACTTCGTGCAACAATAGATCTGCACAGCAGAAAGACGGGCGAGGATATTGAGCTTGTGGACGGCGGCTGTGTTATGAGCGAAAAGCTTGCGGATAATATGGGACTTAAAATCGGCGATGAATTTGAAATAAAGGATATCGACGATAAGGTGGTTAAGCTTAAGCTGTCATCAATCTGCGAAAACTATCTTTACAGCTATATCTATATTACGCCGGAATATTACAACGAATGCTTCGGCGAGGACGTAAGCTACAATATGATAGACACAAGCTTTGATTACGGTGACGAGGACGAGCGCAACGCTCTTGCTCAGGAGCTGCTTAAAAACGACGAAATTGTCGCCGCAAACTACACCGATACAGGCATTGAAAACTTCAGAAAAATGCTGACAACGCTGAATTCGGTAGTGTGTGTGCTTATCGTCTGTGCGGCGGCGCTTGCGTTTGTTGTGCTTTACAACCTGACAAACATCAACATCGCCGAAAGAGCAAGAGAGATTGCGACAATAAAGGTCCTCGGCTTCTATAACCGTGAGGTCAGCGGATATATCTACCGTGAAAATGTTGTGCTCACCGTCATCGGGGCTTTGGCAGGGCTTGTGCTCGGCGTGTTCCTGACAAGCTTTATCGTGCACACGGTTGAGGTCGATATCGTGATGTTCGGCAGAGATATAATGCCGCAGAGCTTTTTGTATGCACTGGGACTTACATTCCTGTTTGCGATAATTGTCAACTTCTTTATGTATTTCAAAATGAAGAAGATTGATATGGTCGAGTCGCTGAAGTCGATTGAATGATATAACTTCCGCTTGACAATATTGCTATATACGTATAATATTCATATAATACTAAGGAAACACTGAATAAATCACGCTTAAAAGCTGTTTGCACATCTTGCTTGCATATTTTCCGTCAGCCTGACCAAAAAATCCTCGTAATGCGACAGCATTACTGCGGTTTGTTTGTCCAACCTGACGAAAAATCTGACGGCGCAATATGCACAAACGATTTAATCAGTGTTTCCCTAAATAAGAAAGGGCGATTCATATGTCACAAAATCCTGTAGTTACTTTTACAATGGAAAACGGCAAAACCTTTAAGGCGGAGCTTTATCCCGAAATTGCACCGAATACGGTCAACAACTTTTTGAGTCTTGTAAACAAAGGCTTTTACAACGGCCTTACCTTCCACCGTGTAATATACGGCTTTATGATTCAGGGCGGCTGTCCCAAAGGTACAGGCACAGGCGGACCGGGTTACAGCATTAAGGGTGAGTTCAGCACAAACGGATTTAAAAACGATTTGAAGCACACCGAGGGAGTGCTGTCGATGGCAAGGTCAATGATGGCAGACAGCGCAGGCTCACAGTTCTTTATTATGCACAAGAAAGCGCCGCACCTTGACGGTCAGTACGCAGCCTTCGGCAAAATTATTGACGGTATGGACGTTGTAAACGAGATTGCCGAGTGCGACACGGACTACGCCGACAAGCCGCTTGACCCGCAGGTTATTAAGAGCGTAACAGCCGAAACCTTCGGCGTTGACTACCCCGAGCCGGAAAAGGCATAAACAGAGCTTTGAATTTAAAATGATGAAAAAGACTGAAATGCATTGACTTTACAAGCACTTCAGTCTTTTTTTAAGTCAAAATTTGTTCGGTTGATACTAATTGATATCAATAAGTATCAGTTTTTTGCTGAACATAAAGCTATGGATTCCGGCTTTCTCTGCATAACTTTTACTTGTTTAACAAATTTTGTTGAATGTTAAAATAATTTGTAGTATTATTTAAAATGCGGTTAAGCTGTGCAAAGGCTTATGTCAATATACGGTTGCGTTTGCAATTTTTGCGCAGGCAAAGTAAAGTACTCATATTTTCAGCCTCATTCCTGAGCTGTCGGCGGGGTCGTTGTCAGCCGATAATTCAGTCCCTGAGATTTAAGGAAACACTGAATAAATCACGCTGGAAGCTGTTTGTGCATCTTGCTTGCATATTTTCCGTCAGCCTGACCAAAAAATCCTCGTAATGCGACAGTATTACTGCGGTTTATTTGTCCAACCTGACGAAAAATCTGACGGCGAAATATGCAAAAACGATTTAATCAGTATTTCCTTAAGCCTTGAGCCGTGTCTTTAATACACAGCTTTTACCGTATTCTTACCGCGGCAATTTCCCGAAAACAGTTTGCAAAAAAACTGCCGCATACCGAAAAAATGCAACCACGATTTACACGTGTGCAAACCCGAGCTTGCAGATAATTGCTTTTCGGTGTGCTATCATTGTGTCGTGTTTTTACGAACAAGCAAGCTTGCAAATGTAAAAATGCGGCTGAAAGGAAAGGTGAGAACAAATGATTTATGTTGACAGCATAAGAAAAGAATTTAAAAAGACTATAAAGCAGCCGGGTCTGCTCGGCAGCGTAAAGTCACTGTTCAAGCCGAAAACAGAGAAGGTTGTGGCTGTTGATGATATTTCATTCCATGTGCCGAAGGGTGAAATACTCGGCTTTATCGGTCCGAACGGCGCAGGAAAATCAACGGTTATCAAAATGCTCACGGGTATTCTCACACCGACCGCCGGTGCCTGTACCATTGACGGCAGAAATCCGCAGAAGGACAGAAAAAGCTATGTCAAGGAAATCGGTGTTGTTTTCGGTCAGCGCACCCAGCTTTGGTGGGATCTTCCGCTTTGCGAAACCTATGCGGTTCTGAAAGAGATATACGAGGTGGAGGACAGCGCATACAAAAAGAAAATGGATCTGCTAAACGAGGTTCTTGATTTGCAGGACTTTATCAAAAGTCCTGTTCGCACTCTGTCGCTCGGTCAGCGAATGAGAGCGGATATAGCCGCATCATTGCTGCACAGTCCAAAGGTTTTGTTCCTTGACGAGCCGACCATTGGACTCGACGTTGTTGTCAAGGACAATATCAGACGAGCCATAGCACAGATAAACGAAGAGGAGCAGACTACCGTTATCCTCACAACCCACGACCTGAGCGATATTGAGCTTTTGTCAAAGCGTATCGTAATGATTGACAAGGGCAAGAACGTGTTTGACGGAACGGTTGACGAGCTTAAGTCAAATTACGGTCAGAGCAGGGAGCTGCACTTTGAGCTTCGTGACGAAAACAACCTTGAAAAGCTTGAGTACAAGCCGCACTTTAAACTGTCGGACGATGATATTAGCGTAAAAAAGGATGCATGCAAGGTGGCTGTCCGCTTCAACAGCGATGCGGTGCCGGTGGGCGATATGCTCTCCTACACGCTTTCAACCGTCCAAGTAAACGACATAAGCGTGAGGGACGCCGATATTGAGGAAATTATCCGACGCCTTTATAAAAAAGAGGTGACGGCGGATGCGTAGATTTTTAAGAATTTATCTGCCGTTTTCAAAGGCGGGCATTCAGGAGATGATGGCGTATCGCTTTAACTTCTTCTTTCATCTGCTGGGCGAAATGCTCTCATGCTTTGTAATGTACTTTGTGTGGCTTGCGGTTTTTGAAAGCTCCGACAGCTCGACCTTTATGGGCTTTTCGATGACGGATATGACGGTTTATCTGTTTATATCGTTTATGGCAAGCTTTCTGACATACAGCGACGGAGCAATTAATATCGGCGAGGAAATCCGTGACGGCTCAATAGTTATGCGAATGATAAAGCCGGTAAACTTTGATATGTATTTTTTGTTTCACGAACTTGGCAGCCGTGTGGTAGTGGCCGGCATTGTGCTTGTGCCGATGTGCATCGGCGTGGAGCTATACAAATTTTTCGTCACCGGTGCGGTGATGTTCAGCCTGCCGAACTTTGCACTGTTTATGGTAAGCCTTATTTTAGCTTATCTTGTTTCGTTTTACTCTAACGTATGCTACGGCTTTCTGGCGTTTTTTCTCAAGAATCTCTGGGGTTCAAGCGTGCTGAAGGATGCGGTGATAAGCTTTTTGTCGGGCTCAAAGATTCCGCTTGCGTTTATGCCGCCGGTGCTTAAGACTGTGCTTTCAGTTCTGCCGTTTGCATCGTTAAGCTACACCCCCGTTATGCTTTATATGGGTCTTTATGATGCGCCGACTATTATATGGAGCGTGTCGCTTCAGGTTTTCTGGCTCGTGTTCTTCTGGGGACTGAGCAAGCTTATCTGGCGCCTTGCGACAAAGCGCCTTTGCGTGCAGGGAGGTTGATGATATGCTGAAATATATAAAAAGAATGGCCAGAATGCACCGCATATTCATAGCGCAGGATCTGAAAAAGCTTATGGAATATAAGGTGGACTTCCTTACGGGAATGTTCGGCTTTATAGTGTATCAGACAATCAATATCCTGTTCTTGTGGATAATCTTCAGCGGTATTCCGGCACTTCACGGCTGGAGCTATGACGAAATAATCTTTATCTACGGCTTTTCTCTGCTGCCTAAGGCGATTGACCATCTGTTCTTTGACAATCTGTGGAGCGTCGGCTACTGGCTTGTTGCAAAGGGCGATTTTGACAAGTACCTCACAAGGCCGCTAAATCCGCTGCTCACGGTGCTGGTTGAAAAGTTCTGCGTTGACGCCGCAGGTGAATTTATTGTCGGTATTGCGCTTATCGCCGTAACGATAGGCAAGGTGTCGATTCAGTGGAGCGTTATGAACGTTCTTCTGTTTTTTCTTATCCTGCCGTTTGCAACGCTCATATATACCGGTATAAAAACGATTACAGCTTCTCTTGCGTTCTGGACGAAACGCAGCGGACACATAATCCACGTTTTTTACCTGATGAACGATTTTGCAAAGTATCCGACTTCAATTTATAACGACGTTATCCGCAATGTGATTACATATATCATTCCGTTTGCGTTTACGGCATTTTATCCTGCGAGCTATTTCTTAACCGGCGAAAATCCGCTGTTCAATCTCGGCGGAACGGTTATAGCCGCCATTGTGCTTATGACAATAGGCATCCTTATCTGGAATAAGGGCGTCAAGTGTTATGAAAGTGCAGGAAGCTGAATAGAATTTTCCGGGAGGAGCTTTTAACGAAGCTCCTCTTTTTTAATAACCCATTGACAAATATCTATGTGAGAGCTATAATGTCATATAGAAATTTATCTATTGGAGGCTGTCTGCTTGAATTTAGATGAGAGAAAAACCGCTTTGATTTTCAAGGCGTTCTGCGATGAAAACCGCATACGAATAATAAAAATGCTTCAAAGCGGCGAGAAATGCGCCTGCAAATTGCTTGAAGAAATCAATATAACACAGCCTACACTGTCGCATCATATGAAAATTCTTTGTGATTCCGGCATTGTTGTCGGTCGCAAAGAGGGCAAATGGACACACTATTCGATTTCTTGCGACGGAGCAGAATATGCAGTAAACTGTCTGAAGGCACTGACAACTATTGATGTGAAATGTGAAGATAAGTCGTGATGTGAAGATTGATATATCAATTGTTTTTCCTCACGGCTTATTGCATCCTCATTACATAGATATATTTCAATTTAACTATATGAAAGGGGCTTTATATGGAAGCGATAAAATCCGTTTGGGATTTCATTCAAAGCGAAATCCTCGGTATGGGGTGGCTGAACAGGCTTATAAGTACAGTTCTGAATGCCTGTGGCTTAGACACGGCAGACAGGATCGGCGGCAGTGTTCAGTTCTTTATCTACGATACCGTTAAAATAATGGTTCTCTTGGGAATTTTGATTTTGTTTATCTCATATATTCAAAGTTACTTCCCGCCCGAGAGGACAAAGAAGATACTCGGAAGATTTCACGGGATATGGGCAAACATAATCGCCGCATTGCTCGGAACAGTAACTCCGTTCTGCTCTTGCTCATCTATCCCGCTGTTTATCGGATTTACAAGTGCAGGACTTCCGCTTGGGGTTACATTCTCTTTCCTCATCTCCTCTCCGATGGTTGACCTCGGGAGCCTTGTACTGCTGATGAGTATTTTCGGCTGGAAGGTAGCCGTTATCTATGTTGTGCTTGGCCTTGTAATTGCGGTTGCAGGCGGTACGCTGATTGAAAAACTTCACCTTGAAAATCAGGTTGAAGAATATATACGTAACGGTCGGTCGATTGATATTCCACAGGAGGAATTGCATTTCAAAGACCGTTTGAAATATGCGTGGGAGCAGGTGGTTTCAACTGCTAAGAAGGTTGCCCCCTATGTCTTGATCGGTGTAGGCATCGGAGCAATTATTCATAACTGGATTCCCGAAGATTTCATTGTTGCGCTGCTCGGCGATAACAACCCATTCGGTGTTATTCTGGCAACTGTTGCCGGCGTTCCTATGTATGCTGATATATTCGGCACAATACCGATTGCCGAGGCTCTGCTTGCAAAAGGCGCATTGCTCGGCGTGGTGCTGTCTTTTATGATGGCAGTTACAACGCTTTCATTGCCGTCAATGATTATGCTGCGCAAAGCGGTAAAGCCGAAGCTGATCGGTATCTTCATTGCAATATGTACTGTTGGTATTATTGTTGTCGGTTATTTCTTCAACGCTATACAATATATTTTAATATAACATACGGAGGTAGTTTATTATGTCATTGTTTAACTTTGGTAAGAAAAAGGAAGAAAAGAAAGCCCCTGATTGTGTCTGCAGCTGCGGCTGCTCTTCAAGCGACGAAAGCGAAATCACAAGTGATTGTTGCTGTGATGTAAAAGACGGTATTTGCTGCATAAAAGTATTGGGTGCAGGGTGCAAATCCTGCCACGAGCAATATGAAAATGCCAAAGAAGCAGTTAAAGCAATGGGTTTGTCTGTGGAAGTGGAGTATATCACCGATATGCAGAAAGTTATGGAGTACGGTGTTATGAGTATGCCGGCACTTGTTGTAAATGAAAAGGTTGTGTCACAGGGCAAAGTGCTGAAGCCGGCTGATGTAGAAAAAATACTTGAAAAGTTTGGGGGTTGATATGAAGAAAAAGGTTGCTTTTATCTGCGTGCACAACTCGTGTCGCAGTCAGATTGCAGAAGCTCTCGGCAAACACCTTGTCGGTGATAAATATGATTTTTACTCTGCCGGAACTGAAACAAAGCCGCAAATCAATCAGGACGCTGTCAGGCTTATGAAACAGCTTTACGGGATTGATATGGAGCAGACACAGTACAGTAAAACCTTTGATAAAATACCTGCGCTGGATATTGTGATCTCAATGGGCTGTGATGTCGGCTGTCCGTATATCGGCAGAGCCTTTGATGATAACTGGGGACTGCCTGACCCTACCGGAAAAAACGACGATGTGTTTATCAAGGTGATAAAGCAGATAGAAAACAACATTCGGAAACTATAATAAAATGAAGATGCTGTTTTTTAAGAACATCTTATATTTATTAAGTAGTTCACTTTGAACGAGTGGATATTGCTTTTGAAATGACATTATAAAACCGGTTGTGCTGATGTCGTCATATCGACATGGTACAGCCGGATTTTTTTCAGAAATAGCAATATTATAAAATATTGCACAAAATATCATCAGCGTATTTAGCGGTAATAAACAAAATTTTCTTTAGAGTACAAAAATATAGAAAAAATAATGACATTGCAAAAAAACTGTGGTATAATAACAGATAATCGGAGAAGTATTGGTTTATATTGTGAATTTCTCATAGTTTTTTACTTTTGACACAAAACAGCGTTCAGGTAAGGCTTGGGCGTTGTTTAGTATAAAATTGAGGGTGAAGTGTTCTGGAGCAAATCGTAAATGTGGACAGAATGGAGCATGCTGTGGCTTTGTTCGGCAGCTTTGACGAAAATATAAAGCTGATTGAAAACGAGTATGCTGTTTCTGTGGTGAATCGCGGCTCCGATATAAAAATTTCGGGCGAGCCGGAAAATCTTATGAAGGCGTCAAAGGTTATCGACAGTCTGCTGTCGCTTATCAACAGGGGAGAAACCCTCAGCGAGCAGAATGTGCGCTATTGCATGGCTCTTGTAAATGACGGCAGCGAGGAAAAAATCGAACAGCTTGCCGGCGACTGCGTTTGCATCACCTCAAAGGGCAAGCCTGTAAAGCCGAAAACAATCGGCCAGAAGCGCTATTGCAATGCAATCAAGGAAAATACGATTACCTTTGGCATCGGTCCTGCCGGCACAGGCAAAACGTATCTTGCGGTTGCCCTTGCCGTTACGGCGTTCCGTTCACGTCAGGTTAACCGCATTATTCTGACAAGACCTGCTGTTGAGGCAGGGGAGAAGCTCGGCTTTCTGCCGGGCGATCTGCAGAGCAAGGTTGACCCGTATCTGCGGCCGCTTTACGATGCACTTTTTGATATGCTCGGTGCCGAAACATACCAGAAATATGTTGAACGGGGCAATATTGAGGTTGCACCTCTGGCGTATATGAGAGGACGAACACTTGACGACAGCTTTATTATTCTTGACGAGGCGCAGAACACCACGGGCGAGCAGATGAAAATGTTCCTTACCCGACTCGGCTTTAACTCAAAAATGGTAATCACCGGTGACGTAACACAAATCGACCTGCCGCACGGGGTTAAATCGGGACTGCGCGAGAGTGTAAGAATTTTAAGCGGAATAGAGGACATTGCAAGCATAACCTTCAGCGAAAAGGATGTTGTGCGGCATCGTCTTGTGCAAGACATAATTAAAGCCTACGAGAAAATCGAAGAGGCAAAGAGAGGTAAATAAATGGATAAGATCAGAGTAATTATCACAAACAAACAAAAGGCAGTAAAAATTCCGACAGGACTGAGAATGTTAGTCCGTCGCTGCTGCAATGCTGTTCTGCGTCTTGAGGAGTTCAAGGGCAGTGCCGAAATCAGTGTGACATTTGTTGACAATGAGCAAATCCGTGAGTATAACAAGCAGTATCGTGACAAGGATTCCATTACGGATGTATTGTCCTTCGGCATGGGCGAGGACGGCAAGTATGATATCGACCCCGAAACCGGAGCGCAGATTCTGGGTGATGTTGTTATTTCAATGGAAAAGGCAATGGAGCAGGCAAAGCGCTTTGACCACAGCCTGCAAAGAGAGGTCGGATACCTTACTGCACACAGCGTTCTGCATCTGCTTGGCTATGACCACGAGGATAATATGGAGAGAATCCGTATGAGAGAGAAAGAGGAGCTTGTTATGGACCAGCTCGGTCTGCCCTCGTCATCAAGCTATGTTATAGGATCCGACAGGTAAGCTATGAAGTTTTTAAGGGGCTTTAAATACGCTTTCAAGGGTGTGCTTTATACAATCAACCACGAGCGTAATATGCGCATACATATTGTTGTGGCGGCGTATCTGCTGTATTTTGTAAGCTACTACCGCCTTTCAGCAATAAAAATGTCACTGCTGCTTATTGTGATTGCGCTTGTTATGAGCCTTGAGCTTGTGAACACCGCTGTTGAACGTGTTTGTAACCTTTATTCAACAAAATATCATAGGCTTATCGAAATAGCAAAGGATGTTTCCGCCGGAGCGGTGCTTGTTGCATCAGGCTTTGCCGTTGCGATTGCGTGCTTTTTGCTGTGGGAGCCGGACACGATGTGGCAGATTGTGGTTTTTCACTGTGAAAGCCCTGAGCGCTTTACGCTGTTCGTGCTTACGCTTGTCATAGCGATGCTGTTTATTGTGATAGGCCCGAAAAAGATGTTTGAAAACGCAAAATCATTTTTTAGAAAAAGTGAAACAAAATAACCGCTGTTCACACTGAGCAGCGGTTTTTGTTTTCCTTGAATTTTTATCATAATTATGATAAAATTAAATCAATGGAGGTGTTTGTATGAATAAAATAAGACCTGTATCTGATTTAAGAAATAATTTTTCTGAAATTTCAAAGCTTGTCCATGAAACTTCTGAACCTGTTTTTTTGACTAAAAATGGTTATGGTGATATGGTAGTGTTAAGTATGGAGGCATATGAAAACTTGCAGTTTGACAGTGAGGTATATTTTAAGCTGCAAGCTGCCGAAAGAGAAGCGAAAATAAATGATACCAGATATTCTTCAAAAGATGTATTGAAGGCTGTGAAAGAAGCAATAGCAGGTGAAAGGTGATGTATGATTTAACTTACTTACCGCATGCATTGCAAGATATTGTTGAAATCGCTGAGTATATAAAAGTGCAGCTCAATAATCCCGAAGCGGCAAGTCGATTGACAGATGAAATGATAAAAAAAGCTGAATCGCTGACTCAGTTTCCATATGCGAATTTTGTATATATCCCAATTAAACCTCTTGAGAGAGAATACAGGAGAATTTTTGTCGGTAATTACACTATGTTTTATTATATAGATGAAGAATACAAACAAATTACGATTGCCCGTGTAATTTATTCAAGACGAAATTTGGAAGAAAATATAAAAAAATAAAACAAAATACCAAACAACCAAACAACAGGAGAACAGTATGAATCAGAACGAAAAATCGGCGTTTATCGCCATCATAGGCAGGCCGAATGTCGGCAAAAGCTCAATACTCAATAAGCTGCTGGGGCAGAAGATTGCGATAGTGTCGCACAAGCCGCAGACAACCAGAAACAGGATAATGGGCGTTCTGACCGAGGGCGAAACCCAGCTTGTCTTTATCGACACACCGGGTATGCACAAGCCGAAAACCGAGCTTGGCAAATATATGGTCCGTTCTGTCAACGAGTCGGTAGCAGGCGTTGACGCAGTTTTGCTTGTTGCCGAATGTGACAGAACACCGGGGGACACCGAGCTTGAGCTTATCGAAAAAGCAAAAAAGCTTGATTTGCCCATTGTGCTTGCGCTTAACAAAACAGATACGCTGAAAAACAAGGACGATATTATCGCCGTTATTGCGGCATACTCAAGGGAATGTGACTTCACGGCAGTTGTGCCTGTATCGGCTCAGACGGGCAGCGGACTTGGCGACTTGAAGGACGAGCTTAAAGACCTTGCTATGGAGGGCGGTCACTTTTTTGATGACGACACGCTTACAGACCAGCCCGAGCGTGTGCTTGCAGGCGAGATTATCAGAGAGAAGCTTTTGCGCCTGCTCGACAAGGAAATTCCCCACGGAACAGCCGTTGCGGTTGAGCGTATGAAAACCCGTGAGGACAGCGGCATACTTGATATTGACGCTACAATCTACTGCGAGCGTGACAGCCATAAGGGAATTATCATAGGCAAGGGCGGCAGTATGCTTAAAAAGGTCGGCAGCTACGCCAGACAGGATATGGAGAGATTTTTTGACTGCAAGGTGAATTTAAGGCTTTGGGTCAAGGTCAAAGAGGACTGGCGCAACCGTGAGAATATTCTGCGCTCACTCGGCTTTGACGACAACGATTTTCAGTAATAAAATGAACAGCACAATCAAACTTTCACACGGCTCTGAATTTGTTATAGACAGACTTGAAAAGCACGGCTTTGAAGCCTTTGCGGTCGGCGGCTGTGTGCGTGACAGCCTGCTCGGCATCAACCCGAAGGATTTTGATGTAACAACAAACGCTCTGCCGCAGGACGTAAAAAATGCCTTTGCAGACTGCAAAACAGTTGATACGGGGATAAAGCACGGCACCGTGACCGTGATTAAATACGGCGAACAAATTGAGGTCACCTCGTACCGCACAGACGGCAAATACCTCGACTGCCGCCGACCCGAAAGCGTTGTTTTCGGCGTAAGTCTTGATGAGGATTTAATGCGGCGTGACTTCACCGTAAACGCAATGGCTTTCAACGACAAAACGGGTGTAGTTGACCTTTTCGGCGGAATAGCCGATATAGAGAACAAAATCATACGCTGTGTCGGCAATCCCGACAAGCGTTTTAGTGAGGACGCACTGCGTATTATCCGTGCGCTTCGCTTTGCGGCGGTTTACGGCTTTGAAACAGAGGAGAAAACCGCAAGGGCAATCCACAAGAATAAAGAGCTTCTGAAAAACATTGCCGCCGAGCGTATTTTTGCGGAGCTTTCAAGGCTTGTGTGCGGCGATTTTGCAGGCAGGCTTCTGCTTGAATTCTGCGATGTGTTCAGCGTGTTTATCCCAAATCTTGCAGACTGTGAGCGGCTTTTCCTTACGGGAAAGAATCATGCCCAAACGCTTTTGTCGCACACTGCAAGAGCGCTTGACGCAGCTTCGCCCCGTCTTGATTTGCGCCTTGCAATGCTTTTGCACGATATTGCAAAGCCGCAGTGTGTGACGGTTGATAACGACGGGAATCAGCATTTTTCATCTCACGCAGAATTAAGCGCCGTTATTGCCCGGGAAATACTCAAGAGCCTTAAAGCGCCGTCAAAGCTTATAGATAAGGTCGGAATTCTGATAGAATATCACGATGTCGGGTGCGATGCAGACGAGAGTGAAATAAAACGCCTGATGAGAAAAATCGGCAGGGACAACACGCTCCTGATTTTTACCGAGATACGCCGTGCCGATATTTCTGCGCAGAACGGAGCCGACAGACAGCGCAGACTTGAGCATATAAAAAAGTGCGCCAAAATTGCAAAAAGGCTTATTGATGAAAATACCTGCACCTCGGTTTCACAGCTTGCGGTCAGCGGCGGCGACCTTATTGCCGTTGGAATGAAGCAGGGCAGAGAAATCGGAAATGTGCTTGAAACACTGCTCGACAGGGTCATTGACGGCACCGTTCAGAACGAAAAAGGGGCTTTATTACAGGCGGTGAAGAATGAATATTTATAAACCGTTTCTCGGGCTTTATTGGGGATTAATCTCGGCTATTGATAAAAATAGAATAGCCTCGCAGACTCCCGACGGCGGTGTGTGCGAGGTGCTTGATGTGCCTTACCGTTCAGGCGGTCAGAGTGTGCATATGCTTGATATATGCTATCCTGAAAACTCTGCTCAGCCTTTGCCGGTTGTCATCGACATTCACGGCGGGGGCTGGATATACGGCGGCAAAGAGATTAACCGCAACTTTTGCAAAAAGCTGCCCCATGTTTTTGCGGTAGCCGATCCGTTTGCCGAGAAGTCGGGTGAGGTGATACGGGAGCTTGCGCAATTTTTCAGATTTTATACAGCAAATAACAGCAATAAAAATACCCCTGATCCGATCCATTCGTGACCGAATCAGGGGTTTGGTTTTACCTTATTTTGTGTTGTCGTCAGCCTTGCTTTCAACCGAAATTTTGAGCTTGTCTATTATTTTTGTAAGCCATTTAGGCACAGGAACACCTATGCGGCTGAGATTTTCCATAATGGATAAAAGCTCGTTGATAATCAACCATATGACCACGATAAGCCCGAAAAGCATTTTGATTTCAAATGCAACGCCGATTTGCTCAAGACAGAAACGAATGATAAAATCAACTCCGATACCCACGCATACAAGCACGAGATACCCGATTTTCTTGATTATTCCCGAAATACCTTTCCTGCATGACAGCTCACGTCCAAGCCACGCCGCTGTCATACCGCTAAGATAATCAAGCAGCATTACTGAAACAAGGACAACAAGCGGAACAGCAATGATTTTGAAATAAGCCGACACACCTGCGATTAATACGGACAATATTCCCGTGATTACGTTTTCTTTCATTTTATCGCCCCTTTTCTTAAGATTTGAGTTTGTTAATTGCGTTTACTGCCTCTGTAAGCACCGTGTTGCGGTCGCCTTTTGAAGCTTTAAGGCTTGCAAGAGCCGTCATAATACCGCCGATAAGCGCAGTTATTGTTTTAACTCCTGCTATGCCGTCAATCTCAAGCTTGTATTTTTTTTGTATCTCTATGGTTGCGTTGTGCGTTCCTGTTCCGAAGCTGTTTGTTGTGTCAACAGTCGATTTTACGATTCCAAGGCTGTTTGCGATGCGTATAAGTGACTTATACGCAAGCACGCCGTTGTTTTTATCTCCCTTTGAAAAATTCATTTCATCATCTCCTCCGTTATAGCCTGCTTCTGCAAGCGCCCAATTTGGGCGATAGTAACCGTTGATTCTGCCGTCGTAAAGGGGATAGGCCTTGCGGCAGACAGTCGAGCCTGTGTTTGTGCCGTTTGCGTTGCCCTCAATCGTATGCACATAGCCGTTTGCGACATACTCGACAATCGCAACGTGGTCCGAAAAATACCTGTCGTGACCCTCGGCAATATAGCTGCCCTTGCCGTTCCAGCAAAACGATATTGCGTCACCGCCTTGAGGAACACTGTTATGCCCCTCAAGCCATCTGCCCATACCGGCGGCAACGCCTTCTCTTGCCACCGAACCGGCTCCGTCCGTCTTGACAAAGCATTTGCCAATCGCGCCGACGTCGTATGCGCATTTGCTCACGAATTCAGCGCACCAAGCCGTGCCTGATGCGGCACCAAAGTAATCGTTGAATATCTTGCAGCCGTAGCCGATGTAGCCTGCTGCGGCTGCAACGAATCGTTCTCTTATATCAGCCAAAGTTTCACCTCGCTTTCATAAAGTTTTTCAGGCTGAGCCAAGCCTGCGTGCAGTGATTTCTCCATATATAATTATAGAACAAATGTTCGAATATGGCAACGCTTTCGATTTCGGTGTTTCTGATTTTGAACAGCGCAAGCCTTTTTTGTAAAAAGGCAGATTTTGTAAAATGTTGTTATGTTGACAAAATGTAAATTCCAAATTTGTGCAATAATAACAATTTACAGTCCCTTTTTTCTATTTTATGACCACGGAATAATTCTTGTGAAGAAAATAATTGTGACTTAAAAATGTTAAAATTAAATAAATTGTGAAGAATTATTATTGTTTAAAATGTATTGTTCGGGGATTTCTGCGGATTTTATGCGGGTTTAAGGCATTGTTGCCTTGTCCGGTGCGTTTATCCGATCCCTGAATGGAGAATAATATGATTAAGAAATTTTTTACGGTTGGAGTGCTTGCAATGATACTTGCTTTTTCACCTGTTGCGTCTGCGTTGAACAACGACGCACAAATAAATTCCGATAAAACCTACGACCGGCTTGATTCGCTCGCCTATTCCGGCGGCGACCTCGGTGCAGTGTATTCAAAAGAAAGCACCACCTTTAAGGTGTGGGCGCCGACAGCTGAAAGCGTTAAGCTCAGGCTTTATGCAACCGGCAGCGACACTGAGGACGGGGCAAAGGAGCTTGCACAGCATGAAATGGACTATGACAGCACAAACGGCGTGTGGTCCGTTACGGCAAAGGGCAACCTTGCCGGTGTGTATTACACATATGAAGTGACCGCAAACGGCAAAACGCAGGAAACAGGCGATGTAAACGCCAAAGCGGCAGGCGTCAACGGCGTGCGCTCAATGGTGTGTGATTTATCCCTTACAAACCCCGACGGATGGGAAAACGACAGCTTTGACCGTGTTTCAAAGCAGACAGACGCCGTTATCTGGGAGGTTCACGTCAAGGACTTCTCGTCAAGCGCAAGCTCGGGCGTCAGCGAAGAAAACAGGGGTAAATATCTTGCTTTCACAGAAACCGGCACAACCTTAAACGGCGAGGGCAATATAAAAACCTGCGTTGACTACCTCAAGGATCTCGGCATAAATTATGTTCAGATAAACCCGTTTTATGATTACGGCTCGGTTGACGAGGCAAGCGGTGATGAAAGTCAGTTCAACTGGGGCTATGACCCTGTGAATTACAACGTCCCTGAAGGCTCATATTCGTCAGACCCGTATGACGGCAACGTCAGAATCAGGGAAACAAAGGCGATGATTCAGGCTTTGCACAAGGCGGGCATAGGCGTTGTTATGGACGTTGTATATAACCACGTTTTTGACGCTGCTGAGAGCTGCTTTGACAAAACAGTTCCCGGCTATTACTTCAGGCACAACGAGGACGGCAGTCTTTCAAACGGCTCGGGCTGCGGCAACGATACAGCCTCTGAACGTGCGATGTACCGCAAATATATGGTAGATTCCGTTATGTACTGGGCGCAGGAATACCACATCGACGGATTCCGTTTTGACCTAATGGGTCTGCACGATGTTGACACGATGAATCAGATCCGTGACGCTCTTGATACCCTTGAAAACGGCGAGAAAATCCTGATGTACGGCGAGGCTTGGCAGCTTGGCACCACAACAGACGCAGTTTTAGCAACTCAGGGCAATATGAACAAGCTCAGCACAAGGATAGGTGCGTTTAACGACGGCATAAGGGACGGGCTCAAGGGCAGCAACTTCAACCCGACCGAGGGCGGCTTTGTGCAGGGAGTAGGCTCAAGAGTAAATGTCAAGGGCGGCATAGCAGGCGCTACAATGGACTGGGCGAAGCAGCCCAGCCAGACCGTGACATACAATTCCTGTCACGACAATATGACGCTTTATGATAAGCTGGTTGCTTCTGTGCTCGGCACGGACGCAGACTACCGCGCAAGGGACGAAAAGCTTGTCGGTATGAACAAGCTTGCGGCAACGGCGGTGCTTACCGCACAGGGAATGTCGTTTATGCTTGCCGGTGAAGAAATGGCAAGGTCAAAGGACGGCGACCACAACTCTTACAAATCAAGCGTTGAGCTGAATCAGATTGACTGGAGCAGTCTGACAAGATACAGCGACCTTGTCAGATATTACAAGGGACTTATCGACCTGCGAAAGGCTTATGCTCCGTTCACCTGCGACGATAACACGGCAGTTGATAATCTTTTCTTCTATACCGAAACCGACAGGCATCTGCTCGGCTATATGTATCAGAATCCCGATGCGGAAAAGCAGTGGGATAAGGTTGTCTGCCTTATTAACAGCGGCGATGAAACCGAGGTTAAGCTTGAGGGCGAAAACCTGCCGACGGAGTGGGTTGTTGTTGTTAACGCCGACAGCGCAGGCGTTGAAAAGCTCGGTGAGCTTTCCGGCGAAACAGTCAGCATCAAGGCAGGCGAGGCTCTGGTTCTTGTTGACAAGGAAAGCTTTGAAAAAGCATCGGTAAAGTCAGACAAGACAAGCATCGATTCATTACCCGACACAGCGCTTGCAACATCAATAGCAACTGAGGTTGCCGAAAGCGAGAAATCGTCAATGCCGACTGCACTGCCGTATATTATGGGTGCTCTCAGTGTTGCTGTTACGGGACTCGGAATAGCTTATCTTGTAAGAAGATGGCATAAAAACAGAAAAAATTCAGGTAATTGATTCGCAAAAATGCGAAAGATTATAAACTATTGTAAATTAATAAAGGAGGATTTCATATGAAGTTCAAAAAAGCGATTGCTTTGGCTCTTTCAGCAATGATGGTTTCAACAGCCATAGCAATCCCGGTAAACGCTTCGGCTGCTGTTACCAACAAGTATGCTGTCGAGGCGGCAAATCTCGACAAGCTGGCATATTCGGGCAATGACCTTGGCGCAACCTACACGCCGGAGGCTACAACCTTTAAGGTTTGGGCGCCGAAAGCGTCAAAAGTCAGCGTTGTATTGTATGCAACAGGCTCGGCTAAGGAGTCTTCAGCTGCAGGCGTAGTTGACAAGCTCGGTACCTACGAAATGACCTATGACGAAACAAACGGTGTTTGGTCCGTTACTCTTGAGGGTGACTTCAAGAATGTCTACTATATGTATTCTGTAAAGAACGGAACATCAAAACCGGTTCTGACAGGTGACGTTTATGCTAAGGCAGCCGGCATTGAAGGCAGCAGAAGCATGATTGTTGATCTCGACAGCACAGACCCTGAAGGATGGGAGAACGATACATATCAGCTCGTTCCGAACCAGACCGACGCAAACATTTGGGAGATTCATGTTAAGGACTTCTCTTATGACGCAAGCTCAGGCGTAAGCGAAGCAAACCGTGGCAAGTACCTTGCTTTCACAGAAACAGGTACAACCGTAAACGGCGAGGGTAAACTTTCTACTTGCGTTGATTACCTGAAGGATATGGGCATTAAGTATGTTCATATCAACCCGTTCTATGATTTCGGTTCTGTAACAGAGGCAGGCCCGAACACTCAGTTCAACTGGGGCTACGACCCGAAGAACTACAATGTTCCGGAAGGCTCATATTCATCAAACCCATATGACGGTAATGTAAGAATCAATGAGGTTAAGCAGATGGTTATGGCTCTGCATAATGCAGGCATCGGCGTTATAATGGATGTTGTTTATAACCATACCTTTGATAAGAATTCATTCTTCAACAAAACTGTTCCTAACTATTACTACAGAGTTTACAACAGCGGTAAATGGGCTAACAACTCAGGCTGCGGCAATGATACCGCTTCTGACCACGCTATGTTCAGAAAGTATATGATAGATTCTGTTATGTACTGGGCACAGGAATACCACATTGACGGCTTCCGTTTTGACCTTATGGGACTCCATGATGTTGAGACAATGAACCAGATTCGTTCAAACCTCGACACAATCAACCCTGACCTCATTATGTACGGCGAGGGCTGGAATATGACAAGCGGCGACGGCAGCCTTTACAGCTACCCTGCAATGGCTAACCAGACTCAGTCTGCTATTTTAAGCTCAAGAATCTCTTACTTCAACGACCAGTTCAGAGATGCCGCAAAGGGCAGCGTGTTTGAGGCAACAGGCAGAGGCTTCCTCCAGGAGCCGGGAAAGAGCAATATGAGCGGTGTTCTTGTCGGCGCAATGGCTAACACAAAGAGCGGCAACTGGAAGGCACAGACACCTGAACAGACTGTTACATATGTTGCCTGCCACGATAACTTCACTCTGTATGACAGACTTGTGGCTTCAATGAAGGGCGAGCTTGCCGACAATTATTCAAACAGATATGATGACCTTGTTCAGATGAACAAGATGGCTGCTGCCCTTGTTTATACATCGCAGGGTGTTCCGTTCGTTCTTGCCGGTGAAGAATTTGCAAGAACAAAGTACGGCGACCACAACTCATACAAATCAAGTCCTGAAATCAACAAGCTCGACTGGAACCGTCTTGTTGACTATGCAGACCTTGTTTCATACTACAAGGGTATGATCAGACTCAGAGAAACATATGCTCCGTTCAGAGATGCAACAGGCGACGTTGTCAACAACAAGATGAGCGTTATTTCACCGTCCAAGCTTCCGTTAGGCGTTGTTGCATACACAATCAACGATGACACAGCAATCTGGAAGAATGTTGCCGTTATGTTCAACAGCTCTGACGAAGCTCAGACAATTACATTGACAGGCAAGAACCTGCCGCAGGATTGGGTTATCCTTGTTGACGCCGACCGTGCAGGCATCAACAGCCTCGGCGAAATCAACACAGGAGCAGAAATCACAATTCCGGCTCATGCTTCATATGTACTTGCCGACAAGGCAAGCTATGTTGCTTCGGGCATTTCAAGCGAAACAGGTACTATAGTTGTTAAGCACACAAACGCTTACACAGGCGAAACTCTCAAGAAAATGATCATCACAGGCGATTACGGCAAAAACTACATTACAAATTCCGATACAAACCTTGCAATCGACTATGATTTAGAGTCCATTCCCAATAACGCAGAGGGCGTATTCACAGCCGGCGTTCAGAATGTAGAGTACAACTATATTCCTTATACACTCAAGGCTTACAGCACAACCGGCGACGGCAGCAAGGCAACACTTGTTGACAGTCTTAAGGTTCAGAAGTACGCAGTTGGTATAGATGTAAACTTATCTGAAGAGCAGCTTAAGATTGCCGATGTTAACTTTGACGGCGCAGTAAACACAGAGGACGCTATCCTCTATCAGAAGGTCGTTCTTAATATGCAGGTTCAGGGCGTTGGTTCGGTTACAACAAAGTATATCGATGCCGACACAGGTGAGGAAATTGCAAACTCAGTTACAACAAGAGGCAGAGCCGGCAGTGCTTATACAACAAGCGTACCGAGCATTAAGCTTTATATTCTTGACGAAACCCAGCTTCCGGATAACGCCGAGGGCGTTTACTCAAACAAGGATAAGACAGTAACATATGCGTTCAAGCTCAATGCTGTTCCAAGATATGTTCACGTTAAGCTTCTTGAAGGTCAGACATGGGTTCCGTATCTCTACTCATGGGATTCAACAGGCGACTACCTTGGCGCTTGGCCGGGCACACAGATGGCTGATGAGGACGGCGACGGTTGGTATGATATCCGTGTTAACACAACAATCGGTACCTACAACTGGATTATCAACGACGGCAACGGCAACCAGACAACAGATAACGAGAATGCAGACAGCGATCTGTGGGTTGTTATGAAGGTCGCTAAGCCTAACAAGGGTGCTGCTGACAGCGAATACACGGTTTATACTTATAATCCGGATATTGAAAACTAAGCTCCAAGGCTTAGGCTTAGTTTATCGGCCAAAAAATAATCAGGCATAAAAACACAGGCTCATTGCTTTCGCAATGAGCCTGTGTTGCACTTGCACACTTGCGTTGCAGAGATTAAATCAGAGTTTAGCGTATTAAGTGCGAACTAAATGCAAATTAAAGAGGTTTGCGCACGTCGGAATGTTATTATAATATCGTATTAAGGAAACACTGATTAAACCGTTTGTGCGTCACCGCTCCTTTTCCAATGCGAACTTTCAACAGGTGCGTTTAATGGCACTTTATGCACTTACAACGCATAAAGTGCCAAGTAAACGCTCAAACTCATTTTCTCGTTTTATTTTACTCGACCAAGCTTTTTACCATAAAGCAGCTAAGCTGCGACAACAGCAACTTCACTCTTCAATCTCTATCTTCTCACCTGCTTGCGGTGCTTGTGCCGCTGAACACAAGTTTATCCTATTTGAACATATTCCATATTACGTTTACAACTCCGTCACATCGTGATATAATTAAAAAAACATCAAAAAGGAGAAGTCAATGAAAAACTCTTATCTTGAACTGCCCAAGGGCTATTCTGAAATATTTCAGCTCGATTTGCAAAAGGACAAAAAAACAGCGCTGTTTGTAAATATCTTTGCGCTTGTAATTTCGGCGGTGATGGTAGTAGCAGGAATATTTATCGTCCCGATTACAACATTCTTCGATTTCAGCAACGGGATTTTAATGTATTTAATAAAGCTTACCGTTGCGATTGCAGCAATGATAATTTACCTTATCCTGCACGAGCTTGTGCATGGTGTATTTATGAAAGGCTTCAGCAAGACTAAGGTGCATTACGGCTTTACGGGTCTTTACGCTTATGCAGGCAGTAACGCATACTTCTGCAAGAAAGCCTATATCATAATCGCTCTTGCGCCTATTGTTGTGTGGGGTGTTGTTCTGTTGATTATCAATTGCTTTGTGGACGCCTCTTGGTTCTGGTGCGTGTATTTTATCCAGATTATGAATATTTCCGGCGCCGCGGGCGATGTATTTGTTACATACAAATTTTCAAAAATGCCGTCCGATATTCTGGTTCAGGACTCCGGTGTTTCTATGAAGGTTTATTCACAGACAAAATAAATATCGTTGCAATATCCTTGCAATAAAAAGAACCCGATAAAACAGACGTTATGCCTGATTTTATCGGGTTAATTATTTGCCGTTTATTTTCTTACGGGAATTCCCTTTACGTCAAGATACTCCTTGAGAACAGGTATCGGAATTTCACCGAAGTGAAAAAGCGACGCCGCAAGCACTGCATCTGCCTTACCCTCTGTAAACGCATCATAAAAATGCTCAAGCGCTCCTGCGCCGCCGGAAGCGATAACGGGTATTCCGACGCTCTCGGACACCGCCTTTGTAAGCTCAAGGTCGTATCCCTGCTTCTGACCGTCACAGTCCATACTTGTCAGCAGTATTTCGCCTGCTCCTCGTTTTTCGGCTTCAACTGCCCACTTTACTGCATCCATACCAACCGGGATTCTTCCGCCGTTGATATAAACCTCCCAACCGTTGCCGGTGTGCTTTGCGTCAATCGCACACACAACACACTGACTGCCGAATTTGTAGGACGCCTCGTTAATAATGTCGGGGTTTTTAACAGCCGCCGAGTTCACCGAAACCTTATCAGCTCCGGCTCTTAGAATGTCAGTAAAATCGTCAACCGTTCTTATTCCGCCGCCGACGGTGAACGGGATAAATATGCTGTTTGCAACTGCGCTTACCATATCCGTAACAATCGCCCGTGAGTCGCTTGATGCGGTTATGTCGAGAAAAACAAGCTCGTCGGCGCCCTGCTTGTCATAGGCGATTGCCGCCTCAACCGGGTCGCCTGCGTCACGCAGGTTCACAAAGCTTGTTCCCTTTACAACTCTGCCGTCCTTGACGTCAAGGCACGGTATAATTCTTTTTGCGTACATATCAAAACCTCTTTATTTAGTCATTTCAACAAAGTTTTCAAGCATCTTAAGCCCCACACTGCCGCTTTTTTCCGGGTGAAACTGTGTGGCTATCAGGTTGCCCTTCTGCACTGCGGCGTCAATTGACGTGCCGTAGCTTGTTGTGGCGGCTACAATAGATCTGTCGGCAGCCGTAAGATAATATGAGTGAACAAAATATACATAGCTTTCATCGGGAATATCCCTGAAAATACCGTCGTGCTGTTTTATGCTTATCGAGTTCCAGCCCATATGCGGAATTTTAAGGGTGCCGCCTGTGTTAGGGATTTTTGTAATGCTGCCGTCAAGCAGTGAAAGTCCCTTTGCTCCGGGACTTTCCTCACTTTCGGGGAATAAAAGCTGAAGTCCAAGGCAGATTCCAAGGAACGGATTTCCGCCGTTTGCATAATCCTTAACTGCGTCAACAAGTCTGCTCTGCGCCATGCAGTCCATTGCATCACGAAAAGAGCCAACGCCCGGCAGTATTGCGCCGCTGCACTTGAACAGCTCCTCGCGGCTGTCAACGATTTTACAGTCGGAGCCGATAAATTTAAGCGCCTTGAAAACACTCTGCAGGTTGCCTGCACCGTAGTCTATAATGCCGATCATATATAAATTACCTCCGTAGCGGCAGATTGATGTCCCGATTTTGCCTGTGTCGGAATATGAACTAATTCTACCATACAAATGCAGTTCTTGCAATTGAAAATTGCATTATAAGCCTTTTGTACTGTAAAAAAAGCAGAAAATACCCTGTCCTGCACCTTTAAATGAAAGTTTACGAGGTTTTTTCTTGATTTTAATTCATTTGTGTATTAAACTTATTATATATAGTTTTTAAAGGACTTATGAGGTGTAATAATGGAACATCTGTTTACAAAAATAGAAAATATGAGGAGCAAGCTGTCAAAGGGACAGAAGCGCATTGCGGAGTATATTGAGGAGCATTACGACAAAGCGGCTTTTATGACAGCTTCAAAGCTCGGCGAAACAGTCGGCGTCAGCGAATCAACCGTTGTTCGCTTTGCTGTTGAGATAGGCTATGACGGTTACCCGAAGCTGCAAAAGGCGATGCAGGAGCTTATAAAGGACAAGCTGACCTCTGTGCAGAGAATTGAGGTAACAAGCACACGCTTCGGCGAGGAGAATATCCTTGAAAGTGTTCTTAATCAGGATATCGAAAAAATAAAGCGCACAATCGAAGAGATCTCGCACGAGGACTTCCGCGCGGCTGTAAAGGCAATTGTCGAGGCGGAGAATATCTACATCTTCGCCGTTCGCAGCTCGTCGGCACTTGCAAACTTTCTGGGCTACTATTTTGACCTGATTTTCGGTAATGTCAGGGTGGTCAGCACAACAAGTAAGATTGAAATTTATGAAAAGCTTCTGCATATCAACGAGAATGACGTGATAATCGGCATCAGCTTTCCCCGTTATTCCAAGACAGCCGTTGAGGGAATGAAGTTTGCCTCTGACCGTCACGCATCTGTAATTGCGATTACCGACAGTATGATTTCGCCGCTTGTCGGTCCTGCCGACCACGTTCTTCTTGCAAGCAGCGATATGGCGTCAATTGTCGATTCGCTTGTCGCACCGTTAAGCCTTATCAATGCGCTGATAGTTGCGACGGTTCTTGAGAAAAAGGCAAGCGTCGAGAACACCTTCCAGCGGCTTGAAACCTACTGGGATAAATACGATGTTTATGCAAAAACCTCTGAAATTGCAAAGAATACGCAAGAAAACGAGGGCAGACAATGAGCAGAACCGTTGTCGTGATCGGTGCCGGTGCCGCAGGAATGATGGCGGCGCATTTTGCCGCCCAAAACGGAGCAAGAGTTATATTGCTTGAAAAGAATAAAAAACCCTGCCGCAAGGTGATGATAACCGGCAAGGGCAGGTGCAATGTCACCAACAATTCATCACCAGACAATATTATCTCAAAAACGCCGACAAACGGCAGATTCCTATACAGTGCAGTGAGCTTTTTTACACCGCAGGACACGATGGATTTTTTTGAAGCCGCAGGAGTTGACCTTAAAACAGAGCGTGGCAACAGGGTTTTTCCCTGCTCAGACAAAGCGGCTGATATTGTTGACGCACTGCTTCAGACGGTAAAAAAAGATGGCTGCACAATCTTAACGGAAAAGCAGGCGCAGAGCCTTATCATTGACGGTGATAGGATAAGCGGCGTAAGGCTTACGGACGGAGAAGCCGTAAAAGCTGACAGAGTGATAATAGCCTGCGGAGGTGCATCATACCCAAGAACAGGCTCAACGGGCGACGGATATGGGCTTGCAAAACAGGCAGGGCATACGATAAAGGATATCAAGCCGTCGCTTGTACCGATTGAGTGCAAGGGTGATATGTGCGCAAAACTTCAGGGCTTGTCGCTGAAAAACGTGAATTTCTCGGTGTATTTCAAAAACGGCAAAAAGCCGGTGTTTTCCGAGCTCGGTGAGCTTATTTTTACTCATTTCGGCTTGAGCGGTCCGCTGGTACTGAGTGCGTCATCGCATATGAAAAAGGGCGATATAGAGGACTACGGCTTTTTTATCGACCTTAAGCCGGGTCTTGATATTGACGCACTTGATAAAAGACTGATGCGTGATTTTGAGGAATTCTGCAATAAGGATTTTTCAAATTCTCTCGGAAAGCTTTTGCCATCAAAGCTCATTCCTGTTATAATAGAGATGTCGGGCATACCGGCAGCAGAAAAATGCAACAGCATCACAAAGCAGCAGCGCAGACAGCTTGCAGAGCTTTTAAAAAAACTGCCTATAGCACCTCTGCGTTTTCGCCCGATTGACGAGGCTATAATAACCTCGGGAGGGGTCAGCACCAAGGAAATTAACCCTAAAACAATGGAGTCAAAGCTTGTAGGCGGACTTTACTTTGCAGGAGAGGTCATTGACGTTGACGCCTACACGGGCGGCTATAACCTGCAGATTGCATTTTCAACAGGCGCTCTTGCCGGTCGTGGCTGTGAGCTTGACGATTTTGATTGATTTTTATAGGAGGAACAGTATGATTTCTGTTGCGATAGACGGTCCTGCCGGAGCAGGCAAAAGCACAATTGCAAAAATGGCGGCAAAACGCCTTAATTTTATATATGTCGATACGGGTGCGCTTTACAGAACGCTCGGTTACGGCGCTTATATCGGCAAGGTGGATATACAAAACGAAGCCGAGCTTGAAAGCTACCTCAACAGCAGTACGGTCGAGTTGAAATTCATTGACGGCGAGCAAAGGGTTTTCCTCAACGGCGACGATGTGTCGGACAAGATACGCACACCGCAGATGGGCACTGCGGCGTCCGAAATTTCGGCAATACCGAGGGTGAGGGAATATCTGCTTGAAATGCAGAGAGGCTTGGCAAAAACAAACAATGTGATTATGGACGGCAGGGATATCGGCACTGTTGTGCTGCCGAATGCCGAGGTCAAGATTTTTCTCACGGCATCGCCCGAGTGCCGTGCAAAAAGACGACTGAAGGATTTTCAGCAAAAGGGAGAGGCTGTTGATTATGACGAGGTTCTGCGGCTCATAATAGAAAGGGATTATCAGGATTCTCACCGCAAGATTGCGCCGCTAAAGCCGGCAGATGACGGCATTGTCGTTGACACCTCCGATCTTGATTTGGAGCAGTCTGTCGATAAAATTATGTCTGTTATTGCAGACAGAACAGGAAAGTAACCGAAACAAATCTTCGGCTGAGGTGAAGAAATGAAAGAGAAAAAACCGTTTATATTCAAGCTTGCAAGGGTGGTCTGCACGCCGCTTTTCAAGCTGCTTTACAGATATGAAATAACCAACAGGAACAACATTCCGCCTGAGGGCGGCTATGTGCTTGCCTGCAATCATCAGTCCTATACCGATCCGGTGCTTTTAAACATCGGGCAGAAGAGAATGATACATTTTATGGCTAAGGAAGAGCTTTTCCGCAACAAATTCTTTTCTGCGCTTATCCGTTCGCTCGGCGCATTTCCCGTCCACAGGGGCGGCACAGGCGACCGGACTGCGATAAACAATGCGCAAAAGCTTTTGTCCGACGGCAGAGTGCTGGGGATTTTCCCGGAGGGAAAAAGAAGCAAAACAGGCGAGCTTTTAAAGCTTCGTGCCGGTGCCGTAATGCTGGCTTCGCAGTGCGGTGTTCCGATTGTGCCTGCCTGCATCACGGCAAAGGGCGGCAAGATAAAAATGTTCAACAAGACAAAAATCACCTATGGCGACCCGATAAGCTGTGAAGAGCTGGGCATAAAAGAGGGCACGGGCAAGGAGCTGAGAGAAGCGACAAAAATACTTTCCGAAAAGATTGCCGCAATACGCGAAAAAGACAAATTCTGAGGTGATTAGGTGACAACAATTACTCTTGCAAAAACAGCGGGCTTCTGCTTTGGCGTGAACCGTGCCGTAAATATGGTTTATAAGCTTGTTGAAAACAACAACAAGGTCTGCACCCTCGGTCCTATCATACATAATGCGCAGATGGTGAGCGAGTTTGCCGCCAAAGGCGTGCGCATTGTTGAAAGCCCCGAGCAGGTACTGCCCGATGAAACTGTTGTGATTCGCTCACACGGCGTCGGCGCAGAGGTCTATGAAACAATAAAAGAGCTGGGGCTTAACAGCGCAGACGCAACCTGCCCGTTTGTTGCAAAGATTCACAAAACAGTCAGGGAACGCTCACAGCTCGGCGATGTGATTCTGATAGTCGGGGACAAAAATCATCCCGAGGTTGTCGGCATACAGAACCATTGTCTTGGTGAAAATCACACCGTTAAAACGCCGGAGGAAATTGAAGAACTGGCAATTAAATTTCCTTATCTGAAAAATAAACCGATTTCGGTTGTCGCTCAAACAACTTTTGACATAAATTTATGGGAAAAATGTTCTAAAACGATAAAAAAGGTATATACAAATTCGATTTTATTTGGTACAATATGTAATGCTACGACTGATAGGCAGACAGAAGCAGCGCAATTGTCACAGCAATCGGATTTTATGGTTGTAATCGGTGACCGCAGCAGTTCAAACACCTGCAAGCTTTACAACATTTGCAAAAGCTATTGTGAAAACACCGTGCTTGCACAGACCAAAGACGACATTTTGCCGCAAATGGTTTTGAGTGCCAAAAAAATCGGCGTAACTGCGGGGGCTTCTGCGCCTGCAAGGATAATAAAGGAGGTACTGGATAACATGACAGACATTTTAAACAATTCCAGTGAAACAAACAACGAAAATGCAGAGAACAACTTTGCTGAGATGCTCGAGGAGAATCTCAAAAGCTTAAATACAGATGGGAGGGTACAGGGCGTAGTCGAGAGAATTACCCCTAACGAGGTTTTTGTTGATGTTGGCAGAAAGCAAGCCGGCGTTATTAAGTTTGACGAGCTTACAAACGATCCGAACGCAAAAATCGAAGATCTCGTTAAGGTTGGCGACACTCTTGATTTGCTCATTATGCGTACCAACGACCAGGAGGGCGTTATTATGCTTTCCAAGAAGCGTGTTGACGCTTTGAAGGGTTGGGATACTATTGTGGCAGCCGGCGAGTCTAACGAGGTTCTTAAGGGCGTTGTAACAGACGTTATCAAGGGAGGCGTTCTGGTTGCTTCAAACGGTATGAAGATTTTTGTTCCTGCTTCACAGGCGACACTCACAAGAAGCGAGTCGCTTGACGGACTTCTCAAGAAAGAAGTAAGCTTCAGAATTATTGACGTTGACCAGAAGAGAAGAAGAGCTGTCGGCTCTATCAGATCTGTCCTCAAGGAAGAAAACGACAAGATCAAGGAAGAGTTCTGGAAGAACTGCGAGGTTGGCAAGGTTTATACAGGCGTTGTTAAATCTCTCACATCATACGGCGCATTTGTTGATATCGGCGGCGTTGACGGTATGATCCACATCAGCGAGCTTTCATGGAGCAGAATCAAGCATCCGTCAGAGGTTGTAAATGTTGGCGACACTGTTGAGGTTTACGTTAAGGATATCGACACAGAGAAGGGCAACATTTCTCTTGGCTACAAGAAGAGCGAGGACAACCCGTGGGAGATTCTCAAGAGAGATTATCCGGTTGGCACAGTTGTTGAGGCTCAGGTTGTCGGTATGGTATCATTCGGCGCATTTGCAAGAATTCTGCCGGGCATCGACGGACTTATCCACATTTCTCAGATTGCAGACCGCAGAATTGAGAAGCCGCAGGACGAGCTGACAGTTGGTCAGGTTGTTAAGGCTAAGATCACTGCGATTGACTTTGACAAGAAGAGAGTAAGCCTTTCAATCAGAGCTCTTATTGATGACGAAAAGGCTCAGCAGGCTGATGAGGCTGACGAGGTTGTAGCGTCAACCGAGGAAGCACCGGCTGAGGAAACTGCTGAATAATAATCAAAGCTTTTAAAGCGGCGGATTATTCCGCCGCTTTTTTGCATCCTTGAAAAAAACGGTATCTTACCGTCAAAATCTTACCGTCAAATGACCCGTCAAATGACACAAAAATGCAAATTGCTATTGGAAATACGCAGAAATTATGGTAGTATGTTGTCAGAGGTGAGTATGTAATGAAAAGAAAACTTAGAACTGCCGTTTGTCTGGGACTCACTGCATTTGTGATGATTTCCTGTATAAGCGGTGTATCAGCAGTTACTGACGACAAAATTCTGTCAAGCGGTATCGTAGCCGTTGACCCGTCAAAGGTGACCGATGATTTTTTGTTGCTTTCGGGTGCAACAGAGTATGAGCAGAATATTATAGACGCTGCCAATGCGATAAAAGCAGGAGCAGCCGAGTTTAAGGAAAGCGTCAATATTTCAAAATACAATATTAACAAAGCCGACGTAAAAACTCTTTTTAATTATCTGCGCTTTGAAAATCCGCAGCTTATCAATGTTGCCAACAATTTCAGCTACAACTATTATTCAAACGGAGTTATCTGCGATTTTTATATCAACTATATTTTTACAGCAGGTGAAAAGAATAAATACTTCACTCCGTTCAACAAGGCTGTTGACGAAATTGTAAAGCAGGCTGAAAAGCAGCCGACTGATTTTCTCAAGGCTCTTTATGTGCACGATTATATCATAGCTAACAACGAATATGCCAAAGAGGTGTATGACAACCCCGACTCGGTGTCGGAATTTGTTTATAACGCCTACGGTGCTCTTGTTGACAGGCGTTCAGTGTGTCAGGGCTACAGTATGGCATATAAGGCGATAATGGACAAGCTTAATATTCCGGTGAATTTTGCCTTGAGCGAAGAGATGAACCACCTGTGGAACACTGTGACTATCGGCGGCAAAACGTATCACGTTGACCTGACATACGACGACCCGGTGCCAGATATTCAGGGCAATGTCGGTCACTCAAACTTTTTATGCACCGATAAAGAGATAACGGCGACGGCACATTCATCGTGGACAACCCCAAGTACAATTTCAGGCACTTCATATCCCGACAGATTCTGGGATGATATAAGGTCAAAAATATGCATAAACGGCAACGAGGTTATCTATGCCGCATATAATTCAACAAACAAATCGTACCTTGAACGCCGCAATCTGACAACAAATAAAGCATCGACTGTTAAAAGCTCTCTGAACGGAGTCCGCTGGCTGACGCCGAGCGGCACAAAGTATTATACCGCCTGCCTCAGTCGGATTGAGCTTGTCGGTGATGTGCTTTATTATTCTTTGCCGGACGGAGTAAATGCGATAGCAGTTGACGGAAGCGACGACCAGAGAGTTTACACTCTGCCCGCTTCTGCAAACGGTCAATTATTCGGCTTTGTGCAGAAGAACGGTAAATTCTACGGTGATTTATCCGTTGAACCGGGTGTAAACAGCAAGGTGTTTGAGCTTGCGCTTTCCGAGTTCAAGCGTTCCGTTGTTCCCGGTGATGTCACCGGCGACGGTGTAGTGGCAATGCTTGACGCTATTATGACCCAGAAGTACGCTTTGTCGTTTTTAACACCTGACGAAAAGGTGATAAAAGCCGGCGATATGAACGGCGACGGAGTAATAACGGTTTACGATGCGTTGCTTATACAGAAAAAAGTGCTTGCAATGTAAAATAAATCAATCTGAATTAAGTGCGTGACTGCCGATAGCTTCGGCGGTCACATTTTTTTGCACATAATACAATAGAGAAAATGCAGTGCTGTCAAATAGTACAAAAATGCAAATATCCATTGAAAATATGTGGGGATTATGTTAATATTATGTTAATATGTGATAGAGGAGAATGTGAAATGAAAAGAAAGTTCAAAACAGCTGTTTGTCTTGGCTTGTCTGCGTTTGCGATGATATCCTGCATAAGCGGTGTATCTGCGGTCAATACTGATAAAATACTCTCAAGCCGTACAATAACCGTTGATCCTTCAAAGGTGTCTGATGATTTTCTTTTGCTGTCGGGCGCTCAGTCTGATGAGCAGGATTTAATCGACGCATCCAACGCAATAAAAGAAGCTGCGATCGAATTTGCAAGCAGTGTAAATATCACGGAATATAATATTGATGTATCGGACGCAATGACTCTGTTTAATTATGTTCGCTATCAGAATCCGGAGCTTATCAATGTTTCCAATTCTGTCAGCTACAACTATTATTCAAACGGGGTTATCTGCGATTTTTATCTTAATTATCTATTTACAGCCGACGAGAAGGATTCATATTTTACTCCGTTCAATGCGGTTGTTGACGATATTGTAAAGCAGGCGGAAAAGCAGCCGACTGATTTTCTGAAGGCGCTTTATGTTCACGATTATATTATCGCCAACAGTGAGTATGCGACCGAGATCTATGACCCGGTAGAAACAGTATCGGGCTTTGTTTATAACGCATACGGCAATCTTGTTAACAGACGTGCTGTCTGTCAGGGCTACAGTATGGCATATAAGGTGATAATGGACAAGCTTAATATACCGGTGGACTTCGCCTCAAGCACAGAGATGAACCACATCTGGAATACAATGACTATTGACGGCAGCACATATCACGTCGATCTGACGTTTGACGATCCTGTGCCGGATATGCAGGGATATGTCGGTCACTCAAACTTCCTGTGCACAGATGAAGAAATAACGGCGACGGACCATTCGTCGTGGACCACCTCAAGCACGATTTCAGCCGAATCTTATCCAAACAGGTTCTGGAAGGATATAACATCAAAAATCATTATTAGGGGCAACGAGGCTGTTTATGCCGCATACGATTCCACAAAAAAATCGTACCTTGAACGCCGCAATCTGACAACAAACGAAGCGTCTGTTATTGACAGTTCTCTGAACGGAATCCGCTGGCTGACATCAAGCGGTACATCGTATTTTGCAGGCTGCTTCAGCCGAATTGAGCTTGTCGGTGATGTGCTGTATTATTCACTCCCGGGCGGCGTCAATGCCATTACTATTTACGGTGACGACGACCAGAGTGTTTATTCAGTTCCGGGGACTGCAACGGGCAGTATGTTTGGCTTTGTCAGTAGGGACGGAAAGTATTACGGTGAATTGACAACCTCCCCGAGTACGGACGGCGAGATTTCGGAAATTACACTTTCGGAATTCAAGCGGTCGGTGATACCGGGCGATGTCAACGGCGACGGTGTGCTGACAATGCTTGATGCATTAATGGTACAGAAGCACACCGTACAACTTATCACGCTTGACGCAAACGCCTTTAAGGTGGCTGATATGAACGGTGACGGAAAAATCTCAATTATTGATGCTCTTATTCTTCAGCGAACCGTCCTGACAATGTAACGGTGCGCCGGTGTTCAGCTTCGCTAAATAAGATGAAATTAATTCCTGACGGGATTTGTGAAATATTTGCCTGCGACAAGTCTTAAGGTCGGCGTCCCTGTGCGACTCTTTGAATAAAAATTTTGGTCAAGTAAAATAAAACGAGGAAAAAGAATTTGAGCGTTTACTTGGCACTTTATGCGTTGTAAGTGCATAAAGTGCCATTAAACGCCCGATGAATGTATGGAGTGGAAAGGGACTGTGGCAGATAGCTTGACAATCGTACAAAGCCGAATGCACAGCGGGTTTCCAAAGGGCTTGCCCTTTGGTCGTTTTAACGATAGGGATTTTTAAGGGAAAGGAAATCGAAATCCTTTCCCTTAAATCAGTTTTTGCTTACTTTTTTCTGAAAAAAAGTAAGTGCCTGCGCGGCATGAGCGCAAAAAAGTTTTAAATATAATAAAAATTAAAACGATATTATAAAAACATACCGATGTGTGCAAACTTTTTTAATTCACATTTTATGCGCCAAACGGCTGTATTATCGCTCATTGATAATACAGCCGTTTTTTGCGGTTTGCCTGTTGCGGCAATCTGTTTTTGCTTTGTCTTACTGTGCAGTCACAAGCCTTGCGTGACTGCCTGTTGAATCAGCGGTGACTACAATTTTGTTTCCTATCTTTTCGTTAAGCTGAGTAACGTGCGAAATTATTCCAACGGTTCTGCCCATTTGCTTGATTCTGTCAAGCGCCTTTATTGCCGTTTCGACAGTTTCACCGTCAAGCGAACCGAATCCCTCGTCAATGAATATTGAATCAAGTCTTATGCCGCCGGAATATCCCTGAACAACGTCGGAAAGACCGAATGCAAGCGACAGCGACGCCAGAAACATCTCACCGCCGGAAAGCGTAAACACGGGGCGTGTGCCGCCGTAGCAGCCGTCAAACACCTCAATATCAAGACCTCTCAGCGAGTTTCCGCCAAGCTCTTGCGTTGACTTTTCAAGCTTATATCTGCCGTCGCTGAGTATGACGAAATATTTGTTTGCCTGCATCAGAATATCGTCCAGCATCATACCCAGTACAAACATTTTTATCGGTACCTTCATCGGGTTGCTGCCGCGCAGAATATCGGCAAGATGGCAGAGATTTGAATATAGAGTTTCAACCTTTTCTGCTTTTTCAAGCTCGGCTCTGATGTGGTTAAGCGAATTTGCAAGGCTTTCGCTCTCTCGTTTTGCCTCTCCGCATTGGCTGAGCGTCGCTCGGAGCTGATGTTCAAGGTCATAACACTCGGCAAGAATTTCCGCCGTTTCTGTGTTTATGTATCCGTTACATTCCTTTTCGGCTTCAAGATAAAGCCTTTCGTATTCTTCAAGCTGGCTTTTTCGCTCGTCTGTCAGTGCGGCGGCGACCTCAAGACTGCTTTTTGACGATGCGTAGGCATCCTGTATTTTCTTTTCGAGCCTTTCAAGCTCCGACAGGCCCTGCTTAGTTTTTTCAAGACTTGTTTTTACTTCTTTTTCGTCATTATTTTCTTCGCTGATGTACTGCAAAAGCGTCTTTATCTTTGCCTGTGACTGCGCCCTGAGTGTTTCAAGCTCAAGGATTTTCTGCGTCAGACCGTCAGACGCTTTTGTGCTTTTTTCGAGCTGTGCCTTTAGTGATGTAAGCTGTTTTTCGGCGCTTGGCAGCTTTGCTTTCTTTGCGTTCAGTTCGTTAAGTGTCTGCTTCTGCCTGTCGATATCCCTTTGGCAGGTCTTGTAATATATGTTGTAGCCGTTGCACTTTGTCTGCTGTTCGTTCAGTCTCTCTTTAAGCTGTGCGCTTGCCGCCGCTTTTTGTGATTTTAAATTCAGCTTGACAGAGCATTGTGCCTCTTTTTCTTTTATCAGCCTCACAAGCTCAGCCTGCTTTTTTGCAAGTCCCTGTTCTTCTTCACCGTGCAAAACAGCAGGCTGTGGGTGAACGGTTGAGCCGCAAACGGGGCAGGGCTTGCCGTTTTCAAGCTTTGAGGAGAGAAAAACAGACATTTTCTTCCTCAGCCTTTCGTCAACAGCCCGTTCACTGTTCCTGATTGCTTCAAGCTCCAGCATTGCGTTGTCATAATCTCGATTAATTATCTCGGCTTCTTTTTCTGCGTGCAGAAGCTTTTGTTTTAAATCCTCAAGAATTCTGTAGCTTTCGCTGATTTCGTTCAATGTTTGCAGCTTAGCCATAACCGTCGGTATTTCTTCAATCTCACGCCGCAGTGAGGCGATGTATTCTTCCCCGACCGAGATTTTGTCACGGATAAGCTGTGCTTCTTCGTCAAGCGTCTGCTTCTGCTTTTGTGTGCTTTCCAGTGTGTCGCAGGCTGTTTTCAGCTCCCGTCTTGCAGCTGCGATTTGCGCAAGGCTTTTCAGTGCGTCGTCAAGCTTGTGCTGATTTTCACGGAGAGTTTTCATTTCCTCACGAAGAGGGGCGAGCCTTTCACATTCTTTTTCGGCGGCAGAAAATTGCTGCTGCGCCGCTTTATGCTCCTGCTGTGCGTTGTTAAGGGCAGTACGGCTTTTTTTGACTGAAATTTTTAGTTCGTCAAGCCTTTTTAGCTTGTCGGCTTGTTCACGCTTTGTCTTGAATTCAACGTCAAGCTTTTTTGATGCTTCCTGCAATCTGCTGTGGTTAGCCTGTGCCGCCACCGCCTTTTCTTCAAGCTGAGATGTGCTTTCACAGCCGCAGGAGCTCAGAACAGCCAGACGCTCGGACTGCAGCTTCTGTGCCTGCTCCTTGACCTGTTCTGTCTTTTCAATTGCGCAGGCGGTGATTTTTGACCATTGCTGTGCGTCAAAGAGCTTTTCAAAAAGCTTTGCTTTTTCGCTTGACTGCGACAAAAGCAGTCGGCGGAATTCGCCCTGCGGCAAAATCATAACCCTTGAAAACTGGTCGCAGTCAAGACCGAGCAGAGCCTGTGCCTGCAACGTCACACTGCGGTCTGCGCCGCTTGCCATCAGGTGTTCGCCATCCGATAAATCATAGCAGGTGTTTTCGGGCTTTATCCTGATTGCGCCGTCACGCCTGCCGTGATAGATGCTCTGACTGCGGCAAAAACGGTATTTTTTCTCGCCGAGTGAAAACGTGAAATCAACCGAGGTCGGCGTGTTCTCGTCAGCGCCGATGCTTCTCATCTGCTCCCAGCTTCTCAGTCCTCCTGTTGCTTTGCCGTAAAGCGCAAAGCAGACAGCGTCAAGTATTGTCGTTTTGCCGCCGCCTGTGCTGCCGGTTATCAAAAAAAGTGCGTTGTCGCCGAATGCGGTAAAATCAATTTCGGTGCGTTTTATGTATGAGCCGAAGCCCTCCATAATAAGCTTTATCGGTTTCATTTCAGCGCCTCCTCTGCAATTTTACTGAACAGCTCTATCTCGTCGGGCTGTGCTTCACTGCCGCATATCTGCTTTGAAAATTCACGGAACAGCTCCACTGGGTCGCCGAAGCTGCGTTTTGACGGCGTTGTCAGCGTGTCGCCGGGAGAGATGAGCAGTTCGCTGCTCATTTCAAGAATATTCGGGTAAAATTCCCTCAGCCTTTGCAGCGGCATAAATATCGGCTTTTTGTCGGTGAGATGTATGTGAATATAATCATCGCTCGGGCAGCTTTCGCCCTGCTTCATCAGCTCGTCAAATTCACCCGAAATCACCCTCATATCCCTTGACGGTGTAAACGGTACAAATCGGCGGCTTGCATTTCCGTCTGATATTTCAAAAATATTTACGCCTTTTTTGCTCAGATGTTCGCCGAAGGAATATTTAAGCGGCGAACCCGAGTAATACCCATTTTTGCCTGCCGACTGTGCCGAGTGCAGATGGCCGAGCAGAGTGATGTCAAAGGCGGAAAATAAATTTCCACTAACCTCGCCGCTTGCCCCGATATAGACAGGACTTTCGGATTCGCTCACGGTGCAGCCGCTCATAAAGCAGTGCGAAACGGCAATATTCACACACGTCGGGTCAAGAATTTCATACCGTATTTTCTCCGTCAATGCTCTGTAGCTCTCGGCAAAGCCGCGGATACTCTCATCACCGAAAAATTCCCTTGCCGCCGGCGGGTCAAAATGCGGAATAAGATAAAAACAGAATCTCTCGCCGTCTTTTTCGAGCGTAATCGGTTCAAGCGCGTCCTTGATTTCAGTCGCAATATAAATACCGCTTTGCCTGAGTATTGATGCGCCGAGTGTTATCCGCTCGTGTCCGTCGTGGTTTCCCGTTATGACAAGCAGGGGGATTTTCTGCCCGCTTATAAAGGCGATGAAGTCGTCAAACATCTTTATCGCCTCGGCAGGCGCAATGCTCCTGTCAAAAATATCGCCGGCAATAACAAATGCGTCAGGCTTTTCATTAATTATCAGCGGCTTTAAAAAGCTGTTGATAAATTCCGACTGCAGCTCAAGCATTGAGTGCGAGAAAAGTATTTTCCCCAAGTGCCAGTCGGCTGTGTGTATCAGTTTCATAGCTTTCAGTCCTTCCTGTTGATTTATCTGAAAAAATTTTATCCTATGCAAAACAAATCCGTTTCAAATTATTAAAATATAGTAATTGAAATTTTAATCAAAATGTTGTATCATATCTTTGTACTTTATTTTACCACAGGGAAGGGAAAATTTCTATGAGAAAAAAATTGTCAATGGGGATAGCTCTTGTACTGGCGTTGATTGTACTGTCAACAATGTTCACGGTTAGTGCAAGCGCCGCAAGCGTTAACTTTGATCCAGGCTTTGAGCTTAACAGCGATTATGTTTATCTTGTCAATCTTGACACCGACACTCCGATTTTCCAGAAGAATGCGGACAAAAAGTGTTATCCGGCGTCAACGACAAAGATTATGACATACATTATCGTTACCGAAAAGATTAAGGATCTTGAGAATACAATGGTAACAATCAAGCAGAGCGTTCTTGACGAGCTTGAGGGCACAGACAGCTCGGTTGCAGGTCTTTCGGAGTATGTTGACAAGCAGATCAGCGTGCTTGAGCTTTTGTACTGTATGATGGTTCCGTCAGGCAACGATGCGGCGCTTATGCTTGCCGATTATGTCTGCGACGGCGACGTTCCTGCTTTTGTTGAGCTTATGAACCGGAAGGCAAAGGAGCTTGGCTGCAAGAACACTCACTTTGTCAATCCGCACGGACTTCACGATGAGGACCACTACACAACGGCGTATGATATGTATAAGATAACCGAATACGCCATCACAACTCCGCATTTTACCGAAATATCAAATACAAAAACATATTATTTAAGTCTTGACGAAGACGGCGAATACCCGATTGTGACAACAAACAGTATGATAAACGAAAACGCCGAGGGCGAGTATTACTATGAATACGCCAAGGGCGTGAAAACAGGCACAACCGACGAAGCCGGATACTGCCTTGTTTCATGCGCAACAAAGGACGGCATTGCCTATTTGTGCGTTGCAATGCACTCACCGTGCTATGACGATTACGGCGACTATCGCGACAACGGCGCAATGATTGACAGCAAGGCGTTGTATGAGTGGGCTTTCAGCGGTATGGAGCTTCAGGAGGTTGTAGCCGAGCGGACACCGGTGTGTGAAATCAAGATAAACTACGCAATGGATAAGGACACACTCCTGCTTTATCCCGAATATGCATATTCAACAATGCTCCCGATTGACAAGAACAAGGACGATATCGTTATAAAAAGCGATGTTCCCGAGGTTGTTGACACTCCCGTCACAAAGGGTACAAAGGTCGGCACCGCAACAATTTACTATAAGGACCAGGAGCTGACAAAGATTAATCTTGTCGCCAGTGAAACCGTAGAAAAGAGTGAGCTTGTTTATGCGATGACGGTGATAAAGAATGTTGTTACTTCACCGATATTCATAATCGCAGCGGCGTTTGTTCTTGTGCTGTTTATAGCATACCTTATTTTTGTCGCAAGACTCAACAAGGGCAAGGATAGAGAAAAGGTCAACAAGCCGAGAGAGCTTTAAAATAATCCGTAATAAAAAATAAATGGCTGTTTCATCGTCGGTGAGACAGCCATTTTGAGTTTTGAGTTTTCAGTTTTAAGTTTCGAATTTTGAGTAGATAATCCGGAATTGGGAATTATAGAATACTTGATACTAATACCTAATAAAAAGTAGACAATCTTTGCGGTCTAATTTCCGCAATACTGCGTTGTCGTCCTTGCAAGGCGTCAGCCTTGCGGCGTCCTCCGCCTTGTCATGCAAAAATTATCCTCGCAAATATAAGCCTACTTTCTATCAGAAATTAGTATGAAACAAGGTTGTAGGGAACGGATTCATCCGTTTAGGTTCGCTCTGCTGAAACTGATAACGGTGTTTTTCGACCCGAAATTAAGCATAATATAACTAAAAGTAAAAATATACAAAAAGGAGAAAATGCAAATGAGTAAAACCAAGCTTCTGATTGTTATCGACTATCAGAACGATTTTGTGTGCGGTACTCTGGGCTTTGAAAAGGCGAAAGAGCTTGAAGCCCCGATTGCCGCAAAGATTGAACAGTACCGCAAAAGCGGCGGAGAAGTAGCCTTTACCTTTGATACTCACGGTGAGGAGTATTTAACGACAAACGAGGGCAGAAATCTGCCGATTGTGCATTGTGTCAGAAACACTCACGGATGGGAGCTGTACGGCGAAATTGCCAAGCTGCGCCAAAGCGGCGACAGATGCTTTTATAAGCCGTCATTCGGCTGCGGCGAGCTTTTTGAGTATTTAAAGGACAGCCGCTACGACAGCGTTGAGCTTGTCGGTGTTGTGACAAGCATATGCGTTATCTCAAACGCCGTTCTTGCAAAGACCGCACTGCCCGAGGCGGAAATAATTGTTGATTCACGCTGTACTGCCGACTGTGATGAAGAAAGCTACAAAGCTGCTCTCAGGGTTATGCAGAGCCTGCAGATAAGGATAATATGAGGTGATATTTTGGAAAATACAAAAGAGCAGAATATGTCGATGCTTGCGGATTTTTATGAGTTCACAATGGGCAACGGCTATTTTAAAAACGGTTTTTACAAACGCAGCACATATTTTGACGTGTTCTTCCGCAGTGTTCCCGACGGCGGCGGTTTTGCCATAGCCGCAGGACTTGAGCAGGTGATTGAATATATAAAAAATCTGCACTTCGGCGATGAAGAAATTGAGTATTTTAAAAGCAAGAATATTTTCGACGACGGCTTTCTTGACTATCTGAAAAATTTCAGATTCTCGGGCGATATCTACGCAGTGCCGGAGGGTACTCCTGTTTTTCCGAACGAGCCGATTATGGTTATCAAAGCGCCTGCAATTGAAGCCCAGCTTATCGAAACCTTTGTGCTTTTAACGCTCAACCACCAGTCGCTTGTTGCGACAAAGGCAAACAGAATTGTCAGGGCGGCGCAGGGCAGAGCTGTGCTTGAGTTCGGCTCCAGACGTGCTCAGGGAGCAAGCGGAGCAATTGACGGTGCAAGAGCCGCCTTTATCGGCGGTGCGGCAGGAACAGCCTGTACGCTGAGCGATATGCTCTACGGTGTTCCTGCAAGCGGCACAATGGCTCATTCGTGGGTGCAGATGTTTGACAGCGAATACGAGGCATTTGAGTGCTACTGCAAGCTATATCCGCACAATGCAACTCTGCTTGTCGATACCTACAACACACTTAAAAGCGGTGTGCCGAACGCAATAGAAGCCTTTAAGAATATACTTGTGCCGATGGGTATAAATAATTTCGCCATTCGGCTTGATTCGGGCGATATTTCGTATCTTTCCAAAAAGGCGAGAAAAATGCTCGACGATGCCGGACTTGAGCGCTGTAAGATAGTTGCGTCAAATTCGCTTGACGAGCATCTGATAAGCGACCTTGTGCTTCAGGGCGCCGAGGTTGATTTGTTCGGCGTGGGCGAGAGGCTGATAACCTCAAAAAGCTCACCCGTGTTCGGCGGTGTTTATAAGCTTGTTGCAGTTGAAAACGGCAACGGAGAGATAATCCCCAAAATAAAAATCAGCGAAAATGTCGGCAAGATAACAAATCCGCACTTTAAAAAGCTCTACCGCCTTTATGACAAGGAAAGCGGAAAAGCAATCGCCGACCAGCTTTGTGTTTTTGACGAGCTGATCGACGACAGTAAGCCTATTACGATTTTTGACCCGAATGCAACGTGGAAAAAGAAAACAATAACCGACTACACGGCAAAACAGCTTCTGACGCCGATATTTAAAAACGGCGAATTGGTTTACCGCAATCCGCCGCTTAACGATATTCGTGATTATTGCAAAAATCAGCTTGACCTGCTCTGGGACGAGGTTAAGCGATTTGAAAATCCGCACAGCTATTATGTCGATTTGTCTGAAAAGCTATGGGGGATAAAGCAAAAGTTGCTTGAGCAAGCAAAGATGTGATTTTATGCCTCGACACGATGAGCTTCAAGCTCTTCACGGATAAACGTCAGAACCTCGTCGGGCGCAATGTCAAGAACAATTGCCAGTTCTTCAAACAGTATTTTCTCGCCGTCCTTCATAATACGCTCGTCAGCAATGTGGAATTTTCTGCCGCCGGCGAGCTTTTCTTTTTGCTTGCGGTGCAGTGTTTTCAGCATACACGAAAGCTCGGTGCGGTTGCCGCCTTTGACTATTTCCGTGTATTTTTCTTTTCTTGCGCTGTCATCTTCAATCCATATTGTTTCTTCATCGGGCATCGAGTCGATAAGCGCCATAGCCTCATCCTTTGTGATGAGTGCTCTCATTCTGACCTCGCTCACACCGACAGGCGCATAAATTTTTGAGCCGCTTATATAAACCGGCTTTAAAATATAGTAGCTTTTCTTCTCACCGCTTATGCGTTCATCTCTGATGTCCTCAATTTCACAAACTCCGGTTGAGCCGTAAATAATATACTGCCCGATTTCAAACATTGCACTCACTCCTTCAAATACCGACTGTTTCTGTCAGGATTTTTTCCACGGCATTTTGCCGCCGTAGTATTTATCCGAAATTTCTCGTTGCCTTTTTTCGTCAAGCGAATTCAGCCTGTTTGACCATTTTTGCTTTGTCAGGACTGTTTTGTCTTTGATTGTGCAAAAGCGGCAGTTTTTGCCGACACATTTTTTAAACGAAAGCTCACGGCAGCGGCCGTTTTCCATAAGATGAATACAGTTGGGCAAATCAAGAATTTCAAAGGAATTTCCTGCGCTTGTCGGAATAAAATTGTTTTGACTGTTCATCATCACCACGTCACCATATCCTAAAAAAATAAACGTGCCTTGATAACCGGACTTACGTTTATCAAACTACACGTTACAGGATAATTATACCGTTTTTGTAAAAAAATTGTCATAGGGGAAATTAACGAAAATCAAAAATATTTTTCAAGCGAGAGTAAGAAAATTTGCCAAGCGAGTATTATGCCGATTTGCGATAAAACAGGCAAAATCTGTTTTCCTTTTAACCGTATTGCTGATAAAATAACCATGCAAACATTTTGATTGCTTCACCGCTGATAAGTGCAAGTGTTCATTTTTTGTTCATTGACATAGTGTCAAAAAATGGTATAATATAATTTAAACGGTCTTTTACCAGTAATTTGTATATTTATTTTGAGAAATGAAAGGATCTGATTGTTATGGAGAAAAAGACCTTCAAGGCTGAATCACAAAGGCTTTTAGACCTTATGATCAACTCGATTTACACACACAAGGAAATTTTTCTGCGTGAGATAATTTCAAACGCAAGCGACGCCATCGACAAACTGCATTTTGTATCTCTCACCGACGAAAAGGCGAGAGAGGTTATGGCGGATACTCCCTCAATCAACATATACACCGACAAGGACGCAAGAACCATCACCGTAATCGACGACGGCATCGGTATGAGCGAGCAGGAGCTTGAAGAAAATCTCGGCACTATTGCAAAGAGCGGTTCACTCAAGTTCAAGCAGGAGCTTGACGAGAACGAAAAGAGTGATATCATCGGTCAGTTCGGCGTCGGCTTCTATTCGGCATTTATGGTGTCTGACGACGTAACGGTTATTTCAAAACGCTACGACAGCGAACAGGCTTACAAGTGGAACTCAGACGGTGTTGAGGGCTACACAATTGAGCCGTGTGAAAAGGATAAGGTCGGCACAGAAATCATAATGCACCTCAAGGAGGACAATGACGACGAGAAGTACAGCGAGTATCTTGACGAATACAGGCTTAAATACCTCATCAAGAAATACAGCGACTATATCCGCCACCCGATTATAATTGACGTTACATCGTCGGTCAACACAGCCGCCGAGGGCGAGGACCCGAAGTGGGAGAGTGTTAAAAGCCGTGAAACAATAAACAGTATGGTTCCGATATGGCAGAGAGCAAAAAGCGAGGTATCGGACGAGGACTGTGCCGCCTATTATAAGGAAAACTTCGGCGGCTTCAGCGACCCGCTGTCAACAATCCGTGTGAGCGCCGAGGGCGTTGTTTCTTACAAGGCGATGCTGTTTATCCCGAGCGAGGTTCCCTATAACTACTATTCAAGAGATTATCAGAGAGGACTCCAGCTTTATTCAAACGGCGTTCTTATAATGGAAAAATGCGAACAGCTTTTGCCGGAGTATTTCGGCTTTGTCAAGGGCGTTGTTGATTCACCTGATTTGTCGCTTAACATTTCGCGTGAAATTCTTCAGCACGACCGTCAGCTTTCGATAATTGCAAAGAATATAGAAAAGAAGATTAAAAACGAGCTTAAAAAGCTTCTTGAAAACGACATCGAGAAGTACGAGGGCTTCTGGAAAAACTTTGGCAGACACATTAAATACGGCGTTGTAAGCGACTACGGCGTGCATAAGGACGATATTTCCGATTTGCTTGTGTATTACAGCTCCAACGAGGAGGGCAAGCTGACAACGCTTGACAGCTATGTTTCAAGAATGCCCGAGAGTCAGAAGTATATTTACTATGCCTGCGGCGAAAGCATTTCAAAAATCACCACACTGCCGCAGATGGAGCTTTGCCGTGAAAAGGGTTATGAAATTCTTTACTTCACCGAGGACGTTGATGAATTTGTAGCACAGGCTCTTGTATCGTACAAGGATAAGCAGTTCAAGTCAATAACGGCTCAGGACGCCGAGCTTCAGAGCGACGAGGAAAAGAAAGAAACCGAAAAGAAGCAGGAGGACAACAAGGACCTTCTTGACTTCGTAAAGGAAAGCCTTGACGGCAAAATTGTAAAGGCGGTTATCTCAAACAAGCTCAAGAGCCACCCTGTCTGCCTGTCAACCGAAGGACCCGTTACAATTGAGGTCGAAAAGTATTACGCACAGATGCCGGGTATGGACAACAAGCCGAAGGCATCAAAGGTGCTTGAATTAAACCCCGACAATGCTGCGTTTGAGGCGCTCAAAGATGCGTTTGAGGCGGACGATAAGGACAAGGCGGCAAAATATGCCGATATCCTGTTCAATCAGGCTTTGCTTATTGCAGGACTTCCGCTCGACGATGCAACCCACTACTGCGACCTTGTCTGCTCGCTTATGTAAAAGTTTTGAGAGTTGAGAGTGAAGATATGGTTGTCGCCGCAAGCGGCTTGAATTAAGAAATACTCGCAACGAGGTTATAGGGAACGGGCTTGCCTGTTTCGGTTCGCTCTGCTGAAGCCTGCAATACAAACAATATTTCAGAAAGTCGGTGAAGCCGTGCGTATCCTGCCGTAAAAAAGCTTTACTCTGAAAACAGAGTTGACCACAAGAGAGGTTCACGATGTTCTGATGAGCAAAACCGAGCCGAAAAAGAAAACAGACTTCTTTTTCGGCAGCAGCACCGATAAGCCGTTTCGCGGCGAGGTCGGACTGTCTGATTTCAAGATTATGCGCTCAGTTCAACAATACAAAGGAGTTTCAACTTCTCCGGTAGTTATAGGAACGGTAAATTCCGTAGGCAATGGTTCTGCAATATGTGTAGTAATGCGTATGCAAAAGTGTATTTGGTCTTTTATTTTTGCCGAGTTGTTGTTTTTGGCGGTAATAGGATTGGCTTTAGTCAAATCTGAGTTTTCTACAGCAATGGTTTACTGTTTTCTGGTGATTGCTCTTATGCTTTTCATGTTTATTTTGAGCATTTTTATCGGCTTTCGTTCAGGCGCAAAACGGGCAGAAGAGGAGATTCGCTCCGTGTTCAATTGCTGACAAGATAATTCCCATTTATCTCTCTTATTCAAAAGACCGGCAGTGCGTTCTGTGCTGTCGGTCTTTTGTGTGCAAAAACAGCCCGACGCATTTGTCGGGCTGAAAGTTTTGACATGTATATCTGAGGAAACACTGAATAAATCACGCTGAAAGCTGTTTGCACATCTTGCTTGCATATTTTCCGTCAGCCTGACCAAAAAATCCTCGTAATGCGTCAGCATTACTGCGGTTTATTTGTCTAACCTGACGAAAAATCTGACGGCGCAATATGCACAAACGATTTAATCAGTGTTTACCTGATTAAAGCTTCTCAACAATATCCTTTGTATCTCTTGCGATAACAAGCTCCTCGTTTGTCGGGATAACATAAACTTTGATCTTGCTGTCGGGAGCCGAGATAAGACCCTCTTTGCCGAGAACCATCTGCTCGTTAAGCTCACGATCAAGCTTAACGCCGATGCAGTCGAGCATATCGCAGATTCTCTCTCTGTGGTGAGCCTGGTTTTCGCCAAGACCTGCGGTAAAGGTGATTGCGTCACAGCCGTCAAGCGCTACAAAGTAGCCGCCGATGAACTTTGCAATTTCATAAATAAGCATCTTGTGGGCGAGAATTGCTCTCTCGTTGCCCTCTTCGGCAGCCTTTGTTACGTCACGGTCGTCGCTTGATACGCCGGAAATACCGAGAAGTCCTGATTTCTTGTTGAGCAAGTCGCTCATTTCCTCGGGCGATAGATGCTCTTTCTCTGCAAGGAAGGTAACAACAGACGGGTCAAGTGTGCCTGTTCTCGTGCCCATCATAAAGCCGTCAAGCGGTGTAAGACCCATACTTGTGTCGATAACCTTGCCGCCGTCAACAGCGGTGATAGATGAGCCGTTGCCGAGGTGGCAGGAAATAATCTTGATATCCTTTGGCTCAACGCCCATAAGCTCGGCACAGCGACCTGTAACATAGCGGTGCGATGTGCCGTGGAAGCCGTAGCGGCGAATCTGATATTTCTCGTAATATTCATACGGAATCGGGTAAATATAAGCGTAGTCGGGCATAGTCGAGTGGAATGCGGTGTCAAATACAACAACCTCGGGCACGTCCTTGCCGAACACCTCCTGAGAAGCTCTGATAGCCTGAACATGACCCTTGTTGTGAAGCGGAGCAAGCGGAATAAGGCTTTCGATACCCTCAACAACCTTGTCGGTTACAAGCTCACTCTTGCTGAACAGTGCGCCGCCCTGCACTATTCTGTGGCCGATAGCGCTGATTTCCGAAAGGCTGTCGATAACGCCGTACTCTTTGTCAATAAGAGCGTCCTTGACCTGCATAAACGCTACCTTGTGGTCGGGCATTTCAACATTCTTCTTCAGCACACGTCCGTCGGCTGTCTTGTGTGTAAAGATGCCGTCAATGCCGATTCTTTCACAGTTTCCTTTGGCAAGAACCTTTTCATCGTCCATATCAAAAAGCTGATATTTCAGCGAGGAGCTTCCTGCGTTGATTACCAAAATCTTCATTTTTATCCTCCTAATGGTTGCATATAAGTTCTATACTAATATATAATAGTACATAAGAGTAAAAAATTCAACCTTTTTATGTCGATGATTGTAAAAATATGTATAAAATTCCGGTGGTAATGTATGAAAATAAGCTGTGTGATAAGTGAATTCAACCCGTTTCACAACGGTCATAGGTATCTGATACAAAGACAGAGGGAAAACGGCGCAACCCACATTGTCGCGGTGATGAGCGGCAGCTTTGTGCAGAGAGGCGAGTGTGCGGCCTTGAACAAATACGCCAGAGCGCACTGTGCGCTTTTAAACGGCGTTGATCTGGTGCTTGAGCTTCCGACAGTGTGGGCGTGTGCGGCGGCTCCGGTGTTTGCAAAAGGCGGAGTGTCGATAATCAAATCAATGGGTGTTGCCGACAGCGTGTTTTTCGGCAGTGAGTGCGGCGATATCAATTTGATATCAAGGTGTGCCGAAGCGCTGCTGTCGGAGGAATTCAGCACGGCTCTTGCGAAAAACGTCAACAGTATGCCGTCATATGCCGCCGCCGTTCAGAGGTCTGTTGCCGAAACGGCAGGGGAGGAGTGCGGCGAAATTCTTTCCTCGCCGAACAACCTGCTTGCCGTTGAATATGTCAAAGAGATTTTCCGTCAGAAAGCTGGAGTAACGGCGGAAACAATCAGCCGCAAGGGAGCAGAACACGACAGCGATATTTCAAGCGGTGAGTTTGCCTCGGCGTCGATGCTGCGTGAAAATATCGACAATATCTCTGCTCTTGCCGCCTTTGTGCCGGATTGCACAGTTCCGATAATAGAAAACGCATCATCTACAAATGATATTGCAACGCCGAAAAGCCTTGAGAGAGTTATGATGTATGCACTGCGAACAGCCGACAGTCAAAGGCTCAAGCGTTTGCCCGATGTGTCGGAGGGACTTGAAAACAGGCTTAATCAGTCGCTCAAAGGCTCAAAAAGCCTTGACGAGGTAATTGGGAGGGCAGTCTGTCGCCGTTATTCTGCACCGAGAATCCGCCGTGCGTTGTGCTCGCTGATACTCGGCATTGACAAGGAGATGCAGGCTCAAGCGCCGCCGTATATCCGTGTGCTGGGTCTTAATTCAAACGGCAGTGAAATTCTCAGACTGATGAAAAAAAGCTGCACAGTGCCCGTTATAACGAAAACGGCGCACTATAAAACCCTGCTCGATGACAACGCTGCAAAAATCTTTGAAAAAGACATTCTTGCAGCCGATATCCGAGCTCTTGCCTGCAATCAGCCGATGGGTCAGGACTTTTTGCATAGTGTGAAAATTGTTTGATAATTTAAGCAAAACAAAGCAACAGCCGCCCTTGCAAGCTCACAAAAGCGGATGAGCCGCTGTCGCCGTAAAACACATATTAAAAAATGACAGAAAAAGCTTTCTGCCAAACTAAAAAGCCATACCCAAACTGAATCGGGTATGGCTTTATTTTAAAATATGGTTATTACCTTAAACTCAAGACTAAAAACTCAATCAGTCCTCGTCGCTCTCCCAGGAGAGGGTGTAGGTTACGTTTGAGCCGTCGTTCTCAATTTCAAGGGTTGCCTTGCCGTTCGGACTGAGCTTTGTCTTGACCTCAAGCTCCTTGCTGTCGTCATCGTCCGAGAGATTAAGCTCCTTTTCGCTCAGGCTGAAGTCCTTGTCAAAGAACTTGAACTGCTCGAGTGCCAGCTTTGCGCAATCGCCGAGACATTCTGAACCGTCTGAGTATTCAAAGCTTATCTCACCGTTAGGACCGCCCCACGAATCTTCTGAGTATGACGCACTGATTTCAACTTCGGAGATTTTGCCGTCCTTTGACTCAAGCTCAAAATCGTCCGAAATGCTGTACTCAATATCTGTGGTTTTGCCGTTCTGATCGGTCGTGTAGGAAATTGACGGCATATAATACTCGTTTGCTATCTTCTTTGCGTAGTCAACAGATGTCAGCTTTGAAAGTCCCTGCGATGTCAGGTCCTTGTTAAAGTCGATATCAGGGTTGTTGAATACCTTGTTTGCGTCAAGATATTTTGACATATCATCGTCATAGTATTTTGCCTTGATTCCCTCGGGGGTTTCGTCGTTGTATCCCGGATAGAAGCTTACGCTGATGCTTAAGCTGTCCTCTGAAATGCTGTTTGAAAAATATACATTGCCAAGGTTGTCGGCGGCTTCGATAGTGCTGAGTTCGCTCATATCGGAGTACAGAAGAGCGTTGACAGCTGTATCGTCAAGCTTTGTAAGCGCAAGAAACTTCTTTGCGGTTGCACGCAGGTCGGCAAGTGTTGCATCGGACGATGCGTTGAATATCAGGTTGAAGCGGTTAGGAACCTGACAGCCCCTTTCGCTTGTGTTGATAAACAATACATAGGCAATGTCGTCACCGCCGTAGTAGTTGTATATTTCTCTTGAGCCTTCTACGCTTTGTGTTACTCTTAATCTTACATAAGCGTCCTTGTCGCTCATAATTTTTTTGATTTCGGGCAGCTCTTCAAACTGCTTGATAGTGTCCTTTTCGTCAATGCCTAGGCCGGAATCAAAGCCATTTTTCTTGTCGAAGCTTGCCAGCTGATATTTATAAGATGCCGGCAGAGCATAGCTGTTATCATAAAGCTTATTATCATCAGCGCCGCTGTTTGTGTTGATTGTTTCGGTCTGTGATTCAGCCTCGGTCGGCTCGTTTGCTGCTGTTGTTGCCGGCTGGGTCGAAACAACATCTGCACTGTTCTGGTTTGAGAACATTATAATTGCAACAACTATCACTGCGGCTATAACCAGAACAGCCGCACCGCCGATGATAAGAGCAAGCTTTGCGCCCTTTGAGATTCCCTTTTTGGCAACAGCGGCATTCTGCGGTGTGCCGTTGATAACCGGGTCGCTTACAGCCGGCTGTGAATACTGCTCGGTAGAAGCAGCAGGATATGACATCGGCTGAGCGTTCGGCACAGCGGTGCTGTTCTGCATTGGCTGAGTATTCGGCATAGCGGTGCTGTTCTGCATCGGCTGAGCGTTCGGCACAGCAGTGCTGTTCTGCATTGGCTGAGTATTCGGCATAGCGGCGTTGTTCTGCATCGGCTGAACATTCTGCATCGGTCTTGTCACGGGAGCAACCGGTGCTTGCTGTGCGGGAGCTGCGCCGCCTGTGAGTGTGTTGATGATTTCCGCAATCTGTCCCGGCGGTACAACACAGGTTTGTGCGGCGCGGCTTAACGTAGCCGAAATAACAGCGGCTGTTGTTGCCCCGGACGGGTTGATTGCGGCGATGCCGCGTTCAACAGCCTGCTTTGCGTTGAATAAGGTTCCCTTGACCTCGTCAGCCGAAACAGAAAGCGTCTGTGCAATTTCGGCAACGCTTAGCTGCTGATTATAATACATTATAAGAATAAGCTTTTGATTTTCGGGCAGTGCATAGATTATATTCATTGCCGAATCCGAAAGGTTCGGAGCAACCATTGCCTGCGGAAGAACGTTTTCGTCATTCCAGAACGATGCCGCCGCATTGATGCTCTGCGGAAAAATTGCAGAATTCTTTTTGAGAAGATATTCCTTTGACTTTCTGTCAACAATCGTGTTGAACCACTTGTCAAATCTGCTTACATCCGGAATTGTGTTGATGTTGTAGAATGCCTCAAGGTAGCTGTCCTTAACAAGCGCTTCGGCGTCTTTCTGGTTCTGCACAATCGACTTTGTTGCAAGATAAGCCGATTTGTAGGTTGCCATATAAAGCTGTGTAACAGACTTTGTGTCGCCGCGCTGAGCCGCCTGAACAAGCTGTGTTGAATTTGCTATCATATTCTTTCTCCGTTTTCATATATTTCCGACTATCGTGTTATAGAAGCACTGATTAAATTGTTTGTGCAAACAGCTTTCAGCGTGATTTATTCAGTGTTTCCTTATATAATCGAATAAATAAATTTTATCATAATAATCCTCTGAAAACAATTCGTAGAGTGTACCAAACAAAGCGAATAAAAGCCTTGTTTTGTGGTAAATATTGGCTGAAAAACCACCATGCAACCGTGCTTGCGGCTATGAGCCGATAAAATAAGACCGCAGCCTTGAGCCGCGGTCTTTCAAGCAGTTTTGTTTTCGTGCAGGTGTATTATTGCTGCGGCACAACCGCATAGAAAACCAGATCTTCATCTCCGTCGTTTACCAGTGCGTGCTGAGAGCCTTTTTTGCAGTAGTGGCAGTCGCCCGGCTTCAGCTTTTCCTCTGCTCCGTCAAGAACAGCCTTGCCGTTGCCCGACAAAATAAAGATGATTTCGGACGAGGTTTCGTGAGTGTGCAGTCCGATTGTCGCACCGGGTACAAGAGTGCCTTTAAGTATGCGGTTTTTGTCGTCGGTGAACATAGAAGCAATTAATGCGCCCTCGCCGCCGTAAAAATTCTGTAAGCTTGTTTCTTCAATTTTTGAAAAGTCAATCATATATTATCCTCCTGATAATGATATTTCGATTTAAATGAATGAACAATGATTTAACTGAAAAAACCGATGCAGACGCATCGGTTTTTGGTGGAGACGGAGAGGATCGAACTCTTGACCTCTGCGTTGCGAACGCAGCGCTCTCCCAGCTGAGCTACGCCCCCGAATCTCCTGTTATTTTACCATAGTTTAAAAAATATTTCAATAAAAATTTTGATAAATTTACATAAGGGTGTAAATAGAATTAATCCCTTATCCCTTGTCGGTAGAACGTGACAAAAACGTGTGAAGAAAATCAGGGAATATCTCACGCCACGCCTTTTCGTTGTGCTCGTTTTCGGCAAGCACAACCTCGTTCATCTTATCGTACGGATACCCGATATCGCACAGCAAATCATACATCATCTCAACGCTGTCAAATATCATTTGCTCCTCTTCGCCGACTGCACCGCTGTAAATATAGATGTACGGCGAGCTGTCCGAGATCCTCGGAACAAGGTAGCTTTCCCAATCCTGCCTTGAATACAGCAGAAACGCCGGTGACAAAGCGCCAACGGCAGAAAAAAGGTCGCTGTGCGCTATTCCGGCAAAAAATGATTGCAAGCCGCCCGACGAACTGCCGCAGACAGCATTTTCTGCTCTGTCGGTGCTTACCGGGAAGCTTGAACGCACATAGGGGATTACGGTGTTCACAAGAAAGTCATCAAAGCATTCTCCCTCAGGCGTGAAAATCTCGTTGAGTAAATCCGTGTGCAGAACCTCGCCGATGCTTTTTGGCGTAAGCTCGCTGTCACGGTAAATATTGCCGTTGTCAATGCCGACTATCACGGCACCGGGCAAGCCGTTTTCCTGCTCTTTTTCAACTGCGTCTGCAACCTCCCAGCAGCCGTGCGGTGTGGCGGCGCTGTCAAAAAGATTCTGGCCGTCTGTCATATATATAACGGGCAGAATATCACCCTCGTTATGCTCCGGCACATAAACCCATATTTTTCTGTCTGCTTTCTGCGGATAGGGCAGAAGTATCTCTTTTATTTCAGCTTTTATCATATCTATCACCTTAATTTATATTAAAGCATAAAATGCTCTTGCGTGCAACAAAAAGATTGTTGTGTATGTGCTGACTACCGCCGATTTGCTGAAATTTAAAAAATTGATAATTTATTATTGACATTGAAGCTCTAGCTTGATATAATATTATGGCACTAAAAAAACAAGGACCATTAGCTCAGTTGGTTAGAGCAACCGGCTCATAACCGGTTGGTCCGGGGTTCGAGTCCCTGATGGTCCACCACGAAAAAGCACTTGCATATGCAAGTGCTTTTTCAAATATATCAGCCTTGCGGCGGGTTTTGTGCTTTGCTGCGAAAGGAGAATTGTTATGGACGAGATGTCGCTGAAAAGAATTAACGAGCTTGCAAAAAAGAAAAAAACAACAGGTCTTACTGCTCAGGAGCAGGCAGAGCAGAAAGCACTTTACAGGGAATATATTGACGAGATGAAGTCGAGCCTGCGCACTCAGCTTGAAAACACCGACGCAGTTATGCCGGACGGCAGGGTGATACCGCTTACCGATTTCAAAAAGAACAAGGAAAACAAGTATAATAAAACGGCTGAATAACAGACGGCTGTGCTGCCGTGATATTTAAGAATTTTTAATGCAGGGTACAAAAATCGACATCCAATAACGGAATTTTGTGTTATAATATATAAAAAGCTATTGCAATATAGCCGTTAATTGTGTTATACTATCAATATGGATAAAATTTAGCTGCGCGAATGCGCAAGGGGTGTTGAAAAATGAATTCAAAAATATTAAGAACCCTGTCGTATGGTATGTATGCTATCGGAGTTGAGGGCGAAACCCGTCCCTCGGCTTGCATTGTCAATACCGTGTTTCAGATAACATCGTCGCCTATGACAATTGCCGTAAGCATTAATCACGACAACTACTCGAATGAGCGCATAAAGGCAACGAGAATGTTCTCTGTTTCGGTTTTGTCGGAGAATACATCCGGTACGGTTATCGGTGCGCTCGGCTTCAGCTCGGGCAGAAATTCGGACAAGCTTGCAAATATCAATTACAAGGTTCTGCGTGAGAACGTGCCTGTTCTGCGTGAGAATATATGCTGCTGGTTTTTGTGCAAGGTTGTAAATTCAGTTGAAACAATGACACACACTATTTTTATCGCCGAGGTCAAGGCAGGCAGCGACGACTTTACAGGCGTCCCGATGACATACGACTATTATCACCGTGTTATCAAGGGCCGAGCACCCAAGAATGCTCCTACATATCAGCCGAGCGATGAAAAGTCCGACAATAGCCCTCAGCTTAAATACGTTTGCCCGATTTGCCGCTTTGAGTACAAGGACTCCGAGCAGAAGATACCGTTTGATCAGCTTCCCGACGACTGGAAATGCCCGATTTGCGGTGTGTCGAAAAAGGAATTTAAAATTGAGGGGTAATTTGCACTCTTAACAGCTAAAAAATTAACGGTCCGATAGCCAAATGCTTTTCGGACCGTTTTTGCTTTTTTGTAAAAACAGTAGCTTATCTGTTGCAACGGCAATTAAAAGTCATTAAATTAGACTAAATCGAGATAAAACAAAAGCTCAAAAAATTACTTATAAAAACAAGAAAAAACCGCATAACAATGCGGTTTTTCGGTGTTAGTGGCGGAGAGACGGGGATTCGAACCCCGGGTACGGTTATTACCGTACACATGATTTCCAATCATGCTCCTTCGGCCAGCTCGGACATCTCTCCATTATACAATTTTCGGTGCTTAACAGGCACTTCAATATTATATAATACTTGTCCGAAAAAATCAAGCATTAATTCAAAATTCGCCGAAATCCATTGTAGGATTACAATTGATGTGTTACAAAAGAGCGAGGTAACAAAACCGTCGCTC
>CAUDCW010000007.1 GCA_958448165.1 uncultured Oscillospiraceae bacterium
TGGCAGTACTAATAGGTCGAGGGCTTGACCACAGTTCATTGGTCAGCAATTACTTCATGCTTTTCCAAATCTTTATTCAGTTTTCAGGGTGCTTGACACTAACTGAATGTTGTATTTTAGCAGAGGATAAAACCTCTGCTTTTTTGTTATATCTTCGAATTTTCCAAACAACTCCAGCCTCTCAAAAGCTGCACTAATAATTGACAAAAATTGCGATAATCGCTATAATTAATTTATCCAATAAAATAGGAGGACTTGAAATGAATAGGTTAATCAAAAAGGCTGTCAGTGTGGTTTTGTCGCTTGTGCTTGCGTTTTCGGCGCTTACGGTCAGTGTTGGAGCTGTTACCGCTGAACAGCAGGCTTCGGCTTCTAAAACCTACCTGTACGGCGATGTAAATCTGGATCAGAAGGTGTCAATCGGAGACGCCATTGTGGTTCAGAAGAATGTTCTGAAAGCAGTTACTTTTAGCGAGCTGGAAACAAAAATTGCCGATGTTGATTTGTCGGGCGAGATTACCATGCGCGACGCTATTCTGGTGCAGAAGTATTCCATAAAGCTTTTAAGTGAATTTTCTGCAGGAATTTCGTTTGTTGTTCAGGATGACACTGACTGGCGTACATCTACAATAACATATGAAATATTTGTGCGCAGCTTCTGCGACAGTGACGGTGACGGAATAGGCGACTTCAGAGGAGTTGCGTCAAAGGCGTCTTATTTGAAAGAGCTTAATGTCGGCTGTGTTTGGCTTATGCCGATTAACGAATCGCCGTCATATCACGGCTACGATGTAATGGACTATTGCTCGACAAATGAGGACTACGGTACAATAGAAGATTTTTGTTATATGCTCGATGTTCTTCATCAAAACGGCATCAAGGTGCTTATCGACTTCGTTGCTAACCACACCTCATCACAGCATCGGTGGTTTACTGAGGCACTCAGCAATCCTGACGGTCCTTACGGTGAATTTTATGAAATTTCCGATACTCAGGGTTCAGGCTCGGGCTGGGTATATAATAGCCAGTACAAGAAATATTACAGAGCATATTTTGCCGCTACTATGCCTGACCTGAATTACAAAAATAAAGCTGTCTGGACTGAAATGGAAAATGCAGCAGGCTATTGGCTCGATTTAGGCGTTGACGGCTTCAGACTTGACGCTTCAATGCATATTGACACAGACGCATCTGTTACTCATGCATGGTGGCAGGATTTTGAAAGCTATGTAAAGGCGAAAAATCCTGATGCCTTTGTTGTCGGCGAAAACTGGGTTAACAGCGTTGACACGGTTGCGTCTTTCTTTGCGGATATGGATTCGTCCTTTGACTTCCCGCTTCAAAGCCAGCTTATGGGTCTTGCAAGCGGCAATCAGATGGACATTGTAGGCTTCGTAAACACATCTCTTAATAAGTATGCAAAAAGTGCTGCAACAACTCCTGACATTGCAAAGACAAGCGTAATGACTACCTTCCTCAATAACCACGACCAGACAAGAACAGTTTCAACTCTTGGCTCAGTTGAGAAGGCTAAGCTTGCTGCGGCAATTCAGTTTACTCTGCCGGGTATGCCGTTTATCTACTACGGTGAAGAGCTCGGACAGAAGAGTGACGGCAATGACCCGAACAGACGCGAGCCTATGGACTGGTACGCTTCTGCTACAGGGGATGGAATGTGTAAGGTTGATTCCTCGTTCTGGGGTGCTTCTCAAAGATTCACCGTTGCAAACGACGGTATCTCATTGGAGGAAGAAACCGGTGACAGCGACAGCATTTATAATTACTACAAAAAGCTCACAAAGCTCAGAAAAGATTACCCGATTTTCTTCAGCGGTGATTATACAACAGTCAGCTCAAAGAGCCTGAACTGCTACACAGTTACGGACGAAGGCTCGTCATACGGTATGTTCGTTGCTCATAATGTCACAGGCGGCGAGATTTCGCAGACTGCTTTGTCCGACTTTACGGACTTGCTCAGCGGCAAGAGCTACAAGGCAGGAGATACAATCACACTTGCTCCGTATTCAACGATTGTTTCAAAATATGACGGCAAGGATAAGACCTTTTCGCTGTTTGAGGCTGTTACGTCAAAGACCTACAGCATTACATTTAATGTTACATTGCCTGATAATACACCGACAAATGATATTGTGTATATTGCAGGTCAGTTCTCTGACGCTGCTTGGGATCCTGCAAATGCTGATTATGCTTTGACAAGAACCTCTGCTACAACAGCAACTATTACTAAGGAGGTATCAGGCTGCGCAGGTGATTCGTTTGAATTCAAGTTTACACGAGGAAAATGGGATAACTGTGAAGTCGCCAAAGACGGCAGCAGCAACATAAGCGGCACCGGCAATCAGAACCATGTTTATACGCTGACCTCCGATACTGCACCTGTTGTTGAAGTAACTGTTGCAAGATGGAGAGATTTGGGATAAGCGGTTTAGACTGTATACTATACCTTCGGATTGCAGAATCATGGATATACGGATAACATAATAATTGGTAAAGGCGCAAGGCTCATAAGGGTTTGCGCCTTTTTGCTTTCGTATAATAATGTCACAGCGTACAAATTGGAGGAATAAAAACTGTAAAAACTACACAAAATTACAAATTTTTATTTTATTTCCTTTATTATGTTTAGTGCATATGCTATAATTTACTTGTATTTTACTACGAAAAAACTGCATATAATTTAAATACAGTGTGAAGAAAGGAATGTTACTATGTATCATTTGGGAATTGATCTTGGCGGCACCAATATTGTCGCCGGAATTGTAAACGACAAGTGTGAAATTGTTGCCAAGGTGAGCTGCAAAACTGCCGTGCCAAGACCAGAGGACGAAATTTGTGATTCTATGGCGGCGCTGTGCAAGGATGTTGTGAAAAAAGCCGGACTTAAAATGGCTGATATCAAGGAAATTGGCATCGGCGTGCCGGGCGCTATCAATCCTGCGACAGGCGTGGTTGAGTATTCGGCTAACCTGTTTTTCCATAACTGGAATCTCGGCGATATGATGAATGAAAGACTTAATAAGAAAATCCTTATAGAGAATGACGCTAATGCCGCCGCTTACGGCGAGTTCCTCGCAGGCTCGGCTAAGGGCGCTACAAATTCAATCACGATTACACTTGGTACAGGCGTTGGCGCAGGTATCATCATTGACGGAAAAATCTACAGCGGCTCGAACTATGCCGGCGCTGAAATGGGTCATATGGTAATTGTTATGGACGGCAGAGAGTGCAACTGCGGCAGAAAAGGCTGCTGGGAAACATATGCCTCCGCAACAGGTCTTATCAATATGACAAAAGAGGCTATTCTCGGCGAGAGAGCCGACTCCTCATATATGCTCAAGGCGGTTGACGGCGATATTTCAAAGGTGAGTGGCATTACAGCGTTTGACGCAATGCGCAACGGCGACGCTACAGGCGCGGCAGTTGTTGAAAAGTATATCAAATATCTTGGCTGCGGCATTGTAAATGCAATTAATATTTTCCAGCCGGATATTTTAAGTATAGGCGGCGGCATAAGCCGCGAGGGTGAAACTCTGCTTGCGCCGCTCAGAGCCTATGTTGAGAAAGAAAGATACACAAAGCACAATGACAAGCAGACAGTAATCTGCGCCGCTACACTCGGCAACGACGCCGGTATTATCGGTGCGGCTATGCTTAAGCCTGTTAAAAAATAAAAAGGGGAAGATGAAAAATGGGATTAATTAAAATTCTTACGGGAGCTGTCGGAGGTGCAATCAAGGAACAAACCCTTGAAGCCTTTCAGCCTGCTCCGATGAGCGACACAACTGTCTTTGCACCGGCTGTTCCTCCTCACTCAAACAACAACCAGTACAGGAGCACTGAGGGCATCATCAGTAACGGCTCTATTATTCAGGTTTACGACAATCAGATGATGATTCTTGTTGACGGCGGCCGTGTTGTTGACTACACCGCTGAGCCCGGTTACTTTAAGGTTGAAAACTCCTCTGCACCGTCTATGTTTAACGGTCAGTTCAAGGATTCCTTGAAGGATGTCTGGACAAGAATCAAATTCGGCGGCTCTACTCCGCAGACTCAGAGAGCCTATTACATAAACCTGCAGGAGATTAAGGGCCTTAAATTCGGATCTCCAAACCCTGTAAACTATTTCGACAGCTTCTATAACGCTGAGCTTCGCTTGAGAATTCACGGCTTTTACTCAATTATAATCAGAAATCCGCTTCTCTTCTATGAAAATGTTGTTCCGAAGGAATACGTAACACAGAATAAGAGGCTCGATTACTCCGAGATAGCCTCTCAGTACACAGGCGAATTTATGACTGCGTTCAGTACGGCTATCGGTCAGATGTCAGCCGCAGGCGAGAGTATCCGCTTCATAACCTCAAAGGGAGAACAGCTCAGCAAATATATGCAGACTGCTCTTGACGAAACCTGGCTTCAGCACAGAGGTATGGAGATATTCATGGTTGCTCCGGCTGCCCCGGTATATGACGAAAAATCGCAGGAGCTTATCGACAAGAGAAACGATATTGCTATGCAGGCTTCTGCTGTTTCAGACCCGAATGCTCAGGCGGCTTTCATTGCAGCTTCAGCAGGTCAGGCTATGGTGAATGCCGGTCAGAACGATGGCGGCAGTCTTGCCGGCTTTATGGGCCTCGGTATGGCTATGAATCAGGGCGCAAATATCCTCGGCGGCTATCAACAGCAGCAGATGGCGGCACAGCAGGCAGCAGCACAGCAGCAAGCAGCGCAACAGCAGCAGGCGACTCAGACTGCGGCAGGCGGCTGGAAGTGCGAGTGCGGCGCAGAAAACACGGGCAAATTCTGCCAGAACTGCGGCAAGCCGAAGCCTGCTCCGGCCGGTGCATGGAAGTGCGAGTGCGGTGCGGAAAACAGCGGCAAATTCTGTCAGAACTGCGGCAAGCCAAGGCCGAGCGACGGTAAGTGGCAATGCGAGTGCGGTGCAGAGAACAGCGGCAAGTTCTGCCAGAACTGCGGCAAGCCAAGACCGTAAAATCGAGTTTTGAGCTTTGAGTTTTGAGTTAATTCAGAATTCAGAATTGTGGTTTGTTGCCTGCGGCTCTTTTAATCAAGAAATGCTCGTTACAAGGCAGTGAGTTCGTGGGGAACGGTCTTGACCGTTCCGGTTCGCTCTGCTGAATGTTGTATACACTTCGCAGTGATGAGCATTGAGATGTTAATGAAAAGCTTAAACACAACAACTCAAAACTATCGACTCAAAACTCTGAGCTAAATTACCGTTTGGCTTAATAAAGAATATTACTATATAAATCAAAGCAAATAATTAAGGGGCGTACAAACGAGTACGCCCCTGTTTTTCTTATGCTCACGCTTCAAGGCTTTGCATCCAGTTCTTTCGCCTTAACACAATAATTGATATTCCGAAGCGGATACATTCCTCAAGCGAGAGGATAAAATATACATACGGAATCGAGAGATTAAATACAAACGCCGCAAGCAGTCCCAGCGGAACGCCGAAGCACCAAGTGCCGATTATGTCTATCATCATAACATATTTTGTCTTGCCACCGCTTCGTATTATGCCGCCGCTGACTATCATATTCAAAACCTTGAACGGTGCGATTATCGCATAGGCAAGGAGAATTTGTCGGGTAAGAAGCTTTACCGTGTCCTCAACCTGATAAAGCTCCACATACAACGCAGAGGTAAGAGCAATCAGAACAGACAGAACAGCCGAGCCGATAAAGCCGTAGAGTATCAGCCTTTTTGAAGCGGAATATGCCGAGTCAAAATTTTTCTCGCCGAGCCGCTTGCCTATGATTACTCCTGCGGCTTGCGACAGACCGCACAGTGCGCCTATCATAAGACCCTGAATCGGGTTTATCAGCGTCATAGCCGCACAAGCATGCGTGCCGAGATGACCGTAAATAACCGAGTAAACATTTTCGCCGAGGCTCCACAGAAATTCGCAGACCAGTACAGGCATAAGCATAACGGCGTATTGTCTGAGATTGAACGGAGTGCGTTCGTGATTATCGCCTTTTTTAAGTCTGTCCTTGTATTTTATCATCATCAACAGCATAATCAGAACATTAACAGCCTGTGAAAGCACGGTAGCAATCGCCGCACCCTGTGCACCCATCGGAGCAAAGCCGAGCTTGCCGAAGATAAGTATGTAGTTTAAGCCTGTGTTTATAATGGCTGCGGCAATTCCTGCGTAGAGCGGCAGAGAGGCCTTTTCTATACAGCGGTAGAAGGCTGAGAGGAGAGTTGCACCTGCAATCGGAATAAATGTGCCTGAAATGACGGACAAATAGTCGGCGGCGGCAGTAACTGTGGCGGCGTCCTGCGTGTAAAGCCCCATTATCTGATGGGGCAGAGCAAGGCACAGTGCCGTGAATATTCCTGCAAAGCCTAAGGCAATCGCAAGATTCAGGTAAAAGCTCCTGCTGACCTCACGCTTGTTTTTCTGCCCCAGATATTGCGCTATCATTATTCCTGCAACTGCGCCGATAGCCGAAACGAGCACAGAGAAAACAGACGAGAACTTTCCCGCCAAGCCAACGCCGGCAACGCTCACACTGCCGAGCTGACCAATCATTATCTGATCAACAATGCTGAACGAAGCCTGAAGCATTGATTGCAACGCAACAGGCACGGCAAGAGCGCAGACTGTTTTAAAAAAGCATTTTTCTTTTGTCATACTTCAACCTCCCGTGGTGCGGAGCGTTGCTCCGCAATGATATAAATCCCTTTGGGGGGCAATGTCATCAACTTAAGCACGAAAACCTGAAACGAGGTCGTAGGGAACACTCATGAGTGTTCCGGTACGAGCCGATGAATGTTATACGCTATGCTAATTTTGTGGAACACAGCAGTAACTGCATATATCCCGGAACGGTCATGACCGTTCCCTACGAACATTCTCGGAACACAAACTCTTAAGTTGATGACATTTCCCCTGTTAAGGGAAGCCTGAACTCGCTCCAAGCTTCCGTGCTTAAGTTTACGACATTTCCGTACTATGGAGATACATCTCAACTCCAAACTCCAAACTCACATCTCTTTGCTTTTATTATATATCCACGATACGATGTTTTCAAAGGTTAAACGCATAACCCAACACAAAAATTAAACGCCGTATTTGTGAAAAATCACAATACAGCGTTATCATCGCTCATTAATATGTTTTGTGCTTTTGCGCTCAATCAGTGTTACCGGCAGCATAATTGTTGTTTCTGCTTCTTTTCTCTCTTTCAGTTCACGCAGCTTTTCAACGGCAATTTTTGCACGCAGTGACATATCCTGTTTTACAGAAGTGAGAGTCGGCGAAACAAGAGTGCACACAGGCGTATCGTCAAACCCTGCAACGGAAATTTCGTCGGGAACAGATATTCCGTTTTCCTGCAGAAAATGCATAAATTCTATTGCGTAAAAATCCGACACCGCAAAAACCGCCGTGTAATTGCGCAGGCTGTCGAGATTCTTATGATAAAATTCCAGCCTTTCTGACTTTTTCATCGGAATGAGCATAAAGTCGCAGTTTTCTTTGCCAAAGCCCTCGCAAAAGCCGTCATACCGTTCTTTATCAACGCATATACAGTTGTCAGAGATACATAATGGACGTTTATGACCGAGCTTTTTAAAATGTCTTCCCACCTGAAAGCCGCCGTCATAATTATCAATTGTAATGTTGTAAATTCGCTGTGCATTGTCGCAATAGCCGTCGTACACCACAAAGGGAATTCTCATATGATTTCTGAGATACATATAGTCCTCGTCACAGAAGCCGATAAGCACCATACCGTCTAGATTCCACATTGAGGCGAATTTAATTATTTCCTCGGGTGAGGTGGTTTTCTTTATCATCATAAACTGTCCGCTTTTTTCAATTTCCTCGGACAGGAAGTTCAGCGAAGTTGCGATAAAAACATCGTCAAGAGTGTGGGACTCGTATTTTTCGTGGTCGTTGACAATAATGCCGATAATGCGTGAAGAATTCTGCGCCAGTAAAATGCCCGCCATACTCGGGACATACTGCCGTTTCTCTAAAAGTGCCTGCACACGCCTGACGGTTTCGTCCGAGATTTTCTTTGTCTTTCCGTGCAGAACATTCGACACCGTTGCGGTGCTTAGTCCAAGTTCCTCTGCTATATCGCTTATTCTTACTCGCTTTTCGTCCATTTTACACCTCTAATACTAATTCCTGATAGAAAGTAGACTTATATTTGCGAGGATAATTTTTGCAAGACAAGGCGGAGGACGCCGCAAGGCTGACGCCTTGCAAGGACGACAACGCAGTATTGCGGAAATTAGACCGCAAAGATTGTCTGCTTTTTATTAGGTATTAGTATAAGTACAGAAACACCTCCGGTTACCCGGAGGTGGTGTTTTGTATATAAGCTTATGTACCTGAATTAGTCAGCGTACTTGTCCTCGCCGTTCCATGAGTACATCTTTCTGAGTTCCTCGCCAACCTTCTCAAGCTGGTGCTCTGCGGCAATTCTTCTGCATGAGTTGAAGTGTGCTCTGCCGTTCTTGTTCTCTGCAATCCACTTTGAAGCGAATGTGCCGTCCTGAATCTCTGTGAGAACCTTCTTCATCTCTTTCTTTGTTTCGTCTGTGATAAGACGCTTGCCTGTTTCGTAGTCGCCGAACTCAGCAGTGTCAGAGATAGAATATCTCATCTTCTTGAAGCCGCCGCTGTAGATAAGGTCAACGATGAGCTTCATCTCGTGGATACACTCAAAGTAAGCGTTCTCCGGAGCGTAGCCTGCCTCAACAAGAGTTTCAAAGCCTGCCTTCATCAGAGCTGTAACGCCGCCGCAAAGAACAGCCTGCTCGCCGAAGAGGTCTGTTTCTGTTTCAATCTTAAAGGTTGTTTCAAGAACACCTGCACGGCTGCCGCCGATACCTGCTGCATAAGCAAGACCGATTTCTGTAGCCTTGCCTGTAGCGTCCTGCTCAACAGCGATAAGACACGGAGTACCCTTGCCCTCAACATACTCGCTTCTTACTGTGTGGCCCGGAGCCTTAGGAGCGATCATAAATACGTCAACGTTTGACGGAGGTGTGATTTGCTTGTAGTGAATGTTGAAGCCGTGTGCAAATGCAAGTGCCTTGCCCTCTGTGAGGTACGGCTCGATATCCTTCTTGTAAAGGTCAGCCTGTCTTTCGTCGGGAACAAGAATCATAATGATGTCGGCTGCCTTTGCTGCTTCTGCAGTTGTCATTACTGTAAGTCCTGCCTTCTCGGCTCTTGCACGGCTCTTGCTGCCCTCGTAAAGACCAACAACAACGTCAACGCCGCTGTCGTGAAGGTTAAGTGCGTGTGCGTGACCCTGGCTGCCGTAACCGATGATGGCTACCTTTTTACCCTTAAGAAGATTGAGGTCACAGTCTGCTTGATAATAAATTTTTGGCATAATAATTTTCCTCCTTGCCAATGTTGGCTTAATATATATGTTATTTCTGTAAAACCGCTTATGAGTTTACGCCAGCCGTGCCCTTTTCTATAGCAACGGTGCCTGTCTTTACGATTTCACGGATACCATATGGCTTTAACAAGTTAAGAAGTATCTCTGTTTTTTCCGTTGTGTCGGAAAATTCTATTGTTATGCTTGATGCCGCAACGTCACAGACCTTTGCGTGCATCATCTCGGCAATTTTCAAAAGCTCCGGCCTTTTCGGGGCAGGGCAGTTGACCTTGATAAGTGAAAGCTCACGGCTTATATAATTGCCGTCCTCAAGGGCTTTGACCTTGATAACGGGAATAAGCTTGTTGAGCTGTTTTTCAAGCTGCTCAAGTACATAGTCATCGCCGTCTGCGACGATGGTAATTCTTGAAAGCTTGGGGTCGTTTGTAACGCCCACAGCAAGGCTGTCTATATTAAAGCCTCGCCTTGAGAACAGTCCGGATATTTTACTTAAAACACCGGCCTGATTTTCAACCAGAACTGTCAATGTGTGTTTCATATAAAAAATCCTTTCTTAAATTGAGGGGGTTTCGGGGCTTACGTTGCATACAAGCATAAACGAGCGGTTGCTCTTAAGCATTTCCTCGGCAATTTTCTCCGCCTCTTCGTTTGAGTTTGCACACGCTGATGGAATGTTGTATGCCTCGGCAATCTTCATAAAGTCGGGTGCATCATCATCAAGGAAGGTTGCGCTGTAGCGGCCCTTGTAAAGGTTCTTTTGCAGCTCCCTTACCATACCGAGTCTTACGTTTCGCATAATGATGATTTTTATGTTCAGGTTATTCTGCGCTATTGTGCCAAGCTCGTTCATACCCATCTGGAAAGAGCCGTCGCCGCAGATTACCACGACCTCACGGTCGGGGCGTGCAAACTTTGCGCCGATAGCGGCGGGAATTGAGTAGCCCATTGTGCCCATACCGCCTGTTGTGAGGAATCTGCCTTCCTTTATGCGGAAGTTGTTGGCGCACCAGATCTGGTTCTGACCCACGTCTGCAACAAGAATTGCCTTTGACGGCAGCATCTTTGAAAAAGTAGCCACAAACTGCCTTGGCTCAACATAGCCCTCAAACTGCTGAGGAATACGGAACAAATCCGTTTTCCAGCGTTCAACCGTGTCGTCCCACATCGGCGGAACGTGATATTTGCCGACCTCAGCGGCAAGCCTGCCCATAATATCACGCATATCTCCGACAATCGGAACAGTTGTTTTTATATTTTTGCCGATTTCGGCAGGGTCGATATCTATATGTATAATTTTTGAGCGCTCTGAAATCTGGTCCGGTGCGGCAACCGCTCTGTCGCCGAGCCTTGCGCCGCAAACAATAATCAAATCGGACTCGTGTATAACCCTGTTTGCAACGCCCTTGCCGTGACTGCCGAGCATACCGAGATACAGCCTGTGCTCGGACGGCATAACGCCGATACCCATCATTGTTGAAACAACAGGTATGCCGGTTGAAACGGCAAAATCAACAAGCTGAAGCTTAACGCCCGATGAAAGCACGCCGCCGCCTGCCACGATAACAGGACGTGACGAGGTTTTGATAAGCTGAGCCGCTTTCTTTATCTGTACGGCGTGACCCTTGATGTTCGGCTTGTAGCCGACAATGTTTGCTTCTGCAGGGTATTCAAAGCTTTCAACCTTGTTTGTCTGCATATCTATCGGAATATCAATAAGAACAGGGCCGGGTCTGCCGGTTGTGGCAATGTGGAATGCCTCTTTGAAAATACGAGGCAAATCGGCGGTGTCCTTGACAAGGTAGCTGTGCTTAACAAACGGCTCGCAGGCGCCCGTTATGTCAGCCTCCTGAAAAACATCTCTGCCGAGAAGGTCACTTCTGACCTGACCGGTAATTGCGATAATCGGAATAGAATCGGTGTAAGCCGTTGCAATACCCGTTATCATATTTGTAGCACCCGGACCGGAGGTTGCAACACAAACGCCCGGCTTGCCGACTGATCTGGCATAGCCGCTTGCAGCGTGTACTGCGTTTTGCTCCTGTCTGACGAGAATGTGCTGTATATCTGAATCTAAAAGTGCGTCGTAAAATGGGCATATAGCAGCACCGGGGTATCCGAAAATGACGGATACACCTTCGCTCTCAAGACATTTTACCATAATTTCAGCACCGCTTATCATGTTTCCGTCACTCCATTCTAATTCACAAGCTTTACCTATTATTATAATATCACGGGGTCGATAGGTCAAGTTTTTAAGGTGTTTTTTTCGTAAAATGGCTTATTATCAACAACTGTGACATATTCGCCGTTGCCGTGAGTGCTGCTTTTCAGCAAAACTCCGGTAGCTTTAAGGGCAAAAATGACCTTTGCAAGCTCGTTTGTAATAACTTCGCCGGGTACGATCAGCGGGATTCCCGGCGGATATGCGAACAGAAATTCACCGCAAATCATTCCCTGCGCACGGCTTATGGGGATTGAGGCTTTGCAAAGCTCCTCAGCTTCGGAAATCTCTATTGCTTTTTTGTACGTTTTCGGCATTGCGGCGGCTTTTGGCAAATATGCGCCGGGTGAGCCGCTGTCAATTTCCTGCAGGGCAGAGATAAGGCGGGTAAAACCCTCGTCTGTGTCGCAGTATGAGGTCATTGCAACAATGTATTGGAGCGACGACATTTCCACCTGAATTTTGTATTTGTCAAGAAGCGTTGACGCAAGCTCGGCGCCCGAATAACCCTTTCTGACGGCGCTTATGATAAGCTTGCTACGGTCGAATCGGAAGATTCTATCGTGCGGCTTATCCTTGTCGTTACCGTAAAACAGAATGTCGATGTTTTTCAGCGACTTTGCTTTCTCGGAAAAGCTTTCAAGCCTGGTTACATATTCCGCAAAAAATGAGCTGCCGTTCTTTTGCAGGAAATTAACCGTGCTGTCTATATTCTCCATCAATAAATATGACGGAGAGCTTGTTTCAAAAACGGCGAGCTTCTGCGCTATTTTGTCGCAGTCAGCCATATTGCCGCAAACGTGCAGCAATGCGCTTTGAGTAAGGCAGGCAAGCGTTTTGTGCGTGCTTTGTATCACGATATCTGCTCCGCTTTTTACAGCGCTGTCCGGAAAGCTGTCAAAAAGCCCCAGGTGTGCGCCGTGAGCTTCATCGACAATAAGAACAACGCCAAAGCGGTGGCAGATGTCGCTTATCGCCTTAACGTCGGATATAATCCCCTCGTAGGTCGGTGAGGTGATTATCACGGCGGCTGTGTCGGGGTGTTGCGTTAAAAGCAGTTCAAGCTCGGTCGGATTTATCGAGCCGTAGCACCCGAACGGCATGGAGATTGTGTCGGGTGTGATATAGTGCGGCTTCAGACCGAGCAGAGATATGCCGTTGTAAACGGATTTGTGGCAGTTTCGGGCGCATATAATAGTATCGCCGTGCTTTGTGCAGGCGGCAAGAGAGGCAAGAATGCCGCAGGTACTGCCGCCCACAAGAAAAAAGGTTTTGTCTGCGCCGAAAAAGGCGGCGGCGTTGTCCATGGCTTTTTTTAATATTCCGTCCGCACAGTGCAAATCGTCAAGACTGTCAACCTCTGTCATATCGTGCGTTACAGATAAGGGTTGTACCATTTTTGCGTTGCGCTTGTGTCCGGGCATATGAAAGGGGTAAATCCCCGATTCTGAGTAGTTTTCAAGTGTATCGTAAAGCATTGCTGTATTTCCTTGTTCTATTCTTCTTCATCAAATAAATCCGGGTTGTCAGAGCTGAACATATCGTCAAATGATGCGAAAGCGGAGTCTGACGGGTTTTCGTTATTTTTATCCGTTGCCTTATCGGGGTTATCGCCTTTGTCCTGTTGAGACCTGTGTGATTCTCCGTGCTTCCTGCCGATTATGTAAACGGCTATGCCGGCACCGACAACGGAAAGTGTCGTGATAACGCTTAAGAAAATGTATGGAGCGTGGGACTGTGGATTTCCGCTTGAGCCGAAGCTTGTAACTGTTCCTTGCGAGAACGAGGTTGAAGCATTTGTATGCTCCTGCCCCGACACTCGGCTTGTGCCTGAGCCCGAGGTCTTTGATGACGGTTTTTTTGAACTGCCCGATGATGAAGAACTGACCTTTGTTCCGCTTGAGCGTGAAACACTGCCGCTCACCTTTTCGGCAAGCTCAACAGGGTATTCAAACCCGAAGCCGCCCGATAAGCGGCTTTCGTCACTGCTTACGGCCTGTTCGCAGTAAAGCGTGATATATGCCCTGCACGGTGTTGCCGATGCCTTGAAGTTAAGCGTGATAATATTCTTTTCGTCCGACGACAGCTGTTCGCCGCCGACATTTAAAAATACAAGGCTTGCGGTGTTGCCGCTTACGTTATATTCAAGCTTGCCGTCAATTCCGTCGGCAAGACCGGCTGATTTCAGCTCCATTGCAGAGGAATCAAAGCAAACCGTGAATATTGCGGCGGCAATATCGCCGCTTCCGAGGATGTTTAGCTGCACTTTGAAGCTTTTGCCTGTCTGCACCTTGCTGTCAAGCGCAAGAGTACAGTCATAATCTGCGGCTGAGGCGGAAACGATAGACATCAGTGCAATTGTCATAGTGATGAAGATTGTAAAAAGTCTTTTCATATAGTAATGTTGTAAATCTTGCAGGCGTTTTCAATGTTCTGGCTGAGAAGCTCGTCCACCGTAATACCCCTGATTTCGGCTATCTTTTCAGCCGTGAACTTTATCATTCGTGAGTCGCACCGTTTTCCCCTGTACGGGACGGGTGTAAGATAAGGTGCGTCAGTTTCGAGCATAAGGCGGTCAAGCGGGATTTCTTTGACCACATCAACACTGTGCCGTGCGTTCTTGAAGGTGACTACTCCGCCGATGCTTATCGACATTCCAAGACGGACAACCTCCCGTGACAGCTCAACACTGCCTGAAAAGCAGTGAACTATGCCCCTTGGGCGGTATTTCCTCAGAAGCTCATAGGTGTCTCCGTGTGCGTCACGGTCGTGAACTACAACAGGCAGGTCAAGCTCCTTTGACAGCGCAAGCTGTTTTTCAAAGACGTCAAGCTGAATTTGCTTCGGCACGTCCTTCCAGTAGTAGTCAAGACCGATTTCGCCGATTGCGACAACCTTTTTGTGCCTTGTAAGCTCGGCTGTCTTTTCGATAAAATCATCGGGTGCGCTCTCTGCCTTTTCGGGGTGAAAGCCTGCGCTTGTGTAAAAGCCGTTGTATTTTTCGGCGAGCTTAATACCGAACAGAGTTGTTTCGATGTCTGTAGCGCCGTTGACAATCCCGACAATTTCGCCTCCGCAAAGCATCTGTTCAAGCAGTTCAAAACGGTCGGCGTCAAATGCCTCATCGTCATAGTGTGCGTGTACGTCAAATATTTTTTGCATTATTTTCACCGTATATCAAGAAAAATTTTTACCCATTACGACATTGATTTACATAACTTTTTATCCAAATTGTAAATTATTTTTCAGAAAAGCTAAAATCAATGACGAAACAAAATTTATGTGCTAATATATTTCAGCAGGGTATCTGACGTTTTGAGCTTCAGATACGCCTTATAATTATAATAAAAAGCAAGGATTAAATCAATCAAAATGAGTGTTGTGGAATTTATGAAAGGATTGGAATTGAATTTAAAAAGTAAAAAAACGATCGCTGTTATTTTAGCGTTGTTTGTTATTCTGACTGCTGTGTTTATCGTGTTAAGGATTCTTTTTCCTATTGACGGAACCGCAGCGGCAATACCGACCTCTTATGTTCAGAAAAAGACGGTTATTAATCTGAGCGGTACGAAAAGCGACAGCAAAGACAATATCACATCGGGAGAGTTTGTGAATAAAAATGAGCTTGCGTTCGAAAACGATGAGTACAGCGCCGAGGTGTTTTCAAGCGTCACGGTGAAGCTTGATATAAAGTCGCAATCAATACCGTCGGCAAGCCTTGAGTGGTCCTTAAGCGATAAAGAAGCAGGTGAGATTAAGGTTGAAAACGGCACCGACGCCACCGTTACGCTGAAAAAAGCAGGAAAATTTGAACTGCGGGCAAGCTCACCGTCGGGGCTTTATGCCGCCTGCACTGTGATTTCAAAAGCGCCTGCGAAGTATCAGATTGACGGCGTGCCGTTTATATCTCAGAATAACGGGTATCCGTCGGGCTGTGAGTCGATAAGCACAACAATGCTGCTTAATTATTTTAATTACGATATATCGCCCGAAACCTTTATAGACGGGTATCTTCACACTGATTATCTGCGTGAAAGTGACGACGGCACTGCGGTTGTCGGACCTGACCCTTATACAGCGTTTATCGGAACGCCGTATGACGAAAGTTCTCTCGGCTGCTATCCGCCGGTTGTAGTTGACGCGATGAACAGGATATTTGACGAAACAAATTCGGGCAACAAGGCTGTTGACACAACGGGAATGAGCCTTGATGAGCTGATTGATACATATATTGTTCAGGACGAGCCTGTGCTGGTGTGGTCAACAATGTATTTGTGGGACGCATTTGTAACCGACAGCTGGATTGTTGAAGGCGCAAGCGAGGAGTCGCCGTATAAAGACGGAGATTTGTATGAATGGATTGCAAACGAGCATTGCCTTGTGCTGACGGGCTATGACAAGGATTATTATTATTTCAACGACCCGTTATATAATAATGCAAAGATTCAGTACGAAAAAACGGCTTTTGAGCAGCGCTTTGAAGAAATCGGCAGATGCTCGGCTGCGATAAACGGCGGCGTGAACGACAAGGAGATCACCGTGAATTTGCCGAAAGAGAAGAAATCGGAGTAGCGGCGACCTCACGCAAGTCCCTTAATCTTGGATAATACATAATATCACTCAATATAGTCTGGTTTTTCCGAGGTTAAAAACTCAACGCTGCGCTCAATGGAATCCCTCGAGTTGCCCCAGTCCTGACCGTTGCTTCTGTAATCAAACATTTTGCAGTAGTGCGAAATGTCGTCCTTCAGCGAGCTTAAATATTTACCCGAAAGCACCGATGCACTCTTATAAAACTCTGAAAGCTCAGAGCCTTTAAGACCGCCCTTTGACGATGCGGATTTTATCAGCATTGTGTAATGCGGCAGGCAGATGAACGGTTGCTGCTCAAAAAGCTCCTTGAATTCGGGGTCGGTTGTAAAGCTTGAGAAAATCGTTGCAAACATATGCTCCATACCCCAGCTTATTTTGTCGCACACATAGCAGCTTTGCTGAAGCTGTTCAAGTGCGGCTATATTTTTTTTGTTAGGCTTTCCCTTTGAGTTTTCGTCTATAAGCGTGTTTTTGATGTTGTCGAGGTGGGTTTCAAGGATAAGAGCATTCTGCAGTCTGCGGCCTTTGTTTACCATCATATGAAAATGCTTTGTGCAGAAGCCCTTATTGTTTGTTTCCACTCTTATGTCAGGCTCCATCATTGCAGGACCGAGGATATAGTCAAGATAATTCTGTTCGAGCATATCGTGCAGACGGCAGATAGGACAGCCGTCCTTCGGACCGAACACATCGTTTATAGGAATAGTGCAGATTGTTTCTTTCATAAGCTTTAGTCCTTTCACAGCATAATTGATAAATATATTGTAGCATAAATCTCGGCTTTATGATATACTCATTACTATAAAAGCAAAAATTTTGTAAAGCGGTGTCGGTATGAATTGTGAAGCCATTGAAAACGGAATTGTATACAGAGGAGTGTCTGACCTTGATTTAGCGCAGACCCTCGACTGCGGTCAGAGCTTCCGCTGGGAGCAGGAGGAAAACGGCGACTTCAGGGGCGTTGCCTTTGACAGGGAGGTGACCGTACACCTTGACGGCGGCGATTTTTACATATTCGGCGGTAAGGCTGAGGATAGCGCACTGTGGAGCGATTATTTTGACTTGGACTTTGATTACGGCGTTATCAAAAACGAGCTGTCGGAATTAAGTCCCGTGCTTAAAAGTGCGGCTGAATATGCACCCGGTATAAGAATACTAAGGCAGGACAGCTGGGAGGCGCTTTGCTCGTTTATCATTTCGCAGAACAACAATATACCGAGAATCAAGGGGATAATAAAAAGACTGTGCGAGTGCTTCGGCGATAAAACGGAGGACAGCGGCTATACTTTCCCGAGTGCCGCAAGGCTTTCCGATTTGAGCGTTGAGGATTTAGCGCCGCTTAAGAGCGGCTTTCGGGCAAAGTACCTGATTGATGCGGCGCAAAGGGTAAGCTCGGGAGAAATAAACCTCGATGAGGTTCTGGTAATGCCGATTGACGAGGCAAGGCAGAGCCTGATGAAAATTAAGGGAGTAGGGCCTAAGGTTGCTGAGTGCGCCCTGCTTTACGGTATGCACAGGCTTGAGTGTTTCCCGATGGATGTGTGGATGAAGCGTGCGATGGCTGTTTTGCTGCCCGAATTTACAATAGAGGACCTGGGGCAGTACGCCGGAATAGCACAGCAGTATATTTTCCACTACAGCCGTATGCACCCGGAGCTTTTTGATAATTGAGCATTTTATTCAAGCTTGCACTTTTTTACATAAATTGCTATAATAAAGTTTAAGCTCATCTGCTGAATTTAAGGAGGAATTACTCTATGTGTAAGAAAGAACCGTTTTACATCACAACGCCGATTTATTACCCGTCGGGCAATCCGCATATCGGCCATTGCTACACAACCGTTGCCTGCGACAGTATAGCACGCTACAGACGAATGCAGGGATACGACGTGATGTTTCTTACAGGAACAGATGAACACGGTCTTAAAATAGAACAGAAGGCTGCCGAAAAGGGAATAACCCCTAAGCAGTATGTCGATGAAATTGTTGAAATATTCAAAAATCTGTGGCAGTTTATGAATATAAGCTACGACAGATATATCCGCACGACCGACGATTACCACGTTGAAACAGTGCAGAAAATATTCAAGGAGCTTTACGACAAGGGCTATATCTACAAGGGCGAGTACAAGGGCAAATACTGTACTCCGTGCGAAAGCTTCTGGACAGACAGCCAGCTTGTTGATGGCAAATGCCCCGAGTGCGGCAGAGATGTTGTCGAGGCTAAGGAGGAGGCTTATTTCTTTAAGATGTCGCCGTTTGCCGACAGAATAGAAAAGCTCCTGACCGAAACCGACTATCTCCAGCCGAAAACGAGAGCCGTTGAGCTTGTAAACAACTTTATAAAGCCGGGTCTTGAGGATTTGTGCGTGTCGAGAACCTCGTTTAAGTGGGGTATTCCTGTTACCTTTGACGACAAGCATGTTGTCTATGTGTGGATTGACGCACTGTCAAACTATATCTCGGCTCTCGGCTTCTATAATGATAAATACGATGACTTTGAAAAATTCTGGCCTGCAAATGTCCATATGGTTGCAAAGGATATTATGCGCTTCCACGCTATTATCTGGCCTGCAATGCTTATGGCGCTCGATTTGCCGCTGCCGAAGCACCTTGCGGTTCACGGCTGGATTACCTTTAACGGACAGAAAATGTCAAAGTCGCTCGGCAATGTTGTTGACCCGCTTATACTCGGCAAGCGCTACGGCGCAGACGCTATCCGCTATCATATCCTGCGTGAGATGGCTCTCGGTGCAGACAGCTCGTTCTCAAACGAGATTATGATTAACAGAATCAACTCCGACCTTGCAAACGGACTCGGCAACCTTGTTTCAAGAACCGTTGCGATGGTTGAAAAATACTTCGGCGGCACACTGCCTGTTGAGAGGGAAAGCGGCGAGTTTGACGATGACCTTATCGCAAGCGCCACCGCATTAAGAGCAACTGTTGACGATTATATGGACAAGACCCAGCTCAACAACGCCCTTGCCGAGATTTTCAAGGTTGTGTCACGAGCCAACAAATATATTGACGAAACTATGCCTTGGGTGCTTGCAAAGGACGAAGCAAAGCGTGCAAGACTTGCAACCGTTTTATATAATCTGCTCGATACTATCCGCATTGTCGCAACTCTGCTTTCTGCGTTTATGCCGACAACTATGCCGAAGGCGCTTGAGCAGATAGGCGCTTGCGAGAAGTGCGCAACCTACGATAACGCAGATAAGTTCGGCGTATTGCCGCTTGACGTGACGGTTAAAAAGGGCGAGGCTCTGTTCCCGAGAATTGATGTTGACAAGGAAATTGAGGAGCTTAACAGCATAATCAGGAACAGCGAGGCTAAGGCAGAGGGAAAAGAGGAGAAAAAGGTAAAAATCGAGGGCTTGGCTCAGATCGGCATTGAAGATTTCGCAAAGGTTGAGCTGAGAGTAGCAAAGATTATAGACTGCGAGCCTGTTAAAAAGGCGAAAAAGCTCTTGAAGCTCACGCTTGACGACGGTGAGGGAGAAAGAATTGTAGCGTCGGGCATCGCAAAGTATTACACACCCGATGAATTAAAGGGTAAGAAGATTATCCTTGTTGCAAACTTAAAGCCTGCCGTTTTGTGCGGCGTTGAAAGCTGCGGTATGATATTGGCGTCAGACGACGGTGACGGCGGCGTTAAGGTTATCTTTGTTGACGACAGTATCCCGACAGGCTGCAAAATAAGATAATCGAGTTGTGCAGATATTGACATAAGCACCAAAATAAGATAAAATAAACTTGGAATAACCTATACCCGAAAGAGGTGAATTCACAATGAAAAGAATTCAGACAGTTCAGACAAGAGATCTTGCAGAGTCTGCAAAGAAGGGCGGCTGCGGCGAGTGCCAGACATCATGCCAGTCAGCCTGCAAAACATCATGCGGCATTGCAAACCAGCAGTGCGAAAAGAGCAAGAAATAATTGCTGATAAGGTGATAATCGCTGTATGGCAATGGCTGTGCGGCGATTTTTTCTGCAATGAATAGAAAGGGTAATAGTATGATTCATCAATACAAGCTTAACGGATATAACATAGTTCTTGATGTAAACAGCGGCAGTGTTCACCTTGTGGACGAGGCGGCTTATGATATAATTGCGCTTTACGGCAAGAAAAACGCCGATGAAATAGCAAAAGAGATAACGGAAAAATACAGCGACATAACAACCGAAGAGGTGTATGAGGTTCTTGACGACATAAGGTCGCTAAAGGAGCAGGGAAAGCTCTTTACAGAGGACAAATACCTGCCGCTGGCAAAGGAGCTTCAGAACAGACCGACTGTTTTAAAAGCGCTGTGCCTGCACATTGCGCACGACTGCAACCTTGCGTGTAAATACTGCTTTGCAGGTGAGGGCGAATACTGCGGCGACCGCTCATTAATGAGCTTTGAGGTCGGCAAAAAGGCTCTTGATTACCTGATTGAACATTCGGGTACAAGAAAAAATCTTGAGGTCGATTTCTTCGGCGGCGAGCCGCTGATGAATTTTGAGGTTGTAAAGCAGCTTGTTGAATATGCAAGAGCAAGAGAAAAGGAATGCGGCAAGAACTTCCGCTTTACGCTGACAACAAACGGCGTTCTTCTTGACGAAGAGGTAATGGACTTTGCCAACCGTGAGATGCACAATGTTGTACTGAGCATTGACGGCAGAAAAGAAACGAATGACAGAATGAGAGTGAGCCGAAACGGCAAGGGCAGCTATGACCTTATTTTACCGAAATTCCTTGAAATGGCTGAAAAGAGAAATCAGAAGGACTACTACATAAGAGGAACATACACCCACTACAACACCGACTTTTCAAACGATATTCTTCACCTCGCCGATTTAGGTTTCAAGCAGCTTGCAATGGAGCCTGTTGTGGCTTCTCCCGACGCTGACTATGCGCTGAAAGAGGAGGACTTGCCCGTTTTGTGCGAGCAGTACGAAAAGCTTGCGGTTGAGATGCTCAAACGCCACAGGAACGGAAACGGCTTCAACTTCTTCCACTATATGATAGATTTAACAGGCGGACCGTGCATTTATAAAAGAGTTGCAGGCTGCGGAGTTGGCACGGAATATATGGCGGTAACACCCTGGGGAGATTTTTACCCCTGCCACCAGTTTGTCGGCGACCCGAAGTATCTTATGGGCAATGTCTATGACGGCGTGACAAATACGGAAGTGTGCAACGAGTTCAAGAAGTGCAACGTCTATGCGAGAAAAGAGTGTAACGACTGCTTCGCAAGGCTGTTCTGCAGCGGCGGCTGTGCGGCTAACGCTTATCATTCAACGGGCAGTGTAACGGGAATTTATAAGCTTGGCTGTGAACTGCACCGCAAGAGAATTGAGTGCGCTATAATGCTCAACGCTGCTATCAGTATGGAGAACGCAGAGGGCTGAGTTTAGAGTGGAGAGTGAAGAGTGAAGATAAGATAAGCGTAAGCTAAATAAGGTTAGATTAAACCGACTGTTCAATTTGGCAGTCGGTTTTGTGTTTGCTACTAAATGAGCAACACGTAACGAGTTAAGGCAGTAACTGCATCTATCCCGGAACGGTCAAGACCGTTCCCTACGAACTCACAAGCTCGTTGCGAAATTCATCTTCACTCTCCACTCTCCACTCTCTACTCTCCAATCTCCACTCTTAAAACTCCACTCTGTTTTATCTTCTCCTTGTATTTTTGCAGGCGATAATGTATAATGCTAATATGAATTTATAAATTAGGGTAATATACCCTCACGGAGGTAATAATATGCTGCTTGATGCTATACGGGGCAACCTTACGTTTGAAAGCGCAGTCGCAGGAATACTCGCTTGCCTTGTTATTATATTTTTAGTTTTGCCTTTTCATGAATGGGCGCACGGTTTTACGGCAAACCTATTGGGGGACAGAACTGCAAAATACAGCGGCAGGCTGTCGCTGAACCCTATGTCGCACATTGACCCTCTGGGTGCGGCGTGCATTTTACTTATCGGCTTCGGCTGGGCAAAGCCTGTGCCTGTAAACCCGAACAACTTCAAGCACCCGAAAATCGGCATGGCGATAACCGCAGCGGCAGGCCCTTTTTCAAACCTTGTGGCGGCGTTTGTCGGTGCGATTATTTATAATATTATTGTTTTCTTCAATCCGCAGGGCTTTTTTGCGGCGGCTTATTCAGGCTCGGGCATTTTGTATTATGTGCTTTTGTTTTTAAGCTATTATATTTCAATCAATGTTGCGCTTGCGGCGTTTAATCTTATCCCGATTCCGCCGCTTGACGGCTCAAAGGTGCTGTTTGTGTGCCTGCCGACAAGAATTACAAACGTGATTTACCGCTACGAGCAGTTCTTTATTCTCGGTATTTATGTTCTTGTGTTCGCAGGCTTTTTAGCAGGACCGCTCAGCTTTATTCAGAATGCTCTTTACAGCGGCGTTATGTGGCTTGCAAAGCTGCCGTTTCTGCCGTTTATTTAAGGTGGATTATGCAACAGACAACAAAGCTGCAATACAAGCTTGAAGCCTTTGAGGGACCGCTTGACTTAATGCTCAGCCTCATCGCAAAGCACAAGCTTGATATATATGACATACAGATTTCCGAGCTTTTAGAGCAATATATGATACAGATAAACGCCATGCAGGAAAATCAGATGGATATAGCAAGCGAATTTCTTGAAATGGCGTCAAGGCTTGTTTATATCAAGTCGGTTATGCTTCTGCCGAAGCACGAGGAAGCCGAGGAGCTTAAAAAAGAGCTTGAGGGACAACTCCTTGATTATCAGGAGTGCCGCAAAACCGCAAAGCTTTTGGGCACTATGTCCTGCTTTGATATTTATGTAAGACAACCGACAAAGATTGAATATGATATGACCTACACAAGACTGCACAAAACGCAGGATATTGCCGACGCATTTGTTTCGGCAGCCGGCAGGGGCAAGCGCCGTTTGCCGCCGCCTGTTGACGCTTTTTCGGGCATTGTGCAGAGAAAGGTTGTATCGGTCAATTCAAGAATTGTTTATGTCCTGCGGACCTTGAGAAGCGGCGAAGAGGTCAAGTTTTACAGCCTTTTCCCGAACGGCAGTGAAAAGTCGGAGCTTGTCGCAACCTTTTTGGCTCTTCTGGAGCTTATCAAGGGCAAGCGAGTAAGAGTAAACGGCGACGACGAAAACGCCACGGTAGTAATGATAAAGGAGGACAAAGCCCTTGACGGACAAGGAAATTAAAGCGGCTTGCGAGGCTGTGCTTTTTGCCTGCGGCGAAAGCGTGAACGCCAAAAGAATTGCACAGGCACTGGAGCTTGACGAAAAAAAGGTTGAGCCTCAGCTCGAAGCGCTTGTTAATGATTATGAAAACGTTGAACACGGCATAGCCGTTATAAAGCTCAACGACAGCTATCTTATGTGCAACAAAAAGCAACACGGCGAAGCAATAAGACGTGTTATGGATATCAAAAAGAACACTCCGCTGTCACAGGCGGCGCTTGAGGTTCTCGCCGTTATCGCTTACAATCAGCCTGTTACAAAGGCGTTTATCGAACAGGTCAGGGGCGTTGACTGCTCGGGTGTTATCGGCAGTCTGACGACAAAGAACCTGATAGAGGAAAAGGGCAGGCTTGAGCTGCCGGGCAGACCGCTGCTCTACGGCACGACGGAGAATTTCCTGAAGTGCTTTCAGATTTCAAGCTTAGATGAGCTGCCCGAGCTGCCGAAGCAGCAGGAAAACAAAGACGAAAACTCCGAAGAAGAAAACACAGAGCAATCCGACGACAACACCGTGAACGAATAAATTTTGCAGGGAGGGTGTATAATGACTGCGCTTATTGTTATTGCGGCAATAATCCTGTTTTTTGCATTTCTCCTGTTTATGCCGTTAGTGTTTTATGCGGATTTCAAGGGCGAGCTTTTTTTGAGCGTGCGTTATCTTTTTGTGAAAATCCGACTTTTACCCGAAAAACCGAAAAAGTCTAAAAAGCCGAAAAGGAAAAAGAGTGCAAAAAAGGCTGAGAAAAAAGCGGAAGCTAAAAATGAGAATGAAACCTCAAAAAAGCTTAAGGAGGTTCTTAGAAAGACGGGTGTCGGCGGCTTTATTGAAATAATTGCAGAGCTTGCAAAAATAGTAGGCAGGGGCGCAATGGGCGTTGTGCGGCATATCGTTATTTCAAGGCTCGATATCGAGATAAGAAACGGCGGCGAGGATGCGGCGCAGACGGCGATAAATTACGGCTATATTTCGGCGGCGCTTTATCCTGCGGTTTCGGTTATATTGAATAATGTCAAAAAATATAAAAGCGCCTGTGTTCAGATTTTTCCCGATTATGACAGCCGCGACACAACGGTAAAATGCAGTGTAAGGCTGAAGATAAAGCTGTGGTGGATATTGAGTGCCGCAATGAAAACCCTGTGGGCGCTTATGAAAGAGCTTATGAAACTGAAAAAACAGGAAATACTATAACAGAGTGGAGAGTTGAGAGTGAAGAGTTGAGATGTAAACCCGAAGCGAGTTTTTCTTAATTCAAAGAGCAGCGCAGCTGCGATAACCGACATTTCACTCTCCACTCTCCACTCTTAACTCTTAACTTTACCTGACTAAAGGTTTTACTATAAAAATATACAATAATCAAACAATAATCAAAAATAAAAATTAAAAGGCGGTGCTTTAAATGAGCGAACAGCAACATCATCCGATTGAGGGTCTTATGGACACCACACTGGAAAAAATCAAGCAGTTGATTGACGTTGATACCATAATCGGCTCACCGATAACAACTCAGGACGGCACAACAATCGTTCCTGTGTCAAAGGTAAGCTACGGCTTTGCGTCGGGCGGCAGTGACATTCCGTCAAAAAATGCGATTAATAAGCAGGTTTTCGGCGGAGGCAGCGGTGCAGGCGTGTCGATAACTCCTATAGCGTTTATAGTTGTGAGCGGCGGAGATGCCAAAATCCTGAGAATTGATAACGAAAACAATGCAGCCGACAAAATAGCCGATGCTGTTCCGCAGGTTATCGACACGATATCGGGACTCTTCAAAAAGGACAAGAAGAAAGACAGCGATAAAAAGAACGATGTGCAGATAAGCAAGGATTAAGCAAGGCGTTTTCAAAGAATAAACAGAATAAAAAGAGCATAATTATTGCTGTATGAAGTTACTGCAAAGTACCGAAGCCTGAAGTAAAGGAGCTTACAGCCTTGAAAAAAAGGATAACAGCATTAATTATCTCTTTTTCTATGTTTTTTGTGATTCTGCCAAGCGCATCAGCCGAGGGCGAAATTGAGGTTTCGGCGCAGGCGGCGGCGCTGTACTGCGTTGATACAGGCGAGTTTTTGTTTGTTAAAAACAGCGACGAGCGCTTGCCAATGGCGAGCACCACAAAAATAATGACGTCCCTGCTTGCGATTGAAGCGGCGCAGAAGGACGATAAAACGGTGACGTTTACAAAGGAAATGATTGCCGAGGGCTCGTCAATGGGGTTGAAGCTTGGCTATAAGCTGAAGCTTTCCGACCTTGCCGCAGGAATGATGACGGTGTCGGGCAACGACGCCGCAAATGCCGCCGCTTTTGCAATAAGCGGCAGTCTTGAAAAATTCGCCGGGTTGATGAACAAAAAAGCAAAGAGCATAGGACTTGATAATACAAGCTTTGTAACGCCGTCAGGCCTTGACGATGAAAACCATTATTCAACCGCCTGCGATATGGCCCGTTTGATGGAATATGCTATGCAGAACAAGGCTTTTGCCAATCTTGTCAGACAAAAAAGCGTTAAGGTGGATTTTGAATATCCCGAGGACCTCACGGTTACATACCAATCGCACAACAGGCTTTTGTCGCTTTATGAATACTGCACAGGCGGCAAAACCGGCTTTACAAAAAAAGCAGGACGGTGTCTTGTCACCGCCGCCGAGCGTGACGGAAAGCACCTTATTGCAGTCACGCTGAATGCGCCCGATGACTGGAACGACCACATAAGAATGTTTGATTACGGTTTTTCGTTGCTTGAAATAATGCATTACGATGACACCGTGTATCATACAAAAATAAATGTTGTCGGCGGAGTCTGTGACGAAGTAAGCGTCGGTGCATATTCGTCATTCGACTGTGTGGTAAAGCGTGAGGATAAGGACAGGATTGTGAGGGAAATATGCTTGCCGCAGTTTGTATATGCTCCTGTAAGCGGCGGCGATATTGTGGGTATTATAGTGTATAAGTTAGACGGCGAAATTATCGCCGCAAACGATTTGGTGGCAGAGGAAAACTGCGCCTATTTTGAACAGAAAAAGGGATTTTTTGAGTCTGTAGGCGAAGCTTTTAAGAAGATATTCGGATTTTATTAGAGTTTTGAGTTTAGAGTTTTGAGTTTTTAGTTATAAATATAAGACTTAAATCTTAATAGTATAATAAAGATAAGGAATTGGAATTGCTATGGCGAAATATGAAAAAATAAGACTTCAGAAGCTGCTTGCCGACTGCGGCGTAGCGTCAAGAAGAAAATCTGAGGAGCTGATTGCATCGGGCGCCGTTAAGGTCAACGGCAGAATTGCAAAAATAGGCGACAAGGTTGACCCGTATAATGACAAGGTGCTTGTCAACGGGCAGAAAATAACGGCAAGGGCAAAGCCGAAGCATTATTACATTATGCTGCACAAGCCGAGAGGCTATGTGACGACAATGAGCGACGAAATGGGCAGGAAATGTGTGGCTGAGCTTGTGCGTGACGTGCCGTCAAGAATTTATCCGGTTGGCAGGCTTGACCGTGACAGCGAGGGCTTGCTGTTGATGACAAACGACGGCGACTTTGCCAACAAGGTTATGCACCCGGCAAAGCACGTTTACAAGGTGTACCGTGTTACAATCCGACCCGGAATAACAGAGGAACAGCTCACACAGATGTGCGTGGGAATGATGATAGACGGGCGTAAAACCGCACCCGCCGAGGTAAGGGTTGTTACCCGTCAGGAGGGCAGATGCGTGCTGGAGGTTGTACTGCGTGAGGGCAGAAACCGCCAGATAAGAAAAATGTGCGAGCAGCTTGGGCTTGAGGTTGCCCGCCTAAAAAGAATTGCAATCGGACAGGTCAAGCTTGGTATGCTACAGCCGGGCAAGTGGCGAGAGCTTTCTCAGGACGAGGTAAAACGACTGATGGCAGAGCCGAACACTACGGTCAGATAGGGGAATTGATATGGCATTTTTGCCGGTGACAAAGGAAGATATGGACGCCCGAGGCTGGGAACAGGCTGATTTTGTGTATATAACGGGAGATGCGTATGTCGATCACCCAAGCTTCGGCGTTGCGATAATTTCGAGAGTGCTTGAAGCACACGGCTATAGGGTCGCGATAGTTCCACAGCCTCAGTGTGATGAGGACTATATGCGTTTCGGCAAGCCGAAGCTGGGTTTTTTGGTGACCTCGGGCAATATAGACAGTATGGTTGCACACTACACGGCGGCGAAGCGCAAAAGAAGCGAGGACGAGTATTCGCCGGGCGGCAAGGCAGGACTGCGACCCGACAGAGCCGTAATTGTATATACAAAAAAGATAAAAAAGCTCTATCCCGACAGCTTTGTTATGATCGGCGGCTTAGAGGCAAGCCTGCGGCGTTTTGCGCACTATGACTACTGGGACGATAGAGTTAGACCGTCAATTTTAATCGACAGCGGAGCTGATATTTTAAGCTTCGGAATGGGAGAAAACCAGACGGTTGAAATTGCGGACAAGCTTCGTGACGGCTGTGCCTTGGAGGAGCTTTACACGGTCAGGGGAATATGCTACTGTGTTCCGACAAAGGACTACCGGCCGATGAGCGTTACGGAGTGTCCGTCATACGAGCGGGTGTGTGAGTCAAAAGAGGAATACGCACTTGCGACCAAACGCCAGATGGAGCAGCAGGACGCAGTAAGGGGCAAGGTGATTATCCAGCGTCACGGCGACAGAATTCTTGTGCAGAACAAGCCGATGCCGCCGCTCACGACGGACGAGCTTGACTTTGTTTATTCACTGCCGTATGAAAGATACTATCACCCGATGTATGAAAAGGACGGCGGCGTTCCGGGCATAGCCGAGGTTGAGTTTTCAATCACACACAACAGAGGCTGCTTCGGAGCGTGCAACTTCTGCTCGATAGCCTTTCATCAGGGCAGGGCAATCACTGTAAGAAGTAAGGAATCGGTGCTTAAGGAAGCAAAAATGCTCACCCAAAACCCGAGATTTAAAGGATATATCCACGATGTGGGCGGACCTACGGCAAACTTCCGCCAACCGTCGTGCAAAATTCAGGAGAAGGCGGGTCTTTGCAAAAACAGGAAGTGCCTTGCGCCAACGCCGTGCAAAAGTCTTCAGGTTGACCACAGCGAATACCTTGATATCCTGCGTGAGATGAGGAAAATCAAGGGAGTCAAAAGGGTGTTTATCCGTTCGGGAATACGCTTTGACTACCTTATGGAGGACAAGGACAAGGAGTTTTTTAAGGAGCTTGTCGAGCATCACGTCAGCGGTCAGCTCAAGGTAGCACCCGAGCATTGTTCGGCAGCTGTGCTTGATCAGATGGGCAAGCCGCATATTGAAAGCTATATCCGCTTTGCCCGTGAGTTTTACAAAACGACAAAGCAGGTGGGCAAGGAGCAGTATCTTGTGCCGTACCTTATGTCATCTCACCCGGGCTCAACTCTTAAGGATGCGGTGGAGCTTGCGCTGTTCCTTAAAAAAGAGAAAATCCGTCCCGAGCAGGTGCAGGATTTTTACCCGACTCCGGGTACGGTTTCAACCTGTATGTTCTACACGGGAATTAATCCGCTGACTATGGAAAAGGTCTATGTGCCGAAAACGCCGCAGGAAAAGGCGATGCAAAGGGCGCTTTTGCAGTATTTCAACCCGAAAAACAGGGATAAGGTCATTGATGCGCTGATAGCCGCAGGGCGGGAGGATTTAATCGGCACTTCGCCGTCGTGCCTTGTGCCGCCGAATGCAAAATACAGGGCGATGCAGATGAAAAAACAGAAGAGCAGGACAGGCGGCAAACGCAGACAGACGCAAAACGGCAAACAAAGAAATGGCAAAAAGAATAGATAAGCGTGTTCCAACAGCGGCAAAGCTTGCGATTGTTATAGTTCTGGCTATATCAATTGCAACAACCGCTTTCGGCGGGTGGAACGGGATTTATCAGCTTGTCGGGCTGAAAAACAATCTTGATGATGAAAGCTCGCTTACCGCCGCATTTTTCAGCGTCGGTTGTGCCGATTGCTGTATAATCAGCAGCGGCGGCAGGCATATTCTGATTGATGCAGGCGAAAACAGCGAAAGAAACACCGCCCTGCATTACATACGCCAAAGCGGGATAGAAAAGATAGATCTGGCTGTAATAACGCATTTTGACAGCGACCACTGCAACAATTTTCTGAATATTTTAAACGAGATCGGTGTCGAAAAGCTTGTCACAAGCTGTGCGTTTGAAAATACCGATGACAGCGCCGAGATAATAAATGCGGCGAAAAAGAGCGGAACTGCGGTTGAATATATGGGCGCAGGCGGAAAGCTTGAGGTTGGAAATATGAGCGTTTCGGCTTTGTCGCCCGAAGCGCGGTATTCAACCGATAACGACAACAGCCTTGCAATAAAGCTTGAAGCCTTTGGCAAATCAATGCTTTTTATGGCTGACTGTGCGGCTAAGGCTGAGCAGGATATACTGCAATACGGCGACAGCCTGAAATGCGATATACTCAAGGTGTCGCATCACGGCAGCGGCGGCTCAACGGGAGAAGAGTTTTTGTCGCTTGCAAAGCCGCAGTATGCAGTCGTGTCGGTCGGCGTGAACAGCTATGCCTTGCCGTCGATTGAAACAATATCAAGAATGGAGTCTGTCGGCGCAAAGGTGCTGCGGACTGATAAATCGGGAACGGTATTGTTTAAAATTACAAATGAAGAAATAAAGGTAAATACAGATTATTAGGGAGTGAAGCCTTGTGAAAAGCCTTAAAATAGAAAATTTTGAAAGAGAATTTGCGATTTGCGCCGATAAGGAAAAAGCCTTTTTCGCAATTGAGCAGACAGAACTGCCAAGCGGCGCCAAAAAGGGCGATATTATCATAATTGACGATGATGGCAGAATCACGCTGAAGAAGTAAAAAGGCGGTAAACAGCCGGACTGCCGCTTTTTATTTTATATTTTATACTTGTTTTCTTCCGGCTTCTTGACAAAACGCAGGCTTTTATTTATACTTAACCTATAAAGGCTGTGAAGAGAAGAAGTAAACCTGCAAAAACGGCGCAGAGAAACCGTGGCTTGGTGAAAACGGGGGCGTTTTTCGGTTGAAATACATCTTGGAGCTGCCCGGCTGAACAATATGATTAAGTAGGCTGGGACGGGCTTTCCCGTTACAGAAAAGGGTAATGCAAGTTACCCGTCAAGGTCTGTGCCGTGAGGTGCAGATAAATTGAGGTGGTACCACGGACCAAATCCGTCCTCTTTTTCGAGGGCGGTTTTTATATTTTTGCCCTCTAATTATTTATACGGAGGAGATAAAAATGGGAGTTTATGAGGAACTTCAGGAGCGGGGTCTTATCGCTCAGACTACTAACGAGGAAGAAATCAGAAAGCTTGTAAATAACGGCGAGGCTGTTTTTTACATAGGCTTTGACCCTACGGCTGACAGCCTGCACGTCGGACATTTTATGGCGCTCTGCCTGATGAAAAGACTGCAGATGGCAGGCAACAAGCCGATTGCTCTTATCGGCGGCGGTACGGCGATGATAGGCGACCCGTCGGGCAAAACCGATATGAGAAAGATGATGACAAAGGAAACAATCGAGCACAACTGCGAATGCTTTAAAAAGCAGATGAGCCGTTTTATCGAGTTCGGCGAGGGCAAGGCTATAATGGTCAATAACGCCGACTGGCTGCTCGATCTGAACTATGTTGAGCTTCTGCGTGAGGTCGGTGCGCACTTCAGCGTTAACCGTATGCTTGCGGCTGAATGTTATAAGCAGAGAATGGAGAGAGGCTTAAGCTTCCTCGAATTCAACTATATGATAATGCAGAGCTACGATTTCTACACCCTGTTCAAAAAATACGGCTGTAACCTGCAATTCGGCGGCGACGACCAGTGGAGCAATATGCTCGGCGGAACGGAGCTTATCAGAAGAAAGCTCGGCAAGGATTCGCACGCAATGACGATAAAGCTGCTTCTCAATTCCGAGGGCAAGAAGATGGGCAAGACCGAAAAGGGCGCAGTATGGCTTGACCCCGAAAAGACAAGCCCGTACGATTTCTACCAGTACTGGAGAAATGTTGACGACGGCGATGTTATCAAGTGCCTTAAGATGCTCACTTTCCTGCCGCTTGAGCAGATTTATGAGCTTGAAAAGCTTGAGGGCAGTCAGCTTAACAAAGCTAAAGAAATTCTTGCCTATGAGGTAACAAAGCTTATTCACGGGCAGGAAGAAGCCGACAAGGCGCAGGCTGCGGCTAAGTCTATTTTCGGCGCAGGCGGAAGCGAGAATATGCCTGAAACAAAGCTTGAAGACTCGGATTTCACAGACGGAGAAATTACTGTACTGGATGCAATGGTTAAGGCAAAGCTTGCGGCCTCAAAGAGCGAAGCAAGACGTCTGGTGGTTCAGGGCGGCGTCAGCGTTGACGACCTGAAGGTTACCGACCCGACACAGACCATCTCAAAGGCAACGCTTGAGGAAAACGGCTTTGTTGTAATAAAAAAAGGCAAAAAAGCCTTTAACAAAATAACGCTTTAAGAGTATGAAAGGTAGGGTAAACGGTTATGAAGAAGTTTTTAAACGAATTCAAGGCATTCATTATGAAGGGCAATGTCCTTGACCTTGCCGTTGCGGTTATCATCGGTGCGGCTTTTCAGGCTATAATCAGCTCTCTTGTTGACGACATCATTTCGCCGATTCTCGGCTTGTTCGGCGGCGTGGATTTCAAGAGCTTTGTGCTTGACATCAACGGCGTACAGATCAAGTACGGCTCATTTATCACGGCTGTTATCAACTTCCTGATTATGGCGTTTGTAATTTTCCTTATCATCAAGGGAATTACAAAAGTATCCGAGCTTGGCAAAAAGCTTGCCAAAAAGGAAAAAGAAGAGAAAAAGGCAGAGCCGACAACCAAGAAATGCCCGTTCTGCTGCAGCGAAATAGACATAAAGGCTACTCGCTGCCCGCACTGCACATCTGTTATTGAAGAAACGAAGTAGTTTTTAGTATTGAGTTTTGAGTTCAGAGTTTTAGGTTATTAATAAAAAACTTAACTCTTAATTCTCAATTCTTCACTCTCGACTCTTCACTCTCAACTCTCAATTCTCGATATATTGCTTTAATGAAAGCGAGGTGACATAATGGACGGCTATGAGGATTATTTCGGCCTTGATGGGGAACTCAGCAGTTTAAACCGTGAGCGGCAAAGGCGTTCTGAGCGTCGGGATGAAAACGCTCACGCTGCTAAGCGGAACAACAGGCGCAGAAAACGTACCTTGCCCAACAGCCGTGTATTTACGGCAGCGGCCGTAGCTGTTGTTTATGTCATCGCAACGGTTATGATGTTTGCTTTCAGCAAGGATCTGGGCGTGCGGATAAAAGAGAACGAAGAGGCAACCGTTGCCGAAAATGTTCTTGATAATCCGGTGTATCCCGACGATTATGAAACGGTTCAGCTAAACCGTTCTGAAATCAACAACGGGTTCTTGCTGCTTATCAATAATGAGTACGCCTGCACGCATGACGGAATTGATCTTGCAAATCTGAGCGAAAATTATAACAAAACTTATCAGGTAACCGATTATTCGGTCGAGGCAAACAACACAACGATTGAACATATGAATCTGATGTTTTCCGACTTTAAAAAGGCTGTCGGAGAAAATGACCTTATGATTTCCTGTGCATACCGCAGTATGGCTTTGCAGGAGCAGCTATACAAAGAGGAAATTGAAGAAAAGGGCGTTGAGGAAGGCTCAAAGTGGGTCACAAAGGCGGGTCACAGCGAGCACCAGTCCGGTTATGCCTTTGATTTGACGCTGCGTGATAAAAACGGTATTATCACGGAGTTTGACGGCGAGGGCAAGTATGCATGGATAAAGGAGCATTGTGAAAATTACGGCTTTATTATCCGCTATCCGTCTGACAAGACAGAACTCACCGGAATATATCACGAGCCTTGGCACATTCGCTATGTCGGTGTTGCTCATGCGTGCTATATTAAGGAGCATAACATTTGTCTTGAGGAATATATTTCCGAGCTGAAGAGCTACAGCGTGCAGAAGCCGCTTGAATATCAGGACTGCCATATGAACCGCTGGTGCATTTATTATGTGGCGGCGCAGGACGGTGTGACCGATGTGCCGGTGCCGAAGGGCAAGGAGTATGAGATAAGCGGCAACAATGTTGACGGCTTTATTGTCAGCGTAAAAATGAATTGATTTAGGGAAACATTGATTATTTCAGTGCGATTTATTCAGTGCTTCATTAAGGCGGCTTTCGCAAAACTCAGAAAGCCGCCTGTTTTTATGGCTCTTTAAACGGTACGCCGAGAAACTCGGTTACAGACAGCGCAAGGTTTTTGGCTATCTCGCTTATATTATCCCTTATCCACTGTGCGTCCTGCGGATTGTCGTGGTATGCGATTTCGATAAGCACAGCGGGTGCTTTTGTTCTTTTAAGCTCCGCAAGGCTTGTGCTTGAAACTGTTCTGACAAGGTTGGGGTCAGGGTAAATTGCCTTGAAGTTTGACGCTATTATCTCTGCGGCGGCTTTGCCTCGGCTGCTTGTGGGATAGTAATATACGTCGGTTCCCCTCAGCTTGCCGGCAAGATTCGGCGGAGCGGCATTTGAATGGAGAGCAAGGTGTAAATCATAGTTCCCCTGGTTTGACAGGGCAATCGCCCTTGACAGGCTTTCGTCCGGATTGTTGCGGTTCACGGTTATTCCGCTTGCCTCAAGATACGGGATAAGCTCGTCGGCGATAAGGTTCATATAGTATTCTTCGTTGCCGCCGTCAACATAGGGGTTAAATTCCTGAGTTGACGGACTGATGAAAACTGATGGCAAAATATCATCTCCGTTAGTAAAAATTATTGAGCAGTGTTATCTCTTCGGCGGCGGAAGGCGGAATTAGTGTGTGGCGGTGCAAGCACCGCAGAGTGAAATTTGAAGAGTGGAGAGTGAAATTGTGGTTTTCGCAGCTTCGCTGTTCCTAAATAAAAAAAGTTGATCGAGCAAAATAAAACGAGGAAAAAGAGTTTGAGCGTTTACTTGGCACTTTATGCGCTGTAAGTGCATAAAGTGCCATTAAACGCACCCGAAGAAAGGCCGCATTGGAAAAGGAGCGGTGACAGACAGCCTGATAATCGCACAAAACTGAACGCACAGAGGGTTTCCAAAGGGCTTGCCCTTTGGTCGTTTCAAGGATTGGGGTTTTTAGGGGAAAGGGAAATCGAAATCCCTTTCCCCTAAATCAGTTTTTGCTTACTTTTTTCTGATAAAAAAGTAAGTGCCTGCGCGGCATGAGCGCAAAAAGTTTTAAAGATGATAAAAATTAATATGATATTAAAAAACGTGCCGATGTGTGCAAACCTCATTAATTCGCATTTAATGCGCTGAACAATAATTTATAGCCTTATCCGCTTGCCAAAAGAGATAACCCTATTAAATAATATATGATGACGCCGGACCGATGTTGCCTGTTTATCATCGCCTTGATAAAATATCGTCAAAAAAGCTTTCGCTTGTGTTTTTTCCTGTTCTTAAATATCTGCCGATACCGTAAAGTGAATCGGTATTGCCGACCTCAATTGTGTTCAGCTTTTCTTCGCAGGTAAACGACAGCTTAAAGCCCAGCTCCTTTATAACCTCCTCGGATTCGTCACAAACTGCCCCGAACGGGTAGGTGAAGCCTATCGGCGTTATTCCGATCTCTTTTTTAAACAAATCCTGTGCCTTTGTCAGATCCCTGCTCAGCAAGGTCTTGTATTCATCGCTGTTTTCGCCCGGCTTGATTTTCGTTCCTTTTCTGCTTGTGTTTTTGTGCATATCGTATGAATGACTCATCAGCTCAACGTGACCCGAATTTACCATTTCTTTAAGCTGCGCCCATGTGCAGTGTGAGTATGACGGTGACAGATGCTCGCCTTCAATCTGAATTTCGCTGTTTATGCCGATTGGCGATAGAATGAATTTTATGTTTTCGTCTTTTGCTGTCTGATAGGCATAAAGATAGTTGTTATAATACCCGTCGTCAAATGTCAGCATCACGCATTTTTGCGGCAGTCTGATCTTGCCCTCGGTGTAATCAATCAAATCCTGTGCGCCTATTATTTTGTATCTGTTTTTCTTCAGGTATTGCACGTCGCTTTTGAAAAGCTCGGGCGAAATAACATAGTCACCCTGAAGGCTTTCGTCCTTTAAAAGCGAATGGTACATTATTACGGCAAGCTCAATGCTTTTTGACGTGTCGGCGGTGTTTGTGCTGACCGCCGTTGTCTGCGAATATCCGGCAAACGAAACACAGCTTAAAAGCAAAAATACAAACAGCAGTGTCACGGCGAAAAACGACCTTGAAAGCTTGAAATTGACAAACAAGACAACTCCTCCTATGTTCAGAAAACACTGAATAAATCACGCTGAAAGCTGTTTGTACATCTCCCCCCCATATTTTCCGTCAGTCTGAGCAAAAATCCTCGCAATTCGTCAGCGTTACTACGGTTTATTTGTCCAAGCTGACAAAAATCTGACGGCGCAATATGCGCAAACGATTTAATCAGTATTTCCTTATTAATTTCACGATTTATGAATTAATTAAAAATTTTACAGTTTTGATATTTACATTTTCGTGAGAATGTGTTATTTTATATACAGAAACAAGGATGATTATTATTTTTGAGTAAAAATATCCGGGTTGAGGTGTGAAGTGAGATGAGAAAACTGAATTTCAGCAAAAAGAGAGATGCCGTATTGGCGGTTTTGCGCTCGACAAACACTCATCCCACGGCTGAATGGATTCACCAAAGGCTCAAGGACGAATATCCGGATTTCAGTCTTGGCACCGTATATCGCAACCTTGCGTTGTTTAAGGAGCAGGGGCTTGTGGTGTCTGTTGCAAATGTAAACGGGCAGGAGAGGTATGACGGTGTGACAACGTGCCATTCGCATTTTGTGTGCAAGAAATGCGGCTCGGTTTTTGATGTTGACTGCATCGGCGACAGCAGAAGTCTTGACCACAGAGTTGCAGGACTTTATAACTGTGAGGTCGAGCGGCACACCCTTTGTTTCTACGGCACTTGCGAAAAATGCAGGCGTGAGTCTGCGTTGGGCAGTGCACAGGTTTTGTAATCTGTCAGTTTTTCTGATTAAGATAAATTTATTAAAAGTGAGGAGATTTAAAATGAAAAAATTTGTATGTCAGGTTTGTGGCTATATCTACGAGGGCGAAACAGCTCCGGAGTTCTGCCCGCAGTGTAAGGCTCCTGCCGATAAGTTCAAGGAAGCTAAGGCTACAGGCAACTATGCAACAGTTCACGAGGTAGGCGTGGCTCAGGGCGTTGACCAGGAGGTTTACGAGGGTCTGCAGGCTAACTTCACAGGCGAGTGCACAGAGGTTGGTATGTATCTTGCAATGGCAAGAGTTGCTGACAGAGAGGGTTATCCTGAGATTTCAGCAGCATTCACAAAGTATGCTTTTGAAGAGGCAGAGCACGCAGCAAAGTTTGCAGAGCTTCTCGGCGAGGTTGTAACAGACAGCACAGAGAAGAACCTCCAGCTCAGAGCTGAGGCAGAAGAGGGCGCTTGCGCAGGTAAGTTTGAGCTTGCTAAGAAGGCTAAGGCTCTCAACTATGACGCTATCCACGACACAGTTCACGAGATGGCTAAGGACGAAGCAAGACACGGCGCAGGCTTTGCAGGTCTTTTAAAGAGATATTTCGGCAAATAATGATACTTGCTTCGGTATAAGAAAGAATATCTTTCCGTAATTTATACTGATATTAGTATTACGAAAATATCGCCGCATTTATGACAGCAAAACAGCATAAAAAATCAAGGGTATGCCGCACGGCATACCCTTTTTGTCGTTTGACTGTTATTTGTTATCAGAAATTTCCGCCGTTCCAGCCCCAGCTTTCGACAGCCTCATATTTGACATAGATTCTGTCGGGCGAAATACCGAGAACGCTGTTATAGATTTCGCACAGCTTTGCCGTCAGCGCTGAAAAGGCTTTCGGGTTTTCACCGCCGAACACGCTGACCTCGATAAATGCAGTGGGCTGACTGTTGTCACCGCCGAAATAAAGCGAATATTCGTCCTCAAAGCCGACCATCAGCCAGCGCTCGCTTTTGCCCGGGATAATTGATATTGCCTGACCAAGCTGAGTCTTAAGCTGTGTTTCCTGCTCCTTTGTGATTTTTGTGCTGATTTTTGAATTGATATACGGCATTGTAAATCCTCCTTGTAAGATATGTGTATATTGTTCTGATAGTTGTCCCTTTTTAAGCTGAATAATAATTTAATTCGGAATGCGGAATTAGGAATTAAAGAATACTCGCAACGAGGTTGTAGGGAACAGACTTGCCTGTTCCAGCTCGAATTGCTGAATGTTATACTTTATTCTGATTTTGTTTAACATCGCAGTAGCGGCGTCTATCACGAAACGGTCAAGACCGTTCCCTACGAACTCTCTGCCTTGTAACGAGTATTTCTTAATTAAAAGAGCCGCAAAGCGGCGACAACCACAATTATGCATTATGAATTATGCATTATGAATTATGAATTATGAATTCTGAATTCAGCATTAACTAAGACTATTTTTTCTTAAGCTCCAGCATTGACACATAGTGCTTTACGGTGAATTCCTGCGGTGCGATATGCTCAAGCATCGCTTTGTGTTCACCCTCCCACATTTTGATTTCTTCCGGCGACAGCGATGCGCCGACACCTCGGCAGGCTTTCATTCGGCCGTTCCAGCTCTCTCTTGTGAACGGAATGTCAACCCTGTATTCCTCGTGATATACCGGTTCAAAGTATTCATAAACACAGTCGGGCACGCCAATCGGGTGCATTGTTTCGCCTGCTCCAGACCAGCTTGGGCTGTATTTCAGCACCAATTCCTCGCTCTTTCCGGCAATTTCGTCATCGTAAGGCAACCACGCCATATATAACAGCAGCAGCCGTCCGTCGCTTTTCAGCATACGGGCAAGCTTTGGCATAACCCTTTTGTGGTCGAAATACCAGAAGCACTGGCAGGCGGTTATAACGTCGAACGAATTGTCGGGGAAATCAATGTTCTCAGTTGATGATGCCAGGTATTCAATATTTAAGCCTGCTTTGTCGGACAGCTCTTTTGCCTGCTTAATCTGCTCCGGTGAAATGTCGGCGCCAATCCACTGTGCGCCGTAGTGATACATATTCCTCGGCAGAACGCCTGTGCCTGTGCCTAAATCAAGAACTCTCTGACCGTTTATACAAAGCCTTCTGTCTGCGATTTTCTGATAGAATATATCGGGATAAATATCACGGTACAAGGCGTAGTCGCCGGAGGTCCTGCCCCAGTCAAACGCCTTGCCTGCGTCAATCCTGATGTCTGATATTTCCATTATTGTTTACCTCCGGGTGTTGATGATTTGTTTCTTTAATTATACCGCACTTTTTAATTTTTGCATAGCTTATATTCTATGCTTGTCAACATATGTATAATAAATATCTGCCGCAACATAAAAACCGAAAAGAGGGGTGATTTTTATCTTACGGCAGATATCAAAAATTACTTGCTTGTAATTAAAATTATTTCTTTTAAGGTGTTGACAAGCTAAAAATTACAAATTGTTTAAAATTTTTGCAGAATTTTTACTTTGAGCGCAACTGTTAACAAGTGGAAAATGTTGATAACTTCATTTTTTGCTTAAAATGGGGTGATTTTCCCTTAGTTTTACTCATTGTTAACATAGTTATCAACATTTTTGATGATAAAAAAGAATTTACTAATCGTATAATTGCAATTTGGAAAAATAAATTGCAAAATTATGTTGAAAAAAATCGAAAAAATTTTAAGAATATTGTTTAAATTATTTTTCGGTTTTTAACATCTTACCCTGAATATTCATCTGATTTTGTGGCGAACATCATTTTGAAGCCGCTTTGCCGCAAAAGATAATACAATTTTGTAACAAATAAGCGGCAATTACACGGACTGTATGCAGCAATTTAAAAAAGCAGGATTGTGAAAGGAGCTTGTCGATATAAATTATGATTAAGGGAGTAAACAGACAGATAATCGAGATAAACCGGACCGGCAGCCTTTATTATGAAAAGGCGCTGCTGATTGTCAAGCCTGAGTTCTCGTCGGCTCAGCAGCAGCTTCTTGAGCGAGAGGCTCTGCGTCTGCTCAAAAAAATGGATGCGCCGTCAAGCTACAAGCGTAAAAGCAGGCTTGCGGCAAAAATCATTTATGCGCTTGCATGCACCTTGTGCGGCGGCTTGCTTGTGTATTTTATGTGCAAGACAGGGATAATCGGCTGAACTGACTGTAAACAAGCGATGCATTGTCAATTGATGAGGTTTCCGGGTTGCTTCCGGGTATGCCGTAATTGCCGGTGACGGGGTCGCGGAACAGAAGCGCCTTTGGTGGAACGGCAGTAAACGAAAAGTACATTACAGCCATAAGAACAAGGGCGATAAGAGATGGTGCAAACCACCTTGCCGCATCCTGCCCGAGTGAATATACCTTTTGTGATACAAGCTGTGCAAGTGCGCAGACGATTAATGAAATAAGTATGTCCGCCCACAAATAATTTGTTCCGACTATTGCAGTATATGAATAGAAAAGAGCGATTATGCCTATGGGGATAACATAAAGTCCCGCAACCTTGCCGACAACAAAAGCCTTAAAGCTCGGGCGAAGATAGGCAAGCTCAAGAATTGCCCAGACAACATACGGTGCAATAAAGATTTTTATGTGCTCCCAGGTGCTCTCGTTCACTGCCCCGAAAAGCACCGACAAAACATTACCGCCGCTCTGGTCATAAAAAAAGTGGAGCTCTGCTCCGAACAGAAATGTAAAAGCGGCGCCTATAATACCCGACAGCTTGAATGACCTTGCGTTCACGAATAATCCCTCACATTCAGATATGATATATGATTATATTATGACATTAACGTGATAATGCTAAAAAAGACCGTACAAAACAGCCGTGAAGCTGTTTTGTGCGGTCTTGGTGTTTATAAATATTGACGCCGGTTTGTCAGGCGGTTATGCTTACAGCCGTTTTTTGCAGCAATATTGCGTCATACAGAGTGATTTTGCCGCTTTTGTCGATGTCAGCGACATATTCCAATATATCGCCGTCAAGCTCTATTGAGCCGACAGAATGCTTTTGCAGCATAATTGCATCTACAAGCGTTATGCTTCCGTCCTTGTTTACGTCGCCGGTGCGAACATTTGCAACGGCTCTGATTGTGAAGTTGCCGCCGATATTGTCGCCCTGTGAGCCGTAATAGTCGGTAAGGCTGCGGCTGTTATCATTTGTCACAACAAATGAACGGTTGTCAAGCGTTCTCGGGAGCATATCGAATTCTCCGGCTTCATAGTTTCCCAGCCATTCGCAGCAGCCTATTGCAGCGGCAGAGCCGTCCTTTGTGGTGATTTTTACGCCGATTGCTCCCTGAGCGTCGGGAACGGTGTAGGGCTCACACGAGATGTTATGTGTTCCCGCATAGGAAATTGTGCCGCCTGTAAGCCTTGTCCACTTGCTTTCGTCATCGGTCGGAGTGCCGTCTGATACAGGAATATAGTAAATTGTGTAGTCAGCGCCGATGTTCTGGGTTGAAAATTCAACACTGCTGATTGAGGGCATTTCCTTTGGGAAATCAAAGGTGTTTATAAACACGACGTCCGTTATATTGTTGTTGTTATCGTCACAGAATTCCATATTGTATATCGTGCCGTATGAATCAACTCTCAGAAGCTCGTTGCAGGTGTGGTTTTTGATTATATCATTTATTGCATAGTTGCCGCCGAATATTTCAGCACCCAGATATTTGTCCTCGTATGAAACCCAGATATAGCTAAATCTGCTGCCCCAGGAGTTCTTGATGAGCCATGCGCCGTTGTTTTGCGGTTGAGCGCCTGATTTAAAATTCTCTTTTGGATAATTATCGTCCCAGCCTACAACGAAAACCGAATGTGCATACAAAGCTAATTCGCTGGTCGGAAGCGTGACTCCGCAGAAAAATGAATTTGAGTTCTGGTTCAGATAATTATTGCTTATTGCAAACGAGGCTACAACGCCGCCGTTTTCCATAATTGCTGTCTTGAAATCTGCCGCTTCTAATGCAGGGCCGGATAAGAGTTTAATGCCGCCTGCATAAAATAACGGCTCAGTGGGAGTAAGCTCCTCAAAATAATTCTCGGTGCGGCTCATATACGGCAGATCGCTGTCCGCCACAACGCCGCCTGTCGTAAGATAGCCGTAGGCTGTGTACGGATATGCGCCGTCGTTTACACGATCTCTCTGCCAGCCTGTGCCGTCATTTCTTTTTGAAGCCCAGTAGTTGGCGTGTTCCTCGGATAAATCGTATTCACCGTATCCGTTTTTGAGCAGGGCACTCTCCATAGCCGCTATGCCGGAGAAAAATATGCAGGTGTTTTGCATACCCTGATTCTTTACGGGGGTGACATAACCCATTTCAACGCTGCTGTATTCCGTCGGCAGTGACGGAGCCTCGCCTGCGCTTTGGGCTAAATAGTTTTCGCTTGACGCTCCCTGCTCTATAATTACTCCGCCTGTTTTGCCGGACGGTGCGGCGTCTGTACCTTTGGCAAACGCCGATGTAAACGGGCAGGCTATCAAGGCTACCGCCATTACTGCTGCCGGTATTTTTTTCAAGATAAATCAATTCCTTTCTCGGTTGATTATCAAATTTGGATAACCTGACTACATTCTAACATAATAAACATATATGTGTAAAGGGAGTGCTTGAATTTTGCAGATAAGAACAGACCTCGCAATGGAGGCAAGGGAGCTTGCAGGGGAAGATACCGACGGGATAGAGCTCAAGAAAAAGGATTACGGCGATGTCGTTATTTCATCGCTGTTCGTCAAGACTGACAAGGCGGCACAGAGCATCGGAAAGGACAGGGGCAACTATATCACTGCAGAGATGAACACCCTGACAGACGAATTCAAGGAAACGGACAAGCGGCTTGAGCTGATAGCGCAGAATATAAGACGGCTTCTGCCGCAAAAGGGTCTTGTGCTTGTCGCAGGACTCGGCAACGACAATATAACACCCGACGCTTTAGGACCGAAGGCGGCAAGAGGGGTTCTTGCAACACGTCATATAAGAGGAGAGCTTGCACGAAGCACCGGTCTTGACAGGCTCCGGGGAGTTGCTGTGCTGACACCGGGCGTTACCGGTCAGACGGGTATAGAAACGGGCGAGCTTATCCTGAGCGTTGCACAGCGGATAAAGCCTGCGGCTGTGATTGTGATAGATGCACTTGCGTCACGCAGGCTTGAACGGCTCGGCTGTACCGTGCAGATATCGGACACGGGGATTTCGCCGGGTGACGGAGTGGGCAATCACCGTGCAAAAATCAACCGTGACACAGTCGGTGTTCCCGTTGTTTCGATAGGAATACCGACTGTCGTTGACGCATTCACGCTTGCGGCAGATTTACTGCTCGACAGCGACGAAGCATCGCCCGAGCTTATAAAGCGCAGTGTTTATCCCAACGGGCAAAAAATGGTTGTAACCCCCGGCGAGATAGACTTGCTTGTGGAGAGAGGCTCACGCCTTATCTCAATGGCGATAAATGTTGCACTTCAGCCAAGTCTGAGCCTTGCCGACCTTATTTCGCTTGTCCGTTAGTCATATGTATTTTTTGCGCAGCATAAGCATACTACGAAAAGAAAAAGAGGTTGTTGTGCGATGAACAAAAAATCGGGTAAAAAAACTGCGGTGGCTGTGATGGCGGCTGTTGTGTTTCTGATGTCGATATACTGCACCGTGTCACGCCTGCCAAGGTCTTTTTCGCAGGAAGAAAGTCTTTGTATGGCGGCGGGGCTTGCTATGCCTGTTTCAAACACGGTGTCGGACGACAGCGACGATAACAACGATAAAACCTCAAAAAACGAATCGCTCAAGGCTGAAAGCGCAACAAAGCCCGAAAGCGCAACAAAGCCCGAAAGCGACAAAAAGGATAATAAAAAAACAGCCAAAACCAAGACCTACGGCGGAGAGGCTTATCCTGTGATAGAAAACCAATACGGAACACCCGGCGAGATAACCTTAAAAAATACAACCGATTTTGATATTGACATTGACTATGAGCTGTCGCAGCCGCTCGGCTTTGAGATTAAGAAAACCGACGAGCCGCAGGTGCTTATTGTGCACACACACACGACAGAGGCGTATCTGCAGGAGGATAACGGCGTTTATTATTCCGAATATACAGGAAGAAGCACCGACGACAGCGAAAACATAACCTCTGCCGGCAGGGCGATGGCTGACAGCCTGACAAGAAACGGAATAAAGGCTTTGCACAGCACCACCCACCACGATGACCCGAGCTACAACGGCTCATACGACAGAAGCGCACAGACGATTTATGAGTACCTTGAAAAATACCCGTCAATAAAGGTTATAATCGACTTTCACCGTGATTCGCTCGGCTACGGCGGCGAGGACGGCAAAATCAAGCCGACCTTTGAGCTGAACGGTGAAAAAGCGGCCCAGATAATGATTATGAGCGGATATGACCCTGACGGAGAATATGACTTTTCGGGCTGGGAGGATAATCTGCGCCTTGCCCTGAGAATTCAGCAAAAGGCGGAGCAGCTGTACCCCGGAATGACAAGACCGCTTTACTTCGGCGATTTTGCCTATAATATGAATATCAATTCGGGTTCACTGCTTATTGAAGTCGGCACAGAGGTGAACACTCTTGATGAGGCCTGCCGTACCGGAGAACTGCTCGGAAATGTTCTGGCGCAGGTGCTGAATGAAGTGAAAAGTGAATAGAGAAAAGAGAAGAGAAGTGGTTGTCGCCGCAAGCGGCTCTTTTAATTAAGAAGACCTCGTTTCGGGTAACAGCTGCTGCCATACATTTCTTAAGGAAACACTGAATAAATCACGCTGAAAGCTGTTTGCACATCTTGCTTGCATATTTTCCGCCAGCCTGACCAAAAAATCCTCGTAATGCGACAGCATTACTGCGGTTTATTTGTCCAACCTGACGAAAAATCTGACGGCGCAATATGCACAAACGATTTAATCAGTGTTTCCTTAATTCAACGCAACAGGTGCAAATGTTAAATTTTTGTTTCGGTATAGACATATGCGCACCTTGCGGATATAATTTAAAGTGATATTTCGCAAATCCGAAATGGTGTATTTCGTTGATGGACGGCAATGCCTTTTGGCAGGACGGAGGGATAAAATGAAGTTCAAGAGCATATGTGCTGTTGTGTGCTGCGTGGCTTTGCTGGCGATTTCGTCAGTTACAGCCTATGCGCTTCCCGAGGACAACAGCTACATAGACGACATATACAACTGGGTCAGCAGCACCGTAAGCGATATTGCCGACAGCTATACAAGCAGCGACGGCGGCACTGACACGGACAGCTCCGATTATTATGACGATACATCGTCAGACAACACCTCGCACGAGGACGAAACGGAGTATTATCAGGAGAACGAAACGTATTATGAGCAAACTGAACAGCAGGAGGATTCCGACTCGTCCGAAGAAAGCAGTCATTGGTATGACTGGTTCTCTGTTTCACAGGTTGAAACAGAGCCTGAAACAGAAACTCTGCCGCCGCAGGACACGGAGCAGTCGAGTTCGGGTACAACCGAATATGTCGGTTACGGGCTGTTTATGTGGGCGGTGATTGTTGTCGGGGTTCTGCTGACGCTCGGAATACTGACGAACACGCATATACGCAAGAAGTCATAATATTTTTGTTGAAAACGAGAGGATAAAATGAAGAGGGACGCTATATTTCACAATTCAAGGGATAATATGTGCTATCAGGCAAACGGCGACGAGATTGTTGTTTCGATAATGACGGGCAAGGACATATCGTCGGTTGAAATACAGTGGGGAGATCCTTTTGAAGCCGGCATTATGGGCGGCGCTGAGAGCTGGGAGGGAAAAACTCAGCAGATGTGCGATGTGCTGGAGCTTGAAAATCACCTGTGGTGGTCGATACGCCTTAAGCCGGAATATAAAAGATGCAAGTATTTCTTTAAAATCACAAGCGGCGATGAGAGCCTTTACTATTTTGAGGACGGATTTTACCGTGAAAGCGAGCTTAACATACCCGGCAAGCGTATGCAGTATTTCTTCTTCCCGTGGATGAACAGCGCAGACTTTTTTGAAACGCCGGAATGGGTCGAGAACGCCGTGTGGTATCAGATTTTTCCGGAGCGCTTTGCACGCATAGGCGAGCAGAAGCCGGAGCTTAAGCCATGGAAGAGTGAGCCGATAAAGAAGTTTGATTTCAGGCTTCGCTACGGCGGCAACCTGAAGGGTGTAACAAGCCGCCTTGAGTATCTTCACAATCTTGGGATAACGGCAATCTATTTCAACCCGATTTTTAAATCGCCGACAGACCATAAGTATAATATTGACGATTATTATGAAATTGATGAGGCTTTCGGCACAAAGGAAGACTTCAGGGAGCTTTGTGAAAAGGCTCATTCGCTGGATATAAAAATTATGCTCGATATGGTGATGAACCACAGCGGCATATTCTTTCCGCCGTTTGTCGATGTGATGAAAAACGGGGAAGAGTCGGAGTACCGTGACTGGTATATGATAAATAAATTTCCCGTTACTCTCGATAAAAGCACAAGGGACGGCAGATTCTATTCGTTTGCGTTTACTCAGTTTATGCCAAAGCTCAACACGAACAATCCCGAGGTTATGGAGTACTTTACCCGTGTGTGCGAGTATTGGGTCGGCGAGTTCGGTGTGGACGGGCTTCGGTTTGACGTGGCAAACGAGGTTTCGCACAAATTCCTAAAGCTTATGCGCAGCAGGGTAAAGGCGATTAATCCCGAGGTTTATCTTTTGGCTGAAATATGGCACGACTCAACGCAGTGGCTGCGCGGAGATGAGTTTGACGCTATAATGAACTATCCGCTGACGGAAACAATATCAGGCTTCTGGCTCAATGCTGATATGACGGCAGGACAGCTTGAGCAGGGGATAAACCGCTGTACCGTGATGTATCCCGAGCAATCGTCAAGAGTGATGTTCAACCTGCTTGATTCACACGACACCGAAAGACTCTATTATCGCTGCAGGCACAACGAGGACATATTCTTTCAGCAGCTCACAATGCTTTTTTCGCTGTACGGCAGTCCGTGCATTTATTACGGAACGGAAATTATGCTTGACGGCGCACACGACCCCGACTGCCGCAGATGTATGCCGTGGGACGAGATTGACAGCGGAAAATTTGACAGTGTAATGAATCAGGTCAGGGCGTTGATTGCGGCGAGAAAAGAAAACCGCGAGCTTAAAAGTATGAAAACAGATTTCCTCGGCGGCAAAGAGGACAGGCATATTATGATACTCAAGGACAAAACGGTGCTTGTTGCGATAAATGCCGACGTCACGCCGATGAAGCTTGAGTACAAGGATGTTATCTTTGCAAGAAAGCTTGACGGCGATGTTCTTGAATGTGGCGGATGCGCCATTTGCAGGATATAACGTCGAGATTTGGGCTTTTTATACACAACAATTTGTGCCGTTGATTATTCGGAACACAAGACAAAAATTATTTTGAAAAAAATGAAAAAATCGCTTGCAATCGGGCGGTAAATCTGCTATTATTACTAATGTTGCATTATCAAAACTAAACTCTAATCAGCATCAAGGAGGTGCAGACACATGGCAAAATGTGATATCTGTGGCAAGGATGTTGCTTTCGGCATCAAAGTTTCCCACTCACACAAGCGTTCAAACAGAACATGGAAGCCAAATGTACAGCGTGTAAGAGCTATCGTTAACGGCACACCAAAGCGTATCAACGCTTGCACCCGTTGCCTGCGTTCAGGTAAGGTTACAAGAGCTGTTTGATAACATTTTATTTGACATTTAGGAGCCGCTCGGCTCCTTTTTGTTTTTTTGTTTTGATTATTAGGAAACACTGAATAAATCGCGCTGAAATCCGGCGGAACAATATGTACAAACGATTTAATCAGTCTTTCCCTAAAAGGGGTGAAGGCTTTGAGCCTTTTAAAACAAAAGTCAGATAATATGCGTGAGTCCGGCATTGAGCTTTTGCGCATAATTTTGATGTTTCAGGTGGTTTTTCTGCACATATGCAGCTACGGCGGTTATTATCACCATGTGACTGCGTTCGGCGATTTTCAGACCTTTCTTTACTGGCTGATGATGTTTTTAAGCAGAACGCCGGTGTATGTGTATATTGTTATACTGGGATATTTTTCGGTCAGCTCAAAATCAAATCAGAGCATCAGGAGCGTATTGCCGAAGATAAAAAAGATGTATATCCCGATGCTGTTCTTTTCGCTGACCATACCTGCCGTTATGCTCAGCACAGGTGCGGCGCCCGCTAAACCGGAAACTATAATCAGTGCGTTTTTTCCGGTTCTTTCAAGAACATGGTCTTTTATGACGCTGTACCTTATTGTTATACTTTTGAGTCCGTTTGTGAACAGATGCCTTAACAGTATATCGAAAAAAGAATTTACAATTCTGATCGGGATTTTATTCTTTATTTTCTCCGTGTGGAATATGCTCGGACATCTGCCGAATGTGAAAAATGTGATAAGTGTTGCGGGCGTTATAAACACTGACGGCGGCAAGGGACTTTACGGCTATCTGTTTATGTATATACTCGGAGCATACATTCGCCTGCATATCAAAAAGCACGATAAAGCGAAGTGGCGTTATCTTGCGGTGTTTGCGGGTATTGCAGTTGTAAATACTGTTTTAGTGCTTCTTATTCCGCAGTATATCTATGCTTCAATGTTCAACGACAACCCCGGAAGTGTAATTCAGGGTGCGTGTCTGCTGCTGTTTTTCAGGGATTTGAAATTCAAGTCAAGAGCTGTGAACCATATTGCGCTTTTAAATCTGGGTGTATATATGATTCACGAGCATCCGCTTATGCGTAACTTTATCTGGAACAATCTGTTTTCGTTTACGAACGATGACAGCTTCTACACCGTTTTTCCGCTTTATGTGTTTGAGGCTCTCGGCATTTGTGCGCTTGTGTTTATCTCCTGCGCTGTTATTGAACAACTGCGGCGAGGCTTGTTTGCACTTGCACCTATGGCTGTAAATAAGCTGCGGCGAATAAAAAACAGAACATAATATTATAAAAGGTGTGCCGAATCGGCGCACCTTTTATCACAAAATTGTTAATTTACCTATATTTACCGACTTTTTGTTGACCTTGCGGCAAGCTTAATTTATAATAAAGATATATTTGCTTAAACTAATATTTGTAACGGGATTCTTTTTGCTGAAAGGAATGGCGCTTTAAATGAAAAAAGCTGCAATTATTATATCTTTGATTGTGGTACTGCTTGCTGTCGGAACGGCAACATTCTTGTGCCTGAATCCGTCCGCTGCTGCGCAGATTGCGTTCTGGGTGCAGCCGACCGAGCCTGAAACAGAGCCGACGCAGCCGCCGACAGAAACACAGCCGCAGGCTGAACAAATAACCCTGAGCGGTAAAAATGACCTGAAAAAGGGCGATACTGCCGAGATTGCGGTCAAGTATTCACCGCAGAATGCAGCTGTGCCGAAAATAAGCTGGACAACCTCTGATGAAAAGGTTGCGACGGTTGATTCGGCCGGGCTTGTTACGGCGGTGGCAAAGGGTGAATGTGAAATTACAGCCGAGTCGGAAAACGGCATAAAGGCGGTTGTGAAAATCGCCGTTAAGGACGAAGAGCTTGAAAAAATTAATGCGCTGAACAATTATCTTATAAAGATTTCCGACAGCCGACTTGAAAAATACGGAACAAATTCCACAATGCTGCTAACGCTTCAGAGCGCTGAAATTGATGATTTCAACGGTGACAAGAGTGACGAGCTGCTGATAACATTTAAAAGCGCTTCCGGCTGTGAATTTGCCGAGATTGTCGCCCTCAACAGCGTCGATAATGCGTATGAGATAAAGAACTTTCAGTCCTTTGCCGACGTATTTGAAAAAAATTACGACAGCTACAAGGAGAGCGTTTTAAAAAGCGACGACAGCGTGATGATAAAATCAACGGCTATTTCGAGCGACAAAAGCAAAAAGACAAGAACAAGAGAGGTGACCGTCACAACCTTTTCATCGGGCGGAGCATCGTCAACATCGCACTTCAAGGATATTTACAAGTATAAAGACAATGAAATGAAAAAGCTTGACAGCGGCGAATTTACAATAGACGGTCAGAGCTGCAAGGAAGCGTCTTATTTGTCGCAGCTTTCGGGCGTGACAAACGGATACACCGATATCGGCGACAGCCTGAAAAGCAGAAATGCGACCCTTTCAATGGGCCGGTTCGTCAAGATTGAAACGGTGTGTGAGCTTGACAGGGTCTATGAGGAGCAGATTGAGTGGAAAAGCGATAAGCCTGAAATTGCAAAGGTAAACAGCAGCGGAGTTGTCACGGGTGTGCGCTCGGGTTCGTGTGTTGTCACCGGTGTGCTGAAGGGTATGGACAGCGCTGTTGCAAAGGTTGTGATAAACGTTCGTGAAAGCTCGGAGGCGCTGTCAAAGTATCAGACGGAGCAGAAGGGTAAAGCGATAACAGGCGAAAACGGCGCAACGCTGAGCTATAAGGGCGCAATGACAGCCGACATTGACGATGACGGAGCAAAAGAGCTTTTGCTGTATTATAAAAGCGGTGCAAGCGTTCAGATTGACGTTTGCGAGGACAAAAACGGCAAGATTGAGCGGATTTCGGGGGCTTACTGCGAAACACTGAAAGTCGGAGATATAGATATTCAGGTTTATATCAATAATGCGAATGACGAGCCTGTTCTGAGCGTAAATAATTACGTCAGCGGCAGCAGCGAAAGTCTGGAGTTCTGTTTTTACAGCTACAAGGACGGAAAATTTGAACCGTGCAGCAGCAAATATAAAATTGTAAACGGCAGCAAAAAAGCATATTATCAGGACGGAAACAGCATCACCGAGGCGGAGTTTGGACGCCAGACGGGTCATTACAGCAAGTATATGGGGTTTGAATGATATGGAGAAATTAAAACAGTTTTTAACTCTGATGTCTTTTGTCGGCGCTTTCTTTGCAGGAGTGTTTTTGGCGATTAAATGCAAAAAGCCGCAGGGAATGACAAACATCGGTGCGATTGCCACCGAAACAACTCGTATGCTCTGCCGCACACCTGCAATGCGTGACGGCGGTCTGGTGCAGTATGGCAGACGTGAATCCTTTAAGCCGTCAAAGTGGAAGGCGCCGAAGGGCTACAGCCTGAAAAAGCTGAATGTCGGCGGAACTTTGCCGGCGGAGCTGCTTGTTGACAGCAAAAGCGAGCACAAGAATAAGGTTATTTATCAGCTTCACGGCGGTGCTTTCCTGATGAAGTTCAACGACTGCTACAGGGGCGTTGCGGTTAAGCTTTCAAAGCTCAGCGGCGGTGCGTCGGTTTTTTCAATAGATTACCGCATAGCGCCCGAGCACAAGCATCCTGCGGCGCTGGAGGACGCTATTGCCGGTTGGGAATGGCTTTTGGAGCACGGCTACAAGCCTGAGGACATAATACTGTTCGGTGACAGTGCAGGGGCGAATTTATCTATAGCGCTTACCGAAAAGCTGCTTGAACAGGGCAGACCGACAGCAAACTCCATTGTCTGTATGTCGCCGTGGTGCGATCTGGCAGGAGAGGGCGAGGCGTTCAGCTACAATATTTATAACGACCCGATGTTCGGCAGAAAAAAGGGTGCGCTTACCGGCAGCTACATAGATAATCCGGAGTTTATTCTCTCTTATGTCGGCGACAGCGACCCGCACGATAAATTTTTAAGTCCCGTTCACTGTGATTTCAAGGACTTTCCGCCGATGCTTATTCAGGTCGGTACATATGAAGTGCTTGAAAGCGACGCAATAACGATTTTTGAGAAGATGAAGCGCTGCGGAAACAGTGTGATTCTCACAAGATATCCCGGAATGTTTCATATGTTCCAGATGATAGGCGATATCATCCCCGAGGCAAAAAAATCATGGGCAGAAATCGGCGGCTTCCTGCGCCGTCAGTATAATGACACTCTTTTTCAGTAAGGGTGCAAAGCTGTAAAGAATAGAGAATAATGCCGGTAGCCGCCGCAAGCGGTTCTTCAAATAAAATGGTGGTCGAGCAAAATAAAACGAGAACATAAATTTTGAGCGTTTACTTGGCACTTTATGCGTTGTAAGTGCATAAAGTGCCATTAAACGCTCGATGAATGTACGGAGTGGAAATGGACTGTGGCAGGCGGCTTGACAATCGCACAAAGCTGAACACACAGCGGGTTTCCAAAGGGCTTGCCCTTTGGTCGTTTTAAAGATAATAAAATTTAATACGATATTATAATAACGAGCATATGTGTGCGAACTTCATTAATTCAAATTTATTGAGCTAAACGCAAATCTGCCGCATTTACTTTTACAATGTTTTTGTTTTGTCAAAAAACCAAACCGGTACGGTAAAATAATTTATTTTTCGTTCATAGATTAATAACGGATTTATGCTATAATCTAAAATAGAATAATAATAACGCTGTGGCGCGTCTGAAATCAGCAGATATATTTATAAATACCGCATTTCAGACGCGCCATGATACTTTAGTAAGGGGATTGAAATGAAAGAAGAAATATACAAGCTTCAGGATTTTCTCGATGACGGAACTGAAAAGTATATCGAAAACGACAAAATCGACCAACAGCTTTTTAATGAGCTTAACGTAAAACGCGGATTACGAGATAAAAACGGCGTTGGTGTTCTGGCGGGTCTTACAACCGTTTCATCAATTGTTTCTTCAAAGATTGTTGACGGAGAAAAGGTGCCCTGTGACGGCGAGCTGTCGTTCAGAGGCTACAACATAAACGACCTTGTAAACGGTGCGTCAGCGGAACAGCGCTTCGGCTTTGAAGAAGCGACCTATCTTCTTTTGTTCGGTGAACTGCCGAACAAGGATGAGCTTGCCGAGTTTACCGAGCTTTTGGGAAAGCTCAGATGCCTGCCGACAAACTTTGTGCGTGATGTTGTTATGAAAGCGCCGAGTAAAGATATTATGAATTCAATGACTCGCAGCATCCTGACGCTTGCGTCATATGATTCACACGCTAATGATACTTCAAAGGAGAATGTGCTGTTTCAGTGCCTGAAGCTGATTGCAGAAATGCCTATGCTTGCGGTTTACGGCTACCACGCATATAATCACTATGAGCTTGACGGCAGTATGTATATCCATCGTCCCGACCCTAAGCTGTCAACTGCCGAGAATATCCTGCGTATGCTCAGACCCGATATGAAATATACCGAGCTTGAGGCAAGGGTGCTTGACATTGCGCTTATGCTTCATATGGAGCATGGCGGCGGCAACAACTCGACCTTTACAACACACGTTGTAACCTCGTCAGGCTCTGACACATACTCGGTTATGGCGGCGGCGCTGTCGTCGCTTAAAGGACCGAAGCACGGCGGTGCAAATATAAAGGTTATTGAGATGATGGACGACCTCAAGAAGAATGTAAGCGATATCAAGGACGAGGAGCAGGTCAGGGATTACCTAAAAAAGCTTCTGCATAAAGAGGCTTTTGACCAAAAAGGACTTATATACGGTATGGGTCATGCTGTTTATTCTCTGTCAGACCCAAGAGAGCGTGTGCTCAAGGGCTTTGTCGGCGGTTTAGCCAAGGAAAAGGGCAGAGAGGACGACTTTGCGCTTTACGGAATGGTAGAAAGACTGGCTCCGGAGGTTATAGCAGAGGAGCGCAAAATATATAAGGGCGTTTGCCCGAACGTCGATTTTTACAGCGGCTTTGTTTATAGTATGCTTGACATTCCGCACGAGCTTTATACGCCGATTTTTGCAATAGCAAGAGTTGTCGGCTGGAGCGCCCACCGTATGGAGGAGCTTGTAAATGTTGACAAGATTATCCGTCCGGCGTATAAGAGCGTAGCCGAAAGCAGAGAGTATAAGCCGCTTGAGGATAGATAGAGTGGAGAGTGAAGAGTGGAGAGGGGCGGCTTCGCCGCTGAGTTTTTAGTTTTGAAAATTGAGAATTGAGTTTTAAGTTTTGAGGAATCCCGTAACGAGTTTATTCATTAAAGAGCCACGAAGTGGCGACTGCCAAAATTATTCATAATTCATTCGCACCGCAAAGCGATGCGAAAAGCCGGAGCATTATGTCGCTCCGGCTTTTTGTTTGGGTTATTCCTTGCACTTTTCAATGTATTTTTCAAGAATCTCTGCCGCATCATACACGAGCAATGCACACGGGCGTTTTTTGTAGTACTGCGGCGTTCTTGCTTCGGGGGTCGGAGGTGTTGCGGCGTTTTTGTCAAGTCCGAGAAGCTCACGGCAGATTATTGAGTCGTTTTTATTGCGGAATTCGCCTGCAAGCGACTGAATCGTTTGATAGATTTCTTTCTTCTTACCGGCGTTTTTCGGGTCGCCACAGCCAAAGAGCATTGACGCCGCCATCGACATACCGCTTACAGCTCCGCAGACCTCTCTCATTCTGCCCAGCCCGCCGCCGAAGCCGCTTGAAATGAGCGCCGCAGTTTGCCTGTCGATTCCGCACTCATCAGCAAATGCGATGAATACAGCCTGAGCGCAGTTATAGCCCTCGGTGAAAAGCTGTTTTGCCTGTTCTGCTTTAGTCATAAAATCACTCCCAAAGATATCTTGGGAAACACTGAATAAATCACGCTGAAAGCTGTTTGCACATCTTGCTTGCATATTTTCCGCCAGCCTGACCAAAAAATCCTCGTAATGCGACAGCATTACTGCGGTTTATTTGTCCAACCTGACGAAAAATCCGACGGCGCAATATTCACAAACGATTTAATCAGTGTTTCCCTTGTCCTTATTATACCGCAAAAAAATGATGTTGAAAAGCCAATGACCTTGGATTATAATATAAGAACACGAATTTGTCAGAGATTGAGAATTAATCGGGGGTAATTATGGATATAAGAAAAATTAAAGCCCGTACAGTTACCGATGCGGTAAAAAAGCTGTTTATGGACTGCAATTATTATATAGGCGACGATATTACAGCCGCCTTGAAAAAGGGACTTGAATGTGAGAAATCGCCTGTCGGAAAGAGTGTTTTGTCGCAGCTTTTAGAGAACAACGAGATTGCGGCAAAGGAGCAGATTCCGCTTTGTCAGGACACGGGTATGGCGGTGCTGTTTGTTGAATACGGCGACAAGGTTGTAATTGAGGACGGCGGCTTTGAGGACGCTGTTATGCAGGGCGTGAGAGAGGCGTACGACAAGGGTTATCTGCGCAAAAGCGTTGTGAGCGACCCTGTATTTGACCGCAAAAACACGGGCGACAACACCCCGGCGGTTATTCACACAAGAATAGTAAGCGGCGACAAAATAAAAATCCTTGCAGGCGGCAAGGGCTTCGGCAGTGAGAATATGTCGGCGATTGCAATGCTCACGCCGTCAAAGGGCGTTGAGGGTGTTAAGGCTTTTGTGCTTGACACCGTCAGAAAAGCAGGACCGAATCCCTGTCCTCCGATGGTGGTCGGCGTTGGAATCGGCGGAACCTTTGAAAAAGCGGCTCAGCTTGCCAAAAAGGCGACTCTGCGCGCGATTGACACAAGCAACGAGGACGAGCGCTACGCAAAGCTGGAGGAAGAGCTGCTGTGCGACATCAACAAAATGGGTTTCGGCCCTGCAGGTCTTGGCGGCAGTACAACGGCGATTGGCGTGAATATTGAAACCTACCCGACTCACATAGCAGGTATGCCTGTTGCGGTTAACATTTGCTGTCATGCGGCTCGGCATAAGAGTACAGTTGTTTAGCTTAGCTAAACAAAATGAAATAAAACCCTAATGGGATTTGTGAAATATCGCTTTGCGATATGAAATAGCTTCGCTATGAAATATTTGCCTGCGGCAAATGTTAAGGTTGTCGCCACTTTGCGGCTCCGAGCGGTTATGCCGCAGAGTTAAGAGTGGAGAGTGGAGTTGTACCCGAAACGAGTTAATTTTTAAATTAAAGAGCCGCTTGCGGCGACAACCACATCTTCACTCTTCACTCTCAACACTTCACTCTTAAATCGAAAGGATTTGAAATATATGAAGAAACTGAAACTTCCTCTTACTGAGGAGGATATACTCGGCTTACGAGCCGGCGACAGCGTTCTGTTGTCCGGAACAATGCTCACGGGGCGTGATGCAGCGCACAAAAGACTTTACGAGCTTATACAAAACGGTGAAGAACTGCCGGTTGACATTAAGGGCGAGCTGATATATTATGTCGGACCTGCTCCTGCAAAGCCGGGATATGCCGTTGGACCGGCAGGCCCGACATCAAGCTACCGTATGGATAAATATGCTCCGTCGCTTATGAATTTAGGATTGCGTGGAATGATAGGCAAGGGCGCACGTTCACAGGAGGTCATCGACTCCATCATAAGGAACAAGGGCGTGTACTTTGCCTGTATCGGCGGTGCGGCGGCGCTCATTGCAAAGAGTATTAAAAGTGAGGAAATCCTCTGCTATGAGGATTTAGGCACAGAGGCGATAAGAAGATATACTGTTGAGGATTTTCCATGTATAGTTGCGGTTGACTGCTACGGCGGCAACGCATATGAGGACGGCGTTAAAAAGTACTCACAGGAATAAAGCTGTTCCTTTAATCGGGCAGGCAAAGGAATTGTTTCCTTAATGCGGCAGGGAGAAATCCTTGCCGCATTTTCGATTGCTTTTATGGCTATATACTCAAAACTTAAAGCTGAAAACTCAAAACTCAAAACTATTTATCTTCTCAATAATACCAATAACCTCGAACAAATCGTCGGCAACGGTATAAACCTTTTGCAGGATTTCCTCATTCGGCGGCAGCATATCCGGGACCATAACGGTTACCATACCTGCGCTGCAGCCTGCTCTTATTCCGTTGTGGCTGTCCTCAAGGCACATACACTCATTGCAGGGTATGCCAAGTCTTTTTGCCGCTTCAATAAAGATATCGGGCGCAGGCTTGCCGTTTGCCACCATATTGCCGAAAACTCCGGCGGAAAAATACTTGTATATGCCGGCACGCTTCAGCAAATCCTCAGCTACTTCTCTGCTTGTTGAGGACGCAACGGCGCATTTTATTCCGTTGTCCTGAAGATATGCCAAAAGCTCGTCTATGCCCGGCTTTTTGGGTACACCGTTTTCCTCGACAAATTTCCAAAAGCCGTCAAGGTTCATCCGGCGCAGGCGGTCGAAGTCAAATTCATCGCCGAATATCGACTTGTAGAAAAGCTTTGTGTCGGGTGAGCGTTTGCCGACTGTCTGTTTGAACAAATCGAGAGTAATATCGTAACCCATTTTTGCGGCGTTCTCTCTTGAAAGCCTGTATGTAGTCCATTCTGTGTCGAGCATAAGCCCGTCCATATCAAAAACGACTGCGTTTATTTTCATATTATCCTCCGAAAACTTAAGGAAACACTGAATAAATCACGCTGAAAGCTGTTTGCACATCTTGCTTGCATATGCACAAACAATTTAATCAGCGTCTCCTTAATTATTTTATATAAAGAAATCGGTCTGCTCTCACAGACCGATTTTGCATTATTCTTTGGCAAACTCTTCTTTGCCTGCTCCGCAGATCGGGCAGACAAAATCGTCCGGCAAATCTTCAAAAGCTGTTCCCGGTGCAATTCCCTGCTCCTCGCAGCCTTCTTCAGGGTCATAAACCCAGCCGCACGGCTCGCAAACATATTTATCCATGGCGATTCTCCTTTTCAATTTGATACTTACATTATACCCTCTTTGCGAATGGATTTAAAGTGATTTTTATAAAATTTTTATTAAGAAAACACTGAATAAATTACGCTGAAAGCTGTTTGTGCATCTTGCTTGTATCTTTTCCGCCAGTCTGCCCCAAAAATCCTCGTAATGCTACATCGTCAGAACACCGTTATCCGACTTCATCAGTATGAGGATTTGTTCCTCAAGCCCTGTTTCGCAGTTTATATACACGAGTATTTCCTCACCGTCAACACCCTTGCACAAAAACTCATAGCAAAGGTATTCGACGCCGTCATGAATCGGAATAACGGCAAGGCGTGACTTTTCTTCGGTCAGATAGGGACTAAGGCTTCGCCTTGCAGAGCTGAGAGAAAGATACGGGTCGGTGTTTCGCAGACAGTGATTCATAAGATAGTTTTCGGCGCTGTAGGACACTATTTCGCCGTTTTGCAAGGATACGCCGACCTTTATCAGATCGCCGTAGCACACAACGCTGTCCTGAGAATAGGCAAAGTTGATAACACATATATTATTGTTTATTGCATAGTAGCTCTCGGTCATATTTTTTATGCCGTTATTTTCAAGGAACGCAAATGCTTTTTTGAGAGCGTCCTCATATTCAAGCGACTTGCTGTTTGGCGAGTCGCTTTTTGTCATTTCTACAACAAAGCCGCCCTGCTTTGAAACGGTGATATATTCGTCGCCGTCTGCCGAAAAGACGTATGACGGGATTTTGCCGTCTGCGGCTTCAAGCGCAGTCAGACTGCTTTCGGGTATTGAAAGGAACTCCGACACATTTTTTGCGGCTTCGCTTTGGCTGACTTCTTTGTAATTTTCAAGAAAAATACTTTCCCTGTTCTGGGTGCTGTCTGCAAACGGTCCGTCATATATTAAGGTAGGATAGCTTGAAAAGCTGTCGTTTATCTCGTCAAAATCATCATCAAGCTCAAACTCCTGTGTAGGCTCGTTGTCGCTTAGGTTGCCCCTGATTGTCTGCTTGATTCCAAGCTGTGTGCTGCCGTCGCCGTACTTTGCCGACAGCTCCTCTAAAACCGGCGAGAGCTTGTCGGCATATTCAGACAGGCTGACAAGTGTGTCGCGGTTCTGGGACGAAAATTCATACCCTCGCGACGAGGCGTTTATTATGCTGAGTGAATAATCGCCCACCTGCGACAAAAATTTCTGCAGCTTTTCACTCTCGGCAGAGGTGACCGGTAAACGGGATAGTGACGATTTTGCACCCTCGCTGTCGCTGCAAAGCTTAGCGGCAAGAGAAAGCCGTCCGGTGCTTGTGTTTGCGTAAATCCCCTTTGATAAGGAGGATTTAATTTTTGTCATATAGTCGGAAAGCTCTGACAGAGCCATCTGATAGCTTTGCTCAATGGTTGTGCGGTATTTGTCCGCAATCGAAAATCCTGCAATGCAAGCGCCCGATACAAGAAGCAGTAGTGCGGCGCCGAAGCTTACAAGTCGCACAACCTGTCGTTTTGTCAATTTCGCCATTTATATCACTGTCCTTTTTTCTGTACCACTCTCTGACTATTATTTCCGTTTGAGCCGGGAATACACAAATACGGAAAAATTCATTTTACAAAGCTTTTACCTGTAAATGCATTTGCTTTTTACACCTCGGGTTTATATTCAATGGCGTACCAAAGAGGTAAAAATAATTCAAACTCAGAAGAGGAGAAGAAAACAATGAAAAAAACATCAAGAGTAATAACCTTGACAGTAGCAGCGCTTATGGCTGTATCAGCATTTGCAGGCTGCGGAAACAATTCTTCAAGCAGTTCGAACGGCTCAAGCAGTGCAGGTTCTTCAGAGAACAGCTCAAGCGCAGCGGCAACATTCGACACAAGCAAGGAAATTTCAGTAATTACAAGAGAAGAAGGCTCAGGCACAAGAGATGCTTTTGTTGAGCTTACAGGCGTTCTTGTTAAGGACGGCGACACAAAGACAGACAACACAGCAGCAAGCGCAGTAACTGTTAACGGTACAGAGGCTGTTATCACAAACGTAAAGGGCAACGACGCAGCTATCGGCTACATATCACTCGGCTCACTCAACGAGTCTGTAAAGGCAGCCAAGATTGAGGGCGTTGAGGCTACAGCAGAGAATGTAAAGTCAGGCGACTACAAAATCAGCCGTCCGTTCAACATCGCTTACAAGGGCGAGCTTGAGGGTCTTGCAAAGGATTTTGTTGACTACATTATGAGTGCAGACGGACAGAAGGTTGTTTCTGACAACGGTTATGTAACTGTATCGGAAAATGAAGCATACAGCGGTTCTAAGCCGAGCGGCAAGATTGTTGTAGCAGGTTCTTCATCTGTATCTCCCGTAATGGAGAAGCTTATCGAGGCTTACAAGGCTGTTAACCCGAATGCGGAAATCGAGCTTCAGACAAACGACTCATCAGCAGGTATGACAGCCGCTATCGAGGGCACCTGCGACATCGGTATGGCTTCACGTGAGCTTAAGGACAATGAAGCGGCTGAGCTTAAGTCACAGGCAATCGCAAAAGACGGTATCGCAGTAATCGTTAACACAAACAACACACTTGACAGTCTTACACTTGACCAGGTTAAGGCTATCTACACAGGTGAAACAACAGTTTGGAGCGACATAATTAAATGAGATTAAACAGAATAAAAGAAATGGCAATGCAGGGAGTTTTCTTCCTGACTGCCATAACAAGTATAGCGGCGGTTGTCCTTATTTGTATCTTCTTATTCTATAACGGCGTTCCGGCAATAGCGGAAATTGGATTATTTGATTTTGTAGGCGGCCAGAAATGGGCGCCTACAAATCAACCCGCAAGTTATGGAATATTATGTATGATAGTAGGCAGTATCTATGTTACCGCAGGTGCAATTATAATCGGTGTTCCGATAGGTATTCTTACGGCGGTTTTTCTTGCAAGATTCTGCCCGCCGGCGCTCTATAAGATTATAAAGCCGGCGACAGAGCTTCTTGCAGGTATTCCGTCAATCGTTTACGGCTTCTTCGGACTTATGGTTATCGTGCCGTTTATCCGTGAGCATTTTGGCGGCAACGGCTCAAGCCTGCTTGCGGCTTCAATAGTGCTGGGTATAATGATACTTCCGACAATCATCGGCGTGTCGGAGTCGGCTATCCGTGCCGTGCCCGAAAGCTATTATGAAGGCTCGCTTGCTCTCGGTGCCACAAGAGAGAGAAGTGTGTTCAAGGCGATTATGCCTGCGGCAAATTCGGGCATACTTGCAGGCGTTGTGCTCGGCATAGGCAGAGCTATCGGCGAAACTATGGCGGTTATCCTTATTGCAGGTAACCAGGTGCAGATTCCTGATTCGCTCACAGACGGCGTAAGAACGCTGACGGCGAACATTGTTCTTGAAATGGGATATTCAACAGGACTTCACCGACAGGCTCTTATCGCAACAGGCGTTGTGCTTTTTGTGTTTATTCTTATCATAACCCTTTCGATGCAGGCTATAAAGAGTAGGAGTGAGAAGCGTGGCTGATAATACAAAGCTTAAGGAGCCTGAAATCAGGGCTATCAATAAGGTTACTCTTTCACAAAGGCTAAGGGAATACAAGAGAAAGCCTTTGTCGCTTGTGATGTATCTTGTTGTATTAATTGCGGCGGCGCTTTCTGTGCTGGCTCTTGTGTTCCTGATAGTATATATACTTGTAATGGGTGTTCCAAACCTGACACCCGACCTTTTTGCATGGGAATATAACAGCAACAATGTTTCGTGTATGCCGGCGATTATCAATACGGTTATTATCACGCTTCTGACGCTCGTTATCGCCGTGCCATTCGGTATCGGTGCGGCAATCTACCTTGCAGAATACGCAAAGAGAGGCAACAAGCTTGTAAAGCTTATCAGGACAATGGCTGAAACTCTGGCGGGAATTCCGTCGATTGTTTACGGCTTGTTCGGTATGCTGTGCTTTGTTACTGCTTTTCATTGGGGATATTCAATTCTTGCAGGCGCTTTTACTCTGTCAATAATGGTTCTTCCGACCATTATGCGCACAACAGAGGAGGCTCTGATTGCTGTTCCAGATTCATACCGTGAGGGCAGCTACGGTCTTGGTGCAGGCAAGCTGAGAACAATAGTCAGAACTATTCTGCCAAGTGCGATGCCGGGTATTCTTGCCGGTGTTATTCTTGCGATAGGCAGAATTGTCGGCGAGACAGCGGCGCTTATATACACGGCAGGCTCGACAACAGGTCTTGTTGACGGTGTTATGTCGTCAGGAAGAACACTTGCAATACATATGTATATGCTTGCCAACGAGGGACTTCACACCAATCAGGCATGGGGTACTGCGGTTGTCCTGCTGGTGCTTGTGCTTGGCGTAAACACCCTGTCAAGCTTTATCGCAAAGAAGCTCAGCAGCAAGAAATAATACCGCTGATTCAAGAAAGGATAATAGGCATAAATGGATAAATTTACGATTAAAGATATGAATCTGTATTACGGCAAATTCCACGCCTTGAAGAGCGTTAATCTGAATATGCCGAGCAATCAGATAACTGCGTTTATCGGACCCTCAGGCTGCGGCAAATCCACGCTGTTGAAGTCGCTCAACAGAATGAACGACCTTGTTGAGGGCTGTAAAATAACAGGTGACATAAGGCTTGACGGAGAGGATATTTACGGCAATATGGACGTAAACATTCTCCGCAAAAGAGTCGGAATGGTGTTTCAGAAGGCTAACCCGTTCCCGATGAGCGTTTATGACAACATAGCCTACGGGCCGAGAACACACGGCATCAAGAACAGAGCAAAGCTTGATGAGATTGTTGAAAGCTCCTTGCGTGATGCGGCAATCTGGGATGAGCTTAAGGACAGACTCAAGAAGAGTGCTCTGGGTCTTTCGGGCGGTCAGCAGCAGCGTCTTTGCATTGCAAGAGCCTTGGCTGTCAAGCCTGAGGTTTTGCTTATGGACGAGGCTACATCTGCACTTGACCCGATTTCAACGGGAAAGATAGAGGAGCTTTGCCTGAAGCTTAAAGACCGGTACACAATTATAATGGTTACTCACAATATGCAGCAGGCGCTTCGTATAGCCGACAATACTGCGTTTTTCCTACTTGGTGAAATGATTGAATACGGGGATACGAATCAGATTTTCTCAAACCCGCAGAAGAAGGAAACCGAGGAGTACATCACGGGGAGGTTCGGATAATGAGAGAGTACTACGACGCACAGCTTAAGGATTTGAACAATCAGATTATTGAGATGGGAAGCCTTGTAGAGAAGTCGGTTGCATACAGCGCAAAGTCGCTTGTTGAAGCTGATATTGAAAAAATAAATAAGGTTGCAAATTATGAAAGCGCAATAAACAGAAAAGAGAAAGAGATTGAAAGTCTTTGTGTTAATCTCATTATGCACAATCAACCTGTTGCAAAGGATTTAAGATTTATTTCTGCGGTTCTGAAAATGGTTACTGACCTTGAGAGAATAGGCGACCACGCTGAGGATATAGCAGAGATTGCAAGGTTTGTCAATTCACAGGAACATCAGCTTGACAAGAAAGTGTTCTCTGAGATAGCAAAAACCGCAGTGGATATGGTTAACCTCGGCGTTGACGCTTTTGTAAAAAGAGATCTGGACCTTGCGCAAAAGGTTGCGGAAATGGACAACACGGTTGACCGCCTGTTTGTGGAAATCCGTGAAAGGCTTGTTGCAGGGCTTAAGTCGGGCGAATATGAGTCTGCTCCGGCACTTGATTTGTTCCTTGCGACTAAATATTTTGAGAGAATAGGCGACCATGCGGTTAATATAGCCGAGTGGGTCATTTATTCGCTCACAGGCAAGCTTGAAAATCTCGACGATTTCGGCATAGAGATTTAAGCTGATTATCAGCAGGCTGTTTACTCAAATTTATATATACCAAAGCAAAAAAGACACGGAAAAAGCTCCGTGTCTTTTTGCGGCTCTGTTTGGCAAACGGGTTGTCGCCGCAATCGGCGGACTTCAGAGTGAAGAGTGGAGAGTGGAGCTGTGGTTGTCGCAGCTTCGCTGCTCTTTGAATAAAGACTTTCTGTTACGAGGTTTTGCCTCCCTTGTTAAAGGGATGGGGACCGCTAACGGCGGTGGAGAGATTCTGCTCGAACCGATGAATGTCTGGAATAGTTTCAGCAGAGCGAAAGAATCCTTTAGTCAGCTTCGGCGACAGCTTTCTTTGACAAGGGAGCCAAGACCCTGTTTCGGGTATTCTTTAATTCCGAATTCCTAATTACGCCCATCTCCACTCTTCACTCTTAACTCTTAACTCTCTAAAGCAAAGCTCCTCCGATTTCTCAGAGGAGCTTTGTTGCTGTGCCGTTATTGGCTTTTATTTGATATTTTAAGATTTTCTTTAGGGTTCTTTATCTTGTTTGATACATCGCCCGGGTCGCCTGCAACAACATAGTGGCCGTTCTTCAAGCTATATACGGAATCGGGCAGGTCCTCGCGCTTGACCTCTTTGCCGTTTTTGTAATATACTCTGTCGGCTTCAAAGCCAAAGCTTTCGCTGCCGATCCATGAGCACTCCGACTCTGTTCTTATTTCGTCCCAGTCGCTCGGTTGGAAGCCGTAAACCTCACAGTGAAGTGTTACGCCGTCCATCCAGGTGTGAACAAATATCTGATAATCTGAGTTGTTCTTCATCTTGAGGTCAAGGTTCGGGTAGTCGATGGTGGCGTCAAGTCCGCCGTAAACATAAACAGAGGTGTAGAAGTGGTTTGCACGCTCTTCAACGCCCATTCCGGCAAGAACCATTGCGTTGTATATTGTGGTTGCCGCCTGGCATATGCCGCCGCCGATGCCGGGAACGTACTGCTCATTCTGAATAACGCTGGCTGACAGATAGCCGTTCTCGGGCAGATTGCTGTCGCCCGTACATTCGTTGAAGGAGAAATTCTTGCCCGGGTCAACTATTGTTCCGTTGATTGCGTCAAGTGCAGTTGCCATATTGCAGTTAGCGTTGTAGCCGTTTGTTGAAACGGTGCTGAACTGACCGATGAGCTGGACATTGTTTTTGACCTCGTCCATTTTGTGCTTTGGCTTTTCTGTTGTGGTCTTAACGGTTACATCGCCTGACTTGGCACCGTTTTTGAAAAGCTCCTTTATATCCTTTGTCAGCGAATCCTGGTCGATTATCTCGCCGTTGCTGCCCTCAACCCATTTGAACATCTTGTCAAAGCTTTTTGCAGACGGGTTATATTCGGTTGCGTGTGGCTCGACCGCCTTTTTGTCAATTTTAGCGGCGCTTCTGTTTACCACCTTGTCAACGGAAGAATCGCTTACAATGCACGAAACGCCAAAGTTGATTGTTCCTTTTTCTTCGTCCGTCGTTACGTTGTGTGCATCAGGCGGAGCAAGCTGGTCAAGTGTGCCCTGCTGTATAGCGGTGCTTACGTCACGGCTGTATTGTACCGCCTGCTCAAACACCTCGTCGGTGTTGAAGCTGTATGAGAAGTCGTCCTGTGTAAAGGAAAGCTTTTTGCCGTCGCCGTAGTTTACGTTTAAGGTGAACTCTTCCTTGAAGTCGCCCTCCTTAAGCTTTATAAGAGCCTTTGCTTCTTTAAGGTTTTTTCCGCCGATATCAATGCCTGAAACCGAAACTCCCTTTGCAAAGACAAACTCGTTTGCGTCTGTCTGTGTTGCACCCTTGACATCGGGAATGGGAGCCGCCGCCGGAACAGTGTCGGGCGTGAGTGCGAGCGCAGCAAAGAACGAACAGCAAAGCAGCACGATTACTGCGGCAACGCCGCCGAGAATAAAGATTTTTTTGCCTTTTTTCTTTTCTTTCGGCTGGCTCTGAACTGCTGCCGGCTCGGTGCCTGAAACGGCTGTGCCGTTATTGATAAGAGCAGGAATTTCGGAGATGATTTTATCCGCCTCGGCTTCGGCGGAAGTCTTGCAGCTTGTGCCGGATGATTCCTGCACGGTATCGCTCGGCTTGTTGCCCTGCTCCAGAGTGATTCCTGTGTTCTGCTCGTTTGACGGCTCCGATTTTACAGGCTGTGTATTTTCAGTCTTCTTTGCCGCCTTCTTTTTTTCTTTTTTATCAGGTTTTTCTGATTTTCCGTCGGGCGCAGCCTGCGGCTGAGCGGCGGCACTGTAGCCTGCTGAGCTTATGTCAACAAACTCCTCTTCTTCCTCGGCTTGCTGTACCGTGTCAGCCGGCTTTGTGCTTTCGCTTTGTGCAGCGGCGTTCTGACCGTGCTGCTGTCTTATTTCATTTAAAATATCATCTATCTGAGAGTTAATGTCTTTTTTATTGTTGTCATTACTCATTAATATACCTCCGGGATTCTGCCGATACAAATTACATTTGTCCGGTTGCGCATAATTGAATTGTGTGCATATTACAACTGTCTATATTTTACTACATTATGAGAATAAAAGCAAAGAAAACCTATTGAAAAAATCAAACAAATATAATAAATTAACACTTTGTTTTTTTGTGTGTCATAATTATTTCTTAATTTGCAAGGCTTTTTATTTGTGTGTAAAAGGTGTTGAATTTTTTGTTTAATTTGGTATAATAAAATAATAGATATCTGTTGATAATGGATAAGTGCCGAAAGTTGAAAGAGAAATAAATGAAAGGATAGTGCGTGATGCGTGTACTCATTTTTACCGCTTCAACAGGCGGAGGTCACAAAAAGGCGTCTGCGGCTCTTGAAAACTACATAAAATCCCGCGACAGCGAGGCTGTTATAAAAACTGTTGATGCACTCAAGGCGGTTGGCAAGGCGTTTGACAAGCTGATAAGCGGAGGATATGTTTTTCTTGCCAAGCACGCCCCGAGGGTTTACGGCAAGATGTACCGTCAGTCGGATAAGGACACAAAGCTCAACTCTCTTGTTGACAATGTGACGGGTGCTGCTTCGAGGAAAATTTTTCCGCTCGTCGATGACTTCAAGCCGGACGCTATAGTAACAACACATCCCTTTGCGGCAGAGATGGTTTCTGCGATAAAGGGCAAGCACGGTCTGAGCGTTCCGCTTATTTCGATTGTAACGGATTTTGCTCCGCATAAGACATATATTCAGCCGTATGTTGATTATTTTGTCGTTTCAAGCAACGAGATGAAATATCAGCTTGAAAACATGGGGATAAAAGGCTCGTCAATACGCACGCTGGGAATTCCGGTTGATCCCGTATTTTATAAAAAGCAGGATAAAAATGCGTTGCTTGATGAGATGGAGCTTGAACACGATGTGCCCACAATTCTGATGATGGCAGGCAGCTTTGGCGTTTCGGACGTGTTTGACATTTACGAGGGGATTCTGAGCATTCAGAAGAAATTCCAGCTGATTATTATTACGGGTAATAACAAAAAGCTTTATAATGAGTTTGAACAAAGGCTTGAAAAACACGGCGACGGCGGAAAGCGGACGAGGCTTCACTTCTTTGTCAACGACGTTTACAGGTATATGCACGCAAGCGACCTGCTTATTACAAAGCCGGGCGGTCTGACAGTGACCGAGGCTCTTGCGTCGTGCCTGCCGATGGCGATATTCAAGGCTTATCCGGGGCAGGAGGCAGATAACGAGGACTTCCTCATAAGAAACAATATGGCTGTTCAGCTGCCGAAGGGTAAGAAATGTGCTCCGGTTATTGAAAGGCTTATATCGGACAGCGAAAAGCTTGACTCGATGAAAGCTTCATGCGGAGAATTCTTTAAAGGCAAGGCTGTAGAAACGATTTATAATCTGATTTCAGAGGCGTGCGGTAAAAACTGACATAAAACTTAAGATAATGCGTCAAATAACGAATAAAATAACAATTGATTTTGTATGGCTTAAAATGTTATAATATCCCACGAATTGTTTTATATTGTGTCATTTTTATAAGCATATTTCCCGCGTTACTTCAAGGAGGAAAGCTTTGGAAACGAAGAAAAAGAAACGTAAAATCAGTTTCAGCCTGATTTTGAATATTTTTGTTATCATAATATCCGTCGGTCTTGTCATCTACTTTTTTGTTTCGCCTGACGGACTTATGGACCTGCTTAAGAATTCGCCCGGCTCTATCAAGTGGGGGTGGGTTTTTGTTGCGTTCGTGTCATTTATGATGAATATCGTGATGGACGTGTTTGTTACATACCTTTTTGTAAGGACCGAGCACAAGAGCTTTACACTGTGGGACGCAGTCAAAACAAGCTGCGTCGGACAGTTTTTCAGTGCGATTACTCCGTCGTCAACGGGAGGTCAGCCGATGCAGGTTTACCTTTTGTCAAAAATGGGGATAAGCGCGGGCTTTTCGACCTCGTGTATGACGCAGAAGTTTATTGTGTATCAGATAACCACAACCGCAGCAAGTATTTTTGCTATTTTCCTGCGATTTGATTATTTTGTGGCGACAATGAACACGCCGTATAAATGGAGTCTTGTTATCCTTGGCTTTATATCGCAGATCGGTATAACCTCGATTCTGCTTATTGTGTCCTTCAGCAGGGGGCTTTCTAAAAAGCTTTTGAAGCTTGTCAGCAAGATAATGCACAAGCTAAAGTTTATAAAGAATCCGGATGAAAAGGCTCAGGCTCTTGAAACTCAGATTTCCAATTTTCACGAGGCAAACAGAAATGTGTTTAAATATAAAAAGAGAATGATAGTTTATTATATTATTGTATTTATGCAGGTGATATTTATTCTGAGCTGTCCTTATCTTCTTTACAGAGCGTTTAACTTCAGCGGTGCAAATCCCGTTGATATGATTTGCGCCCAGGCGTATGTGAATCTTACGTCAAGTCTTATTCCGCTTCCCGGCTCGTCGGGAATTGCCGAGGTTGCATACAATATGTTTATGGCGGCATATTTTGCAAACGGAACGCTTAAATCGGCAATTTTAATCTGGAGATTTATAACCTACTATGCCGTAATAGTGTGCACTGCGCCATTTTCACGCTTTACAAGCGGAAAAGACAAGGATGGCAACAGACGGAGCGTGGACGATCGGATTATCAGCAGCATGAATAAAGAAATGTTCAACGAAAACAGTGACGACTAACTTCATTAAAATTTCAGAATAACGGTGAGTTCATGAATGAAACTGTAAAAAATGAATTTTATCAATCGGGTCAGGCGTCAGGAAACGCATCGTCTGCGGTGCCTGATGTGAGCGTTATTGTTCCTATATATAACGTTGATATGTACCTGAAAAGATGTATAGACAGCATAATTAACCAGATTTTTACGAACATAGAAATCATACTTGTCAACGACGGTTCTCTTGACACAAGCCCGCAGATTTGCGACGATTATGCAAGGCTTGACAGCAGGATAAAGGTTATACACAAGGAGAACGGCGGGCTGTCGGACGCAAGAAACGTCGGCATATCTGTTTCAAGGGGAAGATATCTTGCCTTTGTTGACAGCGACGACTATCTTGACCCAAGCTATCTTGCGGTGCTTTATTATGCGGCTGAACGCAACGGATGTGACATATCCTCCTGCAACTATGCGATTTATAAGCAGGAAAAGGGCACGCATAAAACAATTAACGTCAGAAAACCGTTGCCTGGAATGACAACCGGCAAAAAGATTTGCCGCCTGACAATCAGGGATTTCAGAAGCCGTGCTTATGTGTGGAACAAGCTGTATAAGCGCGAGTTGTTTTTTAACAGGGATATGATACGTTTTCCGAAGATGTATTTTGAGGATACGGCAACAACGCCGAGGCTGATGTATTACGCAAAGAGAGTTGTTGTTGTTGATAAATGCCTTTATTATTACACCAAGCGAAAGGGCAGTATTGTATCTCATCTTGATGTGAAGAAAATGAGCGATTACATAAATGCGCTCGGAGTGCTGAGAAACTTTTTTGAAAAGCACGGATGCTACAGAGAGTTCAAGTGGTCGCACCGCTGGCTTGGATTTTTGATGACGATTGCAATGCCGTTTAATATTGTCAGGGCGTTCCTGCTTGAGAAGAATCCCGACAATTTGTTCAAAAACAGCCTGAGGGGAATAATTTCTGGCTGGAAATGTATCCGGTGTTTTGTGTCAAAGCATTTTCAAAAGACTGACGAGGTTGTGCCCGAAATGCCTTATCCTCTGATGTCGGAGCAATAAAATATTATAAAAATAAAGGGAACGACCGATGTGCCGTTCCCTTTGTGTTTTTGTAAGCTGTTTTATTTTCCCTGCTTGAGCAGATAGTTTGCACGGTTGATTGCGTTGAGCAGACCGTAGATTGAAGCCATGTTGATATTGCTGCCGATTCCGACACCGAAAATGTCCTTGCCGTTTTTGCGCAGCAGCTCGATATAAGCGATAGCCTTTGAATCACTGCCCTCGCTCATTGCGTGCTCGCTGTAGGAAAGGAACTTGTAGCAGTCAACGCCGATAGATTTCATTGCGTTGAAGAATGCGTCAATCGGACCGTTGCCCGTGCCTTTTATCGGCTTTTGCGAAATATCGCCGTCGATGTTTACCGACAAAACGCCGTCAAATGTAACCTGATCGTCGCCGTCAGAGCCGCTTTGTGTGATCTGGTGCTTTACAAGATCGTATTTTTTGGGAATATAGAGATATTCCTTTTCAAAAACGTGCAGAAGCTCTTTCGGCAGCAGCTCACGTCCGATCTTGTCACATTCAGCCTGAACAAGAGCGCCAAATTCGGGGTGCATTTTCTTCGGCAGATGATATCCGAAGGTGTGCGCCATTACAAAGGCTGCGCCGCCCTTGCCGGACTGTGAGTTGATTCTGATAATCGGCTCGTATTCTCTGCCGACGTCGGCAGGGTCAATCGGAAGATACGGAACCTCCCAGTAGTCGGAATGAGTTTTTTCCATATACTGAGTGCCCTTGTTGATTGCGTCCTGATGAGAACCCGAAAATGCGGTGAACACAAGCTCGCCGGCGTACGGAGTTCTCTCGTGAATCTTCATCTTTGTGCAGCGTTCATAAACCTCCTTGAGCTTCGGAATGTTACTGAAGTCAAGCCTTGGGTCAACGCCCTGTGTGAACATATTAAGACCGACTGTTACGATGTCGAGGTTTCCAGTGCGTTCGCCGTTGCCGAACAGTGTGCCCTCAACTCTGTCTGCGCCTGCAAGCAGTGAAAGCTCTGTCGCCGCAACCGCACAGCCTCTGTCGTTGTGCGGATGAACGCTGATTATAGCCGCCTCACGGTTCGGCAGATGCTTGATAAAATACTCTACCTGGTCGGCAAAGGTGTTCGATGTGCACATCTCGACAGTGTTCGGCAGGTTGAGAATGAGCGGATTTTCCTTTGTGCTGCCAAGTGCCTCCATAACTGCGTGACAGATGTCAACCGAGAAGTCAACCTCGGTGCCGCTGAAGCTTTCGGGCGAATATTCAAAACGGATGTTGGTGTCGCCGTCGTAGCTGTCGGTCAGCTCCTTGATGAGCTTTGCACCCTCAACCGCAATTTTTGTTATTCCCTCCATATCCTGGTTGAAAACAACCTTTCTTTGCAGTGTTGAGGTTGAGTTGTAGAAGTGAACGATTACGTTCTTTGCGCCCTTTATAGCCTCAAAGGTCTTTCTGATGAGATGCTCTCTTGCCTGAACAAGAACCTGAATCGTAACATCATCGGGAATATGACCGCCCTCTATAAGCTCGCGGCAGATTTCATATTCGGTTTCTGATGCGGACGGAAAGCCAATTTCGATTTCCTTGAAACCGACATCGCACAAAAGCTTGAAAAACTCGAGCTTTTCCTGTAAATTCATTGGGTCGATAAGAGCCTGATTGCCGTCACGCAAATCAACGCTGCACCATATCGGCGCTTTGGTTATGGTGTTGTTCGGCCATTGTCTGTCCTCAAGCGGAATCTGCTTGAAGGGAATATACTTTTTGTATGAGTCTAACATAATAATTCCTCCCGTAAAAATCTTTTTAATTCACGTCGCTCACAACAACAAAAACGCCCTTTTGCAACAGTGCAAAAGGGACGAATAAATCCGTGGTACCACCCTGATTCAAGCATAAATGCTCCTTAGTAAGCTTCCAACAAAGCCCCGGCAGATAACGCAGCCCTGCGTCCTGCCCTGTTGTCGGACAGGCGACTCCGGAATGAGCTATACATACGGACGCATACGCTGTCTTACACCGCCCGACAGCTCTCTTTGCAATGCTGTGCGTATCTTGTTTCCTTCACAGTCTTTAAGTGATAGATTTGATTGTTACTCCTATTATATGGATAAAATATGCAGTTGTCAACAATTTTTGATTAAATTTTTGCTCGTATCCTCGCTTTGCTGTGAAGCACACGGGTATATTTTAGTAAACTGAATTATTGTTAAACTTTGTAAGCAGAGAAATTTGGTGGATTGCACACATCGGCGACCGTTTATAATATCGTATTAATTTTTATCATCTTTAAAACTTTTTGCGCTCATGCCGCGCAGGCACTTACTTTTTTATCAGAAAAAAGTAAGCAAAAACTGATTTAAGGGAAAGGATTTCGATTTCCTTTCCCTTAAAAATCCCTATCTTTAAAACGACCAAAGGGCAAGCCCTTTGGAAACCTGCTGTGCGTTCAGCTTTGTGCGATTGTCAGGTTGTCTGTCATCGCTCCTTTTCCAATGCGAACTTTCTACGGGTGCGTTTAATGGCACTTTATGCACTTACAACGCATAAAGTGCCATTAAACGCTCAAGCTCTTTTCTCTCGTTTTATTTTGCTCGTACAAAATTCAGCAGAGCAGACTCTCTCTTAGTCCTTTTTGTCCCTCTTATTTTGCGGCGTTTGCACTGAACACAATTCCTCTTGAGCCGTCAAGCTTTACGGTTGTGCCTGTTTTGAGCAGTTCTACGGCGTTCTTTGCTCCTACGATAACAGGCTTGTCAAGCGCCGAAGCAACGATTGCGGCGTGAGAGTTAAGACCGTCCTGCTCGGTGATGATGCCGCCTGCCTTTTTAAGCTGCGGAAGCATAGCGTTTGTTGTTTTCGGTGCGACAATAATATCGCCGTTTTTGAACTTGTCGCTTACCTTGCCCTCGGTTTTGCAAACGCACACTCTGCCGATAATGCTCTGATGTGTTACTGCGGTGCCCGACACAAGAACATTGCCGACAAGGTGAACCTTGAGCATATTTGTTGTGCCCGAAACACCAAGGGGAATACCTGCCGTGATAACTGCGAGGTCGCCGTTTTTAACAAGGCTGTGCTTTTCGGCAACATCGACAACGTGTTCAAACAGCTCGTCGGTGTTTGTCTTTTCTTCTACAAGAATCGGAATAACGCCCCATGAAAGGTTCATCTGGCGCAATACCTTTTCGCTGGTCGAGCCGCTGATAATCGGGCAGGCAGGACGGTATTTTGAAATCATTCTCGCTGTCTGACCTGTCTTTGATACGGTTATAATCGCAACAGCGCCGAGGTCGTGTGCCGTTGTGCAGGTTGCGTGTGAAATTGCCGAGGTTACATCGGGCTGTTCGGTGAGCAGGCGCTTTCTGAAACGTCCGATATAGTCGATGTCGTTTTCTGTGCGCTCTGCGATTTTTGCCATAGTCTTAAGCGCCTGAACAGGATATTTGCCTGCGGCTGTTTCGCCGCTGAGCATTATTGCGCTTGTGCCATCGTAAATTGCGTTTGCAACGTCGGTTGCCTCGGCTCTTGTAGGACGGGGATTGACCATCATAGAGTCGAGCATCTGTGTTGCCGTTATAACCTGCTTGCCTGCCTTGTAAGCCTTGGTTATGAGCTTTTTCTGAAGAATCGGAATGTCCTCCATCGGAATTTCAACACCCAGATCGCCTCTTGCGACCATAATGCCGTCAGACACCCTGATTATATCGTCTATGTTGTCAACACCCTCGGCGTTTTCTATCTTTGCGATAATTCTGATGTTGTTGCAGTTGTTTTTGTCAAGCTCCGCCCTGAGCTGTAAAATATCGTCGCTGGAACGTGTGAAGCTTGCGGCGATGAAGTCGAGGTCCTGCTCAACCGCAAAGGCTATGTCCTTTTTGTCCTGTTCGCTGATGAAAGGAAGAGAAAGGCGTGTGCCGGGCACGTTAATGCCCTTGTGAGAGGCAATTTTGCCGCCGTTTAAAACCTCGCAGACGATGTCCTTCTTTGTTGTTGAGGTTACCAGCATTTCGATAAGACCGTCGTCAACAAGAATCCTGTCGCCGCGCTTTACGTCCTTCGGCAGATTGGCAAAGGTTATTGCACAGTGGTTGCGGTCGCCCTCAATATCGTCTATTGTAAAGGTAAAGGTCTGACCGGCTTCAAGAATTTCACTGCCGTTTTTAAAGTTCTTCGTTCTTATTTCCGGACCCTTTGTGTCAAGCAGCAGCGCAACCGGAACATCAAGCTCGGCTCTTATCCTTTTTACCGTGTCGGCTCTTTTTTTGTGATCCTCGTGGGTGCCGTGCGACATATTCATTCTTGCGACAGCCATACCGTTGAGTATAAGCTCACGCATAACATTTTCGTCGTCTGTTGCCGGACCGAGTGTGCATATAATTTTAGTCTTTCTCACTTTTCTGCCCCCATTTGCTGTTGTAATAGTATTTTTGTATAGATTTACATTATAATTATATCTCGATTTCCGTTTTAAAACAAGAAATAATTGTAAAACTTGTGAAAAAGAATATTGTGCAGTCTTGACTTTAGCATTTTGCCGTATAATATGATTGATTGAAAGGGATAATAGCGTTATTTTGACAAAATTTTTTAAAAGCAAAAAAAGTTCTTGATTTTTTGCTTGTTATGTGATAAAATCCAAATGTTATCACGGTTTCAGCGAAAGAGGTGAAAAGAAATGAAAAAGGACATTCATCCAAATTACGAACAAACAACAATCACTTGTGCTTGCGGCAATGTAATTGAAACAGGCTCGACAAAGAAGAATATCCGTGTTGAAATTTGCTCAAAGTGCCACCCGTTCTTTACCGGCAAACAAAAGCTCGTTGATACCGGCGGACGTGTTGACAGATTTAAAAAGCGTTACGGTATGGGAAAATAATATGGATTATCAGGCAGGTGGCACTTTGGTGTCGCCTGCTTTTTTTATATCAATTATTACGGAGATACGGTATGACGGACTATACAACTGTAAGCCGACAGGCTTGCGACGAGTTTGTTGAAAAACGCTCACGCTTTATCGGCTACTGTGCGCCTGTCACAACGCAGGAGCAGGCGCTGGAGTTCATAGAAAAAATAAAATCAAAGCATTGGGATGCAAAGCACAATGTTTATGCCTATATTCTGCGTGAAGGCGGCGTAAAACGCTACAGCGACGACGGTGAGCCGCAGGGCACGGCAGGTGTGCCTGTGCTTGAGGTTATGCAGAAAATGGGCATAACCGATGTTGTCGTTGTCGTGACGAGATATTTCGGCGGAATTCTGCTGGGCGCAGGAGGACTTGTGAGGGCGTATTCTCACGGCGCAAAAATTGCTGTTGAGGCGGCTTGTCCGGCGGTTATGCAGCTTTGCGACAACTGTGAGCTGAAATGCAGCTACAATCAGTATGGCAGGGTGTCGTCCGTTGTTTCAAACGGCGGAGGAGTTGTTGATGACAGCGCCTTTACAGATGAAGTGGAGATAAAGTTCCATACAAAAAAAGGCAGTCTTGATAAAATCAACAAGGAGCTTGCGGCGGCAACCTGCGGAGAGGTGCAGGCTGTTTCTGCTGATGAGAGCTATTATATGCAGAAAATTTAAGATTTTTTTAAAATAAAAAGAGGTATTTTCACACTTTTTCAGTAAATTATATTGACAGGTTTTATAATAATGCGGCGTATCAGGCAAACCGACTGCCGAAAGGGAGTGTTTTTGTGACGATTAACGAGAAGATTTGCTACTGGGAGGAGCAGCGCTTTTCTCCGCTTGCCTGCCTTGCAAAAAACACAAAGGGCAGACTTGTTTATGAAGAGCCGTCGTCCATGCGGACCGAATTTCAGCGTGACCGTGACAGGATAATTCACTGTAAATCATTCAGACGCTTAAAGCACAAAACGCAGGTGTTTTTGTCGCCCGAGGGCGACCACTACAGGACAAGACTTACCCACACGCTTGAGGTGTCGCAGATTGCGAGAACAATTGCAAGAGCGCTTGACCTGAACGAGGACTTAACCGAGGCGATAGCCTTGGGACACGATCTGGGGCATACGCCGTTCGGCCACGCAGGCGAGAGAGCGCTCAACGACCTTTATCCGGGCGGCTTCCGCCATTTTGAGCAGAGTGTGAGGGTTGTTGACCTGCTTGAAAAAGAGGGCAGAGGACTGAACCTTACATATGAGGTGCGAAACGGGATTTTGTGCCACACAAGGGGTAAGGATGCCGACACGCTTGAGGGCAGAGTGGTGAGGATAGCCGACAGGATAGCGTATATAAACCACGATATCGACGATGCGGTAAGAGCAGGAGCGATAAGCCGGGCTGATTTGCCGGAGGAATATATAGAACGATTCGGCACGACAACAAGCGAGCGTATTAACTCTATGGTTTCAAATGTTGTTGAAAACAGCCAAGGCGGCGAGATAAAAATGGAGGAAAGCTTTTTTAAAAGCTTTAATTCGCTGCACAAGTTTATGTTTGACTATGTTTATAAAAGCGAGTATGCAAAGTCCGAGGAAAAGAAGGTGCCTCACCTTGTAGAAAGCCTTTATACATATTTTGTAAGGCATCCGGACAGACTTGAAGGGGAAATCAGAAAGATTGCCGACAATGAGGGTGTTGAGAGAGCCGTGTGCGATTATATAGCCGGAATGACCGACCATTATGCGGTGTTGGTGTATGAAAATCTGTTCATACCCAAATTCTGGCAGAAGATGTAGTTTTGAGTTTGGAGTTTTGAGTTTGGAGTTGAAACGAGTTCTTATTAATTCAAAGAGCCGCTTGCGGCGACAACCATAACATTTGCCAAGGGCAAATATATCACAGCGGAGCTATTTCATATCGCACAGCGATATTTCACAAATTCCGGAGGAATTTATATCATTGAGGTGCTTGCACCGCTTGAGCCGCTTGCGGCGACACCTTCTCTCCACTCTCCACTCTTCACTCTACGCACCAAACTCCGAACTGAATTAAGGTTTATTTTATAGGGGGTGATTTTTTGCCGTTACCGGACGAATTTCTTGAAGAGCTTAAGGCGAGAAGCGATATATCGGATATAGCGTCATCATATGTAACCCTGAAAAGGCGTGGACGAAACCTTGTCGGACTTTGCCCGTTTCACGGCGAAAAAACGCCTTCATTTAATATATACCCCGAAAACGGGTCGTTTTATTGCTTCGGCTGCGGTGCAGGCGGCGATGTGATAACCTTTGTCAGAAAGATTGAAAATCTTGATTATATTGACGCCGTCAAATTCCTTGCGCAAAGGGCAGGTATGGACATGCCCGAAAATTCATACGACAGCAGTATGAGCGAGCTGAGGCGGCGAATCTTTGAGGCGAACCGAGAGGCGGGCAGGTTTTATTATTCAATGCTCTACACCGCCGCAGGAAAGGCAGGACTTGATTATCTCAGGGGCAGGGGACTCAGCGAAAAAACAATAAAGCATTTCGGACTTGGGTTCAGCCCCGACAACCGTTTTGCCCTTGTTGACCACCTGAAATCAAAGGGCTTCAAGCCGCAGGAGCTTGTGGCGGCAAACCTTGTTTATCAGAATAAAAACGGAAATATCTCGGACAGGTTCTATAACCGTGTGATGTTCCCGATAATAGATTTAAGGGGCAATGTCATCGCCTTCGGCGGCAGGATAATGACCGACCAGAAGCCGAAGTATCTGAACACCTCCGACACGCCTGTGTTTAAAAAGAGCACCAATCTTTTTGCACTCAATTTTGCGAAAAACGGCGGAAAACGCAGTCTTATTCTCTGCGAGGGTTATATGGATGTTATCGCACTGCATCAGGCGGGCTTCACCTCGGCTGTGGCGACCCTCGGTACGGCGCTGACGCAGGAGCAGGCAATGCTTATGAAACGCTATGCCGATGAGGTGTATATATGCTATGATTCGGACGAAGCAGGGCAGAAAGCGGCTCAGAGGGCGATAGGCTTTCTGCGCAATGCCGGCATCGGCATAAAGGTAATTGCCGTTCCGGGCGCAAAAGACCCCGATGAGTTTATCAGGGAAAACGGCGACAAGGGCCGTGATAAATTTGCACAGTTGCTCGAAAAAAGCGGAAACGACATTGAATACAGGATTTCAAAGATAAAGCAGAAATACATTCTGACCGAGCAGAGTCAGGTTGTTGCATATCTTACCGAATGTGCAAAGCTGCTTGCTACCGTTGAAAATCCTATAGAGGCTGATGTCTATGCCGGACATTTAAGCGAAGAAACGGGTGTCCGCAAGGACGCCGTTGTGCAGCAGATAAACGGCTACAGAAAGAAAAACGGCAGAGAAAACAGGAAAAAGCAGTTTAGGGATATTCAGACAGGAATCTCGGGCAGGGACGACAGGATTAATGCCGAAAAAGCAGGCAATCTGCGTGCCGCAAGAGCAGAAGAAGCCTTGATTGCATATATTATTAATAATCAGGATATGGCTATTAAGGTGAATTCGCTTTTGCCGCCCGAAAAAATGGTTACATCGTTTAACCGTCGGGTGTATAAAATAATAACCGAGCGTGCAATTGAGGGCAGGGGAATAATGCCTGCCGATATATCGGGGGAATTCACGGTTGATGAAAACGCAAAAATCGCAGGAATGCTGGCGTCGCTGGGCTGTGAGATAACATCGTTTGACGCCTGCAGGGACTGTATTGACGTCATTTTGTCAGAGGGTGAAAAAATCACAGCAGAAAAGGCTGCTGACGCTGATATTGACGATATAGAAAAGTATCTTGAGAAGCTTAAAAAGCAGAAGAAATAAATTAAGGAATTGGGAAAGGAAAGATGAATATGGCAATGTTACAGGCAGCGCCGGACAAAAAAACTATTGTAAAGGAGATTCTTGAGCTTGGCAAGTCAAAGGGAGAGATAAGCACAAAAGAAATTTTCGACGCAATGGGCGAGGTTGTGTTTGAGCCGGACCAGATCGAAAAAATCTATGACAGTCTTGAGCAGATGAACGTGACTATTGTCGAGGACTTCGACGATATGCCGATTGATGACATCAAGCTTGACGACAAGGGCGACGATGACAACGCACTTGACGAGGTAAGCACCGACAGCATTGCAATTGACGACCCCGTCAAGGTTTATCTGAAAGAAATCGGCAGAGTTCCTCTGCTGACGCCGGATGAGGAAATCGAGCTTGCAATAAAGATCAAGCAGGGTGACAGCGCAGCCAAAAAGCGTTTGTCAGAGGCGAACCTAAGACTTGTTGTAAGCATAGCAAAGCGTTACCTCGGCAGAGGAATGCAGTTCCTTGACCTGATACAGGAGGGCAACTTAGGACTTATAAAGGCGGTTGAGAAGTTTGATTATACAAAGGGCTTCAAATTTTCAACATATGCGACATGGTGGATAAGACAGGCGATTACAAGAGCCATTGCCGACCAGGCGAGAACGATAAGAATTCCGGTGCATATGGTTGAAACAATCAACAAGGTAAAAAAGGTTTCGAGCCAGCTTCTGCACACAAACGGGCATGAGCCGACAGCGGACGAGATTGCCGACGTTCTGGATATGCCTGTTGACAAGGTGCGTGAGATTATGAGGGTTGCTCAGGAGCCTGTGTCGCTTGAAACACCTATCGGCGAGGAGGAGGACAGCCATCTTGGCGACTTTATCCCCGACGACGACGCTCCGGCACCTGCCGACGCCGCATCGCACACACTGCTCAAGGAGCAGCTTTCGGAGGTGCTTGACACACTGACGCCGAGAGAAGAAAAGGTTTTAAGACTCCGCTTCGGTCTTGAGGACGGGCGTTCACGCACACTTGAGGAGGTCGGCAAGGAGTTTGACGTTACAAGGGAGAGAATAAGACAGATTGAGGCAAAGGCGCTGAGAAAGCTCAGACACCCCAGCCGCAGCAAGAAGCTTAAGGACTTTCTTGACTGAGGATAGACAAATGTTCACTATTGACGAAACAAACGATATGCTCGATGAGATAGTCGATACCCTGCCCGAACCTCTGTTCCGGGAGTTGAGCGGCGGCGTGATTATTCTGCCGCAGCTCAAAATTCACCCGAAGGCTGTTGACAACGACCTTTACATAATGGGCGAGTATTCACGCTCATCAATCGGCACGCTGATAAAGATATACTACGGCTCGTTTGCAAGAATTTACGGCAACGCCTCACGGGCGGTTTATTATGAGCAGCTCAGGCGTGTGCTTGTGCATGAGCTGCGGCATCACAACGAAACGCTCGCAGGCTACCGTGACCTGATTTTGTATGACGAGGATCAGATTGCCGAATACCTGCAAAAGAAAGCACAGCAGCACAAGCTGAAATAATTTTTGACAAAATAAATCAATTTTAACACAAATGATTGACATTCATCTTCTTGTGTGTTACCATAATCTAAACAGTAAAACCGTTGATAAGGAAGTAAAGCCTTCGGCGAGCGTACAGAGAGCCCTTGTCGGTGTGAATAGGGCGGCTATCGGGTTGGCAAATGGACCTTTGAGGGTGCGGCGGATAATGCCGCAACGTGTGCTTACGTTACAAAGCGGGAGCGTGCTGGCGCTTCGTGAGCGGGCGATTTTTCGCCAATCAAGGTGGTACCGCAGATTGTATATTCTGTCCTTGGATTACTTTAGTAATCCGAGGACTTTTTGTTTGGAGAGGATATTATGAAGCTGTTAACAAAACGATGGCGAGGCTGAACTTGTAACAGATTAACCAATAAAATTCAAATTATATTAATTATGAAAGAGGTAATTCAGATGAAAAAGGTATTATGTGTGCTTATGGCTTTGTTGACTTGTCTTGTTGTTTTTGCAGGCTGCTCGGGTAATTCAAGCTCGGCAGGCTCAAGCTCACAAGGCTCTTCAAGCAAGGAAAACACAGGCGACAAGGTAAAAATCGGTATTATCAAAATTGTTGAGCATACATCGCTCAACACAATCGAGGAGTCAATCATCTCACAACTCAATAAGCTTGGCTATGTTGACGGCGAAAACGCAGAAATCACAGCTTTGTCGGCTCAGAACGACCCGTCAAATGTTCCTGCGATGATGGACAGCTTTGTTGCTGACGGAACAGACCTTGTTATTGCAATCACAACGCCTGTTGCAAGCGTTGCCCTTAATTATGCCGACCAGATTCCTGTTCTTTTCTCGGCAGTTTCAAGCCCGGTTGAGGCAGGTCTTACAACAAGCCTTGAGAAGCCTGATAAAAATGTTACAGGCACCTGCGACGCCGTTCCGGTTGACAAAATTCTTGATATGGCGCTTGAGCTTACACCTGATGTAAAGACAATCGGCTTTATCTATAACTCCGCCGAGGACAGCTCGGTTGCAAATATTGACAGCGCAAAGAAATACTGCGACAAGATAGGTCTTAAGTATGTTGAGGCAAACGTCGAGAACAGCTCGGCAATTCAGCAGGCTGCCGAATCCTTGGTTACAAAGTGTGACGCAGTATTCTCACCGACAGACAACACGGTTGCCGAGGGTATGTCCGTATTGTCTCAGGTTTGCAACGACGCCAAGATTCCGTGCTATGTGGGCGCCGACTCAATGGTAAAGGACGGCGGCTTTGCAACAATCGGCATTAAGTATGAAGATCTGGGCATTGAAACTGCCAATATGGCAAAGAAGGTTCTTGACGGCACGAAAATTTCCGACATTCCGGTGCTTGTGTTTGATGACCTTTCAACATATGTGAATACCACAACAGCCGGAAAAATCGGTGTAGAGCTTCCGGATTCGCTCCTCAAGAATGAAAAGACGGTTGTTTTTGAATAATCCTGTTTTAAAACAGAGAAGGAAAGATTGATTTATGCAGTTTTTAACATTGGGACTGGGCGCAATTGAGCAGGGTCTTATATATGCGATTATGGCTATCGGCGTTTTTGTGTCGCTGCGAGTACTCGACATACCCGACCTCACTGTTGACGGTTCGTTCATAACGGGTGCGGCGGTGTCTGTTATGATAACCAATATGCAGACGCCGGGCGAAAACGGATTGCTGTTTGCGATTCTTTCGCTGGTGCTTGCATTCCTCGGCGGCGCACTTGCCGGCGTGATAACCGGACTTTTGCAGACAAAGCTTAATGTCCAGCCGCTTCTTGCCGGAATACTCACGATGACGGGGCTTTATTCGATAAACCTGATAATTATGGGTGAAAAGCCGACGGTAAATATCAACGGTAAAACAAGCATTTTCTCTGACGCACAGACTTTTGCGGTTCAGCTTTTAAATGAAATGGACGTAAGCGTGGCAAAGAAGCTTGCCGTTATCCCGATTTTGCTTTTAATTGTTATCGCTGTGGCGGCGGTGCTTTATTGGTTCTTAAGAACACAGATAGGTATGTCGATAAGAGCTACGGGCGACAATGTTGAAATGGTAAAGGCAAGCTCGATTAACTCTGACGCAATGAAGATACTCGGCCTTGCGATAGCCAACGGAATTGTTGCGCTGTCGGGTGCGGCTCTGACTCAGGACCAGAACTTTGCCGACGCCAAGGCCGGAACCGGTATGGTTGTTGTAGGAATAGCGTCTATAATTATAGGCGAAACAATATTCGGCAAACGCTCGGTGCTGAACAACCTGATTTCCGCAATTCTGGGCGCGGTTGTTTACAGAGTATTTATCACGGTTGTATTCCAGCTCGGTTTGCCGGCGTCGTACTTTAAGCTTTTGTCGGCGGTAATTGTTATCATAGCAATAAGCGTGCCGATAATCAGCGAAAAGATTGTCAGAAAAAATGCAAGGAGGGTGAAAAACAACAATGCTAAGACTTGAGAATGCGTGCATCACCTTCCACACAAACACCGTCAATGAACGCCGTGCACTTGATAATGTTAATCTTCATCTTGACAAGGGCGATTTTATCACTGTTATCGGCAGCAACGGTGCAGGCAAATCGACTATGCTGAATGCAATTTCGGGTTCGTATATAATCGACAGCGGATATGTGTATCTTGACGGGCAGGACGTAACGATGCAGAAAAGCTATAAGCGCGCCAAATACATCGGCAGACTGTTTCAGGACCCACTCAAGGGCACTGCGCCGAATATGACGATTGAAGAAAATCTGGCGCTTGCCTACAGCCGAGGGTCACGGCGAGGTCTGTCGAGAGGAATAAAAAAGTCTGATGAGCAGATGTTCAAGGACCGCCTTTCACGCCTCGGACTTGGTCTTGAGGACAGAATGAAATCAAAGGTAGGGCTGCTCTCGGGCGGTCAGCGTCAGGCGCTTACACTTCTGATGGCGACGATTGTCACCCCGAAAATTCTCCTGCTTGACGAGCACACGGCGGCTCTTGATCCCAAAACCGCAAAGCAGGTTATGGACATTACGAATGAAATTGTAAAAGAAAATGACATAACCACGCTGATGGTCACGCACAACATCAAGGACGCTCTGCACACCGGCAACAAGACGCTTGTTATGTCAAGCGGCAGGATAATAACTGTGCTTGAAGGCGAACAGCGCAGGAATATGACGGTTGAAAAGCTGATGAAGATGTATTCCGATGCCGCAGGTGATTCGTTCTCCGATAAAAACCTTTTGGATTAAAACTGATATATATAATCTTGAACAGCCACTCCGGGCAACAAAAAGGAGTGGCTGCTTTTTTTGTGCGGATTGCACTGTATTGCACCAAAAAATAATAATTATTCACAAAATTGTGGTTAATATTATTGACAACTGCTTGAAAAAGATGTAGAATTATCGTATTAACCTTATTAAATAAACGGCATATATATAAACTGCCTGATTGTAAAAATATTACAACTTTAAGATTAAACGGATTCAGCTTCTGAAAGGAAGAACGATTTTTGGATAATATTAACCCCTGTACGGAAAAAGACGAAACACAAAAGAAAAAAACAAGACCCAAAGGGAGTATAAGAAAAAAGTTATTCAACGCTGTTTTTTACATACTTATTCTTGCAATGCTGATTGGCGCTTTTGTTTTTTCGACAAACAGCGATGCGAACAAGTCGGTTTTCGGCTACAGAATGTACTCGGTGCTTTCGGGCAGTATGACGCCTGTTCACCCCAAGGGCTCGCTTGTGATTGTAAGGATTACTGACCCAAAGGAAATTAAAGTGGGCGATGACATCACGTTTTATAATCCCGGTTCAGAGCAGGACATCTGGACTCACCGTGTTATTGACGTTATTGATAACTATGGCAATAACGGAGTCTGCTTCAAGACTCAGGGTGTTGCCAATTCGCAGGAGGACCCGTTTATTACAATCGGCGGCAATGTGGTTGGCGTTGTTGTATTTTCAATTCCTTATGCGGGCTATGTGCTTGAGTTCATACAAGACAATACACTGATTTCGATTGTAATAATTATTCTGGCGCTTACGCTTATCAAGCTTCTTATTACGCTTATCAAGCCGCCACCGGTAAAGCCGAGGTACGGTAAGGCTGAGTAAAATACCGGAAAAAGCGACTGACAATAGAATTTAAAAACATTTTAAACTGGAGGAGATTATATGGAAAATGCTTCAAACAAAAAAAGAACGGCGGTTGTAGCGTCGGCAGTGGCGGCGGCCTTACTTTTGTCAGGCACATTTGCCTGGAATATGGCTACCGACCAGACGAAGCTCAACGAATTTCAGGCTTCGGATCCGGGCGATTACAATGTCAAGCTGAACGAAAACTTTGACCCGAGCGACCCGTGGGCAAACAAGGATGTGTACGTCACCAACATTTCGGACAACCCCGTTATTGTTCGTGTGCGTCTTGAGGAGTTTTACGATTTGCTGTACCGTAACGGCACCGAGTATAACACCCCCGAAGGCTTTACAAACGGAGATGCCGGCGGCTCGGCAATATTCAATGTTCCTGCCGGCTCGACTCTGACGGGTACAGATGCAGACAGTTCAACAAAGCTTGATCAGTTTGTCATTATGCATTTCGGCGAGGGTGTTGTTTCGATGACTGACTGGATAGCCCAGGGTAAGCCGTATGCCGACTCAAACGGCAACGCATATTGGGTTATTGATGAGGACGGCTGGTGCTATTACACAAAGGCGCTTTCTGCAGCCGAGAACACCTCGTTCCTGCTTGACGACGTTGACTTTGTCAAGGAAAATTTTGAAAGGGCTTATGACTCGCCTTATACACTTGATTATTATATCAACGTGCGATTACAGGCGATGTCGGCTGACCTTGCCGACTTCGGCTCAGACACAGACACGGCACAGTGGACAAATATCGGCACAAACAATGACGGACGTATAATTGCCGGCACTGAAAATGCGTATGAGTCAACAGCAGATCAGACGATTTCCAACAGTGCAAGAGCTCTTGTGCTTGGCATTGAAAACCCGGACAAATCCGTAGGCAAGGCTGTTGCAACAGCGGCTGACCTCAAGGCTGTTCTGGCTGACCCGACCACAGACAAAATTTTGCTGACAGATGATATTACGATTTCTTCATCAAGCGAGAAAATAGCCGTTGCCGCAGGTCAAACAAAAACTATCGATTTAGGCGGCAATACTATTACATCAACATCTACAGTTCCTCTTTATACAGCCAAAGACTCTACTCTTGTTGTAGAAAACGGTACTATAAATACGGGAAGCAAAAAATTATCAAATGTTACAGGTAAATCTACTCTTGAGTTAAAGGGTGTAGAGGTTCAGTCGGATTTATCGAGCAGCCCGATTTATTTGTATCCGGACGCTTCGCTTGTGCTCGACGGTTCAACAGTTACAAACGCAACAGGTAGTGCCATTGGTTTGGCTGCCGGTGCAAATGCTGATATTAAAAACAGCACATTAAGTGCAGGCGCAGACGCAAAGGGCATTTATGTTTCATCAACAACTGCTTCTGTTCCAACCAATGTTACAATTGAGAATTCAACAGTTACAGGCGGCTATGCTTCAATTTCGGCAACAAAGAAACTAAATCTTGTTGCAACGGGAAGTAAGTTCGTAGGCGGAGATTTTGGAATAGGCAGCAACAATACTACTCCGGCTGAATCTATATCCCTGACCGACTGTGAGGTTGAATCATCTGCGATTGGCATATTTAAATCCGACAATTCTCCACTTTCTTTGAAGAATTGTAAGATTACGGTTAATGCAACTGACCTTGGCGGTGTTGGCATAGCTGTTCGTGACGGTGATAATATAACTCTTGACAATGTTGAGGTTAGTGTTATTGGAACAGGCGTGACAGTAACACCTCATACAAATGAAGAGATTCAAACGTACTATGACAATAACAGTGGATATGATGAATTGGGCTTTAATGCATTGCAGGTGGTACTCAACAGCTATGGCAAAGTTGCAATCACTATCAACGGCGGTTCCTATACAACCGATGTTGCAGGCGCTGACAGCGTAGTTGTTTGCGAGAGTGGCTCAAAGGCAAGCGATTCTCCGGAAATATTTGCCAACACAATTACTCTTGGCGGAGGAACAGAATACAGCGGCGGCTTTGCGTTTGCCGACAGCTATCTTAACACAACAGTTAATAAATAAGCTTTAACAAGATTTGCTTTTCGGGGACAGCCCTGCATGGAATAATTCAGATGACAAGGGTTGTCCCTCAAACGTAATAATATATGGAGGAATAATTTTATGGAAAGTACAAACAAAAAGCGCACTGCTGTTGTAGCGGCGGCAACTGCGGCGGCTCTGGTGCTGACAGGCACCTTTGCTTGGGTTATGAAAAAAGACCAGACAGAGCTTAATAAATTCACCGCAAAAGATCCGGGTACATACGAGGTAGAGCTGAAAGAAGATTTCAACCCGGATGACCCGTGGGCTAACAAGGATGTATGGGTTGAGAACAAAGGCGACAACCCGGTTGTTGTCCGTGTACGTCTTGAGGAGTTTTATGACCTCGAATACAGAAACGGCACAACATACAATATTAAAGAGGGATATTCACAAGGCAGTGATAACGGCTCGGCAATCTTCAATGTTCCGGGTGGCTCAAAGCTTGACGAAAACAAGCTTGCCGACAGCTCAACAGGAATCGACAAAAATGTAATTCTCAAATTCGGCAAAAACGTTGTTACAATGGATGACTGGGGTACTCTCAATAACAATTTGTCTGCGGCAAAAACAGCGTTAAAAAATGCTCAGGCAGCAAGTGATGAAGCAGCGATTGCAGAGGCTCAGGCAAAGGTTACTGCGGCTAATGACGCAATTAAAGCAGTTTCCTGGGTAATCGACACAGACGGCTGGTGCTATTATACCAAGGCTTTGCTTTACGGTGAAAAAACATCGTATCTGCTCGATGATGTTGATTTCAACGAAGACTTGTTCCTGAAATCACATTCAAAGCCGTATAACCTCGACTACAAAATAAATGTTCGTTTGCAGGCAATCTCGGCAGACCTTGAGGACTTCGGCGGTTCTAAAAACGATATGCAGTGGACTAATACGGACTATATCAATGATCAGGGAGAAACTGTTGTTGATACAGCTAATGCCGGCAGAATCATTGCAGATGACCCGACAAACGATTATGAAATCCTTGCTGACTCGACAATCACGAATAATGCAAGGCATCTTGTAACAAAGATTTCCTACAATTTTGCAACACAATATACAGGCGACTTCAAGAACGCTGACGGCACGATTGGTTATAAGGCAGGTACTGCAAAAGAACTTTATTATGCGCTTCTTACACCGGGTGTTCAAAGTATTTTGCTTACTAATGATATCGAAATAACAGACTGGAGTACTGTAACCGGAAATGGAACTTATATTATTCTGGGTGCGAAGGGCAATAAGATGATTGAACTCGGAGAACACACGATTAAAGCAACCGGTGCATCAAATGGTTGTCTGTTTACAGTAGTTGATGGCTCTCCGAAGATTAGCATTAAGCACGGCAATATAGAGCTGAATAATATGTCATTATATGCAAGCGGTGTGAACAATGCAACCTCTCTTGAACTTGTTGGTGTAAATGTAACAGGCGCAACTAATCTTGTTGCACAGGGAGGTCCTTTGAAGCCTGGCAGTGAGGTTAAAATCTATGGTTCGCATATTGAAACAAGCAATGAAGCATTCTCAATTCCTGACAATATGAACATATTCATTAGCGATAGTCAGCTTATAAGTGCGAATGAAAAAGTATTACCAACAAACGGTTATTCAGCTGGCGCAAATATTGTATTGGAAAGTACTTCAGATGATCCGGAAAGAAGAACTGTTATCAGTAGTGGCGGTGCTGGTTCATATGGTATCTTTGCAAGCAAGGATTATACAGTTACAGCTAAAAATGTGACAATAATAGGTGGCGAAACTGCCGTTAAAGAGAATCACAACTATCCTCCAAAGAGTGTTTACCTAGAAGATTGTATATTGAGCTCAAAGTGCTTGGGCTATTACAAGGTTGCTGATTCTCCGCTAAAAATGACAAATTGTACTATTAATGTTGAGTCTAAAGCCAACAGCAGGGCTTCCGGTTTGTTCCTGAGAAACGGCGATGTTACCCTTGACAATGTAACAGTTAATGTGAATCGCGGAGAGGGTATAGATAACGTTACCGGACCGTTCGATGGATACAATACACTTGATGCTTACTATGGCAACAAAACTGGTGCTTGCGAACCAAACTACGAAGCACTTCAGGTTGTTCTCAATAGCTATGAAAGCATAAATCTGAATATTATCGGCGGTTCTTATAAAACAAATGTTGCAGGAGCAGAGAGCGTTTATGCGTTTGATGCAACAACAGGAACTGAACACGGTACTCTGCATTGGAATGACGGTTACGATTACAACAACACAATCAAAATCAGCGGCGACCCGACATTCTCGCCCGAAACTACCGTATTTAACCAAACCTACACAAACACAACTATAAACAAATAATTTAAGTGATTATTTTAACGGCTTGAGAGCCACCGGCGGTTCTCAAGCCGACCACCCAAATAAATCGGAGGAATAATTTTATGGAGAGTACAAACAAAAAGCGCACTGCTGTTGTAGCTGCGGCAACTGCGGCGGCACTGGTGCTGTCGGGCACTTTTGCCTGGAATATGGCTACCGACCAGACAAAGCTGAATGAATTTTCAGAGAGCGACAAGGGTAATTACGGCGTTGAGCTGAAAGAAAACTTTGACCCGAACGACCCTTGGGCAAACAAAGACGTGTATGTAACAAACACAAAGGATAACCCGGTTATCGTCCGTGTACGTTTAGAAGAATTTTATGACCTTACATACCGTAACGGTACAGAATATAATAAGCCGGAGGGCTATGCAAAGGGAGATGCGGACGGCTCGGCAATCTTTACTCCCGATACAGACGACACGCTCAATGATGACAACACCGCAGACAGTGCGACAAAGCTTAACGAGAAAATCTCGCTGCTTTTCGGTGCAGGCGTGGTAACAATGGCAGAGTACAACGCAATGGACGCCAATGCAAAAGCAGCGGTTAAGTGGGTAGTAGATATCGACGGCTGGTGCTATTACACACAGGCGCTTCTTGCAGGCGAAACAACCGAGTATCTTCTTGACAAGGCAACCTTTAACAAAGATGTGTTTGATGCGGCGTATGATTCACCGTACAATCTCGATTACAAAATAAATGTTCGTTTGCAGGCAATCTCAGCAGACCTCGAGGACTTCGGCTCACACCTCAACGATATGCAGTGGACAAATGTTGCGTATATTGATGATAACGGCGTTGAGCATTCTGACAATAAGGGCAGAGTAATTGCCGAGGACAACAGAGCCGACGATTATGAAATCCTTGCCGACTCAACAATTACAGATGAGGCAATGGCTCTTGTAACAGGTATTGCATACGGTTTTGCAACACCTTATACAACTGAGGACTTCAGAAACGCTGACGGCAGTGTGGCTGTTCGTGTTTCAACGGCACAGGAGCTTATTGATGCAGTCAACAATGATGAAGTTCACAGCATTTTGCTGACGGATAATATAGAGCTTCCTGTTAACAGTGAATTTCTGGGATTGCAAATAAAGACCAACAAATTTATTGAGTTGGGTGAGTACACATTATCATATTCGGAAAAATCTCCCAATTCTGCTTTCCGTATGTTTTTAATTTTAGCTAACTCAAAGCTCGTTCTTAAACACGGAAAAATTAATGATTTAAGCCAACGAGTTACATTTTTTATGAAAGACGTGAATTATGATATATTGAGTTCAATAACGCTTGTCGGAGTTGATGTTAATTCTGCATATATTGGCTTTGTAAACAACGATCCGGCTGAAATAACAGTTCATAATTCAACAATAACCAGCACGAAAGATGTTTTTTATATGAATCGTGATGATGCTGTGGTGAAAATTTATAATTCAACATTAACATCTAAGAGTGGTGCCGGATACTATACATCACCTAAAGCGGATAACCAGTCATTGTATGTTGAAAACAGCACAATAACATCAGAAGCATCGAGAGGTATTGCAGGGGCTACAGATCAAACAAAAGTATTAGAAAACATCAATGTTGAAATTCGTAATTCTACAATTACCGGTAAAGATACCGCAGTGTTGCTTGGCGAAAGCTGGAACTTTACTGCAACCGATTCTCAGTTTAATTCTGATGATAAAACCTTTAATGCATACCACAATACAGTAGGTCTTCAAGATGAAAACGGGGAATATCTGAAAGGTGAGGTATTTTTGGGAGATAAGGTATCTCTGACAAATTGCACCATTAACTCAGGAGGTGTTGGTTACGTTCAAAGACGGGATTCTAAGCTTACTATGAAGGACTGCACAATTAATGCCACCTCTAAAAATGGTAATAAGGCACTTGGTATGTACCTGTGCAGTGGTGACGTTACACTTGATAATGTGAATTGCAACGTAAGCCAGGGTGAAACCGGTAATCCTGGTGTAGAAGGTCCGTTTATATGTAAAGAACGTGATTTCTTTGACTTTGATTATGATTACTATAAGGAATACTCTACACTTGAAGATTTTTATACAGGTGAAGTGGGTATTTGCGCCGCAAACTACGAGGCGATTCAAATTATCCCAAACAGCCTTGAAAGTATAAATCTCAAGATTATCGGCGGTTCTTATACAACAAATGTAGCCGGTGCACAGAGTGTCTATGTAAATGACCACGGCAGATCATGGTATAATTCAACTCAGCCGGTTTCCGAATATGTTTATAATAACACAATCACAATTTCCGGTAATCCGACATTTACTCCGGCAACAACAGCATTTGATACAGATTAAGCAAACACAACCATTATCAAAAACGATTAACTGAATTTCTGTTGCGGAGCTTGCCTCTCCTTTTCAAGAGGGGCTGCTCCGCCGCAACAATTCCCGATATTTAAACTTGGGGTCAGCCCAAGGGAGGCGTACTATTATGAACATAAACATAAACGTAAAAAAGAGAACGATAGCGATACTTGCTTCTATCGTAAGCCTTGCGCTTATTGTCACAAGCACCGTTGCGTGGGTTTTGCAGCAGGATGTAACAAAGCTTAACAAGTTTACATGGACAGGTGAGCTTGACCAGAAGATCACGGTTGAACTGAAAGAAGATTTTGTGCCGTGGCAGAATAAGGATGTTTATGTGGCAAATCAGAACGACAGCACCGACCCGGCTATAGTCCGTGTTCGCTTTGAGGAATTTGTCAAGGTAACCGGCGGCTCAATGGACGTTGACAAAAACGGCATTTTCAAGTCCGATACCTTGTCAGAGTTTAAAGCCGACAGCACGGTTGCGCCGAAAGCTGTTACAGTGCTGTTTTCCGATCGTACTATGACAATGAAGCAGTGGCTTGACAGCGACAAACCGCTTGCAGATGAAAACGGAACTGCCTATTGGGTGATGGATACCGATGGCTGGTGCTATTACACAAAGGCACTCAAGCCCGGCGAGCAATCTGAGCTTTTGCTTGACAACGTGATGAAAAAGAGCGAGGAAAAAAGCTTTTTGCCGTCAATATACGGCGGAAACAACGTTGCAATGGATTATTATGTGAACGTCCGCTTGCAGGCAATGTCGGTCGATTTGATAAGCTATGCTCTTGCTGAGGATAACGCTGATTATCCAAGAGATTGGGCGAACAAGGACGGTTGTGAAATTACAAAATATGAAAACGGCTACGACATAACCGAAAATTCAAAGATAACAGATAATGCAGATTCTCTTGTGCGCGCTGTAAGTGATTCGTATAAAAAGAGCGCGAAGCAAAGCAAGGCTGATTGAAAATAACTCACAGTTAAGCCGCTGTTTATATAGCGGCTTTCTGTCTTGATTTCAGACCGTTCAGCACTTATAATGGTATAATCGCAATGTATTACGCAGGTGTTTTATTATGAAAAGAAAAGCAATACTCGCTCTGCTCGGCGTTTGTCTTATTGTGCTTGCCGCGGTGCTTATGCCAACCCTTGCATATACCGCAAAGATGGATTTTACAAAGATAAACCACTTTACCTGGGGCGGCGAAGAACCGACCCAGCCGCCGACAGATGAGCCTCAAATTGAAAAAAATCAGTTTATTATGACGGTCAGAAAGCAGTTTTCAAGCATTGAGCCGTCAAGCCCTGCCGTGTTCTCTTTTGTGCTTAAAGCAAGCGACAAAGCCGTGCCTATGCCCGGAGGTAAGTCCGGCGGTGAATACGAGTTTAACATCAGCGGCGCCGGAACAGCTTCACTGCCGGTGATAAGCTATACTTCTGCCGGAACATACACCTACACGGTGACCGAGAAAAACTCAGGACAGGCAGGCTACACATATGATAAGGCGGTTTATACCGTAAAGGTCACGGTCGAAAGCAAGGGCGGCAGGCTTCAGATTTCCGGCACTGATATAAGTATGAAATCAAACGGCGATACATACGACAAATTAAGCGAGGTTGTCTTTACAAACTCATATTCGCCGAGCGGAGGCTCGGGAGAGCTGCCCAAAATGTCCGACTCTGCGCCGATTGAGCTTTATTGGAGCTTGCTTGTGATATCTGTTGTCGGCTTTGTCGGATGCTGTGTATTCCTGATTTTGAAACGAAATAAAACACGCTATGGAAAGAAATAAACTTTTGCGGCTCCTACAGAAAATCCCGAAGCCGAGATATGGTGCAAAGACAGACCTTGTACGGAAAGCGGTAACGGCTCTTGCCGCAGTATTTCTGGCAACAGCTTTGTTTTGCGGCGCAATGCTGATTACAACGCAGCTGCAGTACAACGAGTCGGGCGGATATTACTCGAAAATCAGCTCGGATATTTCCCCTGCCCACAAGGAAAAGCCGCCAAAACAGACCGTTTCAATAACCAAGGAGGAGCTTCAGAGCATCGGCGAGGACATAGTCGGGTGGATAAGCTTTCCCGATACCCAGATTGACTACCCCGTTGCACAGTGCGACAACAATTCGTATTACTGTTATCATCTGCCCGACGGCGGCTACAATGTCGGCGGCACGATTTTTATGGACTGTGCAAAAAGCAGCGACCTTACAAGCCGTAATACTGTTCTGTACGGGCATCATATGAAAAACGGCAGTATGTTCCAGAATATCACTTACTACAAGGACAGCTCGTTTTACGATTTGCACAAAACGGCATACTATTACACGCCGCAGGGCGATTATGAAATTCAGATTGCCTATGGCTTTGTGATAAGCTCGTATCAGTGGAACAACGAGGGCTATGTCAGGGACGAGAACACTTCAAAGCTTCTTGAATACGCCAAAGAAAACACAACCTTTGAAAGCGGCGTCGAAATTGACGAATCCGACAGAATTATGACATTTTCAACCTGCTCTTATGAATTCGGCGACGCTAATTATATGATAATCGGAAAGGTGATACCAAAGTATGAATAAACAACAGGACATATCTCCGCTTACGCCCAAAACGGCGCATGATATAGCTTTTACTGTTCACAAGCGTCATTATTATGACTGCCGTGAGGTTGACGATGTGCTTGACGCTTTGCTTGCGCTTATCGACCGTCAGGAGCAGGAGAAGCAGGATATCGACAGCCGACTGCGTGAATATGAGGCGAACATTGCCGGTATTATGCTTGAATGTCAAAAGCTGAAAGCATCGGCGCAGAAGGAGCAGGAGGAAAAGTCCGGGGATATCTCCGAAGAAACAGACGGGGAAGCGTGCGGTGGTGCTATGCAGGAAACGCAGGGAAAGTCTGTCGCAGAAATATCCGAGGAGGAAAACGAAGAAACAACCGAAGAATAAACGGTATTGCGGAATATGCAATGATTATGAAACACTGAATAAATCACGCTGAAGCTGTTTGCACATCTTGCTCCCGTATTTTCCGTCAGCCTGACCCCAAAAATTCTCGTAATGCGACAGCGTTACTACGGATTATTTGTCCGTTCTGACGATAATTCTGACGGCGCAATATGCATAAACGATTTAATCAGTGTTTCCTTGATTTCACTCTGCCGATATGCAGGGTGATTTTTATTGCCGTGTTCAGACAGAAAATGACAAATGTTCAGACAGAAAATGACAAATTACTATCAACAATACAAATTTTGTGCTATAATTATAACGTGTCGAATAAAATGTTGTGTGAATACAGCCAGGATCAAGATAAAGAAAAATTCAAGTAAATTGATTTGTCGGAATTTATCGGGAAAAGTGTTAAAAGGGGAGAATACGGTATGAAGCTTAATGAACTAAAGGCCGGACAGAGTGCAGTTGTAACGTCTGTCGGCGGACAGGGCGCACTGCGCCAGCATTTTCTTGATATGGGTCTTATACCCGGAGCCGGTGTGACAATGGTCAAGCTTGCGCCTATGGGCGACCCGATGGAGCTGATGATACACGGCTATGAGCTTACGCTCAGGCTTGAGGATGCAAAAAAAATTGAGATTGACATTACGGATAAGCCGAAAGCTCCTGTTAAATCACGGCTGAGAGCCGTTGATGCAGACGTTCACCCCGGCTTGGGCGAGGGCGGAGTTTATCACGCAAAGTCAAGCGGAAAGCCTTTACCGTCGGGCGAATGTCTGACCTTTGCGCTTGCAGGAAACCAGAACTGCGGCAAGACGACGCTGTTCAATCAGCTTACGGGTTCAAACCAGCACGTCGGCAATTTCCCCGGCGTTACGGTTGACAGAAAGGACGGCTCGATAAGGGGCAAGTCGAACACTCTTGTGACGGATTTGCCCGGGATATATTCGATGTCGCCGTATTCAAGCGAGGAGCTTGTGACAAGGGAATTTCTGCTTGAAGAAAGACCGAGAGGAATTATAAATATAGTTGACGCCACAAATATTGAGAGAAATATGTATCTTACGATGCAGCTTATGGAGCTTAATATCCCGATGGTTCTGGCGCTCAATATGATGGACGAGGTACGGGAAAACGGCGGCTCGATAAGGGTAAACGAGATGGAAAAAATGCTCGGCATACCGATTGTGCCGATTTCGGCGGCAAAAAATGAGGGCATAGACGAGCTTGTCAGCCACGCGCTGCACGTTGCCAAATACCGCGAATGTCCGGGCAGAGCTGATTTTTGTTCGCCTGACGACAACAGCGGTGCTGTGCACAGATGTCTGCACGCAATAATGCATCTTATAGAGGATCACGCAAGCCAGGCGAAGATACCTGTTCGGTTTGCTGCTGCAAAGCTTGTTGAGGGCGATGAGCTTATCCTTGAAAAGCTTAACCTTGATAAAAACGAAAAGGATACGCTTGAACATATCATAGTGCAGATGGAGGAGGAGCGCGGACTTGACAGAGCCGCCGCAATTGCCGATATGCGCTTTGGATTTATCAGCTCCGTTTGCGATGCAACGGTTGTCAAGCCGAAGGAAAGCCGTGAGCACGCACGAAGCGCCGCAATTGATAAAATACTTACCGGCAAGTTCACTGCCATACCTGCGTTTGTCTGTATAATGGCGCTGGTGTTCTGGCTTACGTTCGGTGTTATCGGTTCGGGTCTGTCACAGCTTCTGAATATGGGCATAGAATGGCTGACCGGTGTTGTTGATGGTGCGCTTACCGCCTACGGAATAAACGAGGTTGTTCATTCGCTGATAATTGACGGTATCTTTGCCGGCGTAGGCAGTGTTCTCAGCTTCCTGCCGACCATTATCACGCTGTTTTTCTTTTTGTCAATCCTTGAGGACAGCGGATATATGGCGAGGGTTGCGTTTGTTATGGATAAGCTTTTGCGAAAAATCGGTCTGTCGGGCAGAAGTATTGTTCCGATGCTTATCGGTTTCGGCTGTACTGTTCCGGGCGTTATGGCAAGCCGCACGCTTCCGTCGGAGCGTGACAGAAAGATGACGATTCTGCTGACCCCGTTTATGAGCTGTTCGGCAAAGCTGCCGATTTATGCCCTGTTCACCGCCGTGTTCTTCCCCGATAACGGCGCACTTGTGATGATAGGACTTTATTTTACAGGAATAATCGTGGGGATATTATACGCATTTCTGCTCAAGGGTACAATGTTTAAGGGTGAGGCTGTGCCGTTTGTTATGGAGCTGCCGAACTACAGAATGCCGGGAGCGAAAAATGTGTGGCTGCTTTTGTGGGATAAGGCGAAGGACTTTATATCAAGAGCCTTCACGGTTATTTTTGTTGCGACAATTATTATCTGGTTTTTGCAGAGCTTTGACACAAGGCTCAATATCGTTACACGCTCACAGGACAGCTTGCTTGCGGCTCTTGCAGGGCTGATTTCGCCGCTGTTTGCGCCGCTCGGACTCGGCGACTGGAGGATTTCAACAGCGCTTATCACCGGCTTTACAGCAAAGGAAAGCGTTGTGTCAACGCTCACCGTTCTGTTCGGCGGTCAGACAGGTGCAATATCGGGCTTGTTCACGCCGTTCTCGGCTCTGGTGTTTCTGGTGTTCACTCTGCTTTATACACCGTGTGTTGCGGCGATAACATCTGTAAAGCGTGAGCTTGGCGGAAAATGGGCGGTCGGCGTTGTCGGCATTCAGTGCGTTATCGCGTGGATAGCGGCGTTTTTACTGCACACAATAGGACTTGTAGCAGGGTGGGTGTGATATGAACGCTTTGAGTATAATCCTGCTTGTCGCCGTAGCGGTTTGCTTTGCGGCGGCAGTAAGGCATATTGTGAGAAATAAAAGGAAATCCTGCGGCGGCTGCTGCGGTGACTGCAGCGCCTGTGATAAGCGCAGTAAAAAGTGAGTAATACAGATAACCGGGCGGCACAAAATATGACAAGAAAGCTTTTGCGCCTTTTAGTGAAATACCGGTATAAACAAGCGAATGAAAGCTAAACAGAAAAAAGCGGAATTTGATTAATAATGAATTTTTATTGCGCTTTGCAGCATGAAATTATGCAACATTAAATAATTTGACTTTTAATCAACAAAATATTATAATCTTCTTAAAATTGCCCTTTATATCGGGCGCTTAAAATTACGGATATTTGCCCTTGTTTAAAAAAGAGGTAATGAAATAGATGAAAAACATTTCACCCAGAAAGCTTGTGCTTTGTCTTGCCGATATGTTTGTCACTTGTATAGGCTGTTTTTTGACAAACTATCTGCTCCTGATTGTGACAAACGGTCAGCGTTCGCTTAACAATGCCGAGCTTGTGGTATTTACCACGCTTTATATCGTTCTTACAGCCGCAGGACTGCTGTTCAGCGGAGCATACAATAAATATTGGCGGTATTTTAAGATTAAGGACTATTTCTCGTGTATTCTCGGCACGGGAATAAGCAGCGTTTTTGTACTGTTGATAACCTATCTTATCTATCTGCCCAAGGGACCGGCAATTTCGTTTACCGTCTTGTCGTTTATAATAATAACGGCGGGCATAATTGCCTTTCGTTTTTGCTTCAGACGCACATTTCTTCTTCTCACCGACCACGGTCAGATAGAAATGAAAAAGCGCACGATGATTGTCGGTGCAGGTGAGGCGTGCAGGATTATTCTGCGTGAGATAGAAAGCGCAAGGCTTGACCCGAACAACCCGTCCAACCAGTATCTTCCTGTCGGAATTGTTGATGACGACCCCAAAAAGCTCAGAACAGAGGTTATGGGCGTTGAGGTAATGGGCAACTGCGAGGATATAATCAGCATTTGCAAAAAGGAGGATATCGAGGTTATTCTTTTTGCAATTCCGTCCTGCACAGAGGCGCAGAGAAGATATATTCTTGACCTTTGCTCTGAAACAAGCTGTGTCATCAAAGTTGTTCCGTATTTGAGCGATTTGTTTCTTGATGAGGAACAACCGAAGCTTATGCACCAGATTGCCGACATTAAGGTAGAGGATTTGCTCGGGCGTGACCCGATAACCTTTGACAATGCGGCTATAAAGCAGATTATTGAGGACAAGGTGTGTATGATAACGGGCGGCGGCGGTTCAATCGGCAGTGAGCTGACAAGACAGATTGCCGCTTATCACCCAAAGCAGATTATTATTGTAGATATATACGAGAACAACGCCTATGACATTCAGCAGGAGCTGATGATGGATTACGGCGACAAGCTTAACCTTGTTACGCTGATAGCCTCGGTTCGTGACAAGGAAAAAATGAAGATAATTTTTGAAAAGTACAAGCCTCAGCTTGTATTTCACGCTGCTGCGCACAAGCACGTTCCGCTGATGGAAACCTCACCGGAGGAAGCCGTTAAAAACAATGTTATCGGAACATATAATGTAGCGTCGCTTTCGGAGTTTTACGGCGTTGAGAAATTTATGATGATTTCCACCGACAAGGCGGTAAACCCGACAAACATTATGGGCGCAACAAAGCGCTGCTGTGAAATGATTGTGCAGTATATGGCGCAGTTCAGCACATCAAAGACAGCGTTTATCACAACACGCTTCGGCAATGTGCTGGGTTCAAACGGCTCTGTAATTCCGCTTTTTAAAAGACAGATTGAAAGCGGCAGACCGGTAACAGTGACTCACCCCGAGGTTATAAGATATTTTATGACTATCCCGGAGGCTGTGTCGCTTGTTTTGCAGGCGGCGGCAATGGCTAAGGGCGGCGAGATTTTTGTGCTTGATATGGGTTCGCCGGTCAAGATAACTACTCTTGCCGAAAACCTGATAAGAATGTACGGCAAGGTGCCGTATAAGGATGTAGAGATCAAGTTCACGGGCCTGCGCCCCGGCGAGAAGCTTTTTGAGGAGCTTCTGATGAGTGAAGAGGGTCTTAAGGCGACTGATAACAAAAAGATATTTATCGGCAATCAGATTCCGATAAATTCCGAGGATTTTGTAGAAAAGCTTGAAAAGCTTGAGGAAAGTGCAATTGCAAACGAGCCTGAAAAAACGATTAAGGCTTTGCACGCAATTGTGCCTACGTTTATTCACAAATAACGCAATTTTGAAATATAATAGCTGTGGCGGATGGTTTGGCTCAACTGCACAGCAAAATCTATTATAATACGGAGGTAACTTTATGTGTGGAATAGTCGGATACGCAGGCTACAGGGATTGCAGCGACGTTCTTGTGGATTCGCTGTCTAAGCTTGAATACAGAGGGTATGATTCGGCTGGCATAGCCGTTTTTGAAGATGGCGCAATCAAGGTTTGCAAGGCTCAGGGCAAGCTTGAAAATCTGAAAGAAAAGATGAGTGTTGAGGGCAAGCCGCGAGGCTGTGTCGGCATTGGACACACACGCTGGGCAACACACGGAGAGCCGTCGGATATCAATTCGCATCCGCACAGCGGCGCAAAGGTTACGATTGTACATAACGGTATTATCGAAAACTACAGGGAGCTTAAGGATTTTCTTGCGAGCAAGGGCGTGGACTTTGTCAGCGAAACCGACACCGAGGTTGTGGCTCAGCTTCTGAACTATTATTATGACGGAAATCCGATTGACACGATTATCAAAACAATAGGCGAGCTTGAGGGCTCGTTTGCGCTCGGCATTATCTTTGCCGATTTTCCGGACAGGATTTATGCTGTTCGCCGCGAAAGCCCTCTGATTGTCGGCGTGGGCGAGGGCGAAAACTATATTGCGTCGGATGTGCCGGCAATTCTGAAATATACAAGGGATTATTATCTGATTGACCACGACGAAATTGCGGTTTTGTCAAAGGACGAAATAAAGATTTATGATGAGCATAAGGAGCTTGTTCAGAAGCAGCTTCTGACTGCCGACTGGGATGAAAGTGCGGCAGAAAAGGGCGGCTATGAGCATTTTATGATAAAAGAAATTCACGAACAGCCCAACGCCATTAATATGACCGTTAAGCCGAGAGTTGAAAACGAGCTGCCGAATCTTGAGGAATGCGGCATCACACACGAGAACATAAAGAATTTCAGGAATATCTTTGTCGTTGCCTGCGGCACTGCCATGCACGCAGGATTGGTCGGAAAATATGTTATCGAAAAGCTTGCAAGAGTACCCGTGACGGTTGATATTGCAAGTGAGTTCCGCTACCGCAGTCCGATTGTCGGTGACGGAGATCTGGTTATTATTATTTCACAGTCGGGCGAAACAGCCGACAGCCTTGCGGCGATGCGCCTTGCAAAGTCACTCGGTGCAAAAACGCTTGCCATTGTAAACGCAAAAGGCTCGTCAATTGCCCGTGAGGCCGATATGCTGATATACACCCATGCAGGTCCCGAAATTGCGGTTGCATCGACAAAGGCTTATATTGTGCAGCTGGCGGTAATGTATCTGTTTGCGTTTGAGCTTGCGCTTGCAAAGGGCGTTATTGACGAGCAGGAGTGCAAAAGACTTACAGCGGCTCTGCTTGAAACGCCGGAGCTTATCGAAAAAATACTTGAATCGGACCTTGAAAAGGCACAGTATATCTCAACGAAGCTTATCGTTGCAGACAGCCTTTTGTATATCGGCAGAGGACTTGACTATGCGCTGAGTATGGAGGGTTCGCTCAAGCTTAAAGAGATTTCGTATATTCATTCCGAATCCTATGCGGCAGGCGAGCTGAAGCACGGCACTATTTCGCTTATAACCGACGGTATGCCTGTTATAGCCGTTGTGACACAGTCAGACCTGCTTGAAAAGACTGTCAGCAATATCGTTGAGGTCAAATCAAGAGGCGCAAAGGTTATTGTGATAACAAGAGAGGACTTTGCCATTGACGAGAAGGCCTATGATTACCGCATTGACGTTCCTGTGACGGACGATATGCTTATGCCGATGCTTGCGGCTGTTCCGATGCAGCTTGTGGCTTACTATACTTCTGTGCTGAGAGGCAACGATGTTGATAAACCGAGAAACCTTGCAAAGTCCGTAACAGTTGAATAAAGACAGTCTCGTAAAAGTATGGAGAAATCGAAAGGAGTATAATGAGAAAAATATGCAAAAGCAGAACAGCCCAGCTTATTTATCAGTCTATGTTTTGCGGAATGGGAATTATTGGCGTTCTGGCAAGCGTGGGTCTTTTTGAAGGGCGGTTCAATTGGGATTTTTATGTGTTCTTTACAAATATAAGTAATTATTTGTGTATAGGAATTATGTTTGCACAGCTTGTGCAGACTGCAAAACGCCGCAACGATGGTTATGTATCAACGCTTCCTCGCTTGAAGTTTGTCGCTGTAATGGGCATTATGCTTACTTTCTTTGTTTTTAACATTCTGCTTACAGTCAACAACAGCGATGTTTTTAGTGTAAGAAGTATTTTGCTGCATATAGTCTTACCTGTTGCATTTACTGCGGATTGGTTTCTGTTTTACGAGCACGGAAAAACGAGGCTTACATATATACCTTTGTCTATGACTTTTCCGATTTCGTACACTGTCTATGTGTATTTACATGCTGCATTAACAGGATTTGATTCAAGCATTATGAATTCTCACTTCAGTAGAGCTTTGATTTATCCATATTTTTTCCTCGATCTTGATCAGATAGGAATTATGGGCGTTGCACAATGGGTGTTGATTCTTACACTGTGCTTCGCTGTTTTAGCGTTAATTTTTATCGGTATTGACCGTTTACTCAAGGAGAAAAGCAAGATGAACAAATAATTGCGGCAAGGCTTTTGGCTGTGCTGTGATTCACTCGAAATTATATACAGGCAATACTGCATATTATAGGCTTGCGGTATTGCCTGTGTTTTGTATTAAGAAAATCTGAAAACTTTGTTAAATTTCAATTTACCCTTTTCTATTGTGACTGTTTCGTGTATAATATAATTTGAGATAGCGTAGAATCAAAAATCGGGAGAGCTGTAAATGCAGGTTTATTTTGACAACAGTGCAACAACTAAGGTGAGCAGGCGAGCGGCTGACAAGGCGTATGAGATGATGACGGAGTGCTTCGGCAATCCGTCCTCACTGCACAGTATGGGAATAAAGGCAGAGGATGAGCTTACAGCGGCGAGAAAGAGCGTTGCAAAAAGCCTTGGCGCAGACGAGCGTGAAATTTTCTTTACAAGCGGCGCAACGGAAGCAAACAATCTTGCGCTGTTCGGCACTGCTGAAAGCCGCAGGCGCACGGGCAATAAGATTGTGACATCTGCAATTGAACACTCGTCGGTTATTGACTCTTGCAGGCGGCTTGAAAATATTGGTTGCGAGGTTGTTTACTTAAAACCCGGCAAGGACGGAAAGATAAACGAAAGCGATCTGAAAGCCGCAATCGACGAAAAGACGATACTTGTCAGCCTGATGGCTGTTAATAACGAAACCGGAGCAGTACAGCCGTATAATTCAGTTAAGAGGATAATAAAGCAGAACAATTCTCCGGCACTTTTTCACTGTGATTGCGTTCAGGCTTTCGGCAAAATCCCGATAAAGGCTGAAAAAATCGGTGCGGATATGCTGAGTGTTACGGCGCATAAAATTCACGGACCGAAAGGTGTAGGTGCAATCTACATAAAAAAGGGAACAAGGATTATTCCGCAGCATTACGGCGGAGAGCAGGAGGGCAAAATAAGACCCGGAACTCAGGCTTCATCACTGATAGCCGCATTTGGCTGTGCAGTGCAGGAAATTGATTATTCAGCCGTCGAGCGTGTGAAAGAAATACGGGATTATATCAAGGCTTTTGTCGAAAAGCTTGACAGGGTATTTATAAATTCGCCCGATGATGCCTTGCCGTATATTCTCAACTTTTCTGTTGAGGGCATAAGGAGTGAAACGATGATGCATTTTCTGGCGAGCGAGGGCATTTATGTTTCAAGCGGTTCTGCCTGTGCAAAGGGCAAGCAAAGCCATGTGCTTGAAGCGATGGGTCTGCCGAAAAGCAGGGTTGACTCGGCTCTGCGCCTGAGCTTTTCTAAGCTCAGCACAATGGAGGAAGCGCAGTATTTTTGCGAAGCGCTGAAAAATGGTATGCAGAAAATTGTAAGAAAATAGATTATTGCCGAAAGGATTTATATATGAACGAGCTTATACTTATAAAGATTGGTGAAATAGCCCTTAAGGGGCTGAACCGCAAGACCTTTGAAACGGCTCTTGTAAAAAATATCAAACGCAGAATTGCGCCGCTTGGCGGCTTCAGCGTCAAGACAGCGCAATCGACAATTTATGTTACCCCGGCAAACGAATACTCCGACATTGACGAGGCGGAGGACAGAATTAAAAACATATTCGGCATAGCCGCATATTCACGCGCGGCAAGAGCCGAGAAAGACCTTGAGGATATCAAGCGTGTTTCGTGCGAATATCTTGCAGACGAGCTTTCGCAGTGCAGAACCTTTAAGGTTGAGGCGAAACGCTCGGACAAAAAATTCCCCCTGAAATCGCCCGAGATATGCCGTGAGCTTGGCGGATATCTGCTGGAAAAATTTCCGCATCTCAGCGTTGATGTCCACAACCCGGATTTAACGGTTAATGTTGAAATAAGAGATTTCGGCGCATATGTTCACGGCCCTGCAAAAAAAGGCGTCGGCGGAATTCCTGTCGGCACGGGCGGCAAGGCGGCAATTCTGATAAGCGGCGGAATCGACAGCCCTGTGGCGGCTTATATGATGGCAAAAAGAGGAGTTGAGCTGACGGCGGTTCACTTTGCTTCTCCGCCATATACAAGCGAGCGAGCCGAACAAAAGGTGCAGAAGCTGCTGGAAATTGTGTCGAAATACAGCGGCAGAATGATAATGTACACAGTGCCTTTCACAAGAATTCAGGAGGAAATCCAGAGCAAATGCCCCGAGGAGCTTTTCACGATAATTATGCGCCGCTTTATGATGCAGATAGCTCAAAAGGTAGCCGAGCAAAACGATTGTGCGGCTTTGATTACGGGCGAAAGCCTGGGGCAGGTTGCAAGCCAGACAATCGGCGCAATAGCCTGCACCGACGAAGCCTGCACAATGCCTGTGTTCAGACCGCTTATCGGTATGGATAAAGAGGAAATCATCACAATCTCAAGAAAAATTGACACGTTTGAAACCTCGATTGAGCCGTATGAGGACTGCTGTACGGTGTTCACGCCAAAGCACCCACGTACACGTCCTGTTCTGAAATATGTCAGACTTGCTCAGGATGAGCTTGACTGTGACGCTCTTATCAATGAGGCTCTTGAAAACCTCAAGGTGACAAAAATCGGATACGATTTATACAAGGAGAACTGAAATGAATATTGAAATTTACTCAGTAAAAAAGGGCAAGAGTGACAAGGAATTCAAAGAGAATCTGCCTGTGCTTATAACACGGCTTAACCGCAGGAATATGCACGTCCTTAACAATGTATCAATAGATAATGACGCCGAAAGTCTGCTGAAGGCTGTTATCGAAAGCGAAAAATCGCAGGACGACATCGATACTGTAATTGTTCTGAACGCTTATGACGGCAGTAAGAGCAGTACCGTGCATAATACGCTGTGTCAGCTTTGCAGCTGCGATTATACGCCGGCAAAGAAAAGAATCAGCGAGCTTGAAAGCAGCGGAGAAAGTGACGAGAGCACAACGGCGAGCCAGCCTGTGCAAAGCGGACAGAGCAGGGCAAACGCATTTTCGATTGGCGATGTGGGCAAGGAGCAGGAAGCATTCTGCTTTTTCTATAAAAATCTGCGCATCGTGACACTGCCTGCTGAGTCGCTCACAGGTGTTGACACAGCCGAGATGATAAAGGAGGCAATCGACTCTGCGGCGCTCCGCACGGCACTGCCGCACGACACGGTCGATGAGCTTGGACTTGAGTTCACTATAGCGCCGATGGAGAGCGGAAAAAAGAAAAAGCGCGGCTTTATCAGAAGCGTTATACCGATGAAGGGCGACCGTCCGGCAGAGGTGATAAGAAAGCTTATTCTTATTGCTGCAAGCCTTACTTTCATAATCACCGCAGGCTATCTGATAAATTATCTTTTTATTGCGCCGATGCTTAACGACAATATGGTGGAGGACCTGAAGCTGACTTCATCGGAGGAAGGCACAAGACCCGAAATTACAACGCCGAGTGAAGAGAATAAAGACGATAAGCCGACAACCAGCAGAAACTGGGAAGAGCTGCACAAGAAGAACAAGGAGATTGTCGCTTGGCTGGAGATTCCGGGAACCGATTTCATAGACTACCCTGTTTTGTCGCATAAGGGCGACGATATTAATAACCAGTACTATCTTTATAAGGATATATACGGCAACTATTCGGGCTATGGCAGCCTGTTTATTGACTACCGTAGCAAAAACGATGTGGAAGCAAAGAACGTTATTGTTCACGGACACCATATGAATGACGGACGAATGTTCCAGAACCTTATGAACTACGGTACATATTCGGGAAATCTTGATTTCTACAAAAAAAATCCGATAATTTATTTTGATACACCGCAGGGTGACGCAGACTGGAAAATTATTTCGGTTTACAAAACAAATACACTTGATGAGCACGGCGACTATTTTGATTATCTGACAGGCACATTCAACAGTGACGCCGAGTTTATGAACTATGTTTATTTAATCAGAGAGCGCTCGCTTATCGACTGCCCCGTTGACGTCAACGAGGACGACCAGCTGCTTTCACTTTCAACCTGCTCGTATGAATTCAGCGAATTCAGAACGGTTGTTGTGGCGAGAAAGTGCCGCCCGGGCGAGAGCAGCAAGGTTGACGTTGACAAGGCAAAGATTAACTCGGACGCTCTGTGGCCTGATGTATATTACAATGTAAACGGCGGAACAAAGCCGAAGGTTACAAGCTTTTCAAAAGCATACAAGGCAGGCGATATTGACTGGTACGACGGCAAAGGTAACCTCAAGGGCAAGGAGCGTGCATTTACTCTGCACGATGCGGCTGACGCAGCGGCAGGCAATTCTTCATCGTCAAACACAGAAACCAAGATAAAGGAAAAGGGCATAAGCTTTACGACCAAACAGATTTCACTTGACAACGGCACAAGCAGCCGACTGACGGTTGTGTGGAATCCCGATAATGTTGCGAATAAGACGCTTGAATGGAGCACAACCAATACAGCTGTTGCGGACATTGACAGTGACGGCGTTGTTTATGCGATGGGAGCAGGTACTGCGGTGATTACCGCAAAGAGCAAAAACGGCTATGTTGCACAGTGCGAGGTTACGGTGCTTCAGCCCGTTACAGAAATGAGCATAAATTATTCGGGCTATGATTTCTATGAGGGCAGCTCGATACAGCTTTCGGCAACGGTTGCGCCCGATAATGCAAGCGATAAAACACTGCGCTGGAGCAGTAGCGACCCGAGCGTCGCAACGGTTGACCAGAACGGTCTTGTCAAGGGTATTGCACCGGGACAGGCGATTATCACGGTTAAGTCGAGCAATGATCTGGAGTTGACGTGCGCTGTGACCATTATGCCGCTGCAGTAGATAAAATGGTGAGTTTATGGATTGTAATCTGATATTTTATTCGGCACGAAAAACAGGATACTGCGAAACCGCCCTCAAGGCGTCGCTGAAAAGCGGAAAATACACGGTCAGGAGAGTTCTGTCGGCATTTGACCCTGAGATGCTCGGCGATAAAATTAACGAGAGCCTTGCGGAGTGTAATGCGATATTCATTATCGGCGGGATAAACCGTGATGATGAGCTGTCAACGCCCGATTTGCTTTCAAAAGCGTTTTCAAAGAACAAGCCGCTGCCGAAAAGCGAAAAGCTTTTGCTTGACGGCAAGGTCGCAGGCTATAAGCTGACCTGCTTAAAGCAGACGATTTATCTTTTTCCCGATGACCCCGACAGGATAACTCAGCTAGCCGCAAATATAGCAAAATAAAGTGAATACAGAGCAGATATGCAAAAACAGCCGCCATAGACACAGGCGGCTGTTTTGCTGTTGCAAATTATGAATCGTGTGTTATACTGAAATTGTAATTTTTGCTATGGAGTGAAGACGGTGGGCAGTGACAAAAAACTTTTTAAATATAAAAAGCCGTATGATATAAAGGGCAGCGACAGGCTGTTTGTTGACGCTATGCGTGAAAATGCCGTTTTTCAGTATGAACACTGCGCTGACTACAGGCGAATACTTGATGAAGCAGGCTTTGACCCGAACAGCATAAATTCATTCGATGATCTGGTGCGTCTGCCGTTTATCCCGACACTGTATTTCAAGCATCATCGTTTAGAAAGCATACCGCCCAAACGCCGGCTTGTCAAAGCCACTTCATCCGGGACAAGCGGCGCACGCTCCAATATCGTGTTTGATTTTCACTCGCTTAAAAACGGGCTTGATATGGTTATACGGGTCGGCAAATATCACAGGCTGTGGTCTTTAAAGCCTGTAAACTATATTATTTTCGGCTACCGGCCGAGCAGGCAGAACACAACCGCAGTCAGCAAGACCGCCTTCGGATTTACATTTTTTGCTCCGGCTTTAAGCCGCACTTATGCGCTTGAAATGTGTGACGGCGGATATAAGCTGTCGCTTGACAGGGTGCTGGAAATGCTGAAAAAATGCGCCGAATCAAAATTCCCGATGAGGACAATAGGCTTTCCTGCCTATACATACTTTTTGCTGAAAAATATGAAAGAAAAGGGCGTGCGGCTGAAAATGCCTAAGGGGAGTATGGTGACTCTCGGCGGCGGCTGGAAGCAGTTTTACGCCGAAAAGGTGGATAAGCAGGATTTTTACAGCCTTGTATATGAGGTGCTGGGCATTGAGCAGGAAAATGTGATTGAATTTTTCGGTGCGGTTGAACACCCGATATTATACACCGACTGCAAGCATCACCACTTTCATATCCCTGTTTACAGCCGTGTTATCATAAGAAATCCCGACGATTTCTCGCCCGTAAAGGACGGTCAGCCGGGACTTGTAAATCTGCTGACGCCGATGGTTCGCAGTATGCCGCTGTTAAGCATTATGACAGACGATATAGGTGTTCTCCACACAGAGCCTTGTCCATGCGGAGAAAGCTCACCGTGGCTTGAGATAATCGGCAGGGTCGGAATAAGCGACATTGTAACCTGTGCCGCAGGAGCGCAGGAGTATTTAAAAGGAGAAAAAGCCGAGTAAGAGGAAAAAATCATGATACTTTATAAGGGTAAAATACTGAATGACAGCCGTCAGGAGGAAATAATTGCTTCTCTTGAAACGGAGTTGTATAAGCCGCTTGAAAAGGGAGAAATACTTACGCTTGATAAGGTCGTACTTGCCTGTGACAAGCTGTCAAGAGCGGTGCTTGACGGCGGCTATGATGATATTCTGCTGCCGTACCTTAAAAAATTCAATATTGATAAAGAAAGATTTGCCGTGATGGCACAGCTTTTTTCCGAGAAGTCCCTGCGGTATAAATGCAGTGTTGAGCTGTGTGATGATGAAATGACGATTGACGGCAAAATAAAAAGAAAGCGTATGCCGCTGGGAGTGCTTTTGCACATTGCCGCAGGAAATGTTGACGCTTTGCCTGCGTACAGTGTTATCGAAAGCTTGCTTGCAGGGAATATAAATATTCTCAAGCTTCCTGCAGGGGATTCGGGCTTATCGGTACTTCTGCTCGGTGAGCTTATCAGAATTGAGCCTGCGCTTACCGATTACATCTATGTTTTTGATGTTCCGTCAACCGAAACGCAGACGCTTAAATCGCTTGCCGATTTGTGCGACGCCGTTGTTGTCTGGGGCGGCGATGCGGCGGTTAAGGCGGCGAGAAGTATGGCAAGCGTTGAAACTAAGATAATCGAATGGGGGCACAAGCTTTCGTTCGCTTATGCCGATATATCGGCAGAGGATAAAGAGCTTGAACAGCTTGCGGAAAATATATGCTCGACAAACCAGCTCTTGTGCTCCTCTTGTCAGGGAATATTTGTCGATACGGACTCACGGCAGGAGCAGATACATTTTGCCGAGCGATTTTTTGAGATACTAAGGCGAGTGAACAACAGGGTCGGGCAGGCTGACTTCGGTATGAGAGCGAAAAATGCGATAAGCATATATAACGAGCGGATTGAACAGCACGCAACAAAAAATGTGATTATGTCGGCGGACGGCGTGAGCGTTATATGCACAGATGACAATGAGCTGACACTATCCTACCTTTACAGGAATGTCTGGGTGAAAAGGCTTGCACACGATAAAATTGTGCAGACCTTAAAGCCGCACAAGAACCATTTGCAGACTGCCGCCGTTTTATGTCCCGACAGCGAAAAGAGAGCCGAGATATGCAAACGTCTTGCAAATGCAGGAATTGTCAGAATTACCTCGGGCGGAAATATGTCGAGGACGGTTGTCGGCGAGGCTCACGACGGGCGTTATCCTCTGCGTGAGTACAGCAGGATTGTTGAAAGCGAGTTTGAGTGAGCCGACAGGCGAAAAACTTGTTAAGGAAACACTGAATAAATCACGCTGAAGGCTGTTTGCACATCTTGCTTGCATATTTTCCGTCAGCCTGACCAAAAAATCCTCGTAATGCGACAGCATTACTGCGGTTTATTTGTCCAACCTGACGAAAAATCTGACGGTGCAATATGCACAAACGATTTAATCAGTGTTTCCTTAATTTATGTATTGACAAATTTCGCCGTAAGTAATAAAATAAATGTCAACAGAATATTTTAAAAGGCTTTGACAGGGAAGAGTACGATGGACAAGCTTTTTCAGAGAGCCGCCGGTTGGTGCGAGGCGGTATTGCCCCAAAGGAAAATCACCCTTGAGTTTTCGGCTGAAGCGCATATGCGTTTTAAGCTTGGACGGCTGCTCTCCGTTACAGGGGCGGACATTCGGCTTTTTGCCCGATGTTTTGAGAGGCTCATATAGAGCAAGCGAAGTGGTACCGCGGATTTTTCGTCTTTGCAGTCAGTTTACTGATTGCAAGGGCGTTTTTTTATGCCGTTTGATAAGTTATGTGAACAAGAAAGGGTAAGTGATTAATATGAAGTTGAACGGATCGGATATTATTGCAGAATGCCTGCTTGAACAGGGCGTTGACACCGTTTTCGGTTATCCGGGCGGTGCGGTGTTGAATATCTATGACGCACTTTACAAGTACAGCGACAGGATAATGCATATCCTCACGGCGCACGAGCAGGGCGCTTCACACGCCGCAGACGGCTACGCCCGAGCAACAGGCAAAACGGGCGTTGTTATTGCAACCTCCGGCCCCGGAGCGACAAACCTCATAACGGGTCTTGCAACCGCAAAAATGGACAGCTCGCCCGTTGTTGCGATAACGGGCAATGTAACGAGGGACTGCCTTGGACGTGACAGCTTTCAGGAGGTTGACATCAAGTCGATAGCCGCACCCGTCACAAAAAAGAGCTACTGTGTAATGAGTATGGAGGAGCTTGCCCCGACAATAAGAGAAGCGTTTGAAATTGCAAATTCAGGCAGGAAAGGTCCTGTGCTTATCGACATACCAAAGGATATTACGGCTTTGGAAACTGAGTATGAGCCGATGGCTCCGAAAAAAATTGAATGTTATGTGAAAGACGGCAATGACTATCAGAAGGCAGTGCAGCTTATTATGGCGTCAAAGCGTCCGTTTATCTATGCAGGCGGCGGAGTTATCGGCAGCGGCGCATCAAAAGAGCTTTTAGCACTTGCGAAGAAGATTGACGCACCCGTGTGCTGTTCGCTTATGGGTATCGGCGGTATGCCGGGCGATGAGGAGCTTTACTTTGGTAACCTCGGTATGCACGGAATGTACGAAACAGGAATGGCGACTCTCAACGCTGACTGCATTATAGCTGTGGGTTCAAGATTTTCCGACAGAGTTGCAGGTGACCGGAAAAAATTCGGAGAGAACGCAACGATAATTCACTTTGATATTGATGAAAAGGAAATCGACAAAAACATCATCACCGACTGCTCTATACTGGGAGAGATAAGAGAAACCGCAGAAATCGTGACGGAGCTTTTGCCGCAGCTTGAGCATAAGCAGTGGATAGAACAGCTCAGACAGTGGAAGAAGGACGGCGAGATAAAGCAGTGTGAAAGCGGCTATCCGTCGCCGTATCATATTCTTTCGGCAGTGCAGAAGATGAAAAATGACGATGATATTATAGTGACGGACGTTGGACAGCACCAGATGTGGGCGGCGCAGTTCTGCAAATTCAACAAGCCGAGAACCTTCCTGACCTCGGGCGGACTTGGTACAATGGGCTTCGGTATGGGTGCGTCAATCGGCGCACAGTGCGGCAAAGCAGACAGCCGTGTTACGCTGATAACAGGCGACGGAAGCTTCCATATGAACTTAAACGAGCTTGTAACGCTGAAAAGCTACAATATGCCGATTGTTGTGTGCGTTATGAACAATACTGTTCTCGGTATGGTCAGACAGTGGCAGAAGCTTTTTTACGGCAGGCGTTTTTCACAGACCGACCCGCACCGTGCAACCGACTTTGCGGCACTTGCACGTTCCTTTGGCGTTGAGGGAATGACCGTGACAAAGCCCGAGGAGGTTGAGGCGGCGCTTGAAAAGGCTTACAGCCTTAACGCTCCTGTTGTAATAGATTTTCATATTTCGCCTGATGCAAACGTACTGCCGATGATACCGCCGGGAAAAACAGCAGACGCTATGATTATGGAGCTTGATTGATTTAATCATATGGGGGAAGATAAAATGAAGCAGATTGAAATTTTTGATTCAACCCTGCGTGACGGTGCACAGGGTGAGGGAATATCGTTTTCGGTTCAGGACAAGCTTGCTATAGTCAAGGCGCTTGACAGGCTCGGTGTGAAATACATTGAGGCAGGCAACCCCGGCTCGAACCCAAAGGACCTGGAGTTCTTTGAAAAGGCGCAGAAGCTGCAGCTTGAACACTCACGCCTTGTTGCATTCGGCAGTACAAGGAGAAAGGAAATCAAGGCTGAGGACGACAGCAACCTAAGCGCACTGCTGGGAGCAGGAACGGAGTATGTCGCTGTGTTCGGCAAATGCTGGAAGCTTCACGTTACCGAGATTATAAATACAACCGCTGACGAGAATTTTGCGATGATTTACGACACTTGCAAATTCCTGACCGACAACGGCAGACGGGTGATTTTTGATGCGGAGCATTTCTTTGACGGCTACAAGGACGACCCCGAGTTTGCACTGACTGCACTTGCAAGCGCAGTTGAGGGCGGTACTGTTTGTCTGGCTCTGTGCGACACAAACGGCGGCTGTTACCCAGATGAGATTTATGACATTGTGTCGGCTGTGTGTAAGCGTTTTCCTGATGTTGAAATCGGAATTCACACGCACAACGACCGTGGAATGGCTGTTGCAAACTCGATTATGGCGGTCAAGGCAGGCGCTGTGCAGGTGCAGGGAACATACCTCGGCTATGGCGAGAGATGCGGCAACGCCAATCTTTCTACAATTATTCCCGACCTGATGATAACGGGTGATTATCAGTGCATACCGCAGGAAAATTTGAAAAATATCACTATGACAGCCCGTGAGCTTGGTGAAATTTCAAACACCTCGATAAAGAGGGGCGAGCCGTTTGTCGGCATAAGCGCATTTGCACACAAGGCAGGTATGCACGCTGACGGTGTGCTTAAGCTGCCGCGCTCATTTGAGCATATTCCGCCCGAAACGGTCGGTAATTCACGCCGATTTCTGATGAGCGAGATTTCGGGCAGGAACGCAGTTCTGGAGAGAATCAGGAAGATTGACCCGACTATTGAAAAGTACAGTGAGGAAACGTCGAGAATACTGGACGCTCTTAAGAAAATGGAACAGCAGGGCTATCAGTATGAGGGTGCAGACAGCAGCCTTGAAATGCTTATACGCCGCAGCCTTGGCAGATACAAGCCGTTTTTTGAGCTTATCAACTACAAGATTGTTTCGGGCAGACCGTGCGAAAGCGACGAGTGCAGTGCAACCGCAACGGTCAAGGTGGCGGTGAACGACAGAGTTCAGCTTATGGCGGCTGAGGGTAACGGCCCGATAAGCGCAATGGACTTGGCTCTCAGACAGGCTCTTGAGGTGTTTTACCCGACACTTAAAAAAATGCACCTTATCGACTACAAGGTTCGTGTTATGGACCCGAAAAGTGCAACTGCGGCAACTGTAAGAGTTCTTATCACCTCGTCGGACGGGGTGAACGTGTGGACAACGGTCGGTGTTTCTGCCGACGTTGTCGAGGCGAGCCGCATTGCTCTTACAGAGTCTATCGAGTATCATCTTATACAAGAGAACTCATAAAATATACACTTCATTTGTTTATTGCTACATAATAAGCGCAAAGTTCCCCGAAAGTTTGAATTTTGTGCTTTAATCTGTTATAATATATTTGCTTGTAATAACATATTTATGTTATTGGGTCTGTTACGTGAATAAAACGGAATAGGCACATTATTCATAAGGAAGTGAGTTAATTGGAACACAAGAGAGAATTTAGCGAGATTACCCCGAAGATAATGGAGTTGAGCGAGCTTTGTTATGAAAACAGCAACATTGACCCGGCTCTTTACAGCAAGCACGATGTAAAAAGAGGTCTGCGTGATGTAAACGGAAAGGGCGTGCTGACGGGTCTGACAGAGATTTCTGATGTCAACGCATTTATCGAGAAGGAAAACGGGGAAAGAATTCCAATTGACGGTCAGCTTTATTATCGTGGCTATAACGTTGAAGAAATAGTTGACGGATTTATAAAGGATGACCGATTTGGATTTGAAGAGGTGACATACCTTCTTCTGTTCGGTCAGCTTCCCAATGCACAGCAGCTTGACGAATTCCGCACCCTGCTTGCCTATTACCGTTCTGTGCCGATGAGCTTTGTAAGAGATATTATTATGAAGTCGCCGAGCAAGGATATTATGAATTCGCTTGCAAGAAGCGTGCTCACACTTTATTCATATGACAGCAACCCGGACGATACATCACTGCCGAATGTTCTGCGCCAGTGCATGCAGCTTATTTCGCTGTTCCCGATTCTGTCGGTTTACAGCTTTCAGGCATACGGCTATTTTCACGATAACAAAAGTCTTTTCATTCACAACCCGCAGCCTGAGCTTTCAACGGCTGAGAATATTCTGTATATGCTCAGACCCGACTCAAAATATACAAAGCTTGAGGCAAAGCTGCTTGATATGGCTCTTGTTCTTCATGCGGAGCATGGCGGCGGCAACAACTCAACCTTTACAACACACGTTGTAACCTCGTCGGGTACGGACACATATTCGGCTATTGCGGCGGCTCTCGGCTCGCTTAAGGGCCCGAAGCACGGCGGCGCAAACATTAAGGTTGTTCGTATGTTTGAGGATATAAAGGCTCATGTCAAGGATTATTATGACGATGAGGAAATCGGCAATTATATCACAAAGATTCTGCATAAAGAGGCGTTTGACCACAGCGGTCTTGTTTACGGCATAGGTCACGCAATTTATTCTATATCTGACCCGCGTGCGAGGGTGTTTAAGAAGTTCGTTGAGCGACTTTCAAACGAAAAGGGCAGACAGGACGAGTTCCACCTCTACAACACGGTTGAGAGAATTGCAGCCGAGAAGATAGCGCAGGAGCGCAGGGTTTATAAAGGCGTCAGTGCAAATGTTGACTTCTACAGCGGCTTTGTTTATACAATGCTCGACCTGCCGCAGGAGCTTTTTACTCCGCTTTTTGCCATTGCAAGAATTTCGGGCTGGAGCGCACACAGAATTGAGGAGCTTATCAATTCCAGCAAGATTATCCGTCCGGCATATATGAATGTTCAGGAAAAACGCGAATATATCAATATGTCCGACCGCCCGAAGTCAAAGCAAGGACTATAAAATAATATAAAAAATTACAGCCGCTTCGGTTAATCCGAGGCGGCTGTTGCTTATGGCGTTTCCTTGCGCATAACCTCAGAAATTACGCACACACTACATCTGAGGTGAAACGGATGAAGGTAACAAAACAGGAATATGCAAAAATGGCGGAAAAAGCGTCGCCGAACAGTCCGATTGTGCTTGACTGCGTAAAGGCGTTTTTGTTCGGCGGCGGATTTTGCGTGATAGGGCAGGTGCTTCTTAATTTATACAAGGCGGCAGGACTTGACAAGGACACAGCCTCGGCTGTTGTGTCGGTCAGTATGGTGTTCCTCGGCGCTGCGCTGACGGCTGTCGGCTGGTATGAGAAGATAGCAAAGCACGCAGGTGCAGGCAGTCTTGTGCCGATAACGGGCTTTGCAAACTCGGTGGTCGCTCCTGCTATTGAATTCAAGGCTGAGGGATATGTGCTGGGACTGGGCGCAAAGATGTTTATTATCGCAGGTCCGGTTATAGTTTACGGCACGCTTGCATCTGTAATTTACGGGCTTATATACTTCTTCTTTACAAGGGTTGTTTAGCAAGAAACGCACAACGTTGCCGGGCGTACAATTTAATTCTAAAAAAGAAACCGCAGCGGATTTTGCCCCACTGCGGTGAATTTTTTGCTGTTTTTAAAGTTTTTTCGCAAATTTTATTGACAAGCCATTTGATTTGATATATACTTGTAAAATGCAACATAATGGCATAGAGTGCCTGTTTCCGTTAGTCTATGCGGAAATATTAGCACAGAATTTACAAAAAATCAAGTGTTTTTTTAAATTCAATTGGCTTTAATCATCGGCCGTTTTTTTCGGAACTGCCGTGTGAGCTGTGCCGACTGTTAATTATTTGAATTTTTTGGAATGGAGTGAACGCCCAATGGTAAATGTCAAGCCTGTTAAACTTGGCAGCAGAGAGAGGATGAACTTTGCAAAAATTGATGAGGTCATCGAAATGCCTAACCTCATTGAGGTGCAGAAAAAATCCTATCAGTGGTTTTTGGAAAAAGGGCTGAAAGAGGTTTTCAGAGATGTTTCGGGTATTACCGACCACAACGGAAACCTTGTTCTGGACTTTGTTGACTACACTCTGGATGTTGACCATCCAAATTACAGCGTTATCGAGTGCAAGGAGAGGGACGCTACATTTGCAGCACCCCTGCGTGTTACCGCACGTCTTCTGAACAAAGAAACAGGTGAAATCAAGGAGTCAAACGTGTTTATGGGTGACTTCCCCCTGATGACCCCGAGCGGTACATTTGTTATCAACGGCGCAGAAAGAGTTATTGTTTCTCAGCTCGTTCGTTCGCCGGGCGTTTACTACAAAATGGAATATGACAAGACAGGTAAAAAGCTGTTCTCGAACACGGTTATCCCGAACAGAGGCGCCTGGCTTGAGTATGAAAACGACGTGAACGACGTTTTCTATGTAAGAATTGACAAGAACAGAAAAATTCCTATCACGGTGTTTATCAGAGCGCTCGGTCTTGGCACGGATCAGGAAATCCTCGACTACTTCGGCGAGGACGAAAGAATGCTCGCCACAATCGAGAAGGACAACTGCAAGAGCGTTGAAGAGGGTATGCTTGAGGTTTACCGCAAGCTTCGCCCGAGCGAACCGCCCACGGTTGACAGCGCACGCACACATATAAACAACCTTTTCTTCGACCCGAGAAGATATGATATGTCCCGTGTCGGAAGATATAAATACAACAAAAAGCTCGGCATTGCCGACAGGCTCAAGGGTAACAGACTTTCTCAGCCAATCGTTAACCCGATGACAGGCGAGATTATGGCTATGCCCGGCGATGTTATCGGCAAGGACCTTGCAATGGAAATTGAGGATGCAGGCGTAAATATCGCTTACCTCGATGTCGAGGGCAAGGAGGTAAAGGTTATCTCCAACGGTATGGTTGACATTTCAAAGTATGTCAGCTTTGACGCCGAGGAAGAGTGCGAGCTTAACGAGAAGGTCTGCTTTGCCGTTCTTCGTGAGATTCTGGAGCAGTGCGGCGATGACGAGGAGGCTCTTAAGGAAGCCCTCAGAGCAAGAAAAGCAGAGCTAATCCCGAATCACATAACAATTGACGATATATTCTCAAGCATCAACTATATGAACTGCCTGGCTTGCGGTGTAGGAAACACCGATGATATCGACCATCTCGGCAACCGCCGTATCCGCAGCGTCGGCGAGCTTTTGCAGAACCAGTTCAGAATAGGCTTCTCAAGACTTGAAAGAGTTATCAGAGAGAGAATGTCCTTGCAGGCGCAGGATACAGACGGACTTTCCCCGAACTCACTCATCAATATAAGACCCGTAACTGCGGCTATCAAGGAGTTCTTCGGTTCTTCACCGCTTTCACAGTTTATGGACCAGACAAACCCTCTTGCCGAGCTTACACACAAAAGACGTCTTTCAGCCCTTGGTCCGGGCGGTCTTTCAAGAGACCGTGCAGGATTTGAGGTTCGTGACGTTCACTACAGCCACTACGGCAGAATGTGTCCTATCGAAACGCCTGAAGGACCTAACATCGGACTTATTTCTTATCTTGCAACATTTGCAAGGATTAACAAATACGGCTTTATTGAAGCCCCGTTCCGCCGTGTTGACAAGGAAACAGGTATTGTCACCGACGAAACAATCTATATGACGGCTGACGTTGAGGACGAGTTCATTGTCGCTCAGGCTAACGAACCGCTTGACGAGAACAACCGCTTTGTAAACGCAAAGGTAAACGGCCGTTACAGAGATGAATTTGTCGAGCTTGAGGCTGAACGCTTCGACTTTATGGACGTATCGCCTAAGATGGTTGTATCCGTTGCTACGGCTATGATTCCGTTCCTTGAAAACGACGACGCAAACCGTGCTTTGATGGGTGCGAACATGCAGCGTCAGGCTGTGCCGCTTCTCAAGACAGAGGCTCCTATTGTCGGTACAGGTATGGAATACAAGGCAGGCGTTGACTCGGGCGTTTGCGTACTGTCCGAGGAGGATGGCGTTGTACTGAGCGTATCGGCAGACAAGGTTGTGGTTCAGTATGACAGCGGCAGAGTGAAGGAGTTTGCAATCACAAAGTTTATGCGCTCCAACCAGGGCACCTGCTTCAACCAGATTCCTGTTGTTGAAAAGGGTCAGCGTGTTAAGGCTAACGATGTTCTTGCCGACGGTCCTGCAACAGACCACGGTGAAATCAGCCTTGGCAAAAACGCTCTCATCGGCTTTATGACCTGGGAGGGCTACAACTACGAGGACGCTGTTCTTATCAGCGAAAAAATTGTAAGAGACGATGTTTACACATCAATTCATATAGAAGAATACGAAACAGAGGCAAGAGATACAAAGCTCGGTGCCGAGGAAATCACAAGGGATATTCCGCAGGTCGGCGAGGATATGCTCAAGGACCTTGACGAAAACGGTATTATCCATATCGGTGCAGAGGTTCACGCAGGCGATATCCTTGTAGGTAAGGTTACTCCTAAGGGTGAAACTGAGCTTACAGCCGAGGAAAGACTCTTGAGAGCTATTTTCGGCGAGAAGGCAAGAGAGGTAAGAGATACCTCGCTCAGAGTACCTCACGGTGAGAGCGGTATCGTTGTTGACGTTAAGGTATTCACAAGAGAAAACAGCCACGACGAGCTTCAGCCGGGCGTAAACAAGGTTGTAAGATGCTACCTTGCACAGAAGAGAAAGATTTCTGTCGGCGACAAGATGGCTGGCCGTCACGGCAACAAGGGTGTTGTATCAAGAATTCTTCCTGTTGAGGATATGCCGTTCCTGCCGGACGGTACTCCGCTTGATATCGTTCTTAACCCGCTCGGCGTTCCGTCGCGTATGAATATCGGACAGGTGCTTGAGGTTCACCTCGGCTACGCCGCAAAGGCTCTCGGCTGGCACATTATGACGCCTGTATTTGACGGCGCTCACGAATCCGACATCTTTGAGGCGTTCAAGGAGGCAGGACTCAGCGAGGACGGCAAGACATGGCTTAAGGACGGCAGAACAGGCGAATACTTTGATAACCCTGTTACAGTCGGATATATGTACTATCTCAAGCTGCATCATCTTGTTGACGATAAGATTCACGCGCGTTCAACCGGTCCGTACTCGCTTGTTACTCAGCAGCCGCTCGGCGGTAAGGCTCAGTTCGGCGGACAGCGTTTCGGTGAAATGGAAGTTTGGGCACTTGAGGCTTACGGCGCTGCTTACACTCTGCAGGAAATCCTGACAATCAAGTCGGACGACGTTGTCGGCAGAGTTAAGGCTTATGAGGCAATTGTCAAGGGTCAGAACATTCCGCAGTCAGGTGTGCCTGAGTCGTTCAAGGTTCTTGTCAAGGAGCTTCAGTCGCTTGCACTTGACGTTAAGGTTCTTGATAAGGACAATAACGAGATTGACCTGCGTCAGAATTTTGACGATGACGATATTCCTGTTGCCGCTGACGATGAAGAGCTTGAGGTTGGCGAAACCGTTGCAACCGACGAAACATTTGACAGCTATATCGTTGACAATGAGGACGATGACGACAATATGCTCGACGACTCTGCGTTCTACAGAGAGGACTCCGATTTGTTTGACGATTACGGCGACGGTGCAGGCAGTGACGAGGAATAAGAAGGGGAGGTCTTTATAAATGGAATTTAATGTGTTTGAATCGATTAAGATAGGTCTTGCTTCTCCCGATAAAATCAGAGAATGGTCATACGGCGAGGTTAAAAAGCCGGAAACCATCAACTACAGAACACTCAAGCCCGAGCGTGACGGACTTTACTGCGAACGCATCTTTGGACCTACAAAGGACTGGGAATGTCACTGCGGAAAGTACAAGAGAATTCGCTATAAGGGCAAAATCTGCGATAAATGCGGTGTTGAGGTAACAAGGTCCAAGGTAAGACGTGAAAGAATGGGTCATATCGAGCTTGCAGCTCCGGTATCGCACATCTGGTATTTCAAGGGTATTCCGTCAAGAATCGGTCTTATGCTTGATATCTCACCCCGTCTGCTCGAAAAGGTTCTCTATTTCGCAAACTACATTGTTACAGACCCGGGCGATGTCCGCGGACTGACAAAGATGCAGATTTTAAGCGAAAAAGACTACCGTGAGATGCGCGAAAAGTATGAGGACGATTTTGAAGCCGGTATGGGCGCAGAGGCTATAAAGAAGCTTCTTGAGGAAATCAACCTTGAGACGCTGTCGGCAGAGCTTAAGGAAGAGCTTGAAAACGCATCGGGTCAGAAAAAGGCAAGAATCCTCAAAAGACTTGAGGTTGTCGAGGCGTTCCGTCTGTCGGGCAACCGTCCGGAGTGGATGATTCTTACCGTTGTGCCGGTTATTCCGCCTGATATCCGTCCTATGGTTCAGCTTGACGGCGGCCGTTTTGCAACAAGTGACTTAAACGACCTTTACCGCCGTGTTATAAACAGAAACAACCGTCTTAAAAGACTTTTAGAGCTTGAAGCTCCCGATATTATCATAAGAAACGAAAAGAGAATGCTTCAGGAGGCTGTTGACGCACTTATCGACAACGGCAGAAGAGGCAGACCTGTTACAGGTCCGAACAACAGAGCGCTTAAATCTCTTTCCGATATGCTCAAGGGTAAGCAGGGACGTTTCCGTCAGAATCTTCTCGGTAAGCGTGTTGACTACTCGGGTCGTTCGGTTATCGTTGTAGGTCCTGAGCTTAAAATGTATCAGTGCGGTCTGCCGAAGGAAATGGCTCTGGAGCTGTTCAAGCCGTTTGTTATGAAAAGGCTTGTAGAAACAAAGGCAGTGCAGAACATCAAGGCTGCAAGAAAGGCTGTTGAAAGAGCGAAGCCGGAGGTATGGGATGCTCTTGAGGTTGTAATCAAGGGTCACCCGGTTCTTCTCAACCGTGCTCCGACACTTCACCGTCTTGGTATTCAGGCGTTTGAGCCTGTTCTTGTTGAGGGCAGAGCGCTCAAGCTGCACCCGCTTGTTTGTACCGCATATAACGCCGACTTCGACGGCGACCAGATGGCTGTTCACGTTCCGCTGTCTGCCGAGGCTCAGGCTGAGGCGAGATTCCTTATGCTTGCGGCAGGCAACCTGTTGAAGCCGTCTGACGGACGTCCTGTTGCCGTTCCGACGCAGGATATGATTCTCGGTTCTTATTATCTTACACTTGATAAGGACGGAGAAAAGGGCGAGGGCAAGGTGTTCCGCAATGTTGAAGAAGCATATATGGCTTATGAAACAGGCGTTATCAGCCTGCACGCCAAGATTAAGGTAAGACGCTTTATCACCAAAAACGGCGTTGAAAAGCACGCTATTGTTGACACTACAGTCGGCAAGATTATCTTCAACAGGCCGATTCCGCAGGATCTCGGCTTTGTTGACAGAACTGACCCGGCAAACGAGTTTAAGTATGAAATCGACTTCCTTGTGGGCAAAAAGCAGCTCGGTCAGATTATTGATAAATGCATCAAGGTACACGGAACAGAAATCACAGCCCGTGTGCTTGACGATATTAAGGCACAGGGTTACAAATATTCAACCAAGGGCGCTATCACGGTAGCTGTTATCGACGCAAAAATTCCGCCTGCAAAGAAAGAGATAATTGCAAAGGCAGAGGAAGACGTTGACAGCGTAAGAAACCTTTATAAGATGGGTCTTCTTTCAAATGACGAACGCTATGCTCAGGTGCTTGATATCTGGGGCAAGGCAACAAACGATGTTACAAAGGCGTTGGAGGAAAACCTTGACAGATACAACCCGATATTTATGATGGCAGATTCCGGTGCCCGTGGTAGTATGAGCCAGATTCGTCAGCTCGCCGGTATGCGCGGACTTATCGCCAATACATCGGGTAAAACAATTGAAATTCCTATCAGAGCTAACTACCGTGAAGGCCTTAACATCATGGAATACTTTATTTCATCCCGTGGTGCCCGTAAGGGTCTTGCCGATACGGCACTGCGTACAGCCGACTCGGGTTATCTTACAAGAAGACTTGTCGATGTTTCTCAGGAGGTTATTATCCGTGAGGACGACTGTCATACTCACGAGGGCCTTGAGGTGTTCGACATCCGCGACGGTAAGGAATCAATCGAGAGCCTGCACGAAAGACTTCTCGGTCGTTATCTGCTTGAGGACTTCTGCGACGAAAACGGCAACGTTCTTGTTTCAAAGGACAAGATGATGGGCGAAAAAGAAGCCGACATCATTGTCAACGCAGGTACAGAGAGAATTAAGATCCGTTCAATTCTCGGCTGCCGTGCAAAACACGGCGTCTGCAAGAAGTGCTACGGCTCTAACCTTGCAAACGGTCAGCCTGTTACGGTCGGCGAGGCTGTCGGCATTATCGCCGCCCAGTCAATCGGTGAGCCGGGTACACAGCTTACAATGCGTACCTTCCATACGGGCGGTATCGCTTCTGCTGAGGATATTACACAGGGTCTTCCGCGTGTTGAAGAATTGTTTGAGGGCAGAAAGCCGAAGCATCTTGCAATCCTCAGCGAGATTGACGGTGACGTTCGCTTTGAAGAAATCAAGAACAACCGTCATGCTGTTGTTTATAATAAAGAAACAGGTGAGGAACGCTCTTACCTTATTCCGTTCGGTTCAAGACCGAAGGTTGAGGACGGACAGAAGATAAAAGCCGGCGATATGATAACCGAGGGTTCAAAGAATCCTCACGATATCCTTGCAATCCAGGGCGCAGACGCAGTTCAGGATTATCTTATTCAGGAGGTTCAGAGAACCTACCGTATGCAGGGTGTTGATATTAACGACAAGCACATCGAGGTTATTGTTCGTCAGATGATGAAGAAGGTAAGAATCGAGGACGCCGGCGACACGAATCTGCTGCCGAGCTCACTTGTTGACAAATCAGAGCTTTACGCCGCAAACGAAGAAATCCAAAGAAGAATCGCAAACGGCGAGGAAGGCTTGCAGGAGGCAACCTACACCCAGACGCTCCTCGGTATTACAAAGGCTTCTCTTGCTACAGACAGCTTCCTGTCTGCCGCATCGTTCCAGGAAACAACAAAGGTATTGACCGACGCCGCTATCAAGGGCAAGGTTGACCCGCTTCTCGGACTTAAGGAGAACGTCCTTATCGGTAAGCTTGTTCCGGCAGGTACAGGTATGCACCGCTACAGCGATGTGCAGATTGAGGAAAATGTTCCTGCGTCTGTACCGTCTGACGCAATCGCCGACGAGGTTATCCGCTGATAGAATATTATGCTTAAATAAAGATCCGCTGTTCCCGACAGATGTGGAACAGCGGATTTGGTTTTTCTATATTGAATGAACAGGGTTGGTGCCACCAAGTGCAATTTGAAGTAAATTTGTGTTTAGCGGCGCGAGCACCGCTAAACACAAATTTACGGGTTGACTCAACACGAGCCAACCCGTAATTTTTTGCTTTTCAGGGATTATTCGTAATCAACAACGTCAATCCACTTTGCGAGGAACTCTTTTTCCTCTTCAACACCCTTGACCATCTGTGAAGCGGCAACAATCGGAAGCCACTGCTGCACATACTGCTTTGCGGTGTCGCTCTTTTCGCAGAAAAGGTTAAGATACTTATCTGCAAGCTCCGGCTGGTGGAGTGAGAAGAGCAGATATGTTCTTGCGGCATCAGCCGAGGCGTTGCCCTGTGTTGCGTGCGACCAGTCGAGAATATACATTGTGCCGTCGTCCTGAACGATAATGTTTGACGGGTTAAAGTCGCCGTGACAAACCTTGGTGTGCTTTGGCATGCTGTCAAGTCTTGTGTGCAGCTCATAGCGGATTGTTGCGCTGATATCCTGCAGGCTCGAAATCTTTCTGTTCATCTTGTCCTTGAGCTTGTTGAGCATCGGTGCTCTCTTGCTTTGAACCTCAAGCTGCAAATCAACGAACTTGTCAAGATACTCGTCAATTTTGTCGGGGTTTTCGTCCATAAGCTGCTGAAGCGTTTTGCCCTCGATATAATCAAGTGTGATAGCCCATTTGCCGTCAACAACGGAAACTGCGTTGATTTTCGGGATATTAAGACCTGTTTCTTCAACTCTTGCCTGGTTCAGAGCCTCGTTAAGAACATCGGCCTTCGGGTATGTATGGTCAAATACCTTAACCGTGTAGTTACCGTCCTTGTATATACACTTGTCTTTTCTTTCAGCTAAAATCTTGTCAATTGCCATAATAAATTAACTCCTTTCGGTAATAGGATACAAAAAATCAGATTAAAAATACGCTTTTTGGTATGCATAATTTAAACCTGTGTCTATTATACTACATTTATTTGTCAATGTGTAGTGAAAAAATCACAAAAAAATTATTGAAGTTTTTGTATAAGAAGTCAAATTATACAAGAAATTCGTCTTTTTCTTACAAGAATTTTTCACAAGTGCTTGTGATAACATTACTTTGAAAGCTTTGTGTCCGGAATTCCCTTTTGAAGCTTTACAAATGAGGACTGCCTGAACATATGCTTTGTATAAGTATGAAAATTCAGTTCGCGATTGCGGTGAATACGCAACCAGGATTAACATAAATGTCAGCGTGAATTGCTGGTAAAGGCGAAATAAAGGTGATACAATAATCTGCAGGAGGCACACAAATATGATTGATATGAATTTGAAGAACCTGAGGAAAAAACATAACCTGAGTCAGGAGAAGCTTGCGGAAAAGCTCGGTGTTTCTCGGCAGGCGGTGGCAAAGTGGGAAAACGGTGACGCTCTGCCGGATATTATCAACTGTCAGAAGCTGTCGGAGCTTTATAAGGTTTCAATTGATGAGCTTGTCAACTGCGAAATAAACGTTGACGAAGTAAACGGCACTGAAAAGGACGGCAGGCACATTTTCGGCGCCGTTACGGTTGGTGAAAGAGGACAGATAGTGATACCGATTAAAGCGAGAGAGGTTTTTGACATTCATCCGGGAGATAAAATTTTAATTCTCGGTGATGAGGCACAGGGAATCGCTTTGGTAAAATTGAAGTGGATATCGGACTTTACGAATAAGATATTTCCGAAGAAGGGGGATACAGAGGAATGAACGCAATAAAAATTGACGGAATCACAAAACGATTCGGAAACAAAACGGCGGTTAATCACCTGAGCCTTGAAATCAGGGAGGGAGAGCTGTTTTCTCTGCTGGGCGTCAACGGCGCAGGCAAAACAACGCTGATAAAAATGCTCACCTGCCTTTTGAAGCCGAATGACGGCGAGGCTTATATTCTTGGCAAAAGCGTGCTGACACAGAGCAGCGAGGTGAAAGAGCTTATCAATTTGTCAACGCAGGAAACGGCTGTTGCGCCGAACCTGACGGTGCGTGAAAACCTGATGATGATTGCCGGAATTTACGGTATGGACAGAGAAACGGCTAAATCAAGGACAGCCGAAATGATAGAAAAGCTGTCGTTTGGTGAATACGAAAACCAGCGTGCAAAAACGCTTTCGGGCGGTTGGCAGAGAAAGCTGAGCATTGCAATGGCGCTTATCACACAGCCGAAGGTGCTGTTCCTCGACGAGCCGACGCTCGGACTTGACGTGCTTGCAAGACGGGAACTCTGGGAGCTTGTGCGTTCGTTAAAGGGCAAAATGACGATAATCCTCACCACGCACTATATGGAGGAAGCCGAGAGCCTGTCCGACAGAATCGGTGTTATGATTAACTCAAATCTGGTTACGGTAGGCACTCCCGAAGAGATTATGAAGAACACCGACACGCAAAGTATTGAGGATGCGTTTGTGAAGATTGCAGGAGGTTCAAGCTCCGCAGTGAATAGAGAATAACATTCAGCAGTACGAACGCCGCCTTTTCATTGAGGAGAAAGGTTTTATATGAAAAATAAATATGCGAGGAGATAGAATTATTTATGAGAATTAAAGCATTTGCGTCAAGAAACATAAAAGAACTTATAAGAGATCCGCTAAGCTACATATTCTGTCTTGGATTTCCGCTTGTAATGCTCGTGATTATGAGCTTTATCGGACAGAGCATACCAAAAGAGGCAGGCAATGAGGTCTTTACGGTGCAGAATCAGAGTGCAGGAACGGCTGTGTTCGGTCTTGCGTTTGTGATGCTGTTCTCGGCTTTGCTGATTTCAAAGGACAGGACAAGCGCACTTCTCAGCAGATTGTTCGCATCGCCGATGAAGTCGGTAGATTTTATCATAGGCTACACTCTGCCGCTTGTCATAATCGCCGTGGCTCAGCTTGCGGTTAATTTTGTATCGTCGCTTGTGATAGGCGCTGTTATGGGAGAGAGCTTTGATGTTCTGAAGATGCTGCTTAGTATGCTTGTGCATATACCGACAATATTTATGTTTATCGGCTTTGGAACAATTTTCGGCTCACTGTTTAATGAGAAATCATCACCCGGTATTTCCTCGATAATTGTTTCGCTTGCGCCGATTCTCGGCGGAGTCTGGATGCCGGTTGACGTAATGGGAGGAGTTATACTGGACATAGCAAAAGTGTTCCCGTTCTATCACGCTGTCAAGGCTTCAAGAACGCTGCTTTCAGGCTCAGGTGATGGTGTGGCACTGAGTGTGCTGTATCTTTCCGCATGGGCGGCAGTTGTGTTTGCGGCTTCGATTTTCGTGTTCAAGGCGAAGATGCGTTCGGAGAAGAAATGAGGTAAATTAGTGTTTAGCGGTGCAAGCACCGCAGCCTGGAGTGTTGAGAGTGAAGTTGTGGTCGCTGCCGCTTGCGGCGATACCATATCTTCACTCTTAAAACTTTCTCAAACTCCGCACTGCGGCATCGCCGCACAATACCGCTGAATTGCCGTAAAAACGCAGTGAAATCAAAAAAATTTGTTGACAGAACGGGGACTTGCGTGTTAGAATAAATAATTGTCGAGCAGTGGTCATTTTACGGCTTGAATTCTGTAAAATGTGTTTAAAAACCGCATAAGCTTGAGAAAAATTGTGTCTATTACCGATAAGTGTAATATTGGCGCAGTTGCGGCGCATAATAAAATGCGCACAGAAAATCTGAAAGGAGGAAGATTATGCCAACCTTTAACCAATTGGTTCGCAAGGGTCGTGAGGTTTCTGAAAAGAAGGCAAAGGCACCGGCACTTTTGAAGGGATGGAACGCCAAGAAGCGCAAGGCTATTGACCAGAGCTCCCCGCAAAAAAGAGGTGTTTGTACTGCTGTTAAGACAGCTACCCCGAAAAAGCCTAACTCAGCTCTCAGAAAGATTGCCAGAGTAAGACTTTCCAACGGTATCGAAGTCAGTTCCTATATCCCGGGCGTAGGCCACAATCTGCAGGAGCACTCAGTTGTTCTTATCAGAGGCGGTAGAGTTAAGGACCTCCCTGGTGTGCGTTACCACATCATCAGAGGAACACTTGACGCACAGGGTGTTGCAAAGCGTATGCAGGCTCGTTCCAAGTACGGTGCAAAACGTCCTAAGGCAGGTAAATAATAAGGAATTGGCAGCTACCCAAGGATAAGGTTTTAAAATTAAATTAAACCAGTACAATACAAATGTGCTTTTATATATAGGAAGCCTTTTGTATTGGCCAACGGGAGTTTGTCGCTTTCGAGTACCTATGATATCTCTTATTTTGTGAAGGAGGGAAGTAAAGTGCCAAGAAGAGGCTCAATAGCAAAACGCGATGTATTGCCGGATCCGCTTTACAATTCAAAGCTCGTTACCCGTCTTATCAACAGCATTATGTATGACGGCAAAAAGGGCGTAGCACAGAAGATTGTTTACGGTGCGTTCGACATCATCAGCGAAAAGACAGGAAAAGAGGCCCTTGAGGTCTTTGAGCAGGCTATGGAAAACGTAATGCCTGTATTGGAAGTTAAGGCTCGCCGTGTCGGCGGTGCAACCTACCAGGTTCCTATGGAGGTTCGCCCTGAGAGAAGACAGACACTCGGTCTGCGCTGGATCTCGACATATGCAAGAGCCAGAAGTGAAAAAACAATGAAAGAAAGACTTGCAGGCGAAATCCTCGACGCAATCAACGGTGCAGGCGGCGCAGCTAAGAAGCGTGACGACACACACAAGATGGCAGAGGCTAACAAGGCGTTTGCACACTACAGATGGTAATAAATCAAGGAGGATTTTATGGGCAGAAGGGTGTCTCTTGAACAAACAAGAAATATCGGTATCATGGCTCACATTGATGCCGGTAAGACAACTACTACAGAGCGTATCCTTTTCTACACCGGTATCAACCATAAAATAGGCGAAACCCACGACGGCGCTTCAACTATGGACTGGATGGTACAGGAGCAGGAAAGAGGTATCACCATTACATCTGCTGCTACAACCTGCTTCTGGAAAGACAGCAAGGGCAAGGATGTAAGAATCAACATCATCGACACACCGGGACACGTTGACTTCACAGTTGAAGTTGAACGCTCACTTAGAGTTCTCGACGGTTCGGTAACTGTTCTTTGTGCAAAGGGCGGCGTTGAACCTCAGTCTGAAACAGTTTGGCGTCAGGCCGATAACTATGGTGTTCCAAGAATGGTTTATGTAAACAAGATGGACATCATGGGCGCAGATTTTTACCGAGTTGTCCAGATGATGAAGGACAGACTTAAATGTAACGCAGTTCCGATTCAGCTGCCTATCGGCTCTGAGGATGAATTCAAGGGAATTATCGACCTTATCAAGATGAAGGCAGAGGTTTATTACGATGATCTCGGCAAAGATATGAGAGAGGAAGAAATTCCTGACGATCTCAAGGAGATTGCACAGAAATATCACGATGAGCTTATCGAGCATGTTGCAGAGCAGGACGAGGAGCTCATGGAGAAATATTTCAACGGCGAGGAGCTTACTGAGGAAGAGATTAAGGCTACAATCAGAAAGAGCACAATCGCCAACACAATGGTACCGGTAACCTGCGGTACTTCTTACAGAAACAAGGGCGTTCAGAAGCTTCTTGACGCTATTGTTGACTATATGCCGGCTCCGACAGACGTTCCGGCTATCAAGGGTATCAACCCTGATACCGACGAAGAAACAGTTCGTCATTCTTCAGATGAAGAGCCGTTCTCGGCTCTCGCATTCAAAATTGCAACAGACCCGTTTGTTGGTAAGCTCTGCTTCTTCAGAGTTTATTCGGGTACGATTACAGCCGGTTCAACGGTTTACAACTCAACAAAGGATACAAATGAAAGAGTTGGCCGTATTCTCCAGATGCACGCTAATGACAGAAAAGATATCGACACCTGCTATGCTGGTGATATCGCAGCTGCCGTTGGTCTGAAGAATACAACAACAGGTGACACTCTCTGTGACGAGAAGCACCCTGTTATTCTTGAGTCAATGGAGTTCCCGGAGCCTGTTATCAGAGTTGCAATCGAGCCTAAGACAAAGGCAGGTCAGGAAAAGATGGGCATTGCTCTTGCAAAGCTCGCTGAAGAGGACCCGACCTTCAAGGCATATACAGACGAGGAAACAGGTCAGACAATCATCGCAGGTATGGGTGAGCTTCACCTTGAGATTATTGTTGACAGACTTCTTCGTGAATTCAAGGTTGAGGCTAACATCGGTAAGCCTCAGGTTGCATACAAGGAAACAATCCGCAAAAATGCAGATGTTGACAAGAAGTATGCAAGACAGTCAGGCGGTAAGGGTCAGTACGGTCATGTTAAGATCAGAATTGAGCCTAACCCGACCAAGGGCTATGAGTTTGTAAACTCAATCGTCGGCGGTTCTATTCCTAAGGAATATATCCCAGCTGTTGACCAGGGTATCCAGGGCGCAATGCTCAGCGGTGTTCTTGCAGGATACAATGTTGTTGACGTTAAGGTTGAGCTTTACGACGGATCATACCACGAGGTTGACTCATCTGAAATGGCATTTAAGATTGCCGGTTCAATGGCATTCAAGGAAGCTATGCAGAAGGCAGACCCGGTTCTTCTTGAGCCTATCATGAAGGTTACCGTTATCGTACCGGAGGAGTACATGGGCGACGTTATCGGCGACCTCAACTCTCGCCGCGGTATGATTCAGGGCATGGAGGCAGAAAACGGCGCTCAGAGAATCAACGCTTTTGTTCCGCTTTCCGAGATGTTCGGTTATGCAACAGATATGCGTTCAAAGACTCAGGGCCGCGGTCAGTATGTAATGGAGCCGAGCCACTATGCTGAAGTTCCGAAGTCGGTTGGAGAGGCTATTATCACAGCCCGCAAGAAAACTGAGGAATAATTTTTAAAATACGCTTGCAATTTTCATTCAAAATTGCTAAAATAGGTATAAGACCATATTCTTATAATTTTTTTATCAAGGGAGGATATTCCAATGGCAAAAGAAAAATTTGAAAGAAATAAGCCGCATATTAACATTGGTACAATCGGACACGTTGACCATGGTAAGACAACTCTTACAGCTGCTATCACAAAGGTATTGAACCTTGAGGGTAAGGCAAGCTTTGAGGATTATGCAAACATCGATAAGGCTCCTGAAGAGAGAGAGCGTGGTATCACAATCAACACAGCTCACGTTGAGTACGAAACCGACAAGCGTCACTATGCACACGTTGACTGCCCGGGTCATGCTGACTATGTTAAGAACATGATCACTGGTGCTGCTCAGATGGACGGCGCTATCCTTGTTGTTTCAGCTGCTGACGGCCCGATGCCGCAGACAAGAGAGCACATCCTTCTTTCAAGACAGGTTGGTGTTCCTTATATCGTAGTATTCATGAACAAGACAGACCAAGTTGACGACGAAGAGCTTCTCGACCTCGTTGAGATGGAAATTCGTGAGCTTCTTGATGAGTATGAGTTCCCGGGCGACGACACACCGATCATCCGTGGTTCTGCTTATGTTGCTCTTTCAAGCGACTCAAAGGATCCTGCTGCTCCTGAGTACAAGTGCATTCACGAGCTTATGGACGCTGTTGACGATTATATCCCGACTCCGGAGCGTAAGGCTGACCAGCCGTTCCTTATGCCTGTTGAGGACGTATTCACAATCACAGGTCGTGGTACAGTTGCTACAGGTAGAGTTGAGAGAGGCGTTATCAAGGTTAACGAGGAAGTTGAAATCGTTGGTCTTACAGACGAGAAGAGAAAAGTTGTTGTTACAGGTCTTGAGATGTTCAGAAAGACTCTTGACTATGCAGAGGCAGGCGACAACGTAGGCGCACTTCTCCGTGGTGTACAGAGAACAGAGATCGAAAGAGGCCAGGTTCTTGCAAAGCCGGGTTCAATTCACCCGCACACAAAGTTCCACGGTCAGGTTTACGTTCTTACAAAGGATGAAGGCGGCCGTCATACTCCGTTCTTCAACAACTACCGCCCGCAGTTCTATTTCAGAACAACTGACGTTACAGGTGTAATCTCTCTTCCGGAAGGCACAGAGATGTGTATGCCTGGTGATAACGTAGAGATGGACGTTGAGCTTATCACTCCGATCGCTATTGAAGAGGGTCTTCGTTTTGCTATCCGTGAGGGCGGCAGAACAGTTGGTTCAGGCGTTGTTACTGCAATCAACGAGTAATTTAATACTATAACTGTAGTCAATTAAATTAACTATATGGGGCTTAAGTCTTTTGATTTAAGCCCCTTTTGTTGTTGATTGGTTCTGGTTGAGTTGATGCCGTTAATTTGACATATCACTCTCTACCATTTATAATTTTATATAACACTGAATGAAGGGAAGGTTGCCTGATTGATGATCTCAGAAGCTAAAACTAAAGTGCCGGAGCAGCCGGCGGCTGACAAGCAAGATAATCTGCCGGAAAACAACGGCAATAATAAGAAAATAAAGCTTAACAAACGCAAGAAAAGCTTTGCAAGCGGAATTAATTTCTATAAGCTCGTCTGGATTTTCCTTGTCGGAAGTTTTTTAGGCGTAGTCTGCGAGGTTATTTTCTGCCTTATTGTTGACCACAGATACGAGTCGCGTCAGGGTGTAATTTACGGACCGTTTAATCCCGTTTACGGTGTCGGTGTCGTTCTGGTCACCGTATGCCTTTATTGGCTGAGAAATAAACGTGATTTCTGGACGTTCCTGTGCGGTTCGTTTATCGGAGCAGCAAGCGAATATCTGTGCAGCTGGTATCAGGAAACCTTTATCGGCACTGTTTCGTGGGACTACAGCAATATGTGGGGTAATCTAAACGGCAGGACGTGTCTGCTATATGCCGGGATATGGGGCTTCCTTGCGATGCTGTGGATGAAATTCATCTACCCGTGGGTGTCCAAGCTGGTCGAAGCGATTCCGAATAAGGTCGGGTATCCGCTTACATGGATTCTCTTGATTGCAATGCTTGTTAATATATGGATTTCATCCATTGCTGTTAACAGAATGACAGCCCGACATCAGGGTGTAGAGCCGCAGAATGCGTTTGAGGAATTTCTGGACAATACTTATCCCGACGACTTTTTGATTTCGGTTTATAATCATATGCAGTATGCATCGGATGGTGTTGAAACTGACGCATATACTGCTTCAAGGGAAAGCAAATAGTCTTTCAGAGAATGGGGAGAAACGATGAAGATAGGCAATGTTGTAATAAAGGGAAATGCTGCTCTTGCGCCCATGGCAGGGGTTGCAGACCGGGCGTTCAGAGAAATCTGCACCGACTTCGGCGCATCTTATGTTGTGACCGAAATGGTAAGCTCAAAGGGAATTTCTTATAACAGCGAAAAATCGGCTCAGCTTATGGTGGTCGAGAATTCGCCTTGCCCCGCGGCTGTCCAGCTTTTCGGTGACGAGCCGGATACGGTTGCGTATGCGGCTAAATTTGCATTGCAGTATTCGCCTGATATTATAGACATAAATATGGGGTGTCCTGCACCCAAAATAAGCGGCAACGGCAGTGGGTGCGCTCTTATGAAAAACCCGAAGCTTTGCGGTGAGATTGTGTCGGCAGTGAAGAAAGCTGTTGATATTCCGGTTACTGTAAAAATCCGCAAGGGTTGGGACAATGACAGTGTCAATGCGCTTGAGGTTGCAAAATACTGTGAGGATAACGGCGCCGCCGCCCTGACGATTCACGGAAGAACAAGAGAGCAGTTTTACAGCGGCAACGCCGACTGGGATATAATCGCAGAGGTAAAATCTGCCCTCAGTATCCCCGTAATAGGAAACGGCGACATTGTTGACGCAAAAAGTGCTGCGGCAATGTATGAGCAGACGAACTGCGATTACATTATGGTCGGCAGAGGAGCACTCGGCAATCCGTGGATTTTCAGGCAGATTAACGCATGGTTTGACAGAGATACTTTTATAGTGCCGCCGTCAATAGATGAACGGCTCTCGGTTATGTATCGCCACATCAGGCTTGCCTGCGAGTACAAGGGCGAGCGTATAGGTATAAGAGAGGCGAGAAAGCATATAGCGTGGTATCTCAAGGGATTCCACGGTGCTGCTGCGTTTCGCGGCGAATCCGGCAGGGTGAACACGCTTGAAGACGTAGAAAAGCTCATTTACAGGGTTCGTTCCGAGGCACTTAAGCACGGATTATAAAATAAAAACATTATCTGATGTGGAGCATATTCTGAAAATACGGTAAAAATAAAAAAATATTGAAAAAACCCTTGACAACCAAGAGCCAAGTTGATATAATAGTGAAGCTGTCGCAAGAGAGCGAAGAAAAGTCTTGAAAAAA
>CAUDCW010000008.1 GCA_958448165.1 uncultured Oscillospiraceae bacterium
CGACGGTTTTGTTACCTCGCTCTTTTGTAACACATCAATTGTAATCCTACACTGTTTTTATACGCAAAAATAAAAAATAAGTTGAAAAAATATGCCGATTAATGTAACATTATAAGGTAAGACTTTATAGGACGTGATTTTTATGGACGACAACAAAAAGCTGACAATTAAGGCGGGCTCTTCGGACGGCATATCGCCGCAATTGACTGACGAAGAGAGCATTTCAGCGGTCAGCGACTATGTATCTGACGATGGTGAAGATATATTGGCGCAAACCGAAACCATACTTGCCGAATGTGACGCCTTGATTTCGAACCTTGAAGCAGAGGGGGCAGGCGAAACGGAAGCGCAATCAGTCGCAATTCCCGACGCTTGCGACGAAATCAGCTCCGAGCAACCCGAACAAGCTGATAAATCCTCACTCGATACTGTTGCAGAGGCGGTAAAACGCTTTTTTGACTTTATGCCGATTGACTATATTTTCGCCGCACTGTGTGCCGGATTCTGCTTTGGCAGCTTTATGACGCTTGTTACAACGGAAGGCAATTACAAGGACCTCTCCTTTATTTCACATATGAGCCTTTCAGTGCTTCTCGGCGCAACCGCCACGGTTTTTGTTCTTCTTATTCTGGTGTCCGTTATATTAAAAAACAAGCAGCTTGTTCCCTGCGGACTTCTGGTTTCCGCTGTTCTTTTCGGCAGTGCGCTTGCATTTAAGGGCAGTGAGCTTGGAAACGAAAACACCGCAAACATATATATGAACATTGCGGTTGCCTTTGTTATGATTTTTATAACAGCCTGGATATGCAAGGGCGACAAGCTGAACATTACAAGCATTTCTCTGCCGAAATTTGCGGTGTGGACAACGGCAGGCGTAGGCATTGTTGTGTTCACCGTCATAGTATCAGCCGCTTGCATAGCACGCTACAGCGCATATATGTCACACAATTTCGATTTCGGAATATTCACGCAGATGTTTGAAAATATGCGCACAACGGGTCTTGCCGATACAACCGTCGAGCGCAACATGCTGTTGTCGCACTTCGGCGTGCATTTCAGCCCGTTTTATTATCTGCTGCTGCCGTTTTATATGATTTGCCCAAGACCCGAAACACTGCTGGTAATTCAGGCGGCGTTTGTTGCAATCGGTGTAATCCCTGTTGTGCTTATATGCAGGCACTTTAAGCTTTCGCAGAGCATCACCGTTGTTATCAGCCTTATGTACTTCTTTTTCCCGTCACTTGCAAACGGCTGTCTTTACGACTTCCACGAGAATAAATTCCTGACCGTCCTTATCCTGTGGGCGATATATTTCATATTAGAGGACAACCTCATCGGCTCCGCCGTTTTCTGCGTACTCACATTAACCGTTAAAGAGGACGCCGCAATATACATTATGGCGATAGCTCTTTTCGTCATTCTTGTCCGCAAAAAATATATCTTCGGTGCGGCTATGCTCGCCGGCGCTGTTTTGTACTTTCTTATCGCAAGCTCCGTTGTTGCGGCGCTCGGCGACGGAATAATGGACGACAGACTTCAGAATTATATGGCGTCAGGTGAAAGTGGCCTCGGTGCAGTAGTCAAGAATTGCCTGTCAGACTTCGGCTATCTGCTTTCACAGGTGTTCACGAGGGATAAAATTCTCTTTATGGTATGGATGCTTCTGCCTGTTGCGTTTGCACCGTTCCTGAGCGAGAAAAAGTCTATGCTTGTGCTGTTTGTTCCTATGCTTGCCGTTGACCTTATGTCAAACTGGAAGTATCAGTATGATATTGGTTTTCAATACACATACGGTGCGGCTGCGTTGATAATATTTATGACAATAGTTGTTATCTCCGAGGCAAAGCGCAGCACTCAAAACAAAATCCTTATATTCGGGCTTTCAATGTCAATTGTAATGAGCTTTTCTCTCATCTTCCCGAGAAGTGCATACTATATTGACATAGCAAACACCAACAGCGATATGAACAGACAATACACCGAGCTTATAAACACCATACCAAAGGATGCCGAGGTTACGGCAAACGGATATTATATTCCGCATATGTATCAGTTCAAGAACCTGTATCAGTACCCCAATTACTATGACAAGAGCAAAAAGACAGAATATATGCTCGTTTACCGTCTGGACGTTGAGAAAAACGCAGACGACCTGACAACATTTATGGGTGACGATTACACAATGATAGGCAAGGCAGGCGATATGCAGCTTTACAGAATGAAGAAGCACTGAGCGACACTGTAAGCAATCGCAGGATTATATCAAAGCCTTATCACGGTGAATATTGAGTTTAAACCGGGCGGTATCGGCAGTGTCTGCCGACCGCAGATTGGTTTGAGAATTAATTTCAGCAACACAAAATCATAGAAACAAAAAGGCAGCAGTAACGCACAAAAGCTTACTGCTGCCGATTTTTTATCGGTATTATTTTGTTTTATCTTCAATAGCATCAGCCGCACTGTCAAGGCAGTCGAGATTGAAAAGCTCTATCGTTCCGGTGTCGGCACACTTTGCAATCTGCGGGTCAATCGGCAGCTTTGCAATAACGTCAACGCCAAAATCAGCGGCAACCTGTTCAATATGGCTTTCGCCGTATATGCTGTGGCGCTTGCCGCAGTCGGGACATTCAAAATAGCTCATATTCTCGACAACGCCGAGAATCGGAATATTCATCATCTTTGCCATTTTTACGGCTTTCCCGACTATCATCGAAACAAGCTCCTGCGGAGAAGTCACTATAACAATGCCGTCAACAGGTATAGACTGGAACACCGTCAGCGGAACATCGCCCGTTCCCGGCGGCATATCAACAAACATATAGTCAATATCCTTCCACACGGTATCGGTCCAGAACTGCTTTACCGTACCCGCAATAATCGGTCCTCGCCATACAACCGGGTCGGTTTCGTTCGGCAAAAGCAAATTGACCGACATCACATCTATTCCGGTTTTTGTTGTAACAGGCAACAGCCCGAAATCACAGCCCTTTGCCTTTTCTTTTATGCCAAACGCCTTCGGTATTGACGGACCGGTTACGTCTGCGTCAAGAACAGCGGTCTTGTACCCTCTGCGGTTAAACAGAACGGCAAGAATTGATGTCACCATCGACTTGCCTACGCCGCCCTTTCCGCTTACAACACCGATAACCTTTTTGACGCTTGAGGCGTCGTTCAGCTTTTCGATAAAATCCTTGGGTCCCTTTTTTGACGGGCAGTCCTCGCCGCAGCTGCCGCAGTCATGTGAACATTCTGCCATCTGTAAATCTCCTTAATATTATTTATCCGTTTTTTCGTTGAGAATACTCTCTATCGTCTTAGCGGTATCCTCAGAAATTTCATCGCTTGTTTCAGCCTTTATATCAGCTGCGTTATCCTGCTCTGCTTTGTCCTCCGACTCATCACCTTCGGTGCTTTCAGCGGCATTTTCCGTCTTTTCTTCAAGGTCAAGAGTCTTGATTGTAGAATAGTCAACCTCGTCGCTGTCTGACGCAGCGTCCTCTCCGTCAGCCTTTTCTTCCTCGGGCTGTTCCTCCTGAAGCTCATAACCGCTCAGGAAAGTATAGGGAAGACCGTATCCAAGCGCAACGCCGGCAAGAACCGCCGCAACAGAATTGCTTGTTGCAATTTGTGCGTGAAGCGGAATAAAATCGAACATGTATGCCAGAATAACGTAAAGTGCCGGCAGACAAACGAGTATCAGTGACGAAATGTTAAAGCGCTTTACCTGCTTGCCGTCGCCGATTCTTGTTGCATAGAACAGAATAAGTCCGAACAGAACAAATATCAGCATATAAACAAGCTTGCCTACAATATTGTCAGACAACGAACTGCCCGACATTGCCGAGAAGAAATAGGCGCATACGCCGAAGCCTAAAACAAGGAACGCCGAGCAGATAAGATTAATTTGCTCTCTTTTGGTTGGTTTTTTCATAATGCTTTATCCTCCTGTTAGCAGCCGCCGTGATTTGTCGGCTGATTCTATATAACAAGATAATTTTAACAGAAAAATATGTCAAAATTATTACTATTCTAAAAAATATGTTGTATTATTTCGCCTTGGCAACAAAACAGAACCAACCGTTCTCGGTGTATTCTTCGATTATGTCAAACGAATCGGCAATTGCCGCTTTGACATCGTCGGCTCTGCTGTCAATTATACCGCTCATTATATACACAGCGTCGTCACTCATAAAGTTTTTTATATCCTCCGACAACAGGATAATTGCGTCAGCCACAATATTTGCCGCAACAACATTATATGTTCCGCTGACCTTATCGGTAAGATTGCCGTGAATTATTTCTATTTTGTCGCTTACTCCGTTAAGAGCAGCGTTTTCCTTTGCTGTTTTAACCGCCATCTCGTCAATATCAACGCCGACGGCTCTCTTTGCGCCGAGCAGCAGTGCCGCAACGGCAAGAATTCCGCTGCCGCAGCCGACGTCAAGAATCTGTGTGTCTGCGGTTACATATTTTTCAAGAGCCTCAAGGCACAGTCTTGTCGTTTCGTGAGTTCCCGTTCCGAACGCAATACCGGGGTCAAGGTTTAAAACAACTCTGCCGTTTGGCTCATAGTCATCTCTCCACGTCGGGCGGATAAGGATTTTTTCGCCGACCTCAATTGGATTAAAGTACTGCTTCCAGTTGTTCAGCCAGTCCTCTTCCTTGCAGCATACGGTTGATATGCTGTGCTTAATACCTGCGGCGTTGTAACGCTCGCTTAAAAACATTGTCGCCTCGGTCGGGTTATCCTCGGGCGAAACATATATATGAATAATCGCCTTATCCCTGTCTTTTTCAAGAAGCTCCTCGTCAATAAGGTCGATATTGGCTATTTCAAGCACCTCGGACTCAAGGTTTGAATAGTCCTCAACATAAATTCCGTACGGCACAGCCATATGGGCGATGGCCTGCGCCTGCTCGCTGTCCGCCTGTGAAACCTCAATTTTAATTTCTGTCCAATCCATAGAATCCGCCTTTCTGTGCGGCTGTGCCGCTTAGCTCAATGAAATAAATCCCTGACGAGATTTGTGAAATATTGCTCCGCAATATGAAATAGCTTCGCTATGAAATATTTGCCTGCGGCAAATGTTAAGGTTGTCGCCGCAAGCGGCTCTGAATTAAAAATTTTATCGCAACAAGGCTGTTAGTTCGTAGGGAACGGTCTTGACCGTTCCGGGATAGGCATATTTACTGCAATGCTTCACAAAATCAGAATAGAATATAACACTCTGCGGCTCGAACCGGAACAGGCAAGCCAGTTCCCTACAACCTCGTTTCGGATTACAAATTCAAAACTCTCTACTCAAACATTCCTTTTAGCTTATCAAAAAACCCATTGCGCTTCTGGTAGTTCTTGTCGCCTGTTGTGCCGTCAAACTGCCTTAACAAATCCTTTTGCTTCTGGCTTAAATTCTTCGGCACCTCTATAACTACCCTTACATACTGGTCGCCGCGGCTTTTTCCGCCGAGCCGCTGTATGCCCTTGCCCTTGAGCTTGAACACATCGTTCGGCTGTGTTCCCTCGTGGATGCTGTAGCTTACCTTGCCGTCAAGAGTAGGCACTGTAACCTCGCCGCCCAGCGCCGCCTGCGTGAATGTAATCGGTATTTCGCACCAAACGTCGTCGCCCTTGCGTTCAAAGATTGTGTGCGGTCTGACGTTTACAAAAACGTGCAGATCGCCGTAAGGACCGTTGTTTGTACCGGCGTTGCCGTGGCCGCCTACCTTAAGCACCTGACCGTCAGCTATACCAGCTGGAATGTCAATCTCTACACTTCGCTTTGTTCTTACCCTGCCCGAGCCGTTACAGTTGGGGCATCTCTTCTCTATAACCTTGCCCTTGCCTCGGCAGGCGTCGCAGACTCTTGAGGTCTGAATAACTCCGAACGGTGTGCGCTGATTTATTGTAACCTGACCTGTGCCGTGACAAGCCGAACAGGTTTTGGGGCTTGTGCCCTTTGCGGCACCCGAACCGTTACACTCTGTGCAGGTGCTTACATTATAATAGCTTACGGCCTTGCGGCAGCCCTTTGCCGCTTCCTCAAAGCTGACGGCAACAGTAGCCTCAACATCTGTTCCTCTTTGCGGTGCGTTTGGGTTTGCCTGACGTCTGCCGCCAAAGCCGCCGAAGAAGCTGCTGAATATGTCGCCGAAGTCAACGTCCTGTCCGAACGGACTTCCGCCTGCGGCACCTGCGCCGTAGCTCGGGTCAACGCCTGCATGGCCGAACTGGTCGTATCTTGCTCTTTTGTCTTTATCAGAAAGAACCTCGTAAGCCTCGTTCACCTCTTTGAACTTTGCCTCGGCTTCCTTATCGCCTGGGTTTAAGTCCGGATGATACTTCTTCGCAAGCTTTCTGAATGCTTTTTTTATTTCATCATCGGAGGCACCCTTTGGTACTCCCATAACCTCATAATAATCTCTTTTATCAGCCAAAATCTCGCCTCCAGATATGTGCTAAACTGCACAGAAGCCCCCATTTGCGGGAGCATCTGTGCATTTTTCAGTCATTATTCTACTATATTGCCAAGCAATACGCAAGTTTTAATTTATCAGTCAACATCCTTGAAGTCAGCGTCATAAACATTGCCGTCGTTGCCGCCTGTCGGTGGAACATCGCCACCCTGGTTCGGGTTCGGCTGTGCCTGCTGCTGTGCCGCAGCCTGCTGATAAATCTTTGAGCCGACGCTCTGAAGCTCCTTCTCAAGAGCCTCCTTGGCTGTCTTAACGAGAGCCATATCATTCTTGGAGATAGCCTCTTTAACTGCGGCTGACTTTGTGTTGAGGCTTGTTTTGTCCTCTTCGCTTATCTTGTCGCCGTTTTCGTTAATGAGCTTATCAACCTGATAGCAAAGGTTTTCTGCCTCGTTCTTTGCGTCAACCTCTTCACGGCGCTTTTTATCCTCAGCGGCATACTGCTCGGCTTCTTTAACAGCCTTGTCGATATCGTCCTTGGACATATTTGTGCTTGAAGAAATTGTAATCTTCTGCTCTGCGCCTGTGCCGAGGTCCTTAGCTGATACGTTTACGATACCGTTTGCGTCTATATCAAATGTTACCTCAATCTGCGGAACACCTCTCATAGCCGGAGCAATACCTGTGAGAGCGAACAGACCGAGCTGCTTGTTATCTCTTGCAAATTCTCTTTCGCCCTGAAGAACATTGATTTCAACCTGAGTCTGGTTGTCAGCAGCAGTTGAGAAAATCTGGCTCTTTTTAGTCGGGATAGTTGTATTTCTGTCGATAATCTTTGTCATAACGCCGCCCATTGTTTCAACACCGAGTGACAACGGAGTAACGTCGAGAAGGAGAAGTCCGTCAACCTCGCCGCCGAGAACACCGGCCTGGATAGCCGCACCGATAGCAACGCACTCATCAGGGTTGATACCCTTGAACGGATCCTTGCCGATAAAGTTCTTAACAGCCTCCTGAACAGCAGGAATTCTTGAAGAACCGCCGACCATCAATACCTTGTCAATCTGACCGATTGAAAGTCCGCTGTCCTGCAAAGCGTTTTTAACAGGTCCCATTGTCTTCTGAACAAGGTCAGCTGTAAGCTCGTTGAACTTTGCTCTTGTCAGAGTGAGGTCAAGGTGTTTCGGACCTGTTGCATCTGCTGTGATAAACGGCAGATTGATGGCAGCCTGTGTTACGCCTGAAAGCTCAATCTTAGCCTTTTCTGCGGCTTCCTTGAGTCTTTGCATAGCCATCTTGTCACTTGTGAGGTCAACGCCTGTTTCAGCCTTGAAGCTCTGAACCATCCAGTCGATAATTCTCTGGTCAAAGTCGTCGCCGCCAAGACGGTTGTTACCTGCGGTAGCCAGAACCTCCTGAACGCCGTCGCCCATCTCGATGATAGATACATCGAATGTACCACCGCCGAGGTCGTAAACCATAACCTTCTGGTCGTTTTCCTTGTCAACGCCGTATGAAAGAGCAGCCGCTGTAGGCTCGTTGATAATTCTCTTTACATCAAGACCGGCAATCTTGCCTGCGTCCTTTGTAGCCTGACGCTGTGCGTCTGTGAAGTAAGCCGGAACTGTGATAACAGCCTGTGTTACTGTTTCGCCGAGGTAAGCCTCTGCGTCAGCCTTGAGCTTCTGAAGAATCATTGCTGAGATTTCCTGCGGTGTGTAGCTTTTGCCATCAATATTCACCTTATAAGCTGTACCCATTTCTCTCTTAATAGAAGAAACTGTTCTGTCGGGGTTTGTGATTGCCTGTCTTTTTGCAACCTGACCTACAAGTCTTTCGCCTGTCTTTGAAAAAGCAACAACTGACGGAGTTGTTCTTGCGCCCTCAGCGTTTGCGATAACAACCGGCTCGCCGCCCTCGATAACTGCTACGCATGAATTTGTTGTACCTAAGTCTATACCTATTGTCTTTGCCATAATAAATTCCTCCCGAATTTTTTGTTAATTTAATTTATCCTCTTATATATATTAAATGACTGAATCAGTCACAGTTTGCAACCTGCACCATTGCGTGGCGGATTATTCTGTCGCCTGTTTTATATCCGCTCTGGAACACCTGCGCAATTACGTTTTCTTCAAGGCTCTCATCGTCAACCCTTGAAACCGCATTGTGAAGCTCAGGGTCAAACTTTTCGCCCGCCTTGCCGAATTTCTCAACATTAAGCTTTATCAGCGCGCTTTCCATCTGCGCCGCTACAAGCTCAATTCCCTTTTTAAACTCCTCCGGAGCATTTTCTGCCGCTTTGACCGCCATTTCAAGGCTGTCGGCAACCGTCAGAATTTCTGCGAGCGTTTTTGCCGTTGCGTCTGCATAAATAGACGCCTTTTCGTTTGTTGTCCTCTTGCGGTAGTTGTCGTATTCGGCGGCAAGACGAAGATAATTATTTTTCTGAGCGTCAAGCTCCTTTTTCATATCCTCAAGTGCCTTTTCAGCCTTATCCACCTTCTTATCTTTCTTTTCCTTTTTTTCTTTTTTGTCGGATTTCTCGGACTTTTCTTCTTTTACTTCATCAGCGTCTGCCGGCTGTTCTGCAACCGTTGATTCTTCCTTTTCAATCTCCGCCATTTTATCACACCTCTTATATAATTATTTGTATGGTTATCACATTTAGTAAGTTTGGAGTTTAGAGTTTAGAGCTTATTTCTTATTTATAGCTCAAAATAGCTTAAAACTCAAATCTCAAAACTCTTTACTTCTAATTTTAAGGATTATTTGCAAAAGTTGGATAGTATCCTTGCCTCCCTCTGACGAGGGAGGTGTCAGCGTAGCTGACGGAGGGAGAGCAAAGCTACGCAGATACTATTCCAAAACACAGTAATTCGAGCGTCTCTCCCTCAGTCGCCTATGGGCGACAGCTCCCTCGTCAGAGGGAGCCAATAACTCGTTACGAGTATCCTCAAAACTCAAATCTAAGTTTCCAGCAAGCCGTTTATAAGCGTTCCCGCCACGCTTGCCACATACTGTAATCTGCCGATGTTTTTCTTATAGTCATTTCTCAGCGGAGCGATTATTCCTATCGCTCCTGACGGCTGTGAAGCAACCGTGTAACGCTTCGCAAGCACTGCGCATTTGTAAAGCTCGGGAATTTTTGTTTCCGTACCAAGCAGAACACCGTTGTTCATATCGGCACGAAGCAGCAAATGCGCCAGAAGCTCGTGAGAGCCGAGCAGCTTTATTATCCCGCGCAAATCGTCGAGCTTGAAATCATTGCAGAAAAGCAGGTTTGATTCGCCGTGACAACGCAAATCCATTGAGTTTATCTCGCTGCACTGCTCCATTATGCTCGACAGCACCGTCGGCATTAGCATTGCAAGCTCGCCAAAGCTTGCCGCCATACTCTGGACAAACGCCGGTGTAACCTCTTCGGGCGCAAGCCCCGTGAGGCGCTCGTTCAGCAGCCTTTCAAACACCTTTACAAGCTCGGGCGTCAGCATATAATCACATCGGAACAGTCTGTATTTTATCATTCCGCTTGATGTGACAAGAACCGTCATTGCCGTCTGTCTGCCTGTCTGAACAAGCCGTAGCTTTGCAATTTTCACTGCCTCCGGCGGAGGAGTTGTAGCAATGCAGGCAAATGAGGACAGCTGCGAAAGCACCTTAGCCGCACTGTCAAGAATATGCTCCGGGTCGTCGGCATTAGAGGACATCTGCTTGAACACAAACGCTTTTTCCTTTAATGTCGGTTCGACCGGCTGTGCGGCAACGTCAAGATAATGACGGTAGCCCTCCTGCGTCGGTACTCTGCCAGCGGAAGTATGCGGCTGCTGCAAAAAACCGGCTTCGGCAAGCGACGCCATCTCGTTTCTTATTGTTGCCGAAGAAACCGAAAGGTCGGTGTTCTCCAGAAGCTGTTTTGAACCGATTGGCTCGGCGGTGTGAATATACTGTTCGACCACACTGCAAAGTATTTTACTCTTTCTTGATGTGGCATCCAAGCTTATTCACCTCCGATTTCTGCGGTTAGCACTCTGTAATGCCGAGTGCTAACTGTAGTTATAATTTACCACCGTATGGATAAATTGTCAAGAGTATTTTTTGTAAACTAATTATGAAGAAAGATTATTTGCTCTGTTTTTTATAATACTGCTTCTATTATTGCGCCCGTCTTGGTTTAATTGCATATAAATTGCTTGACTCAAGCGAAATATTCTAATATACTTATTATATTAAGGACGGTGGTTATATTATGTGGATAGCCTTTATTTCGGCTTTTGTATGCTTTGCCGTTGCAGTTGTGCTTTTCACTCCTCTTTTCCACAGCGTTGCTGTGTTCAGGCCTGTTGCGCTGTTTTTTATTTTTGAAGGTCTGTGGATTCTTGCAAACTATATTGTAATACAAATCTGGCCGGGCACAGGTATGATGCAGTGGATTCATTATATAGGAATCATAGTTTTCGGCGGATATCTTCTGTTGTGCTTATTTTTCAGCCGACCGAAAAAGCAAAAGTCCGAGAAAAAAGCCAAAAAGCAAAGAAACAAAAAAAGGTGATTTTTTATGGGTTATTTTTATGCAGCCGCAATGTTTTTAGCCGGAATTTTCATAATTTATTTTGCCGTTAAGGAAAATAAACTTTTCTGCATTGTAGGTGCTTACTTTTTACTGATGGGTATTTACAGACTGATAAACGAGCTGACACCGAACATCGACCTGTTAAGCGGCACTTACCTCATAGTGTACCGCTGTGTAACGGCTGCGGTAGCAGTGTTTGCGATAATTCTGTATTTTATTCATCACCGCAATATTGTGAAAAAGCAATGATTTGGGTTTTCAGTATTGAGTTTTCAGTTTTCAGTTTTGAGTATGAAAAAAGTGAACGGAGCGCAGATACAGCGTTCCGTTCACTTTTATTTTGATAAAATTTATTTACTGAATTTCACAGATAGCCTATCACTTCAATATTACAAAGCTGCCCGCCGGCATTGTGAGCGTACTGCCGCTAAGAGTAGCCTGCGGCGTGTTGCCGTCACTGTCGCAATCCTGCGCACAAAGCTGCGCTGCAATTGAAGAGTAATTCAGCTTGTCCTTCGGTACCTCAACTGTCTGTTCCTTATCGCTCAGGCAATATACAAGCATAAGCTTCTCGCCGTTATACTCTGTAATATAGCCCGATATACTGCCCTTGCCCAGGTCAACAAGATCTGTAATTGTACCCCTTGCAATCTCGGGGTAAGTAAGCTTGATATCAATTATCTTCTTATAGAAGTTAAAGAGCGAATTTTTATCTTTAACCTGCTCCTCAACGCTCTGCTCCGGGCTGTACTCTTCAAGACTGTTGTCAGCAACACCCGGAGCTTCTTCGCAGCGGCCTGTGGTATCAGTGTAGCTCCACGGCATACTCGAGCGAAAAGTTCCGTCATTTGTTGCACCGCCCATTATACCGACCTCTTCGCCGTAATAAATGAACGGGTTTCCGGGCATCATCATATAGAGCATTGCTCCGGTTTTTTCAGCAACCAAGTCACCCGAAAAAGCCAGTGCACTTCTTGGCATATCGTGGTTTGTCAGGAACATTGCGTCTATTCCGTTTTCATTATTTTTCTCTATAATACCGTTCCAGCCCTTAACACCCTTCAGGAATCCGGCGACATCCTTGCTGTTAACAGCCGTAAGGATCGAGCCGTTTCCCTTGTCCGAATACGGGAAGTTGAACAGACTGTCTATGCCGGTTTTATAGCGCATTGAAATATCGCTTGTGCCGCTCCATTCCTCGCCAACCATATAAACATCTTCTTTAATTTCTTTTGCTGTCTTGTAAAGCCATGTTAAAAATTCGTTGCCGTCGGTAGTGGCAGAATCAAAATACTTGACAGCATCAAGACGGAAGCCGTCGCAGCCGAGATCAATCCAGAACTTCATTATATCCTTGATTTCAGCTCTTACATCTTCGTTGCTGAGGTTCAGCTCAGGCATTTCTGCTGAGAAATTCGACTCAACAAGCACACCGCCGGTCTTACCCATTTGCGAATAAGCGGCATTGTTGGACTTATGCTCGGGAGTTGCGATGTCATAATACTTAACATACCCGTCCTTATTGCCCTGTTCAAGCTCCTGAACAGCCTTAGTGTACCATTCGTTATCAGTTGAGGTGTGATTGAGAACAAGGTCAATTATAACCTTAATTCCCCTCTTGTGACATTCCTCACAAAGCTTCTTAAAATCATCGTTGGTGCCGTAATCGTCATCAACCTTTTTGTAGTCGTCAACGTCATAGTGGTGATATGACCCTGACTGCATTATCGGCATAAGCCATATTCCGTCTATGCCAAGATCGTCGCCGCCTGTCGGGTCACCGTCATTGAGATAATCCAGCTTCTCAATAACGCCGTTCAAATCACCGATGCCGTCGCCGTTGCTGTCATAGAACGAATAAACGAAAATCTCGTAAAAATTTCTATACTTATCCTGCGACTGAACAGGCTTTTTTTCTTCCTGAGAGCAGCCGAACAAAAAGAAAGTGGATAAGGTGCAAATGGAAAGAGCAAGGCACAGTATTTTTTTCAGCATAAAAAATTCTCCTTAATTTAATATCAGACTGAAAGGTGTAAAATCTTCAGCAAACTTCACACTGTAATGTGGTTACGGCTGTAAAACCCGCACATCTTCAAGATAAATTACCCAAAGCGCAAAAACACTGAAAGACTTTATCAAACAAATGGAGATTGGTAAAATGTCTGCACAAACAGCAAAGGCGGCAGGGGGTCCTGCCGCTTCGCCGTTATAATATTCTTATAATTTTTAACCCTTAACAGCGCCGCCTGTAACGCCCTCAACATAGTATTTCTGCATTTTGAGGAACAGAGCGGTGATCGGAACAGCAACCAGAACCGAGCCTGCGCAGAACTGCAGGAAGTAGGTTTCAAGGTTGTTTCTGTCAAGCATTTTCCACAAGCCGACTGCAACGGTGTACTGGTCAACAGAATCGCCAAGGAGAAGTCTTGGGAAAATAAAGTCTGCCCACGGACCTGTAAATGAAGTGAGTATTGTATAAACAATAATCGGCTTGGACATCGGAAGAATAATCTTCCAGAAAATCTGATTTCTTGTAGCGCCGTCAATTGTAGCCGCTTCGTCGAGCGCTCTCGGAACCGTATCAAAGAAGCCCTTTGATATAGCAAAGCCAAGACCTGCACCTGCCGAGTACACGACAATAAGTCCGACAATATTGTGGGTAAGACCCATAACATCAAGGAGATAATAGATAGCAACCATTGTAAGGAATCCCGGGAACATGCCGAGAATAAATGCAACGTTTATTATCTTCTTACGGGATTTAAAACGCAGACGGCTGAATGTATAGCTGACCATCAAAACTGAAACCGTAGAGATAACGCATGAGCAGGCAGCAACAACAAGTGTGTTTATGAACCAACGGGGGAAGTTGATACCTGACGGGTCAGCCTGTGTGAACAGATGAATGTAGTTATCAAGTGTCCATGTTTTAGGAATAACATAGTTGATATAAACCTGCTGCTCACCTCTGAACGAGGTCATAATCAGCCAAGCAAGTGGCAACACCCAAATAATAGCCATAATAGAAAGGAATATGTATATAAAGGTGTTTGAGAGAGTTCTTCTTAATTTGTAGCTTTTTATCATGAGAATTCCTCCTCATTCTTAGCTGATTTTGTCATATTAAATGTAATAAGTGACAATGTAGCGCAGAATACGAATACCAGGATACCGATTGTAGCCGCAAGCGAGTAGTCAGCCTTATCAACAGTCAGTTTGTAAAGCCATGTTACAAGCAGGTCAGTATCACCGGCGTTATACATTTCCGGATTATCAGGACCGCCGGCAGTCAGGAAGTAAATAACATTAAAGTTGTTGATGTTACCGATAAACTGCTGAATAAGAGCCGGAGTCATAACGAAGAGCATATACGGCATTGTTATCTTGACAAAGGTAACAACCGGACCCGCACCGTCGATACGGGCACTTTCATAAAGCTCTTCAGGAATATTCATCAAAATACCGCTGGCTGAAAGGATGGTAAACGGAACACCGATCCACAGGTTGATAACCAATACCATTATTTTCGCCAGCCACGGATCCGTCAGGAATTTTATCTGCGCATCCTGACCGATAATTCCCCATTCACGGAGAATAACATTTACAACGCCGCCGTCGCTGAGCATCTGAGCCATAAGAAGAAGTGTAACGAACTGAGGAACAGCAACAGTCATAACGAACATTGTTCTGAAAATTGCCTTGCCCTTGATGCCCTTCTTGTTAATCATAAGAGCAAAGATAACGCCGACAATGTAGCAGGAAATGGTAGCTATAACAGCCCAGCACAGAGTCCAGATAACGAGGCTCTGGAATGTTGCCGCTTTTTTCGGGTTGTCAAAGAAAACGTCGGCAAAGTTCTGGAAGCCTATCCAGTCAAACAGACCGCCCATCGGGTGATGTGTGTCAAAGTTAGTGAAGGCTATCAGAATCATAAAGATCATCGGCATAACCGTAAAGATGCAGATAAGAGTTGTCGGAAGTGAAAGAAGAGTAACGTGATAGCGGCCGTCGAGCAATGTAGAGAGATCCTCTCTGATGCTGTTGATATGCTCGCCGTTTTTCTTTCTTTCCTCAAGCGCACGGTTAACCTTGATATTAGTAATATAAAGGAACAGGAAAAGTACGGTTACAAACAGAGCCATAACACTGTAAAGCATAATGAGCATGGAGTCGTCCGTAACAGCATTATGCTTCTGACCCCAATCATCGTACCATGCTGGGGAAACAACTTCGCCAAGATAGGTTATTTTTGATATGTACTTCCACGCAAAGCCAAACAGATATGCAAAGTACCCAACCTCAACCGCAAGGAAAACCAAGCCCTTGATTATCTGACCCTTCACCATTATGCCGAAGCCCATGATAACATAAGAAACTTTTGTTGACCAATCACCTTTAACGAAGCTGACACCATAAAATTTAAAAGCCTTGCCTATGCCAACAAAAAACGCCACTATTTTCAATGCGATAAACTTGAAAAAGCGAGCCAGGTTTTTTGGCAGATTTACAAAAAATTCTTTCAGATTATAGAAGAATTTCTGAAATGGATTAAGCTGGACATAATCTATAAAATTCACGGTTTCACTCCTTTTCTTCATTATTGACAAAACTGCAAGTATGTCGCAATTTTGTTTTTCGGTGTGTCAAGCAGCCCGAAGAACAGGCTGCTTGACGCTGATAATTATTTATTTTTTCTTATGACAAATTATTGCATTGTGATGTTCTCGATCATGTTGTCATACTGCTCTTTCATTGTCTTGTCGTCGTGCTTCTTGTCCGGGTTAACAATGTAAGCGCCGTATGTACCTGTCGGTGTCCACCAAGCTGTGAGAATGTTGATCTGCGGGAGTGAATACTTCTGCTGCTCATAGATAGCGCTGAGAGCTACGTTGCCTGTAACAAGCTCTGACTCAGAAAGCTTCTTGTTTGACGGACCCCAGCCGATCTCTTCGCATCTTTCCTTCTGAGCTGCTTCGCTTGTGAGGTAGAGAGCGAGTGACTGAGATGTGAGCGGGTACTTTGTCTTTGCATTAACACCGATGTTCTTGTAGCCGAAGATTGAGATAAGCTGCTTGTCTTCGCCGCCAACATTGATTGTCGGGAGCTTAACAACGCCCATGTTCTCGCCGAGAACCTTCTCGATATCCTTAATCTTCCATGAACCAACTACACCGGCAATGTGTGTACCGTTCTTGAAGCCTGATACGAGAGTCTGGTTAACGTTCTCGTCCTTGAAGTAGTCGCTTGTTGAGCAGAGGTCTGCAAAAGCCTTAGCAACTGCGTTAACCTTCTCATAGTCATAGTTGAGCTCCATAACAGACATATCCTCTGAAAGACCGAGTGTACCGCCGCCTGTGAACGGAATTACGCAGCCATAGAAGCCGTCGCCGAGGTTGAATGAGAATTTCTTCTTCTTGTCGTTACAAACCTTCATGATGCCTTCCATTGTCTTAACATCATCGTCTGTAAGCTCTCTCTTATCATAGAAAAGAGCATAACCATTGTCGCCTGTTTCTGGATAAGCGTACGGAATTTCTGACTCATCGTCAGCACCCTTGAAGAGAACTGTTGAATATGCGCCTTCAAGTGTGTCATTCTTAAGAGCGTCAACAAATGAAGCTCTTACAGGAAGAACATAGTTGCCCTTGAACAGGTCAAGACCTTGGTCAGAAGCAAAGCCGAAAACATCGGCTGCCTTTGCAGGGTCTGTTTTTACGTTTGTTGCTGCGTCAGACTCACCCTGAGCTACGCACTCAATCTTAATTGTCTTACCGAGCTTTTTGAAGTTCTCAACAAAGTCGTTGCACTGCTTTTTGAGGAGCTCAAGTGAATCCTGCGGACCCCAAACCTTAAGAGATACGTTGTCCTCATCGCCCATTGCAAGGCTTGCGTCAGCCATAATGTCGTCAATAGTAAGCTGTTTTGCAGTTGCTGTTGAGCTGCCGCCTGAGCTTGCAGGAGCGTCTGAGCCTGTTGAGTCTGTTGAGCTTGTGTTTCCGCCACCGCAGCCTGCAAATGCTGAAACTGCCATCAAGGAAGCAAGACCCACGCCAAGAATTCTTTTTGTGTACTTAAACATCGTGATTCCCTTTCTTTCTGAAAATATAAAAGATTAAATATTTTTTAACACGGACACACCGTGTTTTCATCTGCAAGATGGACTAACAAACAAATTCATGAGATTTTTGTTGAAAATTAACCATAAATTTGGCGCAGACACACCTATTGCTTGTTTAAATAATATCATACACACTTAATAATTGCAACACTCTTTATTTATTTTTATCAATGTTTATATATTGCAAATTATATTTTGTGCATATTGTATAGCATATTTTCCTGATGTTGGAAAATTGCTCATTTTTTCAAGTTGATTTTCGTGAATATGCCAAATTTTACTTAGTAAACATTAACATAAAATTCTCTTTGTGTCTGTCTTTTTAAGCTTTTTGAGCCACAGCACACTGAAATTGCAAAAACAGCGTTCAATTTTTATTTACTTTTTGTTAACATTCCGAATATAAAAGGAAAAATCTATATACATATTAATATCATACCTTTTTACTCAGATATTTTCTTGACATAGCGCTGCAATTACTCTAAACTATAGTTAGATTTTTTAACCGATTACTGTAAATATGGAGGCAACCGCAATGAAATTAAGCCGACTTTTAGAAAAATTAACATATACACTTGTTCAAGGTGACGAAAACACCGGCATTACCACGCTTGTATATGATTCCCGAAAAGTAGAATCAGGCAGCGTTTTTGTCTGCCTTAAGGGCTACAACTCCGACGGTCACGCTTTTGCGCCCAAGGCGATCGAGCAGGGTGCCGCTGCGCTTGTTGTTGAGGAAGACGTCGAAGCACCGCAGAATGTAACAGTAATTAAGGTTGAGGGTACGCGCAAAGCGCTCGCCTATATGAGTGCGGCTTACTTTGACTATCCTGCAACCAAGCTAAAGACAATAGCCGTTACCGGAACAAAAGGCAAGACTACAACAGTCAGTATGATACGCTCAATCCTTGAAGAGGGCGGAATAAAAACAGGCACAATCGGCACTGTCGGCATTGTTATCGGCGATAGCATCTACAAAACCAACAATACAACACCCGAATCCTACGAAATACAGCAGGCACTTAAAAAAATGGTTGACGAGGGCTGCGGCTGTATGGTGATTGAGGCATCATCGCTCGGTCTTAAGTGGCACAGAACTGACGCTATCGACTTTGACTACGGCATTTTTACAAACTTCTCGGACGACCACATCGGCGGGGCAGAGCACAAGGACCTTGCCGAGTATATGTACTGCAAGAGTCTGCTTTTCAGGCAGTGCAAGCTTGGGCTTATAAATATTGACGACAAAAATTATGAGGGAATAATCAAGGACCACACCTGCGAGATTGAAACCTACGGCTTCAACAACGAGAACGCCGACATCATTGCATATGACGACGAGCTTATTTCAAAGCCGGGATATCTGGGCGTGCATTTTAAAACAAAGGGCAAGCTTGAAATTGCCGTTGACGTGCCTATTCCGGGTCGCTTCAGCGTTTACAACGGTCTTTCGGCTATTTCGGTTTGCCGCCATTTTGACATTGACAAAGACGCAATGATAAGAGGGCTTGACAAAGCCACAGTCAAGGGCAGAGTTGAGAGTGTGCCTGTGCCGGGTGACTACACACTGCTTATCGACTATGCTCACAACGCCGTAAGTATGGAGAATGTGCTTACAACTCTGAGAGAATATCATCCTAACAGGCTCATAACAATGTTTGGCGCAGGCGGCAACAGACCCAAGGTTCGCCGTTACGAGATGGGGGAGGTAAGCGGCAGATTGTCGGACTTATCGGTCATCACAACAGATAATCCCCGTTTTGAAGAGCCGATGGATATTATAAACGACATAAAAACAGGAATCGACAAAACAGACGGAGAATATATTATCGTGCCCGACAGAAAGGATGCAATCCGTTGGTGCATTGAAAATGCACAGACAGGCGATATTATAGTCCTCGCCGGAAAGGGCCACGAGGATTATCAGGAAATCAAGGGAGTCAAGCACCATCTTGACGAACGCGAGGTCATCGCCGACATTCTCGCCGGCAAAAAGTGAGCCGCCTTTTATCATACGGTTCGCAATAATTGACAAATCATCACAAATTGACAAAAACTACTTGACTAAATCGCTTTTATATGTTAATATAATTAGCGTTGCAGTACACAAACGTACTGCATTATATAGGGGTATAGCTCAGTTGGTAGAGCAGCGGTCTCCAAAACCGCGTGCCGAGGGTTCAAGTCCTTCTGCCCCTGCCAAATAAGGATAACTGAAATGATACAATTTCGGTTATCCTTTTTTTTGCATAAAAAAGCCATTTTTCGGCTCTATGGCAATAAAAGCTCCCCACCGGAAAGCTCAAAAACGCTTTATTTTGAGTCTCCGGTGGGGATTTTTTTGTTTTGTTAAAAAGTAATCGTTTGGGTTTATGGGGGTAATCGTTTAGTTTTATGGGGTATCGTTTAGATATTGAACTATCGTTTAGATTTGATAGATGGGGCGCTGTTCAGATGGTGCAGAACCTTGAGGGTATGGGATTCACTGTTGTTCCCTTCGGTCAGGGTTTTAAGGATATGTCACCACCCACAAAGGAGCTTATGAAACTAACCCTTGAACAGAAAATCGCCCACGGCGGTCACCCTGTTTTGCGATGGAATATGGACAACATCTTCATTCGTACAGACCCGGCCGGAAATATAAAAGCAGACAAAGAAAAATCCACAGAGAAAATTGACGGTGCCGTTGCCACAATTATGGCACTGGACAGAGCAATTCGCTGTGGGAATGATACGAGTGAAAGCGTATATAACGACAGAGGAATTTTATTTATATAAAGGAGATTGATTTTATGAACATTTTAAAAGGGCTTTTTCACTCAAGAGATAAGCCTAAAAACAGAACAGCAGGCAGTGCATATACATTCTACACAGGCAGAAGGGCAATGTTACGGTCAAGATTGACGGTATTGCCGCCAGTGCTGCATCTGTAATTGCTATGGCAGGTACAGAGGTTTTGATGTCACCTGTTTCAACAATGATGATACACAACCCAGCTACCGTTGCTATGGGCGACCACAACGAAATGCAAAAGGCTATTGAAATGCTTAACGAGGTCAAGGAAAGTATCATAAACGCCTACGAAATCAAAACAGGCTTATCAAGAGCAAAGCTGTCACACTTAATGGATTCTGAAACCTGGATGAACGCAAACAAGGCAGTTGAGCTTGGCTTTGCAGACGGTATTATTTCACGAAATGCTTTATTCCTTCGGCGAGAATGACCGCAGAACACAGCAGTGGCAGATAAAGCTCAATAACGCACAGGCAACGCTGAACGACCTTGAAAAGGAGTTAAAGGACAACAACGATACCCTCGACAAAACTGCAGACGAGCTTAAGTCAGACGGTGAATGAAATCGTTCCCGATAGGTCATATACGGTATCAATCAGAGCAAGAAAGCCGTATTCAGCATACACAGCGTATTTCTACATTCAATACAACGGTATCAAAAAAGAATATCTTTTCAACACAACCGATTCCTTTGACTGGACTGATTTTTCTGTTGTACTGCCCGATGTGTCTGACTCGTCAATTACCATATGTGCATACAGCCGTGACGCACCTCTGTATATTTCAGACATTATGCTCACAGACGGAAGTATTGCCCGAAAGTGGACTCCTGCGCCAAATGAGATATACACAAATGAGGTTAAAATCGACCGCAAAGGAATTGAGGTTTCAAACAGCAAATCAAAGCAGAAAACGGTAATTACAAACACAGAGTTTTCCGGCTACTACAACAACGAGAAGATTTTTACTTTGAACAAGGACGAAACGCAGACCAAGAAAACAACGGTTGACGGAGAGCTGACTATAGGCAAAACAAAGTTCATTCCAATGGCTGATACTTCACAGGGACTTAACATTGTAATACTCGATTAAGGAGGCTTTTAAATGGCAGACAAGGCGTCTATACTTAACAGAGTGGAAACGGTTTCCATTGACACTGATACCGTACAGATTTTTCTCAATGCTACTGTTTACAACTCATCATACAAACATCAGCTGACAATACATATACGAGGAGTTCCGATTGCAAGCGTGGATGATATTTCTTTGTCAACGGGAACTGCACAGAGGACAATAACTCTTTCATCTGACACAAAAGAGGCAATACAGAAATATATGTTTGAGGACAAGTCGGTATCAGCAACTTTTGTTCTTGCAACCAGCAAGGGTTCTACTCTTATCGGCACTTCATCAAAGACTGCGACAATTCGGACAAAGGCAGCAAACTCTGCACCGCTGTTTTCTGAATTCACCTGTGCAGACAGCAACAGCACCACTTCAGCAGTTACAGGCGGCAATCCTTATTACATTCAGGGTTACTCTACCTTAAAGATAACTCCGGGGACTGCCACATCAAGGAACTGGTCGCAAATTACGAAATACACAGCCGTATGTAACGGAGTAACTGTTTCAAATACTGACGGTGGTGTTTTAAATCTCGGCATAATTTCAAAGAGCGGAAATGTTACTGTAAAGGTGACGGTTACCGATTCACGAGGATATACAAGAAGTGTTTACAAAACGATAAATGTTATCCCGTATGACAGACCGAATGTTTACTCAATTACGCTCCGCAGGACTAATGAAATTGAGTCGGAAATCCAGCTTGTATTTAATGGCTCAATTTCAGGAATAACCATTGACGGAACAAACAAAAACAGTCTTAAATCAGTCCGTTACCGATACAAGAAAACAAACGCATCATCATACGGAAATTTCACAGATTTATTAAGCTCGGTCGCAGTAAGCGGCACGAGCTTTTCTTTTTCCAATTTGGAGCTTTGTGACTTTGATGTTAATTCATCATACAACTTCCATCTTGAAATTCGTGATGTTTTCGGCTCTATGACTGTTACGGATATGTATTTCACAGTACCGCAGGGAACTCCCCTTATTGCACTTCGAAAGAAGATGGTGGGCATTAACAACCCAAACCCGAAGGCGGCTCTTGATGTTACGGGCGAAATATATATGAACGGTTTCAGCGTTATGGGACTTCAGCAGGCGGCTATTGCAGATGATGTCAGCCTTAACGAGCTGACATCACCCGGAATTTATTTCAGGCGGTCAGTACCGCAGGAAAACCTCAATTATCCGGCACTTGTGTTTGGTATGCTTGAGGTATTTTCCTGCAGTGTAAATCTTGTAATTCAGCGCTACACTGCAAGGGATTCACCCTTTGATACATATATTCGTTCAAGGGTCAATTCCACGTGGAGTGCGTGGGTTAAAAAATAGAGAATAAAATGAATGGAGGATTTTTTATGAAACAAATCTGGAACACAATACAAATTGTTTTCTCCGCTTTCGGCGGCTTTCTCGGCTGGTTCTTAGGCGGAGCAGACGGATTTTTGTATGCGCTTATTGCATTTGTAGTGACCGACTACATAACAGGACTGATGTGCGCTTTTGCAGACCGCAATCTTTCAAGCGAGATAGGCTTTAAAGGCATCTGCAGAAAGGTGTTGATTTTCGCACTTGTGGGAATTGCAAATCTTGTAGATGTGTTCATTTTGCAAGAGGTCGGAGTGCTGCGGACGGCAGTAATCTTCTTCTACCTTTCAAACGAGGGAGTTTCAATTCTTGAAAACTCATCACACTTAGGACTGCCAATACCAGAGAAACTAAAATCTGTGCTTTCACAATTACACAACAGGGAGGGCAAATAAATGACTGACGAAAAAGTAATCACAACCGAGCAGGACATTCCTGCAGAAACACTTGAAAATTTATCAAACAACAAGGGAGAGGAATAACTATGGCTTACACAAACAGCAAATTAGTAAACTACACAAGAATTTCACCAAACAGAAGCGTCAACAGAAATCATAAGATTGATACCGTTTCAATCCACTGCGTAGTGGGTCAGTGTTCTGTTGAAACCCTCGGCTCAATCTTTGCATCTTCAAGCAAAGAGGCAAGCTCAAATTACGGCATCGGATATGACGGACGAGTCGGTTTGTATGTAGAGGAAAAAGACCGCAGCTGGTGTACCTCATCTTCATCAAACGATAACAGAGCTATCACTATTGAGGTTGCGTCCGATACCTACCACCCTTACAGGGTTAAAGATGTAGCCTACAAGTCGTTGATTAAGCTGCTCGTTGACATCTGCAAGCGAAACGGTATCAAGGAGCTTAAATGGAAAGCAGACAAGTCACTTATCGGACAGGTTGACAAGCAGAATATGACCGTACACAGGTGGTTTGCAAACAAAAGTTGTCCGGGTAATTATCTCTACAATCTTCACGGACAGATTGCAAAGGAAGTAAATACACAGCTCGGCTTAGGCACATCTTCAACACCAAAGAAAACACTCTATCGTGTGAGAAAGTCGTGGAAGGATGTAAAATCGCAAAAGGGTGCTTTCTATGATTTGTCAAATGCAAAGAAGTGTGCCGACCAGAACAACGGCTATTCTGTATTTGATGAAAGCGGCAAGGCGGTTTATACTTCAAAAGCCACGAACAGCACAAACTCATTCAAGGTGCAGATTTCAATTTCAGATTTGAACATCCGCAAAGGTCCCGGCACAAACTACGCCACAACAGGCAAGTTCACCGGCAAGGGAGTTTTCACCATTGTCGAAACAAAGCAAGGCACAGGCTCCACCAAAGGCTGGGGCAAGCTGAAGAGCGGTGCAGGCTGGATTGCGCTGGACTACGCAAAGAAGATATAGACTACTAACAGGGTCTGTTGGAATTACTCCAGTAGATCCTGTTTTTGTGAAAGCTCGTCAAAACGGCGCTCCCATCTCAAATAGCTCTTGAGGGATGTCTCAGAAATGGAGGTCACTATGACGAACGAACAGAAACAGCAAATCAAAAAGTTGCGACAGGCCGGATATGGATACGCCGGTTCCACCGGTAAAGCCATCGACAGGCTTCAGCTTACATTGTCAAAGTAGTGTTATAGTCACACAACTCCTAACACTATCTCACATCATCCAACACAATCCAGACACTCAAACACACAATTTCTAACCCCGTATCAGGCTTTTCGGCTTGGTACGGGGCTTTTTTGTTGTCATATACCAACAAAATATAAGTTTATGTTTGTGTACTATGTTTGTACCCACTATTTGAAATTTTTAGTTTTTGACCGTTTAAAATCAGTTGTTCTCCTGAATTAACTGTGGAGGCGATTTTATGCTTACACAGGAACAGAAAAATCAAATCGCGCAGTTGCGTGAGAACGGAAACGGATGGTATAATTTAGAAGCCACCAATTCTTAATAACAATTAAATAACACACTGTAAAACTATAAAGTTTTACTGGCTATGATAAAAACAAGTTTGTGCTTTACTTTTGGTAAAAGCGCAGGCTCTATTTAACATTCTTGTTTGTTCATAGCAGTGTGTTATTAAAGATTGGTGGCACAATCAGGAGCAGCGTTTTTCAGGCGCGGTCTTGACTGCGCCTTTTTCTTTTAGGTGGGGCTTATGGGTAACAAAAAATCAGCGGTGTTTATTGGTCACCGAAACTGTCCGGGCATCGATTCAGAGCGAATGATGCCTTTTATTGAAATGCTGATAGCAGAAGGCATAGACACATTCTACAACGGAGGAATGGGTCAATTTGATAGAACCGCAGCCTTTGCTGTTAATAAGCTAAAAACCAGATATCCGAACATAAAAAACATACTTGTAATTCCGTATCAGAGTTTCCGTATAGTGAATAAAGAAATGTTCGATGAAATTATTATGCCGTTTGCGGAACAGCGCGAAAGCAATGTATTCTTCATTGGCGCGATTCCGAAACGAAACCATTATATGGTTGAATCGTCCAGCTATGCCCTCTGCTATGTTAGCGGTGCTCCCGGCGGTGCGACTGACACCTATAAGTACGCACAGGACAAAGGATTGAAGCTATTTAATCTGTATAACCTAACTTAACACGAAGCCGTGTTCAACGCCTTATCGATAGGGCTTTTGTTTTTGAAACACAACTCGCTATTCATCATCAGCCTTGGCATTGGCTTCCTCGGTCACTGCGGTATCAAGCGAAAGCTGTTCAGACTCATCAAATGTCTCATCAGAACCAGTCGGTTGTTCGTCAATCGGCTGGTTTATTTTTTTCCCTTTTCCAACGAGGTAAATGTTTGTCATTGGAAGTCGGTTGTATTTCATTTTCTTGGTGTAGTAAATATAAATCGCCTCGGCAAAACCCTTTGAACCGGAAAGACGCTCCTTGGCTGTACGGATGATTTCTTTCGGGCTGACTATGCCCAGTTTTTCCTTGAAAAGTTCATCGTGGATTTGGTCGCCGAAAGCAACAATAAATATTGCCACTCCCTTCAGCATACCCGACAGTAGCGATTCCGACTCACCTTCCCAAGCCATAACAATAAGCCGGAGGGTGCGGTCAAGGACATCTATTCCAAACTTGTTGTAAATGTACTCAAGTGCTCCTACCGCGCCGATACAGCAATCGTCCTTTGCTTTCGTTATTTTCAGGTGATACGAGTTCACCAAAGTAAGTATTTCTTGCTGGGTTGAGTTTTCAGCCTCAATGTTAGCGTTAAATACATCATATGGCGATAATCGCTTGACGTGCTTTTGCTGATTTGCAAAGGTATCCGCCTCTTTAATATAGCCCATATCATCGTACACCATACACCACACAGGAGTCTCACGAGAGCCGGAAACAAGCGCGACAATCTCGATGGTGTGCTGACCATCAAATACATAATTCAATCCGTCTCTGCGACTTACCTTTGCCGGATTAATTTGGTAGAGGTCAAAGTTTTCCGCTGTTTTCAAAATATGGTCTTTAGATAAAGCGCGCTGGTAGTCCTGATTGGAAACCAAATCACAAATCGGTATTTTTTCAAAGTGGACATTTGGGACAAATAAGCTATAATCAATCTCATCCATTTTCGCTTTCCTCCATTTCGTAAAGGAAGTCGCTCATTATGTTTATCGTAGCAATAAGCTCCCGGCGAAGGCGATGCTTCGTTTCTACTGTCGCGGCTCTGAAGTTTGCACTTTCCTTAACGCGGAGTAGGGAGCCATACCATGTAGGTATTGTATAGAATAGGCTTTTTAGTTCCGAGTCTGGATTATACACAGGAATACCTTTTATGGTTTGCTCTACGATTACGCGCTCCTTGGTTTCCGGTTTTGTAGACACAGTTGAAACCGCCGGGGATGTTTTCTGCTTTTTACCGCTCAATAAAGTGTCAATAGCCTTGCGGCGCGGCATTGAGGACATTTTCAGAACAGCTTGGAGCGCATCAATCGATACGCGGATTTCGTCTCTCAAAACCTTAAGGAACAGCTCGTGGGACTCGGTGTCAATCTGATTGAGAATGTCCGTGTAAATACCGTATTTGTATATGGTTTGAGAGTTTACACCATATTCTTTCGCAAGCCTCTCGCGCGTTTTAGAAGCTGAATTATCATAGGAATATTGAGAATCGCTAAATTTCGGCTTCATCTTGGCGAGGGTTTTCTCGGCGTGAAAACGACATCCTATTAGGTACTTCTTCATATTTTCATTTGTTTTCTCACTGGCGAGATGGTGTTTGCTTATTTCTGATATTGCAACTTCTACGCTGGGATAGTCCTCATTAACCACGTCAACGTCAACCTCGTGTTGCCTGCAAATTTCATAAGCATCATAGTCCATAAGGAGAAACTCGTTCCAAAATATGAAGGGCTTTTTGTACCCATCAGCAAGGATTTCATTCTCCAGCCTTTGATATTCATCTTTGTCAAGCGGTAGCTCCATGCGTTTAAATCCCGGTATCGTTTTTAGTTCATTCAGTTCCATCATTCGTTCTACTCCTTGATATTATTTCTGTATATTCTAATAAATTGAAAACGGCTAAATTTCGACTCGGAATGAATTTGCCATCAAACCTATATCGCTTACCCTCTTCGATTTCATTACACACTGCCGCCATTTGCTGGATTAACGTTCGGCTGTATAGTTCGACACTCCTATCTCCGCGCTTTGAAAAATACAACCTATGTGCTCCGTTCTCGTCTTTGTTGGTACCCATAATTCCAAGTGTCATATCTTCAGGATTGATAATCAAAACAACGTATTTGGGATAGCCCATTTCCGCGAGTGTATTCGCGTGAATTCTGATTCGATACCGAGAACAGTCCAATGCAATAGATGTTGTTTTTTCTTGATTACTCATTTGTATTTCCTCCTTCAAAGTTCTGTTGGCTTGGTTTTTTATCTTTAATTCCAAATACCGTGTATCCATCAAAAATATTAACCTGAAGGAGCTTTTTGTGCTCCTCAACCGGAAGTCCAAATTGGTTGCGCCATTCTGCCGGAAAGCTGGGTGTCCGCGATGTACGCTCCCGTCCGTCTGTTAAAGTAAGTCGCTGAAAAACCTCCGTTGATTTCAAATCGAATAGGATGAGGTATTCATCGCCGCTTTTCATAATCTTGCCCATTATTTTATATCGGTACTCCGGGTTCCAACCCATCAGCTCCGAGAGCTTGGCAAAGAACATCCTACAGGTAATTACTCGCGGTACTCGCTTTCCGTCCACGCGTGTATGGCACCAAAGGAAGGAGTCCTTCGCTTCCTCGGTACAAGGCCTTACCGCAAGAATTTGTGTGGTGGGATTTACGAGAAATTGAACGTAGTCCACCTCCGGTAACCGCTTAAGACAAGCTGCGTTCAAATTAACCTTGCCGTTGCTAAAGGTAATACCGGGTTCGCGTAGGTGGGCAAAAAATTCTCCGCGTACCACCTGATACCCTTCGTATGAAAAATTCTCGTCAATTATTATCTCTTCCTCGTTTCGTGTAGGTCGCGGTTCAGGATTCATTATCTCGTCTATATCAGGCATTTGTGTTCTCCTTCATATTCGTTATCAGTGCTCTTATGTTAGAGGCGATTGTCGCGTTGTCTGTTCTTTGCAATTCCGGCATCGTAGAGTAGTTGACCGTTTGGTCACTTCTGCTCCATCGCTTTCTATCAATGTCCTTTTCCTGCCGCTCCCCGTGAACATAGAATTCGTTTCCAAATGTGTCTGTCCATTCTGATGGTACAGCGAGGATAGACTTTCCTTTTCCAACAACGAGGGACTTTACTTCGCTGTCGCTTTCTTTTTCGTCCTCGTCAATTATGTCCTTCGGTATGAACACCTCGGCTTCGGTCAAATCAAATAGGATGATTTCTCTGTTTCCTTGCTTTTTCTTGACACCTTGAAAGCGATATTTGAATTCGCTGTTCCAACCGAACATCTCGAACAGGGTACCTAAAAAAGCGGTGCCTCGAATGGGACGAGGACGCGGTTTTCCATCACTACGGTACTTAATCCACTTCATTGCGTTTTTCTCAACCGCAGCGCACCCTTTAACGAAGAGGAGCTTCTTTTCAGGATGAACGTAAATTTCGATATGGTCGGTTCCTTTCAGCTTGTTAATGCAAGCCGTGCTGAAGTTGATATGTGTTTCTGAAAAATTGATGAGCAACTTGTCGTTACTCTCAAAAAACTGCGACCTTGCAATCTCAAAGCCTCTTAAGTCAAACTGCCCGGTTTCCGCTTGGACGGTGTACTCGTCCTTCTCCTCGTATCCGTTGCCGTTCTCATAAACACCTACAGACGCGGAGTAGTAGTTTTCAGGCGCGAACACTGCCCAATGCGTGTTGATGCGCACAAAGCCCTTGAAGGGTCCTTTTTCAATCACCTTTAATTCCGGTAGCGCGGCAGAGCCGTACTTTGTGTTTACCATCATGTGCTGCACAGCGATGAAGTCATCACGAGAAATAATCGGCTCGTGTTGGTCTTTCCATCGGTACTGCGTTCTATCACCGTTATTCTTCCGCGACTTATGATTTTTGTAGCTTGGCGTGAATGTTTTGCTTGTTAGCACATCGCCGCAATAACGCTCATTCCTCAAAATGCCGACTACCGAGGACGAGTTCCATTGGGTGTTGCCCTTTTTGGTGATTCGACCCAGCTTGGTGAGTTGTTCGGCAATTTGTCTGATGGTAAATCCATAAAGGTACATAAAGAAAATAAGCCTGACCGTTTCAGCTTCTTCCTTGTTTATAACGAGATTGCCTTCTTGGTCGTGGTCATATCCGAGCAAAACAGGCGTGAGAAGAATGCCGTGGCTGAAACGCATCTCAATCGAGGCGTTCATTATGTTGCTCTTGATATGACTCTCTTCCTGCGCCATCGATGCCGTAAAACTTAACGTGATTTCATTTTTCTTATCGAGGGTGAAGATGTGCTCGGTTTCAAAGAACACTCCTATTGGATTTCTCAACTCTGAAAGCTCGTCAACAATGGTAATGCAATCTCGGACGTTCCTCGCAAAACGCGAGACGCTCTTTGTGATTATCATGTCAATTTTTCCTGCTTTGCAGTCAGCAATCATCTGGTTAAACGCATCGCGGTGGTCAATAGAAGTTCCTGAAATACCCTCGTCTGCGTAAATGTGGACTAACTCCCAATGTGGGTTTTTATTAACCATGTCCTCGTAGTAGTTTTTTTGAAGCTCATAAGACGAAGTCTGCTGAAGGTTGTCCGTGGAAACGCGAACGTAGACAGCCACCCTCCGATTCACCTCATCGTAAAAATCGTAGGATTTGTTGGCAGGTATGACATCTACGTCTTCGGTATCTCGCCCTTTATATCTTTGCCGGATTTTCTCCTTCTGTTCTGCTTTCGTTAGTGCTTGGCTTTCACTTTTGTTCATAGCGACCTCCTGTCAACACATCTATATCCCTTAAATAATAATGGACAGCCAGCTAAAAGAAAACTAACCACAAGTCAAACACTTGACCGGTGGTTATTATTTCTTGATTAAATTTGAAAAAAAGCTGGACACAGTCCAATTTCAGAGTTAATATGCAGACCACGAAGGAGTGATAAAAAATGGAGTACCACCTCGACTACGCACGAATTGGAAAGCGAATCAGCGAGTTCCGCAGGGCAAAAAAGCTGTCTCAATTTCAGCTCGCAGAATTGGCGGAAGTCACCGACTCCTACATAAGCCACATTGAAACCGGCAGAAAAAAACCGAGCCTCGAATCGCTCGTCCGGATTGCTTCCGCTTTAGGCATCACGTTGGACAGAATTCTGCTCGGAAATCAGGTCGCGGATTTGAAGGACTACCTCCCAGAAATCCGAAACTTGATGAAGGACTGCTCTCCTTACGAGAAGGCGGTCATCTTGGATATGGTGAAATCACTTAAAAGCTCGATGCGGAAAAACGGCACCTTGATTTCGCGTTCAGGACAAGAAATTTAAAAATATTGACTGGCGGTTGTTGTGAAATATAAAGAGACGATTTTCAGCTTTTCGGTGCTTCCGAATTGCCAAAAATCGCCTCTCCGCGAAAAAAAGGGCATACCTTTTGTATCATTTAAGTTATGATTTTCCAAGCAAAAACGGCTTAAACACTGCGTTTAAGCCGTTTTTTGATATGTTTTTATGTACGGAGCACGGTCTGATTTTCCCGTTTTGACACTCATTTCAGGCATCAAAATGTCCAACGGTTGCTAATAATTCCAACGTTTCCGTCTGCTACATCATTAAAATAGCTTCAAAATTATTGTTGCACAGTATGCAAATATCCTTTAACAAACGCAAATCTTATGATATAATTATTACTGTAAAAAAAGCTATCAACTCAATAAAGATATGTATTTCAAATAATTCATTTTTGATGAAATAAAAGGAGTTTCTATGAATAATGATTTTGAAAAAACAGCTAACATACTAACGAATATATTAAAAAATTCGCCTGAATACAGAACACTTGAAAAGATGTATAATATTGCTGGTATTTATAGTTCTTGTGAATCAGAGCTAGATAACTTCTCTGTATCATTTGTATTTGAGTCGAATGACATTTATTGGTTGGTATTAACATTACAAAATCATTTAGCAACAACAGAAAAGGTATGGCATTGTATAGCAGAACGCATAATTAATAAATCAACAGATATATAATTCTGTTTATTGTAATAATGCTTGTAAATCCTCACTGCCTGTTCGGGTAAAAAACAGCCGCCTAAGACAAAACCAGCTTAGGCGGCATTTATATTTTATCAATAGAAAAGCTCTTTCGGAAGCAAAAATGCATACGGTGCTGTGAAAAAAGCAAACGACAATGCTGACCAAAGCCTTTGCTTTTTTGAAAAACCGACATTTCTGAATGAAATAAAATAATCAAAAACAAATATCATCCCAGCCGAAATAAGTATGCCGCTTAAAATAAACAACACACCCCAAACGCTGTCAAAATGCGAATGGTTCATTGCAGAGTTGATACCGGACAAAATTTGACTGCCCAAGTCATTTTGAATCATAATATCACCGTTATTCCGGCCAAACAAAATCGCCGACGAACACAGAGATACTATAATAAGGTATAACACCCCGACAAAATCAGCCGCAAACCCAAGCAGCCACACCTTTATTATTGCTTTCTTATACAGCTTGCCGCTGAATCTTTTGTAAATAACAAGAGAGATGATCATCAGAACTACCGAATCAATGACAAAATTGCCAACCAAGGATATAAGCCAGAAAATTGGGACAATCGCAAAGAGCATAAACGGCGGCAAAATCATATTGTATAATTTAACATCCTTCAAAAAACACACCTCCTTTGCATTATAAATATTTATAGGCAGTTCTATACTGCTATATCAATAATTTACCATATCATAAACCAATTGTAAATATAGTAACACATTTATCAGCGTTAAATTTTACTCTTACTTTGCTTTGTCAAATTTCTTGTAAATTAACCTGTAAAATATTTCATTAATCCGATTTTTTCTCCTCAAACACTTGACCAAACGCTGATTTAATAGTATAATAATGGGCAGACGTGTTAAATTTAATTTGATTTGTCAATAATTTACACCTCAATTTAACTATGCTGGTATAGCTCAGTAGGCAGAGCGCATCCTTGGTAAGGATGAGGTCAGCAGTTCGAATCTGCTTATCAGCTCCATAAAAAACCGCATTAGAAAGCCGTTTTTCAGCTCTTTAATGCGGTTTGATTTTTTTGTAAAAATTCAATTTGGCTACTATTTGGCTACTACTGAGATAAAATAAGGCTGTCCGATAGCGAAAAAACGCTTTCGGCAGCCTTTTAATAAAGGCTCTCCCGTCAAAAGCCTTATAAACCACGAAAGGGGCAAAGCACAATGAAAAGAGCCTTACATAATTGCCCTGAAAAGCTTATGTAAGACCCGAGAAACCGCAAGGAGCGGATACCCATATTATACTGTATTCACTCCGAAACTTCAAGAGAAAACGAGGGAGCAACACTATGGATTATGTCAAGATGATATTGACAATCCTGAACAGTATTAAAAACAAATTGTCTGTAAAATAACTTACGGTTTTTATCTGTTCAACTCTATAAACGCCGACTTGAACTGTTTTGCGGCTTCAAGCGGATCATCAGCCTTCATTATTGCGCTTACGGCACAGATACCGTCAACAGGGATACCCTTGATTATTTCCAGATTATCCTTGTTAAGTCCGCCGATGGCATTTACCTTAATATCCACCGCCGCACAAATAGCACGCAGGGTTTCGGGCTTTGTAAGCACTGTGATAACCTTTGTTGTTGTGGGGTACATTGCGCCGACGCCGAGATAATCTGCGCCCTGCCGCTGTGCTTCGAGTGCCTGCTCAACTGTTTTTGCCGTAGCACCGACTATTTTTTTCTTGCCCATAATTTTTCTTGCCGCATAAACAGGCAAATCGCTCTGCCCAACGTGTACTCCTGCGGCGTCTGCGGCAAGGGCTATGTCTGCTCTGTCGTCGATAATCAGCGGAATACCGTATTTATCGGTGACAGCCTTTGTCTTTATCGCAAGGTCAAGATATTCCTTGCCTGTGCGGTTTTTCTCCCTGAGCTGTACGATTGTTGCGCCGCCTGCACAGGCTTTGTCAACAACCGATAAAAACGCCTCTTCCTCCCAATTTGTGCTGTCGGTAACAAAATACAGCGTTGTATCAAGCTTCATCGTATCACCCTCATAAATAATTTAATATGGTTATCCCCTTAAGTGTTATACTCTATTCTGATTTTGTAAAGCGTTGCAGTTAATATGCCTATCCTGGAACGGTCAAGACCGTTCCCTACGAACTCTCTGCTTTGTAACGATCATTTCGTAATTAAAAGAGCCGCAAAGCGGCGACAACCACAATTATCCATTAGCTTTCAGCTCTATTTTCAGCCTGTCGGCAACCATTTCATTGTCGGCGGCATAAATGCAGTCCAAAAGTATAGTTTTAAACGAGCCTGTGCCGAATGGAGTTGACGAAAGCTCGCCGCATACACCGAAAAAGCCGCAGCCAAGCACAGCCGAGTCAAACGCATCTGCACACGCCAGAAACGACGCCGTTATAACGCCCAGCATACAGCCTGTACCTGTTACAAGGCTCATCATTTTGCAGCCGTTTGATATCAGCGCAGTTTTTTCTCCGTCTGTCACAATATCGGTCTTTCCGCTCGACAAAACAACCGCACCGCTTTCATCGGCAAGAGCCTTTGCCGCCTCAATCACACTGCTCAGGTCAGTTTCGGTTGAGTCAATCCCCTTTGCCGCAAAGCTTTCGCCTGCAAGTGCTTTTATCTCTGCGGCGTTGCCCTTTATAATTTTGGGCTTGAATTTATTGATAAAGTCAAGGCAAAATCGCTTTCTCAAGCTGCTGCACGTTACGCCGACAGCGTCTATTATAATAGGAACATTATTTTTATTTGCCGACTGTGCCGCCGCAGTTATACCCTCAAGCCGTACATCGGTTATATTGCCGAGGTTTACGCACAGCGCATCTGCTGATGCGGCTATATCGGCAGTTTCAAGCGGATGCTCCGCCATAATAGGCTTTGCACCGAGAGCTAAAACGGCGTTGGCGCAGTCGTTGATTGAAATCGGGTTAGTAATGCAGTGAACAAGAGGAGCGGCTGTTCTGACGCTGTCTTTAATTTTCAAAAGCTTTAAAATATAGTTCTCCACATTACCACCTGCTTACATTGAAAATTCAGTTTACCGACGGCTTTATTTTTTTGCGGTTTGCAACAAGATATACTGCTGCGCCTAATATAAACAAGCCGAGAGCAATATACGGAATATACGGCACAAATCCGTCTTTGATATTTAAAAGAGTGTTAAAAAGCACTGTCAGTGCAATCCAGACTATAACGCCGATAAACGCAATTCCAAAGCTGTCGCTTATCACGTTTTCTTTGTTTTCATAAGCCCTGCAGCCGAGCATTCTCTGATATTTTGTAAGCAATCCTGTTTTTGCAAGCTTTTTGAGAAACAGGAAAGCAATACTGCCGCCGATTAATGTTCCGCTGATGAATGACGGAACATAGAAGAACCATGTTAAATCTGTTTTTCCCCACCAAAGAGTCATAACAGGATAGGACGCAATCGCACCGATAATGCCCGTTCCGATAATCTCGCCGATAACGGCAAAAATGAGTCTGCCCTTTGAAGCACGGTAAAAAAGACCCGACAAAAGCGCTCCGAAAACAGCGCCGGTCAGCGCAAGTGGCGGAATACCCATAATGCTCATTCTGATAATACCGATAAGAGTTGCACACAGCAGGCTGTACCACGGACCCAGAAAGACCGATACAACAATATTGATGAAATGCGCCATTGGGCACATTCCCTCAACCCTGAGTATCGGCGAAATAATTACGCCGAGTGCAACCATCATTGCAAGCACAACCATTTTCAGCAGCACTGTGCTGCCTTTGCCTTTTACATTTCCTGACATTTTTATCTACCTCTTTCCAAATAGTTTTTGCGAACCTCGTTTGAAAAGGGCATAAAAAATGCCAAATAGCCCAAAACGAAAATTCGCCTCGTCGGTCGGTGCTCAAAAGCACCCTCTCACCCCGAAACACGGGTTCCCATCGCTATTCGGCAAAGTCACCGAAAATATCCACCCGGCAAGGCACAAGACGCTCCTCTCTGCCCCGTTAATCCGGATGACGGCTGCTAATCAGACAGATCAGCATAAACAAAAATCGGAACGCCACTCAAAAAGAATGCATTCCGATAATAAATCAAATCTGCAAACTCCCTGCGGCGGCATTATCCGAATCAGGTTCGCTGACAGCTAAAACTAATCAGCTAAGGGTCGAAGCCGAACTTCCTCTCAGCGGTTTCCCGCTCCCCTGTTTGTTTAATTACATTATATATCATTTTTCGGTTTTGTCAATGAAAATTCGAATTAAAAAAAGTTTGCACACATAGGCACGTTATTATAATATCGTATTAATTTTTATTATCTATAAAACTTTTTGCGCTCACGCCGCGCAGGCACTTACTTTTTTATCAGAAAAAAGTAAGCAAAAACTGGTTTAAGGGAAAGGATTTCGATTTCCTTTCCCTAAGTAAGCTGTGATTAAATAAAAGTGCGCAGATTGGCGAGAGAATTTTTCGACTCTATGTACAAAAAGCGCAGGCAATACTTTGTGTATTAACGAGCATTTTTGGACTTAGAGTCGGAAAATAATCCGTCAAGGTGCGTGCTTAATATTTAATCACAGCTTACTCTATCCCTATCTTTAAAACGACCAAAGGGCAAGCCCTTTGGAAACCCGATGTGAGTTCAGCTTTGTGCGATTGACAAACTGTCTGCCACAGTCCCTTTCCACTCCATACATTCATCGGACGTTTAATGGCACCTTATGCACTTACAACGCATAAAGTGCCAAGTAAACGCTCAGACTCTTCATTCTCGTTTAATTTTGCTCGACCAACTTCTTTATTTAAAGAGCCGCTTTGTGGCGACAACCGCAACTTCACTCTCCACTCTTAACTCTCCTCGCTGCGGTGCTAAGCACCGCCAAACAGATAATCATATAAATTTAAGTTTCGCTATTGTAATTCCGACAACTTTAAGTTATAATAACAGGGTATAATTGTGATTGTATTGCATTTTGAAAGGATAAAGAAAAATGAAAAAATTCAAAAAAATCATTGCGCTTGTTCTGGCGGCTTTCATAATCGCTTCTTTTGCAGGCTGTGCAACGGCACCGCAAAGTCAGAGCGAAACTGTTAAAATTACTGAAATCAAAGAAGCAGGTATAAAAGCACTTTTCACAAGTCTTAACAAAGACAAGCTCGTTCCCGACAGTGCAACGGATATGCAAAATGAGGTTATCGGCGCAATTTCCGGCTATCGCTTTACAATTGAGCTTGAAGGCGGAAATGCTCTTGTTGAATTTTACGAGTTCGACAAAGATAATCTGAACGACCCGGCAAAAAGGGTTATTAACGAAGTTAAGAAAAACGGTTACTTCAATATGCTTGATATCTCAAATGTTAACGCTCAGCTTTCGGATAATGAAAAATATCTTATGATTTATAACGACGCTAAAAGCGAGGGTGACAACCCCGATTCGGCACACAAGGAACGCCGTGATAAAATCACAAAGATATTCTTAAAGGCTAAATAATTATCAAAAAAATATAAAAAAATGCTTGACAAAATCATCTTAGTGTAATATAATAATGCTTGTTCGCACTGCGAATAAGCTTAAATGGCGGAATAGCTCAGCTGGCTAGAGCATTCGGTTCATACCCGAAGTGTCGTAGGTTCAAGTCCTATTTCCGCTACCATATGGCCCGGTGGTCAAGCGGTTAAGACACCGCCCTTTCACGGCGGTAACACGAGTTCGATTCTCGTCCGGGTCACCAAAAAACCGATGCGTAATGCATCGGTTTTTTCTATTATTACTTCTGTTTGTCAATCTACATTCTTGCATAAAACCCCTCTTTGTACTATACTTTTATAGTCGGAGGGGTTTTATTATGAGCTTTTACATTCAATACGGTGATATAATTATAAGAGAATACAAAAAGTCAGACTTAGACGCAGTACACGGTATGCTCAGTCAGCCGAGCGTCTGCGCCACAACCTGCGCTATACCGTATAATTGCAGCCGTTCATTTGCCTCGATGTGGCTAGACAGCATAAGGCGCGGCATAAAGAAAAAAACAGACTTTGAATACGGTGTTTTCAGCGTGCGAAACGGACAGTATCTCGGAAACATCGGGCTTATCGGAATTAATTATACAAACAAAAGCGCCGATATAACATACATTGTTAATCCTGCATTTCAGGGCAGAGGATATGCAACACTTGCATCAAAGCTCATCATTGCATATGGATTTGATTTTCTTAAGCTGCAGCGAATTCACGGCAAATGTATGGATTTTAATATTGCGTCAAAATCGGTTATGCAAAAATGCGGCTTCACTTATGAGGGTCTGGGCAGATGTGAGATGATAAAGGACGAACGCTTCGTAAATCTTGAGCATTACTCAATACTGAAAAGCGAGTATGAGAAATTGAAAGGGTTTGTTTTTATTCCGCTTAATGCGAGAACGGAGTTTTGAGTTATTAAAAAACTCACTCTTCACTCTGCGGCACAGCCGCAAAAACGGCGCAAAAATCGAAGTTATCAACATCAAAATGTTGATAATGTTATTAATTTTTTCAACTTATTCGATATATTAATATTTTTGTCCACATCTATAAAAAATAAATGTTGAAAACACTATATCTTGCGGTTTTAAAATGTTTTTTCTTTTACAGAAATGTTGATAAAACTTGCTTTTCAAATCGCATTTTGAGGCTTTATGGGGCAAAAAAGAGTGATTTTAACCTTTTTTACTCTATTTTTCATCACAGCTTTTTTAAAAAACAATTTAATCAGCGTTTCATTAAAAAACGGCGTACACCGAAAATGTGTACGCCGTTTTGTACTGTAATGATTGTAATTCAGATTAAATTGAGTAAGAGTAGTTCGGAGCTTCCTTTGTAATCTGGATATCGTGCGGATGGCTCTCTTTAAGACCTGCGCCCGTAATCTTAACAAACTTTGCCTTTTCGTGAAGCTCTGGAATGCTTGCGCAGCCTGTATAACCCATACCTGCACGCAGACCGCCGAGCATCTGGTAAATAGTGTCGCTGAGCATTCCCTTGTAAGGAACACGACCCTCAACGCCTTCCGGAACAAACTTCTTGAAGCCGCTCTGGAAGTATCTGTCCTGGCTGCCCTTGCCCATTGCTCCAAGGCTGCCCATTCCGCGGTAAACCTTGAACTGTCTGCCCTGGTAAATTTCACTCTCACCCGGAGATTCCTCACAGCCTGCAACAAGCGAGCCTATCATTGCAACGCTGCCGCCAGCGGCGAGAGCCTTAACGATATCACCCGAATACTTGATACCGCCGTCGGCTATAACCGGAATTCCGTATTCTGCGGCAGCACAGGCTGAATCATAAATAGCCGTAATCTGCGGCACACCGATACCTGCAACAACACGGGTTGTGCAGATTGAGCCTGGTCCTATACCAACCTTAACACAGTCGGCGCCTGCCTCAATAAGAGCCCTTGTAGCTTCTGCTGTTGCAACATTGCCGGCAACAAGCTGAACATCAGGATAAGCCTTTTTAACCTTTTTAACGGCATTGATAATATTGATATTGTGGCCGTGTGCAGAATCAAGCACAAGCAAATCTACCTGTGCCTCAATAAGAGCCGCAACTCTGTCAAGCACATCGGCAGTAGCGCCGATTGCAGCAGCACAGAGAAGTCTGCCCGAATCGTCCCTGGCTGAGTTCGGATACTGGTTTGACTTCTCAATATCCTTGATTGTGATAAGTCCCTTAAGATATCCCTTTTCATCAACAAGCGGAAGCTTTTCTATCTTGTGCTGACGCAGAATTTCCTGTGCGTCAGCAAGCTTTGTGCCTACCGGAGCAGTAATGAGCTTTTCCTTTGTCATTACGTTTGAAATAGGCTGAGAGTAGTCGTATTCGGTCATAAATCTCAAATCACGGTTTGTGAGAATACCAACAAGCTTGCCGTCACGGCATATCGGAACACCGCTGATTTTGTACTTAGCCATAAGCTCGTTTGCTTCGCTGACCGTATTTTCGGGTGCAAGATAGAACGGATTTACAATAACACCGTTTTCAGAACGTTTAACTCTGTCAACCTGGTCAGCCTGACGCTCAATTGACATATTCTTGTGGATAACACCGATGCCGCCTTCTCTTGCCATTGCAATAGCCATATTTGTTTCTGTAACTGTGTCCATTGCGGCTGTCATAAGCGGAGTGTTGAGCTTGATCTTCTTTGTAACGTATGTGCTGACATCAACATTTTTCGGTTCAACATTTGACTCGCCCGGAATCAGAAGAACATCGTCAAAGGTAAGCCCTTCTTTGATAAACTTTTCACTGAAATTTGTGTTTAACATACTCTCATTCCTCCTATTAATTCACTTGTCGATTTACGGATATTTTAAATTCGATTTTAACAGTATATTGAGCGTTTGTCAACTTATTTTTTCGGAGTGATAATATCTGCCCCGCCCATATACATACGAAGTGCCTGAGGAATTCTTATTGAGCCGTCCTCGTTAAGATTATTTTCAAGGAATGCTATCAGCATTCTCGGCGGTGCAACAACCGTATTGTTAAGAGTATGTGCAAAATACTTGCCGTTTTCTCCGTTTACTCTGATTTTCAGTCTGCGTGCCTGTGCGTCGCCGAGGTTTGAGCAGCTTCCCACCTCAAAATATTTTTTCTGTCTTGGCGACCAAGCCTCAACGTCAATTGATTTTACCTTGAGGTCAGCAAGGTCACCGCTGCAGCATTCAAGTGTTCTTACAGGAATATCAAGTGAACGGAAAAGCTCAACCGTGTAGCTCCACAGCTTGTCAAACCACTCCTTGCTATCCTCCGGCTTGCAGACAACAATCATCTCCTGCTTTTCAAACTGGTGTATTCTGTAAACTCCGCGTTCCTCAATGCCGTGTGCGCCTTTTTCTTTTCTGAAACAGGGAGAGTAGCTTGTAAGAGTATATGGCAGATCCTCTTCTTTGTTTATTGTGTCAATGAACTTGCCTATCATTGAATGCTCGCTTGTGCCGATAAGATAAAGATCCTCGCCCTCAATCTTATACATCATTGCGTCCATCTCGTCAAAGCTCATAACACCGGTTACGACGTTGCTTCTTATCATAAAAGGCGGAACGCAGTAGGTAAAGCCTTTGTTTATCATAAAATCTCTTGCATATGAAATAACGGCGGAATGAAGTCTTGCAACGTCGCCCATCAGATAATAAAATCCGTTGCCGGCAACCTTTCTTGCACTGTCAAGGTCAATGCCATTGAGCTTTTCCATAATATCGGTGTGATACGGAACCTCAAAATCAGGCACAAAAGGCTCGCCGTAGCGTTTAACCTCGACATTTTTGCTGTCGTCCTCGCCTATCGGAACCGTCGGGTCGATGATGTTCGGAATAATCATCATTCTCTTTGTAATTTCATCCGAAAGACGTTTTTCCTCTTCCTCAAGCTGAGCAAGACGCTCGCCCTGCTCCTTGACAAGCTGCTTTGTCTGCTCGGCTTCTTCATTTTTTCCCTGAGCCATCAGTGCGCCGATCTGCTTTGAGATTTTGTTTTTGTTTGCACGCAGTGCATCTGCCTCCTGCTTAGCCTTTCTTGACTGTTGGTCAAGCTCGATAACCTCATCAACAAGTACAAGCTTTCTGTCTTGAAATTTCTTTCTGATGTTTTCCTTAACAATTTCAGGGTTTTCTCTTAAAAATTTGATGTCTAACATTTTATGTTCCTCACTTTTCCTCTTGTCCCAATAATTTTGCTATATAAGTAAGGTCGTCCTTGCCGTAAAATTCAATTTCAAGCACGCCCTTCTTTTCGTTTCCGTTCACCTTGATTTTTCTGCCAAGGTGTTCTTTAAGTGCAAGTTCAACCTCGCCGTAGTATGAAAGCTTCTTTTCATATATTTTCTTCACGTCGGCGTTTTCAAGAGCCTTGTTGCTCTTTTTTGCAAGACGCTCAAGCTCTCTTACCGATATATCCTCGGTCGAAGCAAGCCTTGCTGCCTTTTCCATCTCCTGCGGATTTTTGAATGACAAAAGCGTTCTGCCGTGGCCGGCACTTAGCTTTCCGTCCGATATAAGCTGAAGTATATCCTCCGGCAGAGCCAGCAGACGAAGCGCATTTGCGATTGCAGGTCTTGATTTTCCCACAACACGGGAAACCTCCTCCTGCTTTAATCCGTATGAATCCATTAGCTGTTTATATCCCTTTGCCTCTTCAACAGGCGTCAGGTCTTCTCTTTGCAGGTTTTCAATCAGAGCAAGTTGCATTGTTTCGCTGTCTGACAAATCCCTGATTACAACAGGCACTTCAGTAAGTCCCGCCATTCTTGCCGCCCTGAACCTGCGTTCACCGGCTACAATCTGGTAGCCGCCGTCAAGAAACGGGCGAACAAGCAAGGGCTGCAATATACCGTGCTGAGAAATCGAGTCTGCAAGCTCGGCAAGACTTTTTTCGTCAAATTCCCGCCTCGGCTGTTCTCTGTTCGGCTGAAGCTCGGATATTTTCAGCGTTACGGTTGAGTTGCTGTCCTCGCTCTCATTTTCCATAAATATGGCGCTCAGGCCCTTGCCCAAGCCGCCTTTTTTTGCCGCCATTTATCTCCCTCCTATTTTTTATTTATTATTTCATCTGCAAGAGCCATATACGCCTGACTTCCCTTGCAGCTTTTGTCATAATACATTACAGGCTGACCAAAGCTCGGCGCCTCCGACAGTCTGACTCCTCTTGCAATAACGGTTGAAAAAACCTTTCTTGGAAAGTAAGTTTTGACTTCCTCAACAACCTGCTGCGTCAGATTGAGCCTGCCGTCATACATTGTAAGCAGAACACCCTCCATTTCAAGGCGTTGGTTATATTGGCGTTTTACTCTTCTTACCGTATTCATAAGCTGAGATAGTCCTTCAAGCGCATAATACTCACACTGAATCGGAACAAGCAGCGTATCTGCAAGACAAAGTGCGTTTGTAGTGATAAGACCGAGCGACGGCGGACAGTCGATGATAATATAATCATAATTGCCCCTTATCGGGTTGACCGCATTTTTAAGTATCGCCTCACGGTGCTTTTTATCAATAATTTCAATCTCACTCGCCGCCAGGTCAAGACTCGACGGAAGTAAGTCAAGACATTTAAAGTCGGTATGTATCAAAACCTCGTTGGCTTTCACACCGTCAACAAGGATATTATATGTCGATTTTTCTATTGTTCTTCTGTCAACACCGACACCGCTTGTGGCGTTGCCCTGCGGGTCAATGTCGATGAGCAAGGTTTTTTTGCCGTTTATTCCAAGAGCTGCCGATAAATTAACGGCGGTAGTTGTTTTTCCTACGCCGCCCTTCTGATTGGCAACCGCAATTATTTTTGCCACGGAGCTGTCCTCCTTATATTTTTTTGCTAAGCCTTTCGGCTCTGTAACTGATATTATATCACTTTCCATCGTCATTTTAAAGCCATTTTTTAATTTTTATTTATTTTGATTTAAGAGTTCTGAGTTTAGAGTTTTGAGTTTTGATAGTAGAGAGCGGAGAGTTAAGATATGTTTTTTTCCGCAAGCGGCTCTTGAATTAAGAACAGTCCGATACAAGTTGCTAAATGCGTAGGGAACGGTCATACGCGTTCCGGGATAGAAGCTGTTACTGCTATGTTCAACAAAATCAGAATAGATTATAACACTCTGCGGCTCAAACTCTCTTAACTCTTCACTCTCCACTCTCTACTCTTAAATGCAGCTTGCTGCATTAACTGTTTCACGTGAAACACGCAAAAAGCCCCGGCAATTACCGAGGCTTTTGCATAAGGGGTTCAGATAAGGAAATGGGTATGAATAAAATAGTCGTACTCTTGTTAATCAGGCAGTTTTTCTGCCGTTTTGTGGTGCTGCAGATGATTTTGCGATTTTGACAGTATATTCTATGTAGTCATCGTTTTCTTTCTTCATAAGAGCTGCGTTTACACCGCTGTTTTTCATCGTCTGCAATGCTTTGTTGATTGTATTCATAAAAATTCTTACATCTTTGATTATTATTTTAGGGCGATGAACAGGCTCATCGTCTGTTGATAATATGTTGTTTATCATCTGCTCAGTCTGAGCGACAGTCATATTATATTTTGCGGCTCTTTTTATACATTCAACTCTTTGTTCACCCTCAAGCTTTAAAAAAAGTCTTGCGTGGCGTTCAGAAAGACCAAGTGACAAAATCAGATTCTGTTCTTCATCCTCTAATCTTAAAAGCCGCAATTTGTTGGCTATTGTACTCTGTTTTTTACCTAGCTGCTTTGCAAGCTGTTCCTGTGTCATTCTGCAGTCGAGAAGCAACCGGCGGATTGCCCTTGCCTGTTCAAACATATTCAGGTCGCAGCGCTCCAGATTTTCTACCAATGCGAGCACTGCGCTCTGACGCTGTGAACAGCTTATAACCAATGCCGGTATCTTTGTGAGTCCTGCCATAACGCAGGCACGCAGTCGCCGTTCTCCTGCGATGAGTTCATAACCGTCGGGAGTTATCCTGCGAACAACTATGGGCTGGATAAGACCGTTTTGTTCGATGCTTTCCGCAAGACTTAACAGCTCTTCTCTGTTAAAATCTGTTCTTGGCTGAAAGCGGTTCTGATTTATTTGTGATATTGACAAATTTATTAGTTTGTTATCATCTTTAGTTTGAAAAAGCAACTGCTGCACCTCCGTATGCGTTTTATATTTGCTTGTCCTTACGGATATTATAATATCATCAATATTGCCGATTTTATGTCATATTATAGATACTGATAAAAATTTTATTTTGAAATATAGTATATATTTTTGTTGCATATTGAGTAAATAAGACGATTTTGTCAGATTTTATGCAAAAAAAATTCTGCCCGAAGGCAGAAAAAGTTTTTACTTGGCTTTGAAATTGTATTTCCGAAAAATTAAATAAGTATGCACACACACCTCTCCTTTTCCAATACATACTTTGTATAGGTGATAATGGTTCTTCATGCACTTACAACGCATAAATTGCCAAGTAAACGCTCATTCTTTTTTTCTCGTTTAATTTTGCTCAACCAACATCTTTATTAAAAGAGCCGATTTGTGGCGACAACCACAACTCCTCATTCTCCACTCTTCAAACTCCACTCTAATATAACAAAGCTACGGCAACTACAGCGGCTGTTTTGCAATTTTTGAACCGTGACGGGGATAAAGCTTTGGTGTGAAATTATTTTTTCTTATCACAATAATATTTCTTTCGCTTTCGTCCGGCAAGGTTATTTCAATTGTATCTTCAACCTCAGCGCCAAGTGTTTTAACAGCGTTTTTGCTCAAATTCAGTTCTTCTTCAGCCTTTGAACCCTTCATAGCTATAAATAAACCCTTTTTTCTGACAAACGGAATACAATATTCGCACAACACGGGCAAATAAGCGACTGCCCGTGAAACAGAGATATCAAACTTTTCTCGGTATTCAGTCATTTTAGCCGCATCTTCGGCACGCATATGAACAAGCTCTGCGTTAATGTTCAGTGAAGAACAAACCTCATCAAGAAATACAAGACGCTTGTTAAGGCTATCAATCAGCGTAAAGTGTAAATCAGGTCTTAAAATTGCCATAGGAACTGACGGAAAGCCTGCGCCTGTGCCTACATCTATCACTTTTGATTTTTTAGGTAAGTTTAAATACCAGACAGGAGTCATACTGTCAAAAAAGTGCTTTACGGCTATCCCCTCAACATCGGTTATAGCAGTCAGATTCATTTTTTTATTCCATTCAATTAACAAATTTGCATATATATCAAGTTTATCAATTTGTTCTTGATTTATATGAAATCCTCTTTTTTCGGCAAAATTTGCGGTGAGCTGTCCCGGTGTCATATTATCAATCCTTATTTTTAAGTTGCGAAAGCCATATTACAAGTACAGAAATATCAGCAGGGCTGACGCCGCTGATTCTTGAAGCCTGACCAATATTCTGCGGCTTTATTTTATTGAGCTTTTCCTGTGCTTCAAGACGAAGTCCGGCGATAGTGTTGTAATCTGTATTTTTCGGCAGGGATTTATTTTCAAGCCTGCGCATCTGTTCTATCTGCGCTTCCTGCCTTTTGATGTATCCCTCGTATTTTACTTCTATTTCAACCTGCTCAAAAATATTCGGGTCAAGGTTCGGTCTTGTCCTGTCTATATCTTTTAAAGCGTCATAGCCAAGCTGAGGACGCTTTATCAGATCAATAAGGCGTATTCCTGTTGTAACAGGAGATGTTTCACGTGAAACAAGTATTTCATTGAGTTCATCGCTCGGCGATATAACAGTCTTTTTAAGGCGTTTATATTCTGCCTTTTTCTGTTCCTGCTTCTCAATAAAGCTTTGCCAGCGGCTGTCGCTGATTAATCCTATTTCTCTGCCGAGAGGAGTAAGGCGTGTATCAGCGTTATCCTGCCTTAATATTAGTCTGTATTCACTTCTTGATGTCATCATTCGGTAAGGGTCGGAAACACCCTTTGTAACCAAATCATCAATAAGAGTTCCGATATATGAGCTTGCTCTGTCAAGAATAAACGGCTCTTTGCCTTTTACCCTTAAAGCGGCGTTTATACCGGCAATCAACCCCTGTGCAGCAGCCTCTTCATAACCCGAACTGCCGTTAAACTGTCCTGCACCGTACAATCCCGGATAATCGGCGAATTCAAGCGTTGCGTCAAGTTGAAGAGGGTCGATACAATCATACTCAATGGCATAAGCGCTTCTCATAATAAGAGCATTCTCAAGACCTTTTATTGTATGATAAAATTCAAGCTGAACCTCCTCGGGGAGAGATGAGGACATACCCTGAATATACATTTCTTCAGTGTCAAGACCGCAAGGCTCGATAAAAAGCTGATGTCTTGGCTTATCGGCAAAACGAACAATTTTATCTTCAATACTCGGACAGTAGCGAGGCCCGATACCTTCAATTTTTCCGGCATAAAGGGGAGAACGATGTATATTTTTCTGAATAACGTCTTTTGTTTGCTCGTTTGTGTAGCTTATATGGCAGACAACCTTATTTTCTCCTAATTCTTTTGTATCGTAAGAAAAAGGAATAGGCGGCTCGTCACCCGGCTGTTCCTCAAGCTCGGAAAAATCAATAGAGCTTTTAAGCACTCTGGCAGGAGTTCCGGTTTTAAATCGTCTTGTTTCAATTCCAAGCTCTCTGATTGACTGTCCGAGAAAAGCGGCAGGAAAAATACCGTCAGGACCGCTTTCATACGATACTTCGCCGACATAAATTCGTCCGCCGAGGAACGTTCCTGTTGCAATTATTACTGTTTTGCAGGTAAAAACAGCATTCAGCCTTGTTTCAAGAAGCCACTGTCCGTTTTCACCTTGCTTAATAGAAATAATTTCAGCCTGTCTTAAGTCGAGATTCTGCTGCAGCTCAAGCTTGTGCTTCATAACAGTAGAATATTTTCGTCTGTCAATCTGTGCTCTGAGCGAGTGAACTGCCGGACCTTTTCCACGGTTCAACATTCTCATCTGCAAAAAACACTCGTCGGCTGTTTTGCCCATTTCACCGCCAAGAGCGTCAATTTCTCTTACAAGATGTCCCTTTGCAGTTCCGCCGATTGACGGATTACACGGGCAGTTTCCAACAGCGTCCATATTAATAGTAAATACTGCGGTCTTACAGCCTAATCTGGCTGATGCAAGCCCTGCTTCAATTCCGGCGTGGCCTGCGCCTATAACCGCAACATCATAATTTCCGGCGTCATATCCCATAAAAATTCCTCACAATCATTTACCGACACAAAAAGTTTCAAACACGGCGTCAATTACTTTATCGGATGCTTTTTTGCCTGTTATTTCAAGCAGGCTGTCTATTGCATCACTCAGTGCAACCGACACTGCATCAAGTCCAAATCCGGTTTTTAAAGCAGTTACACATTCTTCAAGAGCAGAAACACTGTCTTTAACCTTATAAAGCTGTCTTTCGTTGGCAAGAATAGGCTCTGATGGGTTAAAGTTCTCGGTGCCGCATAACTTTTCCACATTTTCAGTGAGCAATGTTAATCCTTTGCCCGACTTTGCAGAAATTTCAACTGTATTTGGAACATATTCTTTTATTCTATCAACATCAAGCCTGTTTTCTAAATCACTTTTATTGACAACAGCAATTGCAGGCAAGGCTTTTATCTTTTCAAGAAGCTCCAGATCATCACTGTCAAGCGGTGTTGAGCCGTCAAATACTGCAATAACAAGACCGCATCGCTCGATTTTTTCTTTGGTTTTTTCAACCCCGATTTTCTCAACGACGTTATCGGTTTGTCTTAATCCGGCAGTATCGGAAAGTCTTAAAATAACATTTCCGAGTGTCACGGTTTCTTCAATGATATCTCTTGTTGTACCCGGAATATCGGTGACAATCGACCTTTCACTGCCCGACAGAAGATTCATAAGTGTTGACTTGCCGACGTTCGGCTTTCCGACAATTGCGGTATCAATGCCTTGTGTTACCGCTTTGCCGGAATCGTAGCCTGAAATCAACGCTCTTAATTCTTTCAGCGCATTATAAAAGCTATCCAAAAGCACTGCGTCATCAACCTCGGGAACATCTTCCTCCGGAAAATCTACCCAAGCAGAAATATGTGCAGCCGTATCAATAAGCTTTGACGAAATCTCGTCAATCTTTAATCTCAGATTTCCCTCTTTACAGCACAGTGCGGCTCTTGCGGCAGCCTGTCCTTTAGCTGAAATTATATTCATAACGGCTTCTGATTCAGTCAAGTCGATTTTGCCGTTTAAAAATGCTCTTTTCGTGAATTCTCCGGCTTCGGCAGGAGCTGCACCGCTGTTGAATACGGCGCGAAGAACCATTTTTGTAATATAAATTCCGCCGTGACACGAAAGCTCGACAACGTTCTCACCCGTATAGCTGTGCGGAGCACGGAACACAAGCGCAACAGCCTCGTCAAGCTTTTCTTCTCCGTCATATATATACCCGAAGCCTGCCTTATATTCCTCATATTCGCTAAGACTTTTTTTATTAACGCCTTTAAAAACCCTGTCGGCAATTTCTATCGCATTATCACCGCTTATTCTGATTACTCCGATTCCTCCGGCGCCCTGTGCGGTAGAAATTGCGGCAATCGTTTTGCTACTCATTAAAAATTCCTCTCTTATATACAACAATGCAGGGCTTGCACACGGCAATCCCTGCTAAAAAATTGTTATTAATCTTCCTCTGCACCCGTCTTTTTAGGAACAGAAATTCTGCCGTAAAGTGAAAAACCGCCGCCTTCGTTTATCGGATCTCTCTTTGGCTGACTACTCTCTGTTTTTTCATTTGAAGAATAGCCTTTGTTATAGCTTCCTCTGCTATTGTTATAACTCTTTCTGTCATAACCGTTTCGTTTGTTATAACCCTTTTTATTGTAGTTGTTATTGTATTTTTTTCTCGGCGGGTTTTGTGGGTCCGGAGCAATAACAACGTGGCGGTTGATGCTTTCACCCTCGCTGAAGGATATTGCACCGTTAACATTCTGCACCGCAGTGTGGATAATTCTTCTTTCATACGGATTCATCGGTTCAAGAGATACATTTCTGCCTGTCTTGATAGCCTTGAAAGCAAGCTTTCTGCCAAGCACCTGCAGGGTTTTTTCTCTTTTTTCTCTGTAATTGCCGGTGTTGATTGTTATTCTGAAATAGCTGTTGTCAACGTGATTTGCAACCAGACCTGCAAGATACTGGATAGCGTCAAGGGTTTCGCCTCTTCTTCCGATAACTGCGCCTACTTCTTCACCCTCAAGATTGATTTCGGCGCCGTTTTCTATCTCTTTGACCGTGATATTGATAGAATCAAAACCCATGGCATCTAAAATATTCTTAACATATTCAACTGCTTTTTCAGCAGGAGAAACCTTAACAAATGCTCTTACCTTAGCAAGAGTTTCTTTTCCAAAAATACCGAATTTCTTTTTTATCGCTCTTTCGATAATTTCAAAATCTGCCTCGTGAGTTTCTACGCCGAGCTGCTCGCAGGCGTTTTTCAGTGCCTCTTCCTCTGTTTCGCCGACACCGATTGCTTCTCTGATCACGAGCTACACCTCCGTTTTGATATACTTATTTATTTTTCTTTCCGCTTTTCTTTTTTGCGGATGTTTTACCATTATTATTGTTATTGTCCGGTTCCAAGCCGCTTCTTTTTCTCGGATTGTATTCGTATTTTACCTTTGCTTCATTCATATTGAGCAAAGCTACCCTCTGTGCCTCTGATTTTGCCGTCATAATATTTACATTGTAGAACTTCTGGAGTATCAATGTCTGAGCAAGTCCGAGAAGTGTAGAGATTATCCAATAATAACCTACAGCCGCAGGAACCGTGTATGCAATGTATGCACTGAAAAGAGGCATAATAAGGAACATAAACTTCATACATCCGGGCTGCTGCTGACCTGTGTTGCCGTTCTGGAATTTCATTGTAATAAACTGTGTAACAAGAGATGACACAAGACAAAGCACCGGAATCAGAATCAGCACGTTTGTAAACGGGTTAAAGCCGCCCTCGCTCGGTCTGCCGAGCAAATCAAGACCAAAAAGATTACAGCTTGCGCCGAATTCTTTAATCTGACCAATCTGGTCGGGAGAAAAGAAGCCATTCAAGAAGGTAACGCCTTCGTTTGACTGAGCAAGCTTCAGGATATCTATCTGTCCGTAAAAATTATTAAAACTGTTTCCTATTCCCGGAAGGGTGTTAAGATAAGAAACGCAGTTATTTACATTTTCTGCAGCATAATGAAGGGTATTTGTCAAAGGATTGATAACAGAATAATAAATACCCAGAAGCAGAATCATAGGAAGAAGCATTGTCGTAAGACATCCGCTTGTGGGGCTTGTGCCTTCCTTTTCATAAAGCTTCTGCATTTCTTCATTAAGCTTAACTTTATCATTGCCGTATTTTTCCTGAAGCTCACGCTGCTTCATCGACATTCTGGCGTTTTTAGCCATCGACCTCTGCTGCTTTATGGCTGTCGGGAACAAAACCGCCTTGATTATAATTGTAAACAATACAATTGCCCAGGCATAATTTTTGACAATCATAAAACAAAAATACAGTACATATCCAAGCAGGCTGCCTATAAAATTAAATATATCCATAGCTTTGCCATGACCTCCTGTTATTTTTGACCTTTGACCTTTTTCTCCGGTACAGGGTCATAACCGCCTTTACAAAAGGGATTACATCGCAGAATGCGCCATAAAGCCATCAGGCTGCCCTTAAAAGCGCCATACATTGAAATCGCCTCAACAGCATATTGAGAACAGCTCGGAGTAAAACGACAACAAGGTTTTTTTCGTGGTGAAATATTCTTCTGATAAAATCTGATAAGCCAAATAAGCGGACGCTTCATTACAAAACACCCGCCCTCTTAAGCTGCTTTTGCATACAGTCAACAATGTCAGTGCTCTTTTTTGCCGAGGTAAGCCCTCTTGACACAAAGATAAAGTCATATCCCGGCGGAATTTGCCTTGAAACCTCGGCAAAAGCCGCCCTGATAATCCTTCTTGACCTGTTGCGCTGCACCGCATTACCTGTTTTTTTACTTGTTGTTATGCCGTATCTTACATTTTTTGTTCTGTTTTTCAGAACATAGGTAACCAAAACAGGGGACACAAAGGATTTTCCCTTGCTGTAAATCCTCCTGAAATCCCTGTTTTCTTTAATTTTGACAATTTCAGTCATAGATATTCCGCCCAAGTAAAACAGTAAAACTTATTGACACAATTAAAATAAAAAAATGTAAGAATCAAAAGAAAGTAACCAAAAAAAAGACCACTTGGTAAGTGGCCTCAATTTTAGTAAGACAACTTCTTTCTTCCCTTTGCTCTTCTGCGAGCCAAAACCTTGCGGCCGTTAGCGTCAGACATTCTTTTTCTGAAGCCGTGCTCCTTTTTTCTGTGGCGCTTTTTAGGCTGATATGTTCTCAGCATAGAAAACCCTCCTTTCGGGTATTAACCTTGCAATATAGCATTATAACTTAAATGCAAAAAATCGTCAACACCTATTTTTTCACTTTTTTACACATTATAATTATATCCGCAATCGCAAAATATTGCAAGATAAATTTTTTACTATATATTGTATTTACTTTGCGTCGAAAACACAATTATTTTAGTAAAGAAAATAAAAATAGATAAAAATTTATTTAAAAATCCGCCTATTCTTTCAAACCGTTTAAAATATCCCTGCGCAGAATAAAAATCGTTGCTTAAAAGCAAAAAATATGTTAAAATAAATCAGATAAACAAAAATGGGGATAGAAGTGTAATTTAAAGTATATTGTGTTTTTTGCTTCTTACCGTAAGAATATAACAGAAGTATTTTGTATTGTCAATCAAAGGTATATTGTTAGTATCACTATTATGTAATAAGGGGAGAAAAGCGTGAACGAAACAAATGAATTCAAAGAAACATGGGAAGTAATTTGTGATTACTGCAAAAATGAAATTGTTGACGTTGCCTACAAGACCTGGATCAGCCGTATTGAGCCTATCAGTCTTGACTTTGAAAAGGGTGTAGCCACAATAATGGCTCCGAACGATTTCCACAGACAGACTCTCAACAAGTTTTATATCAATCTTCTGTCAAAGGCATTTAAGGAGGTTTTCGGAGCAGACATCAAAATCAACATCACAATTCCCGAGGACTATGAAGAAAAGGAAAGCGAAGTCCAGAGCGAAAAAGAAAACGAAAACGGCGATTATGAATATACATTCGACACCTTTATCGTCGGCAGCTCAAATAATTTTGCCCACGCTGCGGCACAGGCTGTCGCCGCCAATCCGGCAAATGCTTACAACCCACTTTTTATATATGGTAACTCCGGACTCGGAAAAACGCATCTGCTCAACGCAATAGGCAATGAAATCAAATCAAAAAACAAAAACGCAAATATCCTTTATGTAAGAGGCGACGAGTTTGCAAATGAAATTATCGACGCAATAAGAACCTACAAAACAAAGGAATTCCGCGAGAAATACCGCTTTGCCGATGTTTTCCTCGTTGACGACGTTCAGTTTATCGGCGGTAAGGACGCAACACAGGAAGAATTTTTCCACACCTTCAACAGTCTTTATGAGGCAAAAAGCCAGATTGTGCTGACATCTGACCGTCCGCCGAAGGAAATTAAAACTCTTGAGGACAGAATCAGAAGCCGTTTTGAATCCGGACTTATTGCGGACATTCAGCCGCCTGATTTTGAAATCAGAGTTGCCATTATTAAAAGAAAAGCAGAGCTTCTGGGCATTGTTATACCCGATGAAATCTGCAACTATATCGCTCAGAAGCTAAAGACAAACATCCGTCAGCTCGAGGGCGTTGTAAAAAAGCTCAAGGCAAAAAATATGCTCAGCGGAGAAAAAATAAATATGTCATCCGCACAGGACACAATTTCGGAAATTCTCAACAGCGATGTTCCGCCGCAGATAACGGTTGAAAACATTGTTGAAGAGGTTGCAAGAACCTATGGCGTTAACGCAGATGATATCCGTTCGCTCAAGAGCCGCAAAGCGTCACTTTCAAACGCAAGACACATTGCAATATACATAACAAGAAATCTTACAAATCTTGTTGTAAAGCAAATCGGCGACGAATTCGGCGGCAGACATTATTCAACCGTTCTGCACTCAATCAACCATGTTGAGGAGCTTATGGAGCGTGACCCCAAGGTAAAAGAAACCGTTGAGGACATTATAAAAAACATCCGCGACAGGTAGAAAAAACATATCAACATTTAACATTTATATGTTGATAAACAGAAAATCTGTCAACATATTCATAAACATTAACTTAACATTGTTAAACATATCATCAAATACGATTTTTCGACAAAATAATATCAACAAATTCCGAACAGACGTTTAACATCATCAAACGGTAAAAATTACTTGTTTAATGGGAAAAATTAAGGTTTTGAACATTTTAACACCGACTACTACTACTACTATCTTTTAATTATTCTATTATTAATGTGTTGTGTTTTGCACTCACGGAAAGGAAAATATAAATGAAGCTCATCTGTAAGCAGGACAGTCTGTCGTCAGCAGTAACAAATGTGCAAAGGGCAGTGTCTGCCAAAACAACTCTTCCGGCACTTGAAGGAATTTTACTCAGGGCAGAAAACGGCAAAATAAAGCTGTGCGGATATGACCTTGAAATCGGAATTACAACTGCAATAGAAGCAAATATTTCAGAAGAAGGGGCTATTGTTGTTAACGCAAAGCTTTTCGGCGATATTGTGCGCCGCCTGCCGAACGAAGAAATAAATATTGAAACCGACGACAAATATATAACATATATCTCAAGCGGAGAGGTAAAATACCAGATTGTGGGAATGTATCCCGGCGAATTTCCCGATCTGCCGAGCTTTGACGAAATCGACGATATCACAATTCAGAGTGCACTGCTGAAAAATATGATCAAGCAGACAATATTTGCTACATCTGACGATATTACAAAAATGATTTATACCGGCGCTCTTTTTGAGTTTGAAAACAATGTTTTCAACATTGTCGCTATTGACGGCATCAAAATGGCAATCAGAAAAGAAACGGTCGACTATGACAAGAGCAGCAGATTTATTGTTCCGAAAAAAGCTCTTAACGAAATTCTTAAGCTTGGCGGCGATGACGAGGACGAGAATATAAGAATTATCACAGGTCAAAGACACGCAATCTTCAAAATCAAGAATTATTCGATATTCACACGGCTTATTGAGGGAACCTTCCTTGATTATAAGCGTACAATCCCGCAGAACATAACAACCGAGGCCTGCGTTGTTGCAAGAGATTTTATCAGCAGTGTTGAAAGAATGTCACTTCTGACCTCCGAAAAAATCCAGAGTCCTATAAGACTTCATTTTACAGAGGAAGAAATCAATCTTTCCTGCTCAACAACCATCGGCAAGGCTACCGATATCATAAAAACTCCGGTAAAGGGAGCAGAGCTTGAAATAGGTTTCAGCAACAAGCATTTGCTTGAGGCGTTAAGAAATACCGATTCCGATATAATCAAAATTGAGCTGTCAAACAGTTCAACAGCTATGAAAATTTCGCCGACCGAGGGTGATTCTTACCTATTCCTGGTTGTTCCGATGCTTTTGCAGAGAGGCTGATAATTTATGAGTGTTGAAAAAATTTATATTGATCAAGAATATATCAAGCTTGACAGCCTTTTAAAATTCGGCGGAATTGCCGAAACAGGCGGTCAGGCAAAGCTTCTGGTGCAGGACGGACTTGTCCTCTTGAACGGTGAGGTCTGCACGCAGAGAGGAAGAAAAATCAAAGACGGCGATAAGGTTCAATTTGAAGATAAAATTTTAGAGGTGCTTAGAAAGTGATATTAAATGAGCTGAGTTTTAAGAATTTCAGAAATCTTAAAGACAGCTTTATCACGGTATCTCCAAGCATAAACGTGGTTTACGGCAAAAACGGTCAGGGAAAAACAAATCTGCTTGAGGGAATATGGATGCTCGGCGGCTTGCGCTCTTTCAGAAGTGCAAAGGACAAGGAGCTTATCAAAGAGGGCTTTGCAAGCGCCGAAATTGAAGCAGGCTTCTTTTCTCAGGATAGGGAGCAGACGGCAAAGCTCGCTATTATGCCAAACAAAAGAGAAGCCACAATAAACGGCGTGAAAAAAAAATCGGCATCAAGCCTTATTGAGGTTTTCTCGTCGGTTGTATTTTCACCGGAGCATCTGACGATGATAAAAAGCGGACCTGGCGAAAGAAGAAAATTTATCGACAGTGCAATTTGCCGTTTTAAACCGAAATACGCAAATATTTATACACGCTTTAACAAGATTTTAAGTCAAAGAAACGCTCTTTTAAAAGCAATAACACAAAACGGCGGCGAAAATATGCTTGATCCGTGGGATATCAGCCTTGCCTCTTGGGGTGCGGCGCTTGTTTTTGAAAGACTTTCATATATAAGGCTGTTAAGAGAAAATTCCAAAAATATATACAAAGGAATTTCCGGCGGTACCGAGGAGCTGTCTATGAATTATATAAGCTCATTCGGCGTTTTAGAGAATGATAGCATAAACGAAATTGAAGAAAAGCTACTTTCAAAGCTTAAAGACAGCAGAAAAGAAGATATCAATTACCGTTTTACAACATCGGGTCCTCACAGAGATGACCTCGAAATAATGATAAACGGCAAAAGTGCAAGGATTTTCGGCTCTCAGGGTCAGCAAAGAAGTGCGGTTATTGCGCTTAAGCTTTCTGAGGCTGACATTTTACAGCAGGAAAAGGACGAAAAGCCTGTTATAATTCTTGATGATGTCTTAAGCGAGCTTGATGTTGAAAGACAGAAGTTTTTGCTGAATAAAACAAAGGACAGGCAGGTTTTTATCAGCTGCTGCGACAAATCTGCCGTGGAATATCTTGACTGCGGAAAAATATTTTATTTAAACGGCGGTCATATTAATGTCGAGGAAAAATAATGTATTTATATATTGGAAATGATATTGTTATCAACTCAAAGAATATCGTCGGTATTTTTGATGCCGACAACACCACAATTTCTAAGGATACAAGAAAATTTCTTAATTTAAGCGAAAAAAACGGGCAGATAATAAATGTTTCTTATGAGCTGCCAAAATCGTTTATTGTTTGTGTGGATAAAAAAAGCAGAGAAAAAAAGGTATATCTGTGCCAGCTTTCACCGTCAACACTTCAGAAAAGAAAGAGTATAGGATATTGATTTTTAATATTTGAAAGGAGAAATAAAATGGATAATTTGAAATGCCCGTACTGCGGAAAGAAAATTTCATATTTATCTGCGATAAGAGAAAGAGCAAACGGCGAGCATTCGTGCGATAAGTGCAAAAGAAACTCAACAATCTACTTTGTAAAAAATATCAAGGTGTTTATTGTTGTTATATGTCTTATTGCTGCTGCAATGCTTTCAATATTCATTTTTACACCTTTAAGGGGTAATTTCTTCTGCATTTTTCTTATGTTTATCCCGTTTTTGCTTTTTTATTTCTGTATTCCGCTTTTCATTCGTTTTGTGCCGATAAAAATTAAGGCGAAACCGCCGAAAAAATCAGATGACGACGGACTTGTTATGTCCGAACCGAAAAGCGCAAGCGGCACAACACGGGTTATGAAGCCTGTAGGGAATGAAAGAGTGGTTGACCCGAAGGGAAGCCCCGAATATACAAGAATGATTCCAAAAATCAGGGAAAGAAAAAGCAAAGGCAAGAGAAACTCAGACACAGATTTCAGCGATATTTCAAAATTATAAATTATCAGCTGATATTTTGTTCAGGGAAGTGGAATATTGTTAAAATTACCTGTTTGTCCTTATTGCAATGCAATTTACAGATATAAAGATGTTAAAAGTATAACTCACAACAAGGTATGCAGATGCTTTCATTGCAATAAAAAATTTACTGTTTCATACAAAAAAGGCAGAATAGTCATTTTGTCTGCTGCGGCATTGCTTTTAATAGCACTTAACGTGCTGATGTTTAATTTCGTCAGCAATGTTTCAATTTTAGGATGTCTTATAATTTCGGTTTTATTTATCAGTCTTGCTGTCATTCTTTTCCCGTTTACCGTCAGATTCAAAAAAATTGACGGACAGGAAACAACACCAAAAGCTGATTGTGATAACAGAAAAAAGAAGAGGTCACAAAAAAACGCAAAAAGAAAGAATAACCGGTCGGATAACTAAGGAAATACTGAATAAATCACGCTGAAAGCTGTTTGCACAAACAAATTAATCAGTGTTTCCCTGATTCTTATGAATAGTCGGTACAGGAGGATAAAAATGGATAACAATAATGTTGAGAAAAATAATGACGTCGTCGATAATATGGAAATCACCGTAACCGAAAACGAATACGGTGCCGATGAAATTCAGGTTTTAGAGGGTCTTGAGGCTGTAAGAAAGCGTCCCGGTATGTATATCGGTTCAACAGGCTCAAGGGGTCTTCATCATCTTGTGTATGAAATTGTTGATAACTCTATTGATGAAGCGCTGGCAGGCTACTGCACAAAGATTGATGTTGAAATTCTGCCGGATAATATAATCAAGGTTTCCGATAACGGCAGAGGTATTCCGGTTGGAATAAATTCAAAAATGGGCATACCTGCCGTAACGGTTGTTTTCACTGTTCTTCACGCAGGCGGCAAGTTTGGCGGCGGCGGATATAAGGTCAGCGGCGGTCTGCACGGTGTTGGCGCATCTGTTGTAAACGCCTTGTCCGAGTGGCTCGAGGTAAAGGTTTATGACGGCGAAAATATTTATTTTCAGAGATACGAGAGAGGCAACATAATAAACGACCTTGAAATCATTGGTCAGTCAGACAGAAAGGGTACTGAGGTTACCTTTAAGGCTGACCCCGAAATGTTTAAGGAAACTCTTGAGTACGATTTTGAAATTCTTGAAACAAGACTCCGTGAACAGGCTTTTCTTAATGCCGGCTTGCATATTGAATTAAAGGACGAGAGAAATCCCGAAAATATTGTAACAGGCAATTATTGCTACAGCGGCGGTATAAACAGCTTTGTGGAATATATACACAAGAAAAAATCACTCGACGTTGTTCACGACGATATAATCTATTTCAGCGCAAATGCCGATGACGGAAACGCTTTTGTTGAAATTGCAATGCAGTATAACGAAAGCTACAACGAATGTATTTTATCCTTTGCAAATGATATTCATACAACCGATGGCGGTACTCATGAGGACGGCTTTAAGCGTGCGCTGACAAGAGTTATGAACAGCTATGCGAGAAAGTTCAAAATTCTTAAGGACAACGACAAAAACCTTACTGGTGAGGACGTAAGAGAGGGTCTTACGGTAATTATAAGTGCAAAGCTCAAGGAAGCACAGTTTGAGGGACAGACAAAGGCAAGGCTCGGCAATATTGAGATAAGAGCGCTTGTTGACAAGCTTGTAAGCGAGAAGCTGAGTATTTATCTTGAGGAAAACCCGGCAACGGCTAAGGCAATTTTTGAAAAAGCCCTGGCGGCTTCAAGAGCAAGAGAGGCGGCAAGAAAGGCAAAGGAAAGCGTTCGCCGCAAAAGCGCAATGGAAAACGCAGCCTTGCCCGGCAAGCTTGCCGATTGTCAGTCGAGAAACCCGGACGAAACAGAAATATACATAGTAGAGGGTGACTCGGCAGGCGGCTCTGCAAAGGGCGGCCGTGACAGAAGATTTCAGGCTATTCTGCCTCTCTGGGGTAAAATGCTGAATGTTGAAAAATCAAGACTCGACAAGGTTTACAGCAACGAAAAGCTTCTGCCTGTTATCACCGCCTTGGGAACGGGCATTGGCGATGAATTTGATATAAGCCGTCTGCGCTACGGCAAGGTTATTATTATGGCGGATGCCGATGTTGACGGTTCGCACATCAGAACACTTCTTCTCACATTTTTCTTCCGCTTTATGCGTCCTCTTATTGAGGAGGGACACATTTTCCTCGCTCAGCCGCCTCTTTACAGAATCACAAAGGGCAAAGAACACAAATATGCATATTCTGATGAAGAAAGGGACGCAATACTCAAAACCATTGAGGGCAAGACAGAAATTCAGCGCTACAAGGGTCTTGGTGAAATGGACTCAGAGCAGCTCTGGGAAACAACAATGAACCCTGACACAAGAATTATGCTCAGGGTTGAAATGAGCGACGCACAGGCTGCCGATGAAATTTTCACAATTCTTATGGGTGATAAGGTTGAACCGAGGAGAGAATTTATTGAGAAAAACGCAAGATACGTTACAAATCTTGATATATGATTAAATTAAAAGTGAAGAGTTGAGAGTGGAGAGTGAAGATATGGTTGTCGCAGCTTCGCTGCTCGTAAATTAATAAGAACTCGTTGCAAGGTAAGCCTTCCAAAAAGGGAATCCTGAGCTCGTTTCAACTCTCCACTCTTCACTCTACACTCTAAACTCTGCGGCGAAACCAAAACTAACCACTATTCATTATTTTTTATTATAATTTAAAGGAGCAGAGGAAAATGGCTGAAAGCTCGGTTGATGATATATTGAACGAATTAAACAGAATAAAAAATAAGACGTCTGATGATAAAACAGAATCCTCTGCTGACATTGAATCGGACGATTACAGCAGCTTTTTCGGCGAGGATGAAAGCTTTGACAGCGTTGACGAGCTGAGAAACAGGATAAAAGACGAAAAAAGAGAAAAGCTTGAAGCAAAGGATGACGATAAAAAAAGAGTTTATCTGAGCACTGACTTTATCCTTGAAGAAAATGAGGTGCTTGAAACACTGAAAAGAGCCGGAATATACAAAACAAAGGGAAACCGTGCAATTTTATATACCGTTATTATGGCGATAGCTGCGGTTGGCTTTGCGCTGTCGTGCTATTACGGCAACAACTACAACTGGCTGTTTTTCAGCGTACTCTGCGTTGTCATCATCGGCGCAATATGGCTTGTTCCTACTTTGCATTTAAAAAAGCTTGCCCGTGAGAACACAACAGGAGATTCTGTCAGATTAAAAATCACAAACGAAGACATAACGCAGAAATCCGGCGATAAGGAGTGGATAATTCCGCTTGATAAAACCGGAACTCTTGAAATAGGCGATGAGATTATAATTATCCGCACCTATCACGGTCAGATGTTTACAATCCCAAAGAGAAGTATAGATGAAGAAATCTACAAAAAGGTTTTGCAGGTGTTAAAAAACGGCACAGAGCCTTATGATGAATTAGCAGGGTGATAAAATGATTTCACAAAGCAAAATTACGGTTCGCTATGCCGAAACAGACAAAATGGGGATAGTTCATCATTCAAATTATCCCGTTTGGTTTGAAATAGCAAGAACAGATTTCATCAAAGCCCTTGGTGTTCCGTATTCTGTTTTGGAAGAAAAGGGTCTGATGCTGCCGCTCATCGGTCTTAGCTGCCGATATATAAAGCCGGCATATTATGAGGATGAAATTGTTATAAGTGCCTGTGTTTCGTCGCTGCATTATGCGAAGATAGAATTTTACTACACCGTAAAGCGCGGCGAGGAGCTTTTGACAACGGGCAAAACGATACACGGATTTGTTGACAGCAAAACATTCAAGCCGATAAATGCTAAAAAATTCGATAAGGAATTGTATGAAGCATTACAGAATAGTATAGAAAAAATTGACGGATAATATTGATAAGAGGTGTGACTGAGTTGGATAACAGTGAAATTGTAAACAGCAGTTCAAAAATTATAGACGTTGATATCAACAAGGAAATGAAAAAATCCTTTATGGAATATTCAATGTCTGTAATTGTGTCGCGTGCTTTGCCGGATGTAAGGGACGGCTTAAAGCCGGTGCACAGAAGAATTTTATACACAATGTTTGAACAGAACCTGACCCCTGACAAGGCATACAGAAAATGTGCCGATACTGTTGGAACCGTGCTGGGCAGCTATCATCCGCACGGTGACGCATCTGTTTATGATGCGCTTGTGCGACTTGCTCAGGATTTTTCAATGAGATATACTCTTGTTGACGGTCACGGAAACTTTGGTTCTGTTGACGGTGACCCGCCTGCTGCTTACCGTTACACTGAGTCTAAAATGAGCAAGATATCGGTTGAAATGCTCACCGACATAGAAAAAGAAACGGTCGATTTTATGCCGAACTATGACGACCGTAAAAAAGAGCCTACTGTTCTGCCGTCACGTTTTCCGAATCTTCTGGTAAACGGCTCAAGCGGTATTGCCGTTGGTATGGCGACAAACATTCCTCCGCACAATCTCGGTGAGGTTATAGACGCAATATGCTGTCTTATCGACAATCCCGACGCTGAGTTATCCGATTTGATGGAATACATAAAGGGACCTGATTTTCCGACAGGCGCTCAGATAATGGGCAGAAGCGGAATCAGAGCCGCATATGCAACCGGCAGAGGAAGAATAATTGTAAGAGCCAAGGCAGAAATTGAGGAGCAGAAAAACGGCAGGTTCAAGATTATTGTTTCGGAGCTGCCATATCAGGTCAACAAGGCAAGACTTATCGAAAGCATTGCGGACCTTGTAAAGGACAAGAGAATAGAGGGCATTACAAATATTGAGGACCATTCCGACAGAAACGGAATGCATATAGAAATTGACGTTAAGCGTGACGCATCACCGCAGATTGTACTGAACAAGCTTTACGCACTTTCACAGATGCAGGTCACCTTCGGCGCAATTATGCTTGCAATTGTCAACGGCGAGCCGAAGATTCTGACGCTTAAGCAGATGCTTCAGCATTATATCGACTTTCAGGCTGAGGTTATAACAAAGAGAACAATCTTTGATTTGAGAAAAGCTAAGGAAAGAGCGCATATTTTAGAGGGTTTGAAGGTTGCTCTTGATTTTATTGACGAGGTAATCGCAATTATCCGTTCTTCAAAGGACCAGTCAACCGCAAGACAAAGACTTTCCGAGCGTTTCGGTCTTGACGATGTTCAGACTCAGGCTATCGTTCAGATGCGTCTTGGACAGCTCACAGGTCTGGAGAGAGGCAAGATTGAGGACGAGCTTGCCGCTTTGGGAATAAAGATTGCTGACTTTGAGGATATTATCGCTCATAAGGAAAGAGTATTCGAGATTTTAAAGGAAGAAATCCTCGTTATAAGAAATAAATATGCAGACGAGAGAAGAACAGAGATTCAGTCTGTCAGCGGAGAGGTTGATATTGAGGACCTTATCCCGAAAGAGGATTGCGTGCTTACTCTTACTCAGTTCGGCTATGTCAAGCGTCTTGCCGCCGACACATACCGCACACAGAAACGCGGCGGCAGAGGTGTAAGCGGAATGAGCAGGCGTGAAGAGGATGTAGCCAGCGAGATGTTTATAATCAACAGTCATGATTATGTTCTGTTCTTTACAAACAGAGGACGTGTTTACAGACTCAAGTGCTATGAAATTCCGGAGGGCAGCCGTACATCAAAGGGAATGAACATTGCAAATCTTCTTCCGATTGCGGGCGATGAAAAGGTTACCTCAATGATAAAGGTTGAACAGTTCAGGGACGACAGATTCCTTATTATGGTGACTAAAAACGGCCTTATCAAGAGAATTGCTCTTAATGCCTATAACACGGCAAGAAAGGGCGGTATTATTGCCCTTGAGCTTAACGAAAACGATGAGCTTGCCTGGGTAAGAATGACGGACGGCAGTGAAGATGTTATCGTCGCTACAAGACAGGGTATGGCTATCCGCTTTAGGGAAAGCGATGTCCGCCCAATGGGCAGAACAGCAAGAGGCGTTAAGGTAATGTCGCTTAAGGACGGCGACGAAATTGTGGGAATGACAACCGTCAAGGATAACGGACTTATTCTGACTGTTTCGGAGACCGGCTACGGCAGACTGTCGGATGTTTCAAACTACCGTGTGCAGTCAAGAGGCGGCAAGGGACTGAAAAACTATCACGTTGACAAATACGGCGCAGTCGCCGCACTCAGCGTTGTAAGCCTTGACGACGATATTATTCTTATTTCCGACGACGGAGTAATAATTAGGATTGAGGCAAAATCAATCAGAATCTGTGCCCGTCCAAGCAAGGGTGTTACAGTGATGAAGCTCAAGGAGGGCAGCAGAGTTGTAACTCTTGCGGCTGTTCCGCATGATGAAAATGAGGAAACGACCAAAGCTGAGGATGACGCAGAGGAGATAGAAGAGGATTTGGACAACGAATAATAATTGCGGCTTCGCCGAGGTGAAGAGAAAATAGAAGAGAATTGGTTGTCGCCGCAAGCGGCTCTGAATTAAGAATTTACTTGTAACGGACTGCTCAAGGTGACTAAAAAATAAAAATAGCGGGTGCAAAGGGGCATTTTGTAGCTTTTGCACCCGTTTTTTTGCCATATTATGTCATTTTTTTTAGTTTGATGTAGTAGAATAAATTGGATTGGAGAGATGATATTGTGGATATGATGATAAGTATTATTGTGGTGGCTGTTATTATTATTGCCTGTGTACTTGCAAATAAGCTGACATCAAAATTGGGTGTTCCTGTTTTGCTTGCTTTTTTGTTTTTGGGAATGATATTCGGCTCCGACGGATTTTTCAGAATTCCGTTTGATGATTACGGCTTTACAGAACAGATTTGCACCGTATCGTTGATTTTTATAATTTTCTACGGCGGCTTCGGAACAAACTGGCGAGAGGCAAAGATTGTTGCCGCGCGGTCACTGTACCTGTCGTCTGTCGGCGTTTTGATTACCGCCGGACTTACGGGATTGTTCTGCCATTTTGTTCTTAATTTTGACTTGATGATGAGTTTACTGCTCGGCGCAGTGTTGAGCTGCACCGACGCAACGTCTGTGTTCAATATTCTGCGTTCAAAAAAGCTCGGATTAAAATACGGCACTGCGTCAATGCTTGAGCTTGAAAGCGGCAGCAACGACCCCTGGGCATATATGCTGACAGTTATTCTTATTTCGATTGTAAAGACAGGCGGAGAAATTGACGTGTGGTCTGTTGTATATATGATTTTTGCGCAGGTCGTGTACGGTGCCGTGTTAGGCTTGATTATTGCACTTTTGGGAGTTCTTGCGCTGAAATACATCAGATTTGTCGGTGAACAGTTTGACTGCCTTTTTCTTGTTGCCGTTGCGCTTCTGGCATATGCCGTTCCCGATGTTTTGGGCGGCAACGGTTATCTGAGCGTTTATATCGTCGGAATAATTCTTGGTAATGTCAAGCTTAAGAATAAAAAAGGTATGGTTAACTTCTTTGACGCATCAACAGGACTTTTGCAGATGCTAATTTTCTTTATTCTCGGTCTATTGTCAAATCCGTCGCAGATACCGCAGATATTAATTCCGGCTCTTTGTATTTTTGTATTTCTCACTCTTATTGCACGTCCTGCTGCAACAATGGGAATACTCACAGCCTTTCGCTCAAAGCTGAAGCAACAGCTTCTTGTGTCGTGGGCAGGATTAAGGGGAGCAACCTCGATAGTTTTTGCAATACTTGTTATTGTAAGCAATACATATATTAAAAACGATTTTTTCAATATTGTTTTCTGTATTGTTCTTTTGTCAATGGGAATACAGGGTACTCTGCTGCCCTATTTATCAAAAAAGCTTGATATGATAGATACAAATGAAAACGTAATGAAAACATTTACCGACTATTCAAATGAGAGCAACGTAAAATTTATCAGCGTTGTGATAAACCTGAACCACAAATGGGTTGGGCAGAAGATAAAAAATATAACCTTGCCGCCGCAGACAAGAATTGTCCTTATAAAAAGAGGAACGGAAAATGTTATTCCGGTCGGCAAAACGGTGTTGCAAAGCGGGGATATACTTATTTTAATTACAACCGGAGTAAAAACAGATACAGATGTAAACCTGAAGGAAATTGAGATTGACTCAAAAAATAATTGGTGCGGCAAGCGTTTGTGTGAGATTAAGTTTGACGACAGCATAGTTGTTCTTATAAAAAGAGGAAATATATCGTTTGTGCCGGTTGGTCAGACGCGGCTTCACGAAAACGACACGATAGTTCTGATTGAGTAAGAAAAGAGAACAGTATAAAAAAAGCGGACGGCGAAAATCACCGTCCGTTTTTATAGGTAAAATTATTTAAGCAGTTCGTCGTCGCCGTAATAATCCCTGTCGCTCAGATCCTCGGGCTTGGCGTCAAGATTATTTTCGCTGCTTTTAAACATCTGAGAACCGAAATGATATCCGTGCTTTGCTGAGTTTTTCGTATATATAAATATAATTGCAAAAACTACAACCAAAATAATAATTGCCCACGTCATAACACTAATCCTCCGATTTGTCGGGTTTATACTAATTTTTGATAAAAATTAGATTTTCTGCTTTTTATTATCTATTAGTATTATTCAATATCCTGCTTTTCAATCGGCTCACTGCGGGAAACTGCATTGTCAGAGAACATCTTTTTGAGAGTGTCATAATTGATTTCGCCTGTTGCGTCTATTCCGTTAGCCGACTGGAACTCGGCAACAGCGATTGCGGTTGTTTCGCCGTAATAGCCTGTCATCTCGTTAAGAGGCCAGTAGCCGAGGTCGTCAAGGCGGTTCTGAATTATGATAATGGTTTCTCTGCTGCCGTCGGTGTCTTCCTCGTCATTATCGGCGCCGCTTCCTATAGTAAAGAAGGTATCTTCATCGTACTTTATTCCATAGCTGTCTGTAACAGAGCCTGCTTTGCCGTTCGGATAAAGAGTGTCTGTAATAGTCTTGACAGCGTCAAGCATACTTACGCCGCCGCGTGAAAAATTGGCTGCCGGAATTTCAACAACCCTTTTGTTTTTAACGGCGATAAGGTTCTTGAAATCGGTATTTTTTGAAAGCTTTTTTGCCATACCCTTGTCACAGAATATATACTGCGGATTTTCTTTTTTGATTGTCTTTACGTCAATCTTGCCGCCTGTTGCCGATGAAGCAATATTGGTTGCCCCTGAGCTTGAGAAAATAATATTTCCAAGCATATCGCCCGTAACGGTTTTTCCCTTATAATCATAAAGATAGCAGACAGTTTTGGGCGTCGGTATATCGGGCAGTGATTTTGAATTTTCTTCTATTGTTGTCCAGAAGCTGTTGAAGGCCTCTTCGCCGTTTACACTGCCTTTTGTTTTGCCCTCAAAAAGAGTATCAAGCTTCTGATACATTGTTGAAAGTTCCTCTTTTGTGGTCGGAGAAACAAAGCGAAGAACATTTATATTCTTTTCTGTAAGACTTTTATACTTTGAATCAGCCAGTGTGCTGTCGGCTATAACAACGTCGGGATTTAAGGATATAATTTTATCAACGCTCGGACTGTCCTTTTTTCCGAAGCTTTCAATTGATTTTATGGCTTCCTGTGTACATTCGTCACTTCTGCCGGAAATTCTCGACTCATAGCCAAGCTGTAATATGATGTCGGCGGCGTTGTCCGACAAAACAACTGCGTTGTTGACGGTATTATCAAAGGTTGAGTGTCCGACAGTTACGGGAAAATCTGAGTTCTTTTCAACCGAGCACCCTGCAAAAGGAATTAATATTGCTGCAATACAAAGCAGCGACAAAAGCTTTTTAAACATTATTCTTCCTCCGTATTATTTATGATTTGCTGACAAAAAGAGAGTCGATAAACTGTCTTGCACAGCGTGCAGAACGTCCGCCGCGGTCAAGCGCCCAGCTTTCGGCTTTTCTGAAAAGCTCGTTCTGCTCCATTTCAACGCCTCGCTGAGCAGCAATGGCCGCAACAATATCGAGGTAATCCTGCTTGCTCGGAGCCGAGAAGTTTACGGATAAACCAAAGCGGTCGGCAAGCGACAGGCTTTCCTGCATTTGGTCGTTGCGGTGAAGCTCGCTGCCCTCTCTGTCAGAAAAAGTTTCTCTGACAATATGACGTCTGTTTGATGTTGCATAAATCAAGGTATTTTCGGGTCTTGCGGCAAGACCGCCCTCAAGCACAGCCTTAAGAGATGCATAGTTATCGTCCTGCGTCTGGAAAGATAAATCGTCGATATAGAGAATGAATTTCATCGGCACCATTGCGATTTTATCAATCAGAAGAGGAAAGTCACAAAGACGTTCCTTCGGCATTTCAACAATTCTGAGTCCCTGTGTGCAGTATTCATTTAAAATAGCCTTTACGGTTGACGATTTTCCCGTTCCCTTGTCGCCGTAGAGCAGACAGTTGTTTGCACTCTGACCGTTCAGAAAGGCACGGGTGTTGTTGATGACAAGATTTCTCGAATAGCTGTAACCCTTTAAATCCTCAAGAGTAACGCTGTCGGGATGAAGCACCGGGTGAATTGAGCCGTCACGCCAAATAAACGCCTTGTAGCGTGCAAACATACCGCAGCCGTTCTGGCGGTAAAACTCTGCACTGCTTGCAACAGCATTGCCGATATCCGCCATCTGTGAAAGCGGCTTGCCGGTTTTCCACTTTGGCAGTGTTTCTGCCACCGGTTTTATCCCGTCAATATATTTGTAGTCATTCAAAATCTGTTCGGGTGAAATAAGAGATGTTTCTACAATAATAGAAATATCCCTGCGTGCAGCCGCAATTATACTTTCCGGCAAATCGTTCAGCTTGTCGCTGGCTGCAGCCTTTGAAAAGCTGTTTTCATCGTATAAAGCAGCCTTTGTTATGTAAGTGCACAAATTGTCCTGACAGCCCTTTTCGCAAAGCAGAGCAAAAAAATCGCCCCAGGCTGACAAAAAATCATAAGGTTTGCTGTCCGAGCTTTCAAGCAGTCTTAAAAACGCTTTGGGAACGCTCCGGTTTAAAATTCCCTTATAAATAGAAAGTGACCTGATTTTGAGCGCATATTCTTCTGTTTTAGTCATAATATCCCTCTTAACTCATTTTGAATTCAGCTCAAATAATCTTTCCTATTATTTTACAATTTTTGTGCCTGCAAGTCAAATATAAATTACGGATATCGGTACGCATTGTTAAAAGTAAATTGCAAAAGACGAGAAATTTATATCTACTTGTTTTGACACATTGATTTTTCTATGATAAAATATTCTGCGTCTTCTGAGTCGTAAATCGGTCGGATTATTCATTTAAAACGGTGGATTGAAAAGAAAATAAAAAAATTTCAAAAAAATTGAAAAAAACACTTGCATTTTGAAAAACACCGTGATATAATAATCAAGCAGTCGAGAGAACGACAGCAAAAAGTTGGTATTGATGACACTGAGGGTCCACCTGTTCCCATACCGAACACAGAAGTTAAGCTCAGCGGTGCCGAAGATACTTGGCTGGAGACGGCCCGGGAAAATAGGGAGATGCCAACACATAAAAGCGACCGTCCAATAGGGCGGTCGTTTTTCTATGCAAAAATAAAAAGCTTGCAAATGCGACTTTGCTGTGGTATAATATATAAAGTTGAGTAGTATAAAGAAGTATGACAGGAGTGGGAAATAAACCCGCTCCTTTCTGTTTGGAAAAAAACTTGTGCTTATCATTGTTGAAGGAGGCGTTTTTATGGCAAAAAAAGGCGGAAATACCGTTGATCTCGTAACCGAGATTGTCAAGCCGATTGTAGAACAGCTTGGTCTTTCGCTTTGGGATGTGCGCTTTGTAAAGGAAGGCGCAGATTATTTTCTGCGGATTTTTATCGACAGCGAAAACGGCATAACAATTGAGGACTGCGAAAAGGTCAGCCGTGCCGTTGATTTGCCGCTTGATGAGGCTGACCCGATTTCTCAGAGCTATTGTCTTGAGGTTTGCTCGCCGGGCATTGAGCGTGAGCTTAAAAAAGAAGAGCATTTTCAGGCGTTTATCGACAGTCCGATTATGGTGAAGATGATAAGACCGATTGATAAGCTCGGCAAGGAGTTTTCGGGAATATTAAAGGAAAGCGACAGGAACACCGTAAAAATTGATGTTGACGGGGATATCGTGACAGTAAACAAAAAGGACACCGTCTGGATTAAATTGGACGATTTTGATATTTAATATATAAGGAAAGGGAGAATCAGAAAAATGGATACTAAAGAATTGTATGCGGCGCTTGCTTTGCTGGAAAAAGAGAGAGGTATTTCGGTTGATTATATGCTTTCTCAGATTCAGAGAGCTATTGTTGTTGCCTGCAAAAACACCTACGGCGGCAACGAGGATGTTACCGTTATTATGGATAAGGAAAAAGAGGATTTTCAGGTTTTCCTGAATAAAGAGGTCGTTGAAGAGGTGTTTGACCCCAACAGCGAAATCTCGCTTGAAGCGGCAAGAGAGATAAGGGCTGATTATGAAATCGGCGACAAGGTCGGCTTCAAACTTGACCCCAAGGAATTCGGCAGAATAGCAATCAACACATCAAGAAGTATCATTCGCCAGGGTATCCGTGACGGCGAGAAGGGTCAGATGCTTCAGGAATTCCAAAGCAAGCATCAGGAGCTTGTTACTGCTACCGTTGAAAGAGTTGACAGCAAAAACGGCGCAGTTACTCTCAAAATCGGCAAGGCTGAGGCTGTTTTGCCGAGAAGCGAGCAGGTTGGCAATGAGAACTTCAAGGAAGGCGACCATATTAAGGTTTATATTGCCGATGTTCAGGACAGCGAAAGAGGACCGAGAGCGTTAATTTCAAGAACACATCCGGACTTTGTAAAGAGATTGTTTGAAACTGAGGTTCCCGAAATTTACGACGGAACAGTTGAAATCAAGTCTGTTTCAAGAGAAGCCGGTTCAAGAACAAAGCTTGCCGTATGGAGCAAGGATAAAGACGTTGACGCTGTTGGAGCCTGCATCGGCGCAAGAGGTGCAAGAGTCGGCACTATAGTAAACGAGCTTGGCGGAGAGAAGATTGATATAGTAGAATACGACGAGGATCCGGCAAAGTTCATTGCAGCAGCCTTGTCACCGGCTACTGTTTTAAGCGTTGTTGTAGCCGAGGACGGCTCAAAGCAGTGCAGAGTGACAGTGCCTGACGGACAGCTCTCGCTTGCTATCGGCAACAAGGGTCAGAATGCACGTCTTGCGGCAAGACTTACGGGATGGAAGATTGACATCAGACCCGAAAGCGGATTCTTTGGCGAGGATGACGACGAGCCGTTTGCCGCAAAGAAAAATGATGAAGAGATTGTTTCGGAAAGTGACGAGCCTGCTGAGGATATGAGCGAAGAATAAACACACGGAGGAGCTGTGCGGACAATGCGCCAAAAGAAAATTCCAATGCGAAAATGTACGGGCTGCGGAGAGATGAAGCCCAAAAAGGAGCTTGTAAGAGTTGTCAAGGCGCCCGATAAAAAGGACGACGACGGCAACGTGATTTCACAGGGAGAGGTTAGTCTTGACCTTACCGGTAAAAAGCCGGGCAGGGGAGCCTATGTTTGCAAAAGCACCGACTGCCTTAAGCTTGCCAGAAAGGCAAGGAGATTTGAAAGAGCCTTTTCCTGCAAAATTCCCGAAGAGGTTTTCGACGCAATGGAAAAGGAGCTGAGTCAGGGTGAATGACAGGCTGCTGTCGCTTTTGGGCTTATGCCGCAGGGCAGGCAAAATTACAATCGGCTGTGACCCGGTTATTGAATCGGTTAAAAAAGGTGAATCAAGCCTTGTGATTTTTGCAAGAAACACATCTGAAAATACCAGAAAAACCGTTTTAAGCGCAGTTGCGCAAAGCGAGGTAGAGGTTTTAAATCTTGATTATGATAAAGAAGATATAAGCGTATCACTCGGCAAGCTGTGTGCCGTAGCAAGTATAAATGATAAAGGCTTTGCAAAAAAACTTTTGTCGCTTGCCGGTGAGAAGAATGGGGAGGAATGCAATTTATGCTAATTAAGTACAGAGTTCATGAGGTTGCAAAGGATTTTGATGTTCCCAGCAAGGATGTTGTCGAGCTTTTGAAAAAGCATTTTGGCGAAACAAAAAAGCATATGACTGCGCTTACAGAAGATGAGCTTGACGTTGTATTCGACTATTACACACAAAAGAACGCTCTTGAAAGCTTTGATTCTTACTTTGCAGTACGCAATAAAATGATTGAGGATAAGCAGAACGAGGAAGTAAAGCCTGCTGAGAACGAGCAGAAGAATAAGGCCGATGAAAAGGCTGAGCCTGAAAAAGCAAAGCAGGATCAAAAGAACAGCCGCCCGAACAAGACTGCTGCTGCCGCAGACACACAGCAGAACAAAAACCAGAACGCACAGCCTCAGCAGACAAAGAAAAGAGAAAAAAGAGTTATCGACACCCGTGCGGCTGTTGTTGATATTGAAAGATACAATGAGAAATATGACAGACTTGCGTCCGAGAAAATCAAAAACGATAACACCGTTTCAAAGCAGAAGATAACACAGCGTTCACAGCGCAGAGGAAAGCAGAAGAGCGGCAAGAGAGAAACCGAGCAGGAAAGACTCAAGAGAATTGCCGCCGAGAGAAAGGCAAAGCCGATTACCGTTACAATTCCCGATGAAATCACTGTGAATGAGCTTGCACTCCGCCTGAAGGCAACTGCGGCTGAGGTTATCAAAAAGCTTATGATGATGGGCACAATGGTAACCGTCAACGATGTTATCGACTATGATACAGCGGCACTTGTTGCGATGGAGTTCCACGCAAAGGTTGAAAAAGAGGTTGTTGTGACAATTGAGGAGAGAATTATCGACGACAGCGAGGACGACGACGATAATCTCATTCCGAGAGCACCGGTTGTTGTAGTTATGGGTCACGTTGACCACGGCAAGACCTCACTTCTTGACGCAATCCGCCACGCAAATGTTACTCAGGGCGAGGCAGGAGGAATTACACAGCATATCGGCGCATACAGAGTAAAGATAAACGACAGGGACATCACATTCCTCGACACTCCGGGTCACGAGGCTTTCACAACAATGAGAGCAAGAGGTGCGCAGGTAACCGATATTGCTATACTTGTTGTTGCGGCTGACGACGGAATTATGCCGCAGACTGTTGAAGCTATCAACCACGCAAAGGCGGCGGGTGTTTCGATTGTTGTCGCAATCAACAAGATGGATAAGGTCGGCGCAAACCCCGAAAACGTAAAGCAGCAGCTCACGGAATATGAGCTTGTTCCCGAGGAATGGGGTGGCGATGTGCCGTGTATTCCTGTTTCGGCAAAGACAAAGGACGGTATCTCGGACCTTCTTGAAATGGTTATCCTTATGGCGGATATGAAGGAACTCAAGGCTAATCCCGACAGAAGCGCAAAGGGTACTGTTATTGAGGCTCGTCTTGACAAGGGCAGAGGTCCGATTGCAACGGTGCTTGTTCAGAACGGTACACTCAGGGTCGGCGACATCATTGTTGCAGGCACATCTGTAGGCCGTGTAAGAGCAATGACAAACGACAAGGGCGAGAGAGTAAAGGAAGCAGGCCCGTCTATTCCTGTTGAAATCACCGGTCTTGACGACGCACCGACAGGCGGCGACATCTTCAACGCCGTATCAGACGAGCGTCTTGCAAGAGAGCTTGTTGAGCAGAGAAAGAACGCTCAGAAGGAAGAGATGTTCTCAAGACAGACAAAGGTTACTCTTGACAATCTGTTTGACCAGATGAAGTACGGCGAGGTCAAGGAGCTTAAGATTATCGTCAAGGCTGACGTTCAAGGCTCGGTTGAGGCTGTTAGACAGTCGCTTGAGAAGCTTTCAAACGAAGAGGTAAGGGTAAACGTAATCCACGGCGGCGTCGGAGCAATCAACGAATCCGACGTAATGCTTGCTTCGGCATCTGATGCAATCATCGTTGGCTTTAATGTTCGTCCCGACCCGGTTGCAGCCGAAAATGTTGAGCGTGACGGCGTTGATATGCGCCTTTACAGAGTTATCTATGACTGTATTGAGGAAATAGAGTCTGCTATGAAGGGTATGCTTGCGCCAAAGACAAGAGAGATTGAGCTTGGCAAGGCAGAGTGCCGCAATGTTATTAAGGTTAAGAATGTCGGCTTTATCGCAGGCAGCTATGTGCTGTCGGGCAAGGTAACCCGCGGCGCAGGAATTCGTGTTGTCCGTGACGGCATTGTTATCAACGAGGATACCGTTGCTTCACTTCAGCGCTTCAAGGATTCCGTAAAAGAGGTTGCCGCAGGCTATGAATGCGGTATAGGCCTTGAGCGTTTCAACGACCTCAAAGAGGGCGATATTTTCGAGGTATTCGAGATAGAGGAATACAGAGATTAATTGAAAAATTAATCTGATATAAAAACAGGACTGTATCACACGCAGAAAGCGTGAGGGATACAGTCCTGTTTTTTATATTTTATTTAATACATCATTTGTAGGCTTATTGGATCCATTATATATCTTCTACATTGAATACCATCAGGCAGATTCTTTTCCTGTGCTTACACAATTTTCTATATCTCCGGCGACACAAGGCAAGATGTAAAAAGTGACAATGAAAAATAACTCTTAACTCTCCACACTTCACTCTTCACTCTGTCCATTTACGCCTTATGCCACTTGATGCCCTGCGGTGTGTCCTCAACGATAATATTTCGCGCGTTAAGCTCGTCGCGGATTGCGTCAGCCGTTGCCCAGTCCTTTTCCTTTCTTGCCTGTGCGCGCTTTGCAATGAGTGCTTCAATCTCTGCGGCTTCATCGTCCGAGTGCTGTGCTTCCTGCTTGCCGTCAAGAAGTGAGAGCGACAGAACCTTGTCAAACTCGCCGATAAGATAACGTTTTTCGGCGTCGTTCAAATCAGCCTTAAGAACGTCATATAAAACGGTCAGAGCCTGAGCCGTGTTAAGGTCGTTGCCCATAGCGGCGTTGAAATCGTCAAGATACGGCTTGCACTTATCCACATTTACCTCGCCCTCTGTGGAAAGCGAAGAAATCCTCTGAATAAGCTTGTTGTATGCTTTTGCAACATTGTCAAGGCTTTCAAAGCTGAAGGTAAGCGGCTTGCGGTAGTGAGATTGCAGGCAGAACATACGGTAAACAAGCGGATTGTAGCCCTTTTCCTCAAGCAGTGAAACCGTAAGGAAACCGCCCTTAGACTTGCTCATTTTGCCTCTTGCATCGTTCAGATGCAGAACGTGGAACCAGTATTTGCACCAAGGATGACCGAGGTATGCTTCGCTCTGTGCGATTTCGTTTGTGTGATGAGGGAAAGCGTTGTCAACGCCGCCGCAGTGAATGTCGAGATATTCGCCGAGATTTTTAACCGAAATAGCCGAACATTCAATGTGCCAGCCCGGATAGCCGTAGCCCCACGGGCTGTCCCATTTAAGCTCCTGGTCGTCAAACTTAGACTTTGTAAACCATAGCACAAAGTCTGTCTTATTGCGCTTGTTTGTGTCCTCCTCAACGCTTTCACGAACGCCGACAGCGAGGTCGTCCTCGTTCTGATTTCCGAAAACATAGTAATTATCAAGCTTTGAGGTGTCAAAATATACGTTGCCGCCTGCCTGATATGCATATCCCTCGTCAAGCAGCTTGCTTATCATCTTGATGAATGACGGTATGCACTGTGTTGCAGGCTCGACAATGTCGGGTGTTTTTATGTTGAGCTTTTTGCAGTCGTCAAAAAAAGCGTCGGTGTAGAATTTGGCGATTTCAAGCACTGTCTTATGCTCTCTTTTTGCGCCTGAGAGCATCTTATCCTCGCCGGTGTCGCCGTCACTTGAAAGATGACCTACGTCCGTAATGTTCATCGCTCTTGTTACGTCATAGCCCAAAAAGCGCAGCTGCTTTTCAAGAACGTCCTCCATAATATATGTACGCAGGTTTCCTATGTGAGCGTAGTGATAAACGGTCGGGCCGCAGGTGTACATTTTAACCTTGCCCTGCTCGTGAGGAATAAACTCCTGCTTTGTCTGTCCGAGAGTGTTATATAGCTGCATAAAGAATCTTCCTTTCTAAGCTTCCTTTATAAATTCAAAATTGTCCTTAAGATAGATTACGCCGGAAATTACTGTCAGAACAACAGATATCCAGATTACAGTTTGAACAACAATGTTTGCCGCAAGCGTCAAAGCGCCGACGGGACTGGTCAGACTGACAAGATATTCTGTCACCAATGTGATTATCACTGCGATAATCTGGCTCACGGTTTTTGCCTTGCCCCACATATTTGCGGCTACAACCTTTCCGCTTGTGGCGGCAACAAGCCGCACAGAGGTCACCGCAAATTCACGGAATAAAACGATTATAACAGGAATCGAGCTGATAAAACCAAGCTCTATAAAACACAAAAATGTTGATATAACAAGAATTTTATCCGCAAGAGGATCGGCAAATTTGCCGAAAGAGGTTATCATCCCGTTTTTTCTTGCAAGCTTGCCGTCAAAATAGTCGGTTATTGATGCGATGGCAAAAATAACAAGAGCTATGAGCAGACGGTGCGGGATAAAATCAAGCAGTAAAACCGCAACAAGAATCGGAACAAGTATTATTCTTAAAACTGTTAATTTGTTTGGCGTATTCATTGAAGCTCACCGATTTCTATTTAGTAGGTGCCGATTGACCAAGAATTTTATTTGCTCATTACTCCATTGTGCCTATCGGGTCACAGGCAAGGCAGTCGTCAATTTTTACGGTAACAAAGTCGCCCGGCTGCGGTTTTACACCATTTGCGGTGAAGAAAACCTTGCCGTCAACATCGGGGGAATCAGCCGCACTTCTGCCATAATAACATTCGGCATAGCGGTCAAAGCCCTCGCACAGTACCGTGACGCTTTTGCCGATAAGTCCTTGACAGTAGTCATACATAATGCCCTGCTGCTGTTCCATTATTATGTCCTGACGCTTGAGTTTAACATCCTCGTCAATCTGATTTTCCATTTCAGCAGCAGGTGTGCCTTCCTCACGGGAATAGGCAAAGCAGCCGAGTCTTTCAAATTTAATCTCGTTGACAAACTCCGAAAGCTCGTTAAATTCTTCCTCGGTTTCTCCGGGGAAGCCTGCAATCAGCGTTGTTCTGAGGACAACGCCAGGAATTTTGCGGCGGATTTTTGCAATCAGCTCTTCAAGCCATTCACGGTCGCCGTGACGGTTCATAGATTTCAAAACCCTTTTGTTGCAATGCTGAAGCGGAATATCTATGTAATTAAGTATTTTATCATTTTCAGCTATGGTGTCAAGCAAATTATCTGTTATTCTGTCGGGGTAGCAATACAAAAGTCTTATCCACTTGATGCCGTCAATCTTTACAAGCTCCTTTAAAAGCTCGTCAAGCACAGGCTTGCCGTACAGGTCCTCACCGTAGCGTGTGGTGTCCTGTGCAATCACGATAAGCTCCTTTACTCCGTTTTCCGCAAGCTTTTTTGCCTCTTCAACAAGAGCCTCCTTTTTGCGACTGCGGAATTTTCCTCTGATTTGCGGAATAGCGCAGTAGGTGCAGCGATTGTCGCAGCCCTCAGATATTTTGAGGTATGCATAATAATACGGCGTGCTTTGAACACGACCGCCCTCAAGCGGCAGACAAAGCTTGTCGGCAAATGCCGTGACCTTTTCGCCGTTTAAAACCTTGTCAATTATAGAGGCTATATTTGCGTTGTCGCCGATGCCGACAACAGCGTCAACCTCATAAAGCTCCTTCATTACCTCGTCCTTATACCTTTCGGCAAGACATCCGGTGACGATAATAGCCTTTATTTTTTTCTCTTTTTTAAGCTGGGCAAGCTCAAGAATTTCGTCAATGCTCTCCTGCTTTGCCTGCTCGATAAAGCCGCAGGTGTTGACAATTGCAACATCTGCAAGAGCGGCTTCGTTTACTATCTGATAGCCTGCCTGACGCAGTGAAAACAGAAGCATTTCTGCATCAACCTGATTTTTTGCGCAGCCAAGGCTGATCATTCCAACTCTGATAGGCATATCAATCAATACTCCTCTTCGGTGTACTCTTCTATTACTGAATTAATGTCGCTCCAGCCGTAGCCCATTCTTTGCAATGCTGAAACTGTTTTTTTAATACCCTTTTCATCGTGCAGGTACTTTATATATTTACGCTCGATAAGCGCGCGGATATTCTCCTGCGGGTCAAGTTCAAGCTCGGATATAACATCGTCAATAAGCTCACGCTCAAAGCCTTTTTCATAAAGCTTTTGGCGTATTCCCCGCAGTGACATATGCTTGATTTCGGCAAGCTGGGCGGCATAACGGCGGGCGTAATTGTCGTCGTTGACAAATCCGAGCTCAACCATTTTTTCGGCGGCGTATTCTGCCGCCTGTTCGCTGTTTGTGCGTTTCAGCTTGTCAAGAAGCTCTTTCCTTGAATGATCACGAAAGCCGAGCAGGTAAAGCGCCTTTTCTTTTGCACGTCGCTGTTCAGACGCAATAACAAGGCTGTGTAGCTGTTCGTCGCTTATGCTTATGCCTTTTTTGATGCCCTCGTCAATCAGAACCCTGCTGTCAAGGGTAAAGGCAAGCTCGCCGTCGATGTATAAATCACTTAAATATTTTTTCTTTTTTACAACTGCAGTTACAATCATCAGTCTTCAACCAATATATCTATATTAGCCTTTTTTGCGGCGACTGAGCTTCTTTTTGCGGCACGCTCGTCCTCGAGTGACTGTTCCAGTGCGGTATTGTCGGCATCGCTGTCGCTGTCAGCTTCATCTGCAGCTTTGCTCTTAGAGGGCTTGAGTGTACGGGTGTTAAGCTTATCAATGCTTTCCATAACCTTGTCCTCAATCTCTTTGGCAAGCTCCGGATTGTCAAGGAAAAGCTGTTTTACGTTGTCACGGCCCTGTCCAAGACGTGTTCCCTCATAGCTGAACCATGCGCCGCTCTTGTTTACTATATCTGCGTCAACGGCAAGATCAAGAAGCTCGCCGACCCTTGAAATACCCTGACCGAACATAATGTCGAATTCAGCCTCTTTAAACGGCGGAGCAACCTTGTTTTTAACAACCTTGACCTTTGTGCGTGAGCCAATGCGGTCACCGCTTGACTTACCTGCCTTGAGTGCCTCGCCCTTTCTTACCTCTAATCTGACAGAGGAATAGAACTTGAGCGCACGTCCGCCCGGAGTAACCTCCGGATTGCCGTAAACAACGCCGACCTTTTCACGAAGCTGATTGATAAAGATTGCAACGCAGTTTGATTTTGAAATTGCGCCGGCAAGCTTTCTTAAAGCCTGTGACATAAGTCTTGCCTGAACGCCGACGTGAGAGTCGCCCATATCGCCCTCAATCTCCTGCTTTGTGACAAGAGCGGCAACAGAGTCAAGCACGATTACGTCTATAGCGCCTGAGCGTATAAGAGCCTCGGTTATTTCAAGAGCCTGTTCGCCGGTGTCCGGTTGGGAAACAAGCAGATTATCAATGTCAACGCCGAGAGCGGCGGCATAAACCGGGTCAAGAGCGTGTTCAACATCAATGAAAGCGGCATTTCCGCCGTCTTTTTGTCCCTCTGCGATACAGTGCAGTGCAAGAGTAGTTTTACCGGAGGATTCGGGTCCGTATATTTCAATAATTCTTCCTCTTGGCAGTCCCCCGATGCCAAGGGCAATATCAAGCGACAGACTGCCTGTTGAGATATGCTCAATATTCATTGAGCTGTTCTGTCCAAGGCGCATAATGGCACCCTTGCCGTATTGCTTTTCGATCTGGCTCAGTGCGGTTTCAAGAGCCTTTTGTTTTTTATCATCCATCTTTTTTTCGTCCTGTTTTTTTTCAACAGCCATTTGTGTTACCTCCGATTAAAGCGTTTCGATTTTTGAATTCGCTTTCAGCAAAACTTTATAAAATAATTTAGAATTTACTATGTAATTATACAGGAAATACGGCTGAATTGCAATAAAAACATACCGTATCAATATGTAAAGTGACTTTTATCGGACAGCGCCCTGCAAAAGCCGTATATCGCCCGTTTTGTGCCGCCGAGGTCAAGCTCATATCCGATATTTTCAAAGCCGTTTTCAAGCATCATTTCACGGACCGGTTCATATTGCCCCTCGCCAAGCTCAAAGCAGAGCATACCGCCGCTTTTAAGCTTTTTGCTCCAGTTTTTAACAATATTTCTGTAGAATATAAGACCGTCCTGTCCGCCGTCAAGAGCTGTTTTCGGCTCATACTGAACCTCGGATTGCAGAGTTTTTATCTCGTCGGTTTCGATATACGGCGGATTTGAGATTATCAGGTCAAATGTGCCGTCCGAAAACTTATCATAATCGCACAGCACATCTGCCTTAACAGGCGACACGTTGTCGGCGTTGCTGCAGTCGATATTTTTTCTCAGATATGAAAAAGCGGCGTCATATAGCTCCACAGCCGTTACCGTACAGTCAAGCTTTTGTGCAAGCGTAATTGCTATTGCGCCTGTGCCGGAGCATAAATCGGCTATATTAAGCTTTGGCTTACCCTTAAGAGCGTTTATTGCTGCGTCAACAACGCATTGCGTGTCCTCACGGGGAATAAGCACACCCGGACCGACAAAGTATTCGTTCCCGTAAAACGACCACTTGCCGAGAATGTATTGCAACGGCTCTCCGCCGACTCGTCTGTCGGCAAGAGCGTTCAGCTGCTCTGTTTTTTCGGGGTCGGCAACGTCGCCGCCGTGCATAATAAGCTCGTGTCGGTCAAGCGAGAACACCTGCTCAAACAGGCATAATGCGTCAAAGACGGGAGAATCAACCCCCGCCCTTTTTAAAGCTTGTTTTGTTTGTGTGTAAATTTCGTTCAATGTCATTTTTGCAGTAAATCTTCTCCGTTTTCCGGTATAACAGACTTCATTGCCTTTATGGCAACCTCAATCATTTTGTCGTCCGGTTCTTTTGTTGTTATTCTCTGTGCCCAAAGACCCGGTGCCGCAATAATTCTTGTCAATTTGTTGTCGTGCTTGCCGCACAGCTTGATAAGCTCATAGCCGACGCCGCAGGAAAGCGGCAGAAGAAGAATTTTTATTACAGGTCTTAAAAAGCCGATTCCGAACGGTGCAACGGGAATAAACAGACCGATAATTATACCGACAAGAAGCATTAAAATCATAAAGCTTGTTCCGCAGCGAGGGTGAAAACGCCTTTGGCGGCGAACATTCTCAACAGTAAGCTCAAGCTCGTTTTCGTAGCAGAAAATCGTCTTATGCTCTGCACCGTGATACATAAACACTCTTTTCATATCCGACATCTGTGAGCAGACAACTATGTAAATCAGGAAAAGCGCAATTTTCAAAACGCCCTCAAAAACCGATTTCCAGAATATTGCAAGCTCTCCGTCGCCCTGAAAAACGGGAATAAAGTTTGCCGATAAATCAAACAGATAAGACGGAAGAAAGAAAAAGAGAGCAACGGCGATAACAACGCCCAAAACCGAGGCGAGCACCATAAGTATTTTCATAAACTTGTCGCCGAGCTTTTCGTCTATCCATTTTTCAAGCTTGGACGGCTGCTCCTGCTCGTCCTCGGGAATGCTGTCGATAGCTTTTTCGGCAGACAGCATAAGCGCCTTGTAGCTCAAGCGCATTGAGTCGATAAGACCTCCGATACCGCGTATAAACGGAACCTTGAAGATTTTAAATCTTTCGGCAAGGCTTTTGAAGGTCAGGTCCTCGGTATAAATTTCTTCCTCTCCTGTGCGAACTGCGACGGTGGTTCTTTTGGGGCCTCTCATCATTATACCCTCAATAAGCGCAGAGCCGCCGATTGAGGTTATTCTTTTTGTATCGTATTTTGACATTATCCTACTCCTTATGCATTATTTGAATTGTCGTCTTCCTTTAAAACAGGGAACACAAGGGTTACGGTTGTGCCGATTCCCTCGGTGCTCTCAATTGTCAGTGAGCCTTTGTGAAGCTGCATTATCTCGTCTGCAACGGCAAGACCAATGCCGCTTCCTCTGATTGTCTGGTTTGCCTTGTAGAATTTTTCCTTGATTCTCGGCAGATGCTCCGCCGGAATACCGCAGCCGTTGTCACTTATCGTGATGGTCACATTGTCCTTGTCGCTTGTAACCTGAATTCCGATAACGCCGCTTGACGGAGTGTATTTTAAGGCGTTGTCAATAATATTGATAAACACCTGTTTTATTCTGTTTTTGTCGCCCATAACAGGGGGGATAAATTCCGGCTCGTCATAGAGCAGATGCTTGTTTTCACTCAGGGCACGCTCTCTGAGCATATAAATTGCCTCGTCAAGCTCGGCAAGGAGGTCAATCTTGTCCATCATAAGAAGCATTCTGCCCTCCTGAATTCTTGAAAAGTCAAGAAGCTCCTCAACAATGCCCGTGAGCCTTTCCGACTCGCCGACAATAACGCTCATACCCTTGTTCATAATAACAGGGTCGTATGTGTCGCTGGCACGCATTGTTTCTGCCCAGCCCTTAATGGCGGTAAGCGGTGTCCGCAGCTCGTGCGAAACAGAGGAAATAAAGTCGTTTTTAAGCTTCTCTGATGCGGCAAGCTCGCTTGCCATATAGTTTATACTGTCGCTCAGCTCGCCGATTTCGTCATCATACAGCTTATTCACCGTGGTTTCAAAGTCGCCGCCTGCAATGCGCCGTGCCGTTGCCGACATTTCTTTGACAGGGATAACAATAGAGCGAATGAAGTATGCGCCGGAATTGATGATGAAGTAAATTATCAGTAGAGCGCCGAAGATTATAAGAGAAATCGACACAAAAATCTTTCTGTTTGCCGCCTCAAGCGACACAACATAGCGCACAGCGCCGATAGAGTCGCCGCCGGTGGTTTTGATAACACGGGTGACAGCCATTACGCTTTCACCGCTGTTCAGCTTGCCGCTCCACACGGCAAAGTTGTCATCGCTTTCAAGGGCGCTTTTATAGTCGGGCATGGTTTCGTTTTCATCGGGGAAAAAGCCGGTTGAGGTGATGATGACCTCACCGCTTGAGTTGATAACAAGAAGCTCCATAAGCTCCTTGTCGGGGAAGGATTCGACATAGCTTCGTGCTGTCTGAGTAAAGCTGTCGCTGTCCGCCGAAAGATATGTGCTGAAAAAGTTTGTCAGCTCGTTGCTGCGGCCTGCGATGGTCTGCTGTATGCCGCTGTAGAAAAAGTTTCGTATAGCAAAGGAGAGGGAAACAACAAGAAGCACAATAATGACAAGAACTACTCCGAGAGTGTTGATTATCCAGCGTTTTGTGATGCTGCCCTTTCGCCATTTATTCATTGTGCTTCCTCCTTCCGATTAATTGAGTTTTGAGTTCTGAGCATTGAGAATTGAGTTTTCAGTTTTGAGTCAGGCTTTAGAAGAGCGAACCGGAACAGGCAAGTCGGTTCCCTGCGACCTCGTTTCAAGCTCTAAACTCCTAATTTCTAAACTACAAACTTATTTCTTCTGCTTTTTCTTGTTTTCTGCGTCCCATTTATATCCGAGTCCCCATACGGTGACAATATACTGCGGGTTGCTCGGCTCGTCCTCTATTTTCATTCTTAGACGGCGGATGTTAACGTCAACGATTTTTTCTTCGCCGACATACGCCTCGCCCCAGACGTGGTTCAGAATATCTGTTCGATCAAGAGCAACACCGGGGTTTGAGAAGAAATATTCCATAATCTGGAACTCGACCTGTGTAAGCTCAATCATTTTGCCGTTTTTAAGCAAAGCACGGTTGCGCAGATTGAGTATAAAGTCGCCGGACTCAAGCTCTTCCTTGTAGCTTGCGTTGTTGCGCTCCTGAGCAAGCATAACACGGCGGTGCAGGGAGTCAACCCTTGCGGTAAGCTCCGAGGGACTGAACGGCTTTGTTACATAGTCGTCAGCGCCGAGCATAAGACCTGTTACCTTGTCCATTTCCTGTGTTTTTGCGGTGAGCATAATAATGCCGATGCCGCCGTTGCGACTGCGAAGCTCCTTGCAGACGGAAAAACCGTCGATGCCGGGCATCATAATATCAAGAATGGCAACGTCAAAATCGCCGTTGTGCTCGTCATATTTTGCAAGTGCGTCCTCGCCGCAGTTTGCCTCGACAACGTCATAGCCTGCACGTTTAAGATTGATAACAACAAAGTCGCGGATAACGTCCTCGTCTTCACATACCAATATTTTTTTCATTTTCAACAACCTTTCATCTTTATTGCATGGGAATTATTTTTTTGTCAGCTTGAGGTAGTCGGGGATTTTGTTAAGCGACATCGCAATTCCCTTTGTATTTTTTGTTTCAGACGGAATATTGACCGTATATACAATGTCGCCGTAATCGCCGACCTCGATATAGTCCTTATTTTTTGAATTTGTCCATTCCTGTGCCGAGAAGGTCTGTATTGTCAGCAGCTTGTCGCCGAGTGAGCCTTCGACACTTTCGTCAGTTTCGCTGTCCTCATCGTCCTGTGCGGAATTCCACAGATAGAAGGTCAGCGAGTTGCCATATACAGAGCCTCTTGCCGTTATCTTGCCCTTCCACTCGTCGGGAATAATGAAATAATAACCCATATCGGTATTTGTCACGGTGTCAATAAAGGGCTTTAATGTGTTATCGGAAGGACTGTAGCTGTTCCATGTTGTCTGGTATGAAACAAGCTCTATATTTTCGTCGCTGTTATGCGGCAGAAGCGTAAGCGTTGGAATGTCGATTATTCCGTTGCCGTCCACGTCGGTGCATACCGCACTGACAGAGGAACGCAGCGTCGGGTTGGGTCGGGTTTTGCCGTCCGTCAGGGCGTTAAGGGGATTTGCAAGATTTGAACTGGCTTTGTCCCAATATATAAACTGCGTTTCGCTTTCGCCGCTGACGCTGTAGGAGTCAACAAAAATTCCTGAGATTGATTTGGTAGCCTTGCCGAACTGAATGTTGAGGTAAGAGCTTGCGGTGTTGCTCATTGCAACCGACGAGCGTGTGAAGATGGTATTTGATTCGTCGTCATATTGCAGCATTTTGACGTTTGCGTCTGCGTTTTCGCTGACATATGAGAACATCATTATGCTTTGCTGCTTGTCACCGTTCATATCGGCAAGCATAAATTCGTTGTAGGTGTCATTGACCTTAAGCTCGGCACTTGTCTTTTCCTGAACCATATATGTACTCAAGGTGCAGACGCTGCCGTTTTTGTCGCTCCAGCCGACAATAATATCGAGTGTGCCGTTGCCCGTCACATCGCCGATTTCAACCTTGTCAACGTCGGTGTTGCCGCCGGCATAGTCGCCGATGTCTTTCCATGTTCCGTCAAAGTTTTTGATGATAAGTATCCGGGTTGATTCATCGCTTGCAGATGGCTTGTAGAACACGATTGCCTCGTCGGTTTCGTCGCCGTCAAGGTCCTTGTTTATTATGGCGCTGCGGTAGCTGCCGTCATTTGGATATTTAAGCGTATAGTCGCCGCCGGCACGTTCCTCGATAATTTCCTGAATCTTCGCCTTGTCGCCTGTTGTTCTGGGCGGACGAAGCAGATTTGAATTGTCAAAGCCGCTTGAAGCACAGCCTGCAAGCAGTGACGAGGTAAGTATAAGAGCTGTTATGGCTATTGCTTTAATTTTTTTGTTCATTTGTCCGCCTCCTTTCGCGGTGCAAGCACCGAAAACAATGAAATAAATCCCTTCGGAATTTGCGAAATATCGCTTGTGATATGAAATAACTTCGTTATGAAACAGTTGCCTACGGCAACCAATTCTCTTCTCTTTCCTCTGTTATTTCTTCACTGCTGCGAAGCAGCAATACGTCGGCTTGCCCATAGCCGTAAACATTTTTTCGTGCTCGGTTTCATAATTCACAAAGCCTGCGGGCAGGTTTTGCGGCGGCTCGTTGTGCAGGTCCCTTGATAAAAATACAGTTTCCAAGCCGCATTGCTCAAAGTATTCAAGACTTTCGCAAAACAGCTCCTCATCATCTGTTTTAAATCTTATCTCACCGCCGGGGACAAGGAACTGCTTATACATTTCGAGCTTTTTCGGAAAGGTCAGGCGGCGTTTTTTGTGTTTTCCGCGCGGCCAGGGATTGCAGAAATTTATGTATATGCGTTCGATTTTGTCGTCGGGGGAAATAACCTTGTCAATCTGCTCAACATTGTATGCCGCAAGCACAACGTTGTCAACGCTTTTATTGTTTTCTTCAAACAGCCTGACAATTGTTCTGCGTGCAACGCCGAGCATATCGCTTTTTATGTCTATTGCAAGATAGTTTATGTCAGGGTTGTCAAGAGCGCATTGTGCAACAAAGGTTCCCTTGCCGCAGCCAAGCTCAAGATGAAGCGGCTGTTGTTTTTTGAAGCTGCTTTGCCAATTGCCCCGATGCTCGCACGGTTGCTTTGCATAGAAATCGCAGACGTCAAGCTCGGGCTGTGCCCATGGCTTTTTTCTTATTCTCATATTATTTCACCGTAAATTTCTTGTTTATCAACTTATTATATCAAAATAATTTCCTCTTTTCAATGAGTGTAGAAAGATTTAATAAATAGTTTTCGATTGCCAAAGCAAATACAAAAAAGCGCACCGATGTGCGCCGAAAAAAGTTAAAAACTATAGCCGTATTTCAGACTTCGGCTATAGTTTTTTGATGTCATTTTATTTGTGCTTTTACCTCGTTTACAAGCTCGTTGCCTGCAAAAAAGTCATTGAGGTTTTTTATTGTGACCTCGGCAATGCTTGAGAGAGCCTCTCGGGTTAAAAACGCCTGATGAGAGGTGACTATGACATTCGGCATATTGACAAGCAGAGATAACGTGTCGTCCTGAATCACGTTGCCCGAGAAGTCCTCAAAAAACAGGTTCGATTCCTCCTCATACACATCAAGTCCGGCGCCGCCGACCCGTGAGTCCTTCAGCGCTTTGAGAAGCGCTTCGGCGTCAATCAATGCTCCTCGTGAGGTGTTGAGAATATATACGCCTTTTTTTGTAATATTGAGGGCGTTTTCGTCAATAATGTGGTAGGTGCTTTCGGTTAAAGGACAGTGCAGAGAGATTATGTCGCTGCGGCGAAAAAGCTCTTCACGGGAAACATATTCGATATCGCTGTCTTTCAGCGGATACGGGTCGTATGCGATAATTTTCATACCGAAGCCACGGCATATGTCAATAAAAATCTGCCCTATCTTGCCTGTGCCGATAATACCTGCCGTTTTGCCGTAAAGGTCAAAGCCTGTCAGCCCGTTTATGCTGAAATTGTAGTCCCTTGTGCGGTTGAATGCACGGTGAAGCTTTCTGTTCAGGCACAGCAGAAGAGCCATTGTGTGCTCTGCTACAGCATAGGGCGAATATTTTGGAACACGCAGAAGCTTGATTTTGCCCTGTGTCGCTTTGACATCAACATTGTTGTAGCCTGCACAGCGCATTGCAAGCACACGCACGCCGCAGTCGTAAAGCTCGTTTATTGCCTGCTCGTCAACAGAATCGTTCACAAACGCAACTGCTCCTTCACAGCCCTTGGCGACAAATGCTGTTTCGGATGTTAGCTTGTTGACATAAAATTTAAAATGCAGTCCGTCGTGCGGAGTTTTTTCAAAATATTCCCTGTCATACGGTTTTGTATCAAAAAATGCGATTTTCTTCATTTATCATCAGCCTTTCTTTTCAACCTTATTGTTGGCTGAGAAATTATAAAAAATACGCTTTATTTTGACTTTCTGCTGATTTGGTATTAAAATTAGTGAAGATAATATAAAGGATGCTTAATATGATAAACAGATTTTTGAGAACAAAGACAGGTGCGGTTGTCGGCGCACTGTTGTGCACGCTTTTGTGGGGAACTGCGTTTCCTGTTATTAAGCTATGCTATAAGCATCTTGCTATAAGCTCGGGCGATGTTGGCTCGCAGGTGCTTTTTGCAGGCGAAAGATTTTTTCTTGCCGGTGTTATGGTGTTTATATTTTGCCTGATTTTAAAAAGAAACGGACTTAAAATATCGGGCAAAGCTTTACTGCCTGTTTTGTCGCTTGGACTTGTGCAGACCGCAATGCAGTATTTTTGCTCATACATCGGAGTTGCGAATACAACGGGAACAAAAACTTCGGTTATAACAGCCTGCAATGCGTTTTTCGCCGTTCTGCTTGCGCCGCTGTTTTTTAAAAACGAAAAAATCGGAGCTTCAAAGCTTGTCGGCTGTGCGGTGGGTCTTGCAGGCGTAATTATTATAAACATAAACGGAATAGCTCAGGGCGGAATATCGTTTATGGGCGAGGGTATGGTGCTGTTGTCGGCGCTTTGCTCGGGCGCAGGCAGCTTTCTGAGCAAGGCAAGTGCAAAAAGAAGTGACCCTGTTGCGGTTACGGCATATCAGCTTTTGTTCGGCGGCGCTTTGCTGATTTTATCGGGTGTGCTTATGGGCGGAAATGTTTTGTATGCCGATTTTGCCGGGGTGGTGCTGCTTGTGTATCTTGCGTATGTTTCGGCGTTTGCGTTTGCGCTGTGGACGGCTCTGCTCGGACTTCACAGCGTGGGCAGAATATGCATATTCAACCTGCTTATCCCGATTTTCGGCACACTTTGGTCGGGAATACTTTTGGGTGAGCAGATTTTTAAATGGGAAAATCTTGTGTCGCTGATTTTTGTTTCAGTCGGCATATTCCTTGTAAATTACAGCAGGGAGGGAAAGCGCAGTGAAACTGCTTGACGATATACTTTCGGAAACTATTGCAACGGCTAAAGCCGCAGGAATCCCCGTGTCGGACAGAGTTTTGCCGAATGTTATTATCAACACAAGGCGAAAAACGATTCTCGGTACCTGTGAGAGGCAGAAAAGCGGCGAATATAAAATTGTGATTTCGTCAATCGCTGTTGAAGCAGGCGAAAAAGAGATAAGAAACGTGATAGCGCACGAGGTTCTGCACACCTGCAAGGGCTGCGGTAATCACGGCGATTTGTGGAAAAGCTACGCCGAAAGGCTCGGCGGCATTATCGGGCAGGAAATCAAGAGAACGGGAAAGACCGAAAACGCCGAGGAGCTGAGGAAAAACGCTCCGTATGTGCTGGTGTGCGAGCGCTGTGGCAGGCAGTTTCACAGGTTCAAAAGAAGTAAGCTTGTAATCCACCCGGAGAGATACAGATGTACCTGCGGAGGAAAGATAATGCGGAGCGCAGCTCCGCATTGAAAAGAGAAAGGAGAAGAGAAACGGTTATCGCCGCAAGCGGCTCTGTGCGGCTGCGCCGCAGAGTTGAGAGTGAAGTGTGAAGAGTAAAATGAAGGTGTCACCCCACTCGTCATAGGGAGGTAAGGATACTGCCCGACTTTTCTTAATTCAAGAGCAGCGAAGCTGCGACAACCACATCTTAACTCTCCACTCTATACTCTTTGCTCTATTATTTGACCACATTCATCGGCGTTCCGTTTTGGAACGCTTTTAAATTTTCACAGACAATTGACAAAAGCCGTCTGCGTGTTTCAATCGGCGCCCATGCAATGTGCGGCGTTATTGTTATGTTCGGAACGTCAGCTAACACGCAGGCATCGCTCATCGGTTCGGGGTAAAGCACATCTATGGCGGCTCCGCTTAAATGTCCCGAGGTTACGGCGTCTTTCAGTGCGGCTTCGTCAACAAGACCGCCTCTTGCGGTGTTGATGAAAAGCGAGCCTTTTTTGAACATTGAAAAAGCCTTTTTGTCAAACATCAAACGGCTGTCGTCGTTCAGCGGACAGTGTGCGCTTATGATGTCGCTTTTTGCGTAAAGGCTTGGCAGATCGGCATATTCTGCGTTTTCGTCGGTTACGCCGCTGCGGTTGTATGCAAGAACCCTCATACCGAAAGCATTAGCGATTTTTGCAACAGCCTTTCCGATTGTGCCGTAGCCGACGATGCCGAGAGTTTTGCCGAAAAGCTCGTTGGTCCTGTAGGCGATAGGGGAGAAGGTCAGGCTCTTTTTCCAGCCGCCGTTCTGAACAAAGCTGCTGTATGCGCCTGTTTTGCTGTAATGCTCTAAAATAAGCGCAAACGTGTGCTGTGCAACGGCGTTAGTCGAGTAGCTTCCTGCGTTGCATACGGTTATGCCGTTTGCGGTGCAGTACGGTATGTCGATATTGTCAAAGCCTGTTGCCCAGAGTCCGATGTACTTGAGCTTTTCGGCGTTTTTCAGGCTCTGGCAGTCAAGCCGTGTTTTGTTGCAGATAACGGCGTCGGCGTCCTTTATCCGCTCGGGGATTTCGTCATAATCGGTTAGAGGGTAGCTTATAACCTCGCCCAGCTCTTTCAGCGGAGCAAGCGAGAGGTCGTCCTCACCGTTTGTTATTGTTATTACGTCTGTCAGAACTATTTTCAAATTTCTCACCCTTTATATTTATATTTTTATAAGCAACTCTGCTTTACCTTTTCAAGCAGAAACGGCTGAATTTCGGGGTATGTCCAGCTTGTTGGCAAATCATCAAAAAATTCTATTTTTTCAATTTCAAGCTGCGGTAATTCTTCAAAAGTAAAAATATCGGCAAAGTATAACGCGCCAAAGGTTTCTGTATTGTCATCAAGTACGGAATAAACGCAAACCCTTTTCAGCGTATAATCCTTTGCGCCTGTTTCTTCCCATAGCTCTCTTTTTGCGGTTTGCTCTATTTCCTCATTTTCTTCACGGTGTCCACCGGGACATTCGTAGGTGGAACGGTCTTTGTGCTTGCAGAACACCCATTTACCGTTATGCTTTGACACAATCACTGCAAATTTCAGTAAAGAATCGTCTGCCTGTTCATAGAAATTAACTTTCAACATTCTGATACCTCAATGTTAATAATAGAGTTGAGAGTTGAGAGTGAAGTTGCGGTTGAGCCGCAAACGGCTCTTTGAATTAAGTAATACTCGTAGCGAGGCTGTTGATTCGTAGGGAACCGGCTTGCCTGTTCCGGTTCGAGCCGTAGAGTGTTATACTCTATTCTGCTTTTGTAAAGCATTGCAGTATATACGCCTATCCCGGAACGGTCAAGACCGTTCCCTACGAACATTCTCGGAACACAAACCCTTAAGTTGATGACATTCCCCAAGAAAAGCCTGCACCCAAAATGAGATAAGGCTTCCCACCGAAGGGGAAGCCTGAACCCATTACGTAATTATTTATTTTAAGGAGCAGCGAAGCGACAACAATCTCTTCACTCTTCACTCTCCACTTTGAACTCTCAACTCTGCTGCGGTTCTTCCTCTGCAACCGGTTCAAGCGGATTTACATTGTTGCCCAAGGCTCTGAAACGGTTGTAGCGGTTGTCAAGAAGCTCCTGCTGTGTCATTGCGTTGTAGCGGTCAAAGGTGCTTGCGATAATGCTCTTTAAGCTGTCGAACATCTTGCTTTCAACCGACTTAGGCTCTCTTATAACACGCTCAACCACGCCGAGCTTGAAGAGGTCCTGTGCTGTTACACGCAGACACTCGGCTGCATAAGCTGTCTTTGACGGGTCTTTCCAGAGGATACTTGCACAGCCCTCGGGGCTGATAACCGAGTAAACCGAGTTTTCAAGCATCCACACCTCGTTTGCAACGGCAAGTCCCAAGGCGCCGCCGCTGCCGCCCTCGCCGATAAGAATTGAGAGGATAGGCGTTTTAAGCGTCATCATTTCCATAAGGTTCTCGGCAATAGCCTGACCCTGACCGCGTTCCTCGGCGCCGATTCCGCAGAATGCGCCGCTTGTGTCAACAAGACACAGAACGGGACGGTGGAACTTTTCAGCCTGCTTCATCAGGCGCAGAGCCTTGCGATAGCCCTCGGGGTGAGCAGAGCCGAAGTTGCGCTCCATTCTCTCCTTGGTGTTTCTGCCCTTTTCAAGACCGATAACCGTCACCGGCATATCGTCCTTGAGCATACCTATTCCGCCGATAACAGCCTTGTCATCTGCAAAGCGGCGGTCGCCGTGAAGCTCAAAAAATGTGTCGCCGAAAAGAGAGTTTATATAATCAACGGCAGTGAGCCTGTTGTTTGATCTTGCGATTGTAACCTTGTCAAAAGCGCTCATTTGAAAATCCTTCCTTTTTAGGTTGTGTTTCGTGGCTTATTTGTGCATTTCAAGCAGTTTTGAAATTGCGCTTTTAAGCTCTTTGCGGGGAACAACGGCATCTATAAAGCCCTTTTCCTCAACAAATTCGGCGGTCTGAAAGTCCTTTGGCAGCTTCTGTCTTATTGTCTGCTCAATAACTCTCGGGCCTGCAAAGCCGACAAGCGCATTCGGCTCGGAAAGGATAATGTCGCCCTCCATAGCAAAGCTTGCGGTAACGCCGCCCGTTGTGGGGTCTGTGAGAACGGTAATATACAAAAGTCCTGCGTCGCTGTGACGCTTGACTGCGCCGCTGGTCTTTGCCATCTGCATAAGAGAGAGTATGCCCTCCTGCATTCTGGCGCCGCCCGAAACCGTGCAGATAACCACGGGAAGTCTGTTTTCTGTAGCATATTCAAACGCACGGGTGATTTTCTCGCCCGTTACCGTACCCATGCTGCCCATCATAAAGCCTGAGTCCATTGCGCCGAGAACGGTTTTATTTCCACCGATTTCACATTCGCCTGTTATAACAGACTCATTCTCTCCGCTTTTAAGCTGGGCGCTCTTAAGCTTTAAATCGTAATCGGGGAAGCTTAAAATATTGCTTGACGTCAAATCCGAATCAAATTCCTCAAAGCTTGAATCGTCGGACAAAAGAGCAATGCGCTCGCGTGCAGACAAACGCATATGATGACCGCACTTGGCGCAAACCTTGTGGTTAGCCTCTAAATCCGCCGTTAAAATAAGGCTCTTGCATTTAGGACATTTCACCCACATTGTTTCCGGAATTTCGGGTGCGTGTTCGTTGGGCGTGTCGCCCTGCGGATGCTCAAGCTCATTTTTTGGTTTTAAAAAAGTAAAAAAATCGTTATTAAACATTTGTCACAATCCTTTTGAAAAAGACAGCACTATCGCTTTGTAAAATTATGTAAGCCTATTATAATGCAAAAACAGAAAATATACAATCACTTGCCGCAGATTTTTTGGACAAGAGAAAAGGGATAAACATTAATTTTTTTCCTTTTCTGCTTTCTCTGCCTTTTTCTTTGCTTCAAATTTTTCCATAAAGTCGGTTGTGTATTCGCCCGATACAAAGTCGGGGTCGGAGAGTATCTCTATCTGTAAATCACGGTTGTGGTCAACGCCGTGAATGTTAAGTTCACTCAAAGCCATTTTCATCTTGCGGATTGCAAGGTCACGACTTCTTGCCTGAACAACAAGCTTGCCTATCATTGAATCATAAAACGGCGGAACAGAGTAATCCTGATAAATTGATGTGTCAAAGCGAACGCAAGGGCCGCCCGGAATATGAAGCCTGCTGATTTTGCCGCAGCTGGGCATAAAGTTCTTTTCGGGGTTTTCGGCGTTTATGCGGCACTCGATAGCGTTGCCGTGAATGAACACCTTGTCCTGTTCAAGCGTGAGCTTCGCGCCTGCGGCGATTCTTATCTGCCACTGAACGAGGTCTATGCCTATTACCATTTCGGTAACGGCGTGTTCAACCTGAAGTCTTGTGTTCATCTCCATAAAGTAGAAGTTCTTGTCGCTGTCGAGCAGGAATTCAACCGTTCCTGCGTTACAGTAATTTACAGCCTTTGCCGCCTTTACGGACGCCTCCATCATTTTTTCTCTGATTTCGGGCGTGATTGCCGACGACGGGCTTTCCTCGATGAGCTTCTGGTTCTTTCGCTGAACCGAACATTCACGCTCGCCAAGGCAGATAACCTTGCCGTATTTGTCGCAGAGAATCTGCATTTCAATGTGCTTTACAGGCTTTAGGAATTTCTCCATATAAACTGCGCCGTCACCGAAGGCTATTTCAGCCTCGCTTGAAGCTGATAAAAAGGCGTTTTCAAACTCGTCCATACTCTTTACAAGTCTTATACCTCTGCCTCCGCCGCCGCTGCGAGCCTTGATGAGCAGAGGAAAACCGATTTTCTCGGCTTCCTTTTTGGCTTCGTCTATATTTTCAACAACATCACAGCCGGGAGTTACCGGAACGCCTGCCGCCTTCATTGTTTTTCTTGCGGTGTCCTTGTTGCCGAGAAGCGTTATCATCTCGGAGCTTGGACCGATGAATTCTATCTTGCACTGCTCGCACAGCGATACAAACTTTGCATTTTCGCTCAACAGTCCGTAGCCCGGGTGAATAGCCTGTGCTCCCGAAACAACAGCCGCCGAGAGTATAGCCGCCATATTGAGGTAGCTGTCGGCAACCTGAGCGTCGCCGATGCAGTAGCTTTCGTCTGCAAGCTGAACGTGCATTGAGTCACGGTCAGCCTCGCTGTAGATTGCAACGGTTGAAATGCCCATTTCACGGCAGGCTCTTATTATTCTTACGGCGATTTCGCCGCGGTTTGCGATTAATATTTTAGAGAACATTTTGTTGCCTCCATATATGTAAATTTAGGTTGTAGTCTGTTTTATACTTTTATAACACGCACCAAAACGCCGCAAGCATAATGTCTGCGGCGTTTTACCTGTTCGGTTTTATGCGTTGGCGTTCTCGTTGTCAACGAGTGCAAACGAAAATTCTGCACTTACGCACAGCTTGCCGTCAACATAGCCCTTTGCACTTACAAAGTGGAATGCACCTCTGCTTCTTGTAAGCGTGCATACCGATTCAAGAGTGTCGCCGGGACGAACGGTGTTTTTGAATTTAACATTGTCCATTTTGGTGAAAAACGGTGTTTTGCCCTTTGCCTTTTCGCCCAGAAGAACACAGCTTGCCTGTGCCATCATCTCACAAAGGATAACACCGGGAACAACGGGGTTGCCGGGGAAATGTCCCTTTAAAAAGAACTCGTCGCCCTTGATTGTAATTTTACCCTTTGAGGTAACCTCGTCAACAACCTCTGCTTCTTCAACAAGGAGCATATTGTCGCGGTGGGGGATAATCTTTTTTATTTCTTCCTGGTTCATACTTTTCCCTCTCTTACTTCAGCTTGAACAGCGGCTGACCGTACTCTACAATGTCGCCGTTGCTTACGCAGATTTCTGCTATTGTGCCGCTCTCTGTTGCGGGAATTTCGTTCATAAGCTTCATAGCCTCAATGATGCAAACAACATCGCCGCTCTGAACGCTCTGACCAACTCTTACATACGGGTCAGCCTCGGGTGACGGAGAGGTGTAGAAAACGCCGACCATAGGCGAGGTGATAACACGGTAGTTGTCCTCGGCCGGCTTTGGTTCAGCCGCCGGAGCAGCTTCGGCGGCCGCTGACTGCGGTGCAGGTGCTGCTGCCTGAGGAATAACGCTCTGAATTGCCGGAGCAACGGTGATTTCCTTCTTGCTTTCCTTGCTGAGGATAAGCTTTTCGCCGTTTTCTCCCTTTATTTCAAGGCTTGTCAGACTTGAACCGTCAAGTGTATTGATAAGTTCTTTTATTTCTTCAATAGTATACATTAGCAAATATCCTTTCTGCTAAAAATGTAAAGCGTATAATCAGTCGTTGACTTTTCTGAAAACAACCACTGCGTTGTGTCCGCCGAAGCCGAGTGTTGATGATGCCGACACATCGAGGTGCTGTTTTACGGCTGTGTTCGGGCAGTAATTTAAGTCGCAAAGCTCGTCGGGCTCTTCAAGGTGGATTGTAGGAGGAACGATGTCGTTCTGAAGCGCTAAAACTGCGGCGATTGCTTCAACACCGCCTGTTGCACCGAGCATATGACCTGTCATTGACTTTGTCGAGCTGATAAGCGTATCGTAAGCCTTTTCGCCGAGCGCCATCTTTATAGCCTTTGTTTCGCCCTTGTCATTCGGCGGTGTGCTTGTGCCGTGAGCGTTGATGTAAAGCTTTTCATCGTCCTTAAGGCCTGCCTCCTCAAAGGCAATCTGAAATGCTCTTGCACTGCCGTGAGCCTCAGGGTCGGGAGCTGTTACATGGTGTGCGTCACAGGTGTTGCCGTAGCCGACAAACTCTGCGTATATTTTTGCGCCTCTTGCCTTTGCGTGCTCATACTCCTCAAGAACGAGCATACCTGCGCCCTCACCGAGAACGAAGCCGTCACGGTTCTTATCAAACGGAATTGACGCTCTGTTCGGGTCGTCGCTGAGTGTGAGAGCCTTGCAGTTTGCAAAGCCTGCAACGGTGAGCGGTGTAACAGCCGCTTCACTGCCGCCTGCGATAATTGCGTCGGCAAGACCGTACTTGATAGCGTGGAACGCCTCGCCGAGCTCGTGTGTACCTGTTGAGCAGGCTGTAACTATCGGCAGGCAGACGCCCTTTGCGTTAAAGCGGATTGCAACCTGTCCTGCGGCGATGTTTGCAATCATCATCGGGATAAAGTGCGGAGATACCTTTTTTGCGCCGCCGCTGTAAAAGCCGACGCTGTTGTTGTAGAAGGTCTGCATTCCGCCGATACCCGAGCCTACATATACGCCGAAACGGTCCTCGTCAACCTTGCCGAGAATTCCGCTGTCGTCAACCGCCTGCTGTGCGGCTGCAAGCGCATACTGAACATAGAGGTCGGTTTTTCTAAGCTCTCTTTTCTCAATGTATTTGAGAGGGTCAAAATCCTTTACCTCGCCGGCAACCTTTGCCTTACAATCTGTGGCGTCAAAGGACTTGATAAAATCAATTCCGCAAACACCGTTTATCATATTGTTCCATGTGGTTTCAACGTCGTTTCCGACAGGGGTAATTGCACCCAGACCGGTTACTACTACTCTTCTCATGGAATTCACTCCTTTATCTGAAATAAAATACTTGAATTACATTGCCAGACCGCCGTCAACACGGATAACCTCGCCTGTGATGTATGCGGCTTCGTCCGATGCGAGGAAGGCAACTGCGTTTGCAACATCTTCGGTAGAGCCGATGTGCTTTGCAGGAATCTGAGCCTTCATTGCGTCCTTAACCTTATCAGAGAGCACGTTTGTCATATCTGTTGCGATAAAGCCCGGTGCTACTGCGTTTACGGTAACTCCTCTTGCGGCAAGCTCCTTGGCTACAGACTTTGTAAGTCCGATAATGCCTGCTTTGGAAGCGGAATAGTTAGCCTGTCCTGCGTTTCCGCCGAGTCCTACGATAGATGAGGTGCTGATAATTCTGCCGTAGCGCTTCTTCATAAAGTGCTTGTAGGTGTGCTTTATCATATTAAATGTACCCTTGAGGTTTACGTTGATTACTGCGTCAAAGTCCTTTTCCTCCATATTGAGAACAAGCTTGTCCCTTGTGATGCCGGCATTGTTGACGAGAATGTCAATTCCGCCGAACTCCTCTATAACCTTTTCTACAACCTGTCCCGAAGCCTCAAAGTCCGAAACATCGCAGAAATACTGCTCAACCTTTGTACCGTATTTTTCAAGCTGCTCCTTTGCGCTGATGCCCTCGCTTTCGTCGCCGACATAAAGGATTGCTATGTTTGCGCCGCCCTGTGCAAGCTTTTCTGCAATTGCAAGGCCGATTCCTCTTGAGCCGCCTGTGATAACAGCAGTTTTATTTTCAAATCTCATTTTATTCATTCCTTTCGGTTGTGTCTGATTATAAATCAGAGCAGTTCTGCCTTGATTATATCCAGATCCTCTTTGTTTTCAAGCTTGTATGCCTTAAGCTCGGGATTAATTTTCTTTACAAGTCCTGTCAGTGTTTTGCCCGGTCCGCACTCGATAAAGGTGTCAACACCCTGTGCGGCGAGGTTCTCAACGGTTTTCTGCCAGAGAACCGGGTTCTTGACCTGTCTTGTGATAAGGCTCTTGTAATCGCCCTCATACGGCTGAGCCGTAGCGTTTGCATAAACGGGAATTTCCGGCGCATTAAGCTCCTTACCGTCAAGATACTCGGCAAGACCTGTTGACGCAGACTCCATAAACGGAGAGTGGAACGCTCCGCTTACCGCAAGAGCAACCGCCTTGCCCTTCTGCATTTTAACAGCGGCGCAAAGTGCATCGAGGTTGTCCTCCTCGGTTGCAACAACCGTCTGTGCAGGGCTGTTGTAGTTTACGGGCCATGTGTTTTCAAAGCCCTTACAGATTTCCTCAACCTTTTCGGGCGTAAGCTTTAAAACAGCTGCCATTGCACCCTTGTTTTCCTGAGCCGCCTCGTTCATAAGCTCTGCCCTTTTGCACACAAGGCTGAAAGCCTCGCTATCGCTCATAATTCCGCCGAAAGCCAGAGCTGCGATTTCGCCGAGAGAAAAGCCTGCGACGTAGTCAGCCTTGATGCCTGCCTCCTTTGCAGCCGTAGCGGCGGCAAGGTCAACGGCGAATACACACGGCTGTGTGTTGATTGTTACCGAAAGCTCCTCCTTTGTGCCGTCAAAGCACTGCGATGAGGTGTTCGGGCGGATACCGTCCGCCATATCGAATACCGCCTTTGCGGCGGCTGAGCATTCGCAAAGCTCCTTGCCCATTCCGGGGTATTGTGCGCCCTGACCGGACAGTACAAATGCTATTTTACCCATTTTGTTGCACCGCCTAACACTTCTTCAGCCTGAGCGAACATCTCTTCGATGATTTCCTGTGCGCTCTGCTCCTTTTTAACCATTGAGGCAACCTGACCTGCGATAACGCAGCCGTTCTTTACATCTCCGCCTCTTGCGGCTGCTCTGAGAACGCCCAGACCGAGCTTTTCAAGCTCCTCATCGGATACCTCACTGCTGTTGTATTCTTTCTTTAAGTATTCTCTTGTAAATGCGTTCTTGATTGAACGAACAGGGTGACCGAGCCTTTTGCCCGTAAGTACCGTGTCGATATCCTTTGCCTTAAGTACCTTGTCCTTGTATTCCTGAGAGATTGTGCATTCCGTTGCAACAAGGAAGCGTGTGCCGACCTGCACACCCTGTGCGCCGAGCATAAACGCAGCGGCGAGCTGTCTGCCGTCTGCAATGCCGCCTGCGGCTATAACAGGAATTGAAACAGCGTCAACAACCTGCGGAACAAGAGCCATTGTGCTAAGGTCGCCAACGTGACCGCCTGACTCGCCGCCCTCGGCGATAACTGCGAAAGCACCGTTTCTCTCGGCAAGCTTTGCCATAGCGGTTGACGGAACAACAGGGATAACCTTGATGCCTGCCTCAAGCCATTTCTTCATATATTTACCGGGATTTCCTGCGCCGGTGGTGATAACCTCGATTTTTTCCTCGGCTACAACCTGTGCAACCTCTTCTACAAACGGGCTCATAAGCATAACATTAACACCGAACGGCTTGTCGGTAAGCTCCCTTGCCTTTTTGATTTCGGCACGAAGCTGTTCGCCGTTTGAGTTCATTCCTGCAATAAGTCCGAGTCCGCCGGCGTTGCTGACTGCCGAAGCAAGGCTTGCGTCGGCAACCCAAGCCATACCGCCCTGAAAAATCGGGTATTTGATGCCGAGTTGTTCGTTAATTGGTGTTGAAATCATACTCTTATTTTCCTTTCCTTATTTATCCCACTGAATTACACAGCTGCCTGTTGTAAGACCTGCACCGAATGCGCACATTGCAATATAGTCGCCCTTCTTAAGCTTTCCCTGCTTGTTCATCTCGTCAAGAGCTATCGGAATACTGCCTGCCGAGGTGTTGCCGTATTCGCCGACGTTTACAACATAGTTTTCACGGGGAATGTCAAGCTTTGCCGCAGCGGCGTCAATTATCCTTATATTAGCCTGATGCGGTATCATATGTGTAATTTCCTTTTGCTCAAGGCCTGCCGCCTTAACAACCTTGCGGATTCCTCTTACCATATTTGTTACTGCAAACTTGTAAACCTCCTGTCCGACCATATGAAGCACCGGCTTTTCGCCCTTGTGTGTATCAAACGGAGAGGTAAGCTCGCCTCTGGGAGCATACAGAACGTCTGTGTTGCCGTTTGCGGTGAGGTGGATTGACTTAAGTCCGTCGCCTTCGCCCAGAACAACAGCGCCGCCGCCGTCACCAAACAGAACACAGGTTGAGCGGTCTGTCCAGTCTGTCATATTAGACAGGTTATCAAATGCTATAACAAGAGCGTGCTTTATTTTTCCTCTTGCAAAAAAGCCGTCTGCAACGTCCAGAGAATAAATAAAGCCGGAGCAGGCTGCGTTTAAGTCAAATGCAGGGCAGGTGGCTCCGATTTCTTTCTGGATAACGCATGCCTCAGACGGGGTGATATACATACCCTTCATTGTTGCGCATATAATAAGGTCAAGGTCCTTTGCGGTGATGCCTGCATCGTCAAGCGCCTGATTGGCGGCGGTTACGCAAAGGTCGGTCATTGTTTCGGTTGTGATTATTCTTCTGTTGTGAATACCTGTTCTTGTTCTTATCCATTCGTCGTTTGTTTCAACCATTGTTGAAAGCTTGTCGTTTGAAACAACGTATTCCGGCACAGCTCGTCCGGTGCCTAAAATACTGAAACTCATGATTTAAATTCCTCCATTTTCTTTAGCCTTGAGTTCAAAAAGATGTTTATCCTGTCAATACAGCATACCAACAGATTTTTTTCGCTTTCGGTCAGGTTGCTTGAAATTGTGTTAGCCATATTGCGGTGAAAGCGCTTGTGGATTCTGTCGGCGTGTCTGCCGCTGTCGGTCAGCTGCACATACACCTGCCTGCCGTCGGCTATGCTCTTTTTTCTTATTACATATCCTTTTTTCTCAAGCTTGTTTACCATTGCGGTTACAGACGCCGGTGTTATCATCAGTTCAGATGCAATCTCGCCGACGGTTTTGCCTACAAGAGGGTTTTTGTTGACTGCTTCAATAAAATTGAGCTCGCAGATGGAAAGGTTCAGCCGCTTTGACTTTGTAAGCATCGACTGCTCAACCCTTGAAAAAAGCACATAGCTTTTTTCCATAGCGTCGCTCAATCTGTTGGAAAAGGAATCCTCCATTCATCAAGCTCCTTTGATAAAATTAGTTAAACAACCTAAATAATTTTATTCCTCAATTTACGCTTTGTCAAGGTAAACTCATTTAGCCGGCAGTATTTTGGCATTATTCACAGTAATACTCAATGTTGCAGAATATATACATATATATGTGCTTGTATGTGCTTGCGGTGCTTAAAAAAGAAACATCGCCGTTTGTATATTACAACAAAACGGCGGCGCAAAATAACGAAAGCTGTCAGCTGCAGTAATCCTCAAGCAAGCGCTTAAGCTCGCGCTCGTTTGCGGCATATACGCCTATCCCTAGCTGCTGCTTGTCAAAGTCGGGCAGGGACTCTATATCGGTGTCGGTTATCTCAATCGGGGCTTCCTCGCCGTTTCTGAACACGGCAACTTTGCCGTGAAGTTCTTTGACTATATATTCGTCCGAAACGCTCGGTGCGGTTTCGGCAATCTCACGCTGTTGTACTGTGTCGGGGGTGAGAGCCGAGATTGTGCCGACAAGCACAAGAAAGGTGATGGTCAGCACAAGGCAGGATATCAAACGTCTGCTCATTATAACACGTCCTTAATTTGATAAATTTACATATATTTATTGTTTATTCTTTTTAACCGATTATGCCCGCAGAAAAATGACTACAATAATCCGTGATGCGGAAAATATGCAAGCAAGATGTGCAAACAGCTTTCAGCGTGATTTATTCAGTGTTTCCTTAAATTGAATGTGCGGGTTCAGAATTCGTGATAAAGCGTGATGATTTTATTAAAAAACAGTAAATAATCAAAGAAATCAGAAAAATGTTGAAAAAAGCATTTCATTTTTATTTAATTAGTGGTATAATTCAAAATAGGTTTGTGTACTCAAATGGAGATTGCCGCTTTGCGGCAAGGAACATATCGAATTATTTTTGAATGCGGGTTTTTAAAATAATAAGGAGGTAAAACTTGTGAGGAAAACCGATATAAGTAAATTTACCGATGATTCTCCGCAGGACAATTCGGCAATAATTGAAAAAAGCATGCCAAGAAGATGTCTTTCGATGATATGGAAGATTTTTTCGACCGTATTATTAATATTAATTATTTCGCTTATTGTTGTGGGAATATCGGTGGGGATTTATCTTTTGCAGCTTGCAAACCAGCCTACCGGCATTGACTTGCACGCTTCAAAGCTTAATCTTACCAGCATAATTTATGTTTATGACGATAATAACGAGCCTGTTGAGTATGAACGGCTTCACAGCAGTGAAAACAGGATCTGGGTCGATCTGAAAAACATACCTCAGGATATGAGAGATGCGCAGGTTGCGATTGAAGATAAGCGATTTTATGAGCATAACGGCGTTGACTGGACAAGAACCTTCGGCGCTGTATTGAGTCTGGCAGGCGGCGGCGACAGCTACGGCGGTTCCACGCTCACGCAGCAGCTTATCAAGAACATTACAAACGACAACGAAGTGAGCATAACAAGAAAGCTCAACGAAATTTTCAGAGCGCTTAATCTTGAACGGGAGTACACCAAGGACGAGATTCTGGAGGCGTACCTCAATATAGTAAACTACGGCAGCGGCTGCAACGGCGTTCAGTCTGCGGCAAATCTGTATTTCGCAAAGAATATCAGCGATTGCTCAATTGCCGAGTGTGCCGCAATTGCCGGCATCACGCAGAACCCTTCTGCCTATAATCCGCTTGAATATCCCGAGGCGAACAAGGAGCGGCGTGAAACGGTTATCAGGGCAATGTACGACCAGAAGATGATAACCAAGGACGAGTATGAGTCCGCGATGAAAGAATCAAAAAATATGAAGTTCGTGGGCAACTACAACAACCCGATGCTTGAGCAGGAAGAAAACGAGGAAGACGACAGCAGTGATGTTTTAAACTGGTACACAGACGCACTGCTCAAGGATTTAAAGGTTGACCTTGCCCAGGCGCTCAATATAAGCGAGGACAGCGCTTCGTCAAAGATTTATACAGAGGGTCTTAAGATTTACTGTGCGATGGACAGGGATATGCAGGAATATGCCGAGCAGTATGTTCTTCATATGGATACTCCGTATGACCAGAATCTGCAGACGGGTATTGTTATGATGGGCTTTGACGGCAGAATCATTGCAACAGTCGGCAGCCGTGAAAAGAAAACGCAGGACCTTGTATGGGACAGAACCGTTGACTCGGCGCTTCAGCCCGGTTCTTCAATCAAGCCTGTTATCGTTTATCCGATGGCGATTGATTCGGGCGAATATAACTTCTCCTCGTATGTAAAGGACGAACCGATTGAAAAATGGGCGAAGGATGCAAACGGCAACTGGTATTCCGGCCCGAACAACTCGGACGGCACATATCACCACGATATACTTCTGCCGGAGGCTATTGAGCGTTCGCTCAACGCAGCGGCTGTGCAGACAATGAACATTATCGGCACCAAAAATGCCTATAATCAGGCGATAAACAAGCTTGGCTTCAGAAACCTCTCATCTGAAGATGCACAGAATCTTGGCGCGCTTTCTATCGGCGGTATGAACGGCGGTGTTACGGTAAGAGAGATGGTCGCTTCGTATGCGTATATGGGCAACGGAGGAAAATACTACACTCCGTACACATATTATTATGTAACGGACCAGAACGATAATATTATAATAGACAACAGAGAATCAACGCCGACTCAGGCATATTCCGAAGAAACGGCAACAATAATGAACCGTCTGCTTCATTACAACGTGATTTACAATAACCCGGCTCATACCGGTGCGTATATCGCAAAGATTGACAACTGGGATATTATCGGTAAGACAGGTACAACCGATAACAGCTTTGACCACTGGTTTATCGGTATGTCGCCCTACTGCGTGCTTGGAAGCTGGACGGGATTTGATAGCCCGGCACGGATAAGCGACGCAGGCTTCAACACAGCCGAGTACACCTTCCACGACCTTATGGCGCATTACCTTGCCGACAAGGAGTATAAAGAATATAATTTGTCGGAAAATGTTCAGCAGGTTTCGTACTGCGAGGTGACCGGCAAGCTTGCCTCAAGCTATTGCTACAGCACAAAGATGGGTTATTATACACAGGATAATATGCCGGAATATTGCAGCGGTTCGCACGGCTATTCGGGCAATTACTGGAACAGCTCGTCTTCAAGCAGCTATGACTGGCTGAGCAGTGATGATTCGTCCGACGACGATTCAGGCTACAGCAGCGATACAAGCAGCTGGGGAGATTACAGCAGCGATTACAGCAGCGATTACAGCAGCTACCCGTCGTCCGACAGCTCGTACGACAGCTCTGCTGCCGATAATCCGCCGGACCCGAACGGCAATCCTGCGGGTGATTAGCGGTTGTCGGTTTTCGGAGGCAGCGGCACAATATAGATAAAAATTTTACTGAGGTGTACTGATGATTAATATTGCAATTATGGGTTACGGCACAGTAGGCTCGGGAGTAGCCGAGATTATAGTTACTCACAAAGAGAGTCTTGCAAAGCGTGCCAAGGAAGAGATAAATATTAAATATATTCTGGATATCAGGGAGTTCCCCGGAGATCCGCTTGAAGAAAAATTCACAAAGGATTTTAACGACATTATTAACGACGACGATATCAAGGTTGTTGTTGAGGTTATGGGCGGGCTTCACCCGGCTTATGACTTTGTCAAGGCTTGCCTCGAAAAAGGCAAGAGTGTTGTTACATCAAACAAGGAGCTTGTTGCCGCAAAGGGCGCAGAGCTTTTGCAGATTGCACAGGATAAGAATGTAAACTTCCTGTTTGAGGCAAGCGTCGGCGGCGGTATCCCGATTATCCGCCCGATGAGCCAGTGCCTTGCAGCCAACGAGGTTGTTGAGGTGGCAGGAATACTCAACGGTACGACTAACTTTATCCTCACAAAGATGATAAGAGAGCAGATGTCGTTTGAGGACGCCCTTGCTCTGGCGCAGAAGCTCGGCTATGCCGAAAAGGACCCGACAGCTGACGTTGAGGGCCTTGACGCCGTAAGAAAAATCTGTATTCTTGCCTCTCTTGCATACGGCAAGCACGTTTATCCCGACAATATACATACCGAGGGTATTTCAAAAATAACCCTTGCCGATGTTGCATATGCATCAGCCTGGGGCGGTGTAATCAAGCTTATCGGCAGCGTTAAGAAGCTTGACGACGGCAGAATTGACATATTTGTAGCGCCGATGATTCTTGACAGCGGCAGCCAGCTTGCAGGCGTTGACGACGTGTTCAACGGCATTATGGTAAGGGGCGACTCGACCGGCGACGTTGTGTTCTACGGCAAGGGCGCAGGCAAAATGCCGACAGCAAGTGCGGTTGTTGCCGATGTTATCGACTGCATCAAGCATCTTAAGGCAAGAAAATATCTCTTCTGGGCTGACAGCGAGAATGAATATGTTCTCCCGTATGACGAGAGCGTCTGCTCAATGTACCTCAGAGTTTCATTTGAGGACGGAACTGACATCAATACTGTTGCCACCGATGTTTTTGGTGAGGTAAGCTTTATAAACAAGCAGGGCAGCAAAAACGAAGCCGCGTTTATTACACCGCAGATGACTGTTAAAAAGTTCAACGAGCTTGCAAACAAGCTTGAGCAGTCCGGCTGCGTTAAGATTGAGTCAAGAATTCGTATGGGTGATGATTTATAAATGATTAGGATTCAGGTTCCCGCAACAAGCGCAAACTTAGGCTCGGGCTTTGACAGCCTCGGTGTTGCGCTGACGCTCTACAATCAGGTGTGGATGGAGGAGAGCGACGTCATTGATATTTCTTCAAAGGATGACGTTAAAATCCCCACAGACGAGAGCAATCTGATATACTGGTCGGCTCAGAGGCTGTATGAAGAATGCGGCAAAAGGCTGCCCGGACTTAAAATAATACAGGAAAACAACATTCCGATGACGAGAGGTCTTGGCAGCAGCTCGGCGTGTATTGTCGCCGGTCTTGTCGGTGCCAACCGCTTTCTTGGCAATCCGCTGTCGAAAACAGACCTCGAAACGCTTGCCGTTGCCATTGAGGGACATCCCGACAACACCACCCCGTGTATCACAGGCGGTCTTGTGACCTCGGCAATGGACGGTGGCAGGATTTACAGTGTAACTGTGCCTGTTGCCGACAATATCCGCTTTGCCGTGTTTGTGCCGCCGTTTGAGCTTAAAACCGAAACGGCAAGAGGTGCGCTGCCCGACAAATATTCACGTCAGGACGCAGTGTTCAATCTGTCGCGCTCTGCACTTATGACCTCGGCTCTGTTTTCGGGAAGCCTCGAAAATCTTCGTGTGGCTGTGCAGGACAGGCTTCACCAGCCTTACCGGAAAGGCTTTATTGAGGGTTATGATACGGTTTTCCGCTTAAGCTATGAGCTTGGCTCCTACGGCACCTGCATAAGCGGCGCCGGACCGTCTATTCTTGCGATTGTTGACGAGAAGGGCGTTGAAACCTTTGAAAAGCACGCAATTTCTTCGCTTGAGGAAAAGGGAATATGCGGCTGGCGGCTTTTGACGCTTGCTCCTGAAAGCAACGGAGCAAGGATATTTATAGAATAATCAAGGAAACACTGAATAAATCACGCTAAAGCTGTTTGCGCATCTTGCCCCCATATTTTCCGTTAGCTTGACCAAAAAATCCTCGTAATGTGACAGCGTTACTGCGGTTTATTTGTTCAACATGACGAAAAATCTGACGGCGCAACCTGCACAAACGATTTAATCGGTATTTCCTTAAAATTACTCTTGACATTTTACATAAAAGCTATTAAAATCTTTTAAGGACGCTTTTCCAAAGGGGAGAGCTAAGAGGGAAAAATATTGGAGGAATACCAATGGGCCTTATAGTACAAAAGTTTGGCGGCACATCTGTTGCAGACGCACAGAGAGTTATGAACGTTGCCAAAATTGTCACCGACACTTATAAAAACGGCAATAATGTTGTGGTTGTTGTTTCTGCTCAGGGTGACACGACTGACGATTTGATTGAAAAGGCAAATGAGATTAATCCAAACGCTACAAACCGTGAAAAGGATATGCTGCTTTCTGCCGGCGAGCAGATTTCTATTTCGCTTCTCGCTATGGCTATTCAGAAGCTCGGTTATCCGGTTGTATCGCTGTTGGGCTGGCAGGCAGGCTTTCAGACAACCGCTATGCACACCAATGCAAGAATCAGGAAGATAGCCTCAGAAAGACTTAAGGCAGAGTTGGACAAAAGAAATATCGTTGTTGTAGCCGGCTTCCAGGGTATCAGCCAATACGGAGATGTGACAACGCTCGGCAGAGGCGGCTCGGATACAAGCGCTGTTGCTATTGCATGCGCTCTTCACGCTGACCTGTGTCAGATATATACGGACGTTGAGGGCGTTTATACAGCCGACCCGAGAAAAGTTAAAAACGCAAAGAAGCTTAATGAGATTTCATACGATGAAATGCTTGAGCTTGCAACACTGGGCGCACAGGTTCTTCACAACCGCAGTGTTGAAATGGCGAAAAAATATAATCTTGAGCTTGAGGTGCTTTCAAGCCTGACTTGTGCACCGGGTACAATCGTTAAGGAGACGGCGAAAATGGAAAAAATGTTAATAAGCGGCGTAGCCAAGGATACAAACGTAGCAAGAATTTCTGTTACAAATATTCCCGACAGACCCGGCCTTGCATTCAAGATGTTCTCAAAGCTTTCCGCAAAGGACATCAATGTTGACATTATCCTTCAGTCAATCGGCAGAGATAATACAAAGGATATTACCTTTACGGTAGCCAAGGAAAAGGGCAAGGAAGCAGTTGCTATTTTAGAGGATTATGCTGCTGCAATCGGTGCAGGCGAGGTTCTTTATGATGACAACGTTGCAAAGATTTCGATTGTCGGCGCAGGTATGGAAACACACGCAGGCGTTGCTTCAAAGATGTTTGAGGCACTTTACGACAACCAGATTAACATTCAGATGATTTCAACCAGCGAGATTAAGGTTTCTGTTCTTATCAATATCGACGATGCAGACAGAGCAGTAAGCTCAATCCACGCAAAGTTCTTTGATGCTGAATAAGCTGCTGAAAAATTAAAAATAAGCCGGAGTTATTAATATATTACCGGCTTTATATATCCGGGTGTAGCGCAGTTTGGTAGCGCGCTTGAATGGGGTTCAAGAGGCCGCAGGTTCGACTCCTGTCACTCGGACCAAAAGCGGCGAGAAATACTCGCCTAAAAGAAGAAAGAATAGTGAATAAATAAGAAATAATAAAGAAGTGACCTTGTGCCGCTTTTGTATTATTCTTTATTCTCTATTCTTTTTTTATTTATTCTTTAAATACGCAGAAGCTTTGCAGAAAGAAGATAAAATGAAAACCAACAGCTTATTAGAAAAGTCCTTGAAATTTGCAGCACGGAAAGTGAAACTGAATATGTACTTAACAAAAGAGAAAAAAGAATACGTTATTTCAAAGCAGATTATCAGAAGTGCAACATCTATTGGTGCGAATGCAAATGAAGCGATTTACGGGGTTAGCAAGGCAGAATTTATTAACAAGTTGCATATTCCTATAAAGGAAACAGCCGAAACAGAATATTGGTTGAAGTTGCTGATTTTATCTGAATATATTACGGAAAAAAGAAGGAAAATCTTTGGTGAACGATTGTCTTGCAAAAAAGAAAATATTAATACCATCACTCAACACAGCAAAAGAAAACAACTGATGTAAGCTTAAGCCTATAAAATATTAAACTTCGCACAACCACTTCGAAAATATCACTTCAAATATATATCAGCATCACTGAAGATCAAACAAAAAGCGGCTGAACCGGGACATAGTATCTCGGTTCAGCCGCTGAAGTTTATATTTTTCTCATATTGACTTGATAATTTTCTTGTATTTTCTGTCAGGCTCGTTCTTTTTGATAGCCATATTTGCTCCGATTAAATACAGAATTGGGAGGGTGAGTGACATTGCGGCATAAAATACAATCTGAAAAATAATCGTTTCGATATTATCATTCAGGGAAATGCCGTTGAATATGCCGGAAACATAACTTACCGCATTTAACAGCAGTATAACAATGCCGAGCTTGCGGCATTTTATCAGCTTGTTCTGCCAAATACCTCGCAAGGCGGCATAAAACGAAACGGTAGCTAAAGCAATTGAGAATACTATATAAACGCCGAGAGCTGCGGCGCTTAAATCCTCGCCCAGGTTTACCTCGCCGTCTATAATGGCAAGAACAGTCAGCAGGGATAAGAATATTGCAGCCAAAACGGTGAGTATGCTGTCGATAAGCATTAAAATTCCTGTTACAAAAAGAAGTTTATTTTTCTTTTTGGGCATATTATTGGCATTAACGTCCGGTGCTTTGTTTGTCATAACACAGACACTTCCCTTAGTTTATTTGTTATATCCCGGGCGGTTAAAATGTTAAGGAACGCCCTGAATCAATCCTATCATATAAATTATTATCCGTCAAGAAATCAAAGCGGAATTGTCATTGTGTTGAAGATAATAACCGATAAACTGCCGCAGGCAAAGCCCAGCAGAAGACCGGCAACAACATCGGTGAGATAATGAACACGCAAATACATTCTTGACAGCGCAATCATAGCCGCAATGAAGAATACCGGAATCGACAGCGGCCAACAGCGGAAAAGCGTTACCGCAAATACCGCAAAGGAGGACGTTGTGTGACCCGACGGAAACGAATAATACTTCGGCCGTTTGATAACAAGCTGGTCGTCCTCAAGCTTGTGGCAGGGTCGGGTTCTGGCAACAATATGCTTGATTATTATTTCTCCGGCAAGATGGGCAATTGCAAGCCCGACAATTACATTAGCGCCGAAAAATCGCCACGGCGCATAGATAATCAACGGAATACACATTGCAAACCAGACAAGCCCCTTGTCACCGATTTTTGAGAAGAACTTCATAATTCTGTTTCTTCGCGGTGTGTGGAACTTGCCCATCCAGCTCAGGACTATATCATCAAAGAACTGAACACGCTCTATCATAAAACTACCCCTATACATTGAGTGTAGCTTTATTATATCACAGTAATATGCGTTTGTCACCGAATTTTTAATTCATTTTGATATTAACAATGTGAGAAATTCCGGGGATGCTTTCGCCCTGCTGTGACGACGTAGGCGACATCAACGCTCCTGTTGCGGCAAGAATGACATTTTTCAGTTTGCCGTTCTCTATTGAATTCAAAATACACGAGCAGAAAACGGAAGCCGCACAGCCGCAGCCGCTGCCGCCTGCGTGAACATCCTGTCCCTCTCGGTCAAAAATCAACAAGCCGCAGTCGTTGTGGTTTGCCGAAATATCAAGACCGTCATTTAGCATAAGCTCGCATAGCAGGCTTGAGCCGACTTCTCCAAGATCGCCGGTTAAAATCAAATCGTAGTCCGACGGCTTTGTTTCGGTGTCGAGGAGAAATTCCGATATGCTCTTTGCCGCAGCAGGCGCCATTGCAGCTCCCATATTGTTTGCGTCCTTAATGCCTAAATCAACCATCGTTCCTATGTGAATTGCGTTTACATAGGGCTTTCCGGGTGCGTTTTTGCCGACTATTGCGCAGCCTCCGCCTGTAACTGTGCGCTGTGCGGTCGGTGTGCGCTGTCCGCCGTATTCAAGAGGAAAGCGGAACTGCCGCTCTGCCGAGCAGAAATGCGATGCTGTTACAGCCGCCGCAATATCTGCTATGCCGCAGTTTACAAAAAGCGAGCTTAAAAGCAGTGTCTGTGCCATTGTTGAGCAAGCACCGTACTGCCCGAGGTACGGCACGTTGAATTCAAGCAAGCCGAAGCTTGACGATATGCACTGGTTTAGAAGATCGCCCGAGAACATAACGTCGATGTCCTGTGGGTGAAGTTGTCCTCTTTCAAGCGCTTCTAAAAATGCCTGCTGCTGAAAATAGCTCTCCGACTTTTCCCAAGTTTCCTGTCCTGCGGTTGAATCGTAATATATCTTGTCAAAAAAATCCTTCAGCGGACCCTCGCCCTCAGTCTTGCCGACAACAGAGCCTCGGCTGATTATCGACGGGCGGTTGTTGAGCGTAAAGGTGCTTCTTCCGTGTCTGCTTACCATATTATCACCTTTTGAGTTTGGAGTTTTGAGTTTTGAGTTTTGAGAGTGAAGAGTGGAGAGAATGTTGTCGCCGCTTTGCGGCTCCTGAAATTAAAAACTCGTTTCGGGTTTTCTTGCTTAAGTTGATGACATTACCCCCAAGGGGAAGCCTGAACTCGTTTCTAATTTCTCAAAACTCAAAACTGTTTAATTTATATTTTCCCCCTTGCCTGTGATAATATTCACAAAATATGTTTGACACTATATATCCGTTGTGATACGATGGAAAAAATAGAGGAAAGGAGAATGTGTTTGAAGACTATGAAATTTATGGTGATTGTTTTCTGACCGGGAGGTTTGCAAAACTAATCACGGCAATCCTCCCGTGTTTTGAAAACACTCAGGAGGAATTAATTAATGAACAGAGATAATAAAAGAAAGAAATTTGAAAAGGGATATTACAAAAATCATCCTTGTAACGACAGCTTCACCTGCAAGGTTTGCTCACGCCTTGTAACGAGCGACGGAGCAGGCAGCGACCACAGAAACCATTGCCCGAACTGCCTTTCAAGCCTGCATCTTGACATTGAGCCGGGCGATCGTGCCGCAGACTGTGGCGGAATTATGGACGCCGTAGGAGTATGGGTGAGAAAAAACGGCGAATGGGCGATTATCCACCGCTGCCGCCGCTGCGGTCAGCTCAGCTCAAACCGTGTTGCGGCTGACGATAACCCGATGAAGCTGATGTCGATAGCCCTGAGGCCGCTGTGTTCTCCGCCTTTCCCGATTGAAAGGATAGAGGAGATGACAAAGCTTATGGGCGGCGACGGAGAGCTATACCCCAAAATTAAGTAAACCCGAAATAATAAAAATAAGTTAAATAAGTTAAAAGGGAATACTATGGAAACACTGAATAAATCACGCTTAAAAGCTGTTTGTACATCTTGCTTGCATCTTTTCCGTCAGCCTGACCAAAAAATCCTCGTAATGCGACAGCATTACTGCGGTTTATTTGTCCAACCTGACGCAAAATCTGACGGCGCAATATGCACAAACGATTTAATCGGTGTTTCCATAGAAACAGCCGAAAGCATATGATATAATAGGCTTAGGCAAAATGATACAAGATTCCACTGGGATCACAACAAACCCCCGAAGAGGTGCGATCTCTTCGGGGGTTTTGTGCGCTGTTTATGATTTTAAACCCGTCTGTTCGGCTGAGCAGACGGGTCTGTTTATTTTATTTCAAAGCGGCGATTGCTGCTTCAATCATTGCAATCTTTTCACGCTCTCTTGCCGCCTGGCCCTTTACTTTTTCTATTACAGCTTCGGGTGCCTTTGCAACAAAGCCCTGATTGTTGAGCTTGCCCTCGGACTGAGCAAGCATTTTCTTTGTTGCCGCAAGCTCCTTGTTAAGTCTTGCAAGCTCGGCTTCCTTGTCAACAAGCTCCTCCATAGGAATATAGATTTTAGCGTCGGCAGTTACGATTGTTACTGCGCCGTCAATGTCAAACGCAGTGCCGATTTCAACCTCGCTTGCGGAGGCAAGCTTTATGATAAACGCTTCGCCGTTTCTGAACACAGACTGCTTTTCGGTTGCGATGTAAACCTTAGCCTTGCGTGACGGCGGAACATTCATCTCGCTTCTTCTTGTGCGTATTCCTCTGATAGCCTCCATTACGGTTTCCATCTGTGCGCTTGCCTCAGTAAAGCAGAGGCTCTCGTCAAATACCGGATACTGCTCAAGCATAATTGTCTTGGCTGTGTCAGAATGGGGCAGAGTCTGCCAGATTTCCTCGGTGATGTACGGCATAAACGGGTGCAGAAGCTTCAGCGCTTTGTCTAGAACCCAAACGAGTACCTGTCTTGCGTTCTGTGCAGAATCGCCCTGCAGGCGAGCCTTTGCAAGCTCAATATACCAGTCGCAGTAGCAGTCCCAGATGAAATCGTAAACCTTCTGAACGGCGATGCCAAGCTCAAAGTTCTTGATGTTTTCGTTGACTTCCTTGGCGGTGTTGTTCAGAGTGTTGATAATCCACTTGTCCTCGGCTTCGAGCTTTTCGGGCAGTTCGCTTTTAACGTCGTAATCGTCTATGTTCATATGAACAAAGCGGGAGGCGTTCCACAGCTTGTTTGCAAAGTTGCGGCAGGCTTCAACCTTTTTGTCGCTGAAACGCATATCGTTTCCGGGTGAGTTGCCTGTTGCGAGCATAAGCCTGAGTGCGTCTGCACCGTATTCGTCGATTATCTTCAGCGGGTCAATGCCGTTGCCGAGCGATTTTGACATTTTTCTGCCCTGCTCGTCACGAACAAGACCGTGAATCAATACGGTGTCAAACGGAGCCTTGCCTGTCTGCTCAATGCCCGAGAACATCATTCTCATAACCCAGAACGGGATAATGTCGTAGCCTGTAACAAGGGTGTTTGTCGGGTAATAGTGCGAAAGCTCCTCGGTGCTTTCAGGCCAGCCGAGCGTTGAGAACGGCCAGAGAGCCGAGCTGAACCAGGTGTCGAGGGTGTCGGGGTCCTGCTTGATATTTTTGCTGTGGCACTTGCAGCATTCTGTCGGTGTTTCCTTTGAAACGGTGATTTCGCCGCAGTCGGCGCAGTACCACGCAGGAATCCTGTGACCCCACCAGAGCTGTCTTGAAATGCACCAGTCACGGATATTGTTCAGCCAGTGGAAATAAACCTTTTCAAAGCGCTGCGGAACGAACTTTGTTTCTCCGCTTTCAACCGCCTTGATAGCCGGTCCTGCAAGCGGCTTCATCTTAACAAACCACTGCTTTGATACTCTCGGCTCAACTGTTGTGCCGCAGCGGTAGCAAGTGCCGACGTTGTGGCTGTAATCCTCAATTTTTACAAGTGCGCCCTCAGCCTTTAAGTCCTCGACAATAGCCTTGCGCGCTTCATATCTGTCCATACCGGCGTATTTCGGGTAATCGTCGGTGATTTTTGCGTCCGGCGTCATAACGGTGATAACCTCAAGGTTGTGGCGCAAGCCTACCTCAAAATCGTTGGGGTCGTGCGCAGGAGTGATTTTAACAACGCCTGTTCCGAAGTCAGGCTCAACGTATGAGTCGGCAACAATCGGAATTTCACGTCCGACAATCGGCAGAATAACTGTCTTGCCCACCATATCCTTATATCTCTCGTCGTCCGGGTGAACCGCCACGGCTGTATCGCCAAGCAGTGTTTCGGGTCTTGTTGTAGCAAGATAGATGTATCCGCTGCCGTCTGTCAACTTATAGCGCAGATGCCAGAAGTGACCTGCCTGCTCCTCGTATTCAACCTCGGCGTCAGAGATTGACGTCAGGCAGTGCGGACACCAGTTTATCATTCTCTCTCCACGGTAGATAAGTCCCTTTTCATATAATGAAACGAAAACCTCTTTAACGGCTTCCGAACAGCCCTCGTCCATTGTAAAGCGTTCTCTGTCCCAGTCGCAGGAGCTGCCGAGCTTTTTAAGCTGCTCGGTAATTCTGCCGCCGTACTGCTCTTTCCATGCCCACGCACGCTCCAAAAAACCGTCACGTCCGAGGTCGTCCTTTGTGAGTCCCTCTTTTTTCATAGCCTCTACAATTTTAGCCTCGGTTGCAATAGAGGCATGGTCCGTGCCGGGAACCCACAGTGTGTCGTAGCCGGACATTCTGTGATAGCGGATTAAAATATCCTGCAGAGTGTTGTCAAGCGCATGTCCCATATGAAGCTGACCGGTGATATTCGGCGGCGGCATCACAATTGTATAAGGCTTTTTATCCTTATCAAGCTTTGCGTGAAAAAACTTTCCGTCAAGCCAGAAGTCATATATTTTGTCCTCAACCTCTTTCGGGTTGTACGCCTTTGCAAGTTCTTTTGCCATTGTATGTCTTCCTTTCCTCGGTGAAGTGGATTTATTGCAAATTAAGTCAATTTATATTATCACATTTAAGCGCTGTTTTGTCAATGCCGACGGGGAAATCTTGAACTTAATTCTTTTGAGGAAAAATTTTAATTATTACCAAAATATATGTTGAGTTAATAATGATTTTGTGATATAATTCAATGTAACAATTTGCGTATTTCGACAGTAATTCTCAGAATACAACAGATTATACTGATATTATCCGAATATCGTGACGGTTTGTTCGTCGTATTGATAAGCTTGATATTGGTAAACAGCAAAGGAATTGATATAAATGGCAGGTAACGGATCACCAAGGAAAAGAAGTGACAACGAGCCGGCAGACGGCAGACGCTCCAAACCGGAGGGAAGAGCGCCAAGATACAGAACAGGCAGCCAGCCGCCGTATCAGAGTACCCGAGGCAGGCGTGAATATTACCGCAAAAAAGAAGCGATGAGAAAGAAAAGGGCAAAAAAGCGTGCGGCGGTTATCTGCACGGTGCTTGCTGTTCTTGCAACAATTGCAATAGTAGCAGTTTTTATTTTCAGGGGCTGCAGTGCACAAAACAGCGGCGGCGAAAAGACAGAAACAATCGCAGAAACTCAGGCGGTAACACTTGCTCCCTATACTCCCGTCACAAAGGAGCTTCCGACGCTTGATGACGACGGCTCTGACGGCTACACCGACGGAGGTCTGTATATATGGAGGTCGGCAGGCTACGACATCTTCAAGGGCGATGAAAAGACGGCTCTAATATATACAAATGCTATAGCAGATTTCAAGAAAGCTCTGGGTGATGACGTAAAGGTTTACAATATGGTTGTGCCAAACCACACGGCATACGGCTTGCCCGACAGAATTTTATCAGAGCTTGACACAAATGCACAGCGTGACAACATAACGGTAATCTACAGCAACTACGGCGAGCAGGTTATACCTGTTGACATTTATAACGAGCTTGGCGAAAAGCGCAGTGACTATATCTTCTACAACACAGACAACCGCTGGACAAGTCTTGGGGCATATCAGGCATATACAGCCTTTGCAAAGATCGCCGGGTTTGAGGCGCTTGACCTTGCCTCGCTTAAAAAACACACAATAAAGGATTATACAGGCTCTTATGTAGCCTCGACAGATAACGATGACCTTAAGGCAAATCCCGATACCATAAGCTATTATGATATTCCGGGTAAATACACCTGTTCGGTTATCAAGAGAAACTCCGACGGAACAATTTCGCAGGAGGTCGAAGCCGCCGAAATGTATAAGACCGAGTTTGAGGACGGCGAGGATAAGTCAGACGTATTTATCCACGGCGATAATCCGCTGTTTGTTATTGACAACGGGGATAAAAGCGACGGCAGCAAGCTGCTTGTTGTCAAGGACACGTTCGGCAGTGCAATTGTGCCGTTTCTGGCGTCAAATTATGACGAGGTGCACGTTATAGACTTCAGATATTACAGCGGAAGCATAAAGGACTACTGCAATAAAAAGGGAATTAAAAACGTACTGTTCTTAAATGGTATAATGTCGGCAAACAGTGCGGCACAGGTCAATAAAATGAAAGAGCTTTTCAATTGAAATAAAAGCCTGAATAATTATATATAAATAGGTTACGGAAAAAGACTTAAAAAGGGAGGTGTTTGAATGTTGGGAATGAGCGCTGATACAACGCTTTACGGTTGCCTGAGCGACTGCGGACTTTATTCGGGATATATCAGCGTCAGCAGCATGAAAAACACCCCGGTCTATATTGTTTCAAACACAAAGCCGCCGGAGCAGTTTTCGGGCAGGATAATCGCAATGATTCACGGCGAAAACGAAAGCAGGATTATCGTAGCGCCGCAGGGACAGGTGTTTTATCAGTCAAAGCTCGGCGAGCTTTTGCTTAAAAGCGGCAGACTGCCGCAGGGCAGCCGCCTGAGCTGTCTTTATGAAAAATCCTGCGGTGCGGTTGTATTTTATCGCGGCAAAGACGGAATAAGGCTTTTGCTTGTGCGAAACTGCAACGGAAAATACTGGTCGTTTCCAAAAGGACATATGGAGATTGGCGAGAATGAGCACCAGACAGCACTGCGTGAGGTTTATGAGGAAACGGGGCTAAAGGTGAAAATCTACAGCGGCTACAGACAGGTCAGTGATTATTCGCCGTTTGCCAACATAAAAAAGCGGGTTGTGTTTTTTCTGGCGGAAACCGACAGCGACCGTGTGAAAATCCAGCGCAGCGAGATAGAAAGCTATGCGTGGGCAAGCTTTGAACAGGCAAAGAGGATGTGCGGATATCAGAATGATTTGAGAATTCTTGAATCTGCACAGGAGGCAATAAAGGAGCACGACTGCAATTTTAAACGTGCCTGACGAATATTTACATTATTAATCGGTGTTCAACGCAAGATGTGGGGTTGAATAAAACAATTTTCGACAAAATTCTGCAAAAATATACATAAATGCGTAATATATATACATTTTACAACCAACGGGTAATGCCGGAAATGTGTTTTAGTTTGAGGTGTTTCCGGGAAAAATGGCACAATAAACCCTGTTAATTTGGATAACAGAATAAAGATTGGTTAATTTGCATAAAATACAAGCTGCATTTTTGTGCATTTATTTTTTCGAAAACTTGATTTATCGGTTGAATTTATTGCAGAAATGATGTAAAATATTACTAGATTTGAAATTAGCTTAGTTGGTTTGGTATATGAGCATAGGTGCACAAGGCGCTGTATAAAAAAGCATATTCATTGCATTTGGGTATAGCTGTCGGAAAATTTAATTATTAAGATTTATATGTTTCAATGCTCGTATTACCGCTCGAAGTCAATCTGCGGCTATCGGGAGTGGAACATTTTTTGTTTCTGAATAGGATTTTAATGGTATTTTATCAGAACAGTCGAAAAAATAGCGGCAAAATTACAAAAAAAGGGAGAGATGTTTAAGATGACAAGAAAGGCGAGGTCGCACGATGTGCTTGGCAAGCTTTCGGCGTTTTCGATGGCGGTCATTCTTCTGCTGTCGGCATTTGTGCCGACGTTTGCTTCAACGGTTGAGGCAGGCGCGGCAAGCAACAGCTACAGCGGTGCGATATACGTTGATTTTTCAAAGAACAGCACCTGGCTTGCTTATGCCGGCACAGGCAGAGTTAAGGTGAACGGCTCACCAATAGAAAAACCAATAGAAAAGGAGAGCGGAGGTCTGTATAAAACCAAAACTTCCGGTTTCACGGGTGACACAATAACGGTTGAGTATTCATATAGTATCCCTAATCAGGAGAACCGCCTGTTCTATAAAGGCAGCTATACATATGCTTATTTCTGGAAAAACGACGGCGCTACCAATCTCAACGGCGCTTGGCCCGGAATGAGCATGACCAAATTTGATGACGGGAAGTATTATTGCGATTACAACAGCGAAGCCGACAGTGTTATATTTAATGATAACTCAAACAAAACCGATGACCTGACAATTGATAAAACAAAAAATGTCTATGACAACGGCTGGACAGCATACAATGCGGCTGACTGGACAAAGACATATACAAAAACAATAACTCTCAGCAGCAGAGCAAACAACGCCGCAAACACAATTTATATGGATGAAAGCGGAAATGTTCAGTGGAGCCGATATGACCACAGCAAGAGCGACCCGTACACAATGACGTCGGGCGAAAATGTGGTTGAGGTTAAGCTTTATGCTCCCGACTGGGGCGATCAGGCACACGTAATGTATGACTTGAATGACCCGATGGCAAATGTAGGCGAGAACTACACCGGAACAGGAACAGTTGCGGTTGAAGAAAGAACATATAATTACTTTGTTCTCAAGGTTCCGCTGAATTCGGTATTCAAATTCTATAAATCGAGTTCAAACTCCGGTACAAACGACCTCACCGTGCCGAGCGACTACGCAAATCTGTATTACAGTGTAGAAAAGGGAGCTTGGGTTGAAGCAAAAGGACTTTCCTCTGATGATAAGGCAGATTTCGCTGTTTCGGACAGCTTCCCGGAAAATGTAATCGGCGTTGACGCAATGTACTTTGACTATCTGTCGAATAACGAGCGCAGTCAGGGTTGGCGTAACGGTCTGAACGATGATGCGGCAAGCGACGCTAAACCGAATCCTTATCGTCAGCAGTTCAGCAACTTCAATGATTTGATAAAGGCGCAGGCAGACAGCGACGTATCGTGGAGATACCCGATGTTCTTCGGCGATGACTACAACAGCAACTTTTATATCTACGATTACTGGAATTCGCTCCAGCAAAATGCAGACAGAGCAATTTACGGCGAGACCGCCAAACAGTATTTCTACTCGGTCAACAGCTCCGGCGGTCTTGGAGGAGATTGGAACCAAGACGGTACGCGTGACCGAAGCGTTCAGGGACTTGTCAGCAACAGCCTCAACAGCGGACAGCTGACTGTAGGCACAAACGGCACCTTGGCACCTTACTTCAATTATGATTTGCTGCATAATAATGCAGGCGGCACAGGCGGCGGAGAAACGCAGAAAAAATTAATCAAAACTGAAGTTGAAGATAACTTTATCCGTGTTTCACTTCCCAAAGAATATTTTAACGATAGCACCAGTGTATCAATTAAATATACAAGTACAACAATAACACTTTCTGCGTTGTCAGGCACGGTATATCAGCCGGGCGGTTCTTACACCGGTGGAGACACACCGTCTTGGGGAGCTTCCGGTTCGGATGATAATTACTATTATATTGTAATCAATAAACATTCTCCAAGCAATTCGTTATGGAGTGAAATTACTCTTACGATTAACAGCAAAGATATATTGGTCAGCAAAGCTACGTCGTATGACCCGGAAACATTTGCTGAGGCGACATCCTCGGGTTCATCTTCCGGCACAGGGGCATACGCAAAAGTAATTTCGGCAAAGTTCCCGTTTGTTGCCACAAAGGATGCAAGCACAGGTGTTACAACCTATTCCTTTGATTCGACAGGCGCAAAAGACAATGTTTATTTTAACTGGTCCGCAGACGGACAGCCGACTCAGGTGAACTACGGCGCAGGCGCAAGCTACGGCGTTAAAAACAGATTAAACGGCGACTACGGTATTTTCCCCTTCAATAACGGCAACGGCACCGCAAATTGTAACGGCGTTGGCGGCACTGACGCAAACGGCAAGAAGCGTGACTATGGCTTCGGCATCAAGATGAAGACATACTTCACCTTGCCTGAAAACGGTGTTTACGGCAGCGAGAGTTCGAGTGGAACAACCGAAACAACAGAAATCTGGGTACAAAAGGTTAATGTATCAAGAATTCACCTTTGGAACAGCGGCGGTAGTACAGATTTAACTTTGACAGATTTAAGCACTACTACATATGGCGGTGATGAGTTTTATCGAATTACTCCGACAATCATAGGTGATTATACAAACATAGGTTGGGATAAAAACAACTCTTGGCAAACAGCCAGCGAAAGAACTACAAGCTCGGCGCTTGGCAATGCATATTGGGACACTGGCGCTCTGGCTCATTCAGGCGTTGCAAAGAGTACAAGCGGCGGCAGCTCAGGTGAGCACGCTAAGTTTGAATATTCGGGAGATGACGACCTCTGGGTATTCATCGACGGTCAGCTTGTTCTTGACCTCGGCGGCGCACACATGCCGACAACAGGCTCAATCGACTTCGGCTTTGAGCCGGGCAAGATTAAGGCAACCGCAGATAAGGTTTATCTGCAGGCTAACGGCGGCGAAAGCGGCACAACCGACACCAAAAAAGATGGTGCAAGAGATGAAAAAGTATTTAATTTCGACAACAAGGACCCGTCAGTAAGACATGAAATGGTTGTTTACTATATGGAGCGAGGAATGAACGACTCTAACCTTAAGGTTGAGTTCTCAATTCAGCCTGTTACAAACGACCTGCGAATTGACAAAACCGTTGATGTAAGCGATGTTAACGACGGCTTGAAGGATGCAGCAAAAACGGCTGATAACTTCACTTTCACAACATCACAGAGCAGCACTCCAAAAGCTAAGGATACATTCGGCAACGGCAAGGGCGTTCTTTACAATGCTTCTGATAAGACCCTCACCGCCAACGAAAGTATGACTATTGCCGAAACATATTCGGGTAATCTCAATTACACAACCACAAGCTTTGTTGAGGATATCAACGCCCAGCAGCAGATAGAGTCAAAAGACAACAACCAAAAACTTAACTTCAAATATATCAACGCAAAGGGCAGCGTAGATATCAACACAAGCCTGTCGGCGCACTTCACCAACAAGACTGTTACACAGCCGCTTACGGTTACCAAAAAGCTTGTTGATGAAAATGACGACCCAATCACAGATTCAAACATCGACTTCAACTTTATCATCGGCGTAGATCTTGCCGGCTCAAATAACTACACCTCATATCCGGTGACATATAAGCTTTATGATAATAACGACAACGATGTTCTGAACTCTGACGGTATCAACCTCTACACGGCTGAAACAGGCAGGTTCAAACTCAAGGCAGGCTATAAGGCAGAGTTCAAGGGCATTCCCGAGGGCGCAACCTATCAGATTTCGGAAGAGGGTCTGCTGCCCGGTTACTCCTTCATAAGTTCAACCGGTGCGACAAAGCAGTCGGGCGATTACTGCACCGGAACAATCGCATCAAGCAACAATGCAGTAGAGGTTACAAACCGGTTTATTCCAGTTAAGTCATATCTTGCGGCGTTCAAGAATCTTGACGGTTCGCCGTACACAGGCACTGACTTCACTTTTACACAGACGCTTCTCTATTGCGACAACAACAACGTTCCGACGGGAGATTATACTACCGTATATTCCGACTCAGTAAGCACAGCCTCAAGCGGTAACGTAACATTTAAGAATGTTACATATGAATATACGGGCAAATATATCTACAGTATAAGAGAGAGTCTCAGCGCAGGAGTTTCAACAGATAAATATGTTATGGACGCAACCTCAACATATTATGCACAGGTAACTGTGGGCAGAGATACTGACAACAATCTTACCGTTGATATTGATTACTATAAAAATTACGATAGCACAAGTCATAATGTATCAGGCAAGATAACGGAAGCCGTTCCGACCTTCAACAACTTAACGGCGACCAAATACACTGATGTTTCATTTAAAAAGCAGGATGAAAACGGCAATCCGATTTCCGGCGCTGAGTTCACGCTGTACATTGATTCAGCCTGCGAAAAACAGGCAACAATAGCTAACGTCAGCAAGGCAGGCTCCGGCTTTGTCAACCCTGTAACATCGGCTCAGACAACAGGCTTAGTAACCTTTAAACAGCTTAAATATGAACCGAGTGTATCAGGCAATGTCAAGGCGGCTACCTACTACTTTAAAGAAACAAAGGCTCCGAACGGATACCAGCTCCTGACAGGCAAATTTAGGATTGATATTGCAACCGACGGTACATACAAAATCTATTACAACAATGAAGAGCTTTCAAAGTCAGGCTCTGACTATGTTGTCGGCAATATAAAGCAGCCCGAGCTTCCTAAAGCCGGCGGTGTAGGCGTGACAATGCTCTATGTACTTGGTGCAATAGCTGTTATCGGTGCAGGCACAGCGTTTATCCTCTATAGAAAGAGAATAAATCTTCTTGCACTTGCAAAACAGTTGATTAAACGCAAGTAAAATTTGTTCAAAAATCATTTAAAATGTTTTCAAATTTTATTGCGATTTTTTGCAAAATGGAGTAAACTAAGTTAAGAAGACATTTTATAAGTGCAACAGCCGGCGGCGCATTGCCGCACGGCGGTTGAACATTCGGTATTTATCCCGCAAGGGATTTATATAAGCGTGGACGGGCTTCCCGTTCACAATAAAAACGGTTTTAATTTTCTCGTGAAAAATTAAAATAGGAAAAAACAAAATTTTTAGAAAGGATGATTTCATAATGAAAATCACAAAGAAAATCACGAGTATCGTGCTTGCACTCCTGCTCGCTGTTTCAGCCTTTGCAGGCCTTGCAATCACAGCAAATGCGGCTGCTCCAGATTCAGCTACATTGACAATTCATAAGTATGATTTGGACGACACAACTGCTAACGAGTCAAAAATCGGCAATACCAGTAGTTTGACAGGTACAACTGCTGACGCTCCTGCAGCCGGAACAAAACCACTTGCAGGCGCAGAGTTCACAATTTACTATCAGGGTGATCTTGGCACAGCTGTTCCGTCAACACCTAATACGTCAGACACTGCTAAGAAGGCTGTTGTCAAAACCGATGCTTCTGGTGAAGCTACATTTGAAGTTGGTGGAACAACTGGTAACCCGGTAGGTCTTTATTATGTTGTTGAGACAAGTTCACCGGCTAAGGTTACAAGAAAGGCTTCGTCTTTTTATGTAAGCCTTCCGATGACATCTCAGAATGTCGGTGTCTACAGTTCTCAAGGTGAGTATTGGAATAGCAATGTACATGTTTATCCGAAGAACCTCACAACACTTGCAGGTACTAAGCTTGAGAAAACTGTAAACGGTGTTCCTTATGATGCTTCAAAAGTTAAAATAGCTCCTGTATTCAAGCTTTATGCAGGTACAGATGCAACTGGCACACCTATCGCTACATTCACACTTGGCAATTCAACAAATGCAACTCCTACTGCTGTTAATAATGTAACAAATGTTTCTGAGTATGCAACTGTAAATGTTGGTGTATCAGGCGGTGTAATGGTTGTTGATGGCCTTCCGACTAAGGATAATGGCACAACTGCTGATTACTGCTGGATTGAGGAATCTGGTGTAACATTGGTTGGTGAAGATACACCGCTTCCGTTTGTTACAACTCCTCAGACTTTCACAGTTGTTAAAAGCGCAAGTTCAACAATCGAATATGATTCTTCTAAAGCTAATTTCGGCGAATATACATACGGCGCAGGATTTGCACATGACTTTAAACTTGACAACGCATCTACTCCGACAATCACAAAGACTGTAGATAAGGCGACTGCAGGTATTGGTGAAGTTGTTACATGGACTGTTGAGCCTTCTGTTCCTACAGATATCGACAAATATACAAAATACACAGTTACTGATACACTTCCGGTAGGTCTTGCTTTTGTTGAAACTAATGCTATTTCAATGACTGTTGGTGGTGAAAGCTACACCGGTGTAACTCCTTCAATTTCCGGTAATACAGCAGTGATCGACTTCTCATCAAAAATTAGCGATCTTTATACTAAAGATGATGCAACAGGCGTAGTAACAGCTAAGCCGATTGTAATTACAATTAAAACTGTTGTAACAGATGATGCTCCTGTAAACACAACAATGACAAATACAGCAACTATCGACTTTGTAAATCCGGTTAAGACTGCTAGTGCTACTGCTACAGCTGATACTATAACCGGCGGCTTCAGCATCATTAAGAGAGCAGAGAACGAAAACGGAACTGCAATGAAAGATGTTGAGTTTAAACTTCAGACCGCAGCTGGCGTAAATGTTAAGGTAAAAGCAGTTGCTGGTCAGCTTGGATATTATACAGCAGACGTATCTGAAACAAGTGTTTCTGATGCTGACGCAACTGTAAAGACAAATAACGACGGTAAAATCTTTGTAAAGGGTCTTGCTCAGGGTGTAACATATAAGCTGGTTGAAACTAAGACAAATAACGGCTATCAGTTGCTTACTTCTGCACAAAATGTTCCTATAACTGCTACAACATATGCTGAGGGTGGCGATGTAACAATCGTAAACGTTAAGCAGCCTGACCTCCCGCTCACAGGTGGTATGGGTACAATCCTCTTCTCAGTAGCAGGTATCGCTCTCATCGGCGGTGCAGCATTCTTCTTCATTCGTTCAAGAAAGACAAGAAAAGAGGAAATCTGATTATAATTCACGATTATAATTAAAACAAAATATTGTCGCTTTGCGGCTTGCGGCAGACAGGGGATTTTCCCCTGTCTGTTTTGCAAATTATCAAATTTGCTGATTCTAAACAATTAACTTCCGAGGTATAAAATGAAAAATGAACAAATCCCGAATACAAAAGAAAAACAGAATAACAAGAAAGAACAAAGCTCAAGGCGCAGAAAAAGAATTATCGCCGCTGTCCTGCTTGTTGCAGGTCTTGCTGTTTTCTTTTACCCATCACTCGGTAATATAATTTCATATTTTCAGCAGATAAGTGTTGTCGCCGAATATGAACAGCAGGTAGCAAAGCTGACTAATAAAGAAGTGCGCCTTCAAAAGGAGCTTGCCGCTGAATATAATAAAACTCTCGGTCAGGTGACCCTGCAGGACCCTTTTGAAAACGCATCCGACCCGACTGACGCAACCGAGCCGACGGAGAAAAAGCAGACGGTAGATGAATATTATCAGATGCTCAGCATAAATAATGAGAGTATGATGGGATTTCTCAAGATTCCGCAAATCACCCTTACCTGTCCGATTTATCACGATGCAACCGAGGCTCAGCTGCAAAAAGGCATAGGCCATCTAAAGGGAACTTCACTTCCTGTCGGAGGTGAAGGCACTCACTGCGTTTTAACGGGCCACACAGGCGTTCCGGGCAATATGCTTTTTACTGACCTTGACAAGCTTAAAGTCGGCGATAAATTCTATCTTCATATCCTTGACGAAGTTCTCGCCTATAAAATCGACCAGATTAAGGTAGTAGAACCGAACGATACCACCGATTTACAGATTGACCGCCAAAAGGACTATACCACGCTTATTACATGCACTCCATACGGGATAAACTCCCACAGACTGCTTGTTCGCGGTGTTCGCTCAGAATATATTCCCGGTGAGGATAATTATGAGTCCGGCACAATAACAACAACCGATGAAAACGGAAATGTCATAACAAAGCGTGTGGACGGCGGCAGCGATGAGGTTAATATTTTCGGTCTGCTTGTACCGCTGTGGGTGCTGTGGCTTATGATTCCGCTTGTGGCATTGATTCTTATTCTAATTATTGTTATAATTGTCAGAAGAAAGCTGCGTAAAAAACGCAGTGCGGAGGTCTTGGCTGATGAAAATGAAGAAAAAGACAGAGATAACAGCGGTTCATAAGGAGACCACGCCGAAAAAGAAGGTGCCGAAGAGTAAAAAACTGCTCATAACGTCAATTGTTTTCCTGCTTTCCGGACTTTGTGTATTCTTTTATCCCGGTATGGCAAAGTTTTTCACATGGCTTGAACAGAACGGAGTAATCGACGAATTCAACCGAAATGTTGAAAACACCGAAAAGCTTGACTACCCAACCGACCCCGAGTCCGGCGGCGACAATGAGTATTCCGACACTCCGCTTCTTGATGATAAAGCGTCAGAGGAGAACAAAAGCTACGACCCCAAGCTTCTCGCCCGCCTTTACAGCGACATTGTAAAATACAATAAAGAACTTTATGAGTCAGGGCAGAATCTGCTCGACCCGTTCTGCTACGCTCAGGAAAGCTTTGACCTTGCGCAGTACAGCGTTTACGATTATGTTTTCGGCACTATCTCGGCGCCGAGCATTGACCTTAATATGCCGATTTACCTCGGTGCAAGCGACTATAATATGTGGATGGGCGCTGCTCAGATGACAGGCACGTCCATACCTATCGGCGGCAAAAACACAAACGCCGTTATCGCCGGCCACAGGGGAGTTATTAACAAGACGATGTTTGATAACATAGTGTTTTTGAACGAGGGTGACTCGGTGTATATAACCAACCTGTGGTACAAGCTTGAATATAAGGTTGTAAAGACAGAGGTTATTCTGCCGAGCGAATCCGATAAGGTTAAGATTCAAAAGGGCAAGGATATGCTAACTCTGATTACCTGCCACCCGTACGGATATTCCGATTATCGCTATGTCGTTTACTGCGAGAGAAAGTAATGCGCCGCTTTGCGGCGCATTGAAGAGTGAAGTGTTGAGAGTTAAGAGTTTAGTTTTGGTTTTCGCAGCTACGCTGCTCTTTGAATTAAGAAATATTCCGTTTTACCTGAAACCGGAAACGAGATTGTAGGGAACACTCTTGAGTGTTCCGGAACGCTGTGCCGAATTTTATACTATATTCTGATTTCAATATATTTGCAGGAACAGCGTATATCCCGAACGGTCAAGACCGTTCCCTACGGACTAATAGCCTTGTTACGAGTAAGTTTTTAATTTAAAGAGCCGCTTGCAGCGGCAACCACCACTTTGCTCTTAACACTTCACGCTAAAAATCCACTCAGCGGCGACAGCTAACATTATTCTTCATTCTTTAAAAAAAACGGTGCGGTTTTTACCGCACCGTTTTTTTATCCCTCTATGCCGTCAACCATATCTCCCTCAAAATAAATCTTGTACCATACGAGGAAAATATAAATTGTCCACACCTTACGGCTGTTGTCCTCCTTTAGCTGATAATGCTCGTCGAGGAAGCCGATGAGCACATCGGAGTTAAAGAACTTTTTGGCTGTGTCAGAGTTGAACATATCCTTGACAATGTTATAGTATTTTTCGTCCTTAAGCCACTCTCTTGTCGGAACAGGGAAGCCGAGCTTCTTCTTCTGTGCCGTTTCAGGCGGCAGGTGGCGCATTGCAGCCTGACGCATTGCGTATTTTGTGTTTTTCTTGTTCACTCTGAGCCTTGTCGGGATTGTTGAGGCAACCTTGAACACCTCTTTGTCAAGGAACGGAACTCTCAGCTCCAGCGAATTTGCCATACTCATTCTGTCTGCCTTGAGCAGAATATCGCCGACCATCCACATATTTATGTCAAGATACTGCATCTTAGTTTCGTCGTCATATCCTTTTACTCTCTTGTAGTATTTGCGGCAGCGCTTTGCAGGGTTAGTGGCGATTGACGGGTCTTTCAAAATCTGCTTTTTCTCGTCAAGGTCATACATATATGCGTTGCCGATGAATCTTTCCTCAAGCGGATGAGTTGCACGGATGAGGTAATCTCTGCCCTTTATATCAGGCAGCTTTTTCATCAGCTTGCAGATTGCCCTTCTCAGCGGATACGGCACAATTTTCTGATATATCTTGAACACTCTCGGATCGTTGTAGCAGGTGTATCCGCCAAACAGCTCGTCAGCACCCTCACCAGAAAGAACAACCTTGACGTGCTCGCTTGCAAGCTTTGATACAAAGTAAAGAGCAATACAAGACGGGTCGGCAAGAGGCTGGTCCATATGATACTGCACCTTTTTGACGCTGCCCCAGAACTCCTCCGAGCCGATAAGCTTTGAATAATGGTCAACGCCGATTTTCTTCGACAGATTCTCTGCCCAGCTTATCTCGTTGTATCTCTGACCGAAGTCAAAGCCGACTGTAAAGGTTTTCTGGTCTGCAAAATATGTTGACACATAGCTTGAGTCAACGCCGCTTGAAAGAAAACAGCCGACCTCAACGTCGCTTATCTTGTGAGCGTTTACCGAGTCCTCAAAAACCTTTTCAATTCTGTCAACAGCTTCTTCCTCTGTCATATTGTCATCGGGGTTGAAACGCGGCTCAAAATAGCGGTGCGTTGTTACCTCGCCGTTTTTGTACCAAAGATAATGACCCGGCATCAGGCAATATACGCCCTCAAAGAAAGTTTCAGGCGGTACTGCATACTGGAAAGAAAGATAGTTATCAAGCGTTCTGTAGTTGAACTTCTTCTCAAACTTCGGGAACTGCAATATGCTCTTGATTTCGGACGCATATATAAAATGCTCGCCCACCTGTGTGTAGTGAAGCGGCTTGATGCCGAAGAAGTCCCTTGCAATAAACAGGGAGTGGTCAACGATGTTGTAAATTGCAAAGCCGAACATTCCTCTCAGCTTGTCCAGAACTCCCTCCTGCCACTGTTCAAAGCCGTGCAGAATAACCTCTGTGTCCGCATTTGTAGAAAACTTGTGGCCTAGCTTAATAAGCTCTTCTCTTATCTCTTTGTAATTGTATATTTCGCCGTTGAAGTTGATAACAAGGGTCTTGTCCTCGTTAAAAATCGGCTGATGACCTGCGTCAAGGTCGATGATACTGAGCCTGCGAAATCCCATTGAAACATAATCGTCCTTATAAAAACCGTCACTGTCGGGACCTCTGTGGGTAATAACCCTTGCCATATTTTCAATTACGTTATCTCTGTCTATAATTTCGCCGGTAAATCCGCATATTCCACACATATTATCCGCTCCCTTGTTTATATGTTGCTGTCAAAAAATGTACTGTCTATACCGAACTATTTTATCACAATAAGAAAAACCTTTCAAGCCAAATGAAAGGTTTAAATTTACAAGCTTTGCTTATAATAATAGAATATTATGTCAATTATAGCGGTGTTAGCAAAAAGTGGCATAATATAAACTTAAGGAAACACTGAATAAATCACGCTTAAAAGCTGTTTGCACATCTTGCTTGCATCTTTTCCGTCAGCCTGACCCAAAAATCCTCGCAATGCGTCAGCATTACTGCGGTTTATTTGTCCGACCTGACGAAAAATCTGACGGCTCAATATGCACAAACGATTTAATCAGTGTTTCCTTAAGACAACGAAAAGGCTCAATCCTTGCGGAAGATTGAGCCTTTTCTTGCTTTTAGTTTGAGGGGTACATTGAGGAGGGTAGAACATTTGTACTCCGACGGTGCGGCTCCGTCCTTTTGAGTACGCTTAAAGTATAAAATTTAATTGTGAATACGCTATTAATAATCCTTTAAGATTGAAAGAAAGTTTTGTGAATAATGTTGAGAATTTTGTCGAAAAAAATCTGCAATTCGCCTCGGCTTTGTTTTTGATGTAGGTTTGTCAATGATGTGTTACAAAATTAGAAAACTTCGCCGGTAGAAAGA
>CAUDCW010000009.1 GCA_958448165.1 uncultured Oscillospiraceae bacterium
CCCTTATTCAGGACTTGAGGTACACATAGTACATCGGCGTCCTTCATAAGGGCAATCTGCTTAGAGCTTTTTCTCAAAACAAGTTTGGATAAAATCTCGTCGCATCTTACCCTTATTCAGGACTTGAGGTACACATAGTACATCGGCGTCCTTCATAAGGGCAAACTGCTTTGAGTTTTTTCTGAAACGAGTTTGGATAAAATCTCGTCGCATCTTGTCAGTGTTAAGTGAAATGGAGTAAAAATATGGACTGGTTGGAATTTGAAAATAAAGTTATCGCAAGCGGCTACAGCGCCGTATGCGGTGTTGATGAAGCAGGCAGAGGACCTCTTGCAGGCCCTGTGTGCGCCGCCGCCGTTATTCTGCCTCAGAACACGGTTATTGACGGAGTGAACGATTCAAAAAAGCTAAGCGAAAAAAAGCGTGAGCAGCTTTTTGATGTTATAACCGAAAAAGCCCTGGCATATTGTGTTGCGTGGGCAAGCGTTGAGGAGATAGAGGAGATTAACATTCTCAACGCCGCAATGCTTGCTATGAAGCGTGCTGTTGAAGGACTTTCAATAAAAGCGGATTTCGCACTTATCGACGGCAACAAAACGCCCGACCTCGATATTCCTGCTTATTCGATAGTCAAGGGTGATGCACGCTCAATGTCAATAGCCGCAGCGTCCATTCTTGCAAAGGTCAGCCGTGACAGGCTGATGTATGAATACGACACAAAATATCCGCAGTATAATTTTGCAAAGCATAAGGGATACGGTACAACGCTTCACAGGGAAATGATTCTGAAATACGGTCCGTGCGAAATACACAGACCGTCGTTTCTTAAGAAAATTAAAAACGGAGCCAAATAATATGACTGCTGAAGAAATCGGACACCTCGGAGAGGACAGAGCGCAGAAATATCTGCTCAGAAACAACTACAAAATCGCCGATACAAACTTCACAACAAGCGTAGGCGAAATAGACGTTGTTGCAACCAAAAACAATATAGTTGCCTTTGTCGAGGTTAAAACAAGGGTTTTCGGCTCAATCGTCCGTCCTGTTGAGGCGGTGAGCTTATCAAAGAGGAACAAAATTATCAGAACAGCGCAGATTTATATTACGAAAAAATGTGTTGAATTGCAGCCTCGGTTTGATATCTGCGAGGTTACATATTACCCCGAAACACAGCAGTTCAGGGTGACAAATTATATCAAAAACGCTTTTCAGCAGGAGGGCAGCTATGCGGTATTTTGATTTGCACTGCGACACTCTTTACAGAGCAGTGACCGAAAACAGAAATTTGTACGATAACGACTTTCATATTTCCGTTAAATACAAGGACAGCTTTGAAAAATGGGTTCAGTGCTTTGCCGTCTGGATTCCCGATGATATCACCCTGCAAGAGGCGCAGGATTTGTACCAAAAGGCTGTGCGCAGATTAAAGCTTGACTGTGCTGAAAATTCCCTTGCAATATATGACGGCAGCGGCTTTGAAAATAAAACTACGGCTGTTCTTACCGTTGAGGGCGGCAGGCTTATTGGCAATGATTTGCAGAATATAAAACGTCTTACCGATGATAACGTGAAAATCGTAACGCTGACCTGGAACGGCGACAATCAGATCGGCTGTGGCGCTCAGACAGACAACGACACCGGACTTACTTCTTTCGGCAAAACCGTTATCCGTGAGCTTGAGAAGAATAAAATCGTAGTCGATGTTTCACACTTAAGTGACGGCTCTTTTTATGATACTGCCGAAAATGCGACCGCACCGTTTATAGCCTCACATTCAAATTCAAGGACAATCTGCAACCACAGGCGAAATCTCACAGATGAACAATTTACTGTTATCCGTGACAAAGGCGGCATTGTCGGGCTGAACTTTTACCGTGACTTTTTGTCCTGCGGCAATGCGGGCATCAAAGATATAATAAAGCATACCGAGCATTTTCTGTCGCTCGGCGGTGAAAATACTATAGCAGTCGGAAGTGACTTTGACGGCTGCGATATTCCCGACGACATCTTCGGAATTGCCGATGTGCCGAAAATATACAACGAATTTCTGCGCCTGAATTACAGCGAAACGCTCGTTAAAAAGATATTTTGGCAAAATGCCGCTAATTTTTTTGAAACCTTTGACAATATATGATTTTTGGTATAGAATAAGGTGTAAAATTGAGATATTATGGTTTTGATGGGAAAGGATGATGAAAATGTTGTATAACAGCACAACAAATAAATCTGCAACTGTTTCTGCTGCGCAGGCTATTGCACAGGGCATTTCCGCTGACGGCGGCTTGTTTGTACCCTGCGAAATTCCAAGCTACAGCATGGACGATATAGCAGCGCTTACAAAGCTTGATTATTGCGGCAGAGCAAAGAAAATTCTGGGTGATTATCTTGAGGACTTCACTCAGGAAGAAATAGACGAGTGCGTAACAAAGGCATACACCGCCGAAAAGTTCGGCAGCAGCAATCCTGCGCCCGTTGTTTTTCAGACTAACGACGGATTAGAAATGAACATCCTCGAGCTGTGGCACGGTCCGACCTGTGCATTCAAGGACATGGCTCTTCAGATTTTGCCGCATCTTCTCACAAAATCTCTCAAAAAGACATCGGACGGCAAAGAGGCTGTTATTCTTGTTGCAACCTCGGGCGACACAGGCAAGGCGGCGTTAGAGGGCTTTAAGGACGTTGACGGCACAAGAATAATTGTATTTTATCCCGAAAAAGGCGTCAGTCCGATGCAGAAGCACCAGATGAACACTCAGCTTGGCAACAACGTGAATGTCTGCGCCATCGAGGGCAACTTTGACGATGCTCAGACAGGCGTTAAAAATATCTTTACAACATCACAGATTATCGAAAAGCTTCATCAGAACAATATGCTTTTCTCAAGCGCAAACTCAATCAACTGGGGCAGACTTCTTCCGCAGATAGTTTATTATTTCTCGGCATACTGCGATATGGTCAACAGCGGAAGAATTAACCTCGGCGACAAGATCAACGTCTGCGTTCCGACAGGTAACTTTGGCAACATTCTTGCTTCTTATTATGCTATGAGAATGGGTCTGCCTGTGAACAGGTTTATCTGTGCGTCAAACTCCAACAATGTTTTAACCGACTTTATCCGCTCCGGTGAGTACAATAAAAACAGAAGCTTCTATACGACGATTTCACCGTCTATGGATATCCTTGTTTCAAGCAACCTTGAAAGACTTCTTTACCACCTGTCAGACAACAACGACAAGCAGGTCAAGGAGTGGATGACTGCGCTTAAAACAAACGGCAGCTACACTGTACCACAGGAGATTAAGGACAAGGTGTCATCACTGTTCTACGGCGGATGCTGTGATGATGAGGGTACAAAGGAAACAATAAAGAAAATGTTTGACGAGTCCTCTTATCTTTGCGACACTCACACAGCAGTAGCAATAAATGTATATGAAAACTACGTTAAAGAAACAGGCGACAAAACACCGTCTGTTGTTGTTTCAACCGCAAGCCCGTACAAGTTCTCAAAGTCTGTTTTAGAGGCTGTTGAAAACGGCAGCACTCTGCCCGAAAACGAGTTTGATATGGTCGATGAGCTTAATAAGGTGACATCACAGCCTGTTCCGGCTCCGCTTTCGGCACTCAAGGACCGTGAGGTTCGCTTTAATAATGTTATAGCCGCAGCCGATATGCCGAACTACGTTTTAAATTCATTGGGTATAGAATAAATGTCGCTGTTTGCCATTGCTGATTTGCACCTGTCGCTCGGTACAGATAAACCGATGGATATCTTTTCGGGCTGGAACGATTATGTTACACGCCTTGAAAGCAACTGGAGAAAGCTGATAACCGACAATGACACGGTGGTTATCGGCGGCGATATTTCGTGGGCGATGAAGCTCGAAGAAACCTATGAGGACTTTAAGTTCATCAACGAGCTGCCCGGCAAAAAGATATTTGTCAAGGGCAACCACGACTATTGGTGGCAGACAAAGAAGAAAATAGAGGACTATTTAAAAAGCAAAAATTTCAGCACAATTTCAGTTTTGTTCAACAATGCATATGAGCTTGATGATTATGCCGTCTGCGGCACAAGAGGATGGTTCTATGATGCCGGTGACGACGCTGATAAAAAGGTTATCAACCGTGAAGCCGGCAGACTCAGAGCATCCATTGAGGCGGCTTTTAAAACGGGAAAAGAGCCTGTAGTGTTCCTGCATTATCCGCCTGTTTTTCAGGAGAGGGAATGTCAGGAAATAATGAGCGTTCTGCTTGAGTATAAAATCGGCAAATGCTACTACGGTCATCTTCACGGCAACGGCGCTTTCAGATATGCCGTGACAGGGGATTACAAGGGTGTTGAAATGCACCTGATTTCCTGCGATTATCTCGGCTTTATGCCGAAGCTTCTGAGATAAAAATTTATAAATTATTTACACATAAAGCTATGGTAATATCCGCTTGTGTGTGATATAATATCTGTTACACTGTTATTATGGAGGAAATGTAAAATGAGTTTGAAGTCAACAAAAGAGGTAGAAACAAATCGTCACGAGCTTGAGGTTCAGGTTGACGGCGATACTTTTCAAAAGGCAATTAACAATGTTTTCCGTAAAAAGAGCAAAAATATAAATATTCCGGGCTTCCGCAAGGGCAAAGCGCCGAAGAGCATCATCGAGAAGATGTATGGCAAAGAGGTTTTCTACGATGACGCTATGCAGGATCTGTATCCCGAGGCACTTGCCGATGCAGCCAAGGAGGCAGGTCTTGAGATAATCAACGATAAAATTGATCTCGACGTTGTTGAGGTTGGCGACGACGGCTTTACCTTCAAGGCTGTTGTTACAGTTAAGCCGACAATCGACGTTAACAACTACAAGGGCATCGAGGTTACTGCAAAGTCAACCGAGGTAACCGACGAAATCCTTGAACAGGAAATACAGAATGTTCGTGAGCGCAACAGCCGTCTTGTAACAGTTGAGGACAGACCGGTTCAGAACGACGACCTCGTTGTTATTGACTTTGAGGGCTTTGTTGACGGTGTCGCATTTGAAGGCGGCAAGGCTGAGAACTACAACCTCAAAATCGGCAGCGGCAGCTTTATTCCGGGCTTTGAAGACCAGATCATCGGTCACAGCACCAACGACGAGTTCACAATCACCGTTAAATTCCCTGAGGATTATCAGGTTGAGGAGCTTAAGGCTAAGGACGCTGATTTCAAGATTGTTCTTCACGAAATCAAGGAAAGACAGCTCCCCGACTTTGACGAGGAATTTGTCAAGGACGTAAGCGATAAGGAAACTATCGACGAATATAAGGAAGAGCTTAAGGGTGAGGTTGCACAAAGACTTCAGAAGGAATCTGAAAACGATGTTGAAAACCAGATTACCGACAAGCTTGTTGAGCTTCTTGAGGGTGAAGTACCCCAGGCTATGTTTACAAACGAGGTCAACGAAATGCTCAGAGAGTTTGATATGCGTCTGCGTCAGCAGGGTATGGACCTCAACACTTATATGCAGTACACAGGTATGAATATAGAAACTCTTGCAGGCGGCTACAGAGAGCAGGCTGAAAAGAGAGTAAAGCTCCGTCTTATTCTTGAGAAGATTGCCGAAAAAGAAGCAATCGAGGTATCCGACGAGGACGTTGAGAACGAGTATGCTCGTCTTGCTGAGGCATATAAGATGGAGGTTGAACAGGTTAAGAACGCTATTTCACACGAGGACCTTGCAAAGGACCTTTCTGTTGAAAAGGCTATGCAGCTTGTTAAGGACAGCGCAAAGATCGCTTGATCTGAATACATAACTGATTTTTGACTATCCTTTAATGAGTATATTAAATAATATATAAAGGGATGATTACCAATGAGTTTAGTACCGTATGTAGTTGAGCAGGACGGCAGAGGAGAGCGTTCATACGACATTTTCTCCCGCTTGCTCAAGGACAGAATTGTTATGCTCAATGACGAGGTCAACAGCGCAACAGCAAGTCTTGTTGTTGCTCAGCTCCTATTTTTAGAGGGACAGGATCCGTCAAAGGACATTTCACTTTATATCAACAGCCCGGGCGGCAGTGTTACCGACGGACTTGCAATTTATGATACAATGAACTATATCAAGTGTGATGTATCCACAATTTGTATGGGCATGGCTGCAAGTATGGGCGCATTTCTGCTTGCCGCAGGCGCAAAGGGCAAAAGACTTGCTCTGCCGAACAGCGATATTATGATTCACCAGCCAAGCGGCGGTGCAAAGGGTCAGGCAACCGATATTATGATTCACGCCGACCACATTCTGCAGACTAAGAAAAAGCTCAATACAATCCTTTCGGAAAAAACAGGTCAGCCGTATGACGTTATCGCACGCGACACCGAAAGAGATAACTTTATGACAGCTCAGCAGGCGCTTGAGTACGGCTTGATTGATAAGGTTATTGAGAAAAGATAATTCCTGAAGAAAAATCTTTATGTTAAAATTCAGCTCTGATACTAAGCGGTGCATAAGCCGCTTAGTTCGAGCTTTGAGTAAGATAGGAGCTTAATTTCAATGGCAAACAAGGATGACTTAAACAGAGAGAGAAATATTCACTGCTCTTTTTGCGGAAAGCCTCAGGATTTGGCAGGAAGATTAATTGCCGGCAACGGAGTATATATTTGTGATGAATGTATCGAGCTTTGCAATGCAATATTGCAGGAAGAAAAAGCCGGCGCCAAGAGCAGGAAGAAAAAAAAGAATATTGACATTGGCAACCTGCTCAAGCCCGAAGAAATTAAGGCTAAGCTTGACGAATACGTTATCGGGCAGGACGACGCAAAGATAACGCTCAGCGTTGCTGTTTATAATCACTACAAGAGGGTTATGCACGGCAGCGACGATGTTGACTTTGTAAAGAGCAATGTTTTAATGCTCGGTCCTACCGGTACAGGTAAAACTTATCTTGCTCAGACGCTTGCAAAGATTCTTGACGTTCCGTTTGCAATCGCAGACGCAACCACATTGACTCAGGCGGGGTATGTCGGCGAGGATGTTGAAAATATTCTTTTAAGACTTATTCAGGCTGCCGATATGGACATTGAACGTGCCGAAATGGGCATTATCTATATTGACGAGATTGACAAGATTTCAAGGAAATCAGAAAATCCGTCGATTACCCGTGACGTCAGCGGTGAGGGTGTTCAGCAGGCACTGCTTAAAATACTTGAGGGAACTGTTTCAAATGTTCCTCCTCAGGGAGGCAGAAAGCACCCGCAGCAGGAATTTTTGCAGATAAATACAAAAAATATACTTTTCATTTGCGGCGGTGCGTTTGACGGTCTTGAAAAGGTTGTTGAAAAAAGAACCGGCTCGTCAAGCCTTGGCTTCGGTGCCGAGGTTATGAGCAAGATCGAGCTTAACGAAACCTCATGGATGAGCGATGTTATTTCACACGACCTCGTCAAATTCGGTCTTATACCCGAGCTTGTCGGCAGACTGCCTGTTATAACAGCACTCAACGGCCTTGACAAAATGTCGCTTGTCAGAATTCTCAAGGAGCCTAAGAACGCTCTTGTAAAACAGTATCAGCGCCTTTTTGCCCTTGATGATGTTTTACTTGAGTTTGACGACAAGGCACTTGAGGCTATCGCAGACAAGGCGATAGAAGAAAAAACAGGCGCAAGAGGACTTCGCTCTATTTTGGAGAATATCCTTAAGGATCTGATGTTTAAGGTGCCGTCTGATTCTACTATTGAAAAAGTCATTATTTCAGCCGAAACCGTCAAAAACCCCGAAAATGTTACAATAATTCACAACCAAGGCAAATTACCGGCTCCTCTGAGTATAAGTGAGGATGAAATAAAAACTCCAAGGAAACCTAACGCATCTTAAATTTGATTTTTTCTTATATGAGCTGTAACTGATTAGGTTGCAGCTCTTTGCATTTAGCATAAAGGAGGGATAATGTATGAATAAAACTGTTGCTGAAATAACAGAGATAACCTTGCCGATGCTGCCGCTGCGCGGACTTGTTCTGTTTCCGAAAATGAAGCTGCATTTTGACATCGGCAGAAAAAAGTCGGCAAAGGCAATCGAAGCGGCAATGAGCACCGATCAGATTATTTTTATAGTAACGCAGAAAAACATCAACTGCCTTGAGCCGGAACGCAAGGATTTATATTCTGTCGGCGTTATAGCAAAGGTAATCCAGGTTATCAAGCAGCCCGATGATACTACAAGAGTTATAGTTGAGGGTATCTGCAGGGCAAGCGTCAGTGATGTCATAAATTCGCGTTCTTATATGACTGCGGTTGTCAGAAGTATTTCTGCCGAGCCGTTTGAACCCGGTTCCTACGATATCGCTGTTATCCGCAGCGCCAAGGATATATTTGACAGATATCTTATGTTTTCGCCAAAGCCCCCTACAGAGCTTTTGTTTAAAATGAATCTCATCAACACAGCCGAGGACCTCAGCAATTTTATTGCTGCAAACTGCGGGCTACCGTATCAGAAAAAGCAGGAAATTCTTGAAATTGACGAGCCTACCGAACGGCTCGAACAGCTAATCGACTGTCTTACTCAGGAGGTATATATTCTGAGCGTTCAGGAGGATATAGCTAAAAGAGCCAAGGAGCGGATTGATGAATCACAACGTGAATATTTTCTCAGAGAACAGCTAAAGGTTATTGAATCCGAAATCGGGGCAGTGGACGAAGATTACGCCGAGCTTGAGGATCTGCGTTTTAAGGTGTGTGAGCTTCATCTGCCTGAGGAAAACGAGAAAACGCTTCTAAAAGAATGTGACAGGCTCGAGAGAACTCCCTACGGTTCGCAGGAAGGGACAGTAATGCGTACATATATCGAAACCTGCCTGGAGCTTCCGTGGAATAAATGTACAGAAGAAAAAATTGATATCACGACCGCACGTCAAAGCCTTGACAAAAACCACTACGGCCTTAAAAAGGTAAAGGAAAATATACTCGAAAATCTTGCGATAAGAAAACTGTCGCCCGATATCAAGGGTCAGATACTATGCCTTGTCGGTCCTCCGGGAGTCGGCAAAACCTCTATTGCCCAGTCGGTGGCGCAGGCTATAAACAGAAAGTGTCAGAGAATCGCCCTCGGTGGTGTCCGTGATGAATCAGAAATAAGAGGTCACCGAAGAACATATATCGGCTCAATGCCGGGAAGAATTATCAATGCGATAAAAACAGCAGGAGTTAATAACCCTGTGCTTATTCTTGATGAAATCGACAAGCTCGGCAACGACTACAAGGGCGACCCGACATCAGCCTTGCTTGAGGTTCTTGACAGCGAGCAGAACAATAAATTCTATGACCACTATATAGATATGCCGTTTGATCTTAGCAAGGTTATGTTCATCACGACCGCAAACGATCAGTCGATGATACCGGCACCTCTGCTCGACAGAATGGACGTTATTACCCTTGACAGCTACACAAGGGAAGAGAAGTTCCATATAGCCAAGGAACACCTTATACCAAAGCAGATGAAAAACTGCCGCATAACAAAAAAGATGTTCAAAATAACCGACGAAGCAATCTATATGCTCATAGATGGTTACACGAGAGAGGCAGGCGTCAGAAGCTTAGAGCGCAGGATAATTGAGCTTCTGCGCAAGGCTGCGATTATGTTTGTCGAGGGTGAGGCGAAATCCTTGACAGTCAACCCGAAAAAGCTTGAAAAGCTTATCGGCCCCGTCAAATTCAAGACCGAAAAATCAAACAAAACCGCTGAGGTTGGCTTGGTTACAGGTCTTGCATGGACGTCTGTAGGCGGCGAAACTCTTCCGATTGAGGTTGCCGTGATGAACGGCACAGGCAAAATTGAGCTTACAGGCTCACTCGGCGACGTTATGCAGGAGTCGGCTAAGGCTGCCGTAAGCTGCATACGCACAATGACCGATGCGCTCAATATCGAGCAGGACTTCTATAAAAAATATGATATTCATATTCACGCACCCGAGGGAGCAGTGCCGAAGGACGGTCCATCGGCTGGCATAACAATGGCAACGGCTGTTGCCTCGGCGCTCACAAAGCGTCCGGTAAAGCCGAATATAGCAATGACGGGCGAAATCACTCTTCGCGGCAGGGTGCTGCCGATCGGCGGACTAAAGGAAAAATCAATAGCTGCTTACCGTTTTGGCGTTGACACCGTGATTTTCCCTGAGGACAATAAGCCCGATATTTCAGAAATTGATGAGCAGGTGAAAAATTCAATCAATTTTGTTCCTGTCAGCTCAATAACACAGGTGCTCAACTTAGCTCTTGAAAACAACAAAAAAGGAAGCTCTTCTGACGCTCAGAGCAAGCAATAACCTAAACCTGTTATTATTTTAAGTTGAAAAAATCATAGAGGAGGGATATTTTGATTAACCTGAATAACGCCGTTTTTGAGGCGGCATACGGCACTTCAAAGCAGCTTCCGCAGTCGGAATTGCCCGAAATCATTTTTTCCGGGCGTTCAAATGTCGGCAAGTCGTCGCTTATCAATAAGCTGCTTAATCGAAAATCTCTTGCCCGTGTCAGCGCAACTCCCGGCAAAACAGCGACAATCAATTTTTTTGACATAGACAAAAAGGCAAAGTTTGTCGATCTGCCGGGTTACGGCTACGCAAAGGTGTCGCAAGCTGAGAAAAACCGCTGGGCAGACCTTGTTGAGGGCTATTTTGCAGGCGACCGCAAGTTTTGTGTAGTTGTTCAGATAATTGATATGCGGCACAGCCCGACCGAGGACGACTTGAATATGCTCGACTTTTTGTGTCACAACCGCTTGCCGTTTATTGTTGTGCTGACAAAAAAAGACAAGCTCAACAAAACCGAACAGCAAAAGCAGATGAACCTGTTTGATGAGGTTTTCAGCGACTTCGGCAGTGCGCCGGTCTTTCCTTTTTCAGCGCTCAAGGGGGACGGGAAAGAGGAAATAATAAATTATCTTCAGCAAAAAATTGAAGAATATAACTGATAAGGAGATGTAGAAAATGTTTGTTAACGACTGTTTAAATGTGAATGAAAAGGGCCACCTCACCATCGGCGGGTGTGATACCGTGGAGCTTGCCAAAAAGTACGGTACACCGCTTTATGTTCTTGACGAGAATGTAATTCGCTCCACCTGTAAGGCGTATGTCGATTCATTCAAAAGACATTACGACGGCAAGGGACTTGCACTTTATGCAAGCAAGGCTCTTAGCTGCAAGGCTTTGTGCGAAATTGCAAAGGAAGAGAATATGGGTCTTGACGTTGTTTCGGGCGGCGAGCTTTACACTGCATTAAAGGCAGACTTCCCTGTTGAGAATATCCACTTCCACGGCAACAACAAAACATATGACGAAATCTGCTTTGCGGTTGACAGCAACATCGGCAAAATAGTCGTTGACAACCTTACAGAGCTTGAAACTCTCGACAAAATCTGCGGTGAAAAGGGCAAGGTGCAGAAAATTTCAATGAGAATCAAGCCGGGCGTTGACGCACACACTCATAACTTCATCAGAACAGGTCAGATCGACTCAAAGTTCGGATTTGCGCTTGAAACAGGCGAGGCTATGAACGCTGTCAAGGAGGCAATAGAGCTTAAGAATGTTGAGCTTTGCGAGCTTCACTGTCATATCGGCTCACAGATTTTTGACATTGACCCGTTTGTAACAGCCGCTGAAATTATGATGGACTTCATTGGCGCAATCAAGAACGAAACAGGCCACGTTATCACCGAGCTTAACCTCGGCGGCGGCTTCGGCATCAAGTACACCGACAACGATAATCCCACAGCATACGATAACTATATGAACTCCGTTTCAAAGGCGGTTCACGCAAAGGCTGAGCAGTACGACCTGCCTGTTCCGTTTGTATATATCGAGCCGGGCAGATCTATTGTTGGCGAAGCAGGCATCACGCTCTACACAGTCGGCGCAGTCAAGACTATTCCCGATGTAAGGACCTATGTTTCAATTGACGGCGGTATGTGCGACAACATCAGATATGCGCTTTATCAGTCAGAATATACTGTAGTTACGGCTAACAAGGCTGACAAGGAGGCTGATACAGTTGTTACAATTGCCGGCAAATGCTGTGAAAGCGGCGACCTTATTCAGGAGAATACAAAGATAGCCAAGGCTGAGCCGGGCGATACAATCGCAGTTCTCTCAACAGGTGCGTACAACTACTCAATGGCTTCAAACTACAACAGAATCCCCAAGCCGCCAATCGTGCTTGTAAACAACGGCACGGACAAGCTTATCGTAAAAAGAGAAAGCTATGATGATCTGATTAAGAACGATCTGGATTTATAATTAATTACGTTTAAACATACACAAACTATTCAGGTGATTTTTTGCAACCGATAGTAAGGGTAATATTATATCCTTGGGTATTGGCAATGATTTTTTTCGATAGCTGCTATTGTTTATTATAAAGGGATGAAGAAGAGAATTATCAGAAGAAATAAGGATTTGAAGAGAAGAAAGAAAATGATTATCATCGGTTGCTTGTGTATGATTCTTGTGAGCTTTTCCTTTGTAGTTTATGACAGCTTTGACCTGATCCTTCAGGACTATGTAACAGAGCAAGGCTATTATCTAAGAGAATACAGAGATAGACTTGGCTGGAATCTGCATTTTAAAGAAAACGGAGAAGTGAAAACAATTTTCACAACTCACGGGTACGATGAACTTGTTCCCGGAACGCAATATGAATATACATATGCAAAACGCACCAATATGCTCCTTGATATTCATGAAGTTGCCGAGAAACGATAAAAGTTAAATTCCTAAACCCACGCCAGATTTCTATTGTGAGGAACAGCGTGGGTTTGTTTTTGATATGACAGGTTTTGTGAATGAGGTTGTCAAGTGAATTAACCAACAAAAGTATTATTGCTTCAAGATTATACAAATTCCGGCGAAATTTACGAAAAAATACATTTACTTTATTGTGATGATGTGTTATCATAGTATAGTCAAAAAACATTGAAACGAGGTATTTAAAATGCTCAGAAAACAACTTAAGAAACTGCCGAAGAGATTATTGCTTATCTGCTTGGCAATTGCAATGGTTCTTCCGCTTATTGCCTGCAACAGCAGTAGCAGCAGTAGCAGCAGTAACACCGACAGCAACAGCGGCTCACAGACTGCTGAAAAGAAAACCTTTACAGTCGGCTTTGACGCAAACTTCCCGCCGTACGGCTACAGAGATGATAACGGCGAATATGTCGGCTTTGACCTTGACCTTGCGCAGGAGGTCTGCAACAGACGCGGCTGGACTCTTGTAAAACAGCCGATTGACTGGGACTCAAAGGATATGGAGCTTAGCGCAAAGACTATCGACTGTATCTGGAACGGCTTCACAATGAGCGAGGACAGACTTGACAAATACACCTGGACAGAGCCGTATGTTGACAACAGCCAGGTTTTTGTCGTTGCAAAGGATTCGGGCATCAAAACCTTTGACGACCTTGCCGGCAAAACAGTAGCTGTTCAGACTGCTTCATCAGCCTTGGAGGCTCTCGACTCGGACGATTGCAAGGAGCTTAAGGCTTCATTTAAAAGCCTTGAGCAGATCCCGGAATACAACACAGCGTTTATGAATCTTGAAGCAAAGTCTGTTGACGCTATCGCAATGGACATCGGCGTAGCAAAGTATCAGATTGAAAGCCGCGGCGATAAATTTGTAATGCTTTCAGAGCCGATTATTACAGAAAAGTACGGCATTGCATTCTTAAAGGGCAATGAAACTCTCCGTGATGAGGTTCAGAATACTCTTTATGATATGCTTAAGGATGGCAAGCTTGACGAAATCGCCAAGAAGTGGGAACTTTCAGACAGCGTAATCTTCGGCAACGATAAAGACGCTGAGTAATATAATCATAAAGGGCTTTTTGATTAGGATGCTGTTGCAAAATGGCATCCTAATTGCTATTAATGAAAGGGAGTGTTCTTTATATGAGCATTTGGGATATGCTTTGGCAGATGTCGTCGGGTATGCTTGAATCTATAAAAATATTTGCCATAACGCTTATTCTCACTCTGCCGCTCGGCCTTGTGGTCACCTTTGGCAGAATGTCAAGGTTCAGAATAATCAAATACATAACTCAGCTTTATATAGCCATAATGAGAGGTACTCCGCTTATGCTTCAGCTTCTTGTTGTGTATTTCGGACCTTACTATCTGTTCGGTATCTCGCTTTCTCTTGAATACCGCCTTTATGCTGTTATAATAGGATTTGTGCTCAACTATGCCGCATATTTTGCCGAGATTTACCGTTCGGGAATTGAGTCTATGCCCGTTGGTCAGTATGAAGCGGCAAAAATTCTCGGCTACTCAAGAGCGCAGACCTTTTTAAGGATAATCTTTCCGCAGGTTATCAAGCGTATTATACCATCAATCACCAACGAGATAATCACACTCGTCAAGGATACCTCGCTTGCGTTTTCAATCGCATATGTCGAGCTTTTCTCGCTGGCAAAATCAATTGCCGCCGCACAGACAACGATGATGCCGTTTGTAATAGCCGGTGTGTTCTACTTTGTATTTAACTTTATTGTTGCTGTTGTTATGAACAAGGTAGAAAAGAAGTTTGCCTATTATGACATTAAGTGATATTGAGGAATGTTAATATGAAATTGCTTGAAATAAATAATATAAAAAAGTGCTACGGGAATAACGAGGTACTCAAAAATATCTCCCTGTCGGTAAGCGAGGGAGAGGTTGTGTCAATCATCGGTCCGTCCGGCTCGGGCAAGTCAACCCTGCTCAGATGTGCGACAATGCTTGAAAAAATGGACGGCGGTGAGCTTATCTATTTCGGCAAAAAAGCCGCTTGGAACGACAAAGGCGGAAGGTCGGTTTATGCACCGAAGCCTCAGATAAAAGAGATACAAAGCTATTTCAGCCTTGTTTTTCAGAATTTCAATCTGTTTCCGCATTTTACGGTGCTTAAAAACCTTGCCCATGCGCCGATTCACGTTCAGAAGAGGAACAAGGACGAGGTTTATGCACAGTGCCGTGAGCTGTTAAAGCGTATCGGTCTTGCCGACAAGGAGAACGCATATCCCTGCCAACTTTCAGGAGGACAGCAGCAAAGAGTGTCAATTGCCCGTGCGCTTGCAATGAACCCGAAGATACTTTTCTTTGACGAGCCGACCTCGGCGCTTGACCCGGAGCTTACCAATGAGATTTTAGCGGTAATCAAGGAGCTTGCTAAGGTTCATATGACAATGGTTATCGTTACGCACGAGATGAACTTCGCAAGAGATGTTTCAAACCGTATCATTTTTATGGAGGACGGATACATAGTTGAAGAGGGCGACGCACAGGAGGTTATAAACAACCCCCAAAACGTCAGAACAAGAGAGTTCATCAGTAAGTTCGATTGACAAAATGCCGCAATCCATGTATAATAAACTTTTAGCAGATAATACAAAAAATCAATGTTACGAGGGAAGTATATATGGATATTATAGTTGGTTACACGGGCTTTGTTGGCTCAAATATCGCAGCAGAGCATAAGTTTGATTATTCCTTCAATTCAAAAAATATCGGTGACGCTTTTGGCACAAACCCGGATTTATGCGTTTACAGCGGTGTGCGTGCCGAAAAATTTCTTGCCAATAACGACCCTGACGGTGATATGGCTGTAATAAACAACGCCATAGAAAACATAAAAAAAATCAACCCCAAAAGAATTGTCCTTATTTCGACGATTGACGTATATAAAAACCCGAACGGTGCTGACGAGGATACTGTGATTGACACAGAAAATCTGCATCCGTACGGGCTTGACAGATACCGTCTTGAGCAATGGGTGTCCCGAAATTTTGAGAATTATCATATTGTGCGACTGCCGGGGCTTTTCGGCAGAAATATCAAGAAGAATTTTATTTTTGATATGATAAATATTATTCCGTCAATGCTTAACGGGCAGAAATACGGTGAGCTATCGGCAAAAAGCTCTCTTATCGGCTCAAGCTACAAAAAGCAGGAAAACGGCTTTTATAAGCTTTGTGTTGACGGCGAAGATGACAAGTCAGCGCTTAAAAAAGAATTTTTAAGTGTTGGCTTTTCTGCACTCAATTTTACCGACAGCCGGGGTGTATTCCAGTTTTATAATCTTCAGAAGCTGTGGAAGCATATTGAAATAATTATTAAAAATGATTTAAGACTTGTTAATATGGCTGTTGAGCCTGTTTGCACCGCAGAAATATATAAGAGAATCACAGGAAAAGAGTTTGTAAACGAGGTTGCAAAAAATCCTCCGCTTTATGACTTCAGAACAAAGTATTATTCTCTTTTCGGCGGCAAGGATGGATATATATTCGATAAAGAACAGGTGAGCCGCGACATAGAAGAATTTGTCAAAGCACAGCTTGTCGATGAATAAGGGGGAATTTAATTGAAGCTTTCAATTTCTAATATAGCGTGGAGCAGTGAATATGACCGTGAAATGTACTCTTTTTTGTGCAAAAACGGCTTCAGCGGACTTGAGATTGCTCCGACAAGGCTTTTCCCCGAACAGCCCTATGACAAGATACAGGATATAAAAAGCTTTGCACGCTCCATTTATGAGCAATACGGGCTTGTGATTTCCTCAATGCAGTCAATCTGGTACGGCAAAACCCAGAGCATTTTCGGCACGCAGGAGGAAAGACAGCAGCTTATCGACTACACAAAAAAGGCGGTTGATTTTGCCTATGCGGCAGGCTGTCACAACCTTGTGTTCGGCTGCCCGAAAAACAGGGTGATTCCCGACAGCAGCTATATCCCTGCGGCAATTGAGTTTTTTAACATAATAGGCGATTATGCCGCTTCGAGCGACACCGTGATTGCGCTTGAAGCAAATCCGCCGATTTACAACACTAACTTTATGAACACAACGCACGAGGCGCTTGAAATGTGCAGACAGACATCAAGCAGAGGAGTAATGCTCAATCTTGATTTGGGTACTGTTATCTATAACGAAGAAACGCTTGATGAGGCAAAAGAGAATACAAAGCTTATCAATCATATCCACATATCAGAGCCTTATCTTGCCCCGATTGAAAAACGTAAGCTACACAGCGAAATCGGCGAGTTTGATTATGATAAATTTGTATCAATAGAAATGGGCAATAAGGATAATATAGAGCAGGTTAAAAACATAGTGCAATACATTGCGGAGGTCTTGGGTTGATATTTGAAAACATTGACGGCGTACCGAATTTTAAATGCGATGAATACGCCGAAAAAAACAGTAAATACTGCGTTCTCATTCCAATCATCAACGAGGGTGAGAGAATAAAGAACGAGCTTTTAAAAGCGCAGAAAAACAAAATCGACAAGCTGTGCGATATCATCATCTGTGACGGCGGCTCAAAGGACGGCTGTACCGATGAAGCACTGCTTCGCTCACTCGGCGTCAATACTCTGCTGACAAAGCAGGACAAGGGCAAGCAGGGTGCGCAGCTGCGAATGGGCTTTTACTGGGCACAGCAAAGAGGGTATGATGGCTTCATAACAATTGACGGCAACAATAAGGACTCTATCGAGGATATCCCAAGCTTTATCGAAAAGCTTGAACAAGGCTATGATTTTGTTCAGGGCTCACGCTTTGTAAAGGGCGGCCAGGCGATAAACACACCGCTTATGCGGCTTGTGTCTGTTCGGCTCATTCATGCGCCGGTAATTTCGCTCACGGCACATCAGTGGTTTACCGACACAACCAATGCCTACAGGGCATATTCACGAAAATACATAACTCATCCGGACGTTCAGATTTACAGAGATGTTTTTATGACATATGAGCTTCTGGCTTATCTGTCTGTCAGAGCTTCACAGCTTCATCTTAAAGCCTGTGAAATACCGGTGACAAGGCAATACCCGAAAAACGAAAAGACCCCGACGAAAATCAGTCCGTTTAAGGGCAATGCTGAACTGATGAAAATTTTGTTCAAAAATCTGTTCGGTTGCTATAAGCCTAAGAAATAGTATCGGAATGTGAATTCGAGGAGTAATGGGAATGGATAGAATAAAAAATAAAATTGCCGTCGGAGCTTCGCTCACAATGGCGCAGAAGCTGCTTTATATTGCAATAGTGCTTATGCCTGCGTTTGTGCTGACGTCACTTCAGACGTATGTTCAGAACAATTTTTACATACTGACAAGTATTCTTCTTGGTCTTGCTCTCGGCGTTATTGCACTGCTTTTGTGCAGATGTCTTATACCGTCGGCGCTGAAGGGGAACGAAATTTTAAAAATAACAGCAATGCTTTCACCGTCGGTGCTGCTCATAAGCTTTGCGGTCAATTTAAAGCATTCAACGCCGTTTTTCTGCATTTCGTTTATCGCAATATTTGTTCTTATGTATTTCGGCTTTGTCTTTCCGATAAAGGACAGGGGAAAGCACATTTGTGCCGCAATAGTGCTGATTGCAATGCTTTTTGCAATAGAATATTGCCTTTATGTTTACGATCTTTTTTCACCTGATTCGTATTCGTATTATGACATAAGCCGCACAATTTTTTCAGACTTTTACAATGTCGCAACTCAGCGTCAGTATATTGTTGACACGGAGCTCGGCATTTCGTTCCCGTATCTTTACCCGACTCTGCTTGCGATTGTTGACAGCCTGACAGGGCTTAAGATTTACAGCGGAACGATTCTTAATGTTGTCATCACCTGTGTAAGCTGTCTTATGCTTTATAAAATCTCTGTAAAGCATTTCAAAAATCCATACGCAGGAACAATTGCGGCTGTATATATGGTTACAAATAACCCATATCTCACCGAAATGCGTGTGACAAGAAGTGTGCCGATAGCCGTTCTTTCTATTCTTGTTCTTGCGTATTATATTCTTGATTTGCCCGATATAAAAACAAAGGCGTGCATACTTGCAGGAATAGGCGCAGGCTGTGCGATGGTGTGTCGTTTTGATGCACTTGTTGTTGCGGGGCTCTGTCTTGTTGCAGTGTTTGTTTTTTCAATAAAGGGCAGCCGTATAAAGAATTCGGCAAAATATGCAGGCGGACTGCTGATTCCGACCTCGCCGTGGCTTATCTTCTCAATAGTAAACTTCGGAAAGCTGTGGATAAGCGACAACGGCGGAACAATGTGGATGGCTGTACCGTCTGTTCCGCAAAGATACTATTCAAGCACATATGTCACTCAGACGATTTTCAACAACTTCGGCGAATGGTTCAGACAGCTTTTCAATTATAAGCTCAAAGGAATACTCGATAAGGGAATCACCGGTGTTCTTCCTCTTGCAGTAGCATTGATTCTTCTTGTCTGGATAGCCGTAATGCTTATGCGCTTTGTTAATTGCCGACAGTTCAGGCTCTATATCAAATCGCACAAAAAGCTGTTGATTTGCGCCGGTGTGTGCGTTCTGATTTATGCCGCAAAATTCTGCGGAATATGGGTTGTCGGCTTTTCTGACGCAAGATACCACTCGGAAGCTTTTGTGCTGCTTATACTTTTCCTGTTTTCGGTCGTTTACAGTATTTCTGCTTTTTCGAGAGTCAACATTCCGAGCGGCAAAAAGAAAATAACAAAGGGTGCTGATTTGACTGTTCGGTATGCCGAAAACTATCAAAAAACATCAAGAAGCCTCGTTGTGAACATCACAACTGCCCTTGTATGTGTTGCAATGATAATCTGCATCGGCTCGCAGAATATCAAGTGTTACTCGCCGTATATTATGCTTTCATCGCTTCTTGACAAGCCTGTTGCAGCGGCTGAGATAGAGAGTGTCGTTACGGCTGAAAACGAAGATCCCCGTGTGTTCTTCTCGGCTGTCAACGAGGGCGACCCGTTCTCATTCGGCGCATATACGGGTATAAGAACCTTTACTCCGCCGTGGACAAAAGCAAACGACCCGCAGGCTCTTATTGAGATTACGGATAATTATATAATGCCCGATTATGTTGTGTGCAAGGCTGAAAACATCAGGGAAGATTTTGTTTCTCGCTACGATCTTACTCCCGTTCACACCACCTCAGACAAATTGACAATATATAAAGTGACAGATAAATCAACCTTTGCAAACGAGCGGAAACTGTTTCCTTACGGAAAAAAGAATTGAAGGCAGGGAGGCGGCATAGTTGACTTATGACAAAATTATAATAGGCGCCGGGCTTTACGGCCTTTACTCCGCCTTGTTTTGCGCCAGGCTCGGTCAGAATGTGCTTGTGCTTGAATGTGACGACGCTCCGTTCAAGCGTGCTACATATATAAATCAGGCGAGAGTTCATATGGGCTATCATTATCCCCGTTCAATCTCGACTGCTGTTAAATCAAGAGGATATTTTGACCGGTTCAATAATGATTACGGCTTTTGCGTTCACAGCGAGTTCGACCAGGTTTATGCCACAAGCTCCAACTTCAGCTGGACAAATGCCGAGCAGTTCAAAAAATTCTGCAACGACGCCAACATTATGTGTGAGGACGAGCCGGTTTCACGTTATTTTAAAGACGGAATGTGCGACGGCGCATTTCTGACAAAAGAATATACATACGATGCGCAGATACTGAAGGATTATTTCCTGACAGAGCTTGAGAAATATAAGGGCGTGACTATATTATACAGCGCCGTTATAACTGCAATAGAAAACACAGGCAGTGCATACAGCGTAACATTGCAGGATTCCTCCGCTTACTGTACGCCGTTCCTTTTGAACGCAACCTACGCAGGCGTCAATCAGATACTCAAAATGCTGTCGCTTGAGCCGTTCGGAATCAAATATGAGCTTTGCGAGATTATCCTGTGCACAGTGTCGGACAAGCTTAAAAATACTGGAATAACGGTTATGGACGGGCCTTTTTTCTCAATTATGCCTTTTGGAAAAACAGGGCTTCACTCGCTTACCTCCGTTACGTTTACACCGCATATGACAAGCTACGAGTCGGTTCCGCATTTTCCGTGTCAGGGCAAAAGCAACGGCTTTTGTTCGCCGCAAAGGCTCGGCAACTGCAACGACTGCCCTGCTAAACCGCAAAGCGCATGGCCGTATATGTCAAATCTGGCGCACAAATATCTCAAGGACAGCTTAGGGTTTGAATATGTTTCCTCGCTTTATTCTATGAAGCCGATACTCAAGGCGTCTGAAATTGACGACTCAAGACCGACGGTTATCAAGAAATTCAGCGAGAATCCAACCTTTGTTTCTGTTCTGTCGGGAAAAATCAATACGGTTTATGATTTGGATGAGGTGTTGAAGAATGGTTAATGAAAAAGAAAAAAACTTTGTATCGGCTGTTGTGTATGTGCACAACAGGGAAAGTACAATCGAGCAATTTCTGAAAACCGTCAACGGTGTTCTTGAAGAGCATTTCCTTAAATATGAAATAATCTGTGTCAACGATGCTTCATACGATGACAGCGCAAAAATTATCAAGGATTTCGGTGAAAAATATCTTGAATGTCCGCTCAGTATTGTCAATATGGGCTTTTTTCAGGGACTTGAAATGTCAATGAATGCCGGCGTTGACCTTGCAATCGGTGATTTTGTGTTTGAATTTGACAGCGATATAGTTGACTTCGATTCATCGTTGATTTTTGAAATTTACAGCCATTCGCTGAAAGGATACGACATAGTTTCGGCTTGTGCAAACGGCAAAAAGCCTTTTACCTCAAGGCTTTTTTACAAGCTTTTCAACAGAAATTCAAAAACTCAGTATAAGCTTTCTACCGAATCCTTCCGCATATTGTCACGTCGTGCCATCAACCGTGTTCACACCCTGAGCAAAACAATACCGTACAGAAAGGCTCTGTACGCCAACTGCGGACTGAAAATGGACACGGTTCATTATAATCCGATAAACACCTTGCGCCTTGAGCGCGGCAATAAGCAGGATGAAACACGTTTTGACACGGCGCTTGACAGCCTGATGCTGTTCACAAATATCGGCTACAGAGCGTCAATGATTTTAACAATCATTATGATACTCGCAACAATCGGCATCGGCGTTTATACGATTCTTGTTTTTGCACTGGGACATCCTGTTCCGGGCTTTACAACAACAATGCTTGTTATGACAGGCTCGTTCTTCGGTGTTTTTGCAATACTCACAATAATAATCAAGTATCTTTCATTGCTTGTCAACCTTGTGTTTAAAAAGCAAAAATATCTTATCGAATCAATCGAAAAGATAAGCAAATAAGAAAAAACGGGCGAGAACAAATTCTCGCCCGAATATATTTTATACTGATTCCTGATAGAAAGTAGATTTATATTAGGTATTAGTATTATATCAGCATTCTGTTGTCGCAGTAAAGACAGGTCAGCATATCGCCCGAATTTACAAAGGATTTCGGCAGATAAAGCTCGGTATTTGTTATACAGTTCGGATTGGTGCATTTGTGAACGCCGTTTTCAATGTGGAGCTTTGCAGGCTTTGACAGCACAGGCTCATTAAGCATCAGGTGTATAAGAGCCATTCTTGCATACATTCCGTAGCCTGCCTGCTTGAAATATACGGCTCTCGGGTCGTTGTCAACCTCGTCAGTTATTTCGTCAACACGGGGAAGAGGATGAAGAACCTTGAGAGTGCTTTTTGCAAGGCTCAGCTTTTGCGTGTCAAGCACAAAAACTCCGCTCTGCTTTATATATTCCTCCTCGCTCTTGAACCTTTCACGCTGTATTCTCGTCATATAAAGAACGTCAAGCATCGGCATAGCTTCACTTAAGCTGTTTAGCTCGGTGTATTTACAGCCGGAAGCCTTGAGTATTGATTTTATGTATCCGGGAACCTGTAAATCCTTTGTAGAAATCAAAATAAACTCGTTGCCCTCAAAATGGCTCATTGTCTTAATAAGCGAATGAACGGTTCTGCCGTTTTTCAAATCTCCGCACAGACCGATTACCAGTCGGTCAAGACGGCCGATTTCGTTATACAGTGTTACAAGGTCTGTCAGCGTTTGCGTCGGGTGCAGATGACCGCCGTCGCCTGCGTTGATTATCGGCACATCGGAATAAAGACTTGCAGCCTTTGCGGACCCCTCAATCGGGTGTCGCATTGCAATAATATCGGCATAGCCGCTGACGATTTTTACCGTGTCTTTTAGGCTTTCGCCCTTGGCTACCGAAGAGTTCATAGGATTGTCAAAACCAAGAGTGCTGCCGCCAAGACGCATCATCGCCGCCTGGAACGACATCTGAGTTCTTGTTGACGGTTCATAAAACAGTGTGGCAAGAATTTTGCCGTGGCAGCTTTCGCTGTAGCGTTTTGGATTTTTTCTGATTTCACAGGCAAGATTAATAACTTTTTTAAGTTTGTCCTCGCTGAATTCTTCGAGGTCGATAACATTTTCAAACACTTTCAAAACCTCCTGTCAGCATATTATTATATCATAAATATTGTCCAAATTTTTACTTATTGGAATATTATTTTAAAGAAATAAAAGATTAGTCTGACAGACTGTTTTTATCGTGTTCGAAAAATCCCCGTACGGGGCATAAATTTGAATTTATTGCGAATTTTTCTGTCATTGGTTGAAAAGACTTTATTTTTATGCTATAATACAACAGTATTCCATATTTTATTCAGGAAAGGTGAATATATAATGTTTAAAAAAGTTCTTTCACTGATAACCTCGGCTGCAATTGTTGCCGCTGTTCTTGTCAGTTGTTCATGTTCAGGCGACACAAAGAAGGTAACAAGCTCCGGACCTCAGCCAAGCGCAAAGGTCAACAGCGCTGTTGACGGTCGGTATCAAAACGAAGTCTTTAAGTACAAGCTTACAATTCCGTCGGAAATTAAGGACGATATAAGCATTAACGGCAACGAAAAAATCGTTACTATTTACAACACATATGTTAAGGGCCTTGGCGCAAAGAATGACCAGGGTACAGTGTATGAGGGCAAGCTCGGCACAATCTGGGCTGAACGCTTAGAGTCTTCTATACCGTATGAGCATTTTGAGGTTCTCGGCAAAGACAGTGAGCGTCAGTATGTTTTCCAGTATCCCGAGGAAGACCAGTATAATCCCAAGGACAAAAAGGCAAAAGAGAATTTTGAGAACACTAAAAAGTATCTGAAAGAGATTCTCGATTCCTTTACTCTCGGATAATTTCTTGTTTTTTATCCGAAACTACTTGATTTTTATTCTAAAATAGGCTATAATAACCCTTGTTGTCATCCGACGCAATTTATTTTATATAGTACGTCGTGCATTGTAAAAATCAATTATGATGCATGACGTCTGATAAATGCCGGTGTGATGGAATTGGCAGACGTAGTGGACTCAAAATCCACCGGTAGCGATACCGTGCCGGTTCGAGTCCGGCCACCGGCACCAATAAAAGGCTCATTCCGTTTGGAATGAGCCTTTTAAGTTACCCATAAGACGAGCCGAGGAGCTTGTGTGCGATTTTGTTTCGGATTATTGAAAAATATTGCGTTGCGTTTTAGTTATGCAATGTCTTTTTTGGAATATTTGATATAAGCGGCTGCAATACCGACAGCGGCATACACCGTTCCAAGAAGAATAAGCACTCCGTCAAGGCTTAAATTATTTACAATCTCAGTTCCCTCGGCATAACCGAAAGGAGTTATGTACTTCAAGAATTCTGCGCTGTCGGAGATGTTCGCAACAATGTTAAGAAAATACATTATCACCGCAACGCCAAGACCGATTCCGATGCTGCCGCGTCTGATAAAAGCTGAAATGCCAAAGCATATTCCGGCAAGCTCTATCTGCATCAGCAGGTAAGCAAGGTGAAGCAGACTTATTTCTGTGAACGGTATTTCTTCGCCTACAATTGCAATAGAGCCGATTGAAACACCGTAAACAACAGCGTTGAGAATAATAATCTGAATAAAAACTGAGATAAGCTTGCCCGTTATGATATGCTGACGGCTGATTGGGTGAGTGAGCAAAAATTCTGCCGTGCGTTCTTTTTCTTCCTTGGCAAGAACTGATATTGCACACAGGGACGCAAAAAATGCTCCGCCAAGCCCGAGAATGTTTCCACATTCAACCGCATAAAATCCCGTCATAGTTCCAAAGCTTATCTTGTCCATGCCGAAAGCCTCGCTGAAGCTTCCCATAGATGAGAACATATCGCTTATTCCGTCCATTTCACCCTTCATTTCCGGATACATAAATATACATACAGCAAGCAGAAATCCGATAGCCGCAGTCCACACAATAACGGAAACTCTGCTTTGCTTTAGTTCGTGTTTTATCAGCGTCATTACTTTGTACCTCCGTCAAGATAATAGTGCATAAATATTTCTTCAAGGTCGGGTTCGGAAATCGACAAATCCTGTATCCTTGTATCTGAAAGCAGCCTTATCAGCGCATTGATATCGCCGCCGTACAGAAAACTGATGCCGTTTTCGGTGTGCTGTATATCTCGCACATCGGAAAGTGAGGATAAGTCCTTGATGCCCTGAATGTGAATTCGTTTGGCGTTTGTGCGTGAAAGTGCCTCGACGCTGTCACAGGCGATTATGCGACCTTCACGAATGATAGCCGCTCTTTGGCAGTTGTGCTGAACCTCGGATAAAATGTGCGAAGAAAGAAATACGGTTGTGCCGCTGCTGTTTTTTTCTTTCAGGATTTCAAAAAATTCTCGCTGCATCAGCGGGTCAAGACCGCCTGTCGGCTCGTCTAAAATGCAAAGACGCGGATTGTGCTGTAAGGCGCAGACGATAGCAACCTTTTTGCGGTTGCCGAATGAAAGCTCCTCAACCTTTTTTGATGTGTCAAGGTTAAGCCGATCGCATAGCTTTTTTGCTTCGTCACGGCAGTCCTTTTTGCGTAAATCTGCCGACAGTCTGATAACGTCTTTCACTTTCATACCGTTATAGAATACTGCTTCTGACGGCAGATATCCAACCTGTGAAAGTATTTCTTTTTTCTTGCTTTTTATGTCGTTTCCGAAAATTGCGGCACTTCCGCTGTCGGCACTTATCATGCCTAAAAGCGTGCGGATTGTCGTGCTTTTGCCGGCGCCGTTCGGACCGATAAAACCGAAGAACTCACCCTCCTTGACAGACAGGTTCAAGTCAACAATTCCTCTTGATTTGCCGTAGAACTTTCTCAGTCCTTTAATCTCAATTGCGTTCATAATTATCCCTCTTTTCTAAGATATGACTTTTTCCAGAAATCAAGCATTTCCGTAAAATCCTTTTCAAGCTTATCAATGTCAATATCGGCAGAATCCTTCTGCTGTATCTCCCATAGATATCCCTGCGCCGCCAGATACATTTCACGGTACATCATATTGATGTCAAGACCCGGCACAAACTGATCGGTGTTGATGTTTGCAAGAATTTTCTCCACCTTGAATTCTTTGTAGCCCCTATAGCTTTCCTGAATTTTTTGCGATATCACCGGGTCGCGTTCATAAAATGCTTTGATAACAAATCTGGCGATATCTGGATATTCACTCATAATCCGTATTTTTGCGCACATTCCACGATACATCATTTCGAACAAATCGGTCATCTCATAGCATCCGAACTCGGTCAGATACTTGATTGTCAGCTCTGCACAGTTGTTCCACAAAAACATATACAGCTCCTGCTTGTTGTGAAAATAATGGAACAGCAGGGATTTGCTGATACCGGCTTCGCCGGCAATTTCGCTCATCGGACTTTTCTTGTACGAATTCTGTGAGAAAACCCTGTATCCCGCATTAATAATTGCGTTTTGCTTTTCTTTTGGTAAATTGAAAAATTTTTCGTTCATTAAATCCCTCCATTGACCGTAGCGGTCAAGTTATATTATACTCTGTTGACCGTTTATGAGAAGACCCGGATTCTGTATTTCTGAAAATTTCTTATGAATAGCTTGTAATTTTGTTTCAACGACTTACTATTGATTGACATATCTTAAAATAATCGTCATCACATACGCAAAAAGACCTCGCCGAAACAATTCGGTGAGGTCTTTTGTGTGTTCAGACGTTTGACGGACTGAATGATATTATTGTGTAAAGCGTTGCCATAAGTTCAGCGGAGGTTATTTCAACAGCATTTTCACATTCACTGTTATCCCTTGCTTCCTTTGCGTATTCATTCAGCGTTATAGTTGCGCTGTGCATCAGCCTGCGCTTCGGTAGCAGCTTCGGGTCCATGATTTTTGATTCTGTCAGCACATTGCCAAAGCCCTTAACCGTCAGCAGATAAGCGTTTACCTCAAGGATATCGTTGACAATCTGCTCAATGCTTGTGTCTGTTGAGGCAAGTGCGCCGAATATTGACATATCCACTCCGCTTGACAGCTTGTATCCGTGACTGCGCAGAGCGGTAATTATTGATAAAGTTCTGTCGGTCAGAGCTTTGTTTTCATTACTGCTGAGCGCAAGAATATTTGATATTGCCTGCACCGTGTTTCCGTGGCTGATTTCAGGCTTGAGCATTTCAAAACATTCCTCAGACCTTTTGATGATGTTAAGGCTCTCCTTGCTGTTCAGGGCAAACTGTACGGCAATCAGGCAATCCTCGGACGATGTAAGAAAGAAATGCTCTTTCTTTATCATATCAAATATCTCACGGGCCTGGTTTGTGATGCTTTCGTACTGCTCGGGTGAGGAGAGCTTAACGATAAGATATGCAACAAGCGTCAGATAAGACGAGGAAGTGAAAACCTCCTTGAGCATATTATACACGTTCTTCACCTCAGAGAAAACCGCCGTCGGGTTTTCTTCAATTGAGAGCAGGGTCGCAAGTGGGATTGTTGTGGTGGTGCTTCTGAAATTCGAGAAAAAGCTTGTGTTATCCTTAATTATTTCCTTTGATGTTTTTATCCTTTTCGGGTCAAGCGTAATTCCGTTGCTTGTATAAATATTTGCGCACAACGGGTAAAGCTGCGACGCTTCCCATTTAAAGCTCTGCTTCATCATTTCAAGATTTCTTGCAAACAGCTCGCAGCGTGACAGTAATTGTTCAGTCATAAAAACAAATCTCCATTTCAGCTTTGTAAGCAGTTGTAAAAACGGGCTGTAGCAAAGGTGAAAACCTGAGCGTTCACTTTTTCTACAGCCCTTATAGATTATTAAATTAAACACCCATCAGCTTTTCGCCGGCGCTTGCAAGCTTGTCAGAAAGCTCACGGGCATTTTCGGCACTCTGACCGACCGCCGTTACATACAGCTTGATTTTCGGCTCTGTGCCGCTGGGGCGAACAATAACAGCGTTTTCTCCCTCAAGCGAGAATGCGATGACATTTGACTTGGGCAGCTTGATTTCTGTCTTTTCGCCTGTCAGCTTGTCTTCGCTGACGCTTTCAAGATAATCGTCAACCTTTATGATTTTAAAGCCTGCGATATCCGACGGTGTGTTTTCTCTGAGAGATGTCATAATCTCTGACATCTTCTTCATTCCCTGTGCGCCTTCAAAAGCAAAATTCAGTGTGTTGTTGATATAATATCCGTACTCCTCATACATCTCGTCGATAACCTGAGAGAGAGTCTTGCCCTGCTTTTTGTAGTATGCCGCCATCTCACAGATAAGCATTGATGCGACAACAGCGTCCTTGTCACGAACATAGGAGCCGGCAAGATAGCCGTAGCTTTCCTCAAAGCCGAACACATATCTGTTCTCTTCGCTGTTTTGCTCAAGGCCGAGAATCTGCTCGCCGATATACTTGAAGCCTGTCAGAACATTTCTGAGCTCGGCGCCGTATTTTTCGCAAAGCTTGTTTATCATAATGCTTGTAACTATGGTCTTTACAACAATCGGGTTCTGCGGCAGAGTGCCGAGAGCCTTTCTCTGCGAGAGAATATAGTCTGTAAGCATAATGCCTGTTTCGTTGCCTGTAAGCAGACGGTAAGAATCGCCGTCTTTTGCGGCGATGCCGACACGGTCGCTGTCAGGGTCAGTTGCAAGAAGAAGGTCAGGCTTAACCTCGTCGCAAAGCTCAAGACCCAGCTTCAGCGCTTCCTTGAATTCCGGGTTAGGGTACGGGCAGGTTGTGAAGTTGCCGTCAGGCATTTCCTGTTCCTTGACAACCTGAACATCTTCAACGCCTATTCTGTTAAGAATAGCACGCACAAGCTTGTTGCCTGCTCCGTTGAGCGGAGTATAAACAACCTTCAAGCCGGAATCAGCGCAGATATCACCGTGAATCTGCTGTGCCTGAACATTGTCAAGGTATGTTTCATACACGCTGTCTGCGACATACTCAATTGTGCCGTCTGCCAGAGCCTTGTCAAAGTCGGCAAGCTTTATGTCCTCAAAGCAGTCAAGCTTCTGAATTTCCGCATAAACGGCATTTGCACCGTCGTCGGTCATCTGACAGCCGTCACTGCCGTAGCATTTGTATCCGTTATATTTTGCCGGGTTGTGGCTTGCGGTTATCATAATACCGCTTTTACATTTTAATTCTCTTACAAGAAAGGAGAGAACAGGTGTAGGCTGAAGCTCTTTGGAGATATAAACCTTGATTCCGTTGCCGGCAAGAACCCTTGCGGCTTCCTTGGCGAAAAGGTCAGCCTTTATTCTTGAATCAAAGGATATCGCCACCGCAGATTCGGAGTATTTATTGTTAAGATAGTTTGCGAGTCCCTGTGTTGCAAGGCGTACACTGTATATATTCATCCTGTTGGTGCCTGCACCGATAACACCTCTGAGTCCTGCTGTGCCGAACTCAAGCGCACGGTAAAAACGGTCATAGATTTCTTCCTCCTGACCGTCAATTGATACTAATTCGTCGATAAGGTCCTTATCGTCTGTTGCCTTTGTTTTCCATAAAGTATAAAGCTCGTTAGTATTCATATTTTCCACCTCTGGTAAAGTTATAAATATTTGTTTAATCAATTGTCTGTTTAATGCATTTTTATGGTTTCAATCAATTTGCTTTGATTTGCACTAAATTATAGCATATTTTTCGCTAAAAGACAAATTGCAATATGACAAAAATTCACGGTGCTTGAATTGTTTTGATGTTAATTTTTGCCATAAAGCTGTTGATATGCAAGGGCTTTAATATCTTTATGTAGATTTCTTGCAGTAAAGTGTGAATTTGTTATACAGTTTTCTGCGGTAAAGTTTTTATTTTAATTCTTGATTTTGCTTGTGTTGTCCCAAGTTTTATAGTAAAATAAAAGAAATATTGTTTTTATAGCATAAATTTAAACTTAGGAGGACTTTAAATTGGAAGAAAAAAATAATATTCTATCCGAGGAGGAAGCAACAGCTTCTCTCGACACAGCAGATGAAACAACACAGCCGGCAGAGCCTGCCGAAGCTGACAGCAGTGAAGCCGTGGATGCTCAACAGGAGGAGCCGGCGGAATATGTTCCGCAATTCGGCGAAATAGAGGGTGTTTCACTTCAGACTCAGGGTGAAACGGCGGTAAAGGTAAAGAAAAAAAGCTTCCTTATGCCGTGCATAATAATTTCGGCTTGCGTTCTTCTTGTAGCTGTTATTATCGGCGTTGTTTTCCTTTTGTTCTTTAACACCTCGGTTACGGGAACATATGTAATTGAAGATGACGGTCAATCAGCTCAGGTTCAGACATACTTTATTCTTGAAGATAACGGACTGCTCACACAGCGTTCGGGTTCGGTTGAGCTTGAGGGAACATATGAGCTTTCAAACGAGAACGGTGCAAATAAGATTACGTTTGAAATTCCTGCAAACTACGTCAATGTTACATATAACTACAAGCTTGAGGGCAACAGAATCACAGGTATAAAGATGCTTTTATCCGATGACAACGGAAACTCAATGATTTTTGCTCCTGCGACATACACTGAAACAGTGGTTGAGCCGATTGAAAAAGCACAGCTTGATTCTAAGCTTGTCGGCAAGTGGGAGGACAGCGCAGGATACGGTCTTACATACACATTCAATGACGACTACAGTCTTGTAATGAGCGGTAACGGAATGAACATTTACGGATATTATTCGGCAGAAAACGGCACCGTGAAGATCAAATATCAGGCTAACGAAGTTGTAGAAAGCTCCGCTACCTACTCCTTTAAGGATGATACGCTTGTTCTTAACAACCTCGAGTTCAAGAAGGTAAGCGAATAAGCAAGAGTATTTCGGGATGTGTTCAATTATGTTTGGTAAGAAGTATAGATGTCTTGCTTTGTTTATTGCTCTGCTGATTCTGATTTTTTCGGTATCGGTTTCAAGTGCGTCGGCGGCAAGCGCAGGCGTAACTATTGCAAAGCCGCATTACAGCGTTCAAATCGGTTCAACGCTGAAAATTAAAGCAACAGGCACAAATTTAACGTGGACCTCGTCCGACCCGTCTGTTGCAACGGTAAGTCAGCTTGGCGTGGTTAAGGGTGTTTCAATGGGCAGAACAACAATTACGGCAAAAAACGCCTCATACTCTGCATCGTGTGAAATAACCTGCGGCTTTTATCAGGGTATTGATGTTTCAAGCTGGAACAGCGAATATTCGCAAAGCGGAAATTATGTAGGACCGGTCAACTGGAAGAAAGTCAAGGCGGCAGGCATTGATTTTGCCTTTCTGCGTGCAGGATACGGCTGGGAGGATTATCCCTATCAGATGGATAACCAGCTTGTCAATAATGTCAAGGGCTGTCTTGACAACGATATTCCGTTCGGCCTTTATTTCTACTCATATGCCACAAACACCAGAGAGGCGGTTCTGGAGGCGAATTATCTTCTCAGAATTCTCAATGACTATGTTCCGGATGCAACCCGGAAGATAAGCCTACCGATTGCTTATGACCTTGAAGAGAGCTTTATCTATACTATGGACAAAGAACAGCTCACCAATATTGCGCTGTCTTTCTGCAACACCATAAAGGCAGCGGGCTATGACACAATGATATACGGCAACACAGCGTCGTTCAACAATATGAACCTTGATACGCTCAGGAAGAACGATATCGGCTTCTGGTATGCAATGTGGCCGAACAATCCTCAGTTTTCGGAGCCGGAAACAATATCAAAGTCCGACATAGTTCCTGAAGTGTGGCAGTATGCTTCCGACGGATATCTTCCGCCGGCAGGCACTACCGAGGGCGTTGATATGAACGTAATGTATATGCTCAGCAGTAAGACGGAGATGTTTAAAGACACAAAAACTTCTGCGACTGTATCAAGCCCCGGCAGCGGAAAGGCGAAGCTCAGCTGGAACAGTGTTCCGTCAGCACAGTATAATCTTTACAGAGCGCCGGTAAGCTCAACAGGAAAGATTGACACTGCCAATGCAGTAAAGCTTTACAGCGGAGGAAAAACCTCGTTTACCGACGGCTCGTTAAAATACGGAAAAAGCTATTACTATTACACCGACACATCTTTTTCCGGCGATATGCTTGACCCCGATTATCGCAAGATAGTCAGCGGAGTTGAAAAGGGCGTATATGTATATAATGTTTACGGCGGTGATGTGTCGCTTGACGGAAGATTAACGCTTATTGATGCGATAATGATTCAGAAATATGTCAACGGTGCATATTCGTTCAGCAATATCCGGATTTCTGCGGCGGACTATGATTCGTCAGGGAAAATCAATTTGCTTGATGCTGTGCTTGTGCAGAAAAAAGGAGCCGGAAATTAATAAAATCTATCTCAAGCTGTTTCACTTTGCGGAGACAGCTTGATTATTTTAACAAAATCAAAAAAATATACAAATTTTTTGTTATGCCTATTTATTTCTTGTAGAATATATGATATAATGTAGTCAGCAAAGAAGTTTTGCTAATAAAATGCAGGAGGTTGTATCTATGTTGGTTACCTACACAGCTAAGAAAGTAAACTTGAAGGACAATTTTAAAAATATGGTTGACAAAAAGCTGTCTAAGTTTGACAGGCTTTTCAGCGACAGCGCAAGTGCAACTGTCAAGGTCGCAGTTGAAAAAAACAGACAAACTGTTGAGATAACAATTAACGATAACGGGATGATATACAGATCTGAAAATACAGCGGCAGAGATGAACGAGGCGGTTGACAAATGTGTTGCGATTCTCGGCAGACAGATCAGAAAAAATAAGACAAGGCTTGAAAAACGCTTCAGAGCCGGCTCTATTGATGAGTTTATTGCAGCCGAGCCTGACGGTGTTGATGAAGAGGAAGAAATGGCAGAGGCAGTAAACTATGACGTTTACCGTGTAAAGACCATTCCGTCAAAGCCAATGCTTGTTGATGAGGCAATACTTAGAATGAATATGGTTGACCACCAGTTCTTTATGTTCACAAATGCCGAAACCTCACAAATCAATGTTGTGTATAAGAGGGCAGACGGCAGATACGGGCTTTTAGTGCCTGATGAAAATTGATCATATCCAACTTAATTTCATATGTTTTCTTAATTTCTTAGCATAAAAGCCGCAGCATAAGCTGCGGCTTTTGTGCTGTTCGTTTTGGAATAATAGACAAAATTTAACAAAAAATAAGAAAAATATTGACAATATGACGTCAAAGGTTTAAAATAAGTGAGAATAATAGTAATAAATTAAACAAATAACAACAGTGAATAATAATCTCTAAATATTTTTTAAAACAGGAGGGCTCAATGAGGATACAATTAAAATTTTCTGCAAAAAACAATAAACTTCCGCTTGATTACAGAAGAGTGTTTTTATCTTATTTCAAATATTCGTTATCACAAATTGCAAACGGAAAATATTATGAAAAATACTATTTCCCGAAAAACCGCAGACCGTTTACTTTTGCGCTCAGGCTTCCTAAAGCTGATTTTTTATGCGACGGAATAACACTTGACGAAAACGAGTTTACTCTCACTTTTTCAACAGGCGACAGTATGGCAGGGTTTGTGTTTATGTCTGCATTTATTGCTCAAAAGGGAAAAAGTTTTCGTGCACCGTTTGAGAATGCATATCTTCTTCAATCTGTTGTTCAACTGCCCGAAAGAACAGTTACGTCAGACACTGCTATCGTGAAGATGCTAAGTCCTTTGTGCCTGAGGGACCATGATAAGGAAAATAACAGGGATATTTATTATTCTTCGGCAAGCGAAAACTTCCCCGAACACGCAAGCCGTATATTGGCACAGCAGCTTATCGCCGACGGTTTTTCTGAGGATATGGCTTGCTCTGTGCGGATTGTTCCTGTCAAATGCAAAAAAACTGTCGTCAAACACTACAACTGTTCAATAGAATGTACTTTGGGTGAGTTTGCCATAAATGCAGACAAGAGTGTTATCAATTTTCTTTTGCAGTTCGGTATAGGCTCACGCAAATCAGCCGGATTTGGCTTGGCTGAGCTTGTCGCAGAAGGCAACTAAGGAGCTGAAATAAGTCAGACCATTCTTTCTCATTCTAACAGTTTCAGCATTGAAAGGGAAAAAGACACGGCTGGCTACCGTGCCTTTAACCTTAATTATTATTGTAGGAGCGATTAAAATGAGCCAAATGACATTCAGTGATTAAGAGTACAGCTGCCGCAAGAAGAAAACCAAAAGAGAAGAATTTCTGGATGTAATGGAAGACATAATACCATAGGATGAATGGGTAGAATTTGTAAGACCATACTATCCCAGCGGAAAACGAGGCAGACCTACAAAAGGAATAGAAGAATGCTGAGAATGTACCTGTTGCAGGTATGGTTCAATTTATCTGACGAAGGCATAGAAGATGCGATTTACGACAGCTATGCATTCAGAAAATTTATGGGTATCAACTTTAACGAAGAACAGGTACTTGATGCAACGACCCTTTTGAAGTTCAGGTATCTTCTGGAGAAAAATCATATCGGAGAGCAATTATTCCGAGCAATCAATTACGTACTTGAACAGGGCGGATCAATGATGAAAGGCGGTACGATTGTTGACGCTACCATTATAAACGCTCCAAGCTCAACCAAAAACAAAGAAAAGACAAGAGATCCTGAAATGTACCAGACTAAAAAGGTAACGAATGGCAATTCGGTATGAAGTTTCATATCGGAGTAGATGACGGAACAGGCTATGTTCATACAGTTACAGCAACATCAGCAAATGTCCATGATATTACAGAAACTCATAATCTGTTGCGAGAAGACGATGAGGTTGTGTACGGAGATTCGGGGTATATAGGAATTGAAAAGCGAGAAGAAATCAAAAATGATGAAAATTTAAGTAAGATAGATTTCCTTATTAAACGCAGACCAAAAAGTCTTCCAAAAGTATCCGATAATTCCATGGACTGGGAAAGATACATCGACAATCGAAAATCATCGGTACGCTCCAAAGTTGAACACGCATTTCATATCATCAAAAACAGATTTGGCTTCAACAAAGTTCGATATCGTGGTATAGCCAAAAATCTCAATAAACTGAACGTGCTGTTTGCCAGCGCTAATTTGCTGATGTATGCAGAAGCGAAAAAACGCTCTGTAAAAACCAAGGGATAACTATACCCTTTTGAGGGTAAAATCCTCAAAAAAGATGGAATACAGGCGGATAAGGCTCTGTTTAACAAAAATTTGTGATTTATTTTAACCATATAGCGCATATATCGTTTTTATTACTAATTTAATCAGTGTTTCCCTAACTTTTATTTCAGGCATGGCGAGAGGTGTGGATGTTTGGGCGGCTCAGATTGTACTTAGAGAAAGAATCTTAAATCCCGCAATACACTTGATTTGTGCTGTGCCGTATCCGGGCTTTGAGCGTAGTTGGAGTGACCGTTGGCAACGGCAGTACAACTCTATCCTTGAAAGCGCAGATTTGGTGAAGTATATTTCACCCGCATACAGTCGTGCTTGCTTCTGTATCCGTAACGAGTGGATGGTTGATCGCTCTGCCAGAGTAATTGCTGTGCTCAATGATGGGAAGATCGGTACAAAGAACACGATTGACTATGCAATAAAATGTAATATAGATGTTGTTATTTGTGGCTGATTGCAGGTAAAGAATATAATAGCGTCAGTAATGTTGATGTGTAAATATGATTCCTAAAAGGAAATGGATTTGATGAGGTTCAGGAATGCCCCCAGGTAGGTTAAGATAAAGAAAACCCAAGATGTTTGCACATTGAGCTATACTATGATGTTAAAAATGTGATTGATAAGAGCCTTGTGAGTCGAGAAGTTGACGTGCGGTTACGTGAGAGGTTGAGGGAAAGTCCTCTTGTTTGCTCGGTTCATAGATATTTTCTCATGAGTTTATATATCGGACAAGACGGTGCTTAGGTTGGCAGGTGGTTTTAATAATTAATAATATCAGAAGTCTTTTTATTTAATTTTTCAGCGTGTTTTCAATATAAAAATGAAAATAGTGAATTATTAAACAGACTATATTTTTAGGTATTGTCATAAAAAATTTGTTTATTATGCAAATACAGCTTGACATCTTAAGCGACAGAGTGTAAAATAAAGTTACATTTAAGTAAATAATACTAACATCATAGAATAAAAACTCTTCAAGTAATTATTATTAATAATGACATTATTAATATAAGAGCTGATTTTATCAAAATCAGTTGCGATTAGATGTAATAAAAACTACACAACAAATTCGTTTTTATTATATTTATCTGAAAGCAAACTTCACAGAATTCCAGCGACAGATTGATGCGTATTATAATTTCATAGTGTTTTTACACATTTAATAAAAAGAAGGCTAAAAATATGTATTGTCATAATTGTAAATCAATGGTTTCTTCACAAGACGAGTTTTGCTCAAAATGCGGTGTGAAATTACCTGGGCTCATAGTCTGTCCAAACTGTGGAACGACAGTTAACCATAATGATACTTTTTGTCAAAAATGTGGTGTCAACCTTAAGAATACATACTTTGCAACAAAGGTTAATAATAAAAAATTCAAAATTATTTTTAGTATTGCTCTTTTGTTATTGGTGTGCGTTGGCATTCTGATTTTGCTAATTAACACTATTTTTAGTTCATCGAATGATTATACAAAGGCGTTAGACACCCTTTTTAGTTCTTATAATGAATGTAATGCAGAGGATTATATATCAGTTCAGGAAATCAAGAACTATTCAAAAAATGAGGTTCCCGGAGTATTGAGAGACGCTTATTCGTACAGGAAAGAAATATTCGGAGATAATCCTGTTATATCGTATAAATTAAACTATGCTGAAGTTTATCGTAATAATGATTATCAGGTGAGAAAGCTCGCAGAATATCTGGATTCGGAATATAGCTATATAGATTCGGAAGATATAACGCAACGAGCAGTTGTGTGTGCAGATGTTAATAACAAGGGTAGTGAAAAAGAAAAAACAAGCACAGAATATTTTGATTTGGTTTGCGAAAACGGCAAGTGGAAGATATACCAATCGTTTATTTTAAGCAAAGAATCTATTAAATATTTAGAATACGATTTTAATGATTAAAGGGTCGCTTATATATACTTTAACAATGCTTCTGTATAAAACATTTGTTTGCAGGATAGACTGAAATAAAATATATGAAGAATAAGAGAGTAGTATGAAAAAAATAAATGAAGCAATCAAACAAAACGCAATTGAAAAAATAACAAGTAATCTTGTGGTCCTTCGTACTGCTATGCACCTGTCACAATCTGATTTAGCTGATTTATTAGGGTTAAGCAGACAATCGCTTGTTGCGATTGAAAATAGAAAAAGACGGATGACATGGAACGTCTTTCTCTCGTTATTGTTTGTCTTTATGCAAAATAAGGAAACAAGGATGTTAATTGAATTATTTGATATTTATAGTGATGAGCTGAAAGAAATATATCAGATAGATTTTTAAAAGTGAGTGGTCTTTATGAAATTGGCAATTGCTTTTTTATATAATAATTCTCTTTACTATGCTACGATTGATAAAAACAGTCAGTTAATAATTGGCTCCCGAAAAAAGGATAATGTCATTATTGAAAGTTTAAAAAACAGTAGAATTATCCTTAAATGGGAGAAAAGCGGATTAATTCTTACGGCGAAAAAGACTGACTTGATTGATTCTGATATCAGCAATAAGCCTGTTGAATTCAATAAATATTTGATATTAAGCAGAAATAATAAAATTGCTCTGTATGTAAGTATGACAGATAATCTTGAGGAGAATAAAATTGATATTCCGTATAACTGCAAGTTTGATTTGGGAAGAGATGAGGATAACGATATTATAATAAATAATCCTCATGTGTCCGGCAAACATATTACCTTCAGAAGCGAAGCCGGAAGTATAAGAGTAGAGGATAAAAACAGCAGAAATGGTCTTTTTTTAAACGGAAAACGTATTTCGGTCGCTAAGCTTAAGTCGGGAGATATACTGAATATACTTACGATAAGGATAAGACTTGAAAATAATATTTTGTACTTTGAAAATGTTGGTAATACTATAAAAATTAATAAGATTTCAAATTACAATAGCTATGCACTTAATTCTGAAATTAAGTCTGAAGGAGCATTTATCTTATATCAAAGATCGCCAAGAATTCAGGAAAAATTACCGACTGATGATATAATACTTTCTCCACCGCCTTCCAAAGGGCAAAAAATCGGAAGAAACAGAGGTGTGTTGCCTTCGTTATTCAGTACAGGAGCAATGGTTGCTACAAGCTTTTTGTACGGAGCTGCATCACCTGCCTTGATTGCAGCAAGAGCAGCAAGTGCCGTTTCACCTATTGCAGGAATGGCTTCATCAGTAGGAACTAATAAGAAGGCTATAAAAAAAGCACAGGAGTATGAAAAACTGCGTGAAGAGAAGTACGGTGCATATATCAGAGATCAAAAGTCAAAAATTGATTCTGCGGCGAGAGCCCAAAGGGATATTATAATCAGAGAAAATCCAAATCCATCTGAATGTAATGATATATTATTCGGGTTAAAGAAAAATCTTTGGGAAAGAAAATGTTCTGACAGAGATTTTCTTGATATAAGAATAGGAATGGGCTATGAAGATCTGTGCGTGAAGGTGAAAAGCAGAGCTGACGCCGGAAGTTTTCAAATGGAAAATGACGAAGCAAGGGAACTTACAGATCAGATAATTGAAGCAACCAGAATTGTTGACAATATACCCAAAAGAATATCTCTGCTGAAAAATAACACGATAGGTGTAATCGGAGAAAGACTAAAAACAATAAGATTTATAAAAAACATTGTTACGGAACTTACTGTTACTCATTGTTTTAACGAAGTAAAACTGGTCGGCTTATTTGATGAAGAAGAAAAAGAAATCTGGGAGCCTCTGAGGTGGTTTCCGCATATTTGGGACGACAACAAGGAAACACGTTTTCTGGCTTTTTACAACGAAGATAATGGTGGAGATAACATTGTTCATAAGATCTGTGATTACCTGAATGCTGTATTTAAGGACAGAAACGATAATTTAAATAAAAATTTCACCAATAGGATTATTATACAGAAGCCATATTATATCGTTATTTTGGGCTCAAAGCGCATAGCTGAAAAAGAAAGTATAATGAATACTTTGCTTACAAATAATCCGTCTTTAGGTGTTACGACTCTCTTCCTTTTCGATGATTTGTTCTCGTTGCCTCATGAGTGTAAATTTATTATCGATCTTGAAAATGGTCCGTGTGGGTATGTAAGAGATGAAGTGAATGAAAAATTTTTCTTTACCGAGGATTATGGCTCGAGCATTACTGATCAGCAGTTTGATAAATTAGCAAGAAAAATGTCATCAATAAAGCTGAAGGGCTTTGCTAAGGAAAAAGAGATTCCAAATTCAATAACTTTTTTAGAGGGATACGGCTGTGATGATGTTCAATCGCTGAATGTTTTGGAGCGTTGGAATAATTCCGTTCCACACAAAAGTCTGGCTGCTCCTATAGGTATGTGTTCCGGAGGAAAAACATTCTGTTTTGATATACACGAAAAAGTACACGGGCCTCACGGACTTGTGGCGGGAACAACCGGTTCCGGTAAGAGTGAATTGCTTATTTCATGGATTTTATCTATGGCAGTGAATTATCATCCGCATGATGTTGCTTTTGTACTTATTGATTATAAGGGCGGAGGAATGTCAAGCGGCTTGAATAAGTTACCGCACGTTATCGGTGAAATCACAAACATAGATACAAATATCTCAAGAGCGCTTGATTCCCTTAATAGCGAGGTTAGCAGAAGAGAAAGTATATTTAAGCAGTACGGAGATAATCTGAACATCTATAAATATCAGGAGCTATATAAAAGCGGCATAGCAAAGTGTCCTATACCACACCTTATAATTGTATGCGATGAATTTGCAGAATTAAAGTCACAAGAACCGGAATTTATCAAGCAACTGATATCAGTATCACGTCTTGGAAGGTCTTTGGGTATGCATCTTGTTCTTGCAACACAAAAGCCGGGTGGGGTTGTTGATGAGCAGATAAAGGGTAACACAAGTTTTTATTTGTGCCTTAAGGTTGCAGATGCTGGCGACAGCAGAGAAATGCTGAAACGCCCTGATGCCGCAAGCCTAAAACAGGCAGGCAGATGTTTCATAAAAGTTGGAGAGGATAAATATTTCGACTTGTTTCAATCATATTGGTGCGGAGCTCCGTATTATGATAATGCGCAAAAGAGGGCTCAGACCGGCGGCCTGATAAGCGAAGTCCTTGTTAACGGCGAACGCAGAAGGATTAAAAAGAATAAAGAAGAGAAAGGGAGATTGAACGAAGAACTAAAGGTGATTGTTGAACATATAGAGTGTGTAGCAAAAGAAAATGGGATTGAAAGGTTAGACGGACCGTGGTTGCCGGAATTGCCCAAATGTTTTTCTCTTCAGAAAATTATTGGCAAAAACTCTTTTGACGGCATTAAATGGAGCAGACAAAATAACTTTATGTCAATACCGATCGGACTGTTTGATATTCCCAAAGAACAAAGACAGGGAATTTTATCAATTGATTTTATCAAGGACGGACATTATGGAATATATGGTGCGCCTTCCACAGGCAAAACTAATCTTATCAAAACAATAATCGCATCGCTCGGGTTGCTGTATTCGCCGGATGAGGTTAATATTTACGGAATCGACTGCGGCGGATGGAGTATGAGTGTGTTTTCTCAAATGCCTCATGTAGGTGGGATAGTGCTTGACTGTGAGAAAGAAAAAATTGATAAGCTCCAACAGATGATTATTGAAGAAATTGAAAACAGAAAAAGACTGTTTTATAAAAAAACTGTAAGTTCATTTGTTTCATATCGAGCTAATATTTCATCAAATCTTCCTGCTATTATTATAGCAATAGATAATATTGCTGCTCTTTTTGACTTGTATCCGGATATTGAGACAATGTTAATAAGTGTGGCGAGAGATGGCGCCGCTTACGGAATATTTCTTGTATATTCATCAAACAGTACAACCGGTGTTAAATATAGGGTAATGCAGAACATAAAAAGAGCCATTGCTTTTGAGCTGAATGACAGAGGAGATTATTCTTCTATTGTTGGCAGATTAGATGGTTCAAAAGTGCCGCAGAATCCGGGTAGAGGCTTCCTGAAAGGAGCTCCACCTATAGAGTTTCAGGCTGCAATATATGCTGACGGAGATAACGATGCTCAAAGAAATAGTTATCTGAAAAATCTGTTCAGTCAAATGAATCGTATGTGGAATGGGACTTTGCCAAAGGTTATACCGGTAATGCCTGAGCATTTTGGTATAGTGGAATTAGAACGGGCTTATTGCACAAGAACATTAATACCGGTTGGTATTTCATATGAAACCGTTGACGTATTAAGTGTTGATTTGTCTGACAACTATTCAATGCTTTTGTCCGGAACAAATAACTCCGGACAAGAGCAAGTGCTTTACAACATTGCAAGGATTATTACAGACAAGTATCCTGAAACAACGCTTTATGTTTTTGACAGTAAAAAAGCATCAGCTATTGATTTGAAAGAATCAGCATACAAGTATGCCTTTACGAACGATGATGAAAATATGTCGCTTATGCTGAATGAGATTGTTGATAATCTAAATATCAGAAAACGAGCTCAGAATAAATTTAAAGCTGAAACCGAAAATTTTGATGAAAAGAAATTTATATATGATTATGAGCTTATTGCGGTAATTATTTCAGATCTTAAAGAATTTGTGGATGATGTGTCTGATGAAAACAAAAATATTATGGAAAGAATATGCAGATTGGCGCAGAATCTTGGAATTGTCATAATTGCGTATGGAAATGTTGCGGATATGTCAAAGTACAATGAAATTGAATCGTTGACAAGAGTTATTGTAGGAAATCAAAACGGAATAGCCTTGTCCGGCGTACCTGCAATGTACGGCTTCTTTCGTAATAATCTTAACTATAGCGAAAAAAATCTCGAAGCCGGAGAAGGTAATGCGTATGCTTTTGTAAACGGCAGATGCATCAAAATTAAGCTTCCTGACAGGTGATTATAATGATGATAAGTATAGATACAGATTTATTGAGCCAAGCCTTGGCCAAGCTGAAAAAGGAACGTGATAATGTCGGGCAGGCTCACTACATACTCGGAAGACTCCTTTCGGATTTGAACGAGGATTCGGATTGTATTGACACTTCTGTTGTCAGTCATGTTTACAGCAATACTGAATCTGTGGAAAAAAGATTAGAGGCTGTATTTAATTTGCTTGAGCAGGTTATATCGGGTTTAGATGAATTTTTGATTGAGATTACCGAAGGAGAACAGAGAAAAGTTCGTTTGATTAATATGTTTTCAGAGACGGAAAATCTCTCAGATCAATACGGCGATTCACTGAATTCGTAGCATAAAGAAACAAATAATGAGATCAGATGAGGTCGTATATGGATAATATAATTGTTACGGTTATAGATTCTGCAAATCTTTTTTCAATGGATGTAGAATTGCCCGTTGATATAAGAGCAGATAGATTAATCAGAGAGATTATCGGACTTATGAATTCAAAAGAGGAATACAGGAAGTATGTTGATGAAAATTACAAAGTATTTTGCGAGAAGCTCAACTGTGTACTTGACGATGATGATACTCCAGCCTCTGTCGGAATACATAACGGAGATCTGCTTGTGCTAATTTAGGGGGTGCTTATGGACGCGATTACCGAGTTTGTATATTGGATAAATCATTATCAAACTAAATTCAAAGAAATAAATGAAATACTTGAGGAAAGCAAAACCGAATTGAAAAAGACAGCAGATATGTTTGACAGCAGTTTTAAAAGTCGCACAATTTCTACGGCTGGGGATAAAGTTAAATCCGCTACCGATGAAATTGAAAAAGCCAATATTGATGTTGCCAATGCATTGGCTTATCTTGACAAGCTTTTAAACGAAATCGTATAAATCTTTTTTATGAGTTATGGATTGGCAAAATATAAACAATGTAAATTAAGATCGAAGATCTTAAAATTAATAAACTTTGAAAGGACGGATAAGAAATGGCACTTATTCAGGTTACACCGGATTTGCTCAAGGGTAAGGCAACAGAACTCAGAGGTCTAAGAAGTGAGCATGATGAAACAATGGCAAAAATGCGTACGCTTATTTTGGGGCTTAACGAGATCTGGAAGGGCGATGCACAGAATGCTTTTGTTGCAAAGTATGAAAGTATGCAGTCAACATTTACAAATTTTTCTCAACTGCTTGAGGACTTTGCAAGACTGATGGATACTTCGGCTACACAGCTTGGGGACACAGATGCATCGCTCGTAGGTACTATGAATAGCTTTGGTTGATAATTAAGGAAACACTAAATAAATCACGCTGATAGCTGTTTGCGCATATTGCTTGCATATTTTCCGTCAGCCTGACCCAAAAATCCTCGTAATGTGACAGCATTACTGCGGTTTATTTGTCCAACCTGACGAAAAATCTGACAGTGCAATATGCACAAACGATTTAATCCGTGTTTCCTTAAACATTGAACTTTGTTAAGCAGGCGCGGCCCCTGCTGCGTCTGCTGCATTGTGTTTAAGTATATTAATTTTGGCATATATTTTAACACAATGCAGGAGATCGAAGAATTATTAATAATTATGCAAAATATTGATTCTGTTGAGAACTTGAACGAAAAAACAGATAACAAAGTATATAATTCAGAGGAGGAGTTGTTGTGGTTAATGAATTTATATTGTCACCGGAGGAGCTTTATTTTCTTGGAGGATTGATTCAGGCAAAATATATTGATTATGCCTATATTGCTGCACTGGAAGATATTCAGCAAAATATCGCTTTACGAAAAAAGGAAACCATTTCAGAGATGGTCAAAAAAAAACTTATAGAAGAAGATTTTAGCGGCGATCTTGAAGTTAATCAAAATCTTAGACATGTGCTTGAGCCTATCTTTTTTGGAGTCAAAGAATCCTCCCTTGACATTTGCTATGTTGGAGACGAAAAAAGGGTTGATATTTATAAATTTCATTTTTTAGAAGATAACATTACTATGGTGACCGGAAAAGATAAGCGGTTGCACATAAAGAATGTAACAGAAGATATGTTTGTTGAGCTGCTTAATGATATTCTTCCTCGAGAATATGAGGTTGATGACACGGTTCTTGATAGCATAGACCATAATCTTATAACACGCCTGATTGCGGTTAAGTGTGCAAATGTTAATGAGAATTCATTTGTGTATATATATATTGAGGCTGATAATAAGCTCTATTTTGAAAAGGAAACAGGCGCTTTATCCGTGGTGTCAAAAGAGGATTTTATTAACGAGGCTGTTGCAGTTTTAAGAGGTGAAAAATATGGGATTTAAGGACTCTAACGGGCAAATTACTATTGATGAGATGGCGGCTCAAAAAGATATATGCAATCTTTCGCAATCAGCAGAGTCGCTTAACTCGGCACTTGAAAATATTAATCAGATAATATCCGTTTCGGCTGAATTCAAGGGGAATTCTGCCGCAGCCATTAACGAGAACGCTGTTATTTTGAAGCGGCGGATAGAAACGCTTATTTCTGAAATATCGGAATCTGCGGAATATATTAAAAACACTGTCAGCAGGTATCAGCTGACAGACGGTAATCTGAAGACTTTTATAGACAGCTATTAACGGAGGACAGAGTATGTCAAAGATAACGGTAGATATTCAAGGACTTAGAGAAAGCTCTGATACTTTAAGTAACTGTGTTGCGGAAATGGAAAATCTATACAGAAGATTAAATACTCTTATTTCACAACTCGATGCAACCTGGGACGGTGATGCAAGCCAGGCATATATAAGTAAGCTGAACAGACAGGCGAATCTCGTAATGGATTCTGCTAAAATTACAAAAGAATTTTCGGAATACGGGAAGAAAACAGCTGATAAATTTGAAGTAATAGATGCAGCAAATAAAATGCTTGAAAGCGTGTTCCCGTCAATAGCCAATAATCATTCAAAAGGTAGAGGAGGTAGATCGTTATGATTATTTCCGTTGATACTGAAGAGCTCAGCAGAATGGCGAGTATGGCGTTGAATGCAAACAGCGAAATAGAAAATAGTGCTTCAAGGTTAAGCTTGGTAGTTGAACATAATGACTGGAATTGCAAGGAGCGCGACTGGATTAACGAAAATATAACAACCATTAAATCATCACATCAGAAATTGACAGAAGACATGGCTGAATTTTCGGCGGCATTAAATAAAATTGCGGCTTTATTCAGCGAAGCGGAGCAAGCTTTGCCCAACGAGTTTCAGCATATTGATACAATGATTGGTTCTGCACTCTCCCTTACCGGTTCAGCACTTTCATCAGGAGCAGTTACAGCTGCTTCGGTTAATTCGTTGGCAGAGAGTACCGTTATAAACAGCAGCTTGCAAAGCTACGAATTATCAAATCTGAATAATGGAATAAATATTTGCAGTTTTGATTCATTTTTGACAAATGATACAAACGCTTAATTTGAGGATGTGGGATAATTATGAGTGACAAAATCAAAATATCTGTAGAAGACTTAAGAGCGCAGAGCGCCGAGCTTGCGGAGATTGCGTCGGAGTTTGAAACACAATACAAACTGGCGGTTAATACAATGAAGAATATGAAAGCGTGTATGAGTATGGCGATGGCAGTCAATATGATTATAAAAATGACTCGCCTGATTACCTTCTTTGTATCCTTGAATTCAACATTGCAGCAGGGTGTGACAATCGCAAATCACGCAGCCGACAACTTTGAGAACACTGATATTGCGTTGAGAAAGCTTTACGGCGATACTTTAACGGAAGAGGTAAAAAGTGTGCCGGCATCAGTGCAGAAAGTTGGAACTCCAATTGAAGCTGAGGTGAAAAGTGTACCGGCATCAGTGCGGAAAGCTGAAACTTCAATTGAAGCTGAGGTTGAGCAGTTAAAAATAAATAAAGATTTTTCTCCGGGTAGTTATAACCCTAATAATTTTATGTATTATGTTGAGAGTTGGAAAGGGCAACCTATTCGCGGAAGTCAATGTTTTGCAATGGCTCACATGATGCAGGTTGAGGTTGCCGGCAGTCGGGGCTATTCTATAGGAAGTAATGTTAATGTCAATGATATTCAGGTTGGGGATGTTATTCATTATTATGGTAATGGCGCAGATGCTACATATGGACATTGGGTTTTTGTAACTGCGTTGGATGGAGATAACATTACTGTTGCTGAGGGGAATTGGGAACCTGGGACCGTGACATACGGAAGGGTAATGAATAAAAATAATATCTCCCTGGTGCAAATTGATAGAGTATCATAAAATGTAATAGGATGTTATTTATGATTTCATATTCAATATTTACTAATATAGGTGACAGAGAAATTAATGAGGATGCGGTTGGCGCATTTGAAAATAACGGCAATTACTGCTTTGTCCTTTGTGACGGCCTGGGAGGTCACGGTATGGGCGATATTGCATCTGCCTGTGTCAAGGAAGTTTTTGGCGACTACTTTGCTAAAACAGATGATATGTCTAATTTTCTCGGCCTTGCCTTTTCTGCCGCACAAGATATATTGATGCAGGAGCAGGTTGTTATGAAAGCTAAGAGAAGTATGAAGACGACCGCTACTGCGATAGTTATTGATGACAGTACGGCATATATAGGTCATATCGGGGATTCAAGAGCTTATGTTTTCAAAAGTAATAAGGTAAAGGCTCGAACCCTTGACCATAGCATTCCTCAGATGATGGTGCTTTCAAAGCAGATTAAGGAAAGGGAAATAAGAAAACATCCTGACAGAAATGTTGTTTTGCGTGTAATGGGAGTTGAGTGGGACGAGCCTATGTATGAGCTTATGCCGCCTGTGCCATTGAAAAAATGTCAGGCGTTTTTGTTGTGTTCCGATGGCTTTTGGGAATTGATAGACGAAAATACTATGTGTACTTTGTTAAAGAAATCAGACTCTGTGCAGGAATGGCTTTTGTCTATGGCAGATATTGTAAGGCAAAACGGCAAAGACCGGGAAATGGATAATTATTCAGCAATTGCTATATGGAATGAATAGAAAGGATTGCTTGTTATGCAGCGATATAAAGACAATTATATTATTTCTGACGAAAACAATATCTGTGAGGTTGTCATATATTCAGTTATAGGCGATCGTGAAGAACAGCAGGACAGTGCCGGATATGAGATGAAATCAAATAATGCTATTGTAACCGTTTGCGACGGTATGGGTGGATTTGCAGGCGGCAAATTGGCCAGTAGTCTCTCAGTCGAAAAGCTGCTGGAAATATTCCGTGAGAATCATTCCTGCGGTGATGCATATAAAATGTTAATTAACGCCGCAGGGATACTTGATGAAGCAGTTCGCAGTCTGAAAGATGAAAAAGGCGAGTGGCTCAAAGCAGGCTCAACTCTGGCTTCGATTGTGATTAACGAACAAGGTGTTTTCTGGCTTTCAGTCGGAGACAGCAGGATATACATTGTGCGGAACAATAATTTGCGTCAGCTGACAGTTGATCATATATATTCATTTAAATTAAAAAAAGATTTGGATAGCGGTACTATTTCAAGAAACGAATATGACAAGAAAATGGTCAACGGAGATGCTTTGGTCAGCTTTCTGGGAATTGGAGGGTTGCCCATGTGCGATTGCAACGAAGAACCGTTTAAAACCTTAAGTGGTGACAGAATAATAATTATGTCCGACGGATTGTATAAGCTTGTGCCCGATAACGAAGTCTGTGAGATATTGTCTAATTTTGCCAATATGACTGATGCATTAAGAGCGTTAGATTCTAAAGCAAAGCATTATTCCAAATCAAAAAGAATAGCAAGAGATAATATGACTTTGGCTCTGATTAAAATTAAATAATTCGCGAAAGGGACTAAATATGAATGTAATTAAATGTAAAAACGGACATTTTTACGATGCAGACAAATTTTTATCCTGTCCACACTGTGGTGTGAGTGCGGCAAAAAATGAATATAGCGGACAGGAATCAAGTAAAGAAAAAATAAAAAAAGATGTTACTATAGGTATTTGGGAAGATAATGATAATTCTGAGAATAACGAAAATGAATCGGTTATTCCCGAAAGAAGTGAAATAGATTCGTATAATGAGCCGGAAAAAATAATCAACAGTAATAGAGAAAGAATATATGAGGATTCACAATATAGCGGCAACACCACTTCGGTTGCGTTGAAAAAAAGAAGTAAAAAGCTGATAATTATTGTTTCCTCTGTTATTATACTGGTTGTTTTTGCTGTTGTATGTATTTTGCTTTTGACGGTTAACGGTAGGAGTCGTTCTGATGCAATGATAGCGGAAAAGCCTTTTAGTAATTCTCAGATTTCTGCATATGAAAAAGGTCTTTCATATTTGTCGGCTTATGCAGACAACGGAGATGAATCCGACCGTGATAATGCAAAAGAACAATTTGAAATTGCCGGCAGTTATGATAAAGCAGAGTATTATACGAAGATACTGATTTTCTGCAGCAAAGATGATAAGCGTGAAGTAGTTTCAGAATTATTGAATTATTCTGATGATGAATATGTGCAAAAAATTCTTCTATCTGATAAATACATATATGATTTCTTCAGAGATACTTTATGGGTAGGAGAAAGCGACAAGAACACCGATGCAAAATACTTTCTGACTTTTGACGAAAATTGTTTAAGTGATTATAATTTGCCAAGTTTCGGCCGTAAAAACAATGACGAAAAAGTCATATGTTATAAATTCAGCTCCGGCGTTTATACAACTATTCTTAATGATGGTACTGAAAATAATTACTGGAAATTTGAAATGCTGAATCAGAATGAAATAAAGGTGTTTTGCTATGACGGAGAGAACACTCTGTATTTAAGGCGTTCTCAATAAGAGGAGTGTATGCGTTGTTAGTGTTACGATTGTTCAGAAAGCACAAGGTTATGCTATGTTGAATAAAAAATATATAGGAACATTGAGTTGCTGCTTTTAGTCATTACTATAAAAATTAATTTGAAAGGAATTTGAACAATGAATGTAATTAAATGTGAAAAAGGACATTTTTTTGATGCTGACAGATTTGAATCTTGTCCGCATTGCAATGAGGGTAAGGCAAATGAGTCGCATGTAAAATCGAATACAAGAATTCCAACTGAAAAAAACGTAAAAACAATAGGTTTATTTGATGAGGAAGAGCCGGGTTCCTATGGTGTACAGAATGATGAGTCGGAGTTTGCTGCAGGAAAAATCACAGAAGACCATAGTGAAAGGAGTAATAATATTGTAACGAATGTTACTTCATCGAGAGAAGATGCAACTTCCGGTATAGCGAATGAAAATAAAAAGAGTAAGAAAATATTGCTGATTATTATAATAGCGGCTTCATTAATTGCCGCTGCCGCAATCATTTTATTATTTGCATTTAACAATGGTAGTGATAATAATTCTGTTTCTCAGACAGAACAGCATGTTCAGTCACAAGCTCCATTATCAAGTGAAAATATTACATCGGAAAATCAACCGACTGATGATAAAACGAACAGTTCATCAACTGATTCGGAGGTACAGGTTTCATCCGCAGATGAAGTAAATGTCAAAGATATAAAAATAACCGGAATAACCGACATCGGATTTATTAAGATTGAAAGCACAGAAATTTCAAAGGACGGATATACTTGTGTGTCACCCGATGGCGCAATTTTTGAAAGTGACGGACTTGTTATTCATGGTAAGTATAGCTATAAAATAAATTTTACGGATGAAGAAAAGTCCAATATGATGCACGGCGGAGATCTCTATAATGAAGATGGAACGTTATATGAGAGTAAAGATTTAGAGTGTTGGTCAGATTCGAGTGCACTTGAATATGGAGTTAAACTGCCTGATGATATCAAATCTGGAACATACACTTATTCTTTATATCAGACTATTGCCGGTGAAGATGCAGAAAGCGTTATTACATTTACGGTAAATTGAAATGAGCTGATAATTGATGGAAAAAAGAGATGTGAGACGGTGTGTCAACGGCCATTATTATGACGGGCAAATGTATGAATTTTGCCCGCATTGCGGAGCGAGTACAGCAGAAGCAAAAAATAAATCAAATACAAATCATGATTCATCCGATAATAAAAACATGGATATAAAATTTCTTAAAAAGAAAAGTTCCAATGAGAAAAAAGCAAAAAACGGAAAGAATAAGCGAAAAACAGTTGGTATGTTTAATGATGATTATTCCGAAGAAAACAGCAAATCAGAACACAACGACTCATTAAAGTCCGCTTCCTTTATTCCACGGGAAGAAGAGAAGGAAAAATCCACAGAAAGAGAAGTGATTTTTGCGAAATCAGATTATCCTGAAAAGGTTGCGGATAATAAGAATGTGGAAAACAGAGATGATAACGATGTGCAGGACGGTTCTGTTGAAGAAATCAGTAAATTAAAACAGACAGAGAATGGAAAAACATTCGGGTATTTTCATGTCGATAAAGAGCGTGGTAAGTCAGGTGCTTCGTCTGAGCCTGTTGTCGGATGGTTAGTGTGTGTTAAAGGAAGTCACTTCGGGGAAAGCTTTAACATATTCTCAGGGAAAAATTCTTTAGGCAGAGGTACGGATAATCTTATCGTTATTTCAGACGATCAGTCTGTTTCAAGAATAAAACACGCGTGGATAACTTACGAGCCTAAAAAGAGGAATTTTTATATTGCACCGGGAGAAAGCAGCGGACTGACATATCTGAATGATGAGTTGGTAGATCGTTCTCAGATTATTAAGGCGTTTGATATTGTAGAAATAGGCAAAACATTGTTTGTTTTTGTTCCTTTATGCGGAGAAAAATTTACTTGGGATAATTATATTCAGGAGTGATATTATGCACCTTTGTTACTCGTGCTTCAAAAAATACAGAGAAGATTTTGATATTTGTCCTTTTTGCGGGGCGGTATATACAGAAGAAACTTTGGAACCGATACATCTTGTGCCGGGAACAATGCTTCTTGGCAGATATTTGATTGGTGTAGTTGAAGGCTCCGGCGGATTCGGAATTATATATCGTGCATGGGATACTAAACTTGATACTATTGTTGCGATAAAGGAATTTTTTTCAAGCAGGTTTATGACCAGAGCGGAAGGTACAAATCAGGTAATCGTAAATAAAAAAGCAAAAGAGGAGTTCAATTATCGTATAGCCCGTTTTCTTGCTGAAGCAAGGAATATGGCTAAATTCGGCTCTCATAGAAGCATACCTAACGTTTTTGAATTTTTTGAAGCAAACGGAACAGCATATATTGTTATGGAGTTGTTAACGGGTGTCGCTTTGAATGACTACCTTTCAGAGAATAAAGGTAAAATCGACAGAGATTTTGCGCTGCATATAACAAATGAAGTAGGAAATGCGCTTTGCTCTCTTCATGATAAAGGAATAATTCATCGTGATGTTGCGCCTGATAATATATATATTTCTTTGAATGATGAAATAAAAATTAAGTTGCTTGATTTAGGAGCGGCAAAGCTCGCAGACACTAATGAAAAAGTCACAGATATTATTCTTAAACCCGGGTATTCTCCGCCTGAACAGTATGATAACTCAAAAAAGCCCGGACCATGGAACGATATCTATGCTCTTGGTGCGACACTTTATGTGATGTTGACCGGTATAAAACCGGACGAATCCACAAACAGAAAAATCAATGATACTGTTGTATCACCGCATGAACTGGATGATACCATTCCTGAAAATCTAAGCAATGCTGTTATGAAGGCGATGGCTATTGAAAAGCATATGCGCTTCAGGACAGTGCCGGAATTTTTAAAGGCAGTCAACGGTGATAGACATGTAGCTACTTTAGCAAAAGAAAAGAAAAAGAGAAAACGCCGTAGAATATCAGGAATCTCTGTGGCTTGTGTTTTGCTGGCTGCAGCCTCTGCTATTGTTTACAATTCTTACAATCAAAAGCGTCTTGAACAGGAGCTTGATGCGGCAACTATTGATGTTTGGTTTTCGGCGGATGATAATTCATCTGAAATTGACGCAATGAATAGTATCAAAAATGACTTTGAAAGTAAATTTGAAAAGGTGAAAATTAATCTTGTTAGATACAGTGAAAACGAGTATTCACAAAAGCTGAAAGATGCGGCAAGCCAAAATAACCTGCCTGAACTTTTTGAGAGCAACGGAATATCAGATGATATTTTGACTTCTGCCTTGGATGTCAGCGATATTCTAAATTCAAAGCAGGCAGATGACTGTTTGTTTTTGAATCAGTATGATAATTTTTATGATTATGAAAAGAAAATACCTTTAGGAATTGAGATTCCGGTGGCGTTTGTGGTAACAAATGGTACTTCCTATATTGACTATGATAAAAATACATTTGATTCATATTTGGATTTAAGCGATTTAACAGGTGTTGCAGTTGATTCAAGTGTCAGAGAGTTGATTGTTAAAAACTTTCCTCAGGTGTCAAACAAAGAGTACGATGGGGGTGTGTTCCCTGGAGGAAATAACGAGTGTGCGGTGATGCTCTCGTCAACAATGAATGTCCAAGCTGCAAAAAAGAACCTATCTAAATATGATTGGCATTGTGCGTATCCCAACAGTAATATTAAGTGCAACTTTACATACGAATGGAGCTTGGGAGACGGCTCACCAAACGAACAGGCGGCGGCTAAAAGATTGATGACATGGATGCTCGGGAATGCATATCAGAATACGTTGATGATAAGCTATTCACAAGGAGGACAAATTCCAATTAATAAAACCTGTTACGAAAAAAAGTGTTCTGAATCACAGGAACTTAAGGAGTTAATGGCTCTTAAAAATGAATTTGTCTTTGATTAATCCAAAAAACATGAGTCTATGCTTAAGGTTAGGAGAATTCTAAATGCAAAAAAGATGTTTGGGTTGTATGGAGGAGTATGGAGTAGAATATGATATTTGTCCTCACTGCGGATATATAGAAGGAACTTCTGTAGAAGAGCAAATTCATATGGAACCGGGTGTAATACTTCATAACAGATATATTGTTGGCAAGGTCTTAGGATTTGGCGGTTTTGGTGTAACATACTTGGGATGGGATGGTAAGCTTGAGATGAAGGTTGCTATCAAGGAGTATCTTCCAAGCGAATTCTCAACAAGAATGCCGGGTCAGACAAAGGTTTCTGTTTTTAAAGGTGAAAAGAAAGAACAATTTGAAGAGGGATTAAACAAATTTGTTGATGAAGCCAAAAGATTAGCAAATTTTAAGAATGAAGAAGGCATTGTAAGAGTGTTTGACAGCTTCGCTGAAAACGAAACAGCCTACATAATTATGGAGTTCCTTGACGGCGAAACCCTCACTGATTTGATAAAAAGAGAGGGTGTTATCCCGGAGGACAGAGCAGTTGAAATGCTGATGCCTATAATGCGGTCTCTTGAGATAGTTCATAAAGCGGGCATTCTTCACAGAGATATTGCGCCCGACAATATTTTCCTTACTAAGAGCGGCAATACAAAACTGATTGATTTTGGTGCTTCGCGGTATGCAACAACATCTCATAGCCGCAGTCTTACTGTTATAATTAAACCGGGGTATTCTCCTGAAGAACAGTATAGAAGTAATGGCGACCAGGGAACTCATACTGATGTATATGCCCTTGCTGCAACCTTGTATAAAATGATTACAGGAAAAACCCCTCCGGACGCTATGGAGCGAAGAGCTAAGTTTGAAAGCCGGAATAAGGATATTCTTGTTGAGCCGAGAAAAATTAATAAGAATATTTCTCGGGTCAGGGAAACTGCTATATTGAATGCTATGAACGTAAGAGTACAGGACAGAACCCCTGATGTAAAAACATTTGTTGATGAGCTTGAAGCAGAGTATCCGGCAAAGAGACGTTATGGCAAAATCAAGAAGATAGATGTTTATTCATGGCCTTTGTGGTTGAAAATTGCAGTTCCAACTTTTCTTTCTGCTATTCTTGTGTGTGGAGTCCTTCTATATACCGGCGTGATTTCATTTGCATCGCTGTTTTCAGATGATATAAATGTTCCTGAAGGTTCGGTAGTTACGCCTAATGTTGAGGGAATGTCCAGGGATGATGCCATCAATAAAATTGAAAGCTCGGATTTATACGCATGTGTTGAGGGTAATATTGAGTCGGAATATATTGACGCTGATAAAATAGTGCTGCAATCTCCCGAAGGTGGAATGTATAGCAAAAAAGGTTCAACCATTTCTCTTACTGTCAGTAAGGGTGGAGAGATTGTTACTCCTGAACACGGGCAGTCTACGGTTCCGTATCTTATTGGTTCTACAGAAGCAGATGCCAAGGCTGCGCTTGAAAAGGCAGGATTATCTGTAAAAACCGAAGTAAGTTATGATGATAACATTAAGGAAGGACTTGTTATAAGTCAGGAACCGGAATTTTATCAGCAGGTTCCTGAGGGCACGACTGTAACTATTGTGATTTCTTTGGGAAAAGAAAAATCTATTCAGGAGACAGGAGCAAATTCGGAAAATAGCAGTCATCAATCAGCCTCTGATTTCTCATCGAACAACAGTAGCGTTTACAAGAATAATAATGAAAACAAGAATAATAATTTGTCATCAAATTCAAACAGAAAAAAAGTTACTGTCACATTTAATTTAGAGGGTAAATATTTCAGCTCAAAGACAGTAACAGTTGGAGAAAAATACGGAGAGCTTCCAACCCCCGAAAAAGAGGGATACACCTTCCGGGGCTGGATTACGAACGGCAGCGGAGGGATTTACATTAAAAGCGATTCAATAGTTGTAATTGAGAATAATCATAATGTGTATGCTGTTATGGAGGCGAACCCTTGGTCAGGATGGGTTACATCATTGCCGGCAGGTGTGTCGAGTTCAAACTATATTATTGAGAGTGAAAAACAGTATGCAAAAAAGGTTACCACAACATCTTATAAGCCTTCTTTATCCGGATATACTCAAAACGGTTATTCTCTTGTGAATGCTGTTAGCGGGTACATAGATTATGTTTCGGCATTTCCTTCCGGATTCAGTACCTCAAACTACCTTTACACACAATATAATAAAACACCAAAAAGCGATAGTGAAACATCAACAACTGTAACAAAAGTTTCGTCAACACAAACTATCGGCTATATATATTGGCATTGGTGTAGAGGAGGAAATCACGGTGCGATAAACCGTCAGATTTACGGTTCGCAAACAAGCGAGTTTAATACATTTCATGCAGCATTTAGTTCAAATGCAGTGACATCCCCTCAGTATTATGATGGATATTGCTATAATTGGCGTAATACTTCTGCATGCAATGATACTTATTGGTGGTTTGGAGGGAATCAATATTCAGCAAATCAAACTGAAGTAAAAAGATGTAATTATACTACTTATACCAAATTGTTTAATTATTATAAGTATGACACTACAAATTGGACAACAACACCTTCCGAAGGTGCAAAAACCCGCATTGTGTACAGATACAAGAAGAGGTAGTTTTTTATGAGATAGATTTTGTGAATTATTGAATATCATATCTCACACCTTTCCGATTCTTCTATATCAGATTTTAGTGAACTTGTCAAGTGTACTTAAAGGATAACACTTCTTCCTAACTAGTACAACTTTCACAAAAATATGATTTTTTCGCGCATTGAAGCCGAACGCTTTGATGCGTTGGCAAGTGTGATGAATGCATGGTGAGTTGGCTTAGTGTGACTTTGCATTACAAAAGAGAAAAACGAGAGGAAATTTTTATGGATTGGAAACAGTTGATAGACGAATCGGAAAGTATTGAAATTGTAGAATCAGGTGTGCTCGGTGCAGTAGAGTGGAAGCACTACGCAAATGGGGTGCTTACTTTTTACGGTCAAGGCTCAATTAGCAATTTTCATTATGAACTAACATATCCAGGGTATCACGACGAGGATCATACAGAGTATCGCCCATACTGGAAAAGTTGGTTTGGGAAGGGAATTGATACTCCTGTAAAATATGTATATATTAACGAAGGAATCACAGAGATTGCCGACGGTGCTTTTAAGGACTGCTCAATTGAAGAGATATTTATACCTAATTCTGTTACTAAGATTGGAGCTCAAGTTTTTTCCGAAAATAATTTAGATGCCATAAAGCTGCCCGACAATCTTGAGTCAATCGGTGATGGATGTTTTGAAAAGAGCCGCAAACTAAAGTCGATTTTCATTCCTGCAACGGTAAATGAATTTGGAAAGATCGGCAGCAAATATGTTTCTGCTTTAGAAGAAATTATTGTTGATAAAAACAATCCAAATTATACGATTGTTGACGGTATCCTCTATACCGCTGATATGACACAATTACTTTGGTGCCCTGCCTCTAAAGCCGGTACACTGCACATACCAAGTTCTGTACAGCGTGTTGAAGCGGATGCTTTTGATAATTGCACCTTGTTAAAGGAAGTTATATTTTCCGAAAATCCAATTACTTTAGGGAGTTATTGTTTTAGTAATACTGCTCTGCAAAAATTGGTTTTGCCAAAAGAAGTGGATATGGAAATATTCGGCATATTCGGGTGTGGATATCACTATCATCCTATTACGCTGCATTTAGTTCCTTGTGAAACAGAGAATTTAGTGGTTTATATCGACAAAGACTGTACCGTGTGGGATTATTTTAAGCATGAAAACATTCAAATCTTTGGAGAGCCTGTTGACGACAATTTTGATGTAAGGTTTACCGAAGATAATACAGGAAATAGTCACATCGAATATAATACAGAAAATAGTCACATCAAGAAAAAAATCAAAGGGCTTCTTTCAAGATTATTTAAAAAATAATAAAGAAAAACGGGGGCACCTTTTGGAGTACCGCCGTTTTTTAGGTTTGTCCGGAATGGGCAGTGACTTGGTGGTGAAAGTCCACTACAGGCTTGGCAGTAGGAACTGTTAGCTGTGGGCGAGTGCGTCCATCGTGAGGTGGAGTATGAAGTAAGCCTAAAGCAAACTCTCGGTCTGACGAACAGAAATCACATATAAGGTATATGCAGAGCGGACGAGCTTGCTAAACAAAGCAAAGTCCAATACTGCCCGAACTCTGCGGTGTAAATGTGGCGGATATATGAGAGGAAGGTTACTGTTCTTAACTGGGGAGGTCTTGCAGTGGGGCGAAGGACAGATAGATTGACACCCGCTCAAACTGTGCAGTGATGTACAGCTGAATTGCAAGAAGTCAGCAGAGGTCATAGTAGCGGAAAAGTTTTTTTCGTAAAGGACCGAACAATAATAGTCTTGGAAACGAAAGGACGGTGGAGTAATGCAAAGACCACAGAAAACGGAGAGAGTCGGCTACCCTTGCGAGGGTATGGTGGAAACAGATAGTAACAAGGGAGCGTGTAGCGTTGCTCAGCCTGAAACGGAAAGACAAGACGGTGCAGAAAATTTACTAGAAGCTATACTGAACAAGGCATATCTGAAAGTAAAGAGAAACGGGGGCTCGGCAGGAATAGACGGTATGATGAAGATAGCGCACCAAACTGAACACCTCGGCCGTTTAACTTGAACAGTTGCGACGGATAAAACTGAACAGCGTCGTCGCTCAAAACTGTACACCTTCGTCGCTATGGTTGAACACCCTCGACGGCGAGATTGAACAGTGTTGTGACCTGCGGTAAGACGTTGTTACACGCATAGCGTGAATACAACAAAGGAGGTCACCACATGACCAATTACCGCGAAATCCTGAGACTGAGCAGCTTGGGGTTAAACAAAACACAGATTGCTCAAAGTGTCGGCTGTTCACGCACTACTGTAATTCAGGTGCTGAATCTTGCTGCAGAGAAGAAAATCACATATCCTCTTCAGAACAGGATATGTCCGACGCTCAGCTTGCCAAACTCCTGTTTCCAAGCGCGAAAACACATTTGGAGTACAAAATGCCCGACTATGAACATGTTAGCAAAGAGATGCGGAACAGCGGAGTTACTCTCAATCTTCTTTGGTTGGAATACTGTGAGCAGTGCCGCAATAACGGAGAATTACCTTACCAACTGACGCAGTTCAAAAAGTATTATCGGGATTATTCCGTCAAGGCAAACGCAACTATGCATCTGAATCACAAGCCGGGAGAAATTCTCCAGGTTGATTGGGCAGGAGATACCGCTAAGGTGGTAAACACCGACACTGGTGAACCAATGCCTGCCTACGTTTTCGTTGCTTGTCTGCCGTATAGCGGATATGCGTATGCAGAAGCGTTCTTTTCTATGAATGAGGAGTGCTGGATTACCGCACATGTCAATGCTTTCAGATATTTTGGCGGCATTACACGCATCATTCAGTGCTACAATCTAAAAACGGGTGTTACCTCACACAGAAAAGGTGAGGTTATCCTTAACAAAGCCTACAACGACATGGCAGAGCATTACGCAACTGCTATCTTACCGTGTCGAGTAAGGGCGCCTAAGGACAAAGCAATGGTTTAGGGTACTGTAGGAGTCATTTCAAATTTTATTTTAGCGGCGTTGAGAAACAGACAATTCCTCTCTCATTCCGAATTAAACAAGGCGATACTGGAGCGTCTGTATCTGTTCAATAACAAGCCGTTTCAAAAACGTGCCGGAAGTCGTGCTTCGGAGTTTGAGAAAGAACAAAAGTTTCTTCTTCCGCTTCCTAAAAGACCGTTTGAATTATCCGAATGGAAGGTTGCGACAGTTGCTCCGAATTATCACATCTCGGTTGACAGGATGAACTACTCCGTACCGTATGAGTACATCAAGCAAAAGGTAGATGTCCGATTGACTAAATCTACTGTTGAAGTATTCTTTAACGGCAATCACATATGTTCCCATCCTCGTTTGCACGGCAGGCCGAATCAATACAGTACTGTAGAGGCGCATATGCCTGCGAATCATCAGAAATATATGCAGTGGAACGGCGAGTGTTTTCGTCGTTGGGCAACTAAGATAGGCGAGAATACTCACACGGTAATTGACGCGTTGCTCTATCCATACTGGATTGTAAATTGATAATGTCAAACAAAATCATCTGGTCAATCGGTACTTTTAATCTATACCCACCGAAGTCATATTTTGAATTTGACGCACAAAAAAGCCACCCGAGAAAACCGGGTGGCTTAAAACTTTATATCGTTATAAAAAAATTATTTCTCAAACTCGCTTTTAATGCTTCTTAAGAATAATCCCGACAGAATATCCATCGGCTTTTTGTCGCTGTGAAGTACCTCGTAAACTGCCTTGGCTATCGGTAAGTCAACATTATATTTTTCGCCGAGCTTAAGCAAGGCTGTTGTTGTGTAAACGCCCTCTGCAAGCTTTTCAAAATGCTCACCCTGAACATACATTTCGCCGTAACGTCTGTTGTGGCTCCACTGCGAAAAGAGGGTCGCTTCATAATCACCAAGATGGCAAAGCCCGTAAGCCGACATCTCGTTGCCGCCCATAGCGCCGATAAGGCGTGAAATCTCTCTTGTACCTCTCGCCATCAAAGCGCCTTTGAGCGATGTGCAGTGCAGTCCGTCAAGCATACCTGCGGCAAGTCCAATCACGTTTTTAGACGCTGCGCCAACCTCGGTGCCGACAAGGTCGTTTCCGATATAAAATCTTATAAGCTCACTGTTAAAGCTGTCAACAAGCATTTTCTTGACAGCTTCGTTCTTGCTGTCGATTACCATACAGTTCGGAATACCTTTTACATAGTCCTGCGGATGTCCCGGACCAACCCAAACCGCAACCGGAGTTTTTGTGCTGTCTATGTATTCTTCAAAAACCTCGGTAAGCCGTTTGCCGGTTGTCTGCTCAATGCCTTTCATACACAGAACAAAAATTTTGCCGTCAAGCGGATATTTGTTTACTCTCTGCAAAAAGCTGCGCAGATTCTGCGAGCTTATTGAGATTATTATTATCTCACCGTGTTCAACAGCGGCTTCAAGGTCGTCTGTAATCGTCATTTCAGGCGAGTAGGAGAGATATTCGTTCTTGCGTTCTTTTTTGAGCGACTGAAAATCGGGGGCTTCAGATAAACCCCAGGAATATACGTTGTTGCCGATTTTGTCAAGATACCATGCAATGCACGAACCCCAGCGTCCGCATCCCAGTACTGATATATTCACATTATCACCGTCCGAAAATATTATACTGAAATTATACCACGAAAATGGTCAGATTACTATATAAATTTTATTTGTTAATATCTTTTTTATTTCCTTTGTTGTCGTTTCTGCTGAAAAGCTGTCTTACTCCCATAATCAAAATCAGAACACCGAATATTTTTGAAAGAAGCTTTCCGTCAATAATATTCGCCAGATAACTTCCGGCAAAGGAAGAAAGAATGCCCAGTGCGGCAAAGGGGAGAGCTGTTTTCCAGTCTATCAAGCCTTTAATATGATAGATTATGACAGATAAGGCTGCAATCGGTATGAAAAACAGAACATTGATTCCCTGCGCAGTCACCTGCGGAATTGAAGTGAAAAGCCCGAAATAAATAATCATTATTCCGCCGCCGCCCATTCCCATAGAACTGAATACTCCTGCAAAAAAAGCGGCGGCACTGCTCCATACTATCTCCATATCAGCCTTATCCCTGCCCAAAGCATAAAAACAGCGAATATTTTTCTTATTATATTGTTGTCAAGCTTTTTCAGCAGAAATGTTCCCGCAATTGCTCCGGGTAAACCCCATAGAAGATAGGGGGCAACGTCCTGAATTTTTACTGCACCACGCATCAGATATCCTACAGCGCTTGAGATGCATATCGGAAGAATTATTGCAACGCAGGTTGCGTGCGCTTCCTTTGCTTTGAGTCTGCGCGACAAAATCGGCACAGCTATCATTCCGCCGCCTGCGCCCAGAAGTCCGTTGAAAAAGCCTGTCGCAAGTCCGCCTGCTGTTGTCAGAAGCTTGTTATTACTGCATTTTTTCACATAATCACCGATATTATTGTGACCGTAAAAATTAAATTAATGCACGAAAAAAGGTCACTGCAAAAGCAATGACCCAAAATTCAAAATAAACCCGCCTGACCGTATTGTGCAATTATAACCTGCCTACGAAAAGACAGGTGGGTGTCGCCCCTTGATTTCACGCTCCCTTCGTCCGCAAAGCGGGAGGTCTGCAATCTGTCAAGGGAGGTGGACTCCCGAAATTAAAGTTGTAGGGTTATATGAACACAATTCACGCATCAGGCAGGCTGATGGACAAAATTAAACTTCGTCGCTTTCAACTTCCTCGTCAGCGTACATATTTTCAAAATGGTCCTCAAAAATTTCGGCAAGGCTCTGGCTGAGCTCTTCGTCCTCAACCTCAACAAGCAGCTCTTCGCCGTCCTCTTCGACAGTTTCAAAAATATAATAAACTCCGTCCGACTCAAGCTCCTCTTCCGGTGAATCAAATACCGGGTAAAGAGCAAAGTAGCTTTTGTCGTCCTGTTCAATAATGTCAAGAATTTCAAACTGCTGCTCTTTGCCATCCTCGTCAATCAGAGTCAGCAGATCTGCCTCAAATTCATTATCCATAATATCATTCCCTTTCACTGTGTCATATATGTATTTTAACCCTTATGCGGCATTAAGTCAAGAAAAATTAATAAATTTATTTAAGAAAATTTTTACTAAAAAAATTAAAAAAGTTGAAAAAAAGTATTGACAATAGCAAAATATGTGTTATAATGTAATTGAACTTAAGGAAAGGAGCTGAGTCCTATGGGCGAACTGACACCGGAAAATTCATTGAGCTTCGTTGATAAGGCGGGCTCAGATTCACAAGGCTGACTTAAGAATATTATTCAACAAGAAATCAAGCGGCATTCAATTAAAAAATAAAAATTCAGACTATTTGTTTTTTTAACTTTAATGCTCATCATTTTTAGATTACCCGATATGGGATATGAATATTTAAAGTCTGCTGGGTGAAATGATTACAATTGAATATTTTGATTATTAATCTATTGTATGTTCGGGTAATCCGAAAATATGATAAGTTCAAAGCATTAAAAGCTCAAATTGTGTTTTTGCTCGAACGGCAGAGAATACACTTTTTCAAGTATTCGGCTTGAAGATGAGTTAAACGTTAAAGACGCCAAAAAGCGTACTGATGGTTGTGCGTCATATAATTCGCAGCCGAACGTATTTTTGATGCAGAGATTGGTTACATAAACTTAATAGGTTTCTTATATATTCGTTTTATACGAAAAAAAAATTAAACCGAGAGTGAGACCAATGATTATTTAAAATTGATTAATAATTTCAGACCGGCGAGGTGTTCTTGCCGGTCTGTTTGTTTCAGCGATCTGTTTCACCGCTGTGCTTTCGTGGATCGCTTTGTTTGACAAATAATCAAAGCATTGTTTGGTATAAATTTTTTTCAGGCAGGGAGCATTGTTTGAAAAAACAGAGCAAGAATCTGTACGGTTTTTCTTTTTAGTAATTTATTTGCGTTTAGGGGTTAACGATGCAATAATTTATTATTTGCCTGTGAGAAATTATGTCCGCAAAATTTCTGCAAAAATGTGAGGTAACAATATGCGTAAGCTTAGAATTTTTAATCTGGTTATGAAGCGTACAAAGGCTTATAATGTTTTGCTTGGACTGGTTCTGTTTGTGCTTGCCGCTGCGCTGATAATTATGCTGGTCGAGCCTGAAATAAATACATATTTTGAGTCATTGTGGTATTGCTACGCCGTTATCTCTACAATCGGCTTTGGCGATGTTGTTGTTACGTCGGTAATAGCCAAGGTTGTTTCTGTTTTGTTAACCGTGTATTCCTTGTTTGTGCTCGCGATTGCAACAGGAGTTGTTGTCAGCTTTTATAATCAGCTGGTACTCGCACAGCGTGATGACAGTATTTCTCTGTTTGTAGATAAGCTTGAAAGATTGCCTGACTTGTCAAAAGAGGAGCTTAAAGAAATATCCGATAGAATAAAAAAGCTGAGATAAATCTCTTATGTTGACTTATACCTGAATTTTAACGCCGATATTCAATCCGAGTATCGGCTTTTTGTGTTCAATTTTTCATATTCGGTTGTATTTTGTTGAAAAAACTATAAACGTGTAATATAATTAAACTAATAAGTATATTTTAATACAGATTTTAATGCAGAGGTGATAAAAATGGCATTTTGCAGAAAATGCGGAAATCAGCTGGGTGACGGCAGCAAATTCTGTATGGCTTGCGGCACTCCGGTTAACCGCACTGATACATCAGAAAATAGAAATGCATACAGCAAAGACCCTGAAACAGAAAAAATCAATCAGACTCAATCGCAGTATATTTGCAAATCGTGCGGAAATCCAGTTCGCCAAGGTTTAAAGTTTTGTACCTTTTGCGGTGCACCTGTAACAAACAATAATGTTAATAGCGGGCAGCAACAATACTCCGGACCATCCCGCACAGACCGGGATAATTTTCCTCCGGCAAATTATCCGCCGCAAAACCATCCGCAGAATAATAACGCTTTTCAGACAAATCAGAATCAGCCTTCTTCGGGTTATAGCAGCACTCAGCCTGACGGCAAAAAAAGCAACACTGCGCTTATAGTTTCGATTGTTGTCGGGGCAGTTGTTCTTGTAGCCGCAATTGTTGTAGCCGCAATTTTCCTTCTTCCGGATTTACTCGGCGGCAATACTTCAGCAGGCAATAACGCAGGTGCTTCATCTTCGCAATCATCTCAGGCAAGCTCTGCTTTATCAGAAACTCCTACTGCACCTGCAACCGTTCCGACCGAACCGGCAACACAGCCGCCGACTGAAGCTGAAACCGAGACCGAAACAGCTCCCGATAATCTGCAGAGAATTGAGGTTGTTTCTTCCGATTCAAAAGAAGGGGACGCAAAACTGACCTTGTATGAATGGCGCAACGGAAAATGGACGAGCCTTATGTCGGCAGACGCATATGTTGGCAAATATGGTGTAAGCACTGACTATGGCGAGGGCAAAAATATTACTCCACAGGGAGAATATAAAATAGGATTCTGCTACGGACTCAGCAAGCCGAGCACCAACCTGAGGTTCAAGCAGGTAAACAGCAACTCTGTTTTTGTCGATGATTCCTCGTCAAAATACTATAACTGCCTTGTGACAACAAACGAGTACAGCGGAACAGGATGCGAGAAAACATACACGCAGTTTGCCGAGAATCACTCTTATAATTATAATATTTTTATCGAGCACAACGGTGACGGCGAAACGCCGGGTTCCGCAAAAGCGAAAAAGGGTTCGGTTATTACAATCTGCGGCTGGACCGGGACATTAAAGCCAACCGCCGGTTGCGTTGACATTTCTTCAACCGATATGGTAACGCTTTTGTCTTATCTTGATTCAAGCAAAAATCCGATAATCGAAATTTCTTAACGGTGATTTTATGAATAACAGAAAAAAGAGCAGGAAAGTTCTGCTTAAAACACTTATCGTTGTCGGTGCGGTTCTTCTTGAGGTTGCAATCTTCTTTGTTGTGTTCAACATTGTGTCGCAAGGCGAACAGACCGTGCCTGCGGTGAAGAATATAGAAAATGTTGCTTCCTCTACGGAAGCGACTGTAAAAAATCAGCAGGAAACAAAACCCGAAAAAGAAACCGAAAGCACTCAGCCGCCGAGGCAGGTTCAGACAGACACAGAGCCTGATACAGAGCCGCAGTCACAGCCTGCACCTCAGGCGATGATTTCGGCGCTTGAAAGCGCAGGCTGCAGTATTGATAATTTATCTGCCGGACAGCTTATCATAGTCAATTCGCAGGGCAGTTCAGCCGTGATTGATATGTATGAAAAGGATAAAAATGGCAACTGGTCCGACCTGGAGCTTACAAGCTACGGCTATGTCGGCAGCAACGGCGTAGATGAAAAATCGGTGGAGGGCGACCGCAAAACTCCTTACGGGTTGTTTTCGGTGGGGGATATGTTCTATATTGATGACAAGCCTCAGACCTCGCTTGGCTCGTTCCGGATTACAAGCGATACATATTGGGTCGATGACCCCGACTCGGCGTATTATAACCAAAGGGTAGAGGGTACGGCTGATATGGACTGGACAAGTGCCGAGCATATGATAAGCTACTACTCAAGCTACAAATACGGCTTTGTGATAAACTACAATATGAATCCTGTAGTTCCCGGCAAAGGCTCGGCAATCTTCTTTCATGTGGGAGCAGAGCCGACAGCAGGCTGTGTTGCGGTTTCCGAGTACGATATGCTGTCATATCTTAGCGTGCTTGATGCCGCGAAAAATCCGTATATCCTGATTTTGTAACAACTCATATTTTTTATAAATACCCGAAACTTTAAATCAAGGCAGAATTTTGCTCTGCCTTGATTTTTTAATTATTTGCCGTCTGTGCTTCGTCTTTTTCAAAGCATCTTTTAAGCTTCCTGAGTGCCTTGGTTTCAATACGAGAAACATATGAGCGTGAAATCTTAAGCAGCTCGGCAACCTCACGTTGTGTCAGTGACTTTTCATTGTTAAGCCCGTAGCGCAGAATTATTATTGTTCGCTCTCTTTTTGTAAGCACCTGACCGATGAAATCACGAACCTTGGCTGATTTGATTTTTGTATCAAGCTCCTCGATTATGTTATCCTCACAGGACATTATGTCCATAAGTGTCAGCGGATTGCCGTCCTTGTCGGAATCTATCGCTTCATTCAAAGAGATATCCTGCGCTCTTTTCTTGATTGAGCGAAAATGCATAAGTATCTCGTTTTCTATGCACCTTGAAGCATAGCTCGACAGCTTTATGTTCTTATTCGGGTCAAACGTGTTGATGGCTTTTATCAGTCCGACTGTTCCTATTGATACAAGGTCCTCCTGGTCGTTTGTGTTTGCATAATATTTTTTTATTATATGTGCAACAAGGCGCAGGTTGTGTTCAACAAGCTTGTTCTTGGCTTCCTTGTCGCCGTTTTTCATACGCTGAAGATACATTTCCTCTTCCTTAGGCGTCAGCGGCTTCGGAAAAGCGTTTGATCCTGTGACGTGAAGAATTAAAAACAGAAAAAAGCTGCTGATACCCTCAAATATTTCAAAAAGCATAACAAAACCCTCCCGAAAAGTATATTTAATACTATTCGGCAGGGTTTTATAAATGCAAGTACAATTTTATTCAGCGATTTTTATTCGTTCGAGAATTCTTCAAGGATCAATCCCTTGTTGTGTTCAAGCGCCCAGCTGATGCTCCATTCGCTTGTGAAAAGCAGCAGCGGCTTGCCCTTGAGGTCCTGAATACGCTTTGTGTCAGAGGCAAGGTCAAGCGATTTAACGTCAATGTCGTCGTTGCCGATCCAGCGGATATATTGATACGGCAGACCGCTCATTATAATGTCAACATTATATTCGTTTTTCAGGCGGTACTCAAGAACTTCAAACTGAAGCGTTCCGACAACGCCGACGATTACTTCCTCCATACCGCCGTTAAGCTCACGGAAAATCTGTATAGCGCCTTCCTGTGCAATCTGGTTAATGCCCTTTACAAACTGCTTCCTCTTCATTGTGTCCTTTTGAAGAACAAGAGAGAAATGCTCCGGCGCAAAGGTTGGTATGCCCTTGAATTGAAATTTGTTTTTAGCTGTGCAGATTGTGTCGCCGATAGAGAAGATACCCGGGTCAAAAACGCCGATAATATCTCCGGCGTATGCTTCGTCAACAATTTCACGCTCCTGCGCCATAATCTGCTGCGGCTGAGAAAGCCTGAGCTTTTTGTTGCCCTGAACATGGAAAACCTCCATATTCTTCTCAAATTTTCCAGAGCATATACGCATAAAGGCAATTCTGTCACGGTGAGCCTTGTTCATATTAGCCTGAATTTTAAATACAAAAGCCGAGAAATCCTCGTCATACGGCGAAACCTCGCCGTCAAGTGTTTCACGGGGCAGGGGAGGAGTGGTGAGTGTTAAGAATTCCTCAAGAAACGGCTCAACGCCGAAATTTGTGAGAGCCGAGCCGAAGAATACCGGAGTAAGCTTGCCTGTCCTGACAAGCTCGGTGTCAAATTCGTCGCCGGCAACATCGATAAGCTCTATTTCTTCGTTAAGCTGATTGTAGAAGATATCGCCGATATTCTCACGCAGCTCTTCTGAATTAAGCGCAAGTCTTTGTGACTCAACCTCTTTCTGACCGTTGTTTGCGGTAAAGGTCAGAACGGACTGCGACTTTCTGTCGTAAACACCCTTAAATTCTTTTCCGCTGCCTATAGGCCAGTTCATAGGATATGTGTTGATTCCCAGCACATTTTCAATATCCTCAAGCAGCTCAAACGGACTTTTGGCATCTCTGTCCATTTTGTTTATAAAGGTGATAATCGGGATATTTCGCAGCAGACAAACCTTGAAAAGCTTTATGGTCTGTGCCTCAACACCCTTTGATGCGTCAATAACCATAACTGCGCTGTCGGCAGCCATAAGTGTTCTGTATGTGTCCTCCGAAAAGTCCTGATGTCCCGGAGTGTCGAGAATATTAATGCAGTATCCGTTGTACTTGAACTGCAGAACGGACGATGTTACCGAAATACCTCTTTGCTTTTCAATTTCCATCCAGTCCGACACAGCATGCTTTGCCGTTTTCTTACCCTTAACAGAGCCTGCAAGGTTAATTGCGCCGCCGTATAACAGAAGCTTTTCGGTAAGTGTTGTTTTACCGGCGTCAGGGTGCGAGATTATAGCAAAGGTTCGTCTTTTTTCAATTTCTTTTTTTAAATCCGCCACAGAACAGTACCCCCAAAGTCAATTTTAATCATTCCAATATATAATATAATGTTGTATCCCTTTTGTCAAACTCATATTTTTAAAAATATGAATGACATTCCAAATTGTTATGCGAAATCAATAAAAAAATAGTTGACAAACATCCCCGAATAATATATAATAAGCACGTAAAAACTTAGTTTTTTCCTTTTTTCATATACCTTCCAACTAACGCAAGGGCAGAAACATTTGTTTCTGCCCTTGCGTTTTATAGAAAAGATGTGACCTTATGCAGGATAAATTAGGACTATACATTCATATACCGTTCTGCGGAAAAAAGTGCCCGTATTGCAGCTTCTATTCTGTTTCATATTCAAAATCTGCTGTGGAAGAATATTGCCTTAATATGATTAAGCAAATCGTGTATTACGGCAGGCTTTATAAGAATAAGACAGTTGATACCGTCTATTTCGGCGGCGGCACTCCGTCGCTTATCGGAAGTGACCGCATCGCAGAAATCCTTGACGCCGTTGTTCGTTCTTTTAATACCGAGCTGCAGGAGGTAACTGTCGAGGTTAATCCAAATTCCGGTAAGGTGCTTGATTATGCTTTGATGAAAAAATACGGCGTAAACAGAATATCGGTAGGTATGCAGTCGGTAAACGATAACGAGCTTAAAATTCTGGGCAGACGTCATTCAAAATCCGATATTGAAAACCTTATTGATAAAATAAGAGCCTCGCAAATAAGCAATATTTCACTTGACCTGATGTGCTGTATCCCCGAGCAGACGGTTGATTCTCTTGCAAAATCAATTGAATTCTGTAAAGCGGCGGATGTCAGTCACGTTTCTTCATATATGCTGAAGCTTGAAGAGGGTACACCGTTTTATAATAATTCAGACAAGCTCTGCCTGCCCGATGAAGATACCGAAAGAGAGTTGTATCTTTTTATGTGCCGAATGCTTTCTGAATACGGCTTTAAACAATATGAAATCTCCAATTTTGCAAAGCCGGGTTTTGAGAGCCGCCACAATATTAAATACTGGAACTGTGACGATTATCTCGGCTTAGGCCCTGCGGCTCATTCGCTGACAGACGGAAGAAGATTTTATTTTGAAAATAATTTCTCCGATTTCTATGACAACAAAACCGTGTTTGAATCCTGCGGCGCAGATGAAGAGGAATATTCTATGCTGCGCCTGCGCCTGAGCGACGGCTTGCGCAATGATTTGTTTATGCGGCGCTTTGATAAGCCTTTGCCCGATGAGTATTTCAAGAGAGCAGCAAAGCTTCAGAAAATGGAGCTGGTTCGCGTTGACGATAACTCAATTTCCCTGACTGGCAGCGGTTTTCTGCTGTCAAATCCCGTTACGGCAAAAATTCTGTGGGGTTAATAGAAATATCGAACAAATTTTATATTGTAAAAGTCGCAGCTTGTAAGGTCGTTAGTGCCGATTTCGTTTATAAGAATATAGTTGGCACCTATACCAAGCAGAAAACCCTCTTTTGTTACAAGCGTGTCGCTGCCGACAAGCATCTGCAGTTCAATTCTGCGCCCTATCTGCGTTCTCATAAATCCGTTAAGATACTGTATGCTTTCGCCTGTTACCGGAAAAGGCTGGTTATATTCCGTTATCGGGGCAAGCTCCTGAGATGTCGTCTGCATTGTTCCTGTTCTCCCGATTGTGCCGACTGTGCCTGTTGTTCCCGTGAACCCTGTTGTGCCGGTCGGTGCTGTGGCTGTAGCGGGAGCTTGTGTGATTTCTTCGGGATATCTTGCAATCACACCCTGCTGATATCCCTCTTCAAGAGTACTCAGCTTTCTTTGTATTTCGGGGTTTTCCTGTGTCTTACCGGCTCTCAGACGTACATTATAGCTTGCAATTTGTTCAAGCGACGGTGTGTTCGGAACTACATTTCCCGTGAATTCGCACGGGCCGCCGGCACAATCGCCCGAAATGCCGTATATTTTGCCAAAATCAATGCTGTTGTTATCCATATCTTACCTCCGTTAAGTTTCTCTGTATTTTTCGGTTGGTGCATAAAAGCAATGGTCTCCAATCCTGTTGTAAATTACTCCGATTTGATTTGCGGGGAAATATTTGGGACAGGTGTTTGAATAAGGATTAAAGAAAAACAGAGAATTTCCGACAGCAGAAAGCGTATTGCCCGACAGCGCCCAATCGACAATTTCATAATGAACGTCTGTCGGGTTCATATTGTATATGTTCTGCGGGTTGTATTGTCCGCCGACGGTGGTTCTCATACATACAAATTGTCCCTGTTGCTCAATAATAGCGCGAACATCTCCGCCGTTGCTTACTCTTGCGAATTCGCCGTATTCAACGGTCGCTCTGTTCATTATTATGGAGGCAACAGCCCTCATTCCGTCATCGCCTTCCCCCTAAGCCTGAAGATAAGGATATGAAAAAACAAAATTATCGAATTGTAATTTATAAAAACCAAAAATTTGTCTGTAACTTGTCACAGTCGCTTTGGTATTATACAGACAACAAAGAAACAAACAATAAACCAAATAACATCATTATGATTTAGGAGAAATGTTCTATGAGAAAGTACGAATACGTTAAGGTGAGTATGAAAACCGGATTTTTAAGCACAAAAACGCCGCCGTATCACAAAATTATTGATGAGTATGCTGCAAAGGGTTACCGCTATGTCGGTTGGTTCCCGAGCAGGACGAGCAATCTGCTCAGCGGCGTTTTAGAAGAACTCGAGCTGGTTTTTGAGTACGAATACTGATAACAACGGCAAAAAAAGCATCCCATCACATTATGATTCGTGATGGGATGCTTTTGTCAGTAAAGCTTTAGGTGTTCCTATAAATTTTGCGAATGCGGCTGCAAAAAGCATTATTGGAATCAGCCTTGCAGGGAAAACAATCATTAACAGCAGAACCGTTGCAAGCGGTTTTTTCAGTGTGTGACCGACGAGTGCGGTGGTAACAATACTTGCGCAGAATACCATGTCAATTCCGAACAACAGGCTCATTGCACAGCCGATGCAGATGCCACAGAAGATAACAGGGAAGAAGTGACCGCCTTTCAGGCCGGAGTCGATACAGATATTTGTCAGCAGAAGCTTTGCAACAGCAATGACAATCAGCATTACAGCACCGATAGTTTCCGCTTGGCTCATCACCTCGACAATCTGATGCTCTCCCGAAAACATTGTCAGCGGCAGCAGTGTTCCCGTAACACCAAGGAGTAAGCCGCCTGCTGTTGCCCTGAGAACGGTGTATTTTTTTAATTTCTGTTCCAGTGAAAAGGTGAGCTTTTTGAAGATAAAATAAAGGTAGCCTGCCGCAATTCCTATGACTGTAAGAGGAATGGCGTACAGGTACTGTGACAGCTCAATCTCCTTGGCTTCAAGCCCCGCTAAGCCTGTTCTGCCGCCGAACAGCTTTCCAAGCAGGATAAACACGCCAAACGAGCTTAAAATAGCCGCAAAGTAAAGAACAATTGTCGATGATTTCGGAAGGACGGTTTCTTTGTCGGACTCAATCGGTTCCATAAAGCCGAACATCGGTGAGCGGAAAATCGTGCCCAGAGTGGCGCTCAACCCGATTTTTGTCAGCTCCTCAATTTCTCTGAAATATATTTTCAGTTTATCTCCGACCCAGGTGCAAAGTCCGGCTATCACGCCTGTAAGACCTGCCTCCGGACCGACGCTTGCTCCGATTAACAGGGGAAACAAAGCTGACCCGAGAGTGGGAAAAATATTGTTATACGGGTATCTTCCCGACTTCTTCACCTTGCCGATTACTGTGCCCAGCTCCTCGGGATAATCACCGAACTTCTTCTTCCAAAGCCCGATAATAAATCCGCCGCCGACGCATACACAAATGGTGTAAAACGGGAAATTCAGATTTGACGGAACATAATCCCATAAGAACTCAATTCCGAGATTCATTAATCTGAGAAATGACCATATAATCGCACCGACAATTCCACCGAGAATGACGGTATATAACAGGAATATAGTGTTGTTTTTTAGATTATGCATAACCTACCTCCGATTTGTTGTAGCTGTCATAATTATACATCACAATCATCTGAATGAAAAGGTGTATCTTTACAAAAAGCCAATAAACATAATGCTGCCCGATATAAAAGTCACGCTTACAATGCCGCAGATTGAACAGCCGAAAAGAAACGGCTGGAAAGATATTTGATGAGTTTGGCGTACAGGGGAAGAACAGGCATATAATAAACGGTCATGTCCCCATACATCATAAGCAAGGCGAAAATCCCGTCAAATGCGGCGATAGAGTTATAATCATTGACGGAGGATTCTCCCGACCTTATCATAAGGTCACGGGAATGGCAGGCTATACGCTTATATACAATTCCTACTGTCTAATGCTCACCGCTCACGAGCCTTTCCGTTCTGTCGGCGATGCTATAAAAAACTGCACTGATATGCAGACGCACCGTGTAGCTTCGGAGGTAGCCGAAAGGCGAATTCTTGTCGGCGATACCGATAACGGAGCGAAAATAAAAGAAACGATAATCGACCTGAAAGAGCTGATAGACCATACCGAAGCGTAGAAGTCAGACAAAACAAACACCGATAAAAAACAGCCCGTCGGCAAAACCGGCGGGCTTGATTTATACTTTACGCAGTGTTTTTTACTCCTCCGTAACGGGCGGTACGAAGCTTTCAATCGCTTTTCTCAGCTTGGGGTGATGTATAACAAAATGTATCGCAGGGGATTTGCCTTTTGATACCATCGCCCATTTTCCCTCGTGCATAACAATCTGCAGATTGCGGAAGGTGTAGGCAGAGGTGCGGTTCAATATATAATTCGTGTGACTCTCGGTGTAGCCTTGTGTTTGTTTCATATGCTCCTGATAGTCCTCATAGCTGTAAAGAATATCACGCTCATAGAACATTCCGGATAGTGAAAGCGACATCGGATAATGCTCAAATTCTTCCTTTGAAAGCTTCGGAACCTCGTTCTCAATAATATCCGTTTTCAGAATATCCTCCGTCAGTCTTTTTTGCAGCTGTGCATATTCCAGTATGCTATGCTTGTCAGCTTCTGCGACTGAATGTTTATTCAAAAGACCGTTCAGAAAATCCTCGTCCATAGTGTAAATAGGCAGTGACGATAAAATACTTCTTCTTTTTCCGTGAGTATGAGAATCGGATAACAAAAACGCATTAAATTCCACGGAATTTTCCTGCCGGTATATATCCATCAGCGGATAGGCGTTGTCGAGCAGTTCTTCGGCTCGTTTTCGGTAGTAAGCGACCTCATCCTTGTTTTTTGTAAGATAATACTTTCCGTCGCTGTGGTAACCGACTATCGCCTCGCCCGACAGTGCGGCAGTACCCGAAACCTTAAGAAGATGCAAAAATACATTGTTCTGCACATTTTTCAGATAATACGGTGAAATCTGACCTGTCATATACATTGGAATCCAGCTTTCAAGACCCAGCATCATATCCTCAAAGGAACGGTCCAGATTATGTATCTGATTCAGGTGCAGTCCCTTTTTCAGCAGCATAGCCATTCCGAACATCCATTTTTTCGGGAATTCGGGGTCCTTAGCCATTTCCTCCATCGGCATATCGCTATACATTATAACAGGTGCCATTGATTTTGACAGAACGGCTGCTTTCAGGAAATCAAGCTCGCTGTTCATCATTTCCTTTAATCCGTAGTACGCTTTTTTTGAGGTAGAAAGCTGAAACGGAACGGACGGCACTTTCATTTCGTCAAAATGTATTGCCTTTATATATTCGCTTAAGTTAAATTCGTTCAGCTTTGTAAGAAATTTCTCAACGCTGTTTTCACGCGCTTCTGTATTTTCCTGCCCCTCAATCAGAAAATCCCTGATAAGCTTACAGCGCTTTGAGCTGTCCGAAATATCATCGTCGGCACAATTCAAAAGCTCGGCAAGTACCTTCTTATCACTGTCCTTTTCATATTCCCTTGAAATATATTCTGCAATACTTTCGGCAAATTTCAGCGGCTCTGACGGCTGACGTGTGCCGTTCCTGATTCGGTAAATTGTAGATGAGTCATAATTAGTAGAGCGGCAAAGCCTTGCGATGTTTATATTCAGCAGATTAATCAAGGCGTTGAAATTCTGCCTTAAATGCTCTTTGTCGATAAAAACAATATCGGAGCAGTTAATAAAGCTCTCTTTAACGGTGGCTTCCGTGATTTCATCAAGTCCCTTTTTCTCGGCAAGTATAGCGATTGCGGCGCACAGGCTGTCAAAAGTCTCTGTGTCAGCCTCGGGCACTCGTTCACCGCTGCGATAGCGGCTGAGCGTTGCAGCGGATACGCCTGAGCTGCTGCTCAGTTCCTTTGCGGTGCATTCGAGAAGATCTATGTATTCGTTAAGCTTATGCTCAAATTTCATATCAGCGCCTCGCAAATTAAATAATTTTTATGAATATAAGACAAAAATTTCCGTTTTGGACAGTGACTAATCGGAAATTACGAGGTCTTACAAATATAAGTATAGTATAATAAGCTTGAACGGAGATGTCAATTATCGGCAGTGATTAACTCACCTGTTAATTGCATCAGGTCATAGTTTTTTTATTTTTACTTGGAGGAGGTAATTCTATGAAAAACACCAAACTAAAACACTGCACAAGAAAATTTATAAGTTTTTCACTTGTAGTTTGTTTGCTGACGGGAATACTTTCGGTAACGGCTTCGGCTTTAACGCAAAATCAGGACGGCTATGCGGGTTTGTACAACAAAATTCCGTCAAGCAACGGCTCGGGTTATACTTACCGATTTCTTACCGAAAACACAATTGCAATCACCGACTACAACGGATACGATACCGAGGTGACCGTTCCGTCAAAAATTGACGGCTACACCGTTACAGGTGTTGAAAATATGGACACTTCAAGCATCAAAAAGATTGTAATGCCCGACACGGTTACATATATCGGTGAATGTGCTTTCGGTGATTATGATTACAGCGTTCCCCTTGAGGAAATTGTATTGTCAAAAAATTTGAAAACAATCGGCCAGTCTGCATTCAGAAATTGTTATAGTTTAAAGTCAATCGACATTCCGGATAGTGTAACGGAAATTGAAGACAGGGCGTTTTTGAGTTGTTACGCTCTTGAAAATATTAGTGTGAGTCAGAATACAAACTTTGGCGATTCTGCTTTTGGCGACAGTCTTTGGAGTTCAATTCCTGCTTTGAGCGATGATTATAATGCGTGGCTATATGATGAAAATGCTTCGGACTTTTTTGTATGGAACGGCTGTCTGTTTGCTTATAGGGGCAACAGTAAAACTCCCGTTATTCCGTCAGGTGTATGCGGAATAGGTGATAAGGTGTTTGAGAGTTCCGACATAACAGGTGTTACAATTCCTGAGGGTGTTAGATATATTAGCTACGGTGCTTTTCAGAAATGTACTTCGCTTAAAAGCGTAAAATTTCCAAATTCTCTTCAAAAAATCGGCGGCGAAGCTTTTGGAGATTGTACCGCACTTTCATCCGTAACATTCGGTTCGGGTTTAAAAAGCATTGAATACAACGGTTTTGCTAATTGTGAGTCTTTGAAAAAAGTAGTTTTGCCCGAAGGTCTTGAAAAACTTGACGGTGCATTTTACGAATGTTATAACCTTGAAAACATAACATTCCCAAGCACACTTAATGAAATGGATATGTACCACAGTGCAGTTTACGATACAAAATGGTACGCTAATATTGCCTATGGTGATCCAATTTATTGCGGGGGAATATTCTTAGGATTTAAATATGACTATACTGCACCTGTTGAAAATATAAAAATTAACTCTACATACACCGTTCGTGCAGGCACAAAGACAGTGTATATGAACGAGTGCTATGTTGACAAACTGACAACTCTCAATTTGCCTGACGGTCTGAAATCATTGACAATAAAGTCGCCGAAAAATGTAAACAGTAATTATAAGATAACAAAACTTACTGTTCCTGAAAGTGTTGATTATGTTGACATTGAAAGTATGTACGATTTAAAAACTCTAAAACTGCCGACAACGGCAAAATTGAATATTAATTGCTTTATGAATTGTCCTGCTATTGAAAGTCTTACTATCCCAAAGGGAAATATCCGTCTTGAAGCATCCTTGTGGTCTTGTGAAAAAATAAAATCAATAACAATTCCAAGTGATACATTAGAGATTACAGACACATTTGGCAGTAAATATCTGACAAGTGTAAATCTTTCAAGTGTTCGCATTTTAAAGGATAGCTTTAAATCGTGTACAGGACTTACAAAGGTTAATTTGCCTGATTCACTTGTAAGCATTGACGGGGCATTCAGCGATTGTACTAACCTTACAACAATAACAGGCGGTGCAAATGTTCGTTATATCGGCGACAGTTCGTTTGCAAACTGCTCAAAACTCAACAGCTTTGGCAGTATCGGCAATAATTTGAGTGTTCTTGACCACCGAGCATTTACGGGTACGGGTTGGTACAACAATCAGAAAGACGGCGTTGTTTATTTTCAAAACTTTGCCTATTGCTACAAAGGCACTATGCCGAAAAATACTCAACTGACATTTAAAGAGGGAACAAAGGCGATAGTTGGCGGATTTATTTTCGGTGACCTTGAATTAACTCCAAGCAATGTTGCAAATTTTGAATCGCCTATACTCACAAAGGTGGTAATCCCGAAGAGTTGTCAGTATATCGGTTACTACGCATTCTTTGGCTGTGAAAGTCTGAAAAATATCACTCTCAACGGCGGTGAACTTGTCGAAACAAAAGCGTTTGAAAATCACGGTTGCGAAACGATTACGCTTCCGTCAACAATGCGTGTTGTTGCTGACAGTTCATTCACGGGCAAAAAATTGAAAACGGTCAACCTTAATGACGGTTTGCAGTACATAGGTGAGGGAGTATTTTTCTCTCTGGGAAATATCAAGAGTATGAAAGTTCCTGCAAGCGTAACTCATATTGGTGCAAATAGTATCGGCTATTATACAACCGATCCCGAGGATCCTTTTACTGCATCAGAAGTGATTCCAAATTTTGTGATTTACGGAACAAGCGGTACTGAGGCGCAGACTTATGCTGATAGGAACAACATTCAGTTCAATAGCATTGCGGCTGGAACAACTGTAAAAGGTACTGCCAAAAGCTATCTGTCCGCAAGTGACACGGTTACAATTCAGCTTATAAAATCGGGAGTCGTGGCATACGAAACAATCGTAAAAGGCAATACCGTGGACTACTTTTTTTCAGATGTTGCCACAGGTACATATATCTTGAAGGTAATGAAAGAAAACCATATCGCCCGTGAATACAAGATCACTGTCGGCAGTGAATCCGTCATACTGAATGTGAAGATTTGCCGTTTGGGTGATGTTAATATGGATGGAAAAATTAGTATATTAGATGCAATTATGGTTCAAAAGGCGGCTTTAAGCTCAATGTCGCTTGACGATTACCAAAGTAAGCTCGCAAGCGTCAGGGGCAAGTCAAGCCTCGGTGTGCTTGATGCAATCCTGATTCAAAAATATGCATTGGGAATGATAACAAGCTTCTGATAAGCACTAAAAAATCACATATTCCGGCAAAGTCAGATTGTACTTTGACGGCAATAACAAGGCGCACCTCACAACGAGGTGCGCCTGAATTTGGTATTGAGTAAAGTATGAGTAAAGTATAATAGTGCAGAATTGAATCAAATAATCTTAGAGAAAAAGAGAAAAATCTACTTAGAATATTATATACCATTATAATTACTTTGACAAATTGTGAACACTGCACTGTGAATTCCTGAAATTACGAGTTATACCCGAATTTATTGTTAATTCAAAAAGTTTATTGTTCTTTTAGGAGCAAAAGGTTGAAATAGATATATATTTGTGATAATATACGAAAGATAAAAGAATAGAAAAACAGGGGCATATTGTTTTTATTACAAGCCTCTGCTGTATATATTCATTTTTTGTTCTGTTTTAATCTCGCAATCTGAATCAATAAATCGAATAACTAAGAGATTGATAATTATATGATGTGTAAAATTTAAAGGTTAGGAGTGATAGGCTTATGTGGGACGGCACGAGAAAAATGAAAATATCCAGAAAGATTATCTCGATTATTGCAATGGTCTGCCTTTTAGCGGCAGCCTGCGCAGGAATTGCAAATGCAAACGCGGAAGAAGAAAGCACTGCCGCAGACGACCGTAAGCTGCTCAACGGCAGCTTTGAAGAAGGGCAGACTTGGACTTCTCCCTCCTATAAGCAGCCTGATCAAAGCGCTGTTCCTGCATGGAATACAACGGCATTTGAGGGCAAAATCGAATTATTACGAAAAAATACAGGAACTTATATAACTGGTGTAACATTGGCTCCTACGGACGGAGATTACGCCGCAGAGTTAAACGCCGATGAAGAGAGTACATTATATCAGAATGTAAAAACCACTCCTTCAAGCGTTTACGAATGGGGCTTGGATCACGGTGCTCGAAACGGAACGGATACCATGGCACTGGTGATAGGACCTAAACAGAGCGTTGACCCGTCAAAGCCAAGCAAGGCAGGGCGAGATCAGCTAATGCAGATGGTTGACTGGCTCATCGCCCAGGGAAAGACTACTATTAAAACCTCTGCGGGTCTGGGTGAAAAGTTCACGCTTTACAGTAAAAAATTTGGTGCAAGCGGTACTTTTGAGGATAATGCAGGAAATAACGCTTTCAGCCTTACACCCAGCACAATCTATACCGAGGAGTGGCATATCTGGATAATGGCGTCCTCAAGGGCTACGAGCGGTACTAACCCTTGGAACTCTTACGGCGCAAACAGCAATAAATCTGAGGAAAGTGTAGATAGCGGAAATGATTCATCTCTGGATTTAAGCAAGTACTATCTCTATACCGTCCCGGCAGGTCAGACCGAAACTCTGTTCGGATTTGTTTCTGTCGGATATGTAAATTCTACGGTATCTGGGGACAAAGCAAAGACTTACGGTAATTTCCTTGACAATATCAATTTCCAGATTTACCACCCGCTGACGGGCAGTACCACTAACCACGGCAGTGCGGTTGTCGGCGACAGCGGCGGAAGCACAGGAGGAGCGGGCTCATCTGAGGGACATGAGGTTACGATAGACCACAAGCTTGCGACCTATGTTCCTGATGGTCAGCCTCTTAAAATTCAGGCTATCATAAGAAAACCGGATGTGGTCGATGGCTGTCAGTTTATCGGTGTTTATTACACAAAGCTTGACGAAGACGGCAATCCTGCTTCTGAATTTATCAAATTAGACGGAAATGAAATTGAATATTCCGACTCCTTAACCGAAGAGCAAAAAAAGGGTAAATGGATTAAGTCTTATAATGTCGGTGACATTATTTATACCTATTACCTTGATAATATTGCCTCATCGACCAACTTGCACTTTATATTTATCAAAAACCCGACAGTCACCTATGACCCCAACGGGGGAAAACCGTATGTAGTTGCTAGGGAATATAACACAGATGAAGCCGAAAATGTATATAGCTTTAAGCCTGTGGCGAATACTCCCGATACACAATTGGGCACAGACACAACATTTATTCCTCCGTATGTCTCAAAAGCGGCAGAGGGTCAGAATGACGGCTGGAAGTTTACCGGCTGGAAGCTTACAGGAGATATTGTTGAATATTCCGGTGACGATAAGGTAAACGCCGACCAGCTTGGCAGTATGATACTCCCTGCCGTACATACCGTAGCCTGTGATTATTCTATGAGCGGAGCTTTGGCAGAACAGACGACGCAGTATTTTAAAATTTACGGCGGCAATGCTCCTCTGACAAAAACAGTAAGGGAAACGGAAAGCGGCGCGCGAAACGGCGTAATCTGGCAAGAAAATGAAGGTGTACAATACGACAAACAATACGCAAACATCCACAGAGGTCTTACCATGGTGGCGCAGTGGCGCTGGAGACAGGCGATTATTCCGCAGAGCCGCCAAGAAAATGGTGAGTACAGCAATTCGGATGAAGGCGGAACGGTTGTATTCACAAGCGTAACAGATGAATCAGATGAAAATTACAATCCAAATTATAATGATAACGGCGGTAAATCCTATTTTGCCGCAACTGATGAAACAGTAATCATCAAAGCGAATGCAAATGACGGCTGGAAATTTATCGGCTGGTATGACGAAAACGACAACCTTGTTTCAACTAATGATGAATACAGGTATTTTGAACCAAAGGAGAGCGTAAAAACCTATTACGCAAGATTTTCAAACAGCATTACACAGACCTATATACGTCAGCTTAAGAATGGCGACAGCTGGGATAATATCACAGGCGATACAATAGCAACGCTCGGGCGTTACAGCTATACCGACGCCATAGGTATGCCAATAAGCTCCACTGTTTTATCAGTGGGAACGGGCTACAAGTTCTTGGGTTGGTACGATTCCAACGGTAACAAGGTCCCCGATAATATGCTTACTAACGAAGGTATGACGATAAGCTATACAACTACGCAGGACGCAACCTATTACGCTCGTTTTGAAACGCTTTACACCCTTAATGTCAAGAAAATAGACGGCGATAATTCTACTCCGCTCGACGGTGCCGAATTCAATCTTTACAGAAAAGCTACCGCCGAGGAATCGGCAGACAGTGGCATTACAAAGAAAACGCTCAGCTATAACGGCTCAAATGTAAGGTGTGTGCTTCTTGAAAGCAAAGCAACTGTACTTTCCGGGGGATTATCAACTGCAAGTTTTTCAAACCTGTTTACAGTAGAAAATGAGTATTATCTCACTGAATCAAAAGTACCGGTCGGATACGAACCGTTATTCGATCCTATAAAAATTACGTTCAACAATACAGGAACTATTGCATATGTTGACGGCACAGAATATACAATTACAAACAGGGTATTCAATATAGAGCTCAAAAACTATCTGTTGCCTGATATGCATTTCACCAAGACTGCCGATAAAACAAATGTAACAAAAAACGAAAAAGTTGCCTACACAATATCCGTAGATATACCGGATTATCCTGATGACGCAACAGATAAGTCGTTTTACGTTTCCGACCTGCTCCCCGACGGATTAACTATTGATACCGATTCAATATCCGTAAAAGCAGACGGAACAGCAGTTTCAGACACGGTTTACACTCTTGACACAGCACCAACCTCCAAATACACCTTTAAGCTGAGCGTTGATACTTCACAGTATGCCGCAGGCTGGTCTGAAAACGGCGGAAAAAAGCTTGAAATTACATATGATGCTACATTTAACGATGATAGCACGACATCGGTAAATTCACCGGAAACAAACACAGCCACTTTTGATTACACAATCAATCCTTATCTTGCAGACAGACATGTGCAGGTAACCGCTTCGGTCGATGTAAAGACCTTTGCTATTAAAATCAATAAATATGTTGAAGGCGATGAGAGCACAAAGCTTGCCGATGCAAAGTTTGATTTATACAGAACCGCGACGCAGACTGAAATTGACGGTGGCTTGGCGGTTACTATTCCTTATACCTCAATTGACGGAATAAAGCTTGAGGGCGATAAGGTTACAGATGAAAACGGAGTAACCGCCTTTGAAAAGTACGAGGCAAACGCTGATAGATACGACTATTATGTTGTCGAGGTTGAGCCGCCGCCGGGATATATTTATTTGATAGAAGCGATAAAGGTTAATTTTGCCGAAAGCGATGTTGACGTAAACGGTTATTATACTGTTGATATTACCAATAGAGCCAGTGTTCAGCTGCCGATTACCGGCGGTAACGGTACTGTAATCTTCTTCGTGAGCGGTATTGCTGCGATAGGCGCAGCGTTGACGGCATATATAATATACCGCAGAAAGATTAAATCGAAAGAAAACAAATAAATCCGATTGTTTTGGATAAAACAATAACTTAACCGACAGCCCCACGATATAGTGGGGTTGTTGTGCTGTATATACAGAATATGTGGCAGTGAAAACGATTCGCATATCATACATAACCATCAAACGCTTTCAAGACTTGACAGCTTTGTTTGACGGGTATTTATTTCTTTCTTATGGGAAAGCTTACAATTGTTGGAAATTTGACACAGAAATATCAATATCTAAAAAATCATTATATAAAAAAGCAATGTAGAAATATGTCGATAATTTACAAAAATACGTCGGAAAGGCTGAAAATTAAAGGTAAGTGTGATAATATAATATGTAAAAAATTTTGAGGGAAATCCGATGGATTTTTGTATTATTTCTTAAAAAGAAATTTGCTTGAGGGGGTTGACAAGTATGCTCAGTAGTGCGACAATGACGCATACATAGCATACATACTTGCGCTCTGCAGGCATAAACAAAAATATAGTTGTATCAACTTTAAGAAGCACAAGTAAGCGGGATAGCTATATCCTGCTTACTTGTGCTTCTTTGCGTTTTGCTTGATATGGCGTTATTGAACGCATAAGCGAAAGCAGACTTTCACACAAGCAGATAAATATGCTGCTGAAAACGGGAGGTGGAACAGTGGAGAACGGAAAAAATAAGAAAATTAAAGTGGTAATTATCGTTTTGTCGGTTTTGCTGTGCGTCAGCTTTGTGGCGCTTGCGTCGATTTTTATTTACAATTATTTCTTTTCTTATAAATCGACGTCTGTTGTTATCTCTGTCAATATTATCACAAAGGAAACGGGTCCTGCCGGCTCTGCTGCTTCATCTGAATCGAATGTCAAAAATACGGCGCAGGGTCTGGCTTCCGGTGATAACGTCTCCTCGGGCGGCACAGTACAGGTCAACAGTCAGAGCAATAATTCAGTGCCGACAGATACAGCCGAGCTTCTCACCCTGTATAATACTAAGGCGGATGATAATATTCCGTTTAAGGTTGAGAATATGTTTCCTGGTGATTCCGAAACGAAATATTACTGTGTGCGGGTGTCGCAGAAGGACACGCTTACAGTTCGTTTCAATGCCTTTGTGCAGCCCGGGTATGAAATGCTGGCTGATGACACGCTCAGGCTTCAGGAACGGCGGAACTTAACGGTTTACTTCCATTATCCCGAGAGCGCAGAAAACAGAACTCAGAACCTTACACTGTCGTTTGATTTGTGTGCTGATGCTGTTCAGACAAAGAACAACCCCAATAAACTATTCAATTAAGGAGAAAAACAATTTATGAAAAAAGCATTGAAGATTATCAAGTCGGTTCTCGTGTGGACGCTGGTTGCGGCTGTGGTTTGCATAATGATATTTACCATAGTGTCAGTAACCACATTTGATCAGGCAGACAGAAGTATTTTTGGCTACAAGGCATTTATCGTGCTGTCAGATTCAATGAGTGCCACCGACTTTGACGCGGGTGATCTTATTATTTTACAGGAGGTTGACCCGGCAACGCTCAAGGAGGGTGATATCATCTCGTATCAGTCGGTAAACGAAGAAAACTACGGCGAAACCGTAACTCATAAAATCCGCAAGCTGACAAAAGATGCCGACGGCAAGCCGGGCTTCATCACCTACGGTACCACAACCAACAAGGACGATGAAAAGATAGTAACATACGAATTTGTGTATGGTAAATATCAGTTCTGCCTTCCAAAGGCGGGCTTGTTCTTCCAGTTCCTCAAGACAACACCGGGTTACATTATATGTATATTGATTCCGTTCCTGCTTCTCATTCTGTTCCAGGGCATAAACTGCATCAGAATCTTCCGCCGCTATAAGCGCGAGCAGATGGAAAAGCTTCAGGCGGAGCGCAACCAGATAGAAGAGGAGAGAGCAGAGTCAAAGAAGATGATGGAGGAGCTTCAGCGCTTGCAGGCACAGCTTGCCGCAAATGGTGTTGATACCAAACAGGAAGAAACAGCAGATTCAAATAGGGAATAAAACAGTTAGGTGCAAACGGGGTAACCCGATTACATATGTCATTAAAAAACATAATAAAGGAGGATAACAAAATGACAAAAAGTAAAAGCACAAAAAAAGCGTTGCTTAGCAGTGTATTGGCATTAGTATTAACCTGCGCAATGCTTATCGGCACAACCTTCGCATGGTTTACGGATTCCGTAAAATCAGGCAAGAACAAAATCATAGCCGGTAACCTTGATGTTGAACTTGAGTATGCTACAGTTGGCGAGGACGGCACACTTCAAAACTGGACAAGCGTTGAAGGTAGTACAGACTTGTTCGAGAAGAATACTCTCTGGGAGCCGGGTCACGCAGAGGTAGTTTACCTCAAAGCTCGCAACGCAGGTACACTTGCTCTCAAGTACAATTTGGCAATTAACATCGCTAGTGAAACAACTGCAAAGAATGTAGCAGGCGAGGATTTCAATCTTTCACAGTACCTTAAGTACGGCGTGGTTGCAGAACAGGATACTCCTTTTGCAGACCGTTCAGCAGCTATCGCCGCTGTTATAGAACCGAAAGCTCTTTCAGAAGTTTACCAAGAAACCGTTGCTATGGGACCAAATCGTGAGAGATATATTGCTCTTGTAGTTTATATGCCTGAAGAAGTAGGCAACGAGGCTAACTATCGCGGCGATGTAATCCCGCAGATCGAGCTTGGCGTTACACTGCTTGCAACACAGGATACTGTTGAATATGACAGTTGGGATAATCAGTATGATGCAAACGCAGCATATCCTGTTGTTGATACTGCTACGTTGAACGCTGTTACTGCTAATATTTCTACTAGCGAACCGACTGTAGTTGTACTTAGCAACGATGTATCTGACATTAGCGGCATTAAGACTCAGGCAGGTGCAGACCTTACAATGGACTTCAACGGCAACACAGCTACAATAGCAACTCCTGTAGGCTCATCGGGTACAGAAACAAACGGTATGCAGCTTCTCAAGGGTTCAACAGTATTGCTCAAGAACGGTACATTTGCTCCTGCTAACAACAGTGTAAAAATGTTGGTTCAGAACTATTCTAACCTTACATTGCAGGACTTCACATTTGATGCACACGATGCTGCACAGGTAGGATATGCTCTTTCAAACAACAACGGTGATGTTCTGATTACAGGCGAAACAAATATTCTTGCGGCTGACGGCAAATGTGCTTTTGATGCATATTACTGGCCGAAGCAAGGCTACAAGGAGGTTTTCTTAAATGAAAACAAAAACAAAAGCCCTGTTGATCACAATGTGTGCGGCACTGCTTGTGGTTGCAACAATATTCACAACCTTGGCATTCTTAACGGACACAAAGAATGTTGTAAACACCTTTTCTGTAGGTAATGTTCACATTAAGTTGGACGAAGCTAAGGTTGATACTGCCGGTGTAGCTCAAGGAACAGATCGTACAGAAACCGGTAACGATTTCCACCTTCTCCCGGGTCATGAATATACTAAAGACCCGACTGTAACAGTGCTTGGCACAAGCGAAGATTGCTATGTTCGTATGTTTGTTACTATTACTCAGTCTCAGGAATGGGATAATGTTTGCGATGCTCATAATAGAGAGTTTGGTGCAGCTAATATGTTCCTCTACAAAACAGCAGAAGATACATATGAAGAAGGCTTCAACCCGGCTTGGGAATTGCACGACGTTACAGAAAACGCTGACCCTGCCAATACTCGTACATATGAGTTCTGGTATGTAGGCAGCAGTGACAATATTGTATCAAAATCAGAGAATGACACACCTCTTCCTGCTCTGTTTGATCAGATCAAAATGCCGACTCAGCTTACAAACGATGACCTAGCTAAAATTGACGGCACAAGTAATAATTTTAAGATTTACGCTGTAGCACAGGCTATTTAGGCAGACGGTTTTGCAAATGCGACTGCTGCATTTGAAGCTGCTCCTGCAATCACAGGCAACGATCTTACACCGTGAGCATAAACTAAAAATTAATTAATAAACCCAAACATATTAAGGAGTCCTGCAAATAAAAGTCAAGCCCTAAAATGAAAAAATCATCAAATTTTATTGATAACAGAAAAAGGGTATAGCAAAGCAAGCCGAAAATACAGTAAAAATTTTCAGCCTGATAAAAGGATTCAAGATTCAATTAAACTCAGTTAAAAGAGATTGTCATTAAGACACTCTTTAACACGAGCGTAGTAAATGCGAAGGAATTTGTTAGCGGCGGCAGTAGTGCAAACATAGTAGGGTTTACCCTCGGCACGCTTTTTGCAAATAAACTGATAAACAGGTTCATCCACGGGTTTACGCTTCACATAAGTACTGATAACCTGAAAAAGAGTTTTTCTCAGAATAGCAGAACCACGTTTTGATGTAGGGTTGCTTTTAGAAAAGTGCTTGCCGGATTGGTCAACGCACGGGTCAACACCTGCAAAGCCGACTAATGAATTTCTGTTTGGGAAACGTCTGACATCGCCGATTTCTGCAATCAGATTAACGGCGGAAATTTCTCCGACCCCGAACATATTGAAAACAGTATCAAATTCGGGAAGCTGTCTGGCAATTGAAATCATTTCATTTCTGAAAGCAGCAAGCTGACAGTTGAAAGATGTAAGCTGTTTAGCGGCTGTTGTAATCAGTCGTTTTGTAGTATCGTTCTTTGGAAGAGTAACGGTATTACCACAACTTGATGCGTACAAATTAAAAGCTTTCTCGACACTGAAATGATAACCCTTACGTTTACACCATTTACGGTAACGCTCAATAAATGCTTTTTCGCTGACAAGAGAAATACAGTCGCAATGCCAGAAGGTTTCAACAAAATCAACCCATTTCCGGTGTCCGTCAGCTTTTTCGGGACTTGAGAACAGCTCGTTAATACCCGGAAAAACCTTGTCAGTTAAAGAGATAAGGTTATTCGACAAGGCAACAGAGTTCTTCATATAAAGATTGTATTGTCTGCTGAATAGCTTTAACTGTTGTCTGAGAGCATCCACAGGTGTGTATTCTCTTAGATCAACCCAATTGTCAAGTCCGTATTTAGCGATTTTAATAGCATCCTTTTTATCGGACTTGACCTTTCTAACCGAACCTCCACCGCTCTGGTGGATTAAAATGGGATTCAGAACACATACGTAAATCCCATATTCGTGAAGTGCTGTGGCAACAGGCTCGTGATAACGACCTGTAGCCTCCATAACGACTCTTGTGTCTTCACCGAGAGCAAGAATAGTGTAAGCCAGCTTTTCAAGCTCAAGCTCCGTGTGGAGATATTCAGTGGGAGGCAAAGCTACTTCACCCATAGGGCGCAAGGTTGCAACCGTAGATTTTCCTTTTGAAACATCAATTCCAACCGAGTTCATAATAAATCCTCCTGAGATAATGATATGGCATACCGCTGTTTACTCAACGCCTGTTCAATCTCCTGAGTGACACGAACGCATCGGAATACCGACGGAACAACCTGCGCAAATCGAATGCTGCGAATGAGAAAGGCGGCCGACTGACTCCTTTACGAACGTGTTAGTTCATGGACAAACTTGTCAGACCATTCCTTTCTATTCTAACAGCTTCGGCATTGAAAAGGAAAAAGACACGGCTGGCTACCGTGTCCATCACCTTAATTTATATTGTAGGAGGACTAAAAAATGAGTAAAACCAAAAAAAGAGCAATTGCAATAGTGCTTGCGGCAGTATTGCTTATCAGCGCAGTGGTAGGCGGCACAATTGCGTATTTGACTTCTTATCCTACTTCTGCAGTTGTTAATACATTTACCGTAGGTAAAGTCGATATTGATTTGAAAGAGCATAAGCTTCAAGATGATGGTAGTCTTGATACTAATACTGAGGTTACTAATAACTCATATAGTTTTATGCCTGGAGATACTTTGCCAAAAGATCCGTATGTAACAGTCAAGGAAGGTAGTGAAGCTTGTTGGCTGTTTGTAAGAGCTATTGAGACTGCGAATACTTATGGTGGCGGTGGTAAACCAATCATTAAATTTGAAGTTGCAGAAGGTACTGAAACTACACAATGGAAACAGTTAAGTACTGAAGTTACAGGTGAAAACGTTTCAAATATTTGGTATTGCAGTGTTCCTAAGGCGAATGATAATACAAAATATCATATACTTAAAGATAACCAAATTAAGATTGCCAGTGAAATTACAAGTGATCAAGCGAAAGCAATGACTGGTGCTAGTACACCTAAATTGTCGTTCATAGCAGCTGCTGTTCAGTCAGCTAATGTTAGTACTGTACAAGCTGCATATAATGAAATTAAAGATGAGTTAAACAAATAATCACCAATAACCCCTAACCCAAGGAGGAACAGCGTATGAACGCCGCAAAAAAAAAAATATAACAGCCATAGCGGCGTTCGCGCTGATTGTATTTGCGTTTGTCGGCACAACGCTTGCGTGGCTGACTATGCAAACAGGCGAGGTTACAAACACCTTTACCGTTGGCGATGTTAATATCAGCTTGTATGAGCATAAAATTAACAACGTTACACACGCAACCGAAGCGGAAACGATTTTAGTCGATGATATCAACGACCAAGGAAAGAATGAATATCAATTTGTTCCCGGCTTGACTATCCAAAAAGACCCGACCGTAACGGTTAAGGGCGGCAGTGCCGCCTGCTGGCTGTTTGTCAAGATTGCGACGAGGGGAAATCACTTCTCCGGCAATGATACAGCTCCTATCGTCAAGTGGACGATGGCAGATGGCTGGAAGCAGGTTGATTCCGGCAACTCATACTTCTGGTATCGTAAGGTTGAAGCTGCCGATACAGACACTGATATCCCGGTGTTTGCAGACAACTCTGTCAGGATAAACGATATATTCTCTGAGGCGCAGTTTGAAAAAGTAAACAGCAATCCGGAACAAACAAATCCGCGGCTGTTTATCAGAGCAGGAGCAATCCAGAGCGATAATATCGCTGTGGGTGATTCTGAAGAAGAAGCGGCTAAAATTGCACTTGGTATGATGCCGGAGGGATTCCGCACGGTAAATCCACTCAAAGCATATGTAGATGCTAACGACGATTTGCCGATATTTGTATTCAGCTACCCAAGCACCCAGACATCAGAATAATAAGGAGCCAATACCGTTGAAAAAGAATATTATTGCTCTGTGTCTGGTAATTTCATTGGCAGCTATTGCACTGCTCAGCGGCACAATGGCTTACTTCACAGACACAACCGAAAAGAAAACAAATGCCTTCACTGTTGGCAATGTTGAAATATCTCTTGCCGAGCCAAGCTGGACAGCCTCAGCAGACCACACCCTTATTCCAAAGGTGCGCTACGCTAAAGACCCGACCGTAACCGTTGCGGCGGATAGTCAGGACTGCTACCTGTTTATGGAGGTTTCGGTGAATAAGTATAATGCTCTTATCGACCTGATGGGCATTGACGCTTATTCCGACGGGGTAACGGACGGCAACGGCAACAAGCTTAACGGCGCGTATTCAAAAGCTGACCGAGCCGATTTTGTGTCAAGGCTCTTGTCAGACGATACTCTTCGTCACAATGTCCTTGACAGATGGTTCGATGAAATCGACTACTCCAAGTGGACTATTATGAACAAAACGGCAATTCAGCAAGCGTTAAACAATTCTAAGGCAGGAGATACAGCCGAGCTTTCGGTTATCCTCGGCTATTCCACAACGCTTTCGGCAACAGACGAGGTTCCGCTTTATGTCTGCATACGGTATGCCCGCAGAGATTACTCAGGATATGCTCGCAGCTGCGGACTTCACCGCTGACGATGCGTCAACGTTCAATATGTCCTTCACAGCTTACGCCATACAGAAGGCTGAAATCAACACAATGGATGAAGCGTATAGTGCGCTTTTCCCTGATAATTAATCAAAAATTCTCATAACATACGGTCTGTGCCAAACGGTGCAGACCGTATGAGAGCACCCGACAGATTAATTCGGGTATTCTCATACGGTCTGACGTAACAGAGCGGAGATAATTTGGAATCCTGAATTAGGAATTAATAAGGAAACGAGCTTGTAGGGAACGGTCTTGACCGTTCCGGGATAGGCGTATTACTGCAATGTCCTGCAAAATCAGAATAAAGTATTGCACTCTGCGGCTCGAGCCGAAATAGGCGAGCCGGTTCATACGACCTTACGGCGATTAAATTCTTAATTCAAAGAGCCGCCTGCGGCTCACACCGCAAATTCACTCTCCACTCTCAACTCTCTACTCTGAAATCCGCTTTTTAATTATAGAAAGGTACGGGAGATATGGATAACGAAAAGGAGCTTCGTGAGCTTCAAAGAAAGAAAAGCATAAGAATGATAATAATGATTGTCTGCTTCGGCATAATGCTGTTTGTTCTGCTCTATATAGGAACAATGGCTTATTTCACCGAAGGACAAAAGGGTGGCGGCGAGATTGTCGGCGGCAATCTTGATATTCAGCTTATTGACAATACAAAGGACGACAGCGGTGCAATAGTTAATTTTCCCGAAACGGGCATAATTAATATTATGCCGGGCGTGACCCGGGATTTGATTGTTTCGTCCGCAAATATTGGTGAAACCCCGGCGTGGGTGCGTATCAAGGTTGAACAGGAGATTGTCAGCAAGGACAACACGCCTCTGCCAACGGCTATTACCAAAGGAACAGGCAGTGTTCCCGTATTGACATTTAATATAAACAGCGATAAATGGCAGGCTGACGGAAACGGATATTATTACTATAAAACCTCGGTACAGCCCGGACAGCCTACCGAGAATCTGTTCAGCACAGTAACATTCGCCCGTGAAATGGGCAACGAATATAAGAATTGTAAAATATATATTAAAGTTTCGGCTCAGGCTGTTCAGTCGGATTATAATCCGATACCTGAGGGCGGACAAGTTACGGATATAATCGGTTGGCCAACAGATTGACCAGGGAGAAAATGGCTGATTATCTATTGACATTCTAGAACAACACAACTTATAATAAACGGATGGACGGCAGCTGCTATAAGCAGAATGTGTTTAATCAGCAGTGAGTTCACTCTGCTGAATGTGGGATAGGCTCAGTTGTTCCCCTTGCGGGGAACGACTAATCCCGCAACGAGTTAATTCTTAATTCAAAGAGCCGCAAAGCGGCGTAAGCCATAATTATTCACTATTCACTTTTCATTTTTCACTGCGGCGGAGCCGCATACGGGAGGCATACACTGTGTTTTTTAAAAAAACCTTAAAAACAAAATAGAGGCAAGGTATATTGCGGTGTCAGTAGCCGCCCTTGCACTTGCAATTGTTATGGCGGTAATGATGCTTGTGCCGATTAAGGGTACTTCTGCGTATGTTGAAACAGATGCAGGAGTGCTTGAAAACAATTTTTCGTTGCTTACAGTGCCGAACACGATTAATGAAACATTCGAGGATAATGTCAAGAAAAATGTAACGGTTACAAACAACTCAGGAAACGCCAGAGCCTATGTGCGAGCCGCAGTTACGGTGAACTGGGTAAATGGTGACGGCGAGGTTTACGCCGAAAAGCCTGTAGAGGGTGAGGATTTTGAAGTAACCTGGACCTCGGAAGGCTGGGTTTTAGGCAAGGACGGCTATTACTACTACATAAGTATGCTCGACCCTGCCGAGGTCACAGCCGTACTTCTCACCGATTGCAAGCTTAAGGACAATGTTGTTCCTCCCGAAGGCTATAATCTCCGGGTTGATATTATGGCGCAGACAATTCAGGCTGAGGGTGACGAGAAAGCCACAGGCGAAAAGCCTGTAATACTTGCGTGGGGCAGTGGTAACGGCGGCAGCGTAACGGACGTTGATACTGCTGACAAACATAAAGCCTTGATTATCAACTCTGTTGAACCGTATGTTTATTATAGGGCTCATATGACGGGATATAGTGACATTGGTTCTGAATCTAACTGGAATGCGCTTGGAAAAGTTGATCAAAACTATCACTGGTTTGAAGGAAGAGAGGATATATCCAGTCCCTTTGGCGGGTTAAGAGAGTGTACGCTGAATCTTCCTGAAACCGTGAAAGTGATATCAGCTCAGTCCATATGGTATGTCAGCGGTATAATGTCGGAAGATGACCAAGATGATCTTGTTCACTTGGTGAAAATCAATGCACACGAAGATAACCCGTATTATTCCTCAGAGGACGGGGTTCTCTACTCTAAGGATAAGAAAAAGCTTTTGTTTGTATATTTCGATTACGGCTGGCAAAGCTACAGCGTCCCCGATTTTGTCGAAAGCTTTGAGCCCTCGTTAGGTGTACCTTATGGCTTTAAGAGTATTGAAATAGGCAAGAATGTAAACAATATTAATGCAGGTATAGATATAGGCGAAGGTAATACGCCGGAATTTACTGTTTACGGCTATAAAGGCACAGCTGCTGAGGAATGGGCAAGGCAGGAAGATTTAGAGTTTGAGGCTTTGGATTAGTGAAATTCGTAATACAGATTACAAAACCGTCCGTGTGATAAGTAAAACGCAATTTAATGCGCAATTTAATAATTATTAAATCAAGGGCTGCCGCAAATGGTAAAATTTGCGGCAGCCCTTTTGCTGACGGGTCGCTTTATTTCAATCTGTGATGATGTTTGATAAATTGTGTGTAAAATGCTGTATTTGCTGCTAAAACATAATAAAAATATAGAAAATAACGAAGATAGGCGATATAATGTTAATGATTATATCATATTGTTGAAGTTTTTTGAAAAGGCAGATGATATTTTGTTGGTTTATGGCTTTTTGCAATTTAAATATGCATACTTATCTTTAGGTGACTCTTATAAATTGTATAATTTTATTACAACAAGAGGAGGCATAAATGATTGAATTTAAAGATGATATCAAGCTTAAATCACAACAAAGGATCTTTTAAAGGAACTTAGCCTGAGCGAACAGAAAATTGACCTTACGAATATATTATAAGAATTTTTCAAAATATCCTTCTAAAATTGAAATTCAGGATGCAAAGGCATAAGATTTTTTCGGATTATTATAACAACACGAAAGGGATGATAAAATAAGAAACAGACGTCGGTTTAACTGCCGTTACTTTATATCAAAGCTTTACTAAAACTGAATAACTGTGATAAACAGCCGCCTTTTAAGTTAAGGGCGGCTGTTGTGCGCTCTTGCCTTGTTGACAGTTCAGGCAGGAATAATAATAATCCATACTCTTCAGCGGTGTGTCTATGCAAGATTTTTTCTGTGATGAATAGTAATTAATATTGAGAAAACACTGATTGAATTGTTTGTGCATATTTCAGCGTGATTTATTCAGTGCTTTCTTAATCCTTGCAGGAGGGATGAAATATGGCAACAAAACATACCGCTGACAAGAAAGGAAAAACGACGGTCAACAATTTTTTCAAAAGCACTGCACAAGAGGAATTAAAAAAGCTGATTAATCAGAAAATGAATAAAATAATCAACTGCGAAATCAACAGGAAAGCGTGATCAAAGGTGTTTCCTTAAAAATTCGACCTGAATTATTGTGAATTTCCGGCTTTGCTTTTGAAAGGGGCTATCGGGTATATGAGCAAAAAGGCTGTGCCGTCGGTAGGCATTTATTGCCGCTTGTCTGACGAGGACAGGAACAAGCATTTTAAGGAGGATGACAGTCAGAGCATACAGAACCAGAAGTCGATGCTGCTTGATTATGCCGGGCAGAAAAAATGGAACGTCTATAAGGTGTATTCCGATGACGATTACAGCGGCTCTGACAGGAACAGACCGCAGTGGAATATGCTGCTTAAGGATTGCGAGGAGGGCAGGGTCAATCTTGTGCTTTGCAAATCACTTTCAAGATTTTCCCGTGAAATGGAAATTGTAGAAACATACATTCACGGCAAGTTTGAACAGTGGGGAGTAAGGTTTGTCAGCATAGTCGATAATGCCGATACGGATATCGAATCAAACAGAAAGCAAAGACAGCTGAACAGTCTGACAAACGAGTGGTATCTTGAGGACGTTTCAAACAATGTGAAAAGAGTATTGCGGCATATGGCTATGAAAGGCGAGTTTACAGGCTCTTTTGCACCGTTCGGCTACAAAAAGGATTCAGCCGATAAGCATCATCTGATTATCGACGAGCCGGCGGCTGAAATTGTAAGAAAAATATTTGATATGTATTCGCAGGGGATAGGCAGTGTTTCAATCTGCCGACAGCTTAATGCACAGGGAGTGCCTACACCGTCGGCTTATAAAAGACAACAGGGATTGAATTATTACTGCAGGCAGTCAGATGCCCCGCCGTCACGGCAGATATGGAACCCGTCCTCTGTAACAGCGATTCTCGATAATGAAGTCTATATCGGGAATATGGTGTTGTGCAAACAAAAAACGGTAAGCTACAAGGTGCACAAGAAGATTTCCTTGCCGAAAGAGGCTTGGGTAACGGTACAAAGCACACACGAGCCGATTGTTGATGATGATACATGGAATCTTGTTCGGGAACTCAGAAGAAGCAAAAGACGCAGTACAAAAAACTCGCAGGAAATTTCATCGCCGCTGATTATTAAGCTGTTCTGCGGCACTTGCGAAGCGTCAATGAGCCAGAAAATGGTCAGCTCACACAACGGCAGATATAAGCAAAGATTTGTCTTTTGTCCGGTGCACAGGTTCTCTGACAACTGCCGGAACTATTCAAGCACAAGCCTGAAAAAGCTTGAAAGAATTGTAATTGAAGAAATTAACAAGCTTCTGTCACAGTATTACGATGAGGAAATGATAACGGTGAAAGCAATAAAAAAGTCAAAAAAAGATGAGTTGAACAAAAAAATATCTTCACTTGAAGACGAGCTTGAAAAAAACACGGAAAGACAGTTCAGCTTGTATAACGATAAAGCCGACGGAATAATTACGGCGGAACAATTTGCAGACTTCAACACAAGACTCTCGGATATCAATACTAAAACATCTGAAGAAATAAAGGAGAATAAAAAGCTTCTTCTAAAAGAGCTTGAAAAAGAGAACGACAATAACCCCACTGAAGCAGTTGCGTCAGCTTACAGACAAATTGATATACTGACCACACAAATAGTCCGTGAGTTTATCGAGCGTATATACATATGCAAAAACGACGGTCAAACGCAGATAAACATTCACTGGAATATCTGAATACTGTCCTTAACTTCAGCGCGGCCCTGATCCCGAAGTTAAGGATTAACAATATTTTTACCAACTCTCAATCAGCGCCATGCATATTTTTCAGCATGGCGTTTATTTTGCTGTCTTTATATGTAAAAATCAGATTAAGGAATTTGCAAGCCTGAGAGTGAAAAGTAAAAACTAAAAACTAAAAAGAACAGATAATACGCATTGATTTATTCAGTATTTCCTTAAGTGTGGCTGTGAGAATATTCTATATAGTGTTTTTGCATAAAATGCACTATATTTACAGACGCAGGTGTATGAAAATGTGGACAATGCTTAAAGTGAATGTTATAATATAAGCATTATATCATATTGTTGAAATTCTTTGAAAAGGCAGATGATATTTTGTTAATTTATGGCTTTTTGCAATTTAAAAATGAAGAGAATTTTTAGGTAAATCGAACAGAATGTATAATTTCATTACAACAGAAGGAGGGGCATAAATGATTAGTTTTAAAGATGATATCAAGCTTAACATCAAAACCAAGGATTTGTTAAAAGAACTGAGCCTGAGCGATCAGAAAATTGACCTTAATGTTGAGGTGCCGAACAATTTTTTTCAAACGCTTATGGAACAGCTTCTTGAAAGGGATTATCTGAACGATGCGTCAAACAGGGATATGAACAGTAAGTTTATTCTTGAAACAAAGAATAAGAGAAAAATTCATTGGCTTCAGATTACAAGACTTCCTATTCATCCGAATGAAAACGAGGACTATGATTTGCTGTCGCACTGGCAGGGCGTGCTTTCAAGCCTGCACGCATGGAACTACCGTCTTGTTTTTATGCTGATGCGTCACGAAGGCAAAACAAAGCTTTATCTCGGTACTGTTTCATATCAGCAGGGAATTTCCAACGAAGAAGCTATTGAACAAATCCGTGAAGCGGCGTTCGGGTCGATGCCCGGCATGGAAATGCGTACATTGAGCGACGCAAACAACGATGTTTATAACGAGGTAATGATGCCTCTTTTAAATATGAGCTCTGTCGGGGCAGTAACCGGTATTCCTTCTCTGCGTGACACCGATAAAAAAATCTCGGCGCAAACGCTTGATCAGCTTGCTTTTGGAATCAGGGATATGTACGGAACGGAAAAGGACTATGCTATGGTTGTTATAGCCGACCCGATACCCGACCAGGAAATCTCAGAGATTATATCAAGATACAGGCGACTCGGCAGTCAGATTCATACAGCAGTAAAAATGACGGGAAATCAGTCGCTTACACGCGGTGAGAACCGTGAAAAAGGAGTCGCGGCGAAAGGTGCGATTTCTATGTTTTCTACGCTCATTGGCACATTAGCAGGTTCTTTTCTAGGGGCTCCCAGAGCCGGTACATTCGTCGGACAAGCAATCGGTGGTGGAATAGGCAGTATGCTCGGAATGAGCGGACAGGTTTCTGTCAGCGGTTCAGCGTCAACCGGCAAGGAGTACCTCGACAAGTTTGCCGAATATGCCGAAATTTCGACAAATCACCATGTTGACAGGCTCAACGCAGGCAGAAACTACGGCTTCTGGAATACCGGCGTTTATGTACTGGGTACATCGCCAAAGGACGTCAAAACCGTTACGGGTATTCTTCGCTCAATTTATTCCGGTGAGCAATCTTATTTTGAACCGATTCGTCTGCATATGCTCAGACCCGATTCAGGCGCACTGGATATTATCAGAAGATTTGAGCTTGTACCTATGAGAGTGGAGGAGTTACCTGTACCAAACAGAAAAGATTGGAATAAAAATTATCAGGATGATGCCTGGCATATTTTCGGCAAGCGTTATCAGTATCTCAGCACTCCGCTTAATACTTTAGAGCTTGGTCTTGCAACCTCGCTGCCGAGAAGAGATGTACCCGGACTGAGATTTGTAAAAACAGCTGTCAGATTTGCAAACAATCCCGCGGTTATCAAGGGTGAAAAAATCGTTTTAGGCAATATAGTTGATACCGGTGTTATCCAGAGCAATACATATGACATTGATGTCAACTCACTTGTAAGACACGCTCTTGTTGCAGGCAGCACAGGCAGCGGCAAATCCACAACCTGTAAAAGAATACTTTCAGAGGTTATCAGACAAAATATTCCGGTTATGGTTATAGAACCTGCAAAGGACGACTATGTTCGCTGGGCGATTGAGCAGAACAAGCATCTTCCGAAGAATAAGCAGTTCAAGATATATATGCCGGGAGTTGAAACCTTTAACGGGGTTAAAATTGAACCGTTACAGCTCAATCCCTTTGAGCCGGCGTCAGTCCCGAATGTCAAGGTTGATTTGCTCAGACATTGTGAAAATTTCTCTATGCTGCTTAATGCCTGTCTGCCGTCCGAAGAGGTAGTTCCGATTCTTATGGAAGAAGTGGTTGACGAAACAATCCGTGATTTTGCGGAAAGAAACGACAGGGATTACGATGATGTTACCGTAGAGCCTTTAAAATCATATCCGACTGTTGATATGATGCTTGACAAGGCACGCATTATAATGAGCAAAAAATCCTACGCAAATATGAATAAGGACAATCTCACAGAGGTTCTGGTAACACGTTTCAAATATCTGAGAAGAGGTATGAGAGGAAAAATACTCAATGTCAGCAAATCAACTGATTATAACAAGCTTTTTTCGGGTAATGTTATCATTAATATCAGCCGTCTTTCAGGCTCAAAGGACAAGTCGCTGGTGATGTCCCTGCTTATGCAGGCTCTTTATGAATACAGAGCCTCTCGGTATGCTTATGATGACAGATACAGAGGAGAAGCTCAGAAAAACAAGCTGATGCACCTTACATTGGTTGAGGAAGCCCACAATGTATTGCTCAAGCCTGACCCTCACACTACAAGCGGCAGTCCGCAAAAGGCGGCGGCAGATCTTTTTGATACGATGCTGTCTGAGGTTCGTGAGTACGGCGAAGGACTTGTAGTTGTTGACCAGGTTCCGACAAGACTTATCGAGGGTGCTACAAAGAACACAAACTATAAAATCGTTCACCGTCTTACAGCGCCTGACGATCAGGAGGTAATGGCGTCCTGTATGGCGTTCAGAGATGATCAGAAATATATAATTCCGGCGCTTGAAAAGGGTAATGCGATCATCTGCGGTGATGAAGATGACGCAGCCGCATGGGTTAAGATACCTGCACCCGGAAAGAATGTATTATAAGAATTTCCGGAATATCTTGTTTATTAAAATTCCGGACAAGAAATAAATAAAACAGGAGGAAGATCATGATTGATGAATTAATGGAAATGGATTCCGTAGAAAATCTCTCAGAAACTGGGGAATTAGCAGAAACGGAGCTTCTGGCGCAGCAGTATAATGAAAGGATCAATGAGGCACTCGAGAATGGTGATGTGCAGACAGCACGATACTATCTCGGAGAGCTTCAGGAATTGTATGAGTCAGACGAACAGCAGAGAGCTTTAGGTACACATCAAGGTGAGATTTCCTTTGGCGGCAGTAGGGTCGAGGATCTTGAGAGCAAGCTAAAAAGTGCAGAAAGAATGAAGAATCATGCGGAACACGAAAGGGACGTGCTTCTTTCTGACAAGGCGCACGGATTTATCGGCGTGGACCCTGGAATTTCAAACAGAAATTTTCAAATCAAAGTGTACACCAAAGAAATTGAAAACCTAAAAAAGGAACTACAAGAAGAAAAAGCTTTAGAAAAAAAGAATTCAAACACATAAGAATAGGAGATTACTATGAGCTTAGAATTTTTAGATGATACGGAAAACGATAATGAAATATCTGAACTTGAAGAGTCGGAAGAAACCCTCGGCTCGGTTGAGTTTCTCGGAGACGGTGTGCTGCTGGAAAAAATAAAAGGCTTTTTTGAAAACATAAAAAATGTTTTTGAAGGCAAGGAAGCAAACGAGGGAATTATCGGAAATCCGGAAAAAGATATGGAAGTATGGCATGTTCAGGAAAGCCCTGTGTCATGTGCCGTGTGCTGTCAGGAGTTTGTCGCAGAACAGGTTACCGGACAGGAGTTTACCGAGCAGGAGTTCTGTGACTTTGCCGAAAATCAGGGTTGGTTTGACCCCGAAACAGGCACAGCGCCTTATGATGTGGGAAATATTCTTGAATATATGGGCTTTGACGTAACCCGACAGGAGGGTGTGACGATTCAGGAATTATCTCAGATGCTCGAAAACGGAGAAAAGGTAATTGTCGGCGTGAACAATATGGTGCTGGCATACCCGGAGCTTGCTGAGCTCCCGGGCTATAATGCAAATCATGCGGTTCAGGTTATCGGCATAGACACAACAGACCCGAACAATATTGAGGTAATTCTCAACGACCCCGGTGTTGAAAACGGCAAGGGAATTCGTCACAGCATGGATGATTTTGTTAAGGCATGGAACACAGGAAATAACTTTACAGTATCAGCGACAAAGGAGTAAAAAATGGATAGTTTAAAAGTAATTAAAGAAATAATCTCAAACCCGATGTTAAAATCAAATATGTCTTTACAGATGCAGCTCGGACTGCCGTATCTTGAAAAGAAAAATGATAAGCTTTGTATGAGCTTTAAGCCGCATATAGAAGCACCGGTGTTTACAAATATTGAATATTATGAGCCTCAGTATGAGCTTGAGCTTGTGTACCCGTTTAAGAAAATAATAAAGTTTGTCAACCTTAACTTTGAAAAGTCAATAAACAATACCGACCCTGTGGCTAAGGTCGATATCAAGGAGCTTGCATCCTCCGGCAAGACTGTGCTCAATGAGCTTTATGCCGCTTGCACCCGTGTTCTTGAGTTTCAGGAGCAGGACGGAAAGGTTTCTGATGTAAGCATCAAAAAATATCAGAAGGTATATTTTGAGACTGTAGAAAAACTCGGACTTGCTGCAGTTTACGGGAGTATTGAAAAATGATTTGTATAGCGGTGTTTGATACAAAAGAATTGAATAGAAAGCTAATCAGAGAGTGGATAGCTGCATATCTGATATCAAAAGAAATGGATATGAATGTTTTATGGTTTACCAAGACATCATCCGAACGCAAAATCAAGGAACTTGTATCCGACATACAGATTGCACTGATTTCACTTGATGATAATTACGGAAAAAGCATCGGCGAGCATTTGTACCGCTTAAATCCTGAATGTCGCATAATTTATTATTCATCAAAGCCGCAAGAGCTTTCATCACTTATGACGACAAGACCCGTTGGATTCTTTTTGTGGAATGAGGGTAAAGACGCTTTTTCAAAGAAACTGGATGAAGTTGTATATGAGCTTTTTCAGTCAAATAATGTTTTTCATCATGAAACTAAGAGTGAGATATTTCTTATTCCGTACAGAAATATTTTGTATTTTCAAAGCGACCTCAAGCACGTTATCGTTCACAATGTCAGCGGAAACAACAGTGAATTTTTCTCAAAGCTTTCACATCTTGAAGAAAAACTTACTAAAGATTTTGTGCGGATACATAAAAGCTATATTGTTAATTCGTACTATGTAGATTGCGTCAGCAAGAAAAATCATACGGTTGAATTGCTTAACGGTGAGATATTGCCTATTTCAACGGCAAATTATGAAGCCACACTGAAAAAGTTCAGAAAATAAGAAAAACCATTCAGAGGAGAAATAATATGAGTGCGGAAAGAATAATCGGAATAGACTTTGGAACAAGCACATCGGTAATAAGAGTAAAGCGGTACAGCAACGGACAGCCTGTTGACGACAGGCTGTCCAAGCAGGATGTCATATTCAACAGCAGCAGTCCGATGGTGCCGACGCTGATACAGCGAACAAATAACGGTACATATTATGGCTATGAAGCGTTGGTGAATAAAAAGGGCAGTACAATTTACCAGAATTTTAAGATTAATCTTGAAAGCTCTGACGTGGAGGTGAAGAAAGAAGCACGAGCCTTGACTGAGGAGTTCTTTGCGTATATGGCAAAGGAATATAAATCACAGAGTGAAGGCGGACATTTTGGCGAGCAGAGCGACGTTGAGAAAACAATAGTCAGCTACCCGGTAAAATGGAGCGACGACACAAAGGCGTTTATGATTAAAGCGGCTCAGAAGGCAGGCTTTAAGAATGTTGAGGGTGTGGACGAGGCGCAGGCGGCTATTCATGCGGTTACGGTGCAGTCTGAGGACTATCTTACCCAAAACGGTTTGTTCAGGGCAGGCATACCCTGCAACATTTTACTCATAGATATGGGCGCAGGTACAACCGACCTTGTGCTTTGCCGCCACACTCCGGGTAAAAAACCGAAGAACGAAATTCTCTGCACATGGCCGAAAAAGGGAGATATTCTGTTTGGCGGTAGCGAGGTTGAGGGTATTCTGAGTTCATATGTCAAGACAAAGCTGCCTGAGGATACTGCCGATATAATACTCAAAAATAACGGTGCAAAGGAATTTAAGACATGGAAAGAAACTGTTGTTTCGCCTGCGTTGTCACGAAATGAAATTGTCGAGGAATTCAGCAATATAGATATGCTTGCAGATGCGTTAGGAGTGGATGTTGAGCCGTACGACCTTGACAGAAATAAATTTGAGACATATGCTAATGACTATCTGTCAAAGCTGCCGAAGCTTATAAAGGACTGTATTGAAGCCTCGGGCTTGGACAGCAGTAAAATAGAGCTTGTCATTCTCACGGGCGGACACAGCCAGTGGTATTTTGTCAAGGAAATGCTCACTGACATCAGCAAAATTAATCTTCCGCTTATCCAAAAAGATCCGAAAAGAATAATTCAGATTACCAGACCTCAGGAAACCGTCGCCCTCGGTATGGTGTATAAGCCGCTTTCAGCCGATATTAAAGCTGAAACGCCGAAAAGAACCACTGCCTCTACCGCCAATAACACCGGCAGGAATACAGCGCAAACACCGAAAAACACAACCGTCAACGCCTCGCTTTCTAGCCTTTCTTTAAGGCAGAGATATACCATGCCGACAAACAGAGAGGAAATCATCAGGTATTATCAAAGAAATGCAAGACATCTTATTCATACTACTGATGATAAGAGTGGTTGGGCTGTTTTTGCTGTCCGTTGTGACGGTGTTCTCCTGTTAAACGATTTGGTATCAATGAGAGATATAGAGGGGGATGTAGCGGCGATAGGAAAAGCGATTAGATTTGCAGAGCCGTATATAGTGAAAAATAACGGTTGTGTTGTAGAAGGCAAATATAGTTCTACTGATTCTGATTATAATAATTATAAAAAATCCATATCTGCTTGGAGAGATATTGTTCTTATTGATTCGGGAGTAGATCATACAGTCGGACTGAAAAATGACGGAACGGTTGTTGGAACTTTTTGTAATCCGATTGATTCGTCACGCAGTAAAGCAGCAACTGCGGCAACTGCTGTTAAGGGCTGGAGAGATATTAAATCCATAGCATGCGGTTTTGATTTTACAATCGGATTAAAGGAAGACGGAACTATCTATTTAGCAGGTGAAAATCTGGGTAGCTACTATGCCGGCTGTCGCAGCTGGAGAGATATTGTTCAAATTGATGCTGGTCTAGGTTTTTGTGTCGGATTAAAAAACTATGGAACTATTGCTGTACACGATAATATAGGTAATTTTATCAGAGCGACTCAGAAGGATCAGTGCTGGGATGACATTGTTTCGGTAGCAGCGTGTTATGATTTCATAATCGGCGTGAAATCAAACGGCACGGTTGTTACTACAGACAGAATCTACGGTGTGAATTTTGATGACTGGCATAACATAATAGCAGTAGTAGCTAAACCGACTCTTGGTAATTTTACTACTTATTTTTCTATTATAGGCATAACGGATAGCGGTGAAGTGCTGAAAAAGGTATATCAAGTAAAGTGGAGCTTTTGGAAAGGCGAATTTAAATCCTGCACACTTGTTGAATCAAAAAGGTTTCCGTGGAAGCTTTTCTAAGGGGGATGTTTTATGCAGATATTAGTAAAAACCAAGAAAATATTCTCAAGGCTCCGGCGGTTTATTTCCTCACCGTTCAGAAAAAAGCTGTCACCCGAGGATAAATTCCTCGCGGTATGGACAAAAACGCTCACAGAAAAAGCCGGGACTTTCCGAGGACTATACACAAGCCTGCGGCGCATTTCCGAAGGTAAATCAAAGAAAAAACAGCGTGTTATACACGAATGGTACAAGCGCACTGAATACAATATCGATGACAAAGAAACAGTAAAGCTTAGTGCCGAAATTCTTTTGCCGCTTACCGAGGACGGAACAGACGAGGACTTCGCAAAATGGGCTGACTTACTGCTGAAAGCCGCCGAAAATGCCGGAATCAGTCAGGATGCCGAGGGTATTCTGACTCTTGATGGAAGCAATACAAACGCCTACGCCGAGTGGAGCGGCGAGCCGCTTTATCTCGGAGATAAAATTGAGGTTACGGTGGGTGCGTGGTATCAAAGCGGAGAAATAATTGAGCAGGGCTTTTGCAACAAGCTTGATGAAGCTGAAGAAAGCGATGAACAAACTTAAACGAGGAGCGGTATAACAATGGCAGTGGAAAGAATAATCGGAATAGACTTTGGAACAAGCACATCGGTAATAAGAGTAAAGCGATACAACAACGGAGAGCCTGTTGACGACAGGCTGTCCAAGCAGGACGTTATCTTCAACAGCAGCAGTCCGATGGTGCCGACGCTGATTCAGAGAACCGACAAGGGTACATATTACGGGTACGAGGCGCAAATATCAAAACGAGGAGAAACTCTCTATCAGAACTTCAAGGTGAATCTCGAAAGCTCTGACGCCGGGTTGAAGAAAGAAGCACGAGAGCTGACCGAGGAATTTTTTGCGTATATGGCAAAGGAATATAAATCACAAAGCGACGGTGGATATTTCGGCGATTTGAGCGACACAGAGCGCACTATAGTCAGCTATCCGGTAAAGTGGAGCGACGACACCAAGAAATTTATGATTAAGGCGGCTCAGAAAGCAGGCTTCAAGAACGTTGAGGGAATGGACGAGGCGCAGGCGGCGATTCATGCGGTAACTGTGCAGTATGAAGACTATCTTATGCAGAGCGGTTTGTTCAGGTCAGGCGTACCCTGCAATATTTTACTAATAGATATGGGCGCAGGTACAACCGACCTTGTGCTTTGCCGTCACACTCCGGGTAAAGCCCCGAAGACCGAAATTCTCTGCACATGGCCGAAAAAGGGAGAGCTTCTCTTTGGCGGTCAGGAGGTGGATGAGCTATTGCGTGAATATATCCGTACTCTGTTGCCGGAGGATTCGGCAGGAATGGTGCTGAAAAACAACGGCATAAAGGAGTTCAAAATCTGGAAAGAAACCATTGTTTCGCCTGCATTATCAAGAAATGAAACTGTTGAGGAGTTCAGCAGCGTTGACAATATTGCAGATCTTCTTGATATTGAAATGGAGCCGTATGACCTCGACAGAAAGAAATTTGAATCGTACGCCAAAGGTTATCTGCCCAAATTACCTAAGCTTATACAAGGGTGCATTAAAGAGTCGGGCTTGGACAGCAGTAAAATAGAGCTTGTCATTCTCACAGGCGGTCACAGCCAATGGTATTTTGTCAAGGAAATGCTCACCGATCCCGGCAAAATTAATCTTCCTCTTATCAGAAAAGACCCGAAAAGATTAATTCAGATTACCAGACCTCAGGAGACCGTCGCCCTCGGTATGGTGTATAAGCCGCTGTCGGCAGATATTAAAGCTGAAACGCCGAAAAGAACATCTGTTTCTGTAAATAACACCGGCAGGAATACAGCGCAAACACCCAAAAACACAACCGTCAATGCAGGTCTTTCTTTAAAGCAGAGATATACCATGCCCACAAACAGAGAGGAAATCATCAGGTATTATCAAAGAAATGCAAGACATCTTATTTATACTTACAGAACCTTTAACTATTGGAATGTATATGCTGTCCGTTGTGACGGTGTTCTCCTGAAAAACGATTCGGTATCGAATATAAAGGATGTAGCGACGATAGGATCGTATTTACATGGTATAACGATGCCATCAGAAAAACCGATTATAGTGAAAAACAACGGCTGTTTATTTTATGATAAAAAGACTATTGATGGTAATAAAGTTAAGTATTATAATCGGCCGTCATTGAGAGATATTGTTCTTGTCGATTCGGGGCTTAATCATACAGTCGTACTGAAAAATGACGGATCGGCTGTTTTAGTTTTCTGCGAATATGAAAATGAGAATAACAGAGCACCGTATGCTGCTGTTGAGGACTGGAGAAATATTAAATCTATAGCATGCGAGTTGGGGATAACAATCGGTTTAAAAGAAGACGGGACTGTTGTTTTATCGGGTGAATATATGGGTGACTACGCTGACTGTCTCAGTTGGAGAGATATTGTGCAGATTGATGTTGATGGGGTTTGTGTCGGATTAAAAAGCGATGGAACTGTTGTGGTAAGTAACGATCCTAAAAATGTGATGCAGAAGAATCAGTGCTGGAATGATATTGTTTCTGTAGCGGTGTGTGGTAATTTCATCATCGGCGTGAAATCAAACGGTACGGTTGTCACTACAGAAAGAACCTACGGTGTGAATTTTGATGACTGGCATAACATAATTGCAGTAGTAGCAAATAGTGATTATAGTGCTTTTTTATCAGATTATAATTATTGTATTATAGGAATAACGGATAGCGGTGAAGTTCTGAAAAAGGTATATCAAGTAAAGAGGAGCTTTTGGAAAGGCGAATTTAAATCCTGCACACTTGTTGAATCAAAAAAGCTCCCGTGGAAGCTGTTTTAACACGATGAAAACGATTTGCACCAGTAAAAATACAGTGATTACCGGATTGATGAATTACCGGAATCCTTCTTAGATGATGCCCGGGAAATCTGGGAGTGAATAGAAAAACGCTGAAATACACAAAGCACAAAAAGCTTATGCACACAATCGGCAATAACGCCCCGAAAGTGACTATTCTGACAACAGACAGAGAGCTGATAAAAAAATTAACAGAAAAATTTATTATTTAGGAAAGATGTAATATGTTTGGTAATTTATTGGATTCGGTATGGGAAAAGGCACAGAGGGAACGGGCGAGAGAAACCTTTATTTCACAGAGGTATTACTGGCAAAAGGAGTTTACAATTCCTGCAGAATTTAAGTATGTTGGAAAGAATGCACTCAAGGGCTGCAGAACTCTTGAAAGGCTGATAATTCCCGGCACTGTTAAAGAGGTTGAGAACGGCGCTTTTGAAAACTGCGTCAATCTCAGGGAAGTGATTCTTGAAGAGGGCATTAAAAGTATTGGCGCCGATCTGTTTTCCGGCTGTAAAAAGCTTTACCGTATAACCACGCCCGACAGCCTGAATTTTGTTTCGATGCGCTCGTTTCGCAAGATTCCCAATCTTAGAGAGCCTGTGCTGAATAAGTCGGGTACGGATTTCATCTATTATCCTGCATATCTCGGAGAAACCGTTGTTACTGTTCCCGACGGCGTGCGGATAATTCGGCAGGATGCGTTTAAGGATTGCGAAACCGTGGAAAAGGTGATTCTTCCGAACACGCTGGAGGTTATCGAGATAGAGGCATTTAACGGAGTCGGACTTAAAAGCATTACACTTCCCGAAAGCCTGAAGCTTGTCAAAAGCTACGCTTTTTCTTCGTGCCGCAAGCTTGAAAGCGTTGACATTCACTGTGATTATTCCGCAATCCGATTCAACGCCTTTAAATATTGCTATCACCTGCAAATTCCTATGGATTCCCCGTCACGGTATATCGAGTTTATGCGGATGTGCGGCAAACAGCTGTTTAAGGTGCCGAAAAAAATAGATTTACCCTCTGACGGTTATGAGCACGATCAACGCTTTTTGGAATGTGCGGCAGGTTGTATGATGGGAAATCGGGGCGCTATGGAGCAAATGGCTGACTTTTTTCTCTCTAAGCAACAGCAAACAGGTCATCTGTTTTATCTGCTTGCGGAGCGGTTCTGGCGGGTGCGGCTCTATCTGCTGGGGGATGAGAAGGCAAAGCAGTGGTTGTTTGATTGGGTTACCAAACACCCGAATGAGCAAATGGAAATAGCTGCAAGTGCTTCGCTTTCCGGCGGTGAAGGCACTGTGCTGAACGCCCTGGGATTTCTGTTCTTTGACCCTAATCGCAGCTATGATATACAGCAGCCTGATGAGAGCGGAGTGGTTGAGGTTACGGCTTTTGATGATGAGGACGGTCCGGATGAGGACGGCTTCGGAAGCGAAACCTATTACGACTGGTGGTATATGACAGAGAACCTGGCTATGGCTCCTAATGTCGGATATATCCATTCCTATTCTTCTCGTGATAAACATAATAACGAAAAGAAATTTGAAGAGCTGCACAATTATGTGGCTGACATATGGAATAACCACCCTGAATTTGTCGAACTTGAAATTCAAAAGGCAATCAGAAAGAGGCGGAAGTGTTTCCTTAAGTAGGATATTGTTCTCGTAACGGGTAAAGTAAATCGCTGTTGTCAAAGCTTAATTAAAACGGGATAACCGAGATAAACATTCACAGGAATATCTGATTGCTGTCCTTAACTTCAGGCGTCCCCACCTGCCTCACATTGAATCAGCCGTGCGAAAAGCTCTCTTGTGTCAAAAGCCATATTAACCTCCTTTAATCAGATAAAGTCATCGCTTACCTTTTATTCTATGAATATTTCTGCATTTTGCTACCGCCTTGGATAGAAGTGCAAAAAATCTTTATATCCGCATAAATCCGACAAAAAATATGCCGTGACGGCGACATAAAAGCAAAACGCAGAAAAACAAAATAAAGTAAAACGACCTCAACTCTTTTCGTGATATTGGGGTCGTTTTCTTTTTGCGTTGATTTCTGACTATAAAAGGCTAAACTTCATAACAAGAAAGCCCATAATAAGCTGATTGTTATTGCCGCAACAATTGTGTATTTTTTTTAACATAAGAAATAATTAATCGGCAGGATTAATATAATAAAAAAGTTGTGTTTTTACATTTGTTCTTTCAAAGAATTTTGTGGATATCTGTTCATCCGATTAAAGCAAACAACGGTAAACAGCAATCGCATAATCTTAAGTGATTTTTGTCGTTTTGTCCCCGTAAGCTCATTATATATAATTTTTCATTTTGACAGAACCGACAAAATTGTTCTTCTGTTATCTGCGCTTTGCTCTATCTGTCGCTTGATTAAAAGGTGAACGGTGTCATATAAATCACTATTTCAAAGTGAAAACAAGAATCTGAAAGAAGGTATGGCTTTTTTGAAAGCACGATTAAAAAAAGGCAATCGAATTATAAGCATCCTGATTTGTTTTGCGGTGCTTATGTCCTGCTGCACGTTGTCTGCATATAACGCAGCGGCAGAAGAGGTGACCGCCGCCAAGGCTTCCGACCCATCAACTATGGATAACTGGAAAATGTATTTCGGCACAGACGTGATGTCAACCGAAAATACAGGAACGGTGTGGACGGATAAATCGGTTCTTACCGATTCTTCCGCTTTTGGCGGTTCGGGGATAGAGATGAAAGACAGGGACGATTTTCTTGTGGCTATGTCTGCAATAGCGTCTGATTCTTCTGTTACGGGATATTCCAATGTTCCGACAGACACAATGTTTGTGCTTGATGTGTCAGGCTCTATGAACGATGATGCAGACCACAACAATATGGCAAAGGTAATGGTCGAAGCGGCAAACGACAGTATCGCTGAGCTTCTTTCTGCCAACAAGTACAGCCGTATCGGCGTTGTTCTGTATTCCGGCTCCGGCTCGAGCAGCACAGACGATGACGCCGCAGTGCTGCTGCTTCCGCTTGACAGATACACTACCGCCGAAGACGGAAAATACTTAAGCTACACAGTAACAAGTAATAGCGATAGTGACATTACTACCGAAACAATAGGCATTGCTCCGGATTTAAGGACAGAAGAAACCAAGAAAAAACCCACGCAGGTAAGCAAAGAGGTTGTCGGTGCAACCTACATACAAAAAGGAATTATTCTTGCGATGCAGCAGTTCACCGATAAAAATAATTCAACAATCGTTGATGATCCTACTCTCGGCACACTAAAGCGTATGCCTGTAACTGTGCTGATGTCTGACGGAGCGCCGACCTTTGGCAGCACCGATTTCACTATTCCGAAAAAGCACAATCTGGGAAACGGCAGCAGCACAAATTCTGCTTTAGGCTTTGTCAGTCAGCTCAGCGCCGCATACGCAAAACAAGAGATTGAAGAAAAATATAACGGCGATTGCTTGTTTTATACTCTCGGTCTCGGCGTTGGTGACAACAGCGTTGCCACAAGTGTTCTCAATCCTGCAAAGTCATCTTCGGGTATCACTGCTTTCCGGGATCAGTACAACAGTGCCGATGTCGGCGGCAAGGTTACCGTCCGCCGTGCTTCAAAAGACCGGCCGGAGCTTTACGTAACAAAAATTCCGCAGAGCCTTGAACAGAACTATGTTGACGGATATTTCGCCGTTGACAGCACCTCGTCTGATATGGCGGCAGGCCTTAAAAAGGCTTTTTCCAAAATAGTCGGCACAATCCAGCTTCGGTCACGCTATTTCCCGACACTTGTTACAGACACGGAAAATAATTCAGGCTATATTTCCTTTTCTGACCGTATAGGCGAATATATTCAGGTCACCGATGTGAAGGGAATTCTTCTCAATAACACGCTTTATTCGGGAGCGGAGCTTGCAAAGAGCCTTGCAGATAACGGCAAAGAGCTTGGAACACTCGATAACCCGACAGAGCGTGGGAATAAATTAATAAGCACCGTTCAGTCCCGACTCGGAATTGACGATGCGAAAACGGCAAAGGAATTAATCCGACTTGCCCGTGAACACGGACAAATCAGCTATAGCAGTGACAGCCGCTACAGCAACTATATCGGCTGGTACGCAAATGCAAAGGGTGAATTTCTCGGCTTCTGGTATGACGGAATCACGACTATGCCTGACCCTACAGATGCACAGCTTAGCGATGAAGCAAGACCCGAGTATATTATGAAATCGTATTTTTACCTCGGAGAGGTTGATGAAAAAAACGGCGTTGCTCTGTCTGATATGATGTATGCCGACGTTCGTGTGAGTGAGAATATTTCAACAGGCGAGCAAACGGTCGGCTTTGCAATTCCTGCGGCTCTCATTCCTCTTGTTACTTATAATATCACTATGAATAAAGACAACAGGTTTTCCGACCTGACTGTTTCAGGTGCCGAGCATCCGATCCGCCTTGTTTACGGCGTAGGGCTGCAAGATAATATAAATGAATATAATATTACACAGGCTGTTTCAGACGAGTATCTCGCCGAGAATACAAATCCCGACGGCACAGTCAACTTCTATTCAAATCAGTATGAAACAGACAACAGCACCGCTTACGGCACGCTGAACACCTGCTCTGCTTTTACGCCTTCAAAGCAGAATGAAAAGTATTACAGCGGTGAGAATTCAATCGTTTATTCCGATGATGACGGCACAATATTAAAAGGCGATATAGACAAGGATAAGGATTATTATTGCACTTATACGGTTTACAGCATAAAAGGCGGTTCTCCGCAAACCGAAACAGTTTTCAGAAAGCTTTCAAAAGAAGCCATTGAAGCTGCAAAACAGAAAGACGACGCCACATGGTATATTCCTGGCGAAAATGCACTGGTGAATTCAGGTAACGAAACAGTCGATAAAACAGAAAACAAAACAAAAACACTCACATTTTCAAGCAGCCAATATGCAGACAAAAAGGGCGATGACCTCCGTATCACAGCGGCACTCGGCAACAACGGCAAGCTCACTCTATCGCCTGCAACCGGCATAAAGCTGAGTAAATCCGTTGAAGCCACAGCCGACTACAATCCCGAAACTTCCTTTGAATTTATAATTTCAAACATTACGGACAGCGGTGCCTCAAAAGCCTATGATGCTTTGCTAAAGCACTCTGACGGTTCAACAGATGAAACCGTTGTCAGCTTTAAAAACGGCAAGGGTTCAGTATTTCTTAAAGCAGAAGAAACAATTTATATCAAGGGTATGACAGCAGGTGCAAAATACAGCATAGAAGAAACCCCTGACGAAAAATATATTCTTAAAAATATAAACGGCGACAGCAAGGCTTCAACTGCCGAAATTACAGTAGAAAACCACAGACTGAGTGAGGCGAACTTTGTAAACACCGAAAAAGGCTGTGGAAACCTGATTATAGCCAAAGAAGTCAGATACAATTTTGGTACGGATTACGAAATACCGTCCGACAAGTCGTTTGATATCACCGTAACACTAAGCGGTGTCGGCGTCAGAGATAAGAGCTTTAAGGCAAAGAATACAAACGGTGAATCAACCTCGGTTACTACCGACGAGAACGGCTCGTTTACCGTTTCGCTCAAGCACAGTGAAAAGCTTGAAATCCTTGATTTGCCCGAGGGAACAGCCGCCGATGTCAAAGAAAATAACCCCGGTGCAGGCTTTAACGTATCTTACTTCGTAAACGGGCAGTCGGGTGACGGTTCGGTAACCGTTCAAGACAATCAAACTGCTTCGGTAGTTGTTGGAAATTCCTATTCTCCGTCAGCGGTATCGCCCGTCAATATTACAGTTACGGGCACAAAAACACTGAGCGGACGTGAATGGAACGATGCGGATACTTTCACATTTGAACTGCAAAAGCAAATTTCCGACAATGAGTGGCAGACGCTTGCAAACGATACAGTAAACGGTATGGATGCTGATAAATCCTTTGATTTAAGCGGCGGCTTTGCTGATGAAAAATATACCGAAACAGGAACCTATAATTACAGAATTGTCGAGATAGAGCCGCAAAACGACAGGCTCGGCGGTATCTCATATGATAAAACTGTCCATTTCTTCAGCGTCATTGTTGCGGATAAGGATATGGACGGAGCGCTTGAAATCGACAATATAACGGGAAACACAGTAAGCATCACTCAGAATGGTGACGGCTGGAACGTAGATGTTAATTTTACAAACACATATTCAAACACCGACAGTGCAACGGTGACAATTGATATAAATAAGCAGGTTATCAATGCGAGTGAAAGTCCTCTTGCATCAGTCAGCGGCTTTAAGTTCGGGCTTTATGACGAAAACGGCGAACCGGCGTTTGAGTCGAACGAAACAACCGACAGCGGTTTTGCGAGAATTGCCTGTACTTACAGCGGCGGCAGTGCGGCAGGAACGTATAGGTATATCCTTAAAGAGATTGTTCCCGACAATGCTCCGACAGGCTGGATATACAGCACAGAGGAAATCCCCGTAACTGTGAATGTCACAGATGACGGTCAGGGCAATCTGAGTGCGGTTGTCTGTCAGGGCGATGATCTGACAGATGCGGCTTCAATTTCAGCAATATTTGCAAATCAGTATTCTCCCGAAGAAGCTGAACTTATCGTAGATTTTGTCGATAAAAAACTGACAGGCAGAGCGCTGAAAGCCGATGAATTCACGTTTGAAGTTCAACAGCAGGACGGCACTGCGGTTTTAACAGGCACAAACGACGAACAGGGTAATGTTGTTTTCAACGGCAGTCTTAAATTCGACAAGGTAGGCGTATATTATTACAACATAGTTGAAACAGGTGATAACAGCAAAGGTGTAACCTATGATAAAACCGTTCACAGTATTGCCGTTACCGTAACCGACGACGGCGGAAAGCTCAAAGCCACATACACTTTGTTAAGTTCGGTTGAACAGACCGTAGTATTTGAAAACACCTACAAAGCAGAAGATGTTTACTGCACAATAAGCGGAGTAAAAACACTGACGGGCAGGGATATGCTCAGCGGTGAATTCACCTTTACTATGATTGAAGCAACTGATGAAGCAGGCAATATTGCAGACAATGCAAAAACGTATGAAGCAAAAAACGAAGCAGACGGAGTATTCAGCTTTGCACCTGTTACATTCAATGCTGAGGGCAAATATTACTATGTTGTTTCCGAGGTTCAGGGCGGCGCTGACGGTGTATGCTATGACGAAACTAAGTATATTACAGCAATTGAAGTGACTGATAACGGTGAGGGCAGTCTTGTTATCTCCGATATCAGTAATAAAGCAATCGGCTCGGACGAAGAAACGGAAATAAGGTTTCAAAATGCTTATGCCGAGCCAACCGACCCGACCGACCCGACCGACCCGACCGACCCGACCAAACCGACTGACCCAACCGACCCAACCGACCCAACTGACCCAACCGACCCAACTGACTCGAGTGCGCCGGAAACACCGACTTCTCCCACCAATCATAACAACCCGGACACACCAAAGAACACAAGTACTCCTGCTGAACCGAACAAAAGCGAAACACTAACTGTAGCCGGTAAATCGGCAGGCTATAATACATCAGATACTCCGAAAACAGGCGATGAGAGGAATTTCGATTTCCTGCTTTATGCTATGCTGTTCAGCGGAATTGTCCTGTGCTGTGCAGTGACCTGCAAAATAAAGAAAGACGCTAAAGAAAAAATAGAATAGTATAGCGGTGACCCAATAATCAGCAATAGCATTAATTAGTAAAATGACCTCTGATGCCGAAGTGCGTCAGAGGTCATATTTCTGTCTTTTTATCAGATATTTATGCAATAAAAGCGAAGCCTTGACAATATGCGGCACGAATATAAATAAAAAAACAAATTCAGAATGTCATGTAGGTTTGTCAATGATGTGTTACAAAATTAGAAAACTTCGCCGGTAGAAA
>CAUDCW010000010.1 GCA_958448165.1 uncultured Oscillospiraceae bacterium
TCTTTCTACCGGCGAAGTTTTCTAATTTTGTAACACATCATTGACAAACCTACATTTTTTATTTTTGCGTATAAAAACAGCCGTTCACACGCTGAGCGTATGAACGGCATATTGCGACAAATAAAATCTGAAAATATAAAGGCTTACTGAATTGAGCCTTCAAGATATTTTTCAAGCTCTTCGTCGTCCTTCTTTTTCTTTTCTTTTATTACAAAGAAAGCAAAAGTAGCAGCGGCGATCGCCAGAACAGAGCTTACTACAGCGATTAATGTGATAAGTTTGCTTTTTTTCATAACTTTTAACCTCCGCCCGAGAGTTTTATTATGTATATATCATAACCATTATTTTGAAAAAAGTCAACCGTTTGGGAAGAATGGAATAAAATTAATCTTCTGTTAATATTTTATTTAATTAAGGCGCCAAACGGGCTTTTGAACCCGGCTGATAAATTGGCGAAATATGTTGACAAGGTGGGTGTTAAAGGGTAAAATAAGATAAAATATCATGGGTGAATATCACTTATATCTTGGAGGTTAAAATGAAAAAAATTTACACAGTTACAGCTTTATGTCTGGCGATAATCAGCGTGTTTGTATTTGCCGGATGCTCGTCACAGGCGAAGGATGTCGATCTTAAAAATGTCCTTCAGACCATCAACAGCGAATACAAGATTGATTCAACAACCGAGATTGCCGATAAAACAAGACTGAAGAGCCTGTATCAGATTGACGAGGCTGACGTTGAAAGCTTTGCGGCTGAAATTGACGAGCAGGGTATGACAGAAATTATTCTTGTCAAGGCTGTTGATGCAGACGCCGCAAAAAGAGTATCCGATAAGCTTCAGATTCGTCTGAACAGCAAAAGAAGCCTTGCGGCAAGCTATGATGCAGAAACTCTTGACCTTGTCAAAAAGTGTGAGGTCAGCACAAACGACAACGTATATGTAAGGCTTATTGTTGCCGAAAACGTTGACGATATGGTGGGAACTTATAACGGATTTTTTAAGTAATACCCAAATTTATCCGTATTTTGCGGGGGTTAAAGAAAAATGGAAGAGAACAATAACAGGGAAGAAATAAGACGGCCTATGCACAGCAATGAATATTACCGTTCGCGCAGCATACAGAGAAAGCGCAAAATGGCGCTCAAAAAGCGCCGCAGGCGAATGGTTCTTGTCGGTGTTGCGGCTCTTGCTCTGGTCATAGTCCTGTTGGTTACAATGGTGAGCTGTATAGGCAGCTGCGCAGGCTCTGCTGATGTAAAGGTAAATGCACAGCCGGGAACAGCGTCGGGCAACGACCCGACAGCGGCTACGCAGGCTGAAACAAAGGCGGATTCTCTGCGAGCTGAGGACGGCAGTGTGAAGCCGGAATATTTTGATGACGCCGTGTTTGTAGGTGACAGTGTAACGCTTAGCTTTTCGATGTATGTTGAATCTCAGAGAGAAAAAGGCGAAAACTGTCTTGGCAAGGCATATGTTTTGTCGGCAGGCAGTCTGGGATACACAAACTCGGCTTTTCCGGTTGGGGACGAAAACTGCGTATTGCCGATTTATCAGGGCGTTCAGCAGCCGATAGAGGACAGCATTGCCCAGATAGGCGCAAAAAAGGTTTACATAATGCTCGGTATGAACGATGTCGGAGCATATGATATTGAATCGATAATGGAGAATGTCAAGACCAGAATCGGTATGATAAAGGATAAATCGCCTCAGGCACAGATTTATATAGAGTCTGTCACTCCTATGATACCGTCGAAGGAGGGCGAAAGCCTTAACAACGAGGTTATAAGAAGCTTTAATGAGCGAATGAAGTCGTATGCCGAGCAGAACAATTATCCGTATCTGGATATATATTCTGTTCTTGCGGACGAAAACGGATACTTGCGCGAAGAGTATTGCGGCGACCCTGATGCAATGGGAATACACCTGACAATGGAGGCCGACGCTGCGTGGGAGAAATACCTGCTGAAGCATCCTGAGGGAAAATAAGGCGTTGTCAATTAAAAGAATGTAATTTATATTCTTTTGTCGGTGGTTATGCAGAAGGGGAAAACAATGGAAGACGACAAGGAAAAATATGATGAAGAAGAAATAGAGAGTTGTGAACACGACAGAGCCTATTATTTTAAGCGTGCAGTCGCAAGAAAAAGAAAGAAAAAGCTGAAAAGACGACGCAGAAGAATGGTTATCGCAGCAGCAACCGTAATTCTGACGGCGGCGCTGACAGCCTTTCTGATCGTTTCCGCCGCAAGCGGCTGCTCGGGAAAAAACAACGAGCACAGCGCAACAATGACATATGCACAGACAAAAGCAACAGAGCAGTCCGACAATGCGACCGAGCCGGCAAAGGCAACAAAACCGGAAACCTCGCAAAAATCCGTTGGTGTTGCTCCAAGCTATTTTGACGACGCCGTGTTTGTCGGCGACAGCATAACGGCGAGCTTTCAGATGTATGTCGAGAACAGGCGGGCTGAGAATGTTGATTGCCTGGGCAAGGCTTATGTGCTTGCCGCCGCAAGCCTTGGATATACAAATTCGTTTATCCCTGTTGGCGACGAAAGCTGCGTATTGCCTGTTTATCAGGGCGTTCAGCAGCCGATAGAGGACAGCATAGCAAAAATAGGTGCAAAAAAGGTTTACATAATGCTCGGGATGAATGATATCGCCCAGGTCGATTATGATACAGCTCTTGAAAACGCCAAAAAAGTTATCGGCAATATCAAGGCGAAATCGCCGAAGGTCAAAATATATATCGAGTCGGTAACTCCAATGGTCGAGTCTGCTCAGTATGATGCGCTTAACAACGAAAAAATAAGAGGCTGGAACAGGATAATGAAGTCGTTTGCAGAAGAAAACGGATATTATTATCTTGACATATATTCCGTGGTAGCAGATGAGGACGGAAATTTAAGGGAAGAGTATTGTGGAGATCCCGACGGTATGGGTATGCATTTTCTGATGAATGCCGATGAAAAGTGGGAGGAATATCTCTTGATGCACCCTGAAGGAAAATAGACAACAATAAATAAAGAAAGCGGGAAAAGATATGAATATCAAAACTATTTCAAAAACAGCGGTTATTTTTATGCTTGCAGTGCTGACTGCACTTTCGGTCTGCGCATGCGGCGGCAGCGGCAAATCTCCTGCGGTTGCCGACATTGCACAGGCAATCATCGACAAATATCCTTTGTCGGACGCAATGAGCGAGGTTTCAGGCGAAGACAAGATAAAGAATGTTTACGGCTTTGACGCCGCCGATTACAGTGAAATCAAAGCGTATGTAAACAATTCGGGAACAGAGCAGGACGAAATTGTCATTGTAAAGGCTTCAAGCTCTGACGCAGTAAGCAAAATAAAGGAAAAGCTCGAAAACAGAATGACCGCAAAGCTCAACTCAACAAAGAACTATCTTCCGGAGCAGTATGAGATTATCAGCAAGTGCGAGGTTGCCGCAAAGGGCGACTATGTGAGAATGTTTATTTCTCCGAATGCAGAGGATATGGTAAGCATATTTAATTCTCAGTTTGAGTAATTTACAATATGCTATGACTAGGGAAACACTGAATAAATCACGCTGAAAGCTGTTTGCGCATCTTGCTTGCATATTTTCCGTCAGCCTGACAAAAAATCCTCGTAATGCGACAGCATTACTGCGGCTTATTTGTCCAATCTGACGAAAAATCTGACGGCGCAATATGCACAAATGATTTAATCAGTGTTTCCCTAGTGCTGTTCCCGGATAAACGGCTTATTTTGGGCGGCGTTAACGCTTAAACCTGACAGCGGCAGGGTCTTGCCCGCCTGTCAGGTTAAATCTTTATAAAAAATTTTATATTTTCTGCAAAAGGAGTGGTAGGTGAAAAATGGTATTTTCAAGTTTGCTGTTTTTGTTTTTGTTTCTGCCGGTGACATTGCTTATATATTATGTGGTGCCAAGGGCGTATAAAAACGTTTTTCTGTTTTTGATAAGCCTTCTTTTTTACGGCTGGGGCGAGCCGATGTTTGTATTCTTGATGCTCGCTTCAATATTAATCAACTATATTCACGCATATCTGATTGACAAGCACAGGGATAACCGTTCATTCGGCAAAAAGCTGGTTGTATCATCTGTTATAATCAATCTGGGGCTTCTTTGCTTCTTCAAATATGCCGGCTTTATCGGAAATACGCTGAATATGGTTCTGCCGTTTCTGAATATTCCGATAATTTCAATTCCGCTTCCTATCGGTATTTCGTTCTATACGTTCCAGACGATGTCCTGCGTTATCGACGTTTACCGTGGAGATGCGCCTGCAAAAAAGAATTTTATAACCTTCGGCACATATGTTGTGCTTTTCCCCCAGCTTATCGCAGGACCTATTGTCCGATACAAGGATGTTGCCGATCAGCTTGACAACCGCCGTGAAAATATGGATCAGTTTGTTGACGGCGTAAAGCTGTTTATGGTCGGTATGGGAAAGAAAATTCTTGTTGCAAACCAGATGGGCCTGCTTTGGGACAGCATACGGGCAACCGGCGACCAGGGTGTTCTAGGCAGCTGGGTAGGCATAATTGCGTATTCAATGCAGATATACTTTGACTTCAGCGGATACTCCGATATGGCTATCGGTCTTGGCAGAATGCTCGGCTTTGAGTTCCTAAAGAACTTTGATTATCCGTACATATCAAAAACTATTACTGAATTCTGGCGTCGCTGGCATATTTCACTCAGCACATGGTTCAAGGAGTATGTTTATATACCGCTCGGCGGCAACAGAAAGGGCGTTACAAGGCAGATAATCAATCTGCTTATCGTGTGGGGCTGCACAGGCTTCTGGCATGGCGCATCCTTTAACTTCCTGTTGTGGGGACTTTATTTCGGTGTGCTTCTGATTGTCGAAAAATTTGTTCTTATGCGCTTTCTCAAGAAGCTTCCGGCGTTTATTCAGCATATATATGCGCTGTTCCTTATCTGCATCGGCTGGGTTATCTTCTATTTTGAGGATTTCGGCGAGATGATGAGCTTCCTCGGCAGTCTGTTCAATCCTGCCGCGGGTCTTATCGGCAGCGATGCGCTTCACACGGTTATTTCATATATTCCGCTTCTGATGGTTGGAATTCTTGCCTGCACACCGCTTGCAAACAAGATTTATCAGAAGATCAAGGGCTGGCAGTATATCTGGATTCCCGAATCGGGGCTTTGCCTCGGCGGACTGCTGCTGTGCACGGCTTCACTTGTAAGCCAGAGCTACAATCCGTTTATATATTTCAGATTTTAAGCAGATTTTCGGAAAGGAAGGACATATAATTGAAGAAGAAAAAAATTCTGCACTTTATTCCTGCAATAGTGTTTCTAATTTTTATATTTGCAATGGGCCTGCTTTTCGTTTTTCTGCCTAAGAAGGACTATTCGGTCAACGAAAAGCGATATCTTGAGGGATTTCCGAAGACAACAGCCGATAATATCCTCTTCGGCGACTTTGACTCCGAATTTGAAACCTATATGTCGGACCACATAGCGGGCAGAGATTTTTTTGTCGGAATGAATGCGTATTATAATTTATACACCGGCAGAAACGGCTCTAACGGCGTGTATGCCTGCAAGGATAATTACCTTATCAACGACCCGCTTGACAGAGAGAACAATCTGGAAAGCAATCTTAAGATTTTTGCCGATTTTACAAAAAATACCGGTCTTAATACCAACCTTATGGTTATTCCGAGCACCGGCTATATTATGAGCGATAAGCTGCCGGATAACCACAAGGATTACCTTGACGAGCAGTATTTTGAAACTATACAGCAAAATCTCGGCGGTATGAAATTTATAAATGTTATGAATTCGTTCAAGCTTGCCGCAAAAGGCGGAGAACAGCTTTATTACCGCACAGACCACCACTGGACAACGCAGGGCGCATATCTTGCCTATCTTCAGTACTGCAAAAGTCTTGGGCTGACACAGGTGCCGGAAGAAGCATACGAAAAGACAACAGTCAGCGGATTTTATGGCACAACCTATTCGACCGGTGCTTTCTGGAACACACCGCCGGATAATATAGAATTCTGGGAAAACCGCTCCAATCTCGGCGCTGTCAGTGTTAAAATAACAGAGAGCGACAAAACCAAGGAGCACGACAGCTATTTCTTTTTAGAGCATCTTGACGAGGCTGACAAGTATCCGACATTTCTGGACGGTAACCACGCCCTAGTTGAAATAAAAAACGAGAAAGCCGAGAACGGAAAGCTGCTTGTAATCAAGGATTCCTTTGCACACGCAATCGTTCCTTTCCTCTCTGAGCATTATTCTGAAATTGTTATGGTTGACCTTCGCTATTACAAAAAACCAATTTCAGACCTTGTTAAGCAATACGGCATCCAAGACTGCCTTGTACTCTACAGTCTTGACAATTTTGCTACGGATACTGATGTTGCCTTCTTGTCGTAAGTTCGACCGTCTCGGCGGATAATTTTCCCAAACTCTTCGCAATATCGGCTTGGCGGTATCGGTCATTTGCAGCAAGCAAACTCCCTCACCTCCTGCGCCGTATTGCTCGATTTTGAAAAAATTCTCTCGCCGATACTCACTATTATTTCTCGCACAGAGAAAATCAGCGGTGAAAGTAAAATGTCTCGGCGGATAATTTTCCCAAATTCTTCGCAATATCAGCTTTGAAAAAATACCCTCGCCGATACTCACGTTTTTTCGCAGAGAAATTTTGCAGTGAAAGTAAACCGTCCAAGCGGCGGCTTTACGAAGTGCATTGGCTTATAATTGAGGTTGAAAATGAAACAGGAAAAAGTAAAGAAAAAGACCAGATTATCGGGCAAGATTTTTAACGCAGTTATAATTTTTGTTTTTTTTGTCGGTGTTGCGCTGCTTGTTTATCCGTCGCTCGGCAATCTGATAAGCTGTGTTCAGCAGCAGGAGGTTGTTGAAGAATATGAAAAGCAGGTTGCAAAGCTGCTGAAAAAAGACGTCACACTGCAAAAGCAGCTTGCGATTGACTATAACAACTCCTTGGATCAGATTACTCTGCAGGACCCGTTTTCTGATGAAGAAAAACCAACGGAGGTCGAAACGGAGTCAAAGCAGACGCTGGATGAATATTATCAGGCGCTCAGCATTAACAGCGAAAATATGATGGGGTACATCAAAATTCCGAAAATCTCCATCTCTATTCCTGTTTACCACGATGCCACAGAGGCACAGCTTCAGAAGGGAATCGGACACCTTAAGGGTACGTCCCTGCCTATCGGCGGTATCGGCACACACTGTGTGCTGGCGGGACACACCGCAGTGCCCGGTAATATGCTTTTTACAGACCTTGATAAGCTTGAAATCGGTGATAAATTTTATCTGCACATTCTTGACGAGGTGCTGGCATACAGAGTTAACAGTATTAAGGTTGTTGAGCCTGACGATACCTCGGAGATACAGCTCGACCCGGAAAAGGATTATTGCACGCTTCTGACCTGCACACCATACGGCGTTAATTCGCACAGACTTCTTGTAAGAGGGGAGCGAACAACCTATACCCCGGGTGAGGACGATGACAACGTTGAAGTTGTTGAGGTTACGGATGCACAGGGTAAAGTCGTGGAAACTCAGGTCTATCCCAAAGACTATTACGATATATTCGGCGTCCGAGTTCCGTACTGGGCTGTTTATGTTGCTATGCCTGTGTTGATTCTGCTTATTATATTGATTGTTGTTATAATAGTAAGAAGAAGAATCAAGCGTTCCAAAGAAAAACAAGAATAATACAGCAGCCGCCGCTTGGTGTTTTCCAAACGGCGGCTTTTTATACGATATGCAAGCAAGATGTGCAAACAGCTTTTAAGCGTGATTTATTCAGTGTTTCCTTAATTTTACCTGACGGCAAACTCCATTACATAATCGTCCATAACAAAGCCGCCGCCGATGTCGGTGACGATACTCTTGACGTTTACAAAGCCAAGATGCTCATAAAGCGCTATTGTGTCGGTGTTGTGCTTGTTGACGGTGAGATAAATCTTCTCCTTGCCCTCACTTGTGGCGGCTTCAAGCTCATACATAAACATTGCCTTGCCGATGCCGCAGCCTCTTTTGTCGCATCTGATATAAAGCTTGCTTAAAAACAATGCGTTCTCCTCAAGCTTGTAGCAGCTGTAGCCTGCAAGCTCGCCGTCGGCGTAAGCGCCGATATATTTCATTCCGTCATTTAGCTGTTGGGTTATAGCCTGCTCGCTCTGGAATTTTTCAAGCATATAATCGACCTGAGCCTTTCCGATTATCGGAGTGAAGTATTCGTTCCAGATGGTTTTTGCAAGTGCGGCAAGCGCCGGCACTGCAGCTTTATCAATGCTTTTAATTTCAAGTGACATAGTGATTCCTCTTTCGCTTTATTAATATATTTTTATGGTTATCCCCTTAAGTAAGCTAAGCGATAATTTAGTATAGAGTTGAGATTGAAGATGAATTTCGTAACGAAGTCGTAGGGAACAGGCTTGCCTGTTCCGGCTTGAGCCGCAGAGTGTTATACTCTATTCTGATTTTGTAAAGCGTTGCAGTTAATATGCCTATCCCGGAACGGTCAAGACCGTTCCCTACGAACTCTCTGCTTTGTAACGAGCATTTCTTAATTAAACGCACCCGATGAATGTACGGAGTGGAAAGGGACTGTGGCAGGCAACTAGACAATCGCACAAAGCTGAACGCACAGTGGGTTTCCAAAGGGCTTGCCCTTTGGTCGTTTCAAGGATTGGGGTAGAGTAAGCTGTAATCACAGCTTACTTAGGGAAAGGAAATCGAAATCCTTTACCTTAAACCAGTTTTTGCTTACTTTTTTCTGATAAAAAAGTAAGTGCCTGCGCGGCATGAGCGCAAAAAGTTTTATACACTATAAAAATAATACGATATTAAAATAGTCGCCGATGTGTGTAAACTTCATTAATTCGCAATTTATGCGCTGAACACAAATTTACCTTTTCACCTCTATATTACCACTCCTATGCACAAAAGCGCAAGACAAAGCGGCGGATTTACCGTATATTCAACATTTTTTTACTTTATTTGCCGCAAAAGCACTTGATAAAACCTTGATAATTGTCTATAATTAAAGCGTATAAAATAAAGTTTATACTATACCAATGTGAAAGGAGTACCTGTATGAATTATTCTCACGAAGTTGAAAATATGTGTACGGTAACAAAGGGACCGCATCACGGTCCGGCTCCCATTCCCGAAGAGGGCAAGTGGGTTAAGGCTTATGAAATCAAAGACATCGCCGGTTTGTCACACGGCATCGGCTGGTGCGCACCTCAGCAGGGTGCGTGTAAGCTCACTCTTAACGTAAAAGACGGCATTGTTGAAGAGGCTCTTGTTGAAACAATCGGCTGCTCCGGTATGACTCATTCAGCAGCTATGGCTGCCGAGATCCTTCCGGGCAAAACTCTTCTGGAATGTCTGAACACAGACCTTGTTTGTGACGCTATCAACACAGCTATGAAGAACATCTTTGAGCAGCTCGTTTACGGCAGAAGCCAGACAGCTTTCTCAGAGGACGGTCTTCCGGTTGGCGCAGGTCTTGAGGACCTCGGCAAGGGTCTTCGTTCTCAGGTTGGCACAATGTTCAGCACAAAAGCCAAGGGCGTTCGTTTTATGGAAATGGCAGAGGGCTATGTTCTTAAGACTGCTCTTGACGAAAATGACGAGGTTATCGGCTATCAGTTTGTTAAGCTTGGCAAAATGATGGAGGATATCCGCCACGGCGTAAGCCCGGACGAGGCTTATAAGAACAACATCGGTCAGTACGGTCGCTTTGACGGCGCAGCCAAGTACATTGACCCAAGAGAAGAATAATCGGGGAGGACGACGAATATGGCAAACAATGTAACTTTTGAAAGTAAAGAGCGCAGAATGCCTAAAATCGAGAAGTGCCTTGCCGAGTATGGTATTGCAAGTCTTGAAGAGGCAAGAGAGCTTTGCTTAAATGCCGGCTTTGATCCGGAGGCTATCGTTAAGGGTGTTCAGCCTATCGCATTTGAAAATGCTTCATGGGCATACACACTCGGCTGTGCAGTAGCTATCAAAAAGCAGGTTAAAACAGCAGCAGACGCCGCAGCAGCAATCGGTATCGGCCTTGAGGCTTTCTGTATTCCCGGTTCTGTTGCAGAGCAGAGAAACGTAGGTCTTGGCCACGGCAACCTCGGCGCAATGCTTCTCAGAGATGAAACAAAGTGCTTTGCATTCCTTGCAGGTCACGAGAGCTTTGCAGCCGCTGAAGGCGCTATCGGTATTGCAAGAAGCGCTAACAAGGCAAGAAAAGAGCCTTTGAGAGTTATTCTTAACGGTCTTGGCAAGGACGCTGCTTACATCATCTCCCGCATCAACGGCTTTACATATGTAAAGACAGATTATGATTTCTTCACAGGCGAGCTTAAGGTTATCGAGGAGAAGGCATTCTCTGACGGCGAGAGAGCAGCAGTTAAGTGCTACGGCGCAAACGACGTTCGTGAGGGCGTTGCAATTATGGTTCACGAGGGCGTTGACGTTTCCATCACAGGTAACTCAACAAACCCGACCCGTTTCCAGCATCTTGTTGCAGGTACCTACAAGAAGTGGGCGCTTGAAAATGGCAAGAAGTATTTCTCAGTAGCAAGCGGCGGCGGCACAGGCCGTACACTTCACCCGGATAACATGGGTGCAGGTCCTGCTTCCTACGGTCTTACAGACTCAATGGGCCGTATGCACGGCGACGCTCAGTTTGCAGGTTCTTCTTCTGTTCCTGCTCACGTTGAGATGATGGGTCTTATCGGCATGGGCAACAACCCGATGGTTGGCGCTACAGTTGCTTGTGCAGTTGCTGTATATGAAGGTCTTAACAAGTAATTTCATATTGGTATAGGACGGCGCAATGTCGTTAAAAGCCCTCTCGGTTGTCCGGGAGGGCGATTTTGTTATAGAAAGAAAAGAGAAAAGAGAAGAGAATTTGTTGTAGCAGCTGCGCTGCTCTGTGCGGCTTCGCCGCAGAGTTAAGAGTTAAGAGTGGAGAGTGAAGAGTGGAGATGTGAAGATGTAATTCGTAACGAGTTTGTGAGTTCGTAGGGAACGGTCTTGACCGTTCCGGGATAGTGGCAGATATTGCGATTTTAAACAAAATCATAATAGAGTATAACATTCATAAGAGCGAAGCGGAACAGGCAAGCCTGCTCCCTACAAACTCGTTTCAGGCTTTGTGCTTAAGTTTATGACATTCCCTTGAAAGTGAGGCTATGCACGTTTCAACATTTGCATAACAAAAGGCTTCCCCTTGCGGAGAAGCCTGAACTTGTTATGAGTGTTTTTTTATTAAGGAGCAGCGAAGCTGCGACTGCCAATACTTTTCTCTTTTCTCTGCGGCGTAGCCGCACATCTTCAGTCTTAAATCAGCTTTCAATATCCCTTGTGAAGCAGCGGAAAAGTGTTGCAACGCCGCCGATGAGCAGTGAGATGCCCACTACCATTTCGGTGATACCAATTGCGGCGATAAGAGGCTTGCAGAAAACCATAACGCCTGCTGCGATGCAGAGTATGCCCCAGATGGTGAGCCAGCCCCAGCCCTTTGCGCCAAGACGGTGCATATCAAACGAGCGTGAAAGATTGTTGATGCCGCTGACAAGAAGCCAGATGCCGACAAGAACGCCGAGTGTAACGGCAAGAAAACCCTTGCTGTATTCGCTAAAGCAAATCATTGCGCCGAACACAACCGACAAAATGCCCTCGGCAAGCACCCAGCCTGCGCCGAGCATAACCTTGCGGCTTGAGAAATAGGCAATTATATCGAGGAAACCCGATATAAACAGTGCGCCGCCGATTATGTAGGATATTGCCACATATGCGGCAACAGGGTTGAAGAATGTGGCTACACCGGCAAGAATAAGGGATACGCCGGCTATAGCCCACAATACCTTGATGAAAACCTTCATTTTTTGTACCTCCGTATTTTATTTATTTGTTTTGAAGCCGTCTTTAAGTGAAACGCTGCGGTTAAAGACAAGCTTTGAATCCGTTGAATTTTTGCTGTCAACGCAGAAATAGCCAAGTCGCATAAACTGGTATGAACCCGTGTAACCGTCGTCGCCCAAATCCTTTTCAACCTTGCAGTTGTCAAGCACCTTCAGCGAGTCGGCGTTGAGATAGTCAAGAAAATTCTTGTCGCCGGAGTCCGGGTCGGGTACGGTGAACAGATTGTCATAAAGCATTACCTGTGCGTCCTTGCAGTTGTTTGCGTCAACCCAGTGGATAGTGCCTCTTATCTTTCTGCCGTCGGGTGCGTTGCCGCCCCTTGTTTCGGGGTCGTAGGTTGCATAAACCTCTGAAACCTTGCCGTTCTCGTCCTTTTTGCAGCCTGTGCATTTTACAATATATGTCGATTTGAGCCGAACCTCGTTGCCGGGGTAAAGGCGCTGATATTTCTTTATCGGCTCCTCCATAAAGTCGTCTGCCTCGATATAACATTCACGGCTGAAGGTTACGGTTCGTGTGCCGTCCTCGGGACGGTTGGGGTTGTTTTCAACCTCAAATTCCTCGGTTTTGCCCTCGGGGTAATTTGTGATAACAAGCTTTATCGGGTTTAACACAGCCATTGTCCTGCGTGCGTTGAGGTTCAGGTCCTCACGCAGACAATGCTCTAAAAAGCTGTATTCAATTGTGCTGTTCACCTTTGCAACGCCGACACGGCTGATAAAATCACGGATAGCTGCCGGAGTGTAGCCTCTGCGGCGAAGTCCGCACAGAGTTGGCATTCTCGGGTCGTCCCAGCCGTCAACATAGCCCTCCTCAACGAGTGTGCGAAGCTTTCGCTTGCTCATAACCGTGTTGTTTATGCCGAGCCTTGCAAACTCAATCTGGCGCGGTTTGCAGGGTGCTGAAATATTGTCGATGACCCAGTCGTAAAGAGGACGGTGAGCCTCAAACTCAAGCGAGCACAGCGAGTGTGTAACGCCCTCGAGTGCGTCCTCAATCGGATGTGCGAAGTCGTACATCGGGTAGATGCACCATTCATCGCCTGTGCGATGATGCTTTGCGTGGTTGATTCTGTAGATTACAGGGTCACGCATATTGAAATTGCCGGACGCTAAGTCAATTTTTGCCCTTAAGGTCATTGCGCCGTCCTCAAATTCGCCCGCCTTCATACGCTGAAAGAGGTCAAGGCTTTCTTCAATCGGTCGGTCACGGTAAGGACTTTTTGCGGGTGTTGTCAGATCGCCCCTGTTTTCCCTCACCTCGTCTGCGGTCATTTCGCAGACATAGGCGAGTCCCTTTTTTATAAGCTCGCAGGCGAAGTCATACATCTGCGGAAAATACTGCGAAGCGTAGAAAAACCTGTCGCCCCAGTCGTATCCCAGCCAGTGAATGTCCTCCTTGATGGCGTCAACATATTCAACGTCCTCTTTTGTCGGGTTGGTGTCGTCCATACGCAGATTGCACATTCCGCCGTATTTCTCGGCTGTTCCGAAGTCGATGCACAAAGCCTTTGCGTGACCGATGTGCAGATAGCCGTTAGGCTCGGGCGGAAAACGTGTGTGTACGGTCATACCCTCAAACTGACCGCCCTTTGCGATGTCCTCGTCTATAAAATCGTGAATGAAATTACCGTTATAAGCGGATTCCTCCGCATTTTTTATTTCTTCAGCCAAGTTAATCCCCCTCAATTAGTATATTTAGTTTGGAGTTTGGAGTTTAGAGTTTGGAGTTTAGATTGAAAATGAATTTCGTAACGAGCATTTTTTAATTAAAAGAGCCGCAAAGCGGCGACAACCACAATTCTGCATTATGCATTCTGCATTCTGAATTAACTCAAAACTGCTCTCTATTAAGCCTTTAGCTTCGCAAGACCCTTTTCCATTCTGCCGATAGCTTCTTCTCTGCCGAGAATATCAAGAATTTCAATTGCGCCGCCGGGGGTTACGGTTTTGCCGCTGACGGCAATTCTTGCCGGCCACATTACCGTTCCGTTTTTAAGTCCCTGCTCCTGTGCAAGATTTATAAGGCAGTCGTGGATAGAATCGTGATCCCAGCTTTCAAGAGCCTTCAGCTTATCAATAACCATCTGCAGAACAACAGGTGAGTTCTCAAGGTTGGTCTTGCTCTTTTTGTTGACGAAAAGCTCTTTTTCATACTCCGGCTGAACGTCAAAGAAAGATACCATATCGGGAATCTGTGTGAGTCTTGTCACACGCTGCTGCAAAATTGCGGCAACCTTTTTCAGGTCGATGCTTTCGTTTTTGATGCCCTGCTTTAAATACGGCTCGGCAACTGCCGCAAACTCGTCAAGGCTCATTCTCTTGATGTATTCGCCGTTCATCCACTCAAGCTTGTCATAGTCGAATATAGCAGGCGATTTGCTGATGCCGTCAACCGAGAACACACCGATAAGCTCGTCCATCGAGAATATTTCCTGATTATCCTTCGGACACCAGCCTAAAAGTGCGATATAGTTTATTATCGCCTGCGGCAGGTAGCCTTCTTTTACAAGATCCTCAAAGCTTGTTGAGCCGTGGCGCTTTGAAAGCTTTGACACGTTGCCGTCCTCGTCCTTACCCATAATAAGCGGCAGGTGAATATATGTCGGGATTTCCCAGCCGAATGCCTCGTAAAGAAGATTGTATTTCGGCGTGGAGCTTAAATATTCCGAACCCCTGACAACGTGGGTAATGCCCATTGTGTGGTCGTCGATTACATTTGCAAAATTATATGTCGGGTAGCCGTCTGTCTTTATAAGAATCTGGTCCTGAAGCTCGCTGTTTTCAACCGTAATGCTGCCGTAAACAGCGTCCTCAAAGGTTGTTGAGCCTTCAAGCGGCATCTTCTGACGAATTACAAACGGCACGCCCTGCGCCGCAAGACGGTCGCTTTCTTCCTTTGGAATATCACGGCAATGACGGTCATAGCCGCCGCCTACGCTGTCCTCCTGAAGCTTTTCGAGCCTTTCCTTTGTGCAGAAGCAGCGGTAAGCCTTGCCCTCGTCAATAAGCTGCTGAGCGTAAGGAAGATACATATCCTTGCGCTCGCTCTGAACATACGGTCCGAAATCGCCGCCGACATCAGGGCCTTCATCGTGGCTTATTCCTGCTGATTTAAGTGTGTTGTATATTATATCGACAGCGCCCTCGACATAGCGTTCACGGTCGGTGTCCTCAATTCTTAAAACAAAGGTTCCGCCCTGCGACTTTGCAACAAGATACTCATAAAGCGCAGTTCTGAGGTTGCCGACGTGCATTGAGCCTGTCGGGCTTGGCGCATATCTGGTGCGAACTTTTTTATCCTCCATTTTTCACATTCCTTTCGGATTTATTTTCAGCGTGCAAAACGCCATAATAATGTATATTTGCTTTATTATACCAAAAAGAAAAGTGTTTTTAAATACCTTTTAAAAATTTTTCAGACAAAAAGGGCGAACACCCGGTTCGCCCCATTAATAAGCTAAGTCTTATGTCCGATAACTCTAAACTCAAACTCAAAACTATTTTTTATCCTTATCCTTATAAAGCTTTGCAACCTTTTTGCTCTGCTTTTTCATCTGTGAAATTACCGACTTGGGGCCGAGAATTTTCACGTCGTCGCCAAGGGCGAATATCCAGCCGAGGAAATGCGGGCTTACGTTGACGCTGACAGTCACCTGAAAGCTGTTTTCGTCGCACTTTGAAATGATAATGTCCTTGCCAAAGCGGTCAACAACAACGCCGACCTTGTCGTTTGAAAACTGCATTGTCACCTGTTCTTCTTCGCCGCCGAACATCGAGAATGTTTTTTTCTGGTAATCACTGAGGTTAAAGCTCTTGAAATGCTCCTGTCCCTCGCGCTTTTCGGGCGACAGCTCAATTGACATCATCTTGTCAACGCGGTAATGCTTTATGATGCCGCTCAGGCTGTCGTAGCCGATGAGATAATAGTTTTCATCGTCCCAGGTAAGCTCCCACGGGCTGATTATGTAGTTGCTGCCGTTTCTCTTGAGCTGTTTTTTCAGCTTTTCGCCGCCGGTGAAGGATACCTTCCACTCAAAATATTTAAAGCATATCTTGCAGCCCTTTGAAATAGCGGTGTGGATTTTATCAACATTATAATAGATGCTTTCGTTCATTGTCTTGACGCGGTTTTTAATGCATATCTGCCTTTGCAGCTGCTCCGCTTGCTTTTTGCTGGCTAAGCGCTCAACCTTTTTGATAAGCTGTTCGGACTTACGCTCTGTTATAAATTTTGACGACTGCACCGCATCGACAAGAAGCTTAAGCTCCGGAAGCTGAAAGTCACGTTCACCGATAAAATATTCAAAGCTTTTGCCCTTGCGGGTTGCTATATCAAGGCCGAAAACACGGAGAGCCTCTAAATCGTCGTAAATACTCTTGCGTTCAGCCTTAATGCCGTACATTTCAAGCGCCGCCAGAATATCGCCCATTGTCATCGGGTTTTCCTCGTCTGTGTTTTCGAGCAGAATTTTGGCAAGATACATACACTTAAGCTTTTGGTTTGCTCCCTTTGCCATTTTATATCCTCCTCAATCTTCCAGTTCCTCAAGCTCTTTGATAATCATTCCGAACGTATCATCCCAGCCGTCAATTGCGTTAACTCCGCCGCCGTTGACGCTGCGCAGCTTTGAATCGTTCATGTCCTGACCGTAGGCAAAAAGCTCGCCCAGATAAATCTCGTACCCGTTGCTGAGGCAGGTGTCGCAAAAGCTTTTCATCGGGTCGTCGGTTTTTCCTGCGGAAATAAGCTTTTCCCTCAGGTTCTTGTCCTGCTTTGCGCTTATCATCAATCTTTCAAGCTCGTTTTGTATGCTCATACGGTCACTCCCTTTACATTGTATAATTATATTAAAGCATTTGTTTGGTTGCTTGTCAATAAGGCTTCGCTGAAGAGTTTAGAGTTTTGAGTTTAGAGTTTTGAGATTGTAGGGAAATGGCTTTCCTGTTCCGGTTTGAACCGCTGAATGTTATGATCTATTCTGATTTTGATGGATATTGTAGTAAATTCGCCTATACCGGAACGGTCAAGACCGTTCCCTACGAACTCACAGAATTGTTGCGAGTTAATTTTTAATTCAAGAGCCGCTTGCGGCGACACCTTCTCTCTACTCTTCGCTCTTCAAACTCCACTCTTTTAAATAAGAATAAGATTTGTGAAAAAAATAGTTACTTTTTTGTAATCTTGTGTTATAATAAAGAATAATTGGGTTTTTATATGGTTTTGGCGGCAATGTGCGCCTTTAGAACTATGCCGGAGGTTGATTATGGAAGAAAACCGAAAAAACGACAACGATTTGATTGTGGGACGAAACTGCCTGAACGAGGCACTCAGAAACGGCAGGCCGATTGATAAGCTGTTTGTTGCAAGGGGTGCGTCCGGCTCGCTTTCGCCGCTTATAGCAAAGGCGAAAAAGAACGGTGCCGTTATAAAAGAGGTTGACACAAAAAAGCTTGATTATTTAAGCGGAGGAGCTGTGCACCAGGGGGTTGTTGCGTTTGCATCGGCAAAGGAGTACGTAAGCGTTGAGGATATTCTGGATATTGCAAAGGAAAAGGGCGAGCCGCCTTTTATAATTATTCTTGACGAAATTGAGGACCCGCACAACCTCGGCGCGATAATACGAACAGCCGAATGTACCGGTGTTCACGGTGTTATAATACCAAAGCGGCGCAGTGCAGGGCTAAGCTTTACTGCTGACAAGGCGTCTGCCGGTGCGCTTGAATATGTTCCCGTGGCAAGGGTTACAAATATTTCGCAGACTATTGATATGCTCAAAGAAAACGGCGTATGGGTTTACGGCGCCGATATGGACGGTCAGAGCTATTGCAAGGCGGATTTAAAAGGAGCCGCAGCTCTTGTTATCGGCAACGAGGGCAAGGGTATCGGCAGGCTTGTAAGAGAAAAATGCGATTGTATTCTTTCACTTCCGATGTGCGGCAGGATTAATTCGCTCAACGCATCGGTTGCGGCAGGAGTTTTGATGTATGAATTTGCACGGCAAAGACAGGACTATTAACGCAGAAAGGGATGATAAAATGAGTCGGAAAAACGATGCGTCGAACAGAAAACACATAAGATTCGGCGAGGGTGAGTCAGACGATTTTCGTGAGGACTTTTATCAGCCGTCACAGCAGGACGAGGATGAAGAAACTATAGATATTTCAAGCTTCGGGCTTGGATATCAGTCACAGCAGCTTGAAGCTCAGAGCGACGAGGCAAAAAAGGTTGCTGAGCTTATGGCGAGCATAAGCGCCGAGAACACAGCCGCCAAGAGCGAAAAGGGCAAAAAAGAGAAAAAGAAGAAAGATAAAAAAATAAAAAAAGAAAAGAAGAACAGACACGGCTTCGGCATTTTTGAAGCCGACAAGGACGGCGAAAACGATGCCGTTCAGGACGGACAGACGGCGGATTTCAGTGATGAGAATATTGCTGATGAGGAATACACCGACGCACCTGTCGAATATATGCCTGAAGAACAGCCTGAGGATACATATTATGATGAATACTCAGATGGCGTTGACGTGACAGAGCCGGAGCCGATGGTTTCCGATGAGCCCGACGATGACTATCCGCTTGATGACGATGCTCTCGACGAGGAAGAATACGGCGAAGAGGATTATGATGAAATCGAGGCTGAATACGATTATGTAGATGAAACCGACGACGAACCCGAGTGTTATGATGAGGACATCGACAGCGAGGAAGACTCTGAATACGATGAACCCGATGGTGAGGATGACGGATATATAGAGGATAACGGTCAGGAGTCCGAAGCCGAGGAAGAGCAGGACAACGCCTGCGAGCCGCAGGAAGTAGAGCAAGAGGTTGACCGGCCGGAAAAAGCGGCAGGAAAGCGCGGCATTTTGCAGCGGCTGAAAGCGTTCTGGAACGGGCCGGAGGATTTTGAAGAAAAGTTCGGAGAGGACTTTGACCCGTCGGTATTTGACGAGGAACAGCCGCAGCAGGATACGGAAGATTCCAAAATTGACGAGGAAGAAACCGAAGATGAAATGAACGAGCCTGCCGAAGAAGCCGCAGAGGACGAGGAACAGCCCGAAGAGGTATCCGAAGAGGAGGCTGATGAGGAAGCCGAGGCGACAGGCGAGGAAGAGGTCAAAAAACCGCACTCTTTATTTGATAAAATCAAGGCACTGTGGAACGGCGACGATATCAAGAACAAGAACTTTGATGAAGAAGTGACCGAAGAGGACATTCAGGCAGAGGTTGAAGCCGAAAGGTCCGAGTGGATTAAGTCAAGCGTAAAATATGACGATTTGTCCGAATATGCGCCCAAACAGCGGGATAAGGTGCAGGAGGAAGAAAAAGACTTTGATTATGACGCCGATTATAAGGTTGAGGGCAAGGGCGGAATTTTTTCATCGCTTTCAGACAGGGTTAAATCGTTTTTAAGACCGTCACTCGGTGCCGAAGAGGAGCTGCCGCAGGATGAGGAAGAAACGGAGATAGAGGAAGAAATCCTAACGGATGAAAACACCGACGAGGACGACCGTCCCGAGAAAATAAAGAAGAATTCTCCGATTGAGCAGATTAAAAAGCTCTGGAACGAGGACGACAGCTATGCTGATGAGGACGATCCGGGCGATGAAGATGACGATGACGAGCCTATAGACGCACAGTTCGTCGGTGAAGAAAAGCCGGTTATCACAAAGCCTGTGCTTACGGTTATCTCTCCGTCAAAGTATGATGGCAAAGATGATGATATATATGATGAAGAACAGGTTCAGGACGAAGAAGAAACGGTCGATGAAACAGCCGAAACGGACGGAGAAACCGTTGAACTGATTGATGACGAGCAGCCCGATGAACAAGCCGACTCCGAAAATGCACCGGAGGATAAGACTTCCGATGATTTTGACGATGAGGACGAAATTATTTCAGAGGGACCGGACAAGCCGATTGATGTTGTTGCTTCGTCAACACACAGAAAGGGCGGCTTGCTCGGCAGATTAAAGAGCTTCTGGAACGGCGGCAGCATTAAGAGCAAAGGCAAAAAAGATAAAGCAGCCGACGAGAAAGACATAAACGAAGAAGCTGAACAGCCTGAAATGGCAGAGCAGGCAACAAAACCGGAAGAAAAGCCGCAGGAAGCCGAAGAAAGAGCAGAGATTGAGGACAACGGCGAAGCTGTAAATGCGCCGAAAGAGATTGATGAAAAAGAAGAACAGGTTGTTGCGGCAGTCAGTGCACAGGAGGCGGCGGCTGAAATCAAGGCACAGCCTGCAACCTTTGACGAGGTTGCACAGAATGTTCAGATTGACAGCGTTGACGGACGTCAGGTTGTAAACGGCAAGGTTGTTCCGAAGTATGTTCACGAGGATCTGGTTGAAAAAATCAGCCTTACAAACGAAAATCTTCCGTTTGTGGTTCGCCGTGAGTATGAGGAGTATATAAGACAGGCAAAATACAGACCGAACCTCGACAGCACGGACCGAGAGGTAAACTCCGAGGTTTCAAAAGCCGTCAGGGAAGAGATGAACAATCCCGAAAAGTCGGCTGAAAGACTGAGAGAAAAGAAGGACAGGGACGAGCAGGCAAAGAAGAGTGATGATGTTCAGGGCAAGCCGAATGAGCCAAAGCAGAACAGAAGATCAATCAAGGATCTTCTGTTCGGCGATATAGAGAACAGCGCAGATTTCTCTGAGTTCCGTGCACAGACCAACCTGAATCCGCAAAACGATCAGGTTATTGAGGATTACGACAAGCCGTCCGATGCAAGAGCAATAAGAGCCGAGATAAATTACGATAACCGCAAGGTTTCGTTCCGCTGTATAACTCTTGCCGTGATTTTCCTTATCACGCTTGTATTTTATATTATTCAAAGATATTTCCCGACCGTGCTTACGCATAATATACCGAACGCCGATATAATGACCTGCCTTATAAGCCTTATTCTGCTTATCATCAGTGCGGTGCTTTGTCACAGCACCTTCATCGGCGGACTCAAACCGCTGATTGCGTTCAAGGGCAATTCCGACACGGCGGTTGCTGTTGCCGTTGTCGGCTGTCTGGCACAGGGCGTTGTATCGTTCTTTGAGCCGCAGGCGTTTTTCAGCGGCGGAATGCATCTGTATGCGATTCTTGCAATTGCAGCGCTGTTGTTCAACAACCTCGGCAAGCTTTGCATCGTGCGCAGAATCAAGGATAATTTCAGGTTTGTTTCATCGCCGAACAGAAAATATGCCGCAAGAATATATGAGAATGAAGAAGTTTCACAGCAGATGATTGACAAAACAAATGCCGAAAAGCCGGTTGTTGCGCTGCAAAGCAGAACAAGATTTTTAAAGGGCTTCCTGAAATTCTCATATATGCCCGACCCGAGCGAACGTGCAGCGTCGTTTATGGCGCCGCTCACAACGGTTATAGCGGTGCTTGTGGCTATAATATGCGGTATTTCAAGCGGAACAGTCGGAAGTGCGGTTTCAGCCTTTTCGATTGTAGCCTGCATGGGAATCCCGATGTGCTCTCTGCTTGCCGTAAATATTCCGATGAGAAAGCTGTGTCAGGATTCGCTTAAAAACAGAGCAATGATAATCGGATATCCGGCGGTCAAGACCTTCTCCGAAACAAGAGCCGTTATGGTTGACAGCCGTGAGCTTTACCCGCGGGGCAAGGTTCAGCTTCTGAGTGTAAAGACCTTTAACACATATAATATTGACAAGGCGCTTCTCAACGCCGCGGCAGTAATGAAGATTGCAAACACACCTATGACGTATATGTTTGAGGACGTTATAAGCGAAAAAGGCGAGCAGCTGCCTGAGGTTGAAAGCGTTAAGTATGAAGATGGCAACGGACTTGTAAGCTGGGTCGGCGGCGAAAGACTGCTGCTTGGCAACCGTGAGCTGATGAAGAAATATTCGATAAATCTGCCGAGTGTTGATTTTGAGGAAAGCTCGGTTGAAAGCAGAAGCAACTGCATAACATATCTTGCAAACGCAGGACAGCTTGTTGCAATGCTTGTGACGGACTATCAGGCTGACAAAAGGCTTGCCGCAGAGCTTAAGCGGCTTGAGAAAAACGGCGTTACCATTCTTATCAGAACGGCTGACCCGAACGTTTCTCAGCTTAAGGTCGCAAAGGATTTCGGCGTGTTTATCCGCAGCATTAAGATACTGCCAACAACGCTCGGAAACATCTGCAAGGACGAGATGTCCAGGCGTGAGGAAAGCTCAAGGGCGTTTATCTCTACCGAGGGCAAGCTACATTCGCTTGCAAGGGCGATAAGCGGCTGTATAAAGATAAGGGACAATATTATGATAGCAATAGTGATACAGGTTATTGCTGTCGCCCTGGGCGTCCTGATTGCGGCGGCTGTGTCCGTGTTCTCGGGGCTTAACGGACTGCACGGACTGGATTTGCTGCTTTATGTTATATTCTGGGCAGCGGCTTCAATCATAGCTCCGCTGATACAAAAAGCTTAGTTTTGAAAGGATGATTATGATGAAAATTGCGCCGTCAATTTTGTCGTGTGATTTTTCGGTGATGGGTGAGGAAACGAAGAGAATGGAAGACGCAGGTGCGGACTATATTCATCTTGATGTTATGGACGGTCATTTTGTCCCGAACATAACCTTCGGAGCTCCTGTTATTAAGGCGATAAGACCATATTCGACCCTTCCGTTTGACGTGCATCTTATGATAGACCACCCGTATGATTATATAGATGATTTTGCAGACGCAGGTGCGGATATAATCACCTTTCACGTTGAAAGTAAGTCTGACATACGCTCAACAATAGCAAAAATTAAGGAAAAGGGCATAAAGCCCGGCCTTGTTATCAAGCCGAAAACACCGGCAAGCGCAGTGTTCCCGTACCTTAAAGATATTTTTATGGTGCTTGTGATGACCGTTGAGCCGGGCTTTGGCGGACAGTCGTTTATGGAGGATATGCTCCCGAAGCTTCGTGAGATAAGAGCCGAGGCAGAAAGACAGGGTGCAGACATACTGCTTGAGCTTGACGGCGGCATAAACGACAAAACAATAGCCAAGGCGGCGACGGCCGGCGGCGATGTTTGTGTGTCGGGCACAGGTGTGTTCAAAGCGCCGGATGCGAAGCAGGCGATAGAAACTCTGAAAGCCTTGTGTGAATAAACGAACGCCCGATGCATAGGTGCATCGGGCGTTAAAGTTTTATGATTTTACCGCAAAGATGCCGCCAATTTTCATAACTGGAAAGCCGGAGGCAAGCTTTGTGCCGTGTTCGCGCGCAAGAGAGATTTTTATTTCGTTTTTGCTCACCTCACTGCTGTATTCCGAAATCAGTCCCAGCGCACGGTGCGAGGCTTTGACGTCAGGCTTGATAATCAGGCTGTAGCTTCGGTCGGTGCGATAAACCTCACCGTGTAAAAAGCGAAAACCGTTTTTATACAGCTGCACCATACAGTCGGTGAAATTGTCGGCGCAATCAAACGAAAGCATTATTTCGTCGCTGTCCTTTTTCAAGCGGTATCTTTTGCGCCCCTCGCGGTACTTGGGCATTATGCTGATAAGCAGAATGCAGCCGCCGAAGCGCTCGATAGCCTCGACAAACAGAGCCTTGTTTTTCAGGGATATCGCAATTCTTTCTCTGGCAAGTGCAACAAGTCTTTTTAACACCTTCTGAAAAACCTCGTCTTCAAGGCGTATGCTTTTATAATCAAGCGCAAAGGCGCTCATATCCTTTTTTGAAAGCGTTATTACAAGGCGTGATGCGCTCAGCGGCTCAATTGTCATACGGTACCTCCCGATACCCTAAAGGTGTTCTTGCTATTATAATATTAGCAAATGCGAAAATGTGCAATAAAGTTTTACTGGAAGTAAAAAATAACCTTATAATTTAGTTTTGAGTTATTAGTTTAGAGTTAAATGGACAAAAAATGTGAAACGAGGTTGTAGGGAACGGTCACGACCGTTTTGGCTCGCGCTGCTGAATGTTGTTATACGCTTCGCAGTGAAGAGCTTCGAGCATTGAGGTGTTCATAAAAAGTCTAAACCCAACGACTCAAAACTCTAAACTAAATAATCACTTAGCTTTCTAAATGGGATAACCATATAACCTAATAATTATAAACGGAGTTGATACAATGAAGATTATAGACTTTCACACCCACACATTCCCCGAAAAATTAGCGCACGGCGCAATAGCTTCGCTTGAAAAATCAAGCAGCACAAAAGCAAGTCTTGACGGCACAAATGCGGCTCTCTTATCCTCGATGAAAAAATACGGCATAGAAAAGAGTGTTTTAATGCCGATAGCCGTTAAGCCGGGCAACAGCCACACCATCAACACCTGCGCCATTGAGAACAATAAAATTCCCGGTTTTGTGTCGTTCGGCTCGGTTCATCCGCTTGAAGAAAACTATATTGAGGAGCTTGAGCGAATAAAAAAGGCAGGACTTCCGGGCATAAAGCTGCACCCCGATTTTCAGAAAGTGTTTATTGACGACCCCGAAACAGTCGCCGTTATGCGTGCCGCCGCAGATATGGGACTTTTAATTACAATCCACAGCGGAATGGACGTTTCTTTTCCCGAACTGCACCGCAGTACGCCGAAGCGGCTTGCCTCGGTTCTGCCGCAGCTTAAGGGAGCAAAGATAATCTGCGCTCATTCGGGCGGCTACCGCTACAACGACGATGTGATTGAACTGCTTGTGGGACACGAGGAGATATATATTGACACAAGCTATTCGATCGGTCAGCCGCAGATGGATACACAGAAGCTTATCAGAATATATAAGGAAATTGACCCGACGCATATCCTGTTCGGGACTGATTCGCCGTGGGAGGATCAGCAGCAATCAATTGATAAGGTTATGGCACTACCGCTTGAAGATGAATTAAAGGAAAAAATAATGTATAAAAACGCAGAAACTCTTTTAAAATAATCGTGAATATGGTACAATAACGATATGCCGAAAGCAGAATAAAAAGGAGGAATTTAAAATGCCGCAGTGGCTTAAAAATGCAATTTTTTATGAAATTTATCCGCAGTCATTCTATGACTCTAACGGTGACGGCATAGGCGATATTCAGGGAATTATACAGAAGCTCGATTATGTAAAGGGTCTTGGCTGTAATGCAATATGGCTCAACCCCGTTTATGATTCGCCGTTTATGGACGCAGGCTACGATGTGCGTGATTACAAGAAGGTTGCGCCGAGATACGGCACAAATGAAGATTTGGTGGAGCTTTTCAATGTTGCCCATTCAAAGGGAATAAAAATTCTTCTTGACCTTGTTCCGGGTCACACATCAGACACCTGCGAGTGGTTTGTTGAGAGCAAAAAGCATCAGAGAAACGAATACTCAAACCGATATATATGGACGGACAGCGTGTGGGAAGCACCGCCGCAGTACAGGCTTATGTGCGGCATAAGCGAGCGTGACGGAAATTACCTCGTCAATTATTTCAGCTCACAGCCGGCGCTGAACTACGGCTTTGCAAATGTCACCCACCCTGCGTGGCAGCTGCCGACAGACCATCCGGACTGCCAAAGGACGGTTGAAGCGATAAAGGATATTATGCGCTTCTGGCTTGATAAGGGCTGTGACGGCTTCCGTGTTGATATGGCAGACAGCCTTGTCAAGAATGATGACGACAAACGCCCGACAGCAAAAATCTGGAAAGGCATAAGAGAGATGCTCGACCGTGACTATCCCGAGGCGGCTCTTGTGTCGGAGTGGTGCAACCCCGAAAGAGCCATCAATGACGGTGGCTTCCACTGCGATTTCTACCTCGACCACAGGGGCAACGGCTACTCGACAATGTTCCGCTATATGAATTACGAAACAGGCAAGGACGAGAGCTACTACTGCAAGGACGGCAACGGCGATATAACGGTGTTTACAGAAGAATACACAAAATCGCTCGAACAAACGCAGGGCAACGGCTACATCAGCTTTATCACCGGCAACCACGATGTTCCGAGAATGACAAAAACTCTCGATAACCGTGCTATCCGCTTGGCTTATGCAACGATTCTGACAATGCCGGGTGTGCCGTTTATCTATTACGGCGATGAAATCGGTATGAGATATATCGAGAATTTGCCGAGCAAGGAGGGCGGCTTCAGCCGAACAGGCTCCAGAACACCGATGCAGTGGAACAGCGGCAAGAACCTCGGATTTTCTACTGCCGACAGCGACAGGCTTTATCTGCCGGTTGACGAAAGCGCAGATGCACCGACTGTTGAAAATCAGACGGGCAAAAAGGACTCAATTTTTGAAACCGTAAAGACTGTTATAGGCTTAAGACGTGAAAACGAGGATCTGGGCAATGACGGCACATTTGAGGTGATATACGCCGAAAAGGGCAAGTACCCGTTTATCTACATGAGAGGTGCGTTTGTTATTGCCGTAAACCCGAAGGGCGAGCAGACCGAAACGGCTTTTGATTACAGCGGCGAAAAGGTTTTTGAAATCGGCGATACGGCGATTACGGACGGCAGAATAAAGCTCGGCGAGCAATCAATGGTGATTCTGAAAATCTCCTGATTTTTCAAATAATTAGGGCGCACCGGGTGTGCGCCCTATCCAAAAATTATTTGTGTCTTAATCTTGATTTTTTATATTGGTTATGATACAATAGCTTTTGTAAAATTCCGCCGGTGTGGTGGAATAGGCAGACACAAGGGACTTAAAATCCCTCGGACGAATAATCCGTACCGGTTCAAGTCCGGTCACCGGCACCAAAAAAGCCCTTAAAACCTATGTTTTTTGGGCTTTATTTTTTACCCAAAAACAAAATATCGGAGTTTTCTAACACATTTCTAACAATTCGTCAATTGTGTTGGTCAGCCTGTTTTTTGACTTAGCCTGGATGTGAGAATAAATGTTAGCAGTTGTGTTGTAGCTGCTGTGTCCTGCCCACTCCTGCAACTCTTTCATACTTGCGCCTTTTTCAAGCAATAAGGTGATATTACTATGCCTTAGTTCGTGGAGTTTGAGAGGCTTTAAGCCGCATTTCTCACAGAATTTCGGGAAAGCATAAGAAACGGAATCAAGCGTGATTAAATCACCGTTATTTTTTACACAAACAAAATCATCCCAGTTGTGGTTGTAAAATTTAATTGTATTCCTCCGCTTATCCTGGCTATCTTTTACTTGTTTAAGATATGTAATCATTGCATCGGACAATGGGAATGACCTTAAAGAGCTTGAATTTTTTGCAGTCGGTTCAAAATAAAGCTTGCCTACTTCTGTACCTTTGCCACCTCTGTCTTTAATCGTACCGGTAACGGAAATAGTTTTGTTGTCAAAATCTACGCTTGACCATCGCATACCGATTATCTCGCCACGCCTTAAACCAAACCACACGGCAAGGCGTATCACTGTTTCAAGCAGATGCCCTTTTGAGTTTTTAAGCAAGATGTTTAATTCATTTTGTGTGTAGTAATTTGCGATATGCTTTTGCTTTTTTGGCAGTTCAACTTTATCAGCCGGATTGGTTGCAATCCGCTCGGTTTTAACGGCATAAGCCAATGCTTTATGTATATTTGCGTGATAATGCAAAATTGTGTTTGCCGCAATACCGTCATTATCCATTTTGTAGGTGTAAAAATCCTGTATATGATACGGCTTTAATTCATAAAGCGTTATTTTTCTTTCTCGGAAATATGGGGCGATGGCATAATTTACAACTTGTTTATAGCCATAAAAAGTAGTAGGTCTGACATTGTTTTTTATGACCTCAAGCCATTGTTCCATAAAGTCCGCAAAAAGTATTGCGTTATCCGCAAACTTTAATTTGTCCTGCCATCTCTGCAATACCTCAAGCCTTTTTTGCTCAATCTTGCGCTTGTTATTGCCGCTGACGGATAAATCAGTTTTAATCCATTTTTGCTTGCGTTTGCCGTCAGCTTGATAATAGTTGATTATGATGTAATATGTATCTCCTTTGTGAGATATGTTAGCTGTCATATTTTGATTCGCTGTCATTGATTAACCTCCTTTAGTTGACAGCAATTACCATATTAATTATATGCTGTAATTGTATCTTTTTCAAGTTTATATCGTCTCCTTTCGATTGATAGCACCCACACCATTAACGATGTAGGTGCTTTGTTATTATAAATGTCTACATATTTTTTCGCCGAAAAAATCCACACCGAAAACCAAACGAACAAACCACCAATAATTGAGGTTTTACACTCTCAAAAGTTAGACTCACATTACGATTTCGGTGTGGCGAAAAATTGACTTGCAAACTCTCAAATATTGAGGATTTGAATTGCTCAAATTGATGAAAATACTCTTTTCGGGAGCTTTCGGCAAACTCTCTAATATTGAGGGTTTAAGAGGGATTTTTTAATTTTTCGGATGCTGACATAAAGCATATGTACACTTTGCAATATTTCAGCAATATATGTAAACACGCTTACAGCGTGGAATTTTTTAATAACCAACAGAGAGAAAAAGAATAATACACTGAAAAAATAATCTTTTCTCTTGTGGTTTGGAATTATTTTGAAAATCAAATTGCTGTCTATTATGTAAGACTTTTATTAGGCTTGACAGCCTGTCACATATTGTCAACGCAATATTTTTTCTTTTTCTGCTGGATTTTTAATGTAACGCTTATGACAATATGTATTATCTCAGTTTTATTTTTTATTTATTTTCTTTTAAGGACAACACCCGAAAAACGGCTTGAATAAGCCATTTTTTTGAATATTTAGCACCTTTGAAGTGCTAAACATAAAAATGTGTTGCGCCTCCGTCAACTATTTAGCCACTCCAAAAATAGGTTCCTCATCCGCTTTGATGGGATGTATATATTGATTATTTCAGGACTATTATTTACTCTAATGTTGCTCCTCCATATCCATTGTAATAGTGTTGCTAATGCTATTTTATCCTGGTTTATGGTTATTCCGTGTTGATTAAAAAATTTAGTAATTTCGGGATTTTCGAACCAATTAACGCCGTACATTAGGCAAGTTGCGTTTCTATAATCATTCGTGGCTCGGCAATTACAGGAAACAAATCCGTTAGTATATCCTTTGCCGGATAGTATTTTTTTACAGTCTTTATAACAAGTCCACATTATCTTTTTACTGTTGGCTTTAGTAATATTACGGCAATAGTTGTAAAAATTTTTTTGTAGCTGCATAAGCTCATTTTTGTTATAGGTACTCCTGCACCAGTTAGCCGATAGCATATTATCCTTTTGGCTGATGTTTTGATTTAATACGCCGGTATAGACATTTATTCTGTCGCTGTATTGCTTTTTATCAGGGATATAATAATCTACAAGCGTATACTCTCCGTCAATTAACTTTATACTTTTCGTTTGATACTCAATATCGTATAAATCAAAGTAGTATTTCATCAATGAGCCTTCAAAAAGATATGTAAGAACATAAACTTTTTTAAAGAGCTTGAAAATCTCGTGAGGAAAATGCCAAAGGAAAAATTTTTCGTCAACTTTGAACAAGCATTTATTTTTTGACAAAATACGCACATCGTCGAATCTTGTATCAAGTTCAGAGCCTATCCACTCGATTAAACCGTCATCACATACTTTAATATCACCATTTTGAAGAAGGTATTTATAATCATCTTTGCCGGTAAAACGGTATGGTTCTACCGCTGTAAGCGTTTCATCCAGTATAAGTATGTACTCGTTTTCTTTTAATGCTTCCTTGCATTTTTGGTCAAATCTGCGAAATAGTGCGTGTGTGCTTGCAATATCCATTTGATTGGTTAAGAGTTTAGCAATATTGCCTATCTTTCCGCTGCCTTTATTCTCCGGTTCAAACATCTTTCTGTCGGTTGCGTTTTTTATTCTTTTGACCTCATCCAGATATGGAGTAATATATAAGATGTTTTCATTAAGATTTTGATTCAGCAGGTTGTTGATAGTCCAAGTGGTTTTTCCGCTGCCCATTATGCTATCAATTACTGTGATTATGACTCATCATCTCCTTCTCAATCACCATTTATTATTTTCTTTGCGTATTTCTCGGATTCTTTTTCTATAGGCTTTTTTATCAGTTTCTAAAAGTCGATGTAACTCCATATGTTCAGCGTGAGTAACCCATATAAGATTTTTATAGTGATTATTCAGCGGATTTTTGTCGAGATGATGTACTTCTTTTTTAGTCAACCAACCTTTGCAAAAGTAATAAGCAACTAAATGGTGGATATAGACGTGTTTATATTTAGACTCACTCTTTTTGAGATTAACATAGTAATAGGTGTTTTTAATATCCGGCTGTAAATAAATGCCCACATCACTATCAAACACTTTACCGTTGTTTGTAATCCAGTATCTTAACTGATATTCATTTCTCATTGGATTAAAAATTTCATCGTCTTTGTTTGCGCTTAAAATCGGTTTGAAATGCGTATCAAAATCTAATTCCAAGTTGCCGAAAGCTAATGCAGGATTGCCTAAAAATCTGGGCTTTGGAGTATAATCTAAATGTTTGTTCTGCCATTCTCGCAAGGAATCAATATTGACCATATATGTATTGGAGTTAGTTTTATATCCGTCTATTTCTCTGCCGCCGCATAGCTCTGCGACTTTTCGTGCTTTTATTCCTGTGATTTTTTCGCATTCTTGTGTTGATATGTATTTTTCTTTTTCGTTCATTAAAAGTCTCCTTAATATCCAAATTGCTCCAAATAGTTTTTTATTCTGTTTTCCGTATTTTCTGATAATCTTAAATCGTCTGACTGCCATCTGTAATATGCAGTCGGTGAAATATCAACATTTCTACAAAATCTGCTGACCGGTAAATGCAAGGCAGTAATAAAACTCAAACATCGTTCTTTTGTGGTCATATATTTTCACCTCCTCACTTTTCGGACAAAAAATAAAAAAGGCTATGCAAATTGAGTACACCAACTAAAACCCACCTATCACAGTGGATTTTTTAATTGATATATCCAATCAGCATAGCCTGTCGCCATCTCAGGAAATTGCTCCGCTTGTGCTTTATAGCATCGTCATATAAAGCGGTAAAGATTGTAATTTTATTTGGTTTGCTCTGGACTTGAGCAACAACATATATATTATATCTCATTGTGACGTAAACGTCAATACAACTATTGTATTATTTACAAATTATTCATATTTTATATAGTAAATGAGTTACTACACCTAATTTATCAACAACTAAACCACCGTTTTATTTTGCTTGTGTCGCATCTTATTTGTAATAATAGAATTACACTAATAAGCATAAAAATCCCCATACAGGCTAATTCTCGGCTTGTATGGGGCGTTTCTGAATCATTGTTCTTTTATTCGTCAAGTAAAAACTGTGGCTGATTATGTAGATTGTTTAACTCGTTTACACTCTTGTTATTTGATAATGTTTTTAGTTGCTGTATTGCTATTGTATTGAGTTGCTTGAGCCGTTCACCCTGCGATATGCCCTGCTCTATTAAAAGGGCATTTGTGTTTTCAAGATTAGACAGCACGAGTAATTGTTCTATTGTTGCATAATCCCTGATGTTTTCACCTTTTTTGTCAGGATTTTCGTTTCGCCAATCTGCCGCTGTTTTGCCGAAAAGAGCAACATTAAGCATATCAGCTTCACTTGCATAGATACGTCCTTGTTGGGCTTTGGTGACATTAGGCGGTATAAGATTCTGCTTTATTGCATCTGTGTGAATTTTGTAGTTTGCCTTTGTTAAAAGTCGTTTGACATTCCAATCAAGAGCGTACCTGTGACTTTCTTCCGATTTTAGCCTTTGGTAGTCTTGTATTACATATAACTTAAATTCCGGAGATACCCAAGAAGCAAATTCAAAAGCAATATCCTTGTGGGCGTATGTTCCGCCATATCTGCCCGATTTGGAAATAATACCGATGGCATTGGTTGCATTTATCCATTTTTGCGGAGAGAGAGTAAATGCGTTAGCTCCTGCTGCGTTTTTAAACCTCTCGAATTCGATAGGTTTAAAATTTGGATTGTTAAGTTGTTCCCAAAGTCCAAGAAAAGAAATAGTGTCTTTATTTCTTAACCAATTATTTATTACTGAAAAAGGTTCAGAGCTTGCATATCTCGCAATGTCTGTCAATGAAATATAATCTTCATTATTCAATGAAGTTAATACAGATATATCAATATTATTTGCGTGGATTGTACTTTTTATTTTTGTGCTTTTGGGCATTTCGTTTACCTCTCAATTTAGCTGTTGTTTTCGAGTTGCTCGTACTTATTTCTAATCCTCAAAAATTTTTTCATTATCATCTGAATCTTCAATATACTGGAGTATATCGTTTGGCTGACATTTTAGTAATTTGCAAAGCCGTTCAATATTTACCCAAGATATAGGTTTTTTCTCCCTTAACGCCTGAATAACACCTTCGGCAAGTAACTTTTCTTTTCTTAGCCGATTTGTATTAAATCCTTGCTCCTTTAATGTAGCAAGAACATCAATTTTATAAACTAATGACATATTTTTAAACCTGCCTATTACTATCACTTAATACAATTATAATTTAGCCCACTTTTCCACTATACAAATTATACTACATTATTACACAGAAATCAATGCAAAATTTACACAAATAATTACACTGATGTTTGTGTATTACGCCAATTGAAATTACACAGATAATTGTGTATAATATAGACAGTGAAAGGGAGAGACCCGATGACCAAACCGTTAACGTGCGATTACGAAAACTCAAAAGGGCATAAGACCGAGTATGGCACGCAGCCCACTAATCAAATTAAAAGGAGATATGAGAAATGAGCATCAACGAACTTGAAAGCAAAATCAAAAAAATGCAGGAGTGGGAAGCACTTGCAGAGGAGGCAAAGGCAGAAGCTGAGGCTCTCAAAGACGAAATCAAAGCTGAGATGCTGGCTCAGAACACCGAGGAGATGACAGCAGGGCGTTATATTTGTCGCTGGACTTCCGTTCTTTCAAACAGATTTGACACAACGACATTTAAAAAGGAACACTCCGAGATGTACAAGCAGTATACAAAGCAGACTTCAAGCCGTAGATTTTCAATCGCATAAAGAAAAGCCCTTGCTGAAACCGGCAAGTAAAAGCAAGGGCAAGCAACCACACCAAACCAGCGGAGCAGTTACTAAATACATTATAATGGTAGCTGCTCCGAAAATCAAGAAAAGGAGCATAAAAAATGAAATGGTTTAAAAATCCTCAAACTTTAGAGGAGCTAAAAAAGCAATACAAGCAACTTGCATTAAAACACCATCCCGATTTAGGCGGTAATACAGCCGATATGCAACAAATCAATTCAGAGTATGACATTCTCTTTGAAAAATTAAAAAACACACACTCAACGGCTGAAGGCAAGACATACACGGTAAGCAAGGAAACAACCGAAACGCCGGAGGAGTTCAAAAACATAATAAATGTGCTAATCAATCTTGCCGGAATAAAAATTGAGTTATGCGGCTCTTGGCTTTGGATAACAGGCAATACCAAAGAACACAAGGAAGTATTAAAATCATTACATTTCAGATGGAGCAAATCAAAACTTGCTTGGTATTACCACACAGAGGATTATAAAAAATCAAGCAAAAAATCATATTCACTTGATGAAATCCGTGACCTTTACGGCAGCGAAACAATCAAATCAGAACCGAAATTAAAATTAGCAATCGTTTAATACTTAAGGCTGCGCTATCGGCAAGACGGGCGGAGGTTTAAAATGAAGTTAGTAAAAAGCATATTAATTGTATCACTGATTATTATTAGTTTATCTATCGGAGGCATAGCTTTATTTTTGTTAGCTGATGTTATACCGGCACTTAAAGCAATAATACCTCTTGCGGCTTTTATTATCGCAGTATTTCAAATTTTTGACAGCACCAGAGAATACAAAAATCAATAAAAAATAAAGGAGTAAAAAAAGATGGATATTTACAATGGAACTTTTATAGGAATCTCAAGAGCAGATGAGCAGACAGCACAAAATGTTATTGATAACATTTTAGCAGTCGGCATAAATCCAAATCTAATCAAACGCCCAAACAACGAGTTACTAATTGAGGTACCAGGCAGCGGCATAAATTGCCCGTTGAATACAATTAAAGCGTCTGTATCGCCTGCTTGTGTGCGTGTTTTTGATAGCTATGTAACCGATATAGGAACTGAGGAACGCATATATTATTCGGTGTAAAATAAGGCTTGTAATTCAAGGCGGCTGAAATATGCCGCCTTTATTTATAAATATTTAGTATTAAATCTAACGCTGGTTAAAATAGTATTAAAAGCTATTGAAATTGTAACGAATTTACGATATAATACTTGTATTAAATCTAACGAACGTTAAATATAGTATAAGAAAGGTAATTAAAATGTCAGCAACAAATACTATTTATGGATATTGCCGTATTTCAACATCAAAACAAAGTATTGATAGACAAATAAGAAATATACTTGAAATTTACCCGAACGCTAAAATTTATCAAGAAGCATATACTGGAACAAAGTTATATGAACGTAAAGTATTTGATAAGCTATTAAAGAGGATAAAGCAAGGCGATACAATTGTATTTGACTCTGTAAGCCGTATGAGCCGTAATGCTGATGATGGCATCAATCTATATCTTGAATTATTTGATAAAGGTGTAAATCTTGTATTTTTGAAAGAGCATCACATAGATACCGATACCTATAAATCAACCTTATCAAATAGCATTGCATTAACCGGTGATGATGTTGACGATATTTTAATAGGTATCAATAGTTATCTGATAAAATTAGCTACAAAGCAAATTCGGCTTGCTTTTGAACAATCACAAAAAGAAGTTGATTATTTACATACACGTACTTCAGAGGGGATTGAAACGGCAAGACAAAAAGGTAAACAAATAGGACAGCGGCAAGGCGCAAAGCTAAATATAAAAAAGAAAGCACCTGCAAAAGAAATAATTTTGAAACATAATAAAGATTTTAATGGGAATTTAAATGATATGGAGTGCATCAAATTAACCGGATTGAGCAGAAATACATTCTACAAATACAAGAAGGAATTAAGAAATCAGCAAAATTAATACAAATATTATGCAAAACAAAAGGCAGCGGATATATAACACAATCCGCTGCTTGTTTTCATTCATAGGGGGAGGGTATATGCACAGCAAGGGGGATACTTTACATTTAAAAACAAACATCATTCACCCGAAAAGGCATAATGTGTTACTTTTCACTCTCACCGCTATCTTTTAAACTCGAATTCATTTATGCTTTATATCATCGAGCAATTGTATGATTTCAGCTATTCCAAGAAAAAACAAACCCGTAACCACAGAAACGAACAAAGCTAATAAAAGATATATAAATCCTAAATAAGATATTATTATACTGCAAATTATTCCAACAATAATGATTATAATTCCACAAGCACCGAGAACTGCCGACATTGTGTTAGAACTTTTAGTATCTGTTTTTTGATTGCTTTGACTGCTTTGATTGCTTGGTTTATTTAGATAATGACCGCAAGAACGACATTTGCACGATGCTTTATCATTAATATCAAGTTTTTTGCCGCAGTTTGGACATTCTTTTATTTTCACAATCTATTCCCTCCAATCACTCTTGTTAATTATTCTCTGCGTATTTTTTTAATCCTTCTTTTAGAGCCTGTGTATATTTATAGTTGTTGTAGCATTTTTCGCACATATTAGTCCACACAATACTATTAACATCATCTTTATTGGTAAAGGTTTTATGACAGACTTTACACGATTTAGATTTGCTTGATGATGTGCAGCAGGAGGAACAGTTTCCAAGAAAAGCAAGCACGATAATTATTGCAATGATAATAAATAATACACTACCTTTAGATTGCTTATTTTTTGTTTCCATTTTTCAAAACTTCCTTTTATAATTTGTTATTTTAATCATATCACATATTACATAAAAAATCTACTATATTGTAGAATTAATTCCACCATACTGCAAACAATATTTATTACAATGTCAGTGGAACGAGGTATAATTATGGTGGATTTTGGGCGTAAATTAAGGGAATTAAGAAAACAGAAAAATCTCACGCAAAAACAGCTTGCGGCATTAATCGGAGTAAAAAACAGCATTATTTCTTTTTACGAGGTTGGAGACAGAATACCATCGCCGGAAATAATAATAAAGCTGGCAGCGGCATTGAATGTCACTTCCGATTATCTTTTAGGAATTCAGAAAAATGAAACGATAGATGTTTCCGGTCTTGATGAAAATGATAAAAAATTAGTTCGTTCTCTTGTTGATACGCTCAAAAGGAAAAATCAAAACAAGTAGGCAGCGGAAATTATCTAAAAAATATAAACTTAATTCGCAATAAAATCGGTTTTTTATCGTCAATTAAATTAATATCTGTTGTGTTTGGTGGTAATTGCTGTCTTTTTTTTTAACAAGTTTTCTAACAGACTTTCTAACAAATTCGTTCGGAATTAATTTTTAGTAACTTCTCAAACTTTGAGGGGTTGCAATTTAAAAGGCTTTTTGTTCAATATTACCAATTTTTTGCAACTTCTCCTACTTTGAGTAGTTACTCAGAAATATTTATCCGACTTAAAATCCCTCGGACGAATAATCCGTACCGGTTCAAGTCCGGTCACCGGCACCAAAAAATCTCATTCTTCGGAATGGGATTTTTTCAGTTATAAACGTAGTATAAAATTTAAGGAAACACTGATTAAATCGTTTGTGCATATTGCGCCGTCAGATTTTTTGTCAGGTTGGACAAATAAACCGCAGTAATGCTGTCGCATTACGAGAATTTTTTGGCCAGGCTGACGGAAAATATGCAAGCAAGATGTGCAAACAGCATTCAGTGTGATTTATTCAGTGATTCCTTAATAATGTCAAGACTGTTTTTGTTGCTTATTCCGCTGAGTTGTGATAACATATAAAAATAGGAGTTATATATTCTTGAAATGATTTACGGCAAAATAATACCTTGAAAGGAATGTATAAAATGGAATATGTATTTTCTGACAGAGTGAGCAGTCTGAAGCCGTCTGCTATAAGAGAGATTTTTAAATATGCCGCCGACCCCGAGGTTATCTCGCTGTCCGCAGGCAACCCGTCACCCGAGGCTTTCCCTGCAAAGGAGATTTCCGCAATTTCGGCTGATATACTTAAGAAAAATCCGATAGCCGCACTCCAGTACAGCGTTACCGAGGGTTACACTCCGCTGAGGAACAGGCTTAAGACTTATATGAAAAGCAAATACGGCATCGGCACGGACGATGATTCAATACTCATTACATCGGGCGCACAGCAGATTATGGACCTTTCCTCAAAGTCGCTCATCAACGAGCACGACGTTGTTATCTGCGAGGCTCCGAGCTTTATCGGCTCGCTTAACACCTTCCGTTCCTACAACTGCCGCTTAAGAGGCGTTCCCGTTGAAAGCGACGGTATGAATATAGAACAGCTTGAGCAGGCTTTAAAGGAAGAAAAGAATGTAAAGTTCATCTACACTATCCCGAATTTCCAGAACCCGTCGGGCGTTACAATGAGCCTTGAAAAAAGAAAGGCTGTGTATGAGCTTGCCAAAAAATACGGCGTGCTTATTATTGAGGATAACCCATACGGCGATTTGCGCTATGTCGGTGACGATATTCCGGCGATAAAAAGCTTTGACACAGAGGGCATAGTAATTTATGCCGGCTCGTTCTCAAAGACAATTGCTCCGGGTCTGCGTGTTGCCTTTGCGGTTGCGCCTACCCCGATTTTCCAGAAGATGGTTGTCTGCAAGCAGGGGCAGGACGTTCACACAAATATCTGGTCGCAGATTGTTGTCGATGAGTTTATGGACAGATACGATTATGAGGCTCATCTTGACAGACTGCGCAGAATCTACAGCAAAAAGGCAAGCTATATGACGCACCTGCTCGACCAGTATCTTCCGCCGCAGGTAACATACAATAAAATTGAGGGCGGCCTTTTCACCGTCTGCACCTTGCCGGAGAGCGTTGATATGCAGGCGTTCTGCAAGGAGCTTATCAACCGCAAGGTCTGCGTTGTGCCGGGCAATGCGTTCTTAACAGACGAATCTCAGCCGTGCAGCAACTTCAGAATCAACTTCACAACCCCAACAGACGAGCAGCTTTGCAAGGGTATAAAAATAATGGGCGAGCTTGCCAAAGAGATAATTAAGTAAGTCAATCAGGAGGTATATAATATGGAACAGCAAACAACGCAGGAGAGAAAAAAGGTTATTTTCAGCGCTATTCAGCCGAGCGGCACGATAACGCTCGGAAATTATCTTGGTGCACTTAAAAACTGGGTAAATCTTCAGGATGAGTTCAACTGCATTTTTGCTCTTGCGGATTTGCATACAATAACAGTAAGGCAGGAGCCGGCAAAATTCCGTGCTAATACATACGAGGCTTATGCTCTTCTGCTTGCCTGCGGAATAGATGTGGAAAAAAGCCCGTTCTTTATTCAGAGTCATGTGCCTACCCACGCACAGCTTGCATGGGTTTTAAACTGCTATACACAGTTCGGCGAGCTTTCAAGAATGACACAGTTTAAGGACAAAAGCGCAAAACACGCCGACAACGTAAATGCAGGCTTGTTCACCTATCCAAGCCTTATGGCGGCTGATATCCTGCTTTATCAGGCTGATTTAGTGCCTGTCGGCGCAGACCAGAAGCAGCATCTTGAGCTTACAAGAAATATCGCCGAGCGCTTTAACGGCGTTTACGGCAACGTGTTCAAGGTGCCCGGTCCGTATATTCCAAAGGTTGGCGCAAGGGTAATGTCACTGCAGGACCCGACAAGAAAGATGAGCAAGTCGGACGAGAACGCAAACAGCTATGTTGCCGTTCTTGATAAGCCCGAGGTTATTATGAAGAAGTTCAAGCGTGCCATAACCGACAGCGAGGCTAAGGTTCGCTATGCCGAGGGCAAGGACGGAATCAACAATCTTATGGGCATTTATTCCTCTGTTACGGGCAAAACAATGGAGGAAATTGAGCATGAGTTCGACGGCAAGGGCTACGGCGACTTCAAAACCGCAGTAGGCGAGGCGGTTGTCGAGCATCTGCGCCCGATACAGGAGAGATTTAATCTTTATATAAATGACAAGGCTTACCTCAAGGAGTGCTATGAGAAGGGCGCTGAGTTTGCAATGAAGCTTTCGCAGAGAACCCTTGACAAGGCGATGAAGAAGATAGGGTTTGTAGAGAGGTAAGAGAATGCATAATTCATAATGCATAATGCAGAATTGTGGATGTCGCTGCTTTGCGGCTCATGAATTAAATAATAATCATAACGAGCATTGCCTCCCTTGTCAAAGGGAAGGGGACCGCCAACGGCGGTGGAGGAATTTACGCTCGCTCTGCTGAATATTATATACTCTTCGTAGGATACGATTATTAGTTTCATTAGAGCGAGCGAATCCCTCAGTCGGCTTCGCCGACAGCTCCCTTTGACAAGGGAGCCTTAAGATTATCCGACTTTCAGCGCAGCGAGCCGGAACAGGCAAGCCGGTTCCCTACGAACTCGTTTCGGGTTTTCTGCTTAAGTTGAGTACATTTCCGGCAGGGGCAGCCTTATGCTCCTGCCTGTTGTTTTGATGAGAGGTGAAAATTATGGCGTTACTTTCGCTTCAGAATGTCGGAATGGGATTTTCCGAGCGCACGCTTTTTGACAGCATTTCTTTTGAGGTCGGCGAGCGTGACAAAATTGGCTTTATCGGCGCAAACGGCGTCGGAAAGACCACTCTTTTTAAAATAATCTGCGGTGAGCTTGAGCCGACAAGCGGCGGCGTTGTTACCGCACGCGACGCAAAGGTCGGGTATATGGAACAGCACGCCTGCAAGCACCCCGAAAACACGGTGTATAACGAGCTTTTGTCGGTGTTTGCACCGCTTATGGCAATAGAAAACGAGCTTGAAAGCGTGAACCGTCAGATAGAAAGCGGCGGCGAGGATTTGCAGGAGCTGACGCACCGTCAGATGAATCTGCGTGAGCAATTCGAGCGTGACGGCGGTCTTACATATAAAAGCCGCACATCGGCAACGCTTAACGGACTTGGCTTTGGCAACGAGTATTTTGATATGCCGATAAAAAAGCTCAGCGGCGGTCAGCTTTCTAAATTAAGCCTTGCAAAGCTACTGCTTGGCGGGGCGAATCTGCTTCTTCTGGACGAGCCGACAAACCACCTCGACATATCCTCCTGCCGCTGGCTTGAGGGTTTTATCCGTGACTATAACGGCGCTGTAATTGTAATATCGCACGACAGATATTTTCTTGACAGCGTTACTAACAAGACGATTGAGCTTGAGCATTGCAGGATAAAATCGTACAAAGGCTCGTACAGCGAATTTATGAAGAAAAAGGAAGCGGAGCAGGAGGCGGTGAAAAACAAGTATGAAGCCGACCTCAAGGAGATAAAACGCATCGAGGGCATTGTCGAACAGCAAAAACGCTGGGGACAAAAGCACAACTTCATCACAGCCGCAAGCAAGCAGAAGCAGGCGGACAGGATACGAGAACAGCTTGAAACACCGGAAAGCGAGCTTGCGACAATTCGCTTCAGCTTTACTCCGAAGGAGGAGTCGGGCAACGACGTGCTGAAATGCGAGGGACTTTCAAAATCGTTCGGCGATAAAAAAATATTTGAAAACGTAAATCTTCATATACGCAAGGGCGAGAGGATTTTTCTGCTCGGCGCAAACGGCTGCGGCAAAACAACCCTGTTTAAAACGCTTTTGGGTAAATATCCGGCAAGCTCGGGCTTTGCAAGCTTTGGCGCAAATGTCAGAGTAGGGTATTTTGACCAGATACAGGAGAACCTGAATTTTGACAACACAGCTCTTGACGAGGTGTGGAACGATTATCCCAATATGACGCAGACGCAGGTCAGAACTGCGCTCGGCTCGTTTTTGTTCAAGGGCGACGATGTTTTCAAGACGATAAAGGACCTAAGCGGCGGAGAAAGGGCAAGAATTGCGCTTTTAAAGCTTATGCTTGACGGAGGAAATTTTCTGCTTCTGGATGAGCCGACAAACCATCTTGACACGGCTTCCCGTGAGGCGCTGGAAAAGACCCTGCTCGACTACAGCGGAACAATGCTCATCATAAGCCATGACCGCTACTTTATAAACCGACTTGCAACAAGGATAATCACCTTGCAGAAAAACGGCATAAAGGAATATATCGGAAACTACGACGATTACCTTGAAAAGAGCGACGAGGAATCGGGCATAGCAACGACTAAAGCCAAAAAAGAGCCTACGGCAGCGGCTATGGACTACAAGGCAAAAAAGGAGTATGCCTCAAACAAGAGAAAGCTGCAGACGGCGGTTAAACGGTGCGAGGACGAAATTGCAAGGCTTGAACAGGAGAGCGAGGCGGTGCAGGCGAAATTATCCGACCCGGAATGTTCGTCTGATTTTGAGCTTCTGACAGAGCTTACAAACAAGCTTGAGCAGCTTAACACGCAGTCGTTTGAAATGATGGAGGAATGGGAGCGCCTTAACACAAGGCTGGAAACCGAGTTTGCCGAATAAAGCTGTTTAAACTGTACCCCTTAAAAATAGACAAACTGTGCATTTTAAAGCGAACAGAGCTTTGATATTATAAACGTATTATGTAAAAATGCGTATTGCCCTGTTGGTTCAAGGCGATACCGATAATTAAAGGGGTAGAAGAAATGAACAAAACAAACAGTGCTCTGAAGAAAATGGCTATTACAGCCATGTTTGCGGCTATGACAACAGTGCTCACTTACTTTGTCAAGATACCGACTCCGGGTGGATACATTCATCTGGGCGACAGCGTGATTTATCTTATGGCTTGCTTCCTGCCGACGCCGTATGCGATGATCGGCGCAGGAATCGGCGGCAGTCTTGCCGATTTGTTCGGCGGATATTTTCATTACATCATTCCGACCTTTATAATCAAAATGCTTATCGCCGTTCCGTTTTCCTGCAAGAACGAGAAAATGCTCACGGTTCGCAACGCCGTTATGGTTGTTCCTGCCGGTATGATTACAGTTGCAGGCTATTATGTAACAAAGGTTGTACTGCTTGCGATTGACAAGGCAACGGCTGAGCTTGGTTTTATCGGTGCATTCTTTGATGCTTCAACGTGGGCAGCGGCTTTGTATAAAATTCCTGAGAACACAATTCAGGCGGTTGGCAGTGCTATTGCGTTTATTATTTTTGCACTTGCATTTGACGGTGCGAAGCTGAAGAAAAGAGTTTTATCAATCAGATAATGTTTTGTGACAAAATTTATAGAAATGTTTTTGACTGCGGCATTTTGTATGCCGCAGTTTTAGATTTATAAAAAAACACGACTTAAATTATAAGAAAACACTTGAATACTTAATTAATCAATGTTATAATATATCCGAAATAAGATTACTTTATTACAAAAGGGACAAGCGTTTTACAACGATTTTCCTGAATAATATTATGCGTACAACTTACTTTTCATAATTCCATCCTAAAAGCAACCGCCGGGGCAGCAGCCTTGGCGGTTGCTTTGCGTATAAGGTGTTAAGTGCAGTGAATTTATGCGATAAACAATAATTTACGGCGAAATAAAAATATTTCTTTTACCCATTGACAAGGCGCGTATAACTGTATATACTGTATATACACAGTAGGGGGGTGCTTGATTGAACATCTTTATCAGAAACACAAGCGGTCAGCCGATTTATGAGCAGATTTACAACCAAATCAAGGCTTCAATCGTTTCGGGCGAGCTGAAAACCGACGAACCACTGCCCTCTATCCGCTCTCTTGCCAAGGATTTGCGCATAAGCGTAATCACAACAAAGCGGGCGTATGAGGAGCTTGAGCGTGACGGGTTTATATATACTGCGCCGGGCAAGGGATGTTTTGTCAAAAAGCAGAACATACAGCTGCGCCGTGAGGAGAGCCTGCAAAAAATTGAGGAGCATCTGAAAATCGCTTATGAGCTGGCGAAAACCTGCAACGTGAGCAGAGAAGAGCTTGTTGAAATGTTAGAATTAATGGGAGAGGAATGGTATTGATTATGAAAAATGCGATTGAAATTACAAATTTGTCAAAGGAATTCAAGGGCTTTACGCTTAATAACATAAGCCTTGAGCTGCCCAGCGGCTGTATAATGGGTCTTATCGGTGAGAACGGCGCAGGAAAAAGTACAATTATTAAGCTGATTTTCAACTCGATAAGGCGAAACAGCGGAAGTATAAGGGTGCTTGGCTGTGACAACCTTGACAAGGACTTTGAAAAAATCAAAAACGAAATCGGCGTTGTGCTTGATGAGCCGTGTTTCCCCGAATGTGTAAGGCTAAAGGATATAAACGCAATGATGAAAAGCATATATAAAAACTGGAGCAGTGATGAGTTTTTCGCTTACTGCGATAAATTCGGTCTTCCCCGTGACAAGAGGTTCAAAGGCTTTTCAAAGGGAATGAAGATGAAAACCTCGATAGCCGTTGCTATGTCGCACGGCGCAAAGCTGTTGGTGCTTGATGAGGCAACCTCGGGGCTTGACCCGATTATCCGTGACGAAATACTTGACGTTTTCAACGACTTCACAAGGGACGAGAATCACTCGGTTCTGATTTCGTCACACATCATAAGCGATCTTGAGAAGATATGCGATTACATAGCGTTTATACACAAGGGCAGTCTTAGGTTCTGCGAGGAAAAGGACGCTCTGCTTGAAAAATATTTGCTCATTCACTGCACGGACGAGGACTTGAAAAAGCTTCCGCACAGTCAGATTGTCGGATACAAAAGAAGCAGATACGAAACCGAGGCGCTTGTTAAAAACGGCAGTCTGCCGTCAGGCGTTATCAGCGAGAAGCCGTGCATTGAGGATATAATGCTGTTTATGTCAAAGGAGAGTGTATGATATGAAAGGAATTTTTCTTAAAAACTGGATTGTTTTGTGGGGCGGACTCAGGTTTAATCTTGTGCTTATTACAATTGCAGGACTGATATTTGCCGTTGTCGGGCAGATGAATACGTTTGGCTCAATCTTTTCCGGAATTTTTCTTTGCTCAATGGTTATGGGTATTATGGAGTATAACGAGCGGAGCAAGTGGGAGCTTTACAGCGACGTTCTGCCTGTGGGGAGAACAGGGACTGTAAAGGGATTTTACCTGTTTTCAATTTCATACTTTGCCGCATTCAGCGTGCTTGCTGTTTTAGCGTGTGCATTGTTTTCTGCGTTTATGCCGATGTATTTTGATGCGGCGACTCTTATGCTGACGCCGATTATGACAATTTTTGTTCCGACTTTGATTTTTGCTTTGACACTTCCAATCTTATTTAAGTTTGGCTACAAGGTGTTCAGGGTTATCTTCCTTGTGCTTCTCGGCTTCTTTGGCGGTATAGGCGGCTTCTTCCTGGGTTACTTTGTGGTTGACGATGAACACACCCTGGTATCATCCGCTTTATCTCAGATAAGGAACATTGATTTCTTCTCGGTTTTGCCGTGGATTCTTGCGGCTGCCGCTGCGGTGCTTGGACTTTACTTCATTTCGATGTTCTTGTCCGCAAGGCTTTATAAGAGTGTTGAGAGATAAAGAAATTCAGAAAAATTAACATATACTGACAGCGGCAGGGTGCGCTCCCTGCCGCTGTGCTATAATATAAGATACACAAGCGCCATAACAAGGCTTGTGTCGCTGTGTTCGCCGAGCAACAGCAGTATAATGATAAGCACAAGGCTGCGGTCCTTGTCGGCTAAAAGCTGCTGCATATTAAGCTGCAAAGGGCCGGTCTGTGTGCCGCCGAACGGCTTTGTCGGTGCGTCGGTTTTGCGTTCGGCTTCCTTTTCGTGTTCATTGTCATTTTTAGCGTTATTCTCACCGCCTGCTCTTGCGGCACGGCTGTGCATTTCCTGCATTCGCCTTACCGCCTCACGTTGCATCGGGTCGTTTGTTGCCTGCGCCATATGTTCACCTCGTTGAGCCAAGCTTTTGTATCATCGGCAGAAACCGCAGTATGTGAAGCATCCGTGACGCTTCGTCGAGCTTTTTCTGCCGCTCCCGACTTAAAAACGGACGAAGCGCAGCAAGCAGCCTTGTGCCGTCATCCTCCTTGTTATATTCGGACATAAGCGGCATAATGCGGCTGACGGCGTTTAACACCTCGGGCGACATCATATTGTTCGGAGCGTTGTTCTGCGGCGGTGGTGGCTGAGGCGGCTTGCTTTCTGCGCCAAGCATTCCCGCCATACTTCTTATCTGCTCCATAGCCTGCGGGTCGCTGAGTATTTCTGATATCCGGTCTGAAAAATTGTCCACTCAATCAGCTCCCTTGTCTTTTTTCAACCGCTTCATCAGCTCTTTCGCCTGCGGCGAATTTAATATTCTCTCGGTTTCCTCACGGTTGCTCAGTATCTTTTCTACCTGTGAAAGCTTTTTCTTGTCCATACCTTTAAATATATCGCCCAGCTTACCGCTTTTTGCGGCATTTTCAAGCTGCTGCGGACTTGTGTTCATAGCTCCGCCCATTTTTTTAAGCATATCGTCAAAGTTGCTTTGATTACTCAAGAAAAAACACCACCTGTTTTTATTTTACACAAAATGTATATTTGCGTTCTTGTAAAAATAGAACTGCGTTAAGAGGAATGATAAAGGCTTGCATTTTTTGATAGACTATGTAAAATATATATTGTAAAAAAGCAGAATTTGACAGGAGAAGTGTTATGAGAATTTTGGTAATGTCTGATTCACACGGCGACTATAACAGGGTAAGACGGGCGGTAATGGCACAGAATAAAGCAGAGGTTATTATCCACTGCGGCGACGGCGAGGACCAGGTTGATAATTTAAAACGTGATTTCCCCGAAAAGGCGGTTTATGCCGTCAGGGGGAACTGCGACTGGGGTTCAACTCTGCCGCTTGAACAGCTTATCACGCTTGAGGGCAAGAGGATAATGTTTACTCACGGGCATATATATTCCGTCAAATCAGGCTATTACAGGATTAAAGAAGAGGCGAGGGACAAGGGCGCAGATATTCTGCTGTTCGGGCATACGCATATGAAGATGGCGGAATATGAGGACGGGCTTTATATTATGAATCCCGGCAGCATAGGCTATTACGGCGCAAGCTACGGTATTATTGATATTACACCGCAGGGTATACTGATGAATACGGTGAATATTGATTAAAAATCTTTTTATACGCTTGACAAGACGGAATTAATATAGTACAATAGCACAGGTGTAAAGAAAAAAACTTTACAGAGGACGGAATGTCAGTGGAAAAGGACTACAAAATTTCGCTCCTGCTTGATTTTTACGGTGAGCTTTTATCGCAAAAGCAAAGGCTGGCGATTGAGGGCTATTATAACGAGGATTGCTCGCTTGCCGAAATTGCACAGGAAATGAAGATTACCCGTCAGGCGGTGCGCGATATAATAAAGCGCACAGAGCAAACTCTTTTGCAGATGGAGTCAAAGCTTGGGCTTTACAGCCGCTTTGAAGAGATGCACAACGGGCTTGAAGAAATAAAGCGCCTGAGCGAAAGTATAATTGATTTAACCGATAATGATGATATAAAGGCAGCTGCGGCGGAAATTACCGATTGTGCGGATGTGCTGCTTGAAAAACAAGAATGAAAGGATGATTTTCTTGGCATTTGAAGGATTGTCTGAAAAGCTTAGCAATGCTTTTAAAAAGCTGCGCTCAAAGGGCAAGCTTAGTGAATCGGATGTTAAAGAGGCTATGCGTGAGGTTCGCCTTGCGCTGTTAGAGGCGGACGTAAACTATAAGGTAGCCAAGGATTTCACCGCAAAGGTAACCGAAAGAGCGGTAGGCTCAGACGTTATGGAGAGCCTGACGCCTGCCCAGATGGTTGTCAAGATTGTCAACGAGGAGCTTACCGAGCTTATGGGCGGTCAGCAGACAAAGCTGCAGATGGCGCCAAAGCCGCCGACGGTTATTATGCTGTGCGGTCTTCAGGGCTCAGGTAAAACGACGCACGCCGGAAAACTTGCGATGATGCTCAAGGGGCAGGGTCACAGACCGCTTCTTGCCGCCTGCGACATTTACCGTCCGGCGGCTATTGAACAGCTTAAGGTTGTCGGTTCAAAGGCGGGCGCAACGGTTTTTGAGATGGGAACAGAAAATCCCGTCAAAATCGCAAAAGAAGCAATAAAGCACGCACGTGACTATGGCAACGACATTGTTATTCTTGATACCGCCGGCCGTCTGCACATTGACGAACAGCTTATGAAAGAGCTTGAAAATATCAAAGACGAGGTTCGCCCGAACGAAATTTTCCTTGTTGTCGATGCAATGACAGGTCAGGACGCCGTTAATGTTGCAAAGAGCTTTAACGATCTGCTCGAGATATCGGGCGTTATCCTGACAAAGCTTGACGGCGACACCAGAGGCGGTGCGGCGCTGTCTGTAAGAGCGGTTACGGGCAAGCCGATTAAGTACGCCGGCACAGGCGAAAAGCTGTCCGACATTGAGGTTTTCCATCCGGACAGAATGGCAAGCCGTATTCTTGGAATGGGCGATGTGCTGACCCTTATCGAAGAAGCCGAAAGTAAGCTCGACCAGAAAAAGGCAGAAGAGCTTGCCCAAAAAATGGCGAAAAACAAGTTTGACTATAACGATTTGCTCGACCAGTTTATGCAGATTAAAAAGATGGGTCCGATAAAGGGAATTCTTGCAAAGCTGCCGGGCGTAGCAAAACAGCTTGATGATGTTGAAATAGATGACAGAATAATGGACAGGAATGCTGCGATTATTCTTTCGATGACAAAAGAAGAGCGTGAAAAGCCGGCGATTATGAACGCCTCACGCAAAAGAAGAATTGCCGCAGGCTGCGGAATGAAGGTTGAGGACGTCAACCGTCTTATAAAGCAGTTTGAGCAGATGCAGAAAGTGATGAAGCAGCTCAACGGCAGGGGCAAGGGCAAAAAGAGAAAGATGTTCGGCGGTTTGCCCGGACTCGGCGGTCCTATGATGACGCCGAAAATGTAATTTATTTTGTATTCATCCCAAAATTAATTTTTATAATTAATTTGATGAAGATATACTTATTAATAATCTGGAGGTGAAATATAATGGCAGTAAAAATCAGACTTCGTCGTATGGGCGCAAAGAAATCTCCGTTCTACCGTATTGTAGTTGCTGATTCAAGATACCCGAGAGACGGTCGTTTCATTGAAGAGGTTGGTTACTACAACCCGACAAAGGAACCGGTTGAGCTTAAGATTGACGGTGACAAGGTAAAAGAGTGGATTGCTAAGGGTGCACAGCCGACAGACACAGTTAAGGCTCTTTTAAAGAAGAACAGCATTATCTAAGGAAACACAGAATAAATCGTTTGTTCAGTGCTTCCTTCATTACACACCGAAAGGAGAAACTTCGATGCAGGAGTTGCTTAAAGTTATCGCACAGGGCCTTGTTGAAGAACCTTCACAGGTCAGCGTTGACAAGGACGAGCCGAATGAAGAGGGCGTTATCGTTTATCACATTCACGTTGCTGAGGACGATATGGGCAGAATCATCGGTAAGCAGGGCAGAATAGCAAAGGCTATTCGCACAATTGCACGCAGTGCGGCAATCAGAAACAACACTAAGGTAATGGTTGAAATCGACTGATTGCCGGTGTTTGAAATCAATATTCGGTTTGATGACTTTCATATGCGTTTGCATATGAAAGTTATTTTTTTGGTATGAAGGTGTTGTTGAGAGGTTGATGATTTTTAGTAAAAGTTGGACAGTATTCTTGCCTCCCTCTGACGAGGGAGGTGTCAGCGTAGCTGACGGAGGGAGAGAAAAGTTACGCAGAAATTGGTAAAATACACAGTAATTCGAGCATCTCTCCCTCAGTCGCCTATGGGCGACAGCTCCCTCGTCAGAGGGAGCCAAGACCTCGTTTCGAGCTTTCCTGCTTAAGTTGACGACATTGCCCCCAAGGGGAAGGCTTAACTTGTTACGAGTATTTATTAATTCAAAGAGCCGCAAAGCGGCGACAACCTTAACATTTGCCGCAGGCAAATATTTCATAGCGGAGCTATTTCATATTGCGTAGCAATATTTCACAAATCCCGTCAGGGATTTATATCATTGCGGCAAAGCCGCACCTCTTCACTCTGAAAAAAGGGGCGTTCCGTACACGGTTGCATACGGAACGCCCTGAAGGGGTAATTTATGATTCTTTATAAGAAATTATTCGTTAACGTCCTTCTTTGAAAGAGCTACAAGATGCTCATACTTCTTAGCAGCACCCTCTTCAGCCTCTGCAAAGAGCTTTTCTGCTCTCTCAGGGAATGCACGGGTGAGTGAGTTGTAACGAACCTCGCCCATGATGAAGTCACGGTAGCTTGCTGTCGGTGCTTTGCTGTCGAGTGTGAACGGGTTCTTGCCCTCGTCTGCAAGACGCGGGTCGAAGCGGAAGCAGTTCCAGTAGCCTGCCTTAACAGCCTTGTCCTCTTCGAGCTGAGCAATGCTCATACCGCCCTTGATACCGTGGTTGATACACGGAGCATAAGCGATGATGAGTGACGGGCCGTTGTAGCTTTCAGCCTCTGTGAATGCCTTGATACACTGGTTGAAGTCAGCACCCATAGCAATCTGAGCAACATATACATAGCCGTAGCTCATTGCGATTGCTGCGAGATCCTTCTTCTTAACGCTCTTACCTGCTGCTGCGAACTGAGCAACTGAGCCTACCGGTGTAGCCTTTGAAGCCTGACCGCCTGTGTTGGAGTAAACCTCTGTATCGAATACAAGGATGTTTACGTTCTTGCCCGATGCGATAACGTGGTCAAGACCGCCGAAGCCGATGTCGTATGCCCAGCCGTCGCCGCCGAAGATCCACATTGACTTCTTAGCAAGGCAATCCTTGTCTGCAAGAGTTTTCTTTGCAAGCTGACCTGCTTCACATTCGCAGTCTGCAATTGACTCGAGCTTTTCGATGAGTGCGTCTGTTGCGGCTCTGCTTGCCTTGCTGTCCTCTCTTGTGTCAAGGTAGTTCTGGCAAGCTGACTTAATGTCCTCTTTGTCTGTAAGCTCGGCGATCTTTGTTACATACTCGGCGAGTCTGTCGCGGATTGCGTTCTGACCGAGAGCCATACCAAGACCGAACTCTGCGTTATCCTCAAAGAGTGAGTTCTGCCATGCAGGACCGTAGCCCTTCTTGTTTACTGTATATGGAGTTGCAGGTGCGCTGCCGCCCCAGATTGAAGAACAGCCTGTTGCGTTAGCGATAAACATTCTGTCGCCGAAGAGCTGTGTAGCAAGCTTAGCATATGGTGTTTCACCGCAGCCTGCGCAAGCGCCTGAGAACTCGAGGAGCGGCTGCTTGAACTGGCTGCCCTTAACTGTTGACTCCTTGAACTTCTCTGCAACTGCCGGCTTTTCGTCTATTGTAAGACCGTAGTTAAATACATCCTGGCTTGCACGCTGAGAGTCGAGCGGCTTCATAACGAGAGCCTTTGCACCCTTCTTGCCCGGGCAAACCTGTGCACAGGAACCGCAGCCTGTGCAGTCGAGAGCTGAAATTGTCATAGCAAACTTCATATCGGGAACGCCGATCATCGGGATAGCCTTTGTTCCCTCCGGTGCGTTTGCAAGCTCTTCTTCTGTAAGAGCAACAGGACGGATAACAGCGTGCGGACATACATATGAGCAGCGGTTACACTGGATACAGTTTTCAGGCTGCCACTCAGGAATGTCAACAGCGATGCCTCTCTTCTCGTATGCTGATGTGCCCTGCGGAACAGTGCCGTCAACATGGTCGAGGAAGGTAGAAACAGGGAGCTGGTTGCCCTTGTATGCGTTTACAGGGTTCAGAATCTTGTTTACATAGTCAACAGCCTCGGGTCTGCCCTCTGTAACAACAGCCTTTTCGCTGTCGTCTGTGCAGTTTGCCCAGCTTGCCGGAACGTCAATCTTCTTAACATCCTGTGCGCCGCGCTCAATAGCTGTGTGGTTCATATCAACAATAGCCTGACCCTTTTTGCTGTAGGACTTTGTAGCGGCATCCTTCATAAACTGCTTTGCGTCTTCAGCAGGGATGATGTCGGCAATCTTGAAGAATGCTGACTGTAAAATTGTATTGATACGGCCGCCAAGACCGATTTCCTTACCGATCTTGATACCGTCGATTGTGTAGAAGTTAATCTTCTTCTCAGCGATGATTCTCTTCATCTTGCCCGGCAGACGCTTGTCAAGCTCTTCAACGTCCCAAGGACAGTTGAGCAGGAAGCTTCCGCCCTCCTTGAGGTCGTCAACCATATCATACTTATCAACATATGACGGGTTGTGGCAGGCAACAAAGTCAGCCTTGCTTATGTAGTAGGTTGACTTGATCGGCTGAGAACCGAAACGCAGGTGAGATACTGTAAGACCGCCTGACTTCTTTGAGTCATATGCGAAGTAGCCCTGAGCGTACATATCGGTGTGGTCGCCGATGATTTTGATAGAGTTCTTGTTAGCACCAACAGTACCGTCAGCGCCGAGACCCCAGAACTTACATGACTTTGTGCATGACGGGGTTGTATCGGGATTCTCAACAACGTCGAGTGAGAGATTTGTAACATCGTCAACGATGCCGATTGTGAATCTCTTCTTCGGTGCGTCAGATTCCATATTGCGATATACTGCAACGATGTCGCCCGGAGTTGTGTCCTTTGAGCTTAAGCCGTAACGGCCTGTGAGAACAGTTACGTTCTGGAAGTCAGAGCCGTTGATAGCTGCGAGAACATCAAGATAAAGCGGCTCACCGATTGAACCCGGCTCCTTTGTTCTGTCGAGAACAGAGATAGTCTTAACGGTTTTCGGAAGCTGCTCAAGGAGATAGTCGGCAACGAACGGTCTGTAAAGTCTGACCTTAACAAGACCAACCTTGTCGCCGCCTGCGTTCAGGTAGTCAACAACCTCTTCGATACAGTCGCAAACGCTGCCCATTGCGATGATAACTCTCTCAGCGTCGGGTGCGCCGTAGTAGTTAAACGGCTTGTAGTCTGTGCCGCACTTCTCGTTGACCTTGTTCATATATTCGATAACAACCTCAGGGATTGCATCGTAATACTTGTTGCAGGCCTCTCTTGCCTGGAAGAAGATATCGTCGTTCTGTGCAGTACCTCTCATAACCGGATGCTCCGGATTCAGAGCGCCGCGGCGGAACTTGTCAACAGCGTCCCAGTCGAGCATCTCTGCGAGATCGTCATAATCCCATGTTTCAATCTTCTGGATTTCGTGTGATGTACGGAAACCGTCGAAGAAGTGCAGGAAAGGAACTCTGCCCTTGATAGCTGAAAGGTGAGCAACAGCGGCAAGGTCCATAACCTCCTGCGGGCTGTTTGAGCAAAGCATTGCATAGCCTGTCTGACGGCAAGCGTAAATATCGGAGTGGTCGCCGAAAATCGAAAGAGCGTGGCTTGCAAGAGCACGGGCAGAAACATGAATAACGCCCGGAAGAAGCTCGCCGGCGATTTTATACATGTTCGGGATCATCAGAAGAAGACCCTGAGAAGCTGTGTAAGTTGTGGTCAGAGCACCTGCTGCAAGAGAACCGTGAACAGCACCTGCTGCACCTGCCTCTGACTGCATTTCGGTTACCTGAACCTCTCTGCCGAATATGTTCTTACGTCCGGCTGCTGCGTATTTGTCTGATTCGTCCGCCATTACTGATGACGGTGTAATGGGGTAAATAGCGGCAACATCTGTAAATGCGTAAGACACATGAGCTGCTGCGCTGTTACCATCCATTGTTTTCATTTTTCTGGACATTGGTATTCCTCCTTAATTTTTACCTGCATATGCAGGATTAAGCTACTGACATAGCTACGGCAATTTAACCGTACTACACAAATTTTATCATCTTTTATTACAAATGTAAAGTGCATATAAAACAATTTTTAAGCGAATTTACTTATATGTTACACGATTAGGGAAATTTCGTAATTTTGTTCACGGACGGACAATAAATTTGGGGGAAATGTTAAGGTTGTCGCCGCAAGCGGCTCTATTGCAAGAGTGGAGTTTGAAGAGTGAAGAGTGGAGAGAATGCTGTCGCCGCTCTGCGGCTCTTTGAATTAAGTATTTACACGCAACAAGGCTGTGAGTTCGTAGGGAACGGTCTTGACCGTTCCGGGATAGTCGCAGTTATTACGATTTTATACAAAATCCGTATAGGATATTACATTCATCAGAGCGAACCGGAACAGGCAAGCCGGTTCCCTACGCCCTCGTTTTGGGTTCCGTGTTTAAGTTGACGACATTGCCCCAAGGGGAAGCAAACTCCAAACTCAAAACTCCAAACTCAGGGATAACGAGATAAATTAATTTTTGCATTTAATTGACAAACCCACTCGATAATCGTAAAATATGATTAATATTATCATTGTTAATCGAGAGGGGAAATTACCTTATGTCTGATGACGCAGGCGGTAACAGTAGGCGGCAGAACGGCTTTTTTTCGCGTCTTTTTAAAAACGAGCAGTACGAGAACGTGACCGAAGAGGATATATTGACAACGGTTGAGGCGGGCTTCAAAAACGGCATTATCGACCAGAGCTCACGGAATATGATTTTTAATATTTTCAGCTTTGACGATACTACGGTCGGCGAGCTTATGACCCACCGCACCGATATTACGGCTCTTGAGGACGACGAAAGCATCGAAAAGGCGGTTTCACTGCTTACAGAAACAGGATATTCAAGAATTCCCGTTTATCACGAGGATATCGACAATATCACGGGCATACTCTACGGCAAGGATTTGCTGCGCTTTGTGTGCGGCGGCGTGCCTGAGGAGCTTAAGCTTTCGGATATTACACGAAAGCCGATGTTCGTGCCGAAGTCGATAAATTGCAGTAAGGTGTTCACCGAGATGACCGCAAACAAAACCCAGCTTGCTATTGTAGTTGACGAGTACGGCGGCACAGAGGGCATTATTACGCTTGAGGATTTGCTTGAATCTATAGTCGGCGATATTCAGGACGAATACGACAACGAGGAAAAAGAGGTTTTGAAGCTTTCGGACAATGTATTCACGGTTGACGGAGCAATATCCGTTGATGAGCTTAACGAGCTTGCGGGGACATCAATTCCCGAGGAAGAAAGCGAAACCGTAGCAGGACTTATGCTCGACCATCTGGGCAGTATCCCGGGCGATGACGAAAGACCCTTTGTCACGCTTGACGGCGTAAAGCTGACTGCCGTTAAAATTGAGGACAGGCGTATTGCAAGGGTGCTTGTTGAGTGCCTGAAAGCCGACAGGGATAAAAAAGACGAATGATACATATATAAGGGAAACACTGAATAAATCACGCTGAAAGCTGTTTGCACATCTTGCTTGCATATTTTCCGTCAGCCTGACCAAAAAATCCTCGTAATGCGTCAGCATTACTGCGGTTTATTTGTCCAACCTGACGAAAAATCTGACGGCGCAATCCGCACAAACGATTTAATCAGTATTTCCTAAGCTACAACAGGGCGGTTTTTCCGTCCTGTTTTTATGTTTCTTTAATTAGGTAATGTTGAAAAATTATAGGATTTAGTGTAAAATGGTTACAATAAGTGTATAACAATAATTAAGCAAGGCTTAAAGCCGAAGGAGTATATATGGCAGGACATAGAATTGACAGGACAACAGAGGATATCCGCCGTGAGCTTACGGCGATTTTCAGGGAGCTTAAGGACCCCAGAATCAACAACTCGATGATAAGCATTGTGCGTGTTGAGGTTACAAACGACCTCTCTTACTGCACGGCATATATCAGCTCAATGAGCGGTATGGACAGTGCAAAGCAGGCTTTAAAGGGGCTTAAATCGGCAAGCGGATATATCCGCCGTGAGCTTGGGCATCGACTTAAGCTCAGACATGTGCCGGAGTGCATTTTCAAGGCGACAGACTCAATCGAGTACGGCGCCGAAATTTCAAGAAAGCTGAACAGCCTCAACATTCCGCACGACGAGGAGGACGAGAATGCAGACAACGATTGAGCAGACGGCTGAGATTTTAAAAAACAGCGATAATATTCTGCTGCTTACACATATGTCGCCGGACGGAGATACGCTCGGCTGTGCATTTGCCCTGTGCCGTGCTTTACAGCTTATGGGCAAAAATGCAAGAGTGACAACCGAGGGTGAAATCCCCAAAAAGTTTTTGTATCTTCGTGATGCGGTAAAGGAAAGCGGCTTTGACGAGGAGCTTGTTGTGGCGGTCGATATTGCCGATGAAAAGCTTTTCCCCGAAAATGCTCATAAATACAGGGGAAAGGTTGATTTGTGCGTTGATCATCATATGTCCAACACTCACTATGCAAAGGTTTATTGTGTTGAGCCGACAGCCGCAGCGTGCGCAGAGGTTGTGTTCAAGCTTGTAAAAGCTCTCGGTGTTGAAATCGACAGGAAGCTTGCAAACTGCATTTTTACGGGACTTACAACTGATACCGGCTGTTTCCGCTACAGCAATGTTACAAAGCAGACTATGAACACAGCAGCACAGCTTATTGAAATCGGCTGTGACAGCTACAAAATCAACAAGCTTATGTTTGAAACAAATTCGAGGGAGAGAATAGCCCTTGAGCAGATGGCGCTTTCTACTCTTGAATATTTTGACAACGGCAAAATCGCCGTTATGGCTGTAACACTTGATATGCTTGAAAAAAGCGGTGCGTCCGACAGCGAGCTTGACGGCATAGCCGCAATACCCAGAACTATAGAGGGTGTGCTTGTGGGAGTGTTGATAAAGCAGAAAAGCGACAGCCTTTATAAGGTGTCGGTCAGAAGTGATGAAACCGTGTGCAGTGCAAGCGAGCTTTGCTCAGAGTTCGGCGGCGGCGGTCATGCGGCGGCAGGCGGCTGTTCGTTTTGCGATAAGCCGATTGAAGAGATAAAATATGAGCTTGTAAAAGAGGCTGAAAGACTGCTCGGAATAAATTGAGGAGGTGCGTCGGGTGAACGGTGTTCTGGTTATTGATAAACCCCGTGACTTTACTTCCTTTGACGTTGTTGCTGTTATAAGGGGAGTTTGCGGAACAAAAAAGGTCGGTCACACCGGCACGCTCGACCCGATGGCAACGGGTGTTCTGCCGGTTCTGCTCGGCAATGCGACAAAGGCACAGAGCCTTATGCCCGACAGCGATAAGGCGTATGAGGCTGAGTTTATGCTCGGCGTTCGCACCGACACGCTCGATATTACGGGCAACGTGACTGCGAAAAAAGACGCCCGTATGCGGTTTGAAGATGTTGACGGTGTGCTTGACGGTTTCAGAGGAGAGATAATGCAGCTGCCGCCGATGTATTCGGCAGTCAGCGTTGACGGAAAAAGGCTCTATGACCTTGCCCGTCAGGGGATTGAGGTTGAGCGTGAAAAAAGAGCTGTTACTATTGAGCGGCTTGAGCTTCTGTCGTTTGATGAAAACACACAGACGGGCAGGCTGAGTGTTTATTGCTCCAAGGGAACGTATATCAGAACGCTTATTGACGATATCGGCGAAAAGCTCGGTACATACGCCGTTATGACAAATCTGAGAAGAACGCTTGCCTGCGGCTACAGCATTGATGATGCGATATCGCTTGAAAGCTTACGACAGCTTAAGGACAGCAACGGCGTTGAAGCGGTGCAGGCTCTTGTTAAGCCGACCGAAACCGTTTTTGCGCCTTACCGAGCCGTTTGTGTGACGAGCGCACAGGCAAAGCGCTTTAAAAACGGCGGCAGTCTTGACCTTGCAAGAACTCAGCTTGCAAGACAAGCCAAAAAAGACGGAGAGGTTTTTCGGATTTATGAGCGTGACGGCGATTTTCTGGGCCTTGGCAGAATAAAGCTTGATAAATCCGAGCTTGGCTTTCTGAAGCTGTTTTTAGAGTGAGTGTTGAGAGTGAAGAGTGGAGATGTGCGGCTTCGCCGCTGTAAAGAATAATGGTGGTTGCCGCAACTTCGTTGCTCATTAAATTAAGAAATACCCGCAACAAGCTCAAGCTTCCTCAGGGGGAAGGCTTAGCTCGTTCAACTCCAAACTCAAAACTCTCTCCACTCTTCACTCTGCGACGCAGCCGCTCGGAGCCGATTAATAAAAATTTGTTTTATTATTTTTAATTTGTTCACTTATTTCCATATTTGACAATATATACTTAAATTATTAAGGAAACACTGATTAAATTGTTTGTGCAAGATGTGCAAACAGCTTTCAGCGTGATTTATTCAGTGTTTCCTAAACACAGGGTATGCTGAATTTGAGGGAGGTACATAAAATGAGTACAGGAAAAATAATGATTGTTGATGACGATCTCAATATTTGCGAGCTTCTGCGTCTTTATATTGAGAAAGAGGGATTTAGTGTTGTTACGGTGAATGACGGCGAAACTGCGGTGAAAACCTTTGAAAAGGAAAAGCCGGACCTGATTCTGCTCGACATAATGCTGCCGAAGCTTGACGGCTGGCAGGTTTGCCGTGAAATCAGAAAAACGTCACAGTGCCCGATAATTATGCTCACCGCTAAGGGTGAGGTGTTTGACAAGGTGCTGGGACTGGAGCTTGGCGCAGATGACTATATGGTAAAGCCGTTTGAGGCTAAGGAGGTTATCGCGCGTATCCGTGCCGTACTGCGCCGCAGCGGAAAAACAGAGGAACCGCCGGTTAAGGAGGTAAGATGGGACAAGCTTTCGATCAACCTGACAAACTATGAGCTTAAGGTTGACGGCGTTCAGGTTGACACTCCGCCCAAGGAGATGGAGCTTTTGTATCATCTTGCGAGCAACCCGAACCGTGTTTTTACACGCGACCAGCTTCTGGACGAGGTGTGGGGCTTTGACTATTACGGTGATTCAAGAACTGTTGACGTGCACGTTAAAAGACTGCGTGAAAAAATTGACGGCGTGTCGGATAAGTGGGAGCTTAAAACCGTATGGGGTGTAGGATATAAATTTGAGGTTAAGGAATAAGCCTGAAAAATACCCGATGAAATTCACCATTGTTTGACATCTGCGATATGTGCTCAGGTGCTGTTTACAAGCTTAAACCGCTTGCGGTGTTTTTCAAAAAAATTTATGCAGACATATTTTTTTCGCCGAAGGGCCGACGGCTTTTCGGTGAAAGTTTTATATTAATAAATTAAAGGATGAATCCTTGATGAAAAAAAAGCGAAAACGCAGAACGATTTTCGGCAAATATCTTGCGCTCAGCCTTTCGACAGTGCTGGTGGGCTTTACGCTTATCGGCGTTATGCTCACATTTTTTGTGACGCAGTATTCCCAAAGTGAAAAACAGACGCTGCTCGCCGAAAATGCGTCGTCGGTGGCTGATATGGTTTCGCAGAATTGCAGTGTTGTGGGCAATAAAATTTATCTTACCATTCCCGAGTATAACCGATGGCAGTCGGTTATTGCCACAATGTCAAAAAGCCTGAGTGCAGAGATTTTTATAACAGACAGCAGCGGCAACACACAGATTTGTTCCGACAACAATAACTGCGTGCATATCAACAAAAAAATAGACGGCAACATCATGGCGGTTGCGTTAAACCGTGATTATGTTGAAAACGGCAAGCTCGGCGGAATTTACAGCGAACCGCATTTTACAGTGGGTACGCCGATAATAATAACGGAAGATTCCGGCAAAGTCGCTGTGGGTGCCGTGTTTATTTCAACACGGTCATCGTCTATGTTCTATTTTGTCGGTGAAATTGTAAGAATCTTCCTTATGGCGGCGATTGCTACCTTTGCAATAATGTTCTGCCTGTCGGGTTTCTTTACATATAATATGGCAAAGCCGCTGCGCCAGATGGCGATTGCGGCGAAAAAGTTCGGAGCAGGCGATTTTTCAAGCCGTGTTCCGATAACAACAAATGACGAAATAGGTCAGCTTGCCGAGGAGTTCAACAATATGGCGGATTCGCTTGCGTTGTCCGAGGGAACAAGGCGAAGCTTTATCGCAAATGTTTCTCACGAGCTTAAAACACCGATGACAACAATCGGCGGCTTTGTTGACGGCATACTTGACGGTACGATTCCGTATGAGAGGCAAAGCTATTATCTTAATATCGTGTCGGTTGAGGTTAAGCGCTTGTCGCGTCTTGTGCAGTCGATGCTTGCGCTCTCGAGAATTGACAGCGGCACGATGAAGCTTAACAAGCAGAAATTCAATCTGACCGAGGTTATTATTGATACTCTGCTGACGTTTGAACAGAAAATCGAACAGCGAAAAATAAATGTTCTGGGTCTTGATGATATATCCGAAATCAACATTGACGGCGACAAGGATATGCTGCACCAGGTGGTATATAACCTGATGGAAAATGCCGTTAAATTTACAAACGAAAACGGCTATATCAGAATCACCGCAGTGCAGGAGACGGACAGAACCGTAATAAGCATAGAGAACAGCGGAGAAGGCATAAACAGCGAGGAGATAAAGCACATATTTGAGCGTTTTTATAAGACCGATAAATCACGCAGTATGGATAAAAACGGAATGGGTCTTGGACTGTATATCGTCAAAACGATTCTGCGGCTTCACGGCGGCGATATTACCGCAGACAGTGAGCTTGGCAAGAGCTGTCGGTTCACATTCTGGCTGCCTGCGGAAAATGCAAAAAAGAGCGATAAGGATAAATCAAACGTGAAGCTGATCGAAAGACAAAAGGGAAAGCAGGAGAATAAAGATGAGTGAAGAATTAAACAGCTTTAATACACAGGGTGACGGCGGCAATACACAGCCGCTTCAGACGGAACAGCCGATTGAGCCGCAGCTTGCGCAGGAAAATATTCAGCCGCAGCAGACTGCACAGCCGCAGCAGACTGCACAGCCGCAGACGGTGCAGGAGAATGTTCAGCCGCAGGATATGCAGGGCGATGCCGATACGGCTCAGGCTGAAACCAACCGGGATAATACCGCAACGACGGAGTCTGCCGAAAGCAATACTGCACCTCAGCGTGATAATCCGCCGATGCCGGATTCGGCTTTTTTGCCGCAGAACGGACAACCGTATTATAATAATCCTCAGGTGTCGCCTTTTTCCGGTTCGCCGCAGTATGGGACGTATCCGCAGCAGAATATGAACGGTTTCGGTGCTTATCGATCCCTGAACAACCCCTTTGGCGGACAAAACAATCAGCCGTTAAGCGGCGGGCAATATGCCGGTGCGATGCCGCAGAATAACGCACCGCAAAATCCGTATGCACAAGCTTCGGATAGGGTTGTTGCGCCGCAGTACGGCACGGTGAATTTTGCACCCAAGCCGAAAGAAAAGAAGAGTATGCCGGCAGGACTTATAATCTTTCTTGTCACGGCATTTGTTGTTCTTGTGGTTTGCATATGCCTGACGGTTATTGCAGTGTCAAGGTCATCGTCGGACAGCGGCAAGGACAGTGATGTGTTCAGCTATAATTATCAGCAGCCGACCTCGGGCTATCAGTTTGGTGCACAGCCGTCAACCGAGAGCGACGACGCTCTTGAAAAGAGCGATCTTGTTGACACAACCGACAAAAACGGTCCTCAGATTGAGCTTAAAAACCAGCCAAGGGATATTTTAGACGGCGAAAAGTACACAGCCAAGTATGCCTATGACAAGGCGGAGGACTCGGTTGTCGGTGTTATAGGCTACACAACGCAGAGTAAGGAAAAGATAGGTTCGCAGGGTACGGGAATTATAATCAGCGAAAACGGATATATTGTCACAAACAGTCATGTTATCGGCGACTCAAAAACAAAGTATAAGGTTACGGTGTCAATTGACGGGCAGGAATATGACGCACAGGTAACGGGTTATGATTCAAGAACTGACATAGCCGTTCTCAAGATTGACAAAACGGGTCTTACACCTGCAGAATTTGCCGATTCCGCCGAGGTTTCTGTCGGTCAGGAGGTTGTTGCGATAGGCAACCCCGGAGGTATAGATTTTTCAAACTCTCTTACACAGGGAATTGTGTCGGCGCTTGACAGAAATGTGTCGCACGGCAACGTAAGCTACATACAGACAGACGCCGCAATAAACCCGGGCAACTCGGGCGGACCGCTGCTGAATATGAGCGGTCAGGTTATAGGCATAACCACCGTTAAAATTGTAAACACAAGCTACGAGGGTATGGGCTTCGCCATTCCGTCACAGCAGGCGGTGAGTGTGATTGACAGCATAATCAAGCAGGGCTATGTTGAAGGCAGAGTAAGAATTGGTCTTACGGGCAACGAAATTAACTCGACTTATTCAAGCTATTACGGAATTCCCGTTGGTGTTTATGTTGTGTCGGTTGACGAAACAGGACCTCTTGCCGACAGTGATGTTGAGCCCGGCGATGTGATAACAAAGATTGACGATGTTGACATAACGAGCTTTTCGGTGCTGTATAAAGAGCTTGACAAGCACAAGCCGGGAGATGTTGTCACGCTGACGTACCAGAGCGTGGACGATACTGAAACAGAGTACACCGAACATACAGTTGAGGTAACTCTTGCGGCTGATTCGTCAGCGGAATAAGGCGATACAAAAAATCAGTCCCCGATAGAACACGGAGTTGCGTGTTCCTCGGGGGCTTTTTGTATCCTCGGTTTTATCCGGGATTAAAGACGTGTTTAAGGAAACACTGAATAAATCACGCTTAAAAACTGTTTGCACATCTTGCTTGCATATGCACAAAAGATTTAATCAGTGCTTACTAAAGAGGTGTTTTAATTAAAGCAATGATTTATACAGTGCGATGATATCTTCCTTTGTTGCTTCCTTCGGATTTCCCGGTGCGCAGGCGTCTGCGACAGCGGAATCGGCAAGGAAGTCGATATCCTCTTCTTTGACTATATCTTTCAGGTCTGCAGGAATTCCGACAGAAATTGAAAGCTCTTTAACGGCGTTTACTGCGGCTGCACGGTATTCGTCCTGAGTCATTTCGTCAACACCGGCAACGCCCATTGCTCTTGCGATTTCACGGTATTTTTCGCCGGTTGCGTCAGCGTTAAAGGCCATAACAGTCGGCAGCAATATTGCGTTTGCAACACCGTGCGGAGTATCATAAACAGCGCCTAGAGCGTGAGCCATTGAATGAACGATGCCCAGACCTACATTTGAAAAGCCCATTCCGGCGACATACTGACCGAGAGCCATTCCCTCGCGTCCCTCGGGAGTGTTGTCAACAGCCCCCTTCAGAGAGCGTGCGATAATTTCGATAGCCTTCAGGTGGAACATATCGGTCATTTCCCATGCGCCCTTTGTTATGTAGCCCTCGATAGCGTGCGTGAGTGCATCCATGCCTGTTGCGGCGGTAAGTCCCTTTGGCATTGACGACATTAAATCGGGGTCGATAACGGCAACAACGGGGATATCGTGCACGTCAACGCAAACGAATTTGCGCTTCTTTTCAACATCGGTGATAACGTAGTTGATTGTAACCTCTGCGGCTGTTCCTGCCGTTGTGGGAACGGCGATAATAGGAACAGACGGGTTCTTTGTGGGTGCTACGCCCTCAAGACTTCTGACATCTGCGAATTCGGGGTTTGCGATGATAATGCCGATTGCCTTTGCGGTGTCCATTGATGAGCCGCCGCCGATTGCAACAATGCTGTCAGCACCGCAGGCTTTAAACGCCTCAACGCCGGACTGGACGTTCTCAATTGTCGGGTTCGGCTTTATGTTTGAATAAAGCTCATAATCAATTGACGCATTGTCCAGAACCGAGGTGACCTTTGCAGTTACTCCGAATTTTATAAGGTCGGGGTCAGAGCAGACAAAAGCCTTTTTAAAGCCTCTTGCCTTTGTTTCAGCGGCAACCTGTTCAACAGCGCCCTTGCCGTGGTATGATGTTTCGTTTAAAACTATTCTGTTCATTTTTGTTACCTCCATAAACTTGGTATTGAGTAAATTATAATATAAAAAATCAGCAAAATCAACATTTTATATTTAAATTGTTTTAAAATACGCAAAATAATTGCCACCATAGCGGCGGCAAAAAAATTAATAGTTTTCAATTTAGTAGTTTTCTTTGATAAATTTATGCAGCTTTTCCAGCAGCTTTTCCCTGTCGTCGGGGTTAAGCCTGCGATAATACAGCACAAGCTGCTGCTCTTCCTTTGGCAGTTCATAGATTGCCGTTTTGTCGAGCATAATTCTTTTGTGCTTTTCGCTCAGCTCATCCTTTTGCCGTTTGTCGGCGGTCGGGTCCTTGAGCCTTTCGGCGGCAAGAGCTGCGCCGGAATCAAAACACTTTAAAAGCTCCTCGTAAGGTATATTGAACAAATTTCTGAGAATAAGAATAGTGCTTAAGCTTGGCATTGATTTGCCGGTTTCGTAATATGTGTAGGTTGAACGGTCGATGTTCAGCGTGTTTGCCACCATCTGCTGTGAGTATCCGCAGTTAAGTCTGTATCTTTTCAGCAAATAGGCAATTGTGTCGTTCATAACAAGTCTCCTTTTCAAAATTAATCTTATGCAGCCGTTTTTTCAGCCGCCAAAAAGGATGATAAACTTATTATAGAACAATATTAATTTTATAAGCTTTTTTGTGAAAAGTTATCACTTGGTGTTGCGTTTGGACAGTGAAAATCAATTGAACGGATAAATTTGCATATACCGTAAATTTATAGTTGACTTAAGTGCATAGATAATGTTATAATATCTCGTGGAATGCTGGAATAGCTCAGACGGTAGAGCGACGCTCTCGTAAAGCGTAGGTCGAGGGTTCAAGTCCCTTTTCCAGCTCCATTACAAGGTCTTAAAAATGGCTTATTTAAGCCGTTTTTAAGGCTTTTTGTTTTTAGTGATACTATATGATTTTTGCTAAAAATATCGGTTTGTTGTTTATTTGTTGTTTATTTGTTGTTTGGATAAATTTTTTTGTTCCAAAATTGATGTTCGCGTTTTGCTTTTTTGCTAAAAAAATCTCATATCTATCACTGCTGCCGCAAAAATTCTCAGTATCATATCACAGTCGCGCAGAGATTAAAAAGGCACAATAAGGTCTTATTTTAAGGAAAACCACTTATTACAACCCAAAATATTGACCTATGGTTTTATATGGTGCATAATGTGGCAGTAGAGAAGGAGAAGTAAGTTATGAACACCGCGCCTATTGACAAAGAACGAATATGAAAAATACAAAAAATATTTTAAGGGGCTGAATTAATGAAAGGCGGAAATGTAAACAAGTTTATTGATCAAACCACATTTGAGGAATGTGCTGTGATATATAAAGGAGTGAAATACTTTTTTCACGGTCTTATATTTGACAAAGAAAAAAATGAATACTCTTATGTAATTGATGTTTGGGACAACAACGGGAACTATGATAAAACCGTGTTTAACAAAACGGCTCCCACTTTAGAAAAGTGTTTAGAGCTTGCCCAAAATGAGCCTATTTTTGACGGCAAAACATTTTGGGAAGCCGAAGCTGATATGGAGTGGGTTGAATGGTAAAGCAAGTGGTTGATACAATGACCGGAATGAAAATAAATGAGTTTTTGGACAAAATAGGACACCTCGTCAACGGAATGACGAAACTGGCTATAATAATCCATTCAAACGAATATAAAGGGAAATACTAATTGTTGCCCAAAATTATGGAGGGCATTGGCTTTGTCAAAAATGCACGTCCGGCAAAGTACCTGTCAAACCATGCACCGTCTGTTTGGCGGCTAACAGAAAAATGGCTGTAAACCTCTTTTTTAAGAAGCTTACAGCCGAATTTTTACCCTGCATTTCTGTTTTTGGTTGGCGCAAGAAGATCTTCAAGCGTTTCTGCTGCCGCCTCGTCAGCGGACTTGATAAAATGCGCATACACTTTGCCGGTTGTGTTCGGGGTTGTGTGTCCGAGCCTTTTCGCTACCGTTGTTATGGGAACGCCGCCTGCAATCTGCAGGGTTGCGTTTGTGTGGCGCAATGAATGTAATGTTATATAGGGCAATTTGTCACTGTGTGACTTTATAAACCTGCTGAACCAAGTTGACAATGTGTCAGGCGAAATAGGCTTGCCCTCATCTGTGGTAAAGATATACCCTGTTCCCGCCCATCTGTCGCCCATTGCAAAGCGCTGCTTGTTCTGCCATATTCTGTACTCATTTAATTCAAGCGTCGCACTGTTGGACAGCTTGATTGTACGCATTGAATTTTTGTTTTTTGTCCCGTCCTCAAATAAGCCTTTGCCCGGCAGATACTGCAAGGTTCTTTGTATTTGCAGGGTGCCGGCTTTCGGATTAAAGTCGGACCATTTAAGCCCCAAAGCTTCGCCGCGGCGCATGCCTGTGAATAGAATCAGACGAATTATTGCCTTGTATGTTATACTTTCGTCCTCTAACAGTTCAAGCAATACCGCAGCCTGATTTTCATCAAGATACCTTGGGTCGCTTTCGGTTACTCTTGGCGGCTTGGTTCTTTCGCACGGGTTTGAAAACAGCACGCCCCATTCAACCGCCGTGCTTAAAATTGAGGAAATAAGGCGGTGATATTTCAGTACCGTTGCGCTTGACAGCGGCTTTTCTTTGCCGACAGTCTCAAAAAGCTCCGATAAGGGTTTGTTTAAAGCCTTGGAAATCTTTTCGGCGTTATTTTTATTTACACAATTGCCGTGCCTTATTGATATTATCGTGGTGTTCGGCACGCCCGAAATACGGCAAAGCTCTGCGGTTGTAAGCTTGTGCTTCTTGATATATTTGTCAAGATCGATTTTGCATTTATATCGGTCGCACTGCCTTATACCGCTTTCGGCAAGATTTTTATAGAATGCTCTTAGGTGAGGCGGCTGGATTTTTGAGAGCTTCATATGCCCGATAGCCGCATTTATTCGCGGGAGCATCGTTTCATAACGCTGGTATGTTTTTGGGCGCAGATCACCCTTGCGGTCGTCAAACCATATTTTAGCAAAGTCGGAAAACCTGATATTGTTGTTAATAGTCTGCCCGTTTGCGCACTGCTCTTCAAACAGCACCGCCTGCCGTTGAACCTCCTTTTCAATCTGCTTTGCGGTCATATTCGGCTCGGGCTTGTATGTCATAGTGTGGCGTATCTGCCTGCCGTTTGCGTCGTATCCGCCTGATACGGAAATAAGGTATGTATTCTTTCTTTTTTGTATAGCAGCCATCCGATCATCTTCCTTACACTCGATATTTTGTCATAATGCTGATTATATTATACCATATATATGGTATATGTCAAATTTGGGGAGAATAGTTGATTCGAATGTCTGAGCCGATTTTTAATTTCTGAGGGCGGAGTGAGAGCAGCGTGTTCTGATCGATTTTTATTTGAATTTAAAGGACAGTTTGCGAGTTTAGGGGATAAATATAAAAAAAGAAAAATATTGTATAATTAACACAAATCACCGAGATTATATTTGGTTATAAATTGAGTGGATTTTTACAAAAATAGCGGTATAATGAAGAAACAACAGAAGCGGTTCCAATATTGCATAGGCGGTGCGGCGCACCGATTATACATTGTCGGATACAGGATAATTTTTTGAGAAGAAAGAGAGTTTTTAAAATGAGAGAAAGTAAAAAGCACACAGTAGGAAAGAGAGCCAACAGAGCAGGCTTGTGCATATGCTTAGCAGGACTGATAGCTGTTTCGGCAGGCGTGACTTCCTATGCGGCAGTGCCAAGTGGTAATGACAGCTCACTTATACGGGGCGATGTAAACCTTGACTCAACGGTAAACTTAAAGGACGCTATTCAAATAACTAAACGCTGAGCTTCAGAACAAAGACTTTGCTCTCTCACAAACTATCACATTCTAACCAATACTCAACACGCAAACAATAATACCATTATACTAAAAATAACCCGTGATCGCTAAAATTTACAATTTATTCACGCTATATCTACAGATTATTAATCCAGGTGTTAGATTTTTGTCTTGACAGGTCAAAATCGGCGTGTTATAATATTCATAGTCAAAAAGTGTAATTAATTTTTGACGGATTTTCTCCTTTATAAAAAGAAAAAATTCTGTTTCATTTTGAAAGGCTGACTCGTTCGTTCTGGGTCAGCCTTTCTTGTTTCTACAATTTAATATTTATAATTTGAGAGCAGAGTACAAATTGTATCCTGCTCTTTTTTTATTGGAATTTCAAGGGCAGTTTCCTTAAACCAATTTGCCGTACCTTATAGGCTCAGGCAAAAGCTTGCAATCTATATTTATTGCAAGCGGTTGAGTAAGCTGTCCTTTTTATATATATTCAACCGCTGTTACACGAGCGGAGGTTGCTTGCGAGAGCGAGAAAAGATTTAAGGACTGCGAGATAATCTGAGAGAAAGTCGGATTATCGAGGGGATTAAATCCAGCGTGTAAAGACCCTGCTTTTGTAAAGCTTATTTATGCCTTGGCTTTTAAAAAGCAGTATCTGAAACAGAGCATTAAAATGCATAGTATTATATTATTTTTAATAGGAGGTCAAATTATGTTTGAACATTCTTTTCCTCGTATGAGGACGATTTCTGAGGCTGTGTCTGAGATTCGTGCGCAGGATCCTAACACTGCTGTCACACCTTACAGGATCCGCCAGCTGATTTTGACCGGCTCTTTGCCAAGTGTGCGGGCAGGGAATAAGTACCTGATAGACTTAGATATTTTGCTTGACTACCTTAAAAACCCGCAGTCAGACAGGTTTAAACAAACCTCAGCAGAAAATGAAGCTGGAAAAATCCGGCGGATCAAGCCTTGATGTAGCTGAGCAGCGATAATGAGCAGCAGCCGGCAAGCGACTAATTGTTCGCCGAAGCTGTTGATTTTCGCAGGAAAAATCCGTTATGAATTTCCGATTTCTGCTGTTAAGTTCTGCGTTTTAAAAGCTGTAGGATTTAACACAAGCTTTTTCCATAGAAATGGCATACACAAGCGGTTTTTCGGGAAAATAAAATTGCATTTCGTTAAATCGCCTTACTGGTTATCTTATCGAGAAAGTGTTGGGCAGATTTATGTTCGGATTTTTTTTTGACGATTCTGTTTATAAAACTAAATATTTCAGCGTTCAGGGGCGGCTTGCGTGCAAGCCGCCCCGTAATATAATAAGGAGACATGATAAATATGTTAGCTAATAGAGATTTTTTACTCGATTTAATTCGTCTTGGAGGCGAATTGTCAAACTCAACCTTGTCGGAGGCAATAAAGCTTTCCGGCAGATCAAACGGTGCAGTGCGGGAGGCACTGCACCGTTTGACAGATGATGGCCTTGTGATCAGGCACAAAAGCGACCGAAAGAACGGAATAGATTTTACTTATTCGCTGACAAAAAAGGGTCGTGATTTGCTTGAGAACAGTGACTCATCAGACCTTATATTCCATACTACGCCTAGTCTGAGACAGAGCAAGATTGTTGCGTGTGATTTGTTTGCCCGATTGTATCTTTCAAGCCTACCGGAAATCACACTGGAAGAAGGACTTTACGAAGGTGAGGTTGGCTGGTGTATGCTTAAAGAAGAGCGAGGAGAGGCAGCGGGAGATAGCAAGGATCTTTTCCGCAACAACCAAGCTGTCGGAATCATATTCTTGCCGAAGCAGATTATTATACTTTACTGCATTCGGCCAAATATGAGGTTTAACAGTCAGCTGGAGAGCCGTATTACGCTTGAGCTGAGAAGATTAATCGATTACGGCGAACTCAACGGACGCTATACGCCGCGGGATATTTTCGGCGTATTTCATTTTTTAAACACAGGCACCTACCTTGATTGGCTTATGCCGAACCGAAGGGGCGGAGCCAAGGAGATTAAGCGCTTCATGCGGGATAAATTCCCACGAGGGAATGTAATAGTGTCATGGAAAGACAATGCGTCAAGCAAAAAGCTTTTGACCGACATTTTCAATGGTGAGAATATTCTCGGACAGCTGAAAGAGCGTTTCACGGGGTTCCTTGACAGAAGCGATATTGTCCCGGGTATTCTGGCAGATGGCACGCTCTGCGGTGCTGCGGTTGTGTCGAACCCATTCGCAGACCCGTCGTTGATTAACGGGCTTTTCAGTGATATTCTGAGATTTCGTAGAATCCACAAGGGCGAAGAGCTTGCACCAATAGTTATGCTCACGCTGGACTCCAACAAGGAAATTATCAGGGCGGTATGCCAAAGACGCTACCCTCGCAGTAAGCCGAAGTTTAAGGTGTTCGGAACGGACTACGACAAGTGGCGGCGGGAGATCGGTCTGACCGAAGATCTGGACGGAGAAGAATAAAATACAATAGAATTCTGAAACGCACTGTGCTGAGAAATCGGCGCAGTGCGTTTCATTTCATTATTTATTTAGGAGGGCTTCATTGTGTTGCAAAATAATACAGAATGCGGCACAGCATTCACAAGTTACTATAAAGCGGATACATCAGACATTGCTTCTTTTGAGGCAGAAAATATTCGTCAGGAACGCTTAACAAAATATGAGCTTTTGGACAGCGGCTTTAGCTTTATCAACCTTAGTCCGATAGCGGCAGCCCTTGTAAAAGGAGATAAACGGGAATTATTGCTGAGTAATATCGGAGATGAAACCGAAGAATTTAAGTTTACTCTCTTGGAAGGATACCTTGAACCGTATGAGAAAAGTATTATTGACTGTATCGGTAAATTTAAATTTGATGGGCAGTTAACAGAAAACGGCGATATTTACTTTACGCTCGGCCAGCTTTACAGAGCATTAAGACAGGGCACGGGGACAGTATCGCCATTGAAGCGTCAAAAAGAGGCTTTGCTTAATAAACTATATGAATTGTCATCTTCAGAACGAAATATTACTTTTCGGGTGAATGACAGCTTAAAGGATTTTTGCGGCTTTGAAACGAATGAAATGTGCTTGCCGCTTATCGACTTTATAACAACTAACAACAGGGCAAAAGGGAAAACCGATATTCTAATCATCGTAAAATGCGCACCGTTTATGAATGAAATTGCGGAGAATTTAGGAATGCGTGAGCTGCTTGAGCAGAAAGTTATGGCTGTTCAGGAGGGACAGTACACTTTTACGCTGTTACAGCCGCTGAAGATAGACGGGCGGGAAAAGCGTTATTTCAAGTTTTTGGACCAAAATAGCCGACGCGTATTTTGCGTGGAACACGGTATAACCGGGCGAAATATTGAGTCGCACTGTTCAAAACTCAAAGCATGGACTCTGAATGAGTCGAGAATTGCACTGCGTACCGTGATAATTGATTTTCTCTTGCGATATGCCCGCACGAGAAGAGCCGGAAGAAATTACAGCAACAAGCTGCCTTACAAGGAGGTTTTTAGGCTGTGTGGGATTTCTACAAAAAACAGAATGGAAGTCAGGCGAGCAAAAAACAGTATTGCTGTTATTCTTTCCCATCTGGAAGGATGCGGTGGTTTGTCTATGCTCAAGAGCTGGCGTGAGTACTCAAACATGGGCAGCAAAAAGCCTGACGGAATTGAAATTTTTACTTTCATTCCGGAAAGCTTTGGAGTGGGGTGTTGATTATGGGCTATTTTATTCCGCAAACATTAATATCGATGAAAAGATGGGTGTTATGGAAACCGGAAGGCGGTAAGAAAGTTCCGTTTTCTGCATGTTCAACAGAGAAGGATATTTGTGCAAGTACCACCAACGACAAGACATGGGCTTGTTATGGCGATGCTGTTAACAAGCTGAAATACAGCGATTTCTATGGACTTGGTTTTGTCTTTTCACGGCAAGACGGCTTGGTATTTATAGATCTTGACAGTTGTGTTGATGAGTCGGGAGAGCTTTCGGAGTTTGCCGATAGCGTTGTAAAGCTGTTTGCTGATACTTATGTAGAATACAGCCAAAGCGAAACAGGCTTACATATTGTTGCAAAGGGCAGTATTCCCAAGGCTATAAAGAGAAAAGAAATCGAGATTTATTCGGATGCAAAGTATATGGCTTTTACGGGGAATGCATATAACGCTGCCGAACCGCAGCCGTCGCAAGCTGCGATTAATGAGCTTATTAAAAGAATTGATACAGAAAATTCTCCCTGTCCGGTTGAGAATATTCGCAGAAAAATGCTGTTGAGCGACCAGGAGGTTTTGCAAATGGCTCATAGCGGAAGCAAAGGGGAGGTTTTTGACGAGTTGTGGGCAGGTGAATGGAAAGGGAAATTTCCGAGCCAGAGTGAAGCAGACATAAGGCTGATAGGACTTTTGTATTATTACAGTCGGGATTATCAGCAGGTTGAAAGACTCTTTTTGCAAAGCGGTTTAGGAAAGAGAAAGAAGGCGCAAAACCACAGCTATGTTCTCCGCACAATTGTCACAGCGGCTAAAAACGACCCGATAAACACAGGGAAAGGCAAGAGGTTCAAGTGTTGGTAAAGTGTGTGCGCTGTGAGCCTGAGCGGAAAATAATGCGTATAAATTCTGCTAAAGTTGAGAGCAATGCCGCAAATCCCATCATAACATTCACTTGCAAATTCTGTTACAAATCTTGCAAAAACAGTTACATTACTTAAAAATAAGAATTTCTGGAAACTGCATCAATAAGCCGAATTTGATAAGCAATTTCCCGAATAAAGTCTGAACCTATATATTTAATAGTAACACATTTTTTATTAAAAGGGCCTTTTTCGCCCAAAAGCCGTGAAAATCAGCCAGTTTATTAAACAGTGTTTTCCTGCGCTGGATAGCGGCGGTCAAAGCAACCTTAATGCTGACTAATTATATCATTTATCAAAAAACAATGGCTAATCAAACTGCACTTTTGTTGAAAAAGTCGAGGCGTTGTGGTATAACTATAATATATTTACATTTGATGTGCAGATATAAAAGAGAAGGGTGCTTTTACAATGAATAAACAACAGCTTGCGAATAAGATCTGGGAATCCGCAAATAAAATGCGCTCCAAAATTGAAGCCAACGAATACAAGGACTATATTCTCGGCTTTATTTTTTATAAGTATCTTTCAGACACTGAGGTTAAGTGGCTGAGGGAAAATGACTTTACGGACGATGATATAAGGGCGTTGAGCGAGGAAGACGCCGACACGGTAGAATATATTCAAAAGAATGTCGGGTATTTTATCGGGTACGATAACCTGTATTCAACCTGGCTTGAAAAGGGCAGAGAGTTTGATGTGTCTGATGTAACCGACGCTTTGTCTGCTTTCAGCCGCCTCATCAGTCCTACTCATAAGAAGGTGTTTGAAAACATTTTCCGCACGCTTGAAACAGGTCTCAGCAAGCTCGGCGACAGCTCGGGAGCAAGAACAAAGGCAATCAGCGGCCTTTTGCAGCTTATCAAGGATATTCCTATGGACGGAAAGCAGGATTATGATGTTCTGGGCTATATATATGAATACCTGATAGGTCAATTTGCTTCTAATGCCGGTAAAAAGGCAGGGGAGTTCTATACGCCGCACGAGGTTTCCCTTTTGATGTCGGAGATTGTGGCAAACCATCTGAAAGGGAAAAACGAAATCAAGATATATGACCCTACAAGCGGTTCAGGCTCCCTGCTTATCAATATAGGCCGCAGTGTGTCTAAGTATGTTAACGATGACAACAATATAAAATACTATGCGCAGGAGCTTAAGGAAAACACATATAACCTTACCCGTATGAATCTGGTTATGCGCGGCATTAAGCCCGATAATATTGTCACACGAAACGGAGATACTCTGGAGGATGACTGGCCGTATTTTGACGACAACGACCCTATCCGCACATACGACCCTCTATATGTTGACGCGGTTGTTTCCAATCCGCCGTATTCCCAGGCGTGGGACCCGTCTAACAAAGAGAACGATCCCCGTTATGCCCGTTTTGGATTAGCGCCGAAAGGAAAAGCCGACTACGCATTTTTGCTGCACGATTTATTTCACGTCAAGCCGGACGGAATAATGACTATCGTTCTGCCGCACGGGGTGTTGTTCCGAGGCGGTGAAGAAGGAGAAATCAGAAAGAACCTTATTGAGAATAACCACATAGACGCCATTATCGGTTTGCCTGCAAATATCTTCTATGGAACGGGTATTCCAACCATAATTATGGTGCTTAAGAAAAAACGGAAAAACACAGATGTGCTGATTATTGACGCTTCAAAGGGCTTTGTCAAAGACGGCAAGAATAATAAGCTGAGGGCTTCCGACATAAAAAGGATAGCCGATACGGTAATCAAGCGTGAAAGCATAGACAAATTTTCAAGAGTTGTTTCAATAGAAGAGATACGCAGCAATGAATATAATCTTAATATTCCCCGATATGTGGATTCCTCGGAAAAAGCAGAGAGCTGGGATATATACGCCTCTATGTTCGGCGGCATACCGAAAGCAGAGCTTGATGAGCTTAATGAATACTGGCTTGCGTTCCCGACCCTCGGAAGTGCCTTGTTTACCGATACGGATATACCGTATTCTCAGCTTGCCGCCGAAGATATAAAAGCGGCTGTAAAGGAGCATACGGACATACTTCAATTCAAAGCGAATTTCAAAGCCGCTTTTTCCGACTTTAAAGAGTATTTAAAAAATGAGCTTTTAGAAAAAATGAATGAGCTTGTCATATCGCAGGAGGAAGTCGTGCTGAGTGATAACATTTTTGAGCGATTGCAGACTGTACCTTTGATTGACAAGTATCAGGCGTATCAGCTGCTTGATGATGAATGGGTAAAGATTGCGGTTGATTTAGAAATTATTCAGACGGAAGGCTTTGCGGCGACAAAGAAGGTTGACCCGAATATAGTTATCAAGAAAAAGGACGGCAAAGATCAGGAGGTGCAGGAAGGCTGGGTTGGGCATCTTATGCCATTTGAGCTGGTGCAGAATACCCTGCTTCAGAGAGAAACCGCCGCATTGAGAGCAAAAGAAGCACGCCTTGCCGAGCTTCCTGCGGAATATGAGGAGATTGCAGACAGCCTGAGCGAGGAGGAAAAGGAGGGCGACTACTACGCAGAGGACGCATTTGTCTCAAAAGAGGTCACAAAGAAGCTTAAGGAGCTGAAAGCCGACAAATCGGACGAAGCTGCCGCATTAAAAGAAAAGCTCGGCAGAGTTGAAAAGCTGATGCAGGAGGAAAAGACGCTGAAAGCGCAGATAAAGAAAGCGTCAGCCGAATTGCACGCCTTGACCAAGACGGTGATTGAGGGCTTATCTGATGAGCAGGTTTATATGCTGCTTGAGAAAAAATGGATAGACAGTCTGACGGCGAATCTTGATAAGCTGCCCGACAGCGTCATAGACAGTCTGATAAACAAAATTCAGACGATACAGGCAAAGTATGAAACGACCTATTTTGAAATAGAAAAGCAAATAAAAGAAACCGAGAATGTTCTTTGCGAAATGATAGATGAGCTTGACGGAAACGAATTTGATATGAAAGGCCTCGGTGAGTTCAAGTCACTGCTGACGGGTGAAGCATATGAGTGAAAATACAGATAAAAACAAAAAACCTGCCATTCGCTTCAAAGGCTTTCAAGACGCTTGGGAACAGCGGAAGTTAGGAGAGATATGCCAAGTAACTATGGGGCAGTCTCCTGATGGTGCTACATATAGTGATGTACCGTCGGATTATATTCTTGTTCAGGGAAATGCCGACTTGAAAAACGGCTGGGTTTTTCCTCGTGTTTGGACAACACAGAAAACCAAAACAGCAGAAGTAGGAGACTTGATAATGAGCGTCCGTGCTCCTGCCGGGGCAATGGGCAAAACTAACTATAATGTGGTCTTAGGTCGTGGTGTGGCAGGAATTAAAGGCAATGAATTTATCTATCAAACACTTGTGAAAATGGACGAGGGCGGTTATTGGAAAAAACTTGCTGCCGGTTCAACATTTGAATCAATAAACTTTGATGTGATTTCAAACGCTGAAATTGCAGTACCACAAGATGTAGATGAGCAAGAAAAACTCGGTGATTATTTCCGCAATCTCGACAACCTTATCACCCTTCATCAGCGTAAGCTTGAAAAGCTGAAAAATGTCAAAAAATCTATGCTTGAAAAAATGTTTCCCCAAAACGGAAGCAATGTTCCGCAAATTCGTTTTGCCGGATTTACTGCTCCTTGGGAACAGCGTAAGCTGGGAGAATTGTCCGAAAAAACCTTTGGTGGAGGTACTCCGAACACTTCGAACAATGAATACTGGAATGGCGATATTCCTTGGTTTCAATCATCTGATATTCCTGATGGCAAGCTGTTTGATGTAGCACCTAAGAGATTTATTTCACAAAATGGGTTGAGTAAATCGGCAGCACAACTTATACCCGAAAACTCGATTGCCATAATAACTCGTGTAGGTGTTGGAAAGCTCGCATTTGTGCCATTTTCTTATACTACAAGCCAAGATTTTTTATCGCTGAGTAAGTTGAAAACAGAACCCTTTTTTACGGTATATGCGTGCTATAAAAAACTGCAATCTGAGTTGAATGCAGTTCAAGGAACATCTATTAAGGGGATAACAAAAGATGAGCTACTTGCTAAGCAAATAATGATTCCCAATTATGCTGAGCAACGGCAAATCGGCTCATATTTCCGTAACCTCGACAACCTTATCACCCTTCATCAGCATAAGCTTGAAAAGCTGCAGAATATCAAGAAATCTATGCTTGAAAAGATGTTCGTTTAGTTTATTCCAGAAAGGTGTTGGATAAAATGATATTGTATCACGGAAGTAATGTTGAAGTAAGAAATCCTAAACTAATTCCATCTAAAAGATTATTGGATTTTGGCGCAGGGTTTTACCTGACAAGTGATTTTGAGCAGGCAAGTAAATGGGCAATACGCACAACCAATAACCGCGGAACAGGGATTCCGACTGTATCAGTTTTTTATATTGAAGAATTGCAATTTGAAAACCTAAGGGTATTACACTTTGAATCGGCAAATAAAGAATGGCTCAGATATATTTCAGCCAACAGAACCGGTAAAATAATAGAAGAAGAATTTGATGTTGTTTCAGGTCCGGTAGCAAATGATCAAGCAATCAGAACTGTAAACAATTACTTGAAAGGCTATTTTTCGGAGGATATTGCCATTCAGCTGCTGTTCCCTCAAAAGCTAAAGGATCAATATGCATTCAGAACCGAAAATGCACTGAATATTCTCAATTTTACGGAGGCAAAAACAGTATGAAGCGTTTAGACCCTGAAATTATAGATTATTACAACGGTGAAGTGGTTCAGATGATTTCTGAAAAGTACGGATATTGTCAAATGGACGCACTCAGAGCATTTGTTTCGTCCAAAACCCATGAGATGCTCGAAGATGAGGATTGCGGTTTAACTTCATTTGGTGCGGGAGCAGTATTTGAAATTTGGGAAACCGAGAAAGTGACCGGTGACCCAAGAAACTCCGTATATATAAGAGGTGAGTAAAATGTCAGAAGAAATGAGATTTTTTATGTATTTGCTGGAATTTTATTCGGCTTATAAAAATAAGAAAACAGGTGATGTCCTTAAGGAATGGGATAGCCACGGTATCACTCAGACAATCTTTGATAACTATTGGGGTTATCATACTGAGCGAATCGAAAACGCCTATATGGATATTGACAGCTTGCTTGAAACGGGAAAACACGCTTGGTAATTTAGGAAAGGAAAACAGACCTATGGTTTTTACGAAAGAGGCAGATTTTGAGGAAGCTCTTATTAAGGTTTTATATAACAAGGGCTGGGAAAACAAGGTTCTTAAGCATCCGACAGAAAAAGACCTGATAGAGAATTGGGCTAAAATCCTTTTTGACAATAATATGGGAATAGACCGACTGAATAATGTTCCCTTGACATCGGGAGAAATGCGGCAGATTATCGAGCAGATAACAAGCCTTCGCACTCCGCTGAGGCTCAACGGCTTTATCAACGGTAAAACCGTGTCTATAACCCGTGACAATCAGGAGGATAAGCTGCATTTCGGCAAGCAGATAAGCCTCAAAATATATGACCGCAGAGAAATTGCAGCCGGACAGAGCCGCTATCAGATTGTGCAGCAGCCGGAGTTTGCGAGCAAATCGAAAATTCTTAATGACCGCCGCGGAGATCTGATGCTTCTTATTAACGGTATGCCCGTTATACATATTGAACTGAAGCGCAGCGGAGTACCGATAAGTCAGGCGTGCAATCAGATTGAAAAGTATGCTCACGAGGGAATTTTCACAGGCCTGTTCTCTTTGGTGCAGGTCTTTGTGGCTATGAACCCGGATGAGGCTGTTTATTTTGCAAATCCCGGTCCCGACGGGCGGTTTAATCCTGATTACTATTTCCATTGGGCGGATTTTGACAATGAGCCGATAAATGATTGGAAGAATGTAGCTTCTTCCTTGCTTTCAATACCTATGGCGCACCAGCTGATAGGCTTTTATACAGTTGCAGACGAAGCCGACGGCATTCTTAAGGTAATGAGGAGCTATCAGTATTATGCGGCGAGCGCAATATCGGACAAGGTGGCAAAAACAAGATGGGACGAAAAGAACCAGCTCGGCGGATATATCTGGCATACCACAGGCTCAGGCAAAACTATGACAAGCTTTAAATCTGCGCAGCTTATTGCAAATTCAAATGATGCGGATAAGGTTGTGTTTCTTACCGACAGAATCGAGCTTGGCACACAGTCGCTTAAGGAATACAGAGCCTTTGCGGACGAGAACGAAACCGTTCAGGCAACGGAAAACACAAAGGTGCTTGTTACCAAACTTAAAAGCTCAAACCCTGCCGATACGCTTATTGTCACTTCAATTCAGAAAATGAGCAATATTAAAGATGAAGACGGCGGTATAAATGCTCACGATATTGAGCTTATCAACGAAAAAAGGCTTGTGTTCATAGTCGATGAAGCGCACAGGTCAACCTTTGGGGATATGCTTATTACGATAAAAAATACATTCCCGAATGCAATCTTTTTCGGATTTACGGGTACGCCTATACACGATGAAAATCAAAAGAAGATGAATACCACAGCCACAGTTTTCGGGGATGAACTGCACCGATACAGTATTGCTGACGGTATTCGTGATAAGAATGTGCTTGGGTTTGACCCGTACAAGGTGCTGACCTTCAAGGATAAGGATGTGCGAATGGCGGTTGCTCTCGAAAAAGCCAAAGCAAAAACAGAGGACGAGGCGATAAATAACCCGTCAAAAGCCAAGGTGTTCTATGAATATATGGACGGTTCGAAGGTGAAAATGGCAGGCTTTAAGGCGGAGGACGGCAGGTATATTAAGGGTATAGAGGATTATATCCCGAACGCTCAGTATCAGACACCTGAGCATCGTGAAAAGGTAGTGGAGGATATAGCGGACAGTCGGAAAATCCTGAGCCGTAACGGCAAGTTTCACGCTATCTTTGCAACGAGCAGTATCCCCGAAGCTATCGAATATTACCGCCTTATTAAAAAGGCTATACCGCAGCTGAAAACCACCTGCCTTTTCGACCCGAACATTGATAATACGGGCGGCGCAGTATTCAAGGAGGACGGTCTTGTTGAGATAATTGAGGATTACAACGAGCGTTATGAGCAGGACTTTACAATAGCGTCGCATGCTTTGTTTAAAAAGGATATAGCTTTGCGGCTGGCGCATAAAGAGGTTTACAAATTTATCGAAAAAACGCCCGAAAAACAGCTTGACCTGCTGATCGTTGTCGATCAGATGCTTACGGGATTTGACTCAAAGTGGGTCAATACTCTGTATCTTGATAAAATGCTTGAATATGAGAATATAATACAGGCTTTTTCAAGGACAAACCGTTTGTTTTCGCACAACGAAAAGCCTTTTGGCACAATTCGATATTACCGCAGACCGCACACTATGGAGCGCAATATTTACGAGGCGGTAAAGCTGTATTCGGGTGATAAGCCGACAGGACTTTTTGTGCAGAAGCTCAAGTTTAATGTGGAGAAAATGAACGCCGTTTACGCCGATATCGTTAATCTGTTTACCCATGCAGGGGTGCCTGGTTTTGAAAAACTTCCCGATGACAGGACAGAGAGGGCGAAATTTGCTTCACTTTATAAGGAACTGAACAGCTACCTTGAAGCCGCAAAAATACAAGGGTTTCGTTGGGAGAAGAATGTTTATGTGTTTAAAGATGAGAACAGCGGAGAAAAGTCATCTGTTGAGCTTGCCTTCGATGAAACGGCTTACCTGATACTTGCTCAGAGATACAAGGAGCTTGCCGGTGATGTAGATGTGGAAAGCGGCAAAAATGTACCGTATGACCTCGTAGGCTATCTAACGGAAATCGACACAGGAGTGATTGACGCTGATTATATGAACAGCCGCTTTGAAAAATATCTGAGGCTGCTCAATAAGGAGGATTCGTCCGAAGCCTCTGTTGACGAAGCGTTGGACGAGTTGCACAAGACCTTTGCGGCGTTGACGCAGGAAGAGCAGAAGTATGCGAATATTTTTCTGCACGATATTCAAAGGGGCGATGTTCAGGCAGAAGCCGGAAAAACGCTCAGAGATTATATCACAGAGTATCAGCACCGAGCAAAGAATGACCAGATACACCGCTTTGCAGAAGCATTCGGTCTTGATGAAGAAAAATTGAGAAATATGATGTCGCTGAAGCTCACTGAGCATAACATCAATGAGTTCGGGCGACTTGATGAATTGAAAAAAACAGTTGATAAGAGCAAGGCTAAAGCGTATTTTGAAGCCAAAGAGCAAACAAAGCTTAATCCGCCTAAGGTGAATATCAGGACGGATAAGCTGTTGCGGGAGTTTATCCTTTCCGACGGCTTCGATTTTGAGTAATTTGCGTAATTTATACATTGTCAAACAAAAAAACCTGATGCCGCCGACACCTTAATGTTTTGCGGCATCAGCAAGAGAGTCAAGGACAATTCCCTTGGCTCTTTTCCTTTTGCTTGGGAACAGCGTTTGTTTTTGTTTTCTCACTTCGCTCTGACTGCACAGGCTGGTATATATAATTATAAAGTTACACAGTATTGAAGTTAATTGTTTATTTCCCTGATTTGATTAAAAAATAATCATCAAGGGGAGATTGTATGAAAAATATATTTAAATACCTTAGCTTATTCTTTATGGCTCTGTTTACATCTGTTATAGTTTATCCGTTTTTTCACGAAGCAGGTCACAGTGTTGCCGCTGTTCTTGTCGGGGGGAAAGTTGAAGAGTTCTGTTTGTTCCCTTTGCCGTATGTGGCTTGTAATGTAATAGGTGTTGAAAAATCAGGAAATATTATTATAGGCGTTGCCGGAAATCTTTTTCCGCTACTGATTTCTTTTATGTTTTTCTCCAAACGCTTCTGGATATGGTATATAGGCTTTCTCTTGAGAGTAATTGAAATTATTTCTTTTATTTTTTCGTCTGTAATGTGTATTTTATATAGATGCGGAATAAAAGTTGAAAAAGATGACGCTGTCGCAGTGTTAGAAATGTGGAGCAACGGGTGGCTGATACTGACCTTGCTTTCTTTGATTTTAGCAATAATAGTTTCTATTCTGATAATTAAAGAACATCCGATGAAAAAGTGTATGAAATATTTTAATATCAAATAAAAAAGCGAATGCAGGATAATTTGAACTGCATTCGCTTTTTAATTAATTTATTGAATCAAAAATGCCGATTGTGATATATAATACAGTTAATAATAAATTTACATCACATAAAAATGAATGGTATAGAGTTTCGTAGAACTATCGGTTCATAACAAAAACGTGGACTAATTGCGATTCTATTCGGATTTTTTGTCTTTCAAGACCATATTTTTGACCACTTATAAATTTATGCAGACACTATATCTGACGTTAATGCTGACAGCTTTTCCATTTGCTTACGCTTTAAATCCATCGACGGATGCACATATGTGTTTAATGTAATAGAAACATCTGCATGGCCCAAAATTTCACTAAGCGTTTTAACATCTACACCAACCTCTACGCAACGAGTGGCAAAGGTGTGCCGCAAGGCATGATAGTTTATTGATTCTATACCGCAAATGTCAAGCAGCTTATGATAACGGTATTCAAATGTTCTTGGGCTGGTAAATGTGGCTTTATTAGAAACAACATACTTTGAGCGTGCTTTTTCCCGCATTTTCATTAGCGAAGGTAAAAGTGTGGACGGAATCGGAATATCTCTTAACGAAGACTTTGTTTTTGGCTTATCAATTATCAGGCGTGTTTTATTTTTGCTATCCATTTGCGTATTTTTTATTCTCGCAACTGTTGAACGTATATAAATCACCTTATTCTCAAAATCAACGTTGTCCCACGACAAAGCGCAAACCTCGCCGATTCTGAGTCCCATATTGAGCGAAATCAGAATGCCAAGCGATGTGCAATCAAGATGTGATGAAAGATATGATTCGAGCTTCTGCTGTTCACCTACGCTGAGAATTGCAAGTTCATTTTTCTCGACAGACGGCGAAAAAAGATGCAGATTTATCGGTTTACACAACTGCTCATTCACAGCGAACTTAATTACTGAAGTAATAATCAACATTATGTTTTTCACATAGGCAGGCGAAAGCCCTCCTTTTTTGTCAAGCCTGCCGGCTTGCAGTTTATTGAACATAAAATCATTGAGCAAAAATGTCGAGATCGCAGAGATTTTTACAGAACCAAGGCAAGGCAATATATGCTTTTCTATCAAATAGTCATATTTAGTTTCTGTTGCACCTTTATGCTTGACCTTATTAATCTCCTGCCATAGCTTTACTACTTCTCCAAAGGTTGAATTACTTTGAACAGAATTTGAAGTATAGTTGTTCTTCTGAAGAGCTGATATAAGCTTTGATTTCACTTCACTGTATGTCTTACCGTACAAAGAGGTGTACTTTGCTCTTCCGTCCGGGAAAGTGCCTGATTTATACCGGCCTTCCCATCTGCCGTCCTTTCTTTTGTGAATGTTTTCTCCTCGTTTTGGCATAATAGTTCTCCTTTCATTTCTGATAAAATATATTTTTATGACCATAAATTGACCACTAAAAAAATAAAATTATGCCTATTTAACAACGATGCATCGATAAATTATGAATATTACCGATTTTTTTACCATTTTTTCACCAAAATACGCACTTAATTTATTGACAAATTGTTAATAAATCAGTATAATATTAGTAATAATTACAATGACATAGGCAGTTATGAACCGATAGTTCTACGCAAAATTGTTGGATTTCCTTTCAAAATGTATTTTTAATCCGAAATACTTATTTTATTCAATAACTTTATTCGTTTCTATTTTTATGTTTTATTTGAAATGTAAGATGGTGAAGATATAAGATGATAAAATATAACTTCAATCAGGATGGCTTACAGGTGACTATTCCGAATAAATTAGAAATTGATCTTGATGCTTTGAATTTAATTTTCTCAGGGTCGGAACAAGAATTGTGTACAGCGTCATATTCCGAGAAAAACGGTAAACATATTCTTACTTACTACGCAAGTGAAAATGAGAGCTTATTATCTCAGATGGCACGATTTGATCTTGAAAATTTTCTGACTTTGTTAAGAGAGCTTTTGGCAATAGTAAAAATTGCGGATTGCTTTGTCCGGGTTATCGCTGATTATCTCATTCGTGTTATTTTTTGTCTTTAAAATTCCAACCCTGATTCGAGATCAAAAGGGTTCTTTGGAGCAAAAGCAAATTGAAGAAATCCGGAGTAAAAACAGTAGTGCATCAGGGCAAAGAGTAAAAATAAATGTATTTGAAGAATTAGAGAAAAAAGCGAAGGTGAAGAGAAATAATACTCACAGCCTGAATATAGGACCAACGACAGCTCCGAAAATGAACTTAGCGGTCAATTCATCTCCGGGGACTACAGTGTTGACTAATACTTCAAAGCAGATCAACTCTGAATTTATTATTGAAAAGAATATTATGTTTGTTAGTACGGATGAGGTGATATAAATTGAAGAAAATGCGATCTGATTATAAATTGCTTTGCTTGTCTTGTATTAGCTTTTTATTAATGTCAGCGAGCTTTTTGCTTATGCCGCTGGATAATTTAATAGGCGATGTCCAGAATGTGTGGATTACAATTATCGTCGGAAGTTGTTTTTGGCTTTTCTTAATTTTAGGTGTTATTACTCAAATTGTTTTATCAAAACATTATAAAATAGTTTTTGGAAAAAAACAAAAAAAAGAAGATAAACAACCTAAGCTTGGACTTATCAGCTTCTTTAAAAACGGGTTTGCAACATTAGCAGATTTATTAATGGCAATCAGTTTAATTGGATTAATCGTTTCAATGATTTTAAGTAACAGCTCAGGATATATATGTTATATATTCTTAGCCTTGCTTGCTTTTTCGTTTTGTATGCACTGCATATTAAATGGCAAAATATATTACCAAATACAAAAGCAAAAAAATGGACCGTATGCAGGTGATAAGACTTCTGATGTTAAACAAAAGAGGAGGTACGAACGCTATGAATAATCAAATAAAATATTTATCAAGCAGAATAGTTGCAGTTATACTTGCTCTGTTGATTATTGCAAGTGTGTTGCCGGTTTCGATGCTGACGGTATTGGCAACTACGGACGAAGAAGCAGGGGTAACTGTTGCTGTTTTGGACGAGGATAATGTGCCGCTTGAGAATGCTGTAGTAGAATTTATAATCAAAAAAGAGGATGGAAGTGAGTTCAACAGCGGAACAGCAAACACCAATGCAGAAGGAATTGCACAGGTGCTTGCAAAATCAGACTATGCTGATGGTTTGACATTAACTGCCACCGTTAGTCTTGATGACTATCAAACCGACAATACAACAATTGAGGATAAAGCTATCGAAGCTGATAATCAAAGCTTTTCCGTAACATTGAAAAGCGCCATTATATCTGGTGTTAAAATAACTCCCATATCAACGGCGTATGACGGAAAAGAGCACAATGCCGCTTTGGTTGAAGGTGTGCTACCTACTGATACGGTTAAGTATAAATTAGATGACAATGACTGGCAGGAAGAAATGCCTGTGATCAAAGAGCCAAATTTGTATTCACTGACTGTTTCTGTTGAGAGAGATGGGTATGTTACCTTTATTAAAACAGTAAATCCTGAAATTACATTAAACAATATTGAGCTTGAGGTTGCCGAATATTCCGGAAGATATGATGAAGAATCTCATCCTGCTATTACAATTAATAAAGGTCTTCAGGAAGGAGATGTTGTAACATTCAGCCTGAATAACGGCCCGGAGCAGGATGCTGTTCCGGAGATTACAAATGCAGGCAAATATACAGTGGCTGTCCATATCGAGCGATATGGTTACTCGAATTATGACCAAGTGTTTACTAATATAGAGATTTCAGCGATTAATATTGATGGACTTACTGCAAAGGCTTACAGCGGTGTCTATGACGGTGGAGAACACGAGGCGGTTATCGTTGAAGGAATGTTAGAAACCGATGTTGTAGAATACCAGTTTGACGGCGGTGATTGGACAACTGCGGTTCCAAAAATAAAAAATGCCGGAAGTTATCCTATAAATGTAAGAGTAACACGAAATTCAAACTACAATGTTACGGATGTTGACGTTATACCGGCAAACGCATTTATCGATAAAGCAGAACAGAGCTTATCTTTTGACAATTATCCGGAAGAAAGCAGCATAGATGAGGTCAAGGGGTTAGTTAATAACGATAAAACCTACAATTTTAGTGCTACTGATGCCGGAAAGCTTGCGGACGGCAAAATTACTTACTCGCTTGAGCTTGATTCTGATGATGCAGGAATTGCGTCTATTGATAATGACGGCAAGCTTACCGTAAAAGATGCGGGGAAAATAGTAGTTAAAGCAACTTTGTCAGGTAACGATAATTATTATGATAAAGTTATTACTCATACGCTGAATGTAACTGCTGCAACGCAGAACGCAGGAGATTTTGTAAAATTCGATAAAAACTCTGTATCGTACACGCTTGGTGCAGATAACGGAATAGCTTCAAAGCTTACTGCGAGTAATAAATATGACCGCGATAACGGAACAATCACATATAGTATTGATAAAAATAATATCGGTCTTTTATGTGATTCTGCATCGGGCAAAATAAAAGTCGAAGATTATGCGGCGCTTGCAAAAGCAATTCAAAGCAGTGAAAGTGGTTCATTGGAAATAACCGTTACAGCTAATAAGTCTGCAACGGATAAATATGCAGCGGATATAGACACATATAAATTGACGATTTCCTTTGCCAAAGCTCCGGTTGAACCGTTTACTCTTAAAGGAACTACCGGCGAAAATGGATGGTATAAATCTTCTGTCACTGTCACAGCGGCTGAGGGATATACGATTTCTAAATCAGCTGATTCTGGGTTTGGTGAAAGCGTAAATTTTGATAATCAAGGCTCTGAAGAAGTAGATAGATATGTGTATCTAAAGTCAACAGACGCTGGTAGCATTTCAAGAAATAAGGTTGCTATTAAAATTGATACCAGTCTGCCGAGTGATATATCAATTCAATATAGCGAACCTGTTGCCGAGAAAATACTATCTTCTATTTTATGGTTTTACAATCCTGCAGTAGATGTGACATTTTCGGCTAAAGACGATATCTCAGGTATTACAAAATTTAAATGGGAATGTAACGGCGAGGTGAGCGACAGCGGCGAAATACCAGCAGAAGATATCAAATATAATGAAGAGAAACAAGAATATTATGCAACCGTAAAATTGCCAAAAGATGAAGCTGAAGAGTTGAAAAGACTTGAGCTGAATGGCAATATCACTGTTACCGCCTACGATGAGGCAGGTTGGGGAACTGCTAAAACTGACGAAGAGCATACAATAATTATAGATACAGTTACGCCAAAGATTTCAGTGTCGTATCCCAAGGCGGATAGGTATGTTGATGCAAATCTCAAGGATGCGGCTGATTTTGGTTCTGCAACGCAGGCGTTCTATGATAGTGATGTAACTGCAAAGATTACTATTAATGAGCCGAACTTCTTTGAGGGACAGAAATACAAAGAAAATGCAGACAGCGAAGAAACGGGTGTTGTTCACGAGGTCGGAATTCTTGTTGAGAAAACCGATAATAACGGAAATGTGAGCTATGTTGAGTATTTGCCTGACGGTTCAAAGTCCTTGTATGATGTTGAGTACAAAGACAGATATGCAACTAAATTCATTGAATGGAGTCATAATGGCGATGAGCATTCGATTGAGATTGAGTATTCCGACGAGGCGGATTATGAGCTGACTGTGGAATACACCGATTTCTCTAAAAATAACGCTGCAATAACTGCTGACGATAAGCAAAATGAAGAAACGCAATCATATACTTCAAAGCTTATTACGGTAGACAAAACAGCACCTCAAGTGAACTTTGATTTTACCCACAATGGGGATTCACAAACAGCAAAGGTAACGGTTAAGGAGCATAATTTCCGCGCATCCGATATTACTGTGACGGCGACAGCAGAAGATGGAAATATTGCAAAGGATATTAACGGACAAGCTGTAGAAGCTACGGATATACAGGATTATCTGAGAAATTGTAAGTGGACGTCTGATGGCGATAGAAGTACGAATCATTACTTCAGAAATATGACCATTGAAAACAACAAATGCGGAAAGGAAGGCGGCGGAGTATTTGCAGATGCCTGGGGCTGCAACACAGCAGACATCAAGCTCTTTGGCTGGAACAAAATCAGATACAATACAGATGTGTGCGGAGCTGCATCAAATGCAAAAATGATAAAAGATACCTGTAGAACAGTATTCAAAATTATGGGCGATTTTGACACATATAATTCCGACATCCGAGGAACAACAAACAGTGACGGCAGCTGTATGGTATTCCTTAACACATCATCAGATTATGTAAACTACTACTCTTACGGAATGCAGAGCGGAGCATTCAGAGCCGATAACGGCAGGCTCGAACGGAGCGGAAGCGGTGTTTACTGGTACAAGTAATCATCTATCAAAATTCTGTTTTGAAATAAATAAAAAACAAGGCACAAGGCTCCCGATGATTTTGTCGGGAGCCTTGAGAAGTATTGTGCGGCCGCAGGGCAAGACAGCAAAACAACGGCGGAAATTTTGCGTCGGTATATTATCAGAATTATTATGAGCTGCTCGCTGAAAAAAGTAAAAAATGCCCAGTTGTGTTGCTTTTTTGACCAGTTTTGCAAAAAAGCTTGAAATTGGTTTTGTGAAAAAATATAATAACAATTGGATAGGCATAAATTAAGGAAGTACGGATTAAATTGTTTGTGCAAATTGCGCCGACAGATTTTTCGTCAGTCTCCTTAAGCTTGCCCGGATAACAAATTTAAACGGAGGAGTAAATGTAATGAAACGACTGAAAAAAGCGGGAATTGTAATTTCGCTGGTGGCGTTGATGACAGCGGCGGTTACAACAAATGCTTCAGCCGCAACTGTAAGCGACGGCATAAAGGCTGAAATTACGGTTTCCTCACAGGACAGTGACAAGGCGAATATTGAAGCCGTTGTCAAGAACGCAAACTACTATGAGATTGAAGGCATTAATTGCAAGCTCTCGGTGTCAGACAACGCTGAACTAAGCGGCGAGGATGTAAAGACCGATATAAGTCTTGCAAGCGAGCAGACGGAAAGTCTCAAGGCTGAAATCAGCCTGAAAACGGGCGGCGAAACACAGCCGAGCGAAAACCCGACTCAGGCACCGACAAAGAAGCCTGAAAATCCCACTCAGCCGACTACACAGCCGAAAACAGCAACGACAATAACAAATGCGGAAACAACAGGCAAAAGCGCAATCAAAACAGGCGAGGAAAACAACACAATGCCGATTGTCGCACTGTGCGTTGCGGCGTTTGCGATTGCATTGGTTGTTGCTTTCAAAAAGAAAAACAGACGAATGATGTCATTGATGCTCTGCCTGTGTCTTGCACTTTCAGTCGGCGCAGTAGGAGTTGTAGGTGTTAACGCCGCAGAGGGCGACAGTATAAAGGTAATTACAGATGAAGCCGTTGTAACTATTAACGGCACAGATGTAACGGTGACCTTTACTGTTGAGTATCCCGAGCAGCCGGAAATCCACGATAACACTTTGGAGGACTTAAAGGCGCTAAACGGCAATTCATTGGATATTACATATAATGACGCAGGCGAAATTACTTTCTTTAGCGGAAAGTACACCGATTATAAGGTAATCAATGCGGAAACTGCAATGTCCTCCTTACAAGCTGTTGAATCAATTTTAAATGCCAAGGAGAACGATATAAGCCTGATTCCGATAAATGTAAAGACCGCAGACAACGGCGACAAATATTTTACATTCCAGCAGATTGTCGGCGCAGTAGTGCTCCAAAATGCCTTTATTACTGTTGGTGCAGATAAGGACGGCAACACGCTTTGTATTTCAAGCTCTATTCAGCCTAAGGCAGGTGTAAAAGACCTTGAGGAGAATATGCTGACAGCCGAGCAGGCATTCGAGAAGGCGCTCTCTGCTGCTGAAGAAACCGTAGGGTGCACTCTGGAAAAAGCAGATAAAGAGCCTGAGCTTGACTATATGATGTATTCAAAATTGGGAACATCAAACCTGTGCTGGGTGGTATATTTTAAGCAGCTGACTCCAACGGAGCAGGACCCTGAGAAGTCTAAATATGTAAAAGTCTATATTGACGCTTCAAGCGGTGAACTTGAAAATCTGCTGTATCTTTCCAGCTTAGAGGATTACAGAACAAGCGAAGATGTCTATGATAACGATGTTTACTTCAAGGGTGTTACAACCGAAATCAAGACCTTCACAAATTATCTGGGAAACAAGGTTGAGCTTCCTGTAGCCAAAACCGACAGCGGCACATATTACTTTATTGATACAGAAAGAAAAATGGTTTGTGCAGATACCTCAAAGGTAGAGCCGATAGAATACAGACAAATGATACCGTATGAGTTTGCTTCCCCCGAGGAGGTTTCTCCGATATTTGTTTCGGTGTTCGATAATATGAGAAGGATTTATGATAAATACGCCGAAAAAGGAATAAGATCACTCAACGGTAACGGACTGCCTATTATGATATGCCTTGGTTATCAGCAATACGGCCAGGAAATAGAAAACGCTTGCTTTGCAGGCGATTACTTTGGCTGGGGTGTGTTTATGTTCTCAAAGTTCCCGATAAGTACAGGACTTGATGTAGCGGCTCATGAGTTCACTCACGGCATAAAGGGTAATATTACGGGAATAGTAGCCTATCAGAATACAACCGGTGCTATCGAAGAATCATATGCAGATATTCTCGGCAACCTCACCGAAATGCTCATTGACCCGGAGAATTCAGATACAGAGCAATGGCTTATGGGTGAGAGCACGGGAAAAGTAATCAGAAGTATGAGCGACCCCCATGCTTATGCCCAGCCGGAGTATGTCGGAGACGCATATTATCTTATGGAATGTGATACTCCCGGCGAGCTGAATGACCGCGGCGGTGTGCATATCAACAATTCTGTTCTTTCAAAAATCTGCTATGAGATGTATAAAAGCGGTATCAGTATGGAGGAGGACTACGACATCTGGCTTAACACCTTCCTTGTATTAAACCCGAATGCAAGCTTCGACGATGTCCTCGGTTATGTCAAATACTCGGCCGTCCGCAGCGGCAAGGAGCAGTATCTTGATATAATACAGCAGCTTTTTGAGAACGGAAAAGCAGTAAACGCACAGACCGACAGCTGGGAGGGTTATCCTGTTCCGGAGGGCTATGCAAAGATTAAGCTTGTTGCTCACGATTTCCCCGAGGGTGTTGATTGGGGAGCTGCTGTAATTAACGGCACTAAGCAGGTGTTAATTTATAAGGATAAAACAGAAACATACAGTACGATTCTTGACAAAGCAAATGTTATTCTGCTTATCAGATATAAGGATGACCCAAATGCCGCTCCGAATGCCTTCTTCTGTTTACCTATGAATCAGGAAGGATATAATCTGAAGATTGATAAGGACGAGGTTGTGGTTGAATTCAGCTACAATGATTTGGTTTCCACTAAGAAAAATTAGACGGCAATTCAGCATACTATTTAATCAGTGCTTTCTTAAATGTAAGGGCGAGGCTTAACGAGATGTTGAGCCTCGCCGTTTGTTTATTCCTCAGAATTGAAATACACAATAAAAACAAAAATATTGATAAGCTGAAATTTAAGGAAACGCTGAATAAATCAGCATTTAGAGTGATATATAAGTGATGAAGTCAAAATAAATCACAAGATTTTACCAAATAAAGCATTATCCACTTGTATTTTATCTTTTTTTGAGGATTTTACCCTCAAAAGGGTATAGTTATACCTTGGTTATGAGTTTCTGTAATGTCATGCACATTTGCTGATGTTGCTGTAACTGTATGAACATAGCCTGTTCCGTCATCTACTCCGATATGAAACTTCATACCGAATTGCCATTCGTTACCTTTTTAGTCTGGTACATTTCAGGATCTCTTGTCTTTTCTTTGTTTTTGGTTGAGCTTGGAGCGTTTATAATGGTAGCGTCAACAATCGTACCGCCTTTCATCATCGCTCCTCCTTGCTCGAGGACATAATTGATTGCTCGGAATAATTGCTCCCCTATATGATGCTTCTCCAGAAGATGTCTGAACTTCAAAAGGGTCGTTGCATCAGGCACCTGTTCTTCATTAAAGTTGATACCCATAAATTTTCTGAACGCATAGCTGTCGTAAATTGCATCTTCTATGCCTTCGTCGGATAAATTGAACCATACCTGCAACAGGTACATTCTCAGCATTTTTCTATTCCTTTTGTTGGTCTGCCTCGCTTTCCACTGGGATAGTATGGTCTTACAAATTCTACCCATTCATCCCATGGTATGATGTCTTCCATGATATCAAGAAATTCTTATCTTTTTGTTTTCTTCTTGCGGCAGCTGTACTCGTAATCGCTGAATGTCAGTTGGCTCATTTTTATCGCTCCTGTGCTTTTTCTTTTATTATTATAACATAGTTCTGACGATTTTTAATTCATTATTCTAATTTAGAATTATGTTTTTTATTAAATCAGTGTTTCCCTAACACAGGAACCACAACTAAGACCACTATAACCTATTATCCTAAGTGCTCTTCCTCATATACTTCAATTGTGAACGCACTTAATTCAATCGGTGTTGACAGCTCAATGACAAACAGAAAGAAGATTGCAAGCCTTAACGGAATTTCAAGCTATTCCGGAACAGCGGCACAAAACACAAAGATGCTCGATTTGCTCAAGGCAGGCAAGCTTATTAAGTCAAAGACTACTACAACTACAACTACAACTACTACTCCGACTGTAACTTACTACAAAAAGTGCGCTTCCTCTTACACCTCAATTGTAGATGCACTCAATTCAATCGGCGTTAACAGCTCGTTGACAAACAGAAAGAAGATTGCAGCTAAAAACGGAATCAGCAATTATTCCGGCACATCGGCACAAAACACAAAGATGCTTGATTTGCTTAAAGCCGGTAAGCTGAAAAAGCCGTAACTCAAAAATGCGATTCATTTTCGGGTCAACCGTTGAAAAGCATAACATAGCATAGAAGAGCGATAAAATTGCTTTGACGTTAATATTGCTATTTGATTAATCAGGCGTGTTCTTTTTACTTGTAAAAAGGAGATGAGCTTTAATTACAAAAAGACCAAGTCCTATGTGCGAGTAATTGAACAAATCTGAAAACACAAACTACAAAATGACCCTCTTGATGCAAAAAACATCAGGAGGGTTTTCTTTGTGCTCAATTCCGTTAGCTTGCCGGTGATAAACGGATTAAGGCTTTTGTGCTGTGACTGTTACGATAAAGAAAATGTAAGGACTGTAGGCTTAACGAAAGCTATTGACATAATAAGACCAAGGTATTATTATAGTAGTGACACAGTTTCAATAATGTTCAGTGAGAACGCTCATAAATGCGGCAGTCCTGTGCAAAAACATACTTTTTTGCTGCTTGCCCTTTCGCATTACTGCTATTGTGTAAAAGAATATGCGGACATAGTTCATCGGTAGAACATCAGCTTCCCAAGCTGAGGAGGCGGGTTCGATTCCCGTTGTCCGCTCCAGAAAATGCGCTTCTCGAAGTGCGTTTTTATTTTTATAGCGAAATGAAGAAAAGACCGCCCGGCGAGAAGCTTCGTCGGGCGGTTTTAATGCTGCTTGTGAACCTATGCTGTTTGGCGGTTTTCTAACATGTGATGTTTGGCGTTTTGTGAACCTGTGCTGTTTATATTACTAGATTGAGCTGTGAAAGTGTCACTGCCTTGGTTGTTGTTTGGGCGGTTGTTTACAGGTCCTGCAAATCGGCGGCGGGAATATGGTTTTCAATGTTATCCCTTGCCAAATCCGTGTCGATTTCGGGATAAATGTCACCCGGTATCGGCTTTTCAGAGATGCGCTTGTGTGGATACGGGTTTGAATGAAAAACCTTTTGTGACGGCGGGGTTGTGCCTGCTATAATCGGATTAACGTGTTCCTTGCCGTGTTTTGCCTTGCCCTGAATTTCCGGAACGGCGGCAGCATCGTTTCTCGGCTGTGTGTGGGTGCGCTCCATACGCTTCATACCCTGTTTTGCCATTTTTATCACCTCACCGTTAGTTTGCCCTGTTGTATCAAATAAAAAACGGCTGCCCGAGATTTTTTTCGTGGGCAGCCGCAAGCGGAGCTTTCAAATGGAAATGGAAAATTATTCGTTTAGCTCTAAGCTCCAAGCTCAAAACTCCAAGCTCAAATTTAAATCACAAATCCGCCGTTCACGCCGATAATCTGTCCGGTGATAAACGAGGCTTTTTCACCTGCAAGAAAAACAGCGGTGTCTGCAATGTCCTGCGGTGTTCCAAGACGGTCAAGCGGAGTTTCGTCCTTCAGCGCATTTAAATCGTCCTCGGTGTACTCATCGAGCATATCGGTTTTTATCACACCGGGTGCAATAGCGTTTACCCGTATTCCGCTCAAGCCCACCTCTTTAGCCAAAGCCTTTGTAAGTCCGATTACGCCTGCCTTAGAGGCGGAGTAGGCAACCTCACAGCTTGCGCCAACCTGCCCCCACATTGAGCTTATGTTGATGATACTTCCGCTGTGCCGCCTTATCATATGCGGCAATACAGCGTGACAGAAATTGTAGCAGCCTGTGAGGTTTGTATTGATTATTTCGTTCCACTGCTCAAAGCTTAAATCGGTGAAAAGCGAGCTTGAAGCAACAGCGGCGTTGTTTATGAGAACGTCAATCTGTCCGAACTCTTTTAACGCCGTATCGGCAACTTCGTGTGCGCTCTCAAAGCATTTTACATCTCCTTCAAAGGCGATTGCATTAACGCCGTATTCTCTTGCTCGTTGCACCACACTCTCGGCGGCGTCTGAGCGCTCCTTGTAGGTTATCGCTATGTTGTAACCCTCTTTTGCAAGCGCCAGTGTGATTGCCGCTCCGATTCCCCTTGAGCCGCCTGTAATTATTGCGCTCTTAGCCATACTTACTCCTTAACGAGAACCTTAACGATTTCGCCTATAAACATCTTGTGGTAGTCCTTTGCGGCATAGTTTGCGCTGTCGAGTGTTTCGTCAATAAAACATTCGGGCGCAAAATCCTGCTTGTAGAGCTTTTTGCAGACAAGAACAATTTTTGCCTCGTCAAAGTAAGGCGCTGTTTCGTCAAAGCACGGTGTAAGACCTGTTTCCTTTACCTTGTCAACATCTCTGCCCGATTTTGCTCCGCAGTAGGCAAGCTCTTTTCTGCAGTCCTTGCCGAAGCCGCTCAAGGTAAAATACTCTTCATTTTCAACAAATCCGAGAGTATAGCGCTGTGGTCTGATGAATGTGAAAACGACATTTTTGTTCCACAAAACGCCGACTCCGCCCCAGCTTACGGTCATTGTGTTGAAGTTATCCTTGTTGCCTGCGCTTAAAAGCATCCAGTCCTTGCCAATCATCTCGAAAGGGCTTTGTGTGATTTCTTCGGGCTTTATTTCTCTAAAACTGCTCATAATTGAATCCTCCTATATTATCAGATATGTTTTTTACTTCCTGATTATAACACAAGCGGTGTATAATATACAATAATCAATGCATATAATGCATAAAAATTCACTGAGTGAGCAATGATGGTTATTGCAAAAAATGAATAGAAGGATAGGTTTTGTGCAGATATACGCCTTTTAACTGTACTATTTTACAAAAAACCGACAAATATTCTGCCAATAAATGTATCGTCATACAAAAATTGCTCTCTCTGAATAATTATGCAAAAAACACTTGATTTTTTGCATAATGCGTGTATAATTAGAGACACAAAAGAAAATCAGTTTTCAAAACCGATATTTGAAAATCGTATTACATAACGGAGGACTTTAAAATGGCTAAGGATCAGAAGATTAAAAAGGTAGTTTTGGCTTATTCGGGCGGACTTGATACTTCTATTATCATTCCGTGGCTTAAGGAAAATTATGACAACTGCGAGGTTATCGCTGTTTCGGGTGACGTAGGACAGGGCACAGAGCTTGACGGACTTGAGGAAAAGGCTATCAAGACAGGTGCTTCAAAGCTTTATATCGAGGATCTCAACAAAGAATTTATAGAGGAGTATGTATGGCCGACACTCAAGGCTGACGCAGTTTATGAGGGCAAATATCTTCTGGGCACATCCTTTGCAAGGCCTATCATCGCAAAGAGAATTGTTGAAATCGCACTTGCAGAGGGAGCAGACGCAATCTGCCACGGCTGCACGGGTAAGGGCAACGACCAGGTTCGTTTTGAGCTTGCAATCAAGGCTTATGCGCCTGATATGAAGATTATCGCTCCGTGGAGAACATGGGAGTTCAAATCGAGAGAAGAGGAAATCGAATACGCTGAGAAAAAGGGTATTCCGCTTAAGATAAACAGAGAAACAAACTATTCAAAGGATAAGAACATCTGGCATCTGTCACACGAGGGTCTTGACCTTGAGGATCCCGCAAACGAGCCGAAGTACAACGAGCCGGGCTTTTTGGAGCTTGGCGTATCTCCCGAGCAGGCTCCCGATAAGCCGGAGTATGTTACAATCCACTTTGAAAAGGGTATTCCGACATCAATTAACGGCGAGGAGCTGGACGCTGTTTCAATCGTTAAGACTCTTAACGAGATGGGCGGCAGAAACGGCATCGGCATCACAGATATCGTTGAAAACCGTCTTGTAGGTATGAAGGCAAGAGGCGTTTATGAAACACCGGGCGGCACAATCCTCTATGCGGCTCACAAGAAGCTTGAGGAAATCTGCCTTGACCGTGACACCTTCCACTACAAGGAGAATGTTGCAAACCGTTTTGCAGAGCTTGTTTATTACGGCCAGTGGTACACACCGCTCAGAGAGGCTCTTTCAGCCTTTGTTGACAGCACACAGGAAACCGTAACAGGCGACGTTAAGCTCAAGCTTTACAAGGGCAACATCATTGACGCAGGCGTTACATCGCCGTATTCACTCTATGACGAGGAAATCGCAACCTTTGACGAGGACGAGGTTTACGACCAGAACGACAGCGCAGGCTTCATCAATCTGTTCGGACTTCCGATTAAGGTTCGCGCTAAAAAGGGTCTTATCAAATAAAAATAAAATAGCGTAATTGCAAGGTTAATCAAGGGACTGTAGCAGGATAATTGTCGGTTAATGCCGCTTTGCTTTGCTGCAGTCCCGTAAACTGATTTTATGAGGTGAATTAAATGAAGCTGTGGGCAGGGCGCTTTCAGAAGGAAATCAGCAAGACTACCAACGATTTTAACTCTTCAATTTCCTTTGACAGCAAAATGTATAAGCAGGATATAAAGGGCAGCATAGCGCACGCAACCATGCTCGGCAAATGCGGAATAATCGACGAGAGCGAGGCAGAAAAAATCTGCAACGGCTTAGAGGACATTTTAAAGGATATTGAAAACGGCACTCTGAAAATTGATATGGAGGCTGAGGATATCCACACCTTTATCGAGGGTGAGCTTACACGCAGGCTCGGCGATACGGGCAAAAGACTGCACACCGCAAGAAGCCGAAACGACCAGGTTGCACTCGACATAAGAATGTATCTCAGAGATGAATGTGACGAGGTTGAAGCACTTTTAAAAGGTCTTTTAGAGGTGCTTTGCAATAAGGCGGAGCAGTACGCCGACGCAGTTATGCCGGGATATACGCACCTTCAGAGAGCACAGCCGATAACCTTCGGCCATCACCTTATGGCTTATGCTCAGATGTTCCTGCGTGATTTGTCAAGGCTTGCTGATGCGAAAAAGAGAATGAATGTTATGCCGCTCGGAAGCTGTGCTCTTGCCGGCACTACATACCCGATAGACCGCAGTATAACGGCGCAGCTTCTGGGCTTTGACAGCGCCTGCGAAAACAGCCTTGACGGCGTTTCCGACAGGGATTTCTGCATTGAGCTTGCCTCTGCACTGTCTATAATAATGGTTCACCTCTCACGCTTCAGCGAGGAGATAATCGCCTGGTGTTCGTGGGAGTTTAAGTTCGTAGAGCTTGACGATGCGTTTTCAACAGGCTCAAGCATAATGCCGCAGAAGAAAAACCCCGACATCGCAGAGCTTGTAAGGGGAAAATCGGGCAGAGTGTTCGGCGATCTGACAACACTGCTCACTGTGATGAAGGGCATTGCACTTGCCTACAACAAGGATATGCAGGAGGATAAGGAGGCAATATTTGACGCATTTGAAACCGTCAAAATGTGTCTTACCGCCTTTACTCCGATGATTGATACAATGACGGTTCTTACCGACAATATGAGAAAGGCGGCGGCAGGCGGCTTTATCAACGCAACCGACTGCGCCGACTACCTTGTTAAAAAGGGACTTCCGTTCCGTGATGCATACAAGGCGACAGGCACTCTTGTTGCAAGATGCATTGAGCTTAAAACAGACTTGGAGCAGCTTCCGCTTGAGGAATACAAGGCTATATGCGATATATTTGACGAGGGCGTTTATGAGGCTATCTCGCTTGAAAAGTGTGTAAACGACAGAAAAGCCTTCGGCGGTCCTGCCAAGGAAAATGTTCTGGCGGCGGTCAGAAATGTGAGAAAGTTTATATAGAGTGGAGAGTTCATAATTCATAATGCATAATTCATAATTGTGGTTGTCGCCGCTTTGCGGCTCTTTGAATTAAGAATTTCTCGCAACGAGGCTGATGGTTTGTAGGGAACGGTCTTGACCGTTCCGGGATAGGCGTATATACTGCAATGTATCACAAAACCGGAATAGAGTATAACACTCTGCGGTTTGAACCGGAACAGGCAGCCGGTTCTCTACGCCCTCGTTTCAAGCTCCGTGCTTAAGTGGCTGACATTTCCCCTAATAGGGGAAATTCCCGAGGGAAGCCTTAACTCGTTTCAACTTTTCTTCTTAGATTTACAACATTTACAAAGGGGACTTTACAATGATAAAAGCAGGTATTATCGGCGCAACAGGCTATGCAGGGGCAGAGCTTGTGCGTATTCTGACAACCCACCCCAAGGCTGAAATTGCGGCTATAAGCTCAGTAAGCTTTGAGGGCAAGGCGATAAGCGAGGTTTACCCTGCGTTTTACAAGCTCAACGATATGGTTTGCGAGGACGCAGACAGCGTTGTGGAAAAGAGCGACGTTATTTTTGCCGCTTTGCCGCACGGACTGTCGCAGGAGCTTGCGCAGAAATGCTTTGATAAAAACAAAATTTTCATAGATTTAGGCGCTGACTTCCGCCTTGAAAGCGAGGAGGAATACAAGCAGTGGTACGGCGGCGAGTATATTAACAAGCAGCTTCACGCTGATTCTGTTTACGCTCTGCCCGAGCTGTTCAGAGAAAACATAAAGGGCAAGAAAACCATAGCAAACCCCGGCTGTTATACAACGGGTGTTCCGCTTGCGCTTGCGCCTGCCGTTAAAAACGGTCTTGTTGAAACTAAGGGCATTATTGCTGACTGCAAGTCGGGCGTTACGGGAGCAGGCAGAGGCTTGTCGCAGGGCACTCACTACCCCGATTTAAACGAGGGCTTCCACCCGTACAAGGTTGCGGCTCACCGCCACACACCCGAAATTGAGCAGACGCTCTCGCACCTTGCAGGAGAGAGTGTTAAGGTTACATTCGTTCCGCATCTTCTGCCTGTGAACAGAGGAATTCTTTCCACCTGCTACGCAACGCTTAAGGACGGCGTTACAAAGGAGCAGCTAAGAGCGGCTTATGAGGAGTTTTATAAGGACGAGTATTTTGTGAGGCTACTGCCCGACGGTGCGGTTGCCGATATCCACAATATTAAATGCTCGAACTTCTGCGATATATCAATTCACGTTGATGAAAGAACGGGAACATTTATCGCCGTATCTGCGATAGACAATATGGTTAAGGGTGCGGCTGGGCAGGCAGTGCAGAATATGAACATTCTCTTTGACCTTGATGAAAAAACAGGTCTTGATTTTATTCCGCCTGCATTCTGATTTACGCTTGCTTGACTGAAAGAGGGTACTTAAATGGAGATAAAATTTATAGATAACGGCACTGTTACAACTGCGCAGGGCTTTACGGCAGGCGGCATATGCGCCTCTATAAAGCCGACTAACACAACGAAAAAGGACTTGGCGCTAATTTATTGTGACGTTCCGTGTAACGCGGCGGCTATTTTTACAAAAAATCTTGTCAAATCCTCTACAATAGAGGTTACGAAAAAGCACCTTGAAAACGGCGTTGCGAGAGCTGTTATCGCAAACAGCGGCAATGCCAACACCTGCAACTTTGATGGCATTGAAAAAGCAGAGAAAATGTGTTCTCTTGCGGCTGATGCGCTCGGAATTGACAAAAACGATGTTATCGTTGCTTCAACAGGCGTTATCGGTCAGATATTGCCGATTGAGCCGATTGAAAACAACATATCCGCCCTTGCAAAGAGCATTTCAAAGGACGGCGGCACTGACGCCGCAGAGGCGATTATGACAACCGACACCGTAAAAAAAGAGGCGGCGGTTACATTCGCGCTTGACGGAAAAACAGTCACAATCGGTGGTATCGCAAAGGGCAGCGGTATGATTCATATCAATATGGGAACAATGCTCAGCTTCGTTACAACCGATGCGGCGATTTCTTCAGATATGCTCAAATCGGCTCTGCTTGAGGCGGCTGACGTAAGCTACAATATGGTCAGCGTTGACGGCGACACCTCAACAAACGATACGCTTGTGCTTATGGCAAACGGTCTTGCAGGCAACGCTGAAATTACAGAGAAAAACGAGGATTACAAAACCTTTGTAAAGGCTCTGACTGTTCTGTGCAAAACTCTTGCAAAAAAGCTTGCAGGCGACGGAGAGGGTGCGACAAAGCTGTTGATATGCTCCGTTGCAAACGCAAAGACAGAAAAGGATGCAAAGGGCGTTGCAAAGTCGGTAATCTGCTCAAGCCTTTTAAAGGCGGCTATGTTCGGCGAGGACGCCAACTGGGGCCGTGTGCTTTGTGCAATAGGCTATTCGGGTATGGACGTTGACATCAACAAGGTTGATTTGTCATTTGTATCAAGCGCAGGCGAGCTGCCCGTGTGCGAAAACGGAGCAGGAATTGAGTTCAGCGAGGAAAAAGCAAAGGAAATCCTCAGCGAAAAGGAAATAACGATAAAGATTGACTTAAAAGACGGCACGGCCTATGCTGAGGCTTACGGCTGTGATTTGACGTATGATTATGTTAAGATTAACGGAGATTACAGAACATAAGCGGCTGCGCCGCAGAGTGGAGAGTGGAGAGTGAAGATGATTTTCGCAACGGGTTTGTTAGTTCGTAGGGAACGGTCTTGACCGTTCCGGGATAGGTGCAGTTACTGCGATGATAAACAAAATCAGCATAGAATAAACTACTCTGCGGCTCGAACCGGAACAGGCAAGCTGGTTCCCTACGACCTCGTTTCGGGTTTCCGTGCTTAAGTTGATGACATTCACTGACAGGGGAAATGTCGGCTTCGCCGCAATGAAAAATGAAGAATGGAAAGTGAAAAATCTATGGACTTAAAAAATGAAAACCGCGCGCAGGTGCTTGTGCAGGCTCTGCCGTATATTCAGAAATACGCAGGACAGACAATAGTCGTAAAATATGGCGGCAACGCCATGATAAGCCCCGAGCTTAAAAGTGCGGTTATGAGCGATATTGTGCTTATGCAGCTTGTGGGAATCAATGTTGTGCTTGTTCACGGCGGCGGTCCCGAGATAAGCTCAATGCTCAATAAAATAGGCAAAAAGAGCGAGTTTATCGGCGGTATGAGAGTGACCGACGAGGAAACGATTGACATAGTTCAGCAGGTGCTTGCAGGCAAGGTGAACAAAAGCCTTGTTCAGCACCTTGAAATGCACGGCGGCAAGGCAATGGGTCTTTGCGGTCTTGACGGAAAAATGCTGATGGCAGAAAAGCTTATCACGGGTGATGATTTAGGCTTTGTCGGCGAGATTACCGAGGTCAACACAAAGCCGGTTGAAGATTTGATTGACAAGGGCTATGTGCCGATAATTTCAACAATAGCAGGCGGCTACAAGGGCGAGGTGTTCAACATCAACGCCGACATAGCGGCGGCTGAAATAGCTGCAAAGCTCGGTGCTTGCAAGCTTATCCTTATGACGGATATAAGAGGACTGCTGAGAGATAAGGACGACGAAAACACGCTGATTCCTGTTGTAAATGTCAGCGAGGTTCCCAGCCTTAAAAAGGACAAAATCATCAGTGGCGGTATGATACCGAAAATAGACTGCTGCGTTGAGGCTGTGCGACAGGGCGTTAAGCGTGCGCATATAATTGACGGCAGAATAAAGCATTCGATTCTTATCGAGATGTTCTCCGACGAAGGTATCGGAACGATGTTCTATTGATGGTGGTTTTATGGAAATAACTCAGATGAAAGCGGAGCACTACGACGAGGTTTACGCACTCTGGCAAATCACCTCAAAAAGAGCGTTGAGAAATGATGACAGCAGAGAGGGAATAACCGCATTTTTAAAGCGTAATGAGGGCCTGAGCCAGATTGCCGTTATGGACGGCAGAATAGTCGGAACCGTGCTTGCAGGGCACGACGGAAGACGAGGCTTTTTGTATCATGTTGCAGTATTGCCCAAATACAGACGTCACGGCATAGCTGCAGGTATGGTAAAAAGAGCAATAAACCGGCTTGAAAATGACGGAATAAAAAAGACAAATATTTTCGTGTTTAAGGATAATCCCCTCGGTCAGGCATTCTGGCCTACAATCGGCTGGGGAAAAAGAGAAGACCTCTCGGTTTATCAATTTGAAGTAAAGGGTGAGAGTGATGAGCATTGAACATATAGTTCAGAATGAAAAAGAGTATATGATGCACACCTACGGGCGCTTTAATGTTGCGATTGAAAGCGGCAAGGGTGCTGTTGCAAAAGACATTGACGGAAAAGAATATATAGATTTTACAACGGGCATAGGCGTTAACGCCTTGGGCTACTGTGATGACGGCTGGGTTAAGGCTGTGAGCGAGCAGTTAAATAAGGTTCAGCATATTTCAAACCTTTATTACAGTCCCACTCAGGTTGAGTGTGCAAAACAGCTTTGCACAAGAACAGGCTTTGACAAGGTGTTTTTCGGCAATTCGGGAGCTGAGGTCAACGAATGTGCAATTAAGCTTGCAAGAAAATACAGCTTTGACAAATACGGAAACGGCAGGAACGAGATTATAGCCTTGAAAAATTCCTTTCACGGCAGAACAGTGACAACGCTTTCCGCAACGGGACAGGACGTTTTTCATCAGTACTTTTTCCCGTTTACCGAGGGCTTTGTGTTTGCCGATGCGAATGATACGGACAGCGTGAAGGCTCTTGTAAACGACAAAACCTGCGCCGTTATGATGGAGCTTATACAGGGCGAGGGCGGAGTTATGCCGCTTGAACAGGGCTTTGTAAAGGACGTTGAAAAGCTCTGCCGTGATAATGACCTTGTGCTTATTATTGACGAGGTTCAGACAGGCGTCGGCAGAACAGGCAAGCTTTACTGCTATGAGAATTACGGCATTGAGCCTGACATAATCACCTCGGCAAAGGGCTTGGGCGGCGGCTTGCCGTTCGGCGCTTGCCTGTGCGGCGAGAAGCTGTCGGGTGTTCTCGGAGCAGGAACACACGGCACAACCTTTGGCGGCAATCCCGTTGCCTGCGCAGGTGCGCTTGAAATTTTAAAGAGAGTTGACAACCCCGAGTTTTTATCGCAGGTAAACGAAAAGGGAGAGTACATAAGGGAAAAGCTGCTGAAGATGGACAGTGTTACTCAGGTAAGAGGCATTGGACTGATGATAGGCATTGTGCTTGAAAAGGACAATGCAAAAGAGGTTGCCGCACGCTGTGTTGAAAACGGACTGCTGATTTTAACGGCAAAAAATCTTCTGCGTATGCTGCCGCCGCTCAATATCTCTTATGAAGATATAGATAAAGGACTTGAAATTCTTGAGAAGTCGCTTTTATGAAGAGTGGAGAGTGGAGAGTGGAGAGTGGAGATGAATTTCGCAACGAGCTTGTGAGTTCGTAGGGAACGGTCTTGACCGTTCCGGGATAGGCGTATTTACTGCAATGCTCTACAAAATCAGAATAGAGTATAACACTCTGTGACTCGAACCGGAACAGGCAAGCCTGTTCCCTACAACATAATTCCGTGCTTAAATTAATGACATGAATATACAATAATAAACAACCGAAAGGATGATACTAATGAAGCATTTATTAAAGCTGCTCGATTTAAGCGGAGAGGAAATCATCGAGATTTTAAACCTGGCAGACCAGCTTAAATACGAGCAGAAGCACAATATTCCGCACAAGCACCTTGAGGGCAAGAGCCTTGGTATGATATTCCAGAAGGCATCAACAAGAACAAGAGTTTCGTTTGAGGTTGGTATGTATCAGCTCGGCGGCAATCCGCTGTTTTTATCGGCAAGCGATATGCAGATAGGCAGGGGCGAGCCTGTGCAGGACACCGCAAGGGTGCTGTCACGCTTTCTTGACGGAATAATGATAAGAACCTTTGAGCAGAAAGAGGTTGAGGACTTGGCAAAATACGGCTCAATCCCTGTTATCAACGGTCTTACCGATTTCTGTCATCCGTGTCAGGTGCTTGCCGACCTTATGACAATCCGTGAATTCAAGGGTTCGCTTGAGGGTCACAAGCTGTGCTTTATCGGCGACGGCAACAATATGATGAACTCGCTCATTGTCGGCGGACTTAAAACAGGTATGTCCGTATCCGTTGCCTGCCCCGAGGGTTACGACCCGCCGCAGGAAATCCTAGACTTTGCCGGTGCCTATGACTGCTTTGAGCTTCACCGCAAGCCGATTGACGCCGCAGTAAACGCCGACGTGCTTATCACTGATGTGTGGGCTTCAATGGGTCAGGAGGGCGAAGCCGAAAAGAGAAAGAAAGCCTTTGCAGGTTACCAGATTAACGACGAGCTTATGGCGGCGGCACACGAGGATTGTATGGTTCAGCACTGCCTGCCTGCTCACCGTGAGGAGGAAATCACCGAGAAGGTGTTTGAGGCTCACGCTAAGGAGATTTTTGAAGAGGCAGAAAACCGCCTGCACGCACAGAAGGCAGTTCTTGTTAAAACAATGGGAAAAGGCTGATAAGTTAGTTTAGAGTTTTGAGTTAATGCAGAATTCATAATTCATAATGCATAATTCATAATTGTGGTTGTCGCAGCTACGCTGCTCTTAATTAAGAAATACTCGTTTCGGGTATTCTATAATTCCTCATTCCTGACTCCTGACTCCTAACTTCTTACTCTCTTTTGAATTATTATTCAGCTTAATAAAGGGAATAACTATATAAAATATTAAAACTAATCACCCGATAGGAATCCCCCCTATCGGGTAATGCTGTAAATTAAGGGTTGGTTTGTATGAACAACAAAGTTATGGTTGCAATGAGCGGCGGCGTTGACAGCTCGGTGACGGTTGCACTGCTTCTGGAGCAGGGCTATGACGTTTGTGGCGCAACACTGCGGCTTTATACAAATGAAGATATAGGACTTAAAGAAAAAACCTGCTGTTCGCTTGACGATGTCGATGACGCTCGGCGTGTAGCCTATAAGCTTGGAATTGACCACTATGTTTTCAATTTCAGCGATACCTTCAAGGAAAAGGTTATCGGAAAATTTGCCGATGATTATATCAGGGGACTTACCCCGAATCCGTGCATTGAGTGCAACAGGCACATCAAATTTTCAAAGCTTATCGAGCGTGCAAATCTGCTCGGCTATGATATGATAGCAACGGGACACTATGTGAAAAGAGAATACGACAGCACAAGCGGGCGTTATCTGCTGAAAAAGGCTGAGGACAGCAAAAAGGACCAGACCTATGTGCTGTATGTTTTGTCACAGTATGAGCTTGAGCATACGCTTTTCCCGATGGGCGACATCACAAAGGAGCACGCAAGAGAGATTGCGCTTGAAAAGGAGCTTATAAACGCCAGAAAGCACGACAGTCAGGACATCTGCTTTGTGCCTGACGGCGACTACGCAGGCTTTCTTGAAAACACGCTCGGAGTAAAATCAAAGCAGGGCGATTTTGTCTATAAGGACGGCACTGTTTTGGGCGCTCATAAGGGTATAATACACTACACAATCGGGCAGAGAAAGGGGCTCGGCATAAGCTACGCTCACCCGATTTTTGTGCTTGACAAAAACCCGGAAACGGGCGTTGTCACGCTCGGCGAAAACGAGGATTTATTCACAAACAGGCTCTATGCCGATAACGTAAACTTCATTGCGATAGACAAGCTGACTTCGCCGATGCGAGTAAGTGCAAAGGCTCGTTACAGCCAGAAAGAGGCAAGCGCAACCGTTCACCCGATTGACGAAAACAGAATAATGGTAGAGTTTGACGAAAAGCAAAGGGCGATTACTCCGGGACAGGCTGTTGTTATGTATGACGGCGACGTTGTTGTAGGAGGAGGAACGATTGTTGCGCCGACGAAGTCGGCGCATTAAAGAGTGGAGAGTGGAGAGTGAAGATGAATTTCGTAACGAGGTTTAAATGTTTGTAGGGATTTATTTCCTTGTGTACGTAGGGCGAACACACGGTTCGCCCTTGGATTCACATCTTACTTAAACATTGCCGAAACTCCGCTTATGAAATCTCCCATTGCGTTCATGGCTTTGCCCGCGTTTTTCTTCATCTGCTTCGGGTTCTTCTTTGCCATTTTGCTGCCGGCATATCCGACAAGAACTCCCGTTGCCACGCCTGCAACAACTCCCTTTGCAATATTCATCGCATTTTTGCTCAAGCAGTAACACCTCCATATGTCACCAAAGATAATTAACGCTTTGCGCGCTGTCATTATAATTCCCTCCCGAGTGTTCATTTATAAACATTTGTTTTAAGAAAAATTTGTAAAAAGGAAATGATTATTTATGCCCGAATTGAACATAGTATTGGTTGAGCCGGAAATACCGCAAAACACCGGCAACATCGCCCGAACCTGCGCCGCAACGGGAGCAAGGCTTCACCTTGTAAAGCCGCTGGGCTTTGACATAAGCGAAAAGGCGGTAAGACGGGCAGGTCTTGATTACTGGCATCTTGTCGATATTACCGTTTATGACGGTATAGACGATTTCTTTGCGAAAACAGCCGGACCGTACTATTATTTTTCCACAAAAGCCAGACATATTCATTCGGACATAAGCTACCCCGACGGGGCGTACATTGTTTTCGGCAAGGAAACAAAGGGACTGCCCGAGGAGCTTCTGCACGCTAACCCCGACACAACTGTGAGAATACCGATGATTGACGAGGCGAGAAGCCTTAACCTTTCAAACTCTGTGGCTGTTGGCGTTTATGAGGTGCTAAGACAGTGGGGATACCCGGAGCTTAAGTGCAAGGGCGAGCTGACAAAGGTGAAGTGGGCGGAGTGAGTGTTTAGCTCTGCTAAACACTAATGAAATAAATCCCTTGCGGGATTTGTGAAATATCGCTCTGCGATATGAAATAGCTTCGCTATGAAATATTTGCCTGCGGCAAATGTTAAGGTT
>CAUDCW010000011.1 GCA_958448165.1 uncultured Oscillospiraceae bacterium
CATGACTGTTAATCATGATGTCACTGGTTCGAGCCCAGTTGGGGGAGCCAAGAAGCTGTAGAATTTATTTCTACAGCTTTTTTAAGTTTTGTTTGGTGTACGCGCCGAATTGATTATTAATGGAAACAGGCTTAAAATGATTTACCGCATTGATAACCTGACCGATTATAGAATAGACCCTATTTCCGGGCGTGAGTTTGACAGTTCGTGGATTATCTTTTCTCTTAAATATACTGCTCCGGATTCTGTGATTGTTGGTGCTGATAATGGCACTGCCTACACTATAAAGGTAAGCAAAGTTAATAATTCGGATTGGAGATTTGCGGTTGGTGATTTCATTGGCTATTGCAATGATAACAAAATCAATGCGATTTTGGAGATGTCACAGTCAGATTATGATGATGCAATACAGCAATATAATGGACACAGCTTTAATGAGAGCTTTTTGCGTGAATATGAACCAGAGATATTAATTCATAGTACCACGATGGAAAGCTGGAAAAACATACAACGTGATGGAGTGTTAAAGAGTTGGAACAAATTAAAGACAGAAAATATAGTTTTGGAGGAACACCCGATTGGTATGAAACTTGGTGATCCTAAGAACTTTAGCGACTATATTATGTTTGGCGGCGGAGTAACCGGCGAGATTGTTGTGCATTCTAAGCAAGTCGGTAAAATTGTTATGGATATCAATGCTGAATATAAAACCGGTGCAAGGCTTTATTTTGATGCAAAAAAGATTGCCGAGGACGGCTTACTTATCCGTGACGGTTGCCATATGAAAGTAAAAGATGCTTTGCCTCTTACACCATATTTAATTTTTGCGGCTACTTGGGATAAAATAGGTTTGTCTAGTCCAATATCCACACCGAAGATATTTTCTGAAGCCGCTGATATGCGATTAAGAGTACATCAATTTTAAGGCACTAAATAAACCTACCGTTTCTATCTTTTCAATTTTAAGATAGCATAGTGCTTCCCCGAGTTGATAATAGGCTGTGAATATGCTATAATTTTCTAAAGCTTTATTTAGGCGGTGAATAATTTGACTATTCGCCGCCGTACTCAGAAATACATTTCACAATTGCTTTGTTCACAATAAGACAGGAGAATGCTTATGTCTGTTCCGAATGACCCGGTTATTTTGTTATCGTATATAAACACTCAGCTTCGGGATTTTTACCCCTCGTTAGAAGAGCTGTGCGGCTCGCTCGATGTCGATATAGAGGAGATAAAAAGCAAGCTTTCGTCAATAGATTATGAGTATGACGAGAAGATTAACCGTTTTGTGTGATTAATATGAAATTCATAAAAATCATTTCAGTTATAATTGCGGCTGTGCTGTTGCTTTCTGTTGCCGCTACTATTGCTTCTGCTTAGGAGAATAATTATACTGGCGTCATTGAATCTCAAATGCTCAGAGCAGGCGGCGGTGGAGGCGGCTCAGGCGGCGTAGCATCCGGAGGACGATACACTTCCGGCAACAGTATCGACTCACCTGTTGAAACAGTTTTATCGTTTTTGTTATTGCCGTTCATTTCATTTGGAGCAGCGATAGTGCTTCGCATCAGAATTATAAAAGCTTCTTTCAAAACTAAAAGGTTTATTAAGAGTATAGAGAAAATGCGCCCGAATGGTGTTATAAAGATATTAAAAATCAGGTAAGAAATGCGTACTTCTTAATACAGCGATCGTGGACTGATATGGATATGACTCCTGCAAAAGCTGTTATGTCCGATAAGCTCTTTGAAAGCTTTCAGACAAAGCTTTACTGGATGTCATATAAAAGTCAGAGAAATGTCCTTTACAAAATAAAATTGTTTACGGCTTCTCCTATTTCTCTTTGCTTGGGTACAAATAACACGCCCGACCATATCTGGTTTTACATAACGGGTTCGATGGTTGACTATATTATTGATACCGATATCAATATGAAGGTCAGCGGAAACACCTATATGTCTTTGTTCAGCGAATACTGGCATTTTATCCGCAATGCTGACGGCGATTGGGTGCTTAATCAGATTTTGCAAAAGGACGAGTCCGATAGGATAGTATTCACAGCGTAAAGCACGGAAAACAAGCATAAAAATCCCTCAGGCCGAAATTATCAGTCTGAGGGATAAACTTTTATTATGCTCTTTTGCCGTGTTTTTTGGTTGTTACAAACTGAACGATAATGCCGAGGACGGATAAAATCGACCCCACAAGCAGAATTGGCCACGAAAGACCGAACAGCTGCGACGACTGTGTGGCAGCCGGAAACAGCGAAAACAATGACTGTGCAAACTCAAAGCTGCCGCCTATTGCTGTTGTAACAATAATGAACGGCCGCAGAAATATGATAGAAACAACGCCGGCTATTATTGCGATTACGATTGAAAGCACAAGCGACAGAGCCGGAATGTTTATCAGCGCCGACAGCCCTGGATAAACAAACGTGAACGCCATTGACGCACACATAATAAAAACGCCTGCCTTGTAGATGAAAAATGATATTGCGCCAAGAATAACCGCCAGCACAATTCCTGCGATAAATCCTGCTCCGCTGGTTTCCCATATTGTTTCGCCGATTATAAATCCCGCAATAAAGCCTATTCCTGCGCCGATAAGCGTTGACCACAGCCTTGTGAGCTTGTAACCGAGGAAAATACTAAGAGCCGAAAATATCATTGAAATGACGAGGAAAATTGTGAACTCAGCCTGAGAATGAGGCTGAAAGGACGAAAAGTAGTCTGTTAAAAAATCAATCATATGTTACCTCCTGTTGTGATACGAGTTGTAATGATTTGTAATAGGCATCAAAAAATGCAATAAATATATTCTATCAGCAAAAAAATGATTGTCAAGATTTGGCGAAAAATTAAGCCGTGCCGCAGTGTGGTTTTACACAATGCCGCACGGCAAGTATTTTATTTTTGTGTTCCTCCGCCGAGACCGTTGACAATTTCGGAAATAGCGTTGTTTTCTTCACTATTGTATATTGCAAGGGTGAATGTTCCCTCGCTGTGAGAAAATGTGAACGGAACGAAGTTAACGCCGCTCCTGCTGTCTTTGATTTCCATTATCGTATTTTTGTTGTAGATGTTCTGCTTGTCGTTCAGAATTCCGTAGCAGCCGTAATTATTGCCGCTGAAATAAAAATCAATATTGCCGGTGCCGTTTGCGCCGTCAAGCAGCTTGTACTGAATTTCTATAGCCTTGCTGCTCTTGAGTTTGAAAACAAGATTTTCATAGTCCTCGTTTTTAACCTCCTGCTCGGGCAGCTCCGTGCTGTCCTGCACGGTCAGCTCAATTTTGTCCGGCTCCCACGCAATTTCAACGTCGTCTGTTTCAATTGACTCATAAGCTTTATATTCGTTTTTAACCTGTGATGAGCCGGTAAAAACAGAAACAAAGCTGTCGCTTAGTGTGTATGAATCGTTTCCGCCTGTGCGGAAGCGTTCTTCACTTTTATAGTTGCGGTATGTAAGTGTGACGCTGCCGAATTTTGAGTTCTCCGGCAGGAAGCTTGATGTGTCAATAGCAGTGAAATCGGCTGTGTCTGCAATATACGAGCAGGTTGCGTTCACCGAGTAGTTTCCGCTTGTTAAAATATCCTCGGCTGATTTGTCGTCAATGTCAATATATCCCTCGTAGTCATTCGTGTTTATATCGTCGGGGACATTGTCGGCAAAAATTTCAACCGTAATGTCGGCAGGCGTGCTGTTTGGCAAAACATCGGCGGCTCGCTGCTTGATAAGCTCCTTTACGTCCTCGGAATTATAATTGTCAAGACACTCCTTGGAATCAGTGTTGACAAGAATATAAAAGTTCTTGTCATTTGCTGTTGCCGATGCACGGACATAGCTGCTCGCCTTACGGCTGCCGAGAGTGCTTTCCTTTGGTGTGTATGTGATACAGCTAAGGCTGTTCAATGTTCCACCGTTATAATTCGACTTGAGATACTCCTCAGCTATTGTCTTTGAAACGCTTTCGTTTTCTTTGGCGATTTGCTGTTGCTCGTTGCTCAGACAGGAGCAGCCGAACAATACGGAAGCAGTCAATATACAAGCTAAAGAGGTTAACAGAAATCTCTTTTTCATATTATTAATATCCTCCGCAACGCTGTAATCAGAAATATGTTGTAAAACGGTTAATGGGGGATTGCCGCATAGAACGGCAGATAAATACACAATAATTATACACTTGCGGCATACAAAAAGCAATTAAAATTTAGTAACCATTTCGGCTTGAAAGTTAAAATATCGAAATAGTAAAAATACGATATTATAAATAGCCGCCGATGTGAGCATTCTTTTAAAATATGAAATTGATTAATGAACTAAACATAAATTAATCCTACAATCAAAGAAAAACCAAGCTCAATGGCGTTGTTTGACTGAAAATGAGCAGAAATGAAAAAATATTTCAAAAAATTGAAATAAAATGATTGACAATGCTCGAAAATGGTGCTATTATTTAATCACAACAGAGAAATCACATAAAAATATTCAAAAAACATTACGAAAGGGGTTGATGTGGTGCTGTCAGAAGAAAGATATGCTGCTATAATTCGTTTTCTTGAAGGGAGAAAAACCGTTACGGTGACCGAGCTTTCGCAGCTGCTTGATACATCTGAATCTACAATCAGGCGTGACCTGAACGTCCTGGACGAAATGGGAAAGCTCAACAAGGTTCACGGCGGTGCAACGGCTCTTGAAAGCAAAATTAGTTCTGTTGACGAGGATTTTGAAAGCAAGGCTCTGAAGAATATTGAAGAGAAAAAGCTTATCGCCCGATATGCTGCGTCCTTGGTGAACGACAACGATGTTGCGTTTATCGACGCCGGAACAACAACGCAGACTTTGATTGATTATCTTGACACAAAGCTCAAGGCGGTGTTTGTTACAAACGGTATAGTCCATGCAAAAAAGCTTATACAAAAGGGATTTAAGGCGTATATAATCGGCGGACAGCTCAAGCTGTCAACCCAGGCGGTTATCGGCGCCGAGGCAATAAGCAGTCTTGGAAAATACAACTTCACAAAGAGTTTTCTCGGCACAAACGGTATCTCTGTTGAATCGGGCTTCACAACGCCCGACCTTGAAGAGGCTCTTGTGAAAAAAGAGGCGGCTAACCACAGCTATATATCATATGTGCTTGCGGATAACAGCAAATTCGGTATGGTTTCGGCTATAACTTTTCTTGATATCAGCCGTGCCTGTGTTATTACCGATAAAATGACAGATAATAAGTACCGTGACTGCACAGTTATCAAGGAGGTGTCAATATGATTTTTACGGTTACCTTTAACCCTGCGATTGACTATATACTTCATCTTGACAAGCTTGAAATCGGCGAGATAAACCGTTCGCTCAGCGAGCATATCGTCAACGGCGGAAAGGGCATTAATGTGTCAACTGTTCTGAAAAATCTGGGCGTTGAAAACACTGCTCTCGGTTTTTGCGCAGGCTTCACGGGTGACGCAATAGAAAAAGGCATTAACGCCGATGGAGTAAAAACCGACTTTATTCATCTTAAAAACGGTTTTTCCAGAATTAATGTAAAAATCAGGGCGCAGGAGGACACCGACATAAACGCACAGGGTCCTGTGATTGAAGCCGATGATATCAAAAAGCTTTTTGAAAAGCTTGATTCATTGCAGTGCGGAGATATTCTTGTTCTTGCCGGAAGTATTCCCAATACTCTGCCCAAGGATATTTACGAGAGAATCCTCGGACGGCTTGTCGGAAAGGGAATAAAATGTGTTGTTGACGCAACGGGCGAGCTTCTGGTGAATGTGCTGAAATATCATCCGTTCCTGATAAAGCCGAACAACGACGAGCTGAGCGAGATTTTCGGCAAAACACTTGAAACAGACGAAGAAATAATAGAGTATGCTCAAAGGCTAAGAGAGATGGGAGCAGAAAATGTTCTTGTTTCGATGGGCGGCAAGGGAGCAATCCTTGTAACCGCCGACGGCTGTTACAAACGAGGTACAGCCAAAGGAAAGGTTGTAAATACGGTTGGCGCAGGCGATTCGATGGTTGCCGGATTTTTATACGGATATCTTGAGAGCGGCGATTATGAATACGCACTAAAAACGGGAACAGCGGCAGGCGGTGCAACAGCCTTTACTGTTGGTATAGCGACAAAGGAAGAAATTGACGCTGTATTAAATGGGTTAAAGGATTAATAAGTCTGAACCTGGTTAAAAAGATGGTTATCCCTTTTAGTTAAGCTAAACGGTAGTTTAGTTTGGAGTTAGAGTTCAGAGTCAAGAGTTCAGAGTAGATTAATAAGCCAAAATTGAAAACTGAAAACTCAAAACTCAAAACTCATATAAAGGGATATTCAGAATATAAAATAAAAAATTTATAAGGAGGATACTTATGCGTATTACAGATTTATTGAGCAAAGATGCTATACTGCTGAACGCAAGCTTTTCGTCAAAGCAGCAGGTAATTGACAAGCTTGTAGCTGTTCACAAGGCAGTTGGCAACATTACAGATGTCACAAGGTACAAAAACGGGATTCTGGCAAGAGAGGCAAGCGGCACAACAGCTATCGGCGACGGAATTGCAATTCCGCACGCAAAGAGCGACGCTGTAAAAAAACCGGGTCTTGCAGCGGCAACAGTGCCGGGCGGCGTTGACTATGAGGCAATGGACGGAAAGCCGTCGAACATCATATTTATGATAGCGGCTCCGCTTGACGGAAATGTGCATCTTGAGGTGCTCTCAAGACTGACGGTTCTTTTGATGGACGAGCAGTTCAGAGCAGACCTTCTTGCGGCTAAGAGCGCAGCCGAGTTCCTTTCTGTTATCGACAGGAAAGAGAAAGAGAAGTTCGGTGAAGAGGCAAAGAGCGTTGCTCCGGTAAAATCCGGCTACAGAGTTCTGGCTGTAACAGCCTGCCCGACAGGTATTGCACACACATATATGGCTGCCGAAGCACTTGAAAAGGCAGGCGAGAAGATGGGCATTGCTGTTAAGGCAGAAACTAACGGCTCGGGCGGTGCAAAAAATGTTCTTACCCGTGAAGAAATTGCAAACTGCGACGGTATTATCATCGCGGCTGACAAGACGGTTGACACGGCACGCTTCAACGGCAAGCCTGTTCTGAGCGTTCCGGTTTCCAAAGGAATTTCAAACCCCGAGGAGCTTATTCAGAAAATCGTTGACGGCAAGGTGCCCGTGTTCCACAGCGATAAGGCTGACACAAGCGTAAGCTCGGGCGAAAAAGAGAGCTTCGGACGCCAGCTTTACAAACACCTTATGAACGGTGTTTCACATATGCTCCCGTTCGTTGTTGCCGGCGGCATACTTATCGCAATAGCATTCCTTATTGATACAATTATGGGTGCACCGCAGGACGGCGGCTTTGGTACTAATACACCGATTGCGGCTTGGTTCAAGACAATCGGCGGCTATGCATTCAACTTTATGATTCCGATTCTCGGCGGTTACATTGCAATGAGTATTGCAGACAGACCCGGCTTGCTTGTCGGCTTTGTCGGCGGTTTTATGGCTACTCTCGGAAGCACCTTTGCAGCTCCGGGCGGCGATATTCCGTCAGGCTTCCTCGGCGCATTGCTCGCAGGCTTTGTCGGCGGTTATGTAATGCTCGGTATTGAAAGACTCTGCGACAGACTCCCGAAGGCATTAGAGGGTATCAAGCCTGTTCTTATTTACCCGATTCTAGGTCTTGGTTTCATAGCTGTGTTTATGTGCGCTGTCAACCCGATTATGGGCTGGCTCAATTCTCTGCTCTACAGCGGTCTTGCGGCTCTCGGCTCTAACCCGGCTACAATTATTCCGCTGTGCGCAATCCTTGGCGGTATGATGGCTGTTGATATGGGCGGCCCGTTCAACAAGGCAGCTTATGTATTCGGTACTGCAATGCTCACACAGGCTGCAAGCCTGCCGGCAGGCTCAACAGAGGCTAACGCCTGCTATATGATTATGGCTGCCGTTATGATAGGCGGTATGGTTCCGCCGATTGCAATTGCACTTGCAACAACCTTCTTCAAGAGAAAGTTCACGGCAGAAGAGAGAAAGAACGGCCCTGTAAACTATATTATGGGTCTTAGCTTCATCACAGAGGGCGCTATCCCGTATGCGGCGGGCGACCCGGCAAGAGTTATTCCGTCGTGCATCGTCGGTTCTGCAATAGCAGGCGCACTGTCGGGCTTGTTCGGATGTACTCTTATGGCTCCTCACGGCGGCGTGTTCGTGTTCGCTGTAGTAGGCAACTGGCCGATGTATATACTGGCTCTGGCTGTCGGTTCTGTAGCAGGTATGCTCCTGCTTGGACTGCTCAAGAAGAATAAGGCATAATTGATTGAATTTTGCACTGAATTGTGATATGATATAATAAAAGACAACGGAGGAGATCGCAATGGTATCACAGAAAACAACAGTAGTAAACGCCGAAGGCTTTCATATGCGCCCGGCAGGCGTTTTCGCAAACGCAATGGGTAAATATAAGAGTGACGTTTATCTGAACGTAAACGGCAACAGGGTTAACGGCAAAAGCCTGATGAACATCATTGCCGCCTGCATCAAGTGCGGTACTGAGGTTGAGGTTGAGTGCTCCGGCGAGGACGAAAATGAAGCTTTGGCAAAGGCTATTGAGCTTATCGACTCAGGTCTTGGCGATTAATCGGCAAAAACCAATAGAAACAACGGCGGCTCGCAGAAATGCGAGCCGCTTTTGCGTTGCAGTGAAGAGGAAAAACTGCTTGACAGTCAATGACATTATTTCTATAATTATTGTGTGAATATGGTGCAAAAGAGGTGTTAATATGACTGGTGTTTTTCCTGCTATTCTTGATGGCGTTATGGATTTTCTTGATGATCGTTCCGGTTTGATTGTTGTAGGCGTTATTATTTTAGTTATGATTTGTGGTATAATTGTTGCAGGGCTTATTATCTATAAAGTAAATAAAAATAAAGTAAATAAACATATCAAGTACATGGAATATAAAAAAACAGAGCAATCAGAAAAATTAAGTAATGTTGATTTGATTATTCAGGAGTCTAAAAAATGGAATAAGGGTGTATTAATTAATTATCAGGAATATACAGCTGAGAAAATTTCAGCATTAGAGCGTGCTATGAAAAAACCTGTTGGAGCAGGATATGCTTCTGAAACAAAGTATCAGGTTTTTGTTGATGGAAACCATAAATGTTTTTCTTTTGATATGGATTCATTATATAAATTATATAAATATTTTAACGAGGAAATTCAAAGACGACACGATTAGTATAACAGGTCAAAAGCAGCAGCCTTTGACCTGTTAATTGCATTAATGTTAAAGTTGTATTATTTATATCAAACCTTCCTCTCTGTTCTCAATCAGCCTCATCGCAATAACCGTTATATCATCGTCATAGCCGTCTGTTCTGCGTGAGCGTGCCTCCTCAATAACGCTCTTTGCGAAGTCCTGCGATGATTCTTTATCCCAGCTTTCTACCATACTTTCAAGCCAGCCGTCGCCTGTTGCTACTGCTCCGTCCGAGAGCATAACAACACGGTCGCCTGGGTTCAGGTTCAGTCTTTCGTGTGAGAATTTAATATCCGTCAGTATTCCGGCAGGCAGTGAGGTGCTGTTGTATCTCAGTGCTTTGCCGTTTTTCTTTACAAAGGTAATCGGTGCGCCTGCCTTGAGAAGCTCGCAGTCGCCCGTGAACAAATCAATTGAGGCTATGTCAAGGGTTGCAAGCGATTCATCGCCCGATTTCACCATCAATGCCGAGTTTACAACGCTCAATGCACAGTCATAGCCAAGTCCTGCCTTAATCAGCTTACTCATTATGCTTTCAGCCATACTGCCATCAACGGCGGCTCGTCCGCCTGTGCCCATACCGTCGCTGATAACCGCAACAAGCCTGCCTAAGCCGTCGCTGAAATAGTTGAAGCTGTCGCCGCAGAGTGCGCCGTCATTGCTGATGTGCTGGCAGCTGCCGATTTCGATGTCGTAGCTTGCTCTCTCGCTCATCTGAATTTTGCAGCGGTTCGGCGCAAGGCTGATGCAGGGTGCGTCAAAACGCCTGCCGCAAGCCTTTGAAACAGCCTTTGACAAAAGCGCATTTTTGATGTTGTTGCCGTGAAAATCAACCGCTTCAATTTCAACCGACATACGCCCGAAGCGGTCAATGCGGCAGCTGACGTCAATAGGCGAAATTCCTGCTTCCTTTAGCGCAATGCTCACACGCTCACCACAGGCTGTGTCAAAGCGTTCAAAATTCTTGAACTCCTCCGCCATCTCTCCGAGTATCTCGGAAAGACCCGAAAACTGTCCTGCCACAACGGCTCTCACCTCGCCGACCCTGCGTTCTGCCGACAGATACGCAAGGTAGGCCTCGTAATTTTTGTTGATGCTCTGCGCCATTTCACGGGATTTACAGCACTTTTTTGCAAAGCGCACCGAAAAATCCTTTTCGGTAATCTTGCCGTTCTTTTTCAGTGCAGGGGTCAGGCTTTGAAAATCGCCGAGAGTTGTCTGCTTCTGCTTCTCCCAGCAGAACACACGAAGTCCGCAGTTGCGGCATATTTCCTCGGCTGAATTTGTGTAAACCCGTGACGGGTCGGCGGAGAAGAGCTTTTTCATTTTTTCGGCTACCGTGTCAACGGCGGAGGAAACATCGCACAGAGCCTGTGCCGCAAAGTCGAGCCGCATTATCACACTGCGACGCAGTCCCTCGCTGTGGGTTTTGTCAATCGGCGGCGCAAATACTGCGGAAATGCGGTTGCCCAGATCCTTTGGCAGCAGCATAAAAATTGCTCCCGCAATTGCTGTTTCATAAATTGAACTTAGCACCACCGACATATCGCCCGACTGAAACGTCATCACGGTGTTGCAAAGCAGAAAGGCAAGCAGGCACCCAATCTTGCCCGTTGGAGCAAACAACCCTGCAAGCAAGCCGCCGAAGGCATATGCTCCGCCCAGAAAGCTCAGCGAGCTGTCGGACAGACTGAACACAACTCCCGTTGCCACGCCCGAAATACAGCCGCCTGCCACAGCACCGTATTTTGCGCACAGCAGAACTGCGCACACGGCGATAATCCTGCCCAGAGAAACGCCTGCGAACTGAATTGACGAGCAGGACAAAAGCAGTATGCAGCCTGTCATAACAATGCAGGCGATCTCCTGCTGGGTGAGCGACGTAATACCCCTTGTGCAGGATGAAAGCGTTATTGTTCTGCTGAAAAAGTATGCGCCGACTGCGGCAAGAACCGCCTCGATGATACTCATAAATACAAGCGTGAGCTGAAAATCGCCGACAGCCGCAAGCACAAGACCGGTTGCAAGCATAGGCACAAACGCAACAATCGGAGCGAACAGCCGTGTGGAGCTGAGCTTTTTTATGTCGCTGAAGGTCCAGCGGATTGCGCCTATCGCAAGCACGGTCGCAACATAGCGAAAGCTGCCGTTTGGCGTCATTGTTATGTAGCCGAGTATCGTGCCGCCCGTGACGGATAAAAGACAGCCTGATGGTACCGCCGCAACCAGAGAGCCGCCAAACGGTGCATAGCTGCCGAATACTGCCCCGGCAGAAACTATGAATCCGGCAATAAAATACGCTATCTGCGTTATTGCGGCGCGAACTCCCTTTGTTTTCGCTTTTGCTCTGATAAAATCGCCTGCTGTGGCTGCCCTTTGAATTTTCATTTTTCTTCCTCCGTTTTCAAATTCTTACTGATTATATCCCTTTTGCGCGGCAGATTTTGTCAAAGCATAGGAGTGCAGGCGTTTGATTCTATTTTAAGGTTATCCCTTTAGTTTGATTCAGAACTCTGAAAGTTGAAAATGGCAAGCGAGAATATGCGAGAATAAACGAGAAATCACGAGAAAACAAGAGATAGTCGCTGTAAGCGTTAAATTTTTTCAAAAAAGTGTTGACTTGACCTTTTTGTTGTGATATTATCTATCTTGCGACTTTAAGAGTTTTAAAACTATATCGGGGTTTCCCGGATAAGAACTAAGTCAGGAGGAAAAAAGCATGTCTACATTTATGGAAAAAAAGCAGAATGTTGAGCGCAAGTGGTATGTTATTGATGCCGCAGGCAAGCCGCTCGGCCGTGTTGCGGCTCAGGCAGCTGTATTGCTCAGAGGCAAGCACAAGCCGACATTCACACCGCACGTTGACTGCGGCGACCATGTTATCATCATCAACTGCGCAGACGCAGTATTGACAGGCAAAAAGCTCAACCAGAAGTATTACTACCGTCACACAGGTTATATCGGCCACCTCAAGGCTACAAGATATGACACATTGATGGCGGCTAACCCGACAAAGGCAATGGAGCTTGCCGTTAAGGGTATGGTTCCGTCTAACACAATCGGCAGAGCAGCAATGACAAGACTCAAGCTTTATGCCGGCGCACAGCACAAGCACGAGGCTCAGAAGCCCGAAGAGTGGACAAAATAAGGAAGGAGGCATTTTAAATGTACGAATCAGCACCGTTCTTTTACGGAACAGGAAGAAGAAAAAGCTCAGTAGCCAGAGTAAGACTTTACAAGGGTACAGGCAAAATCACAATTAACGACAGAGATATTGACGATTATTTCGGTCTTGAAACACTTAAGCTTATCGTTCGTCAGCCTCTTGCCTTGACAAAGACAACAGAGCAGTTTGACGTTGTTTGCAGAGTTGCAGGCGGCGGCGTTACAGGTCAGGCCGGAGCAATCCGTCACGGCATTTCAAGAGCATTGCTTCAGTATGACAGCGAGGCTCTTCGTCCGGCACTTAAGAAGGCAGGCTTCTTAACCCGTGACCCGAGAATGAAAGAGCGTAAGAAGTACGGCCTCAAAGCCGCAAGACGCGCACCGCAGTTCAGCAAGAGATAATTTCATATCGCTTTTCGGAAAGTCCTTGGCTTCAAGGGCTTTCTTTTTTTACATATTTTGTGCGAAAATGCAGAAATGTGTTGACTGCGCAATGGCTGAGTATTATTATGATAATAGATAATTATTATTAAGTAAGGTAAAAATAAGAAGTACAGGGGAGCAGTTTTATGGCGAAAAAAGACAAAATTATAAATAAGCTTTGTCGTGTGCTTGTTGTGTACCAAGGAATACAAATTATATCGAGCATAATTAATTTAATATATTGCTTCATAACCGGCAGTACATATCTGTTCCCGACAAGCAATGTTGCGTGGTTTATTCCGCAATATTATATTTCTAACGGGCAAGGCTTATGGAACGCTATTATTTTAGCGTTGTTTATTGGTATTACAGTTTTTCTATATGTGAAATCATCAAAATACCTTTTAGGTGATAGTGTGAAACCTAATCAAATTGTTGCATTAAACGGGATTTGGGTGATGTTATGTTTGCTGAGCTATATGATGTTTTTTGCATTTCATTTGGTCGGTCGGTCCGGTGATGTGCCTTATTGGTCTCCTGCTAATTGGTATATTAGTATTGCGGTGTATTTTACTTATATGCTTGTAATTTTGATTAAATATAATTATTCTGATGAATTCAAAAATAATTTACAGGTTACAACATATAAGCAAGTCAAAAGGTATGCAATTTCAAATTGCCAGATTGCCGCATTTACGCTGATACTTGACTATTGGATGCACTACTTTGCTGATATGCCTTTATCGAACCCGAACGGACACGATGTGATAGAATTTGATATATTGTTATCTTCAATATTCATTATGATTAACATTGTCCTTTTTATCATAACTACTGTTTTCTATTTTGATGTAAAAAAAGAAGGCAAGGATACTCCGCCGTGTAAACACTTTCTTTTAAAAATATCCTTGCTTCAGATTGCCGCAATAATCATTGAGGTGGTTGGAATTCTTTTAGCCGCATTTGTGCTGTTTTAATATTATGATAATACCGGCGGCTATTCATTACATCAGGAATAGCCGCTATAGGGGTAGATGTTTTACAAGTGTGTGACATTGTTGGCATATACACCGATGCCGGCGACCTTACAGCGAAATACACATACGATTCTTGGGGTAATGTTACCTCAATTACTGACGGTAATGGAAACGCTATAACAGATCAGAATCATATCGGCAACCTCAACCCGTTCCGCTATCGTGGGTACTATATGGATACCGAAACAGGTATGTATTACCTGATGAGCCGCTCCTATGACCCGGTAACACACAGATTCCTGAATGCAGATGGCTATTTCCAGACGGGATTGGGTATTCTTGACGGTAATATGAATGCGTATTGTGGGAATAATCCGGTTAATGATTTAGATCCCACCGGAACTATGAGTGCCAAGGAAATGCAATACGGTATGATATTTAATTTAAACCCGCCTTATACGTTAAAAGATGTTATTCTACAGGATAAATATGAAGCAGGTTACACTACTAATCGTTTGAATCAAATTGGAGATTATACGCAATATCTTTTTATGCCAAGAGATGCAATTTATGGTGCTGCTGGCTATTATATTATGTCACCAAATGTAGCTACTGGAATGTCGATTTATACTGCAATACCGACTACAGCATTAAGTATTGTTTCGCATACTCAAAATCCTAACTTATATGATTATCAAAAAGGGTTATTGGTTCTTTCTGATTTAGCGAATGTGGCTATTGTGGCAGGATTAACATATTGTGTTACTAATTTTTGGCATCCGGGAGGATGGGTTGGTGCAGTAGTGACTGTTGGAATGATAATTTTACCCTATGCATTGTCCTCTATAACATCTCTAATTGAAGTTTGTTTTGAAAATAAAAATCGAAGGAGTTGGTTGACTTCGCAATGAAAAAATATTTATATAAATTTGCTATAGTACTACAACTTTTTTTGATTTTGTCTTCCTTAGCCAATTTGCTATATTGTGCTATTGAACACCGAGAAGTAATGTTTTTCGGGACGATTTATCTGTTTTTTGTACCGTATTTCAGATTTTTAGCCAGTGGAAATATTTATGAGGGAATTGTACTTTTTCTGTTTGTTATTTTTACAATTTTTTTATTTATATTTGCGGCAAAGGATTTTCTTGATTCTGAGAATAGAAAATCATGGGCATTACCAAGTAATCTAGTTTGGATATTATATTCAATTGCACCTTGCTTGATTTATACGGATTTACATACGCTTGAAAGAATTGGAGAAATGGATAATTTTATGCCATCAATATTTTTTAGTTTTATAGTTATTCTATTTTTATTTATAATAACTCTTATGAAGTTTTGTGATCAGCGTAAAAATATCCGAAATAAACCAGATCCCGCAAAAGAGGAGTTTTTGCCTGAAAAATTTGAATGGCATTGTATTAGCTACAAACAGATTCGTAGAACATCCCTTGGTTCACCTGTTATAGTCTGTGTTTGTTTCATTTTATCCTTAACATTAAAATATCTAAACGGTCCGGTTGTTGATTTGGTAATTAATGTACTTTACGGATTTTGCTTGTTTTTTCTTATTGTAATATTTTTCGGAACTATATATGAATATTATAATTATGGAAAAAGAACTGGAGAAAAGCCTCCAACAAAAAATTTCCTTAAAAAACTAAATATAATCCAAATAGTCTCATTTATATTTTTGGCACTTTCTTTTTTGGTGTTCACTTTTGTTCTGTAATAATTTTGTAGAGAAAGAGCTAGTAATTTATCGTTGACAAATTAATCCTCACAAAGCAAATTAACTCCTAGTGGGCGCACTTCCTTTGCGAGGTGCGCCTACTGATTTAGCAACCTCACAGAGAGGAACAACCTATAACTACACTTATGACTCAAAGGGTAACGCAACGGCTCTTGAAGCAAAAAATCCTGATGGTGATATGTCGCTGAAGAGCACAGCTGAATACACTTCAAACGGAGCATTCCCGGCAAAAACAACAGATCAGGAAGGGATAGAAACAACATATAACTATGACCCAAACTCCGGTTTGCTTATGAGTGCGCAGGACAGCAGCACAACAACCTCATACACCTATGACGAAAATACAAATCAGCTTACATCTGTTACGGCTAAGTGGGACAGCTATGAAGACGAATATGCTACAAATTCATATTCATACACAGCAGGAACAGGCAGAAACCTTACGCAGATAAGCCACAACGGTACGAACTACAACATAGAGTATGATAAGTTCAACAACAAAACAAATTCTCTTGTCGGAAACCAGAGCCTTGCTCAGTACAGCTATGATTCAAACAACGGCATACTTCAAAGTGTGACCTACGGCAACGGCAATACGGTAAGCTATGCTTATGACAACTACGGCAACACAAGCGTGCAGAAGTACAACGGAATAGAAGCGTTCAAATGGTTCAGTGACAGAAGCGGAAGCGTCATAAGGCAGAGTGATTTTATCAATCAGCTTGAAACAAGCTATGACTACGATACAACAGGCAGGCTGACACGCCAAACCACTCTTGATACCTCAAAAGCAAGCTCAACCGACAGAACAAAGTATATGGTTGAATACGGCTATGACCTCAATAACAACATAACCAGGCTTGTGAATATCACGCCGAACGGGACAAAGACATTTAATTACACCTACGGTAAGGATAATTTCCTTGAAAAGTTTACAATCGGAACTAACCGCAGTGTTGATTATACATATGACGGACTGGGCAGGCTGACAGGTTCAACAATAACGACTGCAAGACCGATAGAAACGTCTTATTCATATAAGCTTTCAAATCGCAACTCAAGCGGACAAACCCAATACAGAACAACCAAGATAAATAACGAGGTTATAGACGGTGAAGAATACCGTTACACCTACGATGACTCCGGTAACATCACGAAGATTGAAAGCGTTACGGTTGAAAACGGCAACAGAGTTGGAACAACGCTGTATGTATATGATTATGACTCTTTCGGACAGCTCATATATGAGCGTGATTACATTCAGAATTTGTCAAGACATTATGATTATGATGAAGGCGGCAATCTGTTGAATGAAACCATAAATTACTATGATGGTTCAAATGGCGGTGTGCCGACAAGGACAGAAGACATAAACTATCGCTATACCGACACAAACTGGACGGACAAGATGACATCATACAAAGGACAAACTATAACATATGATGAAATCGGCAATCCGCTTTCATATCGTGACGGAATGACAATGACATGGCAAAACGGCAGACAACTTGCCTCTTTACAAAAGGGAAATAATAATATACAATATAGCTATGACAGCGAGGGTATAAGAGTAAGCAAGACCATAAACGGAGAAAAATGTACCTTTGAGTATCTGAATGGAATGTTGCTCTATGAAACAAGAGGCGACAAATACTTCCATTATTATTATGACTCAAACGGTACGCTCTGTGCGGTGAGTTATCGCTTAACACCAAACGACGATGAAAATATATACTACTATACTCACAACTGGCGTGGTGATATTGTCGGTATATACACCGATGCCGGCGACCTTACAGCGAAATACACATACGATTCTTGGGGCAATGTCACCTCTATCACCGACGGTAACGGCAACGCCATAACAAGCGCCACACATATCGGCAACCTCAACCCATTCCGCTATCGTGGGTACTATATGGATACCGAAACAGGTATGTATTACCTGATGAGCCGCTACTATGACCCGGTAACGCATAGGTTCGTCAATGCAGACGGCTATTTCCAGACGGGCTTGGGTATCCTGGATGGCAATATGAATGCGTATTGCAAAAATAATCCGGTAAATTATTTTGATCCATTTGGTACAGACAGTTCCAAATCAATGCAAAAACAAATGTTGCAAGCAAACACAAATATATTGTTATTTGATGTTCTTTGTGCGGCTAAAATTGAAGCGGGTTATTCTGTAACATTTGCTGATTATACTTACGAGTTTTCTATTGGTCCATTTGATATTTCCTCATATTCAAAAACAAGCTACTCTCTAAATGAACCAAATAATAACTTGTATGTGGATTTTAATCTTTCTGAGTTCTCAGCGAATATGCACAATAAGTTCTTAAATTATGATTTATCATATAATATAGATCAAAAGAGCATCTATGGGTTGCTTGGTGTAGAATACGATAATTGTGTATGTTCTGTTGGACTTGGACGACAGTACAAAGATAAAGCAAGTAGTCTTTATTGGGATGTTACCACTAAACGTGAAGGCGGCTGGAGTGATTCGTATGGTTACACGATTTCGATAAGTGATGAAAATAGCATGAATATTGCAAAAGGTGTCGCGGTGGTTGGTGTTACCGTTGCTTCTGTTTTAGTGTTAAGAGCTGTGTTAAGAGAACTTGTTGGAACTATTGGTATTTTGGTAGGTGCATAAGGAGGAACTATGTATTATTTAGTTAGAGGAATTTTGATTTTAATTATATTATTATGTGCTTTTTTGGCTTTGGTAAAAAGCAAAAAACTCGTTTTTTTTACTAAAAAAAAGAACCCCGAAATATACCAACAGTTTAAGACAGACAAGCGATTCAAACAGTCTGTTTACGTAACAGATGTTGCTTTTATAGTCTTTCTATTAGCTATAATTGCTGCAACAAGTTTTCCGTTTGAGGGTTCCTTTGTAACATTTGATTCAGTAAATGATTCATTAGCTTACAAGCTAATAAATACTGAAAATCTTTCAACTTATGATTATAGTGATTGTGTTTTTGTCGTTGATAATTCAAACGATAAAATATATTCTGTTACTAAAACAAACGGGCGATATAAGCTTGTTGATTATAATTCTGAGAATATCGAATATGTACAAGTTTCTCAGAGAGGGCGTGATGAAACAACAGAACCACTCAAAGCAAAATATAATAAAGATACAAATAAAACATTTTATTATGTAGGTGTAGGAGGAAAAGTTAAGCCGCATGACGGAGCGGTGACATTCGATGGTAAAAAAATGGAATATTGTCGTTCGGAAGAACAAATATCTCTTGTAGGTTCTGCTACTTGGTATACTTGGATTTATTCCTTTATGGATGATTCTGAACCGAGATCACAAGCATCTATTTTTTCTGGAACTAAGGAGTTGCAAATATCCAAACTCAACCAAGTTTTCTTATGCCAAATACCTGAAAAATAATAAAAATAATTTTAATTAAAGTTTGCTTCTAATTAATATAAAACTGAACTGACAGGATTAAACATACTACTTCACACAACTGGCGTGGCGACATTGTAGGCATATACGCCGATGCCGGAGACCTTACATCAAAATACGCATACGATAATTTCAGGGTTAGGCGTGATTGGTTGTCGCTCAATAAGTTTGAGTTGATAAGACATTGATCGGGTAACTAACCGGTAACTAACAAAAATGTTGATTTACGCGCTATAATACCGAGTTTAAAGTTCTCAAAGAGATAATTTTATATCACTTATCAGGAAAGTCCTTGGCTTCAAGGGCTTTCTTTTTTTGCAAAAATCACCCCGGAATTAAGGTGCAAACGCCATTAATTCCGGGGTTGTTTTTACGCTTTATTCACAGCTTCTCAACCTTTGTGTAATTCTGCATTATCCTCTTTGTGCCTACGGTGTCGAACGCAATTTCAAGCATTGTGTCGTTGCCCATCGGTGTTGCGGTTATAACCGTGCCTTCGCCGAATGCGGAGTGACGTAGCCTGTCGCCCGGCTTGAAGGTCTGACCTGCTCCTGTCGGCGCTGATTTTTTCGGGATATTCGGCTTCGGGAATGCACTCGGCTTGTTGCCGCCGAAACCGCCGAATCCGCCTGAAAATGTGTTCTGCCCGATTCCGACCGTGTTGCCGCCGAAGGAGGTCGGAAAGCTCGGTACGCTTGTGGTGTGCTCGAGAAGCTCGTTCGGGATTTCGTCAAGAAAGCGTGACGGACGGTTACGCTGGGTTGAGCCGAACAACATTCTCTCCTTTGCGTTCACAAGATAGAGCGCTTCCTTTGCCCTTGTGATGCCGACATACGCAAGGCGGCGTTCCTCCTGCATTTCCTCTTCGCTCATTATCGACTGCATACCCGGGAAGATACCGTCCTCCATTCCGGGGATAAACACAACCGGAAATTCAAGTCCCTTTGCGGCGTGCAGCGTCATAAGAACAACGCAGTCAGCCTCTTGGTCATAATTGTCAACGTCCGTGAACAGCGATATTTCCTCCAAAAAGCCGCTGAGCGTTGCCTCGTCGGGGTTGTCGTCCTCGTATTTTACTATGCTCGACAAAAGCTCGTCTATATTTTCAATTCGCTCGGCGTGGTCCTCTTTTTCGGTTTTCAGCCAGCTTATGTAATTTGTTTTCTCTAAAACTGCGTGGTAGATTTCCTCTAAATCACTGCTGTCATCGTGCGCCATTTCGATAAGCGGCTCCATAAGCGCACAGAATTCCTTAAGCTTTGCGCTTGCCCTTTTCAGCGGAGCGTATTCGTCGCAGTTCTTGATAACCTCATAGATGCTTGTACCGATAACTCCTGCGATTTCGGCGGCGTGGTTGATTGTGGTGTCGCCGATTCCTCGCTTTGGCTTGTTGATAATTCTCCTGAGCCTTACATCATCGGACGGGTTGTTGATAAAGCTTAAGTATGAGGTTATGTCCTTGATTTCCTCTCGGTCATAAAAACGGTGACCGCCGATAAGACGATAGGGGATAGCGTTGCGGCTCAAGCTCTGCTCAACCGAGTTTGACTGCGCCTTCATACGGTAAAGCACTGCAAAATCGGAGAACTTCCTGCCCTTGCCGACAAGGTCGGATATAGTCTGCGCTATGTAGTTGCCCTCGTCACGCTCGTTTTGCGCCTTGTGCTGTATAATCTTTTCGCCGCCCTTGTTGGCTGTCCACAGGGTCTTGCCCTTTCTCTCCTTGTTGTTCTTTATCACGTTGTTAGCCGCATCAAGAATAACCTGCGTTGAACGGTAGTTCTGCTCAAGGCGGATAACCTCTGCGTCGGGATAACTGTCCTCAAAGCTTAAAATGTTCTCTATTGTCGCACCTCTGAACTTGTAAATACTCTGGTCGTCGTCGCCTACAACGCAGATGTTCTTGTGTGCGTCGGCAAGCATACTTACAAACTTGTACTGCACTGTGCTTGTGTCCTGATACTCGTCAACCATTATGTATTTGAATCTGTTCTGATAGTAGGAAAGCACCTCGGGAGCTTCCTCAAACAGCTTTACGGTGTTGAACAGCAAATCGTCAAAGTCCATAGCATCAGAGGATTTCAGCTTTTTAGCGTAAAGCTCATAAATTTTTGCAACCGTCATTTCGAGGTTGTCGTTGCCTGCTCGCTTTGCGTATTCCTCGGGAGTTATCATCTTGTCCTTTGCACGGGAAATTTTGTTGAGCGCAGTGCGGTGAGGCAGGATTTTTTCGTCAATATTCAGCGACTTCAGGCACTCCTTGACAACTCTGCGCTGGTCGTCTGTGTCATATACGGTGAAGCTGTGCGTGTAGCCGATTCTGTCGCCGTACTGCCTGAGCATACGGGCGCAGGTTGAGTGGAAGGTCGCCGCCCAGATGTCGTTGCCGCCCTCGGGGATTTTGGCGCAGATTCTGTCCTTAAGCTCGCCTGCTGCCTTGTTTGTAAAGGTTATGGCGAGAATCTGCCACGGCTGCGGTGCGCTCACGGCAAGACGGCGGGCAATTGCGTCGCTCGGACTTTGCTTTGTTTCGGCGCAGCACTTTATTTCTGTGATTTCATCTTCCGTGAGGTCATAGGGGATAAAGTCGCTGTTGTAGGCGATGCCGTATTTTATCAGGCTCGCAATACGGTTTACAAGCACGGTTGTTTTGCCGCTGCCTGCGCCTGCAAGAATGAGTACGGGACCCTTAGCCTTGAATATCGCCTTTTTCTGCATATCGTTCATATTGGAAACTTCGTTTTCCATAATCTGTTGTCTGTATTTTAAAAGCTCTTCCTTGGAAAAATTCATTTTGCACCTCAAAAATTAAATATAATCACAATATTCTATTTTACATTATTTCGCCCGCAATTTAAACCCACTTGAAAGAAAAAATATCGGGCAATATAATACTAAAAGTATAATTATACAAAACAAAAAAGTCTGCCCGTAATGTGAGCAGACCGTGTGTTTATGTTCAGCGGTGCTAAGCACCGCATTGTGGAGTTTGAAGAGTGGAGAGTGAAGCAGCGGTTGTCGCTTGCGGCTACAATTATCTCTATTCTAAATTCAAAACTCTCAACTCTTCATTTGGCTTTTATGTTGTTGCCTCTGTTTCACTCTGCGCCTTCGACGCACTGTCAAGCGATGCCTTTTCTAAGTTTTTATCAAGCATCTGCTGTTTTGTTTCGTCGTCGGCAACATCTGTCTGGTCCATATTGTGATAGTTTAAGAAGTAACTGCGATAGCCATTGTTTGTTTTCTCACTCTTTATAAAAGCAAGCACCGTGCGCTCCATCGGCTCGCCGCTGTTAAGCACAGCGTTGATTTTAAGCGTTGCGACGTCGCCGCCGTCATAGCTTGAAATATCATATGATTTAACCTCAAGCGTGTTTACGGTTTCGTTGCCTTCTTTTGTTATTTCTTTTTTCAGAATGTCGGGGATAACCTCTTTAATCAGCTTATCGGCAGATTTTTCGGCGGTTTCTCCGTCGGCGTAATATTCGCCATTGAGTCCAGGATATTCTATCAGCACACTCCGGCTGGGATTGATTTTTGAATTGTTCAAATCGCCGGCGCCGCTGTCGCCGCATCCGAAAAGAGCAAGAGCAACCGCAATTACGGCGGCACTCAGGGCAAATAATTTTTTCATAACGTCCTGCCTTTCAAACAAGAAAATGTATTTTTGTTATTTAATGAATTTTTCAACAATAAACCTTGGGCGATGCTTTGTTTCAAGATAAATTTTGCCGATGTATTCGCCGATTATGCCGATGGCGAGAAGCTGAAGTCCGCCGAGCGCCCATATTGAAACAATCAGGCTTGTCCAGCCGAGAGTCGTCTGCCCCGTAAAATGGGAAATAAGCGAGTAAATGAGCATTAATATACTTACAATAAATACAAGTGCGCCGAGCACCGTGATAAAGCGTATCGGCTTTATGCTAAGCGAGGTTACACCCTGCCATGCAAGCGCAAGCATCTTTTTAAGCGGATATTTGCTCTCGCCGGCAAGACGCTCAAGGCGTTCATATTCAACCGTGTCGGTTTTAAAGCCTATCATCGGCACCATACCTCTTAAAAACAGGTTGACCTCGCCGAAGTTTTCAAATTCATCAAGCGCACGCTTGCTCATAAGTCTGTAGTCGGCGTGGTTGAACACAACCTCAGCGCCGAGCAATCTGAGTATCTTGTAAAATCCCTCTGCCGTAAATCGCTTGAAAAACGTGTCGGTCTTGCGCTTGCTTCTTACGCCGTAAACAATGTCACAGCCGTTTTCGTATTTTTCGAGCATTTCATCAAATGCGTTGATGTCGTCCTGCAGGTCTGCATCAATTGAAATTACGGCGTCGGCATATTTCTTTGCAACCATAAGTCCGCCGTAAAGTGCATTCTGGTGACCTCGGTTTCGTGACATTTTCAGTCCTATTACAAGTTCGTGCTCGATGTGAAGGCTTTCAATAATCTTCCATGTATTGTCCTTTGAGCCGTCGTCGATATACATTATTCTGCTGTCATGCGAAATTTTGCCGCTGTCAATCAGCGACTGCATTTTGCATATAAGCTTATTTGTCGTGTCCTCAAGTATTTCCTCTTCGTTATAGCAGGGAACGGCAAGATATAACGTAGTCAAATTTTTCCACCTTAACTTTATATAAGATTTTTTAACAGATATATATTCTACATTAAGACAAGGCTTTTATCAATAATTATTTGTACCGAATTTGTCGTGGATAAGCGCAATAAATTTGTGCGTGGGTGCACTTTGAAATAATCTGAAATTAAACATATACCGGTTACAGATATTGTAGCCAATCCGTGCGTCGTGCTTCAACTCGGTTATGCACAAAAACCTACCTATTTATAATAAGATTAGAGCATTACACAAAAAAGAATTATCAATCAAGGTGATGTTGCTGAAATTTTAACAAACACAAGATATAGAAAAATCAACCATAGTTGAATTGTGAAAAATATGTAAAAATAGTATAATATTTATGTTATTGGAAATATATATAATAGGTTTTCGGAATAAACGCAGTTTGTCTTGAGTGTTTTATTTGGAGGAAGTATGGCAATGTGTGTTCGGACAAAAAAAGAAAATTGCTATTCTATTGTTGATTTGAGCGATTCAGAGAATAAAAAAAGAATAAACGACAGGTACGCTATAAAGGCGTCGGGTAAAGACGGCAGGGTTACGGTTATTGACGGTGTGACGGATGACAAGCAGTTTGCAGAGAGCATCATCGGCTTTCTTAACGAGAATGATGTGTATCCCGAACACCTTGAGCAGATTCTTGAAGAAATACTCTGCGGCTGGATTTGCCTTGAGGGTTCTTATGTGTAACGCTTATGAATGTTAAAAAACGTAACAAAAGTAACAAATTCCGAACCTTTTTCAATTTTTCAGACGTATTTAAGGCTGTTTTTTGGTTCTTTTCGCATAACAAAGAAGCTTGAGGTAACGTAAAGATGAAAAAAATTATTACGAATTGTATAAATCTGTAATAATATTACGTTTTTGTAACCAAAATATAAAAACGGAAAAAAGATAGTGTTTATGCGGAAAATCCTTATTTCTTACCGGCAAAACCGGCAATTCAAGCCGGTGAATAGATAAAAAAACAACAAAAAGCAGAGATAATTTTATACATATTGCTTTATTTTTTGAATTTACTTGAATTCTATAAGGGAATGTGTTACACTGTAACCAAATTGTTACAGTTTTTCTTTTCTGTTCGCTCCGGCGGGCAAACGGCTGTTTCTTTATTTCGTTGCATTCTAAGAAAACAAAGAAAAACAATTGAATTAAGTTGAATACACGATAACTAACTTGTAAGTAAGGATTTCAGGAGGTACTAAAAGCGATGCAGAATTCATTTCAGAAAATAGGCAAAGCCGTGATTTCACTGCTCTTGACAGTAGCAATACTCTTCTCAATAGCAGCAGTCGGAATGGTTTCGGTTTTTGCCGCAACAAGCACAGGCGTGGGACTCAGCGCTTACTGCCTTAACGCTTACTATGAGCAGTGGGAATATGTCTGGGGCGGTTGTACCCCGGGTGCAGTTGACTGCTCGGGTCTTATCTATTCATATAACGGCGTTGGCGGCATAAGAACAGATATGCTCTCCTCGTCAAGCGAGTGGGGATATGTTTCAAGCGGGATTCCGAGAATTCACGGTCTGGGACTTCATATGCCGGGTCACGTTGGCGTTTATGTCGGCAACGGACTTGAGGTTGACGCAAGAAGCTCATATTACGATATGTGCTACGGCTCAGTTTATGACCTTAACTGGGTTGAGTGGTTCAAAATATACGGCGTAAGCTACCCGACATCAGGCTGGGTTCTTTATAACGGCGACAGCTATTATTATGAGAACGGCCAGTATATTGTAAGCACATCGAGAACACTCGACGGTGTTAAATACACCTTCGGTTCTGACGGTGTTTCAAACATTGCTCCTCCGTCAAGCGCTTACAGCCAGACAGATTACAGTGCTCCGTCAAACGGCGGTTCTTCAAACAACACTCCTTCAAAGAACGACGGTATCCTCAGAGTCGGCTCAGAGGGCGATGAGGTTAAGAAGCTTCAGAATGCACTTAGTGACGCCGGATATTATGATGAAGAGGTTACAGGTTATTTCGGTCAGTACACCGAATCCTGCGTAAAGCAGTTCCAGAAGGATATGGGACTTCTTTCTGACGGCGAGGTAGGACCTTACACATGGGCAGCACTCGACAGCTATGAGCAGCCGACAGAAAAGCCGACCGAGAAAAAGACCGAAGCACCGACAGATCCAAAGACTGAGCCTACACAGGCTCCTACATATGACAATTCATTGACAGAAGCAACGGAAATCGCATCTGACTATGATGCACCGGAAGAGGTTACCGACCCGGAAACAGAGGCAGTAACCGACAAGCCGACAGAGGCTCCTACAGAGGCTCCGACACCGGCTCCGACAGAGCCGCCAAAGGTTGACAAGCTTGCACTCGGCGGCGAGGGCGAAAAGGTAGAAAAGCTTCAGACAAGACTTGCTGAGTTAAGATACTATTTCGGCGATATTACAGGCGTATTTGACGAGAGAACATACGGCGCAATGCAGGCATATTTTGCAGCTTCAGAGCTTAAGCCTGTTGAAGAAATGACAGACGAGCAGTTCGAGGTTCTCCTTTCAGATGCAGCAGTAAAATCTCCGGAGTATTCAAACCTCCAGCTTGGCTACACCGGCACAGACGTAACAGCACTTCAGAAGCTTCTTATTGAAGCCGGATATATGGGCGGCGAGGCTTCAGGCATCTTTGAAGAAAAGACACAGGACGCTGTAAAGCTTGCTCAGGCAAACTTCGCTCTTGAGGTTGATGGTGTTGCAGACCCTGAGTTTATCTCAGCATTAGAGGCACAGATTGCAGCGGCAGCTGAAACACAGCCGCCGACAGAGGCTCCGACAGAAGCCCCGACTCAGGCTCCGACAAGCACTCAGGAGGGCGAAACAACAAAGGCAACAACTGTTACAACCACAACAACAGCTACTACTCCAAAATCTGTAACAACTACTACTTCTTCAACAACACAGGGCAAGGGCACGGCTAAGACCGGCTCGGCAACAACCTTTATCTGGGTTGCGGCAATCCTGTTCTTCATCTCGGTTCTTTCACTTGCAGTGTTCACAACACAGGGTAACAGAAAAGACCGCATCGGTCGCTATTATCGCAAGTGATAATAACCTGAAAAAAGAATAACAAAAAATTGGCAGCCGCTGGAAAGCGGCTGCTTTTTGTGTTACTTGGAATGTATGTCGGTTAATTTGTTGGGAAGACGATTAGTTTTTAGCTTTGCGGCGTTGCCGCAGAGTTGAGAGTTGAGAGTTAAGAGTGGAGAGTGGAGAGTTAAGAGTGGAGAGTGGAGTTGCGGTCGCAGCAAGCGGCTTCTAAATAAAAGAGAAAAAGCCAAAATTGCTCATTGCCCCTTTGAAAGTTTGTCAAGTGTTTCCTTTACAAAATCCTTGTTGCCGGTCAATAGCGCTATTGTTGTGCTGTAAACAATGTCGGGTGATTCAAGAAAATGCTCCTTAATAACCTTTGCCTGCTCACGGCCGGCAACGCTCAGCGACAGTGAAAGCAGGTCGCCGTCCTCGCCGCCGTGTATTTTGCACTCTACCGTAAATCCGTTTTTGCACGGCGTTATGTTCACGCTGTTTTCACGTTCACGCTTTTCCTTTTCGTACAGTGTAAGCGCAGTTCCGACGGCACGGTCACGCACCACAGGCGGCAGACTCTCTTCAAGCTCGGCGGCAATGCGGCTGCCAGAATTTGTCAGGACGCAGCACTCGTCTTCAATTTTCATATTCCCCTTTGCAATAAGGTCGCTTATGCAGTCCGTAACCTCAAAATAATTGACAAGCTGAGAGCTAATAAGTGCTTGCTCAAGGCTTTGACGTGAAAGCCTAAGTCCTGTTTTATCAAGAATATAGCAGACAAGAATTTTTATGTCCTGCTTGCTGCGCAGTCCTCCCGGACGAATTCCTGCATCCAGTGCGTCATTATGCATAAAATCACATCCATTGTTGATTATAGTCTATGTTCTTGTTTTTATTATATCACAGGCGGTATATACGGGCAAGTGTAACACAGGCGGTGTTTTGGGGTAAATTAATTGTAATATTTATGACAGTTGATTAAAAAATATTGCAAAAATCATTTTTATGCTGTATTCTTATTTTAAGCGAAGGGAGGTATGACAATGGACGCTTATATGCCGTTTGTGTGGGTCGGCTTGGCTTTGCTTGCACTGCTTGTTGAGGCGGGCACATCACAGCTTATTTCTATCTGGTTTTCGCTGGGAGCGCTCGGCGCCGCTGTGAGCTGTATTTTTACAGACAATATCGTTATACAGCTTTTTGTTTTTATTATTGTCACAACGCTTTCACTTGTACTTACCCGTCCGTTGGTGAAAAAGGTAAAACAAAACAACAGCAATATAAAAACAAATCTTGACAGGGTCATCGGCTGTGAAGCAACGCTGACGAAGCCTATTACAAAGGACAGTGAGGGAGAGCTGAAGGTGCTTGGGGATTATTGGTCTGCAATAAGCCGTGACGGCAGTGAAATCAAAAGCGGAACAAGGGTCAGAGTGCTTGAAATCAACAGCACAAAGCTTGTTGTCGAAGAAGTTTGTTCGCTTGTGAAGTAATTTAAAATAATACTATTAGTTAGAATAGGTAGAAAGGTAGGGCTTATTTATGCCTGTAGCAGCACTTATTATTATAGCGGTTATCGCTATCATTGTTTTACTGGTCATTGTGTCAAACATAAAGGTTGTGTCACAAGCCAACGCATTTGTTATTGAAAGACTCGGTGCGTATTCGTCAACGTGGGGTCAGGGACTTCACGTTAAGATCCCGATTATCGACAGAATCGCAAAGAAGGTTTCTCTTAAGGAGCAGGTTGTTGACTTTCCGCCTCAGCCCGTTATCACAAAGGATAACGTAACAATGCAGATCGACACCGTTGTGTATTTCCAGATTACAGACCCGAAGCTTTATGCTTACGGCGTTGTTGACCCGATTTTCGCAATCGAGAACCTCACGGCAACAACACTGCGTAACATCATCGGTGACTTGGAGCTTGACCACACGCTTACATCCCGTGACGACATCAACGAGAGAATAAGATTTATCCTTGACGAGGCAACCGACGCATGGGGCATCAAGGTAAAAAGAGTTGAGCTTAAAAACATTCTTCCGCCCAGAGAAATTCAGGAGGCGATGGAGAAGCAGATGAAAGCCGAGCGTGAAAGACGTGCCAAAATTCTTGACGCCGAGGGTGAAAAGAAGAGCGCCATTCTTATCGCTGAGGGCCGCAAGGAAAGTGCAATTCTTGAAGCCGACGCCATCAAGGAGGCAAAAATCCGTGAGGCACAGGGTGAAGCCGAGGCTATCCTGTCGGTTCAGAAGGCTTATGCAGATTCGCTCAGAATGCTTAATGAAGCAAAACCCAGCGAGGCTGTAATTGCGCTCAAGAGCCTTGAGTCATTCCAGAAGGCTGCCGACGGCAGGGCTACAAAGATTATTATTCCGTCTGAGATACAGTCCCTTGCGGGTCTTGCGACTTCGTTCAAAGAAATTATCAAGAACGATGAGCCGAAGGTTAAGCAATAATTGCCGCTGAATTTTAAAATTTCCCTTAAATTACCTTTAAAATTCTTGCAAGGTCTTGAATTTATTCCCCAAATGAAATACAATATAACAAGAGATTGTTTTTGGGGGTGTGTGCCGTGGCGTTTTTTTCAGGCAGTTTCGACTTATGCTTTGCGTTTACGGGCACATTGCGTAAAATCATAAAATCAAAAAACTCTTTGCAAAATTAAGACTGCGTACAACCGCAGTCTTTTTTGCGTTTCTGAATTGAAAGGATGATTGTAGTGGCAGATGTAAAAAAAGTTGCAGTGATTATGGGTAGTGACAGCGATTTTCCGGTTGTTTCAGCCGGCATCAGAACATTAAAGGATTTTGGTGTTCCGTTTGAGGTTCACGTTATGTCAGCCCACAGAACGCCTGAGCTTGCGGCGGACTTTGCGAAAAATGCAAAGGCAAACGGTTTCGGTGTTATCATAGCGGCTGCCGGCATGGCGGCGCATCTTGCCGGCGTTCTTGCGGCTCACACAACTCTGCCGGTTATCGGTATTCCGATAAAGTCAACCTTTGACGGACTTGACGCCTTGCTTGCAACGGTGCAGATGCCAAGCGGAATTCCCGTTGCGACCGTTGCGGTCGGCGGAGCAACAAACGCCGCATTGCTCGCAATTCAGATGCTTGCTCTGTCTGACCCCGAGCTTGAAAAGAAGCTTGAGGACAAGAAAGCCGATATGATTCAGGGTGTATTGAAAAAGGACGAGGCAATTCAGAGCAAGGTGGATGAGCTGTGATAGAAGAAAAGGATTTGTATATTCCTGAATCACCGCAGGACGAATGCGGCGTGTTTGGAATTTATGCCAATGATAAAGAAGTTGACTGCGTTCTTGAAACATACAAGGCGCTTTATGCGCTTCAGCACAGGGGGCAGGAGAGCGCAGGAATAGTTGTAAACAGCGGCGGAGAGATGAAGTGCCTGAAAAATGTCGGCACAGTGTCCGAGGTCTTCTCGGCAGAGGAGCTAGACGAGCTGCCGAAGGGCAGCATAGCTGTCGGCCATGTTTGCTACAGTCCCGGAAAAAGGCTTCTGCCCGAAGCAACCCAGCCGCTGCTGATGCGATATATAAAAGGCTCGCTTGCTTTGGCGCACAACGGCGCTTTGACAAATGTTGCGCAGCTTCACAAAAAGCTTGAACAGGGCGGCGCGATATTTCAGTCAAGCTCAAATGCAGAGCTTATTGCCTATGTTATCGCAAGTCTGCGCCTGAACTACCCGACGATTGAAGAAACGGTGGTTAACGCAATGCACGAGCTTGAGGGTGCATATTCGCTTGTTCTTACCTCGCCGAGTATGCTCATCGGTGTGCGTGACCCTAACGGCTTCAGACCTCTTTGCATCGGAAAAAAGGGCAGCAGCTATATGATATCGTCCGAATCCTGCGCTTTCGACAGTCTTGGAGCTGAGTTTATCCGTGATGTCGAGCCGGGCGAGGTCGTTGTAATTGATGAAAACGGCATACGCAGCTTTAAGGATAACTGCGGCGGCAAAAGCTCGCTGTGCCTTTTTGAGTATGTCTATGTCGCCAGACCCGACAGCGTTATTGATGGCGTGTCGGTTTATATGGCAAGGCAGGAGGCAGGCAGAATTCTTGCAAAGGAGCATCCCGTTGAGGCTGATATGGTCTGCGGTGTACCGGACAGCGGACTTTCGGCGGCACTGGGATATTCGATAGAATCGGGCATACCCTACGGTATTGCGCTTATCAAGAACAAATATATCGGCAGGACCTTTGCAAAACGAAAAATTTCGGAGAGAGAAAATGTTCTGAAAATCAGGCTCAATGTGCTGAAGGCGGCTGTTGAGGGCAAAAGAATAATCATTATTGATGATTCTATTGTTCACGGTGCAACCTGTGCGTATATTGTTAAGCTTCTGAAAAACGCAGGAGCAAAAGAGGTTCATCTGAGAATTTCCTCACCGCCGTTTCTGAACCCGTGCTATTACGGAATTGATATAAGCGACAGAAAGTACCTTGTTTCAAATAATATGTCGGCGCAGGAGCTTTGTGAAAAAATCGGCGCTGACTCAATCGGTTATCTGAGCATAGATGGCTTGCACAGCATTGCGAAGGGCGCAAAGGTCGGCTTGTGCGACGCCTGCTTCTCGGGCAATTATCCAGCGGCAGTTCCCAGCGAGATTTATGAGGATAAGTTCTCAAAGAAGATTAAAGCGAATGTATAATTCATAATTCATAATGCAGAATTATGGTTGTCGCCGCAATCGGCTTTTTGAATTAAGAAATTACTCATAACGAGATAAGGCTTCCGTGCTTAAACGGACACGGTTATCAGATTCGGCAGAGCGAAAAAATAAATATATAAACAAATTAACATAAAAGGAGATTTACTATGAAGAGTTTCAGCGAAAGCTACAAGGCGGCAGGCGTTGACGTTACCGCAGGCTACAAAGCAGTAGAGCTTATGAAGGAGCACGTTGCAAGAACAAAAACCGACGGTGTTGTTTCGGGCATCGGCGGCTTCGGCGGTTTGTTTGCGCCGAACCTCACAGGAATGAAAGAGCCTGTTCTTGTTTCGGGCACAGACGGAGTTGGCACAAAGCTTAAGCTTGCATTCTTGCTTAACAAGCACGACACAATCGGCATTGACTGCGTTGCAATGTGCGTTAACGACGTTGTTTGCTGCGGTGCAGCTCCGCTTTTCTTCCTTGATTATCTTGCAGTCGGCAAGAACTACCCCGAAAAGGTTGCGGAAATCGTGTCGGGTGTTGCAGAGGGCTGTGTGCAGTCGGGCAGTGCGCTCATCGGCGGTGAAACAGCCGAAATGCCGGGCTTCTATCCTGAGAACGAGTATGACCTTGCCGGCTTCTCGGTTGGCATTGTTGACAAGGAAAAAATTGTTGACGGCAGCAAGCTTGAATCAGGCGATGTGCTTATCGGTCTTTCGTCAAGCGGTGTCCACTCAAACGGTTTTTCACTCGTAAGAAAGGTTTTCGGCATCAACTCAAAGACAATCTGGGATACCTATGAAGAGCTTGACAAGCCTCTGGGCGAAACGCTGATTACTCCGACAAAGATATATGTAAAGCCTGTTTTAGAGCTTATGAGCAAGGTTGAGGTCAAGGCTGTTTCGCACATCACAGGCGGCGGCTTCTATGAGAATATTCCGAGAATGTTAAAGCCCGGAATGAGCGCAAAGATTGAAAAATGGGCAGTGCCCGTTTTGCCGATATTTGACGTTATTCAGCGTGTTGGCAATATTTCCGAGAGGGATATGTTCAACACCTTTAATATGGGTGTTGGAATGATTATTGCCGTTGCAAAGGAGAACGCCGACAAGGCTGTTGAAATCCTTACAAACGCCGGCGAAAAGGCTACAATTCTCGGCGAGGTTGCAACAGGCGACGAGGGAGTTATCATAGCTTAAGGAGGTGCTCCCGTGAAAAACATAGTCGTATTGGTGTCCGGCGGCGGCACAAATCTGCAGGCGCTGATTGACGCAGAGAAAAGCGGAGATATCGTCGGCGGAAAAATAACGTGTGTTATAGCAAGCAACGACAAAGCCTATGCGCTTGAGCGTGCAAAGCAAAACGGCATCGGCACAAGGGTTATAAAGAGAAAGAATTTTGAAAATCAGCAAGCATATGATACTGCGCTTATCGGTCTGCTTAATGATGAAAAAGCCGACCTTGTTGTGCTTGCAGGATTTATGACAATACTTGGAGACGGAGTTATAAGGGCGTTTGAAAACAGGATTATAAATATCCATCCGTCGCTTATCCCGTCCTTTTGCGGCGAGGGCTTTTATGGACTTCACGTTCACGAAAAGGCACTGGAGCGTGGCGTAAAGCTCACGGGCGCAACGGCGCATTTTGTAAATGAAATATGCGACGGCGGCCCGATAATAATGCAAAGGGCGGTTGCTGTTGAAAACGGCGACACCCCTGAAATCCTACAGAAAAGAGTTATGCAGCAGGCAGAGTGGAAAATTCTGCCGCAGTCGGTTTCGTTGTTCTGTCAGGATAAATTAAAGGTTGAAAACGGAAAAGTTATAATACTATAAAAAGAGTGAAGAGTGGAGAGTGGGCGGCTTAGCCGCCATAAAGAAGAAAGAATAGAGAATAAAGAATAGAGAATAATTTTGGTGGTCGCCGCTTTGCGGCTTGTCCAAATGGAAAATGGGAAATTATGCTTGCGAATAATCCTTGGTAACCAAAATGCGGCAGAATGTTCGTATATCCCGGGCGACCGCAAGGGTCGCCACTACGAAATATATCCGAAATTCAGCAGAGCGAACCGGAACAGGCAAGCCAGTTCCCTACGACCTCGTTTCAGGTTTAGTGCTTAACTCGTTACAGGTACTTTTTAATTAAAGAGCCGCTTGCGGCGATAACCTTCACTTCACTCTCAACTCTTCACTCTTCACTCTTAAAAAACTGAAAGGAGTTTGGAAATAATGGAAAAGATTAATATTGAAAAAGAGCTTGCGCAAAACGCATACCCCGGCAGAGGTATTCTTGTCGGCAAAAGCGGTGACGGCAAAAATGCGGTTATCGCATACTTTATTATGGGCAGAAGCGAGAACAGCCGCAACCGTGTATTCGTCGAGGACGGTGACGGTATACGCACTCAGGCATTTGACGAGAGCAAGCTTTCTGACCCGTCGCTTATCATTTATGCGCCTGTTCGTGTGCTTGGCAACAAGACGATTGTAACAAACGGCGACCAGACCGACACAATATATGAGCTGATGAACAACCAGCTTACCTTTGAGCAGGCACTGCGTACAAGAGAGTTTGAGCCTGACGCTCCGAACTACACACCGAGAATCAGCAGTGTTGTAAAGACGGGCGAGGGCGATTTTAACTACGCTGTTTCTATACTTAAGAGTGCAAACGGCAACCCCGAGTCCTGCCAGAGATACACATTCTCATACACAAACCCGATTAACGGCGAGGGCAGATTTATCCACACCTACAAGTGCGACGGCAATCCTCTGCCGAGCTTTGAGGGTGAACCGAAGCTTGTGGAGCTTGGAAATGACAGCATTGACGAGTTTGCCGACAAGCTGTGGAACGCTCTTAACGAGGACAACAAGGTTTCGCTGTTTGTAAGATATATTGACCTTGAAACTCTTGAAGTGACAAGCAGAATAATCAATAAAAATAAGTGATAGGAGAATTAATATGAACGAACTTGAACTTAAATACGGCTGTAACCCGAACCAGAAGCCGTCAAAGATCTTTATGAAGGACGGCGGCGAGCTGCCGATTAAGGTTTTGAACGGCAAGCCGGGATATATCAATTTTCTTGACGCTTTCAATAGCTGGCAGCTTGTAAAGGAGCTTAAGGCTGCAACGGGTCTTCCGGCTGCGGCTTCATTCAAGCACGTCAGTCCGGCAGGTGCGGCTGTTGCAACCGAGCTTTCTGACACACTCAAAAAGATTTACTTCGTTGATGATTTAGAGCTTTCTCCGCTTGCAAGCGCATACGCAAAGGCAAGAGGTGCAGACAGAATGAGCTCCTACGGCGACTGGGTTGCACTCTCGGACGTTTGCGACGTTGAAACAGCAACACTCCTCAAGAGAGAGGTTTCCGACGGCATCATCGCTCCGGGATATACAGATGAGGCTCTTGAAATTTTAAAGAGCAAGAAAAAGGGCAACTACCCTGTTGTTCAGATTGACCCCGATTATGTTCCTGCCGAAAAGGAGTACAAGGATGTTTTTGGCATCACCTTTGAGCAGGGCAGAAACGAGCTTAAGATTGACGATGAAATGCTTTCAAATATGGTAACGGAGAACAAAACCTTTACCGATGAAGCAAAGCGTGACCTCAAAATTGCGCTTATCACACTTAAATATACTCAGTCAAACTCAGTTTGCTATGCAAAGGACGGACAGGCTATCGGCGTTGGCGCAGGTCAGCAGTCGAGAATTCACTGCACACGTCTTGCAGGCAACAAGGCTGATATCTGGTTTTTGCGCCAGCACCCGAAGGTACTGGGACTTCAGTTTGTCGATAATATCCGCAGACCTGACCGTGACAACACTATTGACGTTTATATCTCTGACGACCACGACGACGTTCTTGCAGACGGTGTATGGCAGCAGTTCTTCAAGGTAAAGCCTGAGGTTCTGACAAGAGAGGAAAAGAAGGAGTGGCTCAAGGGTTTCAAGGGCGTTTCAGTCGGCAGTGACGCATTCTTCCCGTTTGGCGACAACATTGAAAGAGCAAAGCGCAGCGGCGTTGAGTTTATCGCACAACCGGGCGGCTCTATCAGAGATGACAACGTAATCGACACCTGCAACAAGTACGGAATGGCTATGTGCTTTACGGGAATCAGACTGTTCCACCATTGATAGGAGGCGCTTCAATGAATGTTTTAATGATTGGCTCGGGCGGCAGAGAACACGCTCTTATCAAGGCGATACTCAAAAGCCCAAGGCTTGAAAAGCTTTACTGCGCTCCGGGCAACGGCGGAATTTCAAGGGATGCACAGTGCGTTGATATTCCGGTTATGGATAAAGAAAAGATGGTAGCCTTTGCAAAGGAAAATTCAATCGATTTAGCCTTTGTAGCTCCCGATGACCCGCTTGCCGCAGGTATGGTTGACGCATTTGAAGAAGCAGGAATCCGGGCTTTCGGACCGAACGCCGCCGCCGCAGTTATCGAGGCGAGCAAGGTTTTCTCAAAAAATCTTATGAAAAAATACGGCATCCCGACAGCCGAATACGAGGTGTTCGACAATTCAGCGGATGCGATAGCATATGTCAAGGGCAACAATATTGCCCCCGTTGTTGTAAAGGCTGACGGACTTGCACTCGGCAAGGGCGTTATAATCGCCCAGACGGTTGAGGACGCCGAAAAGGCTATTAAGTCGATTATGGAGGATAAGAAGTTCGGCGAGTCGGGCAACAAGGTTGTTATTGAGGAATTCCTGACAGGTCCGGAGGTTTCGGTGCTGTCATTCACAGACGGAAAAACGGTTAAGCCGATGGTTTCCTCAAAGGACCACAAGAGAGCGCTTGACGGCGACAAGGGTCTGAACACAGGCGGTATGGGCACAATCAGCCCGAACCCGTATTATACAGACGAGCTTGCCGATGAATGTATGGAAACAATCTTCAAGCCGACAATCGAGGCTATGCAGAAAGAGGGCAGACCGTTCAAGGGGTGCCTGTACTTCGGTCTGATGATGACCCCGAAAGGACCGAAGGTTATCGAGTATAACGCACGCTTCGGCGACCCCGAAGCACAGGTTGTCCTGCCGAGATTAAAGACGGATATACTTGATATTATAGACGCTGTCATTGATGAAAAGCTCGATGAAATCGACATCGAGTGGAGCGATGATTGCTCAGCCTGCGTTGTAATGGCAAGCGGCGGCTATCCCGAATCGTACAAAAAAGGCATTGAGATGTTCGGTATGGACGATAACGGACAGGTTGAGGGCGCAACGGTATATCACGCAGGAACAAAATACAGCGACGGAAAGTTCTATACAAACGGCGGCAGAGTGCTGGGCGTTACCGCAACAGGCAAAACTCTTGACGAGGCGCTTGAAAAGGCGTATGCGGCTGTTGAAAAGATAAGCTTTGACGGCGCACACTACAGACACGACATAGGCAGAACAAAGTGATTTTTCTCTGCTGTAATCACAGGCAAAACAAAACGGCGGCTTCATTGAAGCCGCCGTTTTATATAGGTTGTTTTGTTAATCAGATGAATTCAATTATGTTTGCAATTCTCTTCTGAACTGTTATTGCGTCTGCGATTGTGATGTTGCCGTCGCCGTTGCAGTCGCCGAGTGTTTCTTGAATCTCTTGGGGGCTTGTGATGTTTGCGATAATCTTCTGAAGAGTAATTGAGTCTGAAATTGTTATGTTGCCGTCTGTGTTAACGTCGCCAAGCTCATATCCGTTGACGAAGAACTGAAGGTTAATCTTGCCGTAGCTGAGCAAATCTGATACATCGTCATTATTGGCATACAGCTCTTCAAGCTTACTCGCAAAGGCAGAAGTAGCTGATGTGGTTACATCAAAGTTAACCTGTGCAACAAGCTTTTTAGAGGACAGGTCGTATCCTGCCGACGGCCCCCAGTTCATTGCGCTTGACAGGAAGTTGCCCTCGCCGTCCTTGGGCGGATGAGGGTTGCAAAGCCAGCTTCCCGTTTTGAACTCTGTTGAGAAAGGACCGTCCTTCGTTACACCGTCATTATCAACGTAGGTTGTGTACTTCATAGCTGTGTTGTCATATTGCAGACGAACCTGAACGCCTGAAATGTCGGTTGTCGGTGACGATGAGTCAAGCGAAACATACATATTTGCAGTAACGACCTGACCTCGTTTCAGGTTCAATGTTTTGGCGGCTGAATCTGTGCCGGCGGCAGAAGCCGAGAAAACAACAGAACAGCCAAGTGTTGCCGCAGCAAGTGCAACAGCGATTATTTTTTTCAACTTCATTTTAAACACCTCATTTAATTTTATTAAACGTACAAACGTATCGTATATATTATACAATAAAAAAATCATTCAATCAATACTTTTAAGCAAAAAAGAAAATAAATATGCAGATTTTGTTAAAAATCATCAATCAATAAGCTGCTCTTAGCCGGCCTTGCTTGACGGTGAACTGCAATAGTAATATAATATATATTTAAGAAAGTGTGCAAATTCGAAAGTGTGCAAATTCGGTTTGGCAAACTGCAGAATACCGTAATTGATAAATCGGGAGAAATGAAAATGGCGGATTTTATAAAAAGAACCTGGGCAGAAATAAATCTTGATGCCGCAGTTCATAATTATAATGAGATAAGAAAAAGAGCAAGCAAAAGCGCAAAGGTGTGCTGTGTTATCAAGGCTGATGGCTACGGTCACGGTGCTGTGATGCTTGCGCATTTGTATGAAAAGCTGGGCGCAGACTGGTTTGCGGTTTCAAACATTGAGGAGGCAATGCAGCTTCGCTCAAACGGCATAACAAAGCCGATTCTTATTCTCGGCTACACACCGGCGGAATGTGCGCAGCTGCTGAGCGAAAACAACATTTCTCAGGCTGTCTATTCCCTTGAATATGCCGCGGCTCTTAACGAGTGCGCCGAAAAAGCCGGAGTAAAAATAAAAATCCATTTAAAGCTTGACACGGGTATGAGTCGCATCGGTCTTTTGTGCCAGTCGAAGGACGAGGACAACGAGGCGGTGTCGCAGGGAATGGAGATCTGCTCTATGCCGTCTTTTGAACCGGAGGGAGTGTTCACCCACTTTGCCGTAGCCGATGAGGGCGCTGACGGCGAGAACTTTACGGTCAACCAGTTTGACAATTTTATATATACGGTTAGCAAGCTTGAGCAGATGGGAATAAAATTCAGAATAAGGCACTGCGCCAACAGCGGAGCTATTGAGGATTATCCGCATATGCACCTCGATATGGTCAGGGCAGGCATTGTGCTTTACGGCCTTGCGCCGTCGTGCAAAATCAAAAATCCTCTTGATTTACAGCCTGTGATGGAGCTTAAATCCGCAGTTTCGCATACCAAGGGAATTCACCCCGGAATGACCGTAAGCTACGGCAGAACCTACACAGCCGACAGAAGCGAAAGACTTGCGACAATCCCGGTGGGTTATGCCGACGGATATGTGCGCTCAATTGCAAAGGACGGTTATGTTCTGCTTCACGGCAAAAGGGCAAAAATAAGAGGAAGAATTTGTATGGACCAGACGATGGTCGATATATCGGACGTTGATAATGTGAAAATCGGCGACGTTGCAACTGTGTTCGGCAGAGCTGAAAATGCACCGAGTGCAGACGATATAGCAAACTGGATAGGAACAATAAACTATGAGGTGACCTGCATTGTCGGAAAAAGGGTTGCCAGAGTTTATCTTAAGAATAACGAGATAGTTAGTACGCACACATTGCTTGATAAAGAGATGTGATTGCGATTTGTGAAGAAAGTCGGTGGTCATAAAATGAAGCTTTTAGTGCTTGACGGCAACAGCATACTCAACAGGGCGTTTTACGGAATAAAGCTTTTATCAACAAAGGACGGCACGTTCACAAACGCCGTTTACGGCTTTATGACGATGCTCATAAAAATTAAAGAGGACGTTCAGCCCGATGCGGTTGCGGTTGCTTTTGACTTAAAAGCACCGACCTTCCGCCACAAAAAATACGACGGCTACAAGGCAAACCGCAAACCGATGCCAACGGAGCTTGCCTCTCAGCTTCCCATAATAAAGGAGCTTCTTCAAAAGCTCGGCTACAAAATTGTCGAGTGCGAGGGATATGAGGCGGACGACATTCTCGGCACTCTTGCCAAAGCCTGCGAGGACAACGGCTGCGAGTGTGTGCTTGCAACGGGCGACCGTGACAGCTTGCAGCTTGTATCAAAGAGCGTTACCGTAAGGCTTGCCGCAACCAAAATGGGCAGACCCGATGTAAGAATTTATGATGAGGCGAAAATTGCCGAGGATTACGGCGTTTCGCCGAAGCAGCTTATAGATATCAAGGCGATACAGGGCGACACGTCCGACAACATTCCCGGTGTTAAGGGAATAGGCGAGAAGGGCGCAGGAGAGCTTATAAGAAAATTCGGCAGTCTTGACGGAGTTTATGAAAACATTGACAGTGGTGAAATAAAGCCTGCAATGCGAAAAAAGCTTGAGCAGGACAAGGACAACGCCTACCTCAGTCTTATGCTCGGTGAGATTGTGAAGAATGCGCCGGTTGACACCGAGCTTTCGCACTATATCCCGACACAGGGCGACAAACAGGGTGCAGCCGCACTTATGACAAGGCTTGAGTTTTTCTCGCTTATGAAAAAGCTCGGACTTGACAAGGCGGTGCTCGACAGTGCGCCGACCGAAAGTGAGCAGAAAAGCTTCAGGGTGATAAGCGACACTGCGGAAAATATTTTCAGCGCATTGTCAAAATCAGAAAAATACGCAGCGGCGTATGATTTTGACAGCAAAAGCATTGCACTTGCCGCCGATAATACGGTTTATCTGCCGGACGGTGAGGTTGGCGATGATTTTTACACCTCGCTTTTTGCGCTCGATTCGGCATTGATAACGGATTCAATAAAGCCGCTGTTCAAAAAGGCAGAGGAGCTGTCGCTTGAAATAAAGAACTCGAAGCTTGACACATCTCTTGCGGCGTATCTTCTGAATCCGTCGGCAAGCTCATATGATACCGGCAGGCTTATGGGTGAATACGGCGTAACGCCGCCGCAGCTTGATGTCGACAGCGAGCTTGCACTCAAGGCGGCGGGAATATTGCTTTTGAGCGATGTTCTGCTTGCTAAAATCAAACAAAACGAGCAGGAAAGCCTGCTGTATGATATAGAAATCCCTCTTGCAGAGGTGCTAGCAAAGATGGAGAATTACGGCTTTGCGGTTGACAGGCAGGGCATTGAGGAATACGGCAAAAGCCTTGAAAGCACGATTGACGAGCTTCAGAATTCAATATATGACGATGTGGGATATATATTCAATATCAATTCGCCCAAACAGCTTGGCGTTGCACTGTTTGAAAAGCTGATGCTGCCGATGGGCAAAAAGACAAAGACGGGCTATTCGACAAGCGCCGAGGTGCTTGAGGGCTTGCGACCTTACCACCCGTGCATTGATAAAATATTAAGCTACCGCACGCTTACAAAGCTCAAATCCACCTACTGCGACGGACTGTTAAAGGTAATTTCCGATGACGGCAGAATCCACAGCAGCTTCAACCAGACTGAAACAAGGACAGGCAGAATAAGCTCGACAGAGCCGAATCTGCAGAATATCCCGGTAAGAACCGAGCAGGGCAGAGAGCTTAGAAAGTTCTTTGTGGCAAAAGAGGGCTGTGTGCTTGTTGATGCGGACTATTCGCAGATTGAGCTTAGAGTGCTTGCCGATATTTCTAAAGACGAAAACATGATACAGGCGTTCAACAACAACGACGATATTCACGCAATCACCGCTTCGCAGGTATTCAATATGCCGCTTGAAATGGTGAATCCGCAGATGAGAAGCAGGGCAAAGGCGGTAAACTTCGGTATAGTTTACGGCATCGGCGCATTTTCGCTTTCAAAGGATATCGGCGTTACAAGAAAAGAAGCCGACCAATATATCAAGTCCTACCTTTCGCACTACAGCGGAGTCGCCGCATATATGGAAAATGTTGTGGCTAAGGCAAAGGAGTGCGGCTATGTGCAGACAATGTTCAACCGCCGCCGCTACCTGCCCGAGCTTAAGTCGAGCAACTTCAATATGCGTTCCTTCGGCGAGAGAGTGGCAAGAAATATGCCGATTCAGGGTACAGCCGCCGACATAATCAAAATTGCGATGATAAGGGTTGATAAGCGGCTGAAAGAGGAAAATATGCACTCAAGGCTGATTTTGCAGGTGCACGATGAGCTTATCGTTGAAGCGCCGAACAATGAGGCTATGAAAGCGGCGATGATCTTACAGCAGGAAATGGAGAACGCCGTAAAGCTCAGCGTGCCGCTGACGGCGGATGCGTCAATGGGTGAGAGCTGGTATGACGCTAAGGGGTAAAAGATTGTTTTAAGCACTGTTTACCCGGGAGGAGATAGAATTATGGATAAAATCAAAAGCGTGCTGTTTGTCTGCACAGGCAACACCTGCCGCAGTCCGATGGCGCAGGTGATATTCAAGAGCCTTGCCGACAAAGCAGGACTTCCGCTCAGCGTGATGAGTGCAGGAATTGCGGTCGGCGGTGAGGGCAGACCGGCAACAAACGAGGCTGTGCAGGCGGTGTCAAGGCTCGGACTTGATTTGTCACAGCACAAAACCACAAGTATCCGTTCGCTTAACACAGATGAAACGGATTTGTTTGTCGCAATGACAATGGAGCACGCCGATGTGCTGATGAATCTCGGAATACCGAAGAACAAAATATATGTTATGAATATCCCCGACCCGTTTTGCGGCTCGCAGGAGGTTTATGACGCGTGCTGTAAATCTATAAAAGCGGCAAGTGAAAAGCTTGTGGAGCTTATAAAGGAAAACAATGGATAATATAAAATTTCAAAAAATGAGTCAAAACCATATAAAGGCAATAGCCGAGATTGAACGGCAGTGCTTTTCAAAGCCTTGGAGCGAAAACGCAATAGCGGCGGAGCTTGAAAACGACAGCGCACATTTTTTTGTTGCGGTGCTTGACGGCGAGGCTGTCGGCTATATCGGTATGCACTGCGCCGCCGATGAGTGTTATATTGCCAATGTGGGCGTGCTGAAAAAATACAGGAATATGGGCGTCGGGAGTGCGCTTGTCAAATATGCCGCAGATACGGCGCAGCGTATGAATATGAGCTTTATCTCGCTTGAGGTTCGACCGTCAAACACTGCGGCAGTGAGAATATATGAGCGCTTAGGCTTTGAGAGGGTTGGAATGAGGAAGAATTTTTACTCCGACCCGAAAGAGGACGGAGCGATTATGACGCTGCGCTTTGCAGCTGCGCCGCAGAGTGAAGAGTGAAGAGCGAAGAGAATAGTGTTCTGTACTCCCTCGTTTCGTGTTCCGTTCGATTCGATTCTTCGATTTATTGATTAATACCTTAGAAAGGAAAATCAGAATGAAAATTCTTGCAATAGAAAGCTCCTGTGACGAAACCGCAGCGGCGGTTGTTGAGGACGGCAGAAAAATAATATCATCGGTTGTTGCGTCGCAGGTTGAGGAGCACAAGCTCTACGGCGGCGTTGTGCCCGAGATAGCCTCACGCCGTCACTGTGAGGCTATAGTCGGCGTGGTTGACGAGGCTATGCTCAAGGCAGGGTGTAATTACAGCGACATTCAGGCGATCGCTGTTACATATGCGCCGGGTCTTATCGGCGCACTGCTTGTCGGCGTGAACTATGCAAAGGGCATGTCGCTCGCAACGGGCCTACCCGTTGTTCCTGTGCATCATCTGCGCTCGCACATTGCGTCCAACTACCTTTGTCACGAGGATTTGAAGCCGCCGTTTTTGTGCCTTGTTGTCAGCGGCGGTCACAGCCACATCGTTATGGTTGAGGACTACACAAAGATGAAGATAATCGGCAGAACCCGTGACGACGCCGCAGGAGAGGCGTTTGACAAAGCCGCAAGAACAATGGGTATGCCGTACCCCGGCGGTATTCACCTTGACAAAATAGCCGAAAACGGCGACGAAAACGCATTTAAGCTGCCTCATCCCGTTGTGCAGGGCGCGCCGTATGATTTCAGCTTCAGCGGGCTTAAAACAGCTGTGATAAATCTTATACACAACGCTTCCCAAAAGGGGCAGGAGCTTCCCGTTGAGGATTTGTCGGCGTCATTCAGAAAGGCGGTCGTAGGGTGCCTTACAGACAATGTTTTTAAGGCGGCTAAGGATCTGGGCGTTAAAACGATTGTTACGGCAGGCGGTGTGTCTGCAAACTCGCTTTTGCGTGCAAAGATGACAGAGGGCTGTGACAGGCGTGGGATAAAGCTTTATATGCCCGACAAAAGTCTTTGCGGCGACAACGCCGCTATGGTCGGCTCGCAGGGCTATTATGAGTATTTAAGCGGCAATATTGCCGATATGACGCTCAATGCCTATGCAACAATGTCGATAGAAAAGGGCTGAAATAGGTTTTGAAGTTGTTTGAGTAATATACAAAAATCCTCCTTGATTTAAAGGGGGGATTTTTATTATGTGAGATAAATACAAAATTTAATATTGGAATTTATTGTATTTATCAATAGCTATTTCGCTAAAAATGTGTTATATTTAATTTAATATTGCGTGTGATATAGGACACACGCAAGAGAAAATGAAATTATATAAAGGAGTGTTTTTATGAAATCACTACACGTTGGAAACAAGATTGCCGCACTTGTGCTTACACTTGCGCTGGCTGCGTCTTGCTTCTGCATCGCCCCGACTGCAATGGCTGCCCAGACAGATGATGTATCTGCCAAGGCAACCGCAAGTAAAGGCGGCGACACATTCTCATGGGATAATGCCTCAGTGTATTTCCTGCTGACTGACCGTTTTTATAACGGCAACACATCAAATGACCATTCTTATGGCAGAGGACTTGACGCTAACGGCAATGTAGTTTCTCTGTCAAGTGCAGAGTCAAGAGCTACCTTCCACGGCGGCGACTTTGCAGGCATCACCCAGAAGATCGAAGAGGGCTATTTTGATGACCTCGGCGTAAATGCCATCTGGCTGAGCGCACCGTATGAGCAGATTCACGGCTATGTTGTCGGCGACGACTCAAGCCCGAGCTTTCCTCACTATTCATACCACGGCTATTATGTTCTCGACTATACTGAGAGCGATAAGAACTTCGGTACAAAGGAAGAATTCCAGACTCTTGTTGATACAGCTCACGAGCACGGTATCAGAATCGTTATGGATATAGTTATGAACCATTCAGGCTACAACTCGCTCTATGATATGAACGAGTACGGCTTCGGTACTGTCAAGCCCGGCTGGGATAGCTACTATTTCACACATAAGAATGTCAACAACAAAAGCTACCACAGCTATATTGACTATGAAACGTCAGAAGCCGACTGGGGCAACTGGTGGGGCGGCGACTGGGTAAGAGCCGGCTTGCCGGGCTACAAACAAGGCGGCGGAGACCCCGTGACACAGTCACTTGCTGGTCTTCCGGACTTTAGAACAGAAAGCACAGCGTCAGTTGGTATTCCTCCATTCCTCCAAAAAAAGTGGAAAAAAGAGGGTACACTCAACGAGAAGATCGCCAAGTACGGCTCAACAGGCACAGTAAGCGACTATCTCGTTAAGTGGCTTGCTGAGTGGGTTGAAACCTACGGCGTAGACGGCTTCCGCTGCGATACTGCAAAGCATGTTGAGTACGCTTCTTGGGCAAAGCTTAAGAGTGCCTGCGTTGACGCTCTCAGAACATGGAAAGCAAAGAACCCTGACAAAGCTCTTGACGACCTCGACTTCTGGATGACAGGTGAGGTTTGGGATCACGGTGTAGGCAAGGACGCATACTATACACAGGGTAAGTTTGATTCACTCATCAACTTTTCAACACAGGGCGGCGGCTTACTCGCTTCAGGCAGACTTCCAGGTGTATACAGCGACTTTGCTGCAAGCATTAACTCCGACCCTGAATTCAATGTTCTTTCTTATATTTCTTCACACGACTCTGTTCTCGCTTCAGGCGATATGATTCGCACAGGCTCTGCGTTCCTCCTCCTTCCGGGTGCTGTTCAGATTTACTACGGTGACGAATCCGGCAGAGGTCTTGCTGCGGGTGTTGGCTTTGACGGCAACGGCGGCGCAGGACATTCACTCAGAAGTGATATGAACTGGAACAGTCTCAACGAGGCTACACTTACTCACTGGCAGAAGGTTGGTACTTTCAGAAATAACCACATTGCAGTAGGCGGCGGCTCTCATAAAGCTCTCACAGCAACAGCCGGCACTGCTTTCTCAAGAATTTATGACAAGAACAACATCCTTGACAAGGTAGCTTGCGTAGTTGATGCAGGCTCAAACAAGAGTGTTACAATCGATGTATCTACTGTATGGAATGACGGTCAGGAGCTTGTAAACGCTTATGACGATTCATCAGCTACAGTAACAGGTGGTAAGGTAACATTCAACAGCGGCGCAAACGGCACAATCCTTATTCAGGAGCCGGACGGCAAGCCGCTTATCACTATGACAGGTGCTGAGCAGTTTAGCGGCACACAGACAATTACTCTTACAATCGATGGCGCTGATTCTGCAACTGTATCTGTTGACGGCGGCAACAAGTTTGTTGTAAACAACGGCGGCACATTCACAATCGGCGACAAGGCTTACTACGGTTCTTACGTTAAGGTTACAGCACAGGCTACAAACGAAAAGGGCACATCAACAAAGGTTTCAACCTTCTACAAGTTGAACGCAGACGGCTCAGGCCCTGTTGAGCCTGCAAAGGATGCAATAATGCACGTTAAGCCGTATGATTCAAACACCTGCATCTACGCTTGGTACGGCGATAACGACACAGCGCCTCTCGGTGCATGGCCGGGAACAAATGTCAAGTCGAGCGGCACACCTGACGCTGACGGCTACTACACCTTTAACCTCAATACAACCGAAAATTACAGTTTCATTATCAATAACGGTAGGAACAGTTCTCAGACCGGTGACATCACAGGCAACTCAGGCGAAATCTGGGTTGATATAACAGGTGCTACCGAATACGAGATCAAGGCTAAGCAGGAGTCGGGTCTCGACGTGCTTAAGACCGAGGCTAAGGCTATTAAGGTTCTCACAGCAAGCGAGTACACTGCTGCAACATGGAGCACTGCTTCGGCAGCATTGACTGATGCAGAGGCTGTTATCGCAAAGGGTGATAACGCTACTGACGCTGAAATTGAGGCAGCACGCACAAAGCTTGCTTCTGCAAAGGCAGCTCTTAAGTTATCTGCATCGTCAATCACAACAATGGCAACGGGCGGAACTGTTATTGCAGGTAAAACTGCACCGGACGCTGATGTGGTTGTAACAGTAGGTTCAACTACTTACAAGGCAAAGGCAGACGCAATTACAGGTGCATATTCTGTAAAAGTATCAGCTCTTAAGTCAACAGACAGCGTTACTGTTTCTGCAACAAAGAACGGCATCGCTTCTGTAGTTACTTCAAGAACTGTATCACAGGGACCGACAGACGATTCACAGCAGTATATCGTAGGCGACGTTAACAGTGACGGCGCAGTTAAGCTTTATGACGCTCTGCTTATCGCAAGACACAGCGCAGGCGTAGAAACACTTACAGGTATTTCTCTGGCGGCGGCTGACACAAACGGCGACGGCTCGGTTAAATTGCTTGACGCACTTCTTGTTCAGAAGTATGTTGCAAAGATGACAATTACTTCTAATATCGGCACAGTAAAAACATACAAATAAGACTTTATAATATCTCTTCAAAAAAGCGGCAGTCATACGGCTGTCGCTTTTTGCCGCATAAAGCAAAGGCTTGACATAATAATAAAGTAGTGTTTGCCTTAAATTGATAACATTAACCGAATTATAAAGGAGTGACAAAAATGAAGGATGAAATATTATTTATACAGTACCCGAAATGTACAACCTGTAAAAAGGCAAAGAAGTGGCTTGATGATAACGGATTTGAATATTCGGACAGGAACATCAAAGAGGATAACCCAACCTATGACGAGCTTAAATCGTGGTATGACAGAAGTAACTTGCCGCTGAAAAAATTTTTTAACACAAGCGGCTTGCTGTATAAGTCTATGGGGCTTAAGGATAAGCTCCACACAATGAGTGAGGAAGAACAGCTGGAGCTTCTCGCAACAGACGGTATGTTTGTGAAAAGACCTGTTGTTGTTTTCGGAGATACAGTATTAACAGGCTTTAAGGAGAAGGAGTGGGAAGAAAAATTATGCTAAAAATGAAAAAAGGCTGTTCAGCTCCTTTCCCCGAGCGTTTATATGAACAGTACGAAGTAAAAGAGAATATGATTGTTGCAAATGTCGGCACGGATAAAATAAAGGATATGATGCTTGATTTTATTGATATGCACGATGAATGGCTGTTCTTTATTTTAGAAATACCCACGAGCCTGAAAGACGAGCCTAAGGATGAGAAGGGCGAGTTGATATGCATGCATAAGGATGTTTACTATATTGACGGATGCAGTCAGGAAAAAGCTAAGAGCCTTCTTTTGGATTCCGGAAAGCTTTTGATTGATGACGGAATGAACTGCTTTGGCTTCGGTTGTCACGAGAGCAAGGAGGAATTTCTGTTTGATCAATATAATGTGATGACTATATTTACAAGAGAGCCTGAAAAGTATGGCGATTTTTTTGAAGCATATGGCATTTCAAAAACAGATAAGCTGATTACTGCTTGGAAGACCTTTTCAGACGAGCATTACGGTGAATGCAGACGGCTTACAATCGGCGACAGGGATATTTATTCAATTTCTGAGGAGTATAAAAAATACGGTATGTATTTTGCCGAAAGAAGAGAGCAATAATATTATTGTGCAGTCTTCAGGCAGGCTGACACGCGGACTTTAATTGAAAAATCAAGAATTGCAAATTACAAATTACAAAACTGCCGTACTTAGAAAGAACGAGTGCGGCAGTTTTTGTTAAGAGGTGATGAGCTTTCAAATATTAAAATTTTCATATCAAATTTTCGCCAGAAATTACATATTATATTTATCTCATAGCCTCACACAATAATGATGCGGAAGAAAAACAAAGGTTTTTCAAAAGCAAACGCCGCAGCGGCACAGGCTTTGATATAAGCGACCGGCTATTCAAAGCAAAAGAGGTGCCTCGGCAGAGCTTTTCCGCTTGATATAGAAATTAAGATTAAATGAATTAAAACTCTAAAAAGAGAAGGAGAAACAAAAATGGCAAGCAACAATCAGATTAATATTCCTGAAGCTAAGGAAGCTATGGAAAGATTCAAGATGGAGTGCGCAAGCGAGGTTGGAGTAAACCTCAAGCAGGGCTACAACGGCGACCTGACATCACGCCAGGCAGGCTCAGTAGGCGGTCAGATGGTTAAAAAAATGATCGAGTCATACGAAAAAAATATGAAATAAACCTGCCGAAAGGCATAAAGGGGCTGCGGAAACTCCACAGCCCCTTATTACGGCTTAGCTATTTAAAAATATTTTTAAATAGTTCTTGCTTTTTGGATTGAAAACTGATATAATCTATTTAAAGAAAATTTTAAATAGATTGGAGGCGCTTATTTGGCTATACAGGAAATTCTCTCGGCTCTTGCCGACTCAAACAGGCGGAAAATTCTGCAAACGCTGAAACGCGGCAAAATTTCGTCAGGCGAGTTGGCGGAAACACTTGGTATGACGCCTCAGGCGCTTTCGTATCACCTTGCAAAGCTTAAAAAAGCCGATTTGATTTATGAGAGTAAGTATAAAAATTTTATTTATTATGAGCTTAATTTATCGGTGCTTGACGAGGCGATACTGTGGCTTGACAAACTGAAAGGAGATAATGACGATGAAAGCTAAAAAGATTACATATGCCGTTTTTATGCTGCTTCCGCTTGTTGTTGCGGCGGTTGCTCTGCTGTTTCTGCCCGAACAGATTCCGGCACATTACGGAGCAGGTATGGCGGTTGACAGATGGGGAAGTAAGTTTGAAACACTGATTTTTCCGCTTGAAACAGCAGGCTTCGGCTTGCTGATGGTTCTGCTTGCAAAGCTTGCCGGCAAGGTTGAGGAGAAAAATAACAAAAACAAGAATAATGAAAATATAACTCTGACAATAGGTCTTGTGATATTGATTGTTTTTAATGCGCTTGACTATTATTTCCTCTATGCCGCTCTTAACAATGTTACAGACCTTTCGGAAATACCGGTCGATATAAACAGCCTTGTTGTGCTTCTGCTCGGCATAGCGTTAGTCATAATCGGCAATATAATGCCAAAGGCGAGGAAAAATTCGCTGATAGGTTTTCGTACGCCTTGGACAATGAAAAACGAGGTTACATGGAAAAAGTGCCAGCTTTTCGGCGGCATAACCACTATTGCCGCAGGTGTGCTGATGGTGTTGGGCGGACTTTTTGTCTTTAAGGGTTTATCCGCAATATACTATATGCTTGCTGTGTTGGTTTTGATGATGGTGACGGATACCGTGTATTCGTACTTTATTATGAAGAAGTACGGGGAAGAGAAGTAGCGTTCAGCGTTGCTAAGCATTAAATTTATATTACACAAAAGCTTTGCCGCAGAGTTTAAAAAGGCTCTGCGGCAAAGTGTTTTTTTTATACTAATTCCTGATAGAAAGTAGATTTATATTTGCGAGGATAATTTTTGCAAGACAAGGCGGAGGACGCCGCAAGGCTGACGCCTTGCAAGGACGACAACGCAGTATTGCGGAAATTAGACCGCAAAGATTTTCTACTTTTTATTAGGTATTAGTATTTTTGCGTTTTCGGCGTCAGCCTTCGATATTGCTGACTTCATCAATGTACCTGACTGCTCCGATAAAAACGGGAAGGCTTGATGAGTTGTCGATTATCATAAAAACAAACGGGCGGTCAAGCTCAACGCTCTTTATCTCATCGGCAAACGCACCCGTGGCTTTCATTTCAACATCTGTTGCCGCTGCGGCTTTTGTGCCTTTTTCGCTTACGGTAATATGTGTTTTGTGCAGGACATTGCCGATATAGATATTGCCGCTTGCCGATTCGGTCATATTTGAAAAATCGGCATTGTCGGCGTCAAACGCGGATTTTATTCCAAGCTCTTTTAAAGCGTTGTTGAGTGAAAGCTCATAATCAAAGCTGAATTTCGGCAGCATTGTTTCAACTGTGCAGTCCTGTGCACCTTTAAGGATTCCTGAAATACGCTCACCCGTGAGTGAAGAAACAAAGCTGTTTATCTCTGTTCCGCTGTTCGGAAGCAATGCGGCAAAGCTGTATTTGCCGTCCTTATAGTCCTTGACAAAGCCTGTGCAGGAGTCGTCCTCAAGGTACTTGCTTTCAAGCGAACCCATCATTCTGACTGTACTTTCAATGCCGTCAAAGCCTGTGAATTTGCCGTCTGAAACAGAGATTGAATCGTACTCGTTATCCCACAGTGCGTCAAACACAAGCGCATTAATAAGGTGCATTACGGAATCTGTACTTATTTCGTCGAGCATTTTGTCGATCATACCGTCCGTATGCTTCGACACCCAGTTGTTAATGTCGTTGACGGTCTGACTGTCAAACGGCGCCTCGAATACGTCTGCCCCGTAATAGTCGGCGTTCTTTTGCAGGAAATCCTGCTTTACGGCTAAGCTACCGTCGTTGCGGTACCAGATTGAATTTGCTGTTTTTACCTTGTATTCATCGCCGCTTGGGAGTGAGCTGATGTATGCATACAGATATTCGTTCAAATCGTCAAGCGGAATATCTGCGCCGAGAACCTTTTCCATTTCAGCCTTTGTTTCGCTGTCTGCGCCGTTTGCCGTCATTGCAAGAGCAAGCATTACCGACAACGGCGAAATTAGAGAGTTGCTGTCTTTGTCGTCTGAGGTGTTGAAAAGCTTTGCGGCAAAATCAGAATAGGCTGATGTGAATTTTTCGTCCGTCGCTTTGCCCTGCACAGTCTTGCTCTGTACGCCGTTCATCAGATCAAGTGCGCCGGCGTTTGTCGCACAGGCAGAAAGATTTACACACATTGTACCTGCAAGCGCAAGGCTTGTCAGTGATAATATTAATTTGCTCTTTTTCATAGCCGAACATTCCTTTGTTTTAGTTTTAAGTGTAGTTGGTTAAAGTTTATGTCATTCCTGCAACAAACAAATACCAGTTATCCTCAATAAGGGAATACATATTGCTGTCTGATGTGAGGTCTGCCGTGGAGTAAACAAGCTCAATTACTACATCATTTTCCGGATAAAAGGCTTCTACCCGGAACGCTTTTTCGGTGCGTTCTCCGTAGTGCATAGCTCTGATGTTGTATTCCTCGCCGTCACATAATATTTGTCTGATAATCGGACTGATATCCTCAAGCCATATGACTGAGCCGTCGGTAAGCCTAATATAGCCGTCATCTTGTATTTCTCTTACGGAATACTTATCCTCCCACAAGCTGTTCTTTATTTTGTTAAGCTGCTCCTTGTGCTGATGATAAAATGAAAGGATTTGTTCCTCTTGTCGCTGTGTTGTCAGGGTTTGTTCAGAAGCGCAGCCGGCAGTCCCGCTGAGATATTTCTCCTGATTATTTTCATGCGGCACAGTGTCTGTATCTGCCGTGCCTTTGTCCATATCCAAAAGCCGAATGTCGTTTGGCTGTGTGAATATTAACGCCGCCGAAAGCGTAAAAATACATAATGCCGATAACGTGCAGGTGCTTGTTATTATCCTGCGCCGCTTTTTCTGTGCTTTCTTGTATTCGCCGCATCGTCTGAAAAGCTCTGCCTTGAATTCTTCTTCACTTCTTCTCATAACAGCAGCTCACCCTCCTTTCCGATAAGGGAACGAAGCTGTGCCTTTGCACGATACAAAAGATTGTCAACCTGCTTTTCGTTCTTTTTCATTACCTTTGCCGCCTCGTCATACGACATTCCCTCAAAATAAACCAATGCAACGGCAACGCTCATATCAACGGGCAGCTTTTTGAGCGCCTCATTTATAATTCTGGCTCTCTCGTTTGCAAGCACAGTGTCCTCAAGCTCGGTGCAGTCGGCAGGCTCACTCTCGGCGTCGGATAATTCGACCGTCTTGAGCCTGTTTTTATGCCTTATGTAGTCAATTGCACGGCTTCTGCCGAGCATAAACAGATATGTTTTGAGTGTTGTTCTGAAGTTGTAGCGGTGGCGGTGGACGATAAGCTCCATAAAGCAGTCTATGGCTATGTCCTCTGATGCTGCAATGTCGTGAACATAACGGTTGATGAAAAAGGTCAGGCTGTCACGGTATTCGTTGAGTATATCGTCAAAAGCGGCTTCGTCGCCATCAAGGAAACGGCGGTAGCTACTTGCACCGTTGTCCATATAATACCTCCTGCTTTTTGCCCTTCACTTATTATACGTCTGAGAGGGTGGGGGTTCCTTAAAAAAGTTAGTCCTCAAACAGCTTATCCATTAGATTGTTTATTTTCTCCTGCCGTTTGTCGGTTGCGGTGCTGTCAAGCGTGATTGAAACAACACTGCCTTCATCTGCGCCTGTTGGCACAAGAGCTAAAGGCAGATTTGCAAAGCTGCCGTCATCAATCTCAACTACTGCATATTCTCCCTCAAATCTGTCAATTGTTACGTTCATATTATCCCTCTCTTTTTCAGTCGTGCGGATTGCAGCTTTTGCAGGGAGTGTAGCCCTGCTTTTCAAGCTGCGATAGCGTAAGCGTTGTGTAATCCTTGTTTTTGTTTGAAATATCATCCGTAAGAGGACAGTCGGTCGTGTGGATTTTCTTTGTGTTTTTGTTTATGATAAAGCGGCTGTCTTGTGTCTGATTTTTTGAAACAGCAGTTCCTGATTCGCCGTCTGATATGCTGACTGTTTCACCGTTTACAGTCAGATTCTTTCCGTCTGACCTCGCGACAATGTTGCCGACGTCCTTTGTCATTAACACCTGTGCGCCGCTGTTTCTCCAGCGGTTTATTATTTCTGTGACAGGCAGGTTGTAGTCGTTTTCTTCAGCAACGGAAACGGCTGCATATTTTGCGCCGACACGCCTTACAAAAGCTTCACTTGACGAGGTGTTACTGCCGTGATGCCCTATCTTGACAAAATCTGCGCTAACGTCTGCTTTTATCTCGTTTTCGCTTTCGGCTTCTGCGTCGCCCATAAACAGGAACTTTACACTGCCGAACGTGATTTTTATAACGGCGGAATAGTTGTTCAGCCCGGCGTAATCTGCGCTGTTCGGCGCTAAAATATCAATTTTCAAGCTGTTCTCGTTTAATATATTTACTCCTGCTTTTGCGGTGCTGATGCGTAGTCCCTTTTTGTCTATGGTGCTAAAAAGGTTTTCGTAGGTTTTTGTGTCAGCCGCCGCTCTCGGCATATAAACCTTGCCGATGTCAAAGGAGGTTACAACTCTGCTCATACCGCCGATGTGGTCGGCGTGTGGGTGAGTTGCGACAAGATAGTCGATTTTATCATAGCCGCTTGAGCTTATGTAATCCGTCACCGCTTTGCCGTATTCGCTTTCGCCTGCGTCAATCAGCATACAGCGCTTGTCCGTAAGCTCGATAAAAATTGCGTCACCCTGACCCACATCAAGCACCGTTACCCTTATTTCGTCATTGTTTTTAGACGTTGTGTTTTCAGGGGAAGAACAGGCGCATAAAAAAACCGTCGCAAGTGTAAGACAGACTGAAATCAGCCTGATAAATCTTTTTCTGAGCTTGAAATATTTCACAATAATCCCTCCGATAATTATTATACGATTAAAAAACTGTGAGGTCAACAAGATAAGTCACTTGAGCAAAAAGCGATAAAATCATAAAGACGGATTGATTAATTTATACAAAATATCGAAAAAATCTTGTATCGGGGTATTTTTTGGTGTATAATTAACTAACTGATATTATGCTTACAAAAAATGAGGTGTTTCCAATGGCTAATTTCTTTGAAGAAAAATACGAAACTATGTCACGCGACGAAATGTCGGCTCTGCAGTCGCAAAGGCTTGTCAGCATGGTGGAGCGCTGCTACAACAATGTTCCGCTTTACAGAAAGCGCTTTGACGAGATGGGTATTCTGCCCGGCGATATCAAGACTATTGAGGATCTGAATAAACTTCCGTTTACATATAAAACAGATTTGAGAGATACATATCCGTTTGGTATGTTTGCCGTTCCGAAGGAGGAGCTTATCAGAATTCACGCATCAAGCGGCACAACGGGCAAGCAGACGGTTGTCGGCTACACCGCACACGATATTGACATCTGGGCGCGTTCCTGCGCAAGAGCACTTGCCTCAATCGGCGGAACAAAGTCCGATTATGTTCATGTTTCATACGGCTACGGTCTTTTTACGGGCGGTCTTGGACTTCACTATGGCGCAGAAAAGCTCGGCGCAACAGCGATTCCCGTTTCAACGGGTAACACAAAAAGACAGGTGCAGATTATGCAGGACTACGGCTCAGACATAATTTGCTGTACTCCGTCATATGCTATGTTTATCGGTGAAACTGTGCGTGAAATGGGCATTGACCCCAAAAAGCTGAAGGTTCGTGCAGGATATTTCGGTGCAGAGGCATGGACAGAGAATATGCGCCGTGAGATTGAAAAAATACTTGATATCAAGGCTTATGATATTTACGGTCTTTCCGAGATTGCAGGACCGGGCGTTTCGTTTGAGTGTACCGACCAGACGGGTATGCACGTCAACGAGGACTGGTTCTATCCCGAAATCATCAACCCGGACACCGGCGAGGTTCTGCCCGACGGTCAGTACGGCGAGCTTGTGTTCACCTGCATCGGCAAGGAGGCGCTGCCGCTTATCAGATACAGGACAAGGGATATAAGCTGTCTGTCAAGAAAGCCGTGCGCCTGCGGCAGAACACTTGTTAAGATGGCTAAGCCGAAGGGCAGAACAGACGATATGCTCATTATCAGAGGTATCAATGTGTTCCCGTCACAGGTTGAGCACGTTCTGCTGTCGCTCAAGATGGACCCGAACTACCTTATTGTTGTTGACAGAGTAGGCAACCTCGACACAATGGAGGTTCAGGTTGAAATGACGCCCGAGATGGTTTCCGACACCGTTAAGAATATTGAGGTGCTGGAGCGCACTATTGCCGCGGCGTTGCAGTCAACGCTCAACATCAGCGCAAAGGTTCGCCTTGTTGAGCCAAAGAGCCTGCCACGTTCAGAGGGCAAGGCTATCAGAGTTATTGACAACCGTAAGCTTTAATGAACGGAGGAATATATTATGATTCAACAGATTTCTGTTTTTCTTGAAAACAAAAAGGGCAGACTTGCATTTATAACAAAGGTTCTCGCAGAGGCAGGCGCAGACATCAGGGCGATGTCGGTTGCCGACACAAGCGATTTCGGCATTTTGCGCCTTATCGTTGACGCTCCCGAAAAGGCGATTGACGCACTTAAAAACGAGGGTATGGCGGTTTCGCTGACCGATGTGCTTGCAATCGGCGTTGAGGACAATCCCGGCGGCCTTTCAAAGGCGACAAACGCACTGTGGGACAGCGGCATAAGCGTTGAATATGCTTATGCTTTCATCAGCCAGAAGGACGGCACTGCTTTTGTTATTCTGCGTGTTGACGACAACGACAAGGCTGTCGAGGTGCTTAAGGCAAATGATATCACTGTGATTGAGCAGGACGATATTCACAAGTAATAATGAATTTAAGGGACTGCCGGGCAAGACGGTATAAGCTGTTTTTGCGGCAGTCCTTTTGTGTTTTATATGTAAGGGAAATTAGTATTATGGATAAAAAACTGTACTGGGCTGTGCTTGGCACAGGTGTGATTGCAAACCAGATGGCTCAGGCTGTGCAGAAAATGGGCAAAAGCCTGTATGCGGTTGCGAACAGAACTCACTCAAAGGCTGTGAGCTTCGCAGAGAAATACGGTGTTGAAAAGGTGTATGACAGCATTGACGATATGTTCACAGACGAAAAGGTTGACATAATCTACATCACAACGCCGCACAACACTCATATTGAATATATCAGAAAGGCACTTAAAAATAAAAAGCATGTCTTTTGCGAAAAGGCAATAACGCTTAACAGCGATGAGCTGTCAGAGGCTGTCGCACTTGCAAAAGAAAACGGTGTGATAATAGCCGAGGCTATGACAATATGGCATATGCCGCTTTATAAAAAGCTGTGGCAGATAGCCGAAAGCGGCAGGCTTGGAAAATTGCAGGTGCTTCAGCTCAATTTCGGAAGCTTCAAGGATTATGATATGAGCAACCGCTTTTTCAATATAAGCCTTGCAGGCGGTGCACTGCTTGACATCGGCGTTTATTCCATAAGCCTTGCCAGAAGCTTTATGAGCAGTCAGCCGAAGGATATAAAAAGTCAGGTAAGGCTTGCGGAAAGCGGAGTTGACGAACAGGCGGCAATTATTATGATGAACGATAATGCCGAGATGGCGACAATTACACTCAGCCTGCACTCAAAGCAGCCCAAGAGAGCCGTTTTAAGCTTTGAAAAGGGTTATATTGAAATAACAGAGTATCCAAGAGCCGACAAGGCGGTTATAGTTGATGCTCAGACAGGGCAGAGAACAGAGCTTTGCGAGGGCGACACCGAGCTTGCGCTTGTGTATGAAATGACGGATATGGAGAACGCAGTTCTGAATGGAGATACAGCGGCGCTGAAGCTTGATACAACAGTTGACGTTATGCAGATTATGACGGATTTGCGCAGGGAATGGGGACTTGTATATCCCGAGGAACGGTGATGGGAAAGCCATTGATTTTTCTTCTTGACCGCAAGAGCAAAATGTAATAACATATATTGCAGTTAAGAGTTTTGAGTTTTAAGTTTTGAGTTTTAAGTTTTGAGTTGAAGTGGACAGAAGAGAAATTTAAAACGAGTATTTATTCAAAGAGCAGCGCAGCTGCGACAACCATAATTTGCGAAGCACATTTCACATCGCCGAAGGCGATATTTCACTTTGCCTTTGGCAAAATATCATTGCGACAGCAATATCACTGCGTAGCATAGCTGCGCACAGGGGGTGAGCTTATGGCGCTGGACGGTGCGTTTTTGCGCTTTATAAAAACTGAACTTGAAGAAAAGCTTATCGGCTTGCGTGTTGAAAAGGTTTTTCAGCCGAACCGTGACGAGCTTATAGTGGCATTCAGAGGCGTCAGCGGAGCATACAAGGTGCTTATGTCGGCGAGGGCAAATTCGCCGAGGGTGAATATAACGCAGTATCCGCCCGAAAATCCGCAGACTCCGCCGATGCTGTGTATGCTGCTAAGAAAAAGACTGACCGGCGCACGGCTCAAGGCGATAACCCAGCATCAGCTTGAAAGAGTTCTGCGCTTTACCTTTGACGCAACGGACGAGCTTGGCGATAAAATTGAGCTTTCGCTGATAGCTGAGATAATGGGAAAATACAGCAATGTGATTTTTGTTGACGGCAGCGGAAATGTGATAGACGCACTTAAAAGGGTCGATATGACAATGTCGTCGCAGAGGCTTGTTCTTCCGGGCGTTGAATACAGGCTGCCGCCGCCGCAGGATAAGCTGAATCCGCTTGAGGTGTCGGTTGATGAGATAATCGGCAGAATCAGAAACTCAGGCAAGGCTGTGCCACTGAACAAGGCGATATTGTCGGCGGTTCAGGGCTTTTCGCCGATTGTGTGCCGTGAGCTTGAGCATCTGACAGGCAGAGGAGCGGAGCTTGACAATGTATCAATGACGGACGAACAGTACAGCCGCCTTGAGTTTTTCCTGAAAAGGACGGTTAATGAAATCGCTGAAAATGTAGGTGTGCCGTGTATGGTGCAGGACTTGAACGGCAAGCCGCTGGACTTTTCGTTTATGAATATCCTTCAGTACGGCACAGCGGCAAAAACTATTCGCTTTGAAAGCTACAGCGAGCTTCTTGACAGCTTTTATCTTGAGCGTGACAAGACAGAGCGTATGAGGGTCAAGGGACAGGATTTGCTCAGGCTACTTACGAATATAACCGAGCGACTGACAAGAAAGATAAACACGCAGAAAATTGAGCTTGCAAACAGCGAGGACAGGGAACAGCTGAGAATAAAGGGCGACCTGATACAGGCTAATCTGTACCGCATAGAAAAGGGTATGACTGAAATTGAGGTTGAAAACTTCTATGACGAAAGCCTGCCGATGATAAAAATCAGGCTCAATCCTGCGCTGACGCCGGGGCAGAATGCGCAGAAATACTACAAGGACTACCGCAAGGCGAAGAATGCACAGCAGTATCTGACGGTTGAAATTGAAAAGGCACAGCAGGAGCTTTTGTATATCGACACGGTGTTCGACAGCCTGTCAAGAGCCGAAACCGAGCGGGAGCTTGCCGAGATAAAGCAGGAGCTGATAGACGGCGGATATATAAAGAGAATCCGCTCAAAGCAGAAGATGAAAGGCACTCTGCCGCCGCTTGAATTTACCTCAAAAAGCGGACTGAAGATTCTGGTCGGCAGGAACAACGTGCAGAACGACAAGCTGACGCTTAAAACAGCCAGAAATTATGACTTGTGGTTCCACACCAAGGATATCCCCGGCTCACACACAGTTATTTTCTCTCAGGGTGAAACGCCCGATGACGAGTCGATTTTATATGCCGCTCAGCTTGCCGCTTATCACAGCAGGGCTAAGGATAGCAGCAAGGTGCCGGTTGATTATACGCTGATAAAGTATGTCAGCAAGGTGCCGGGAGCAAAGCCCGGAATGGTGATTTATAAAAACCAGAAAACCCTGTTTGTAAAGCCGTCGCTGGAGCAGGAATAAAGAGTGGAGAGCGAAGAGTGAAGAAAGCTGACGACACCGAAGGTAAAGGAGCGTTGATTATGTCTTGTTTTCCGCTCCCTCACCGAAATAGCTGTTGTGAATTACAGCGATAATGTTGCTTAGCACAGCGATGAGTAAATATGCGACAAATACAAGGGGTAAATATTGGATATACTATATAAATTTTGACAATCGCCGAAAAAATCTTGAATTATCACTTGAAAAAATGCGGTGACTGTGTTAAAATGACTGAGTTGTATCTTTAAAATCATTAATTTGATATATTTTGCGAAAGGAAGAAAATCATGGGAGTTTTAGAATATGTTCTCGGCAGTGTTCTTCTGCTGTTTTCAATTGCAATAATCATCGTTATTATTCTTCAGGAAGGTCATCAGCAGGGTCTGGGCGTTGTTACAGGTGGTGCGGATACATTTTTCTCTAAGAATAAGGCTCGCTCGATTGATGCGTTCCTCTCACGCTGGACAAAGCTTTTTGCTCTTGTTTTTGTTATCGTGGTTGTTGCGCTGAATGTTATTGCAAAGTTTTTCTGATTGAGAATTAAATTTAATAGCAAAAAATCAGGACACGGTTTTCGCCGTGTCCTTTTTGTGCAGAAAAGCCTGCCGTTTTTTCGGCAGGCTTAATTTAAAAGAGATTTATTAACGGATAATCATTGACATATCAATAATAGGATAAATAACATTGAATATCGCCGCCGCCAATGAAACGGCAAGGAATATAAAGGATAAGACTCTGAATACCTTGTCCGGCATTGTGCTGTCGCCGTATCCCATACCCGACAGCGCACCCGTGAAGCCAATGCGGACAGTCACGTTTGGATAGCGGTTTTTCTTCCGTTGAGGTGCGTTCGGCGGCTTTTTTGTCGTTCTGTTTTTCTGCTCCATAACTTTTGCGATTTCACCTAAGTACATTGCACCCAAATTGAACACAAACAGTAACACTATCGAATTGTTCACACCGTGTAAGCCGTAAAAGCCGAACGGTGGAATCAGATAAATTAAATATAAGAGCAAAAATAATACAACCGAAATTATAATATCTATTATGCGTACGCTGCTTTTTATCAGACGCTTGTGTGCGATAAAGCTAACGAGCGATGCGGCGATTGAAACAGCCAAGAATAACGAGTTGATAACATAGGTGGTTGGCGATATAAGACTAAAGCTGTTGAGAATTGAAACTGATATCAACAATACAATGCCCGTAACAAAGAACGCCAGCTTAACAAGCATTGCTTTTATATTGAGCATTACTTACTCCTCAAGCGTACCCTGACTTTGCGCCTTGAGATAAGCGTTGATAAAGCCGTCTATGTCGCCGTCCATTACTGCGTTTATGTTGCTTGACTCAAACGCCGTTCTGTTGTCCTTGACAAGAGTGTAGGGCATAAATACATATGAACGAATCTGCGAGCCCCAGGTGATTTCCTTTTGAACGCCCTTGATGTCCTCAATCTTGTCGAGATGCTCTCTCTCTTTGATTTCCATAAGCTTTGAGGCGAGCATCTTCATTGCGACCTCACGGTTCTGGTGCTGGCTTCTCTCAACCTGGCAGGCTACGACAATGCCTGTCGGAATGTGTGTAAGACGAACAGCCGACGAGGTCTTGTTGACCTTCTGACCGCCAGCGCCGCTTGCGCGGTAAACGTCCATCTTGATATCCTCGGGGTTGATGTCAACCTCAATATTGTCGTCAATTTCAGGCATAACCTCAAGTGAGGCAAACGACGTGTGGCGTCTGCCCGATGAGTCAAACGGAGATACTCTTACAAGGCGGTGAACGCCTGATTCGCTCTTTAAGTAGCCGTAAGCGTTGATGCCCTCAACGAGTATCGTCGCACTCTTGAGTCCTGCTTCTTCGCCGTCAAGATAGTCGAGCGTTTTAACCTTAAAGTTGTGGCGCTCCGCCCAGCGGTTATACATACGGTAGAGCATCTCTGCCCAGTCCTGAGCCTCTGTTCCGCCCGAGCCTGCATGGAATGTCACGATTGCGTTTTTGGCGTCATATTCGCCCGTGAGAAGCGTTGAGAGCCTTTGCTGTTCAAGTGAATCCTTGATTTTTGCAACCTCTTCCTGAGCTTCCTCAAGCAGTGACAAATCCTCTTCCTCATTGGCAAGCTCAATCAGTGCCAGTGCGTCCTCATATGCCGCCTCAAGACTGTTGTATCCCTCAACCTTGCCCTTGAGCATACTGGTGCGCTGTAAAATTTTCTGAGAATTTTCCATATCGTCCCAGAATCCCGGCTCGGCTGCTCTATGCTCAAGCTGCTGGATTTCGGATTCCATCGCCTTAAGTCCAAGCGCGTCTGCAAGGTCGTCGATATCGGGCTTGAGTCTTTCCAAATCTAATCGTAGCTCTTCAAACTGTATCAAAAATATCATCCTTTACTATTCACTTCTTCTTATTATAAATTATCAGCGAAGAAATGTAAATAGCCTTTGTTCGATAATATCAGTATTTTCCTTGCGTTAACGGCCTTTTGTGAGGGAGAATAATATAACGGGCAGAGAATATAACAAGCCCGAAGGTGGTGAGCCGATGAGCAAGCCGACGGTTAACAAAAGCGACAGTCAAAGGGGAGAGTATATGCCGCCGCTGACCGAAACAATGTCGGGTGCAGAGCAGTATATAATGGATATTACAACGCACGTTTCTCACCCGTCGGATGACGGGGTTGAAGAGATGAGATGGTGGAGCATCGAAAACAAAAAGTAAAACAGCGTCAATCCTTGTGCAGTTTTATTGTTCCGCCGTTATAGGTCAGGGTCATATTGTCACCCTCGATGTCGTAGCTGAACACAAAGCTTTTTTTAAGGCGGCTGTCTGTAAGGCGGATTTTCTCGTCGTCAACAATGCAGTCGCCGTAAAAGATTGTTTTTGCACCTCCCATTGACTGCACGTTGAACCTTGCCCTTGTGCCGTCAAAGCTCAGAAATACCTTTGTGCTGTATTCTCCGCTGCCGCTCCAGGAATTTATACGCAGCTCGTCGGATTTGCTGTTTATTGCGGGCTGTGTGCAGGAGCAAAGCATCATGGTGAAAATAAGCAGCGGCAAGAAGAAAAAACACGATTTTTTCATTTTTATCCCCCAGAAATTTCATATGTTCATATGTGTTATTTTATGTAATTTCGGTTCGCCATATACAATGCTGAAAATAAAATCAAAAAATTTTGAAAAAAGTCTTGACTTTGACGATTTCGTTTGATATAATAACTATCGCTGACTGAGAAACGCGAGTGTGCTGGAATAGGCAGACAGGCACGTTTGAGGGGCGTGTGTTTCACGACGTATGGGTTCAAGTCCCATCACTCGCACCAGCATAAAGACCAATGCGAAAGCGTTGGTCTTTTTTTTGCGTGCTTTTGTGCGTCATTGAGTGATGTTTTGTTTGGCATATAAATGCTTGATGTATAGTCCGAAAGGCTGAGATTAGTCCGGTCGGGACAGGTATTGCAGTGTAAAGCTTTTAATAGAAATGTGCAGAAAATTCTTTAATAAAATGTGTTGATTGCATTGTGTGAAGAATTAAAAAATGCTATAATTAACGCAACAGACAATAAAAGGAGGAACACAACCATGCAGATTACAAACGACGTTGTATATGTAGGCGTCAACGACCATAAAATTGACCTTTTTGAGGGGCAGTATGTTGTTCCCAACGGAATGGCATATAACTCCTATGTAATTAAAGATGAGAAAACAGCCGTTATGGATACGGTTGACATCAACTTCACCCACGAATGGCTCGACAATATTTCCGCTGCGCTCGGCGGAAAAGAGCCGGATTATCTTATCGTACAGCATATGGAGCCTGACCACTCGGCAAATATACAGAATTTCATCAATGTTTATCCGAACACAAAAATCATCGCAAACGCAAAGACCTTTGTGATGATGCAGCAGTTCTTTGATTTTGATATAGAGGACAAAAAGATTGTTGTTGCCAACGGCGAGAGCTTTTCGCTCGGCAGGCACGAGCTGACCTTTGTTTTTGCTCCGATGGTTCACTGGCCTGAGGTTATGATGACCTACGATTCTACCGACAAAATCCTTTTCTCTGCCGACGGCTTCGGCAAGTTCGGTGCACTCGATGTTGACGAGGACTGGGCGTGCGAGGCTCGCCGCTATTATATCGGCATTGTCGGCAAATACGGCGCACAGGTTCAGAATGTGCTGAAGAAGGCTTCGGGACTTGATATTCAGATTATCTGTCCGCTGCACGGTCCGGTGCTTACCGAGAACCTCGGCTACTACATAAATCTTTATGACATCTGGTCATCATACAGAGCAGAGGACGACGGTATTCTTATTGCATATACTTCCGTTTACGGCCACACAAAGGCGGCTGTGCTGAAGCTTGCCGAGGAGCTGAAGAGAAAGGGCGCTCCGAAGGTGTCGGTAATGGACCTTGCAAGGGACGATATGGCTGAGGCTGTTGAGGATGCGTTCCGCTACAGCAAGCTTGTTCTTGCCACAACAACCTACAACGCAGATATCTTCCCGTTTATGCGTGAGTTTATAAACCACCTTACCGAGAGAAATTATCAGAACAGGACGGTTGCGTTTATCGAGAACGGCACATGGGCACCGCTTGCCGCAAAGACAATGAAGGCTATGTTTGAAAAGAGCAAGAACCTGACCTTTGCCGATACGACCGTTACAATCAAGTCGGCACTCAATGCCGACAGCACACAGCAGCTTGAAAAGCTTGCAGACGAGCTGTGCAAGGAGTATGTTGCGCAGTCTGACGACGCAAGCGACAAGCACAATATGAGCGCTCTGTTCAAGATTGGCTACGGCCTTTATGTCGTTACCTCAAACGACGGCAAGCGTGACAACGGGCTTATCGTGAACACCGTAACACAGCTTACGGATTCGCCGAACCGTGTCGCCGTTAATATCAATAAAGCGAATTATTCTTATCATACGATAAAGCAGACGGGAAAAATGAACGTCAACTGTCTGTCTGTTGAGGCACCGTTCAAGGTGTTTGAAACCTTCGGCTTCCAGAGCGGAAGAAACACGGACAAGTTCAAGGGCCTTGATGTTCTGCGTTCTGACAACGGTCTTGTGTTCCTGCCGAGATACATCAACGCCTTTATGTCGCTCAAGGTTGAGCAGTATGTTGACCTTGACACACACGGAATGTTTATTTGCAGCATTACCGAGGCAAGAGTGATGAGCGACAAGGAAACAATGTCCTACACATATTACCAGAACAATGTTAAGCCAAAGCCGCAGACAGAGGGCAAAAAAGGCTTTGTGTGCAAGATTTGCGGATATATCTATGAGGGCGACGTTCTGCCCGATGATTATATCTGCCCGCTGTGCAAGCACGGCGCAGCCGACTTTGAACCGATAGAGTGATGAATGATAAAAACGGCGTACAGTTTTGTGCGCCGTTTTTTTGAATAGCTGAGGCTGCCGCAGGGCGATGCCACAGAGTTGAGAGTGAAGTTTTAAGAGTTGAGATATGGTGTCGCCGCAAGCGGCTCTTTGAATTAAGAAATGTACCGATATAACTGAAACCAAAAATAAAACCTCACATCAAGACCAATACAGCCTTGGTGTGAGGTTTTTCACATTATTATTTTAGAGCCGCAAAGCGGCGACAACCTTAACATTTGCCGCAGGCAAATATTTCATAGCGAAGCTATTTCATATCGCAAAGCGATATTTCACAAATCCCATCAGGGATTTATTTCATTGCGGTGCTTGCACCGCTCTCTCCACTCTTCACTCTGCGGCGATAGCCGCCTTCATTTCCTTTACATACGCCTTAACAGGCTCAACGCAGTCCTTGCCGTACTGTGCGCAGAGCTTTACTATTGCACTGCCGACTATAACGCCGTCGGCAAACTGCGCCATATGCCTTGCCTGCTCGGGTGTGGAAATGCCGAAGCCGATTGCTGTGGGAACGTCGCTTACCTCACGGACGTTCTTAATCATAGCGCCGACGTCGGTCTTGATGTCGCTTCTTACACCGGTGACGCCCATTGACGAAACGCAGTACAAAAAGCCTTTTGCGTCCTTTGATATCATCTTGATTCTGTTTTCGCTTGACGGTGCAATCATTGATATGAGGTCAACACCGTGCTTTTCGCAGTAGGGCGCAAGCTCCTCTTTTTCTTCATACGGAATATCGGGTACGATGAGAGCGTCAATCTGAAGCTGTTCGCACCGTGCAAGGAATTTTTCACAGCCGTAAACATATACGGGGTTTATGTATGTCATAAACGCAAGAGGGAAGTCGGGGAGAGCTTTTCTGACCTCTGCTACCATATCGAAAATCTTGTCGGTTGTCGCGCCTGCACTCAAGGCTCGCTCGTCAGCCTGCTGAATAACAACACCCTCGGCTACCGGGTCGGAAAACGGAATACCTATCTCTATCAAATCCGCACCGCTTTCAGCCATACCTATAATAAGCTTCTTTGTCGTGCCAAGGTCGGGGTCGCCTGCTGTTACAAAGGGGATAAATGCTTTTCCGTTTTGAAATGCTTTGGCTGTCTTACTCATAAATCTCAACTCCTCTGTATCTTGCTATTGCGGCAACGTCCTTGTCGCCTCTGCCTGAAAGATTTACTACGATTATCTTGTCCTTGTCCATTGTCGGCGCAAGCTTCATTGCATATGCAACGGCGTGAGCACTTTCAATCGCCGGGATAATGCCCTCTGTTCTTGACAGATATTCAAAGGCGTTAACCGCCTCATCGTCCGTAACCGGCACATACTGCGCTCTGCCCGTGTCGTGAAGATTTGCGTGCTCGGGACCGACACCGGGGTAGTCAAGACCTGCCGAGATTGAATAAACAGGCGCAATCTGACCGTATTCGTCCTGGCAGAAGTAGGACTTCATACCGTGAAAAACGCCGAGCGTGCCGTTAGCCATTGTTGCGGCGTTTTTCGGGTTGTCAACGCCCAGTCCTGCCGCCTCACAGCCGATTAAAGCCACCGTTTCATCGGGGATAAACTCATAGAATGCTCCCATTGCGTTGCTTCCGCCGCCTACACAGGCTAAAACGGCATCGGGCAGTCTGCCCTCTTTCTCTAAGAGCTGAGCTTTTATCTCTCTGCCGATAACGCTCTGAAAATCACGCACAATAGTCGGGAACGGGTGAGGACCCATAACCGAGCCGAGAACATAGTGAGTGTCGCTTACTCGCCTTGTCCATTCACGCAGTGTTTCGTTTACTGCGTCCTTGAGCGTCTGTGTTCCGCTTGTAACGGCGTGAACCCTTGCACCCAAAAGCTCCATTCTGTAAACGTTCAGAGCCTGGCGGTCGGTGTCCTCCTTGCCCATATATATTTCACATTCCATACCCATCAGGGCGGCTACCGTTGCGGTTGCAACGCCGTGCTGACCTGCTCCTGTTTCGGCGATTACTCTTGTCTTGCCCATTCTCTTGGCAAGAAGAATCTGACCGATAACGTTGTTGAGCTTGTGCGAGCCTGTGTGGTTCAAATCCTCACGCTTTAAATAGATTTTTGCGCCGCCCAGATCCTTTGTCATCTTCTCGGCATAATAAAGCAGTGACGGACGTCCTGCGTATTCCTTGAGCAGTGTTTCAAACTCTGCGATGAACTCGGGGTCGTCCTTGTATTTGTTGTAAGCTTCTTCAAGCTCATTTACGGCGTTCATCAGCGTTTCGGGGATAAACTGTCCGCCGTGAATACCAAATCTGCCCTTTGACATTATTTTTCACTCCTGATTAATTTTATTATTTCTTCTATCTTTTCTCGGCTCTTGAAGCCGTTTTCTTCAATGCCTGTGCTGATATCAAGGCAGTACGGCTTGACCGTATTTTCTGCCTGCAAAATGTTTTCGCTGTTAAGACCGCCGGCAAGGAAGAACGGCTTTGAAAGCGTTTTCGGGATAAGTCCCCAGTTGAAGCTTTCGCCGATGCCGCCGTACTGCTCCTTGCGGTATGTGTCGAGCAGGAGATAATCGCACGGCAGTTTTTCGGCTGTAATTACCTGCTGACTTGACTGAACACGCACAGCCTTGATTATCGGCTTTCCTGTCCTTTGCTTTATGGTGTTTATATAATTCTCGTCCTCGTCACCGTGAAGCTGGATTAAATCAATTGTGCCGCCGTTCGCTATATCGCACACAAGGTCTATATCCTCATTCACGAACACGCCGACAGCCTTAATGTGGCTGTCAAGCCTTGCCTTTAGCGTTTTTGCAAGCTCGGGCGGAACATACCTTTTTGTGTTCGCAAATATAAAACCAATGTAATCGGGCAGAAACTCGTTTGCATAGTCTATGTCACATTCCCGTTTTAGTCCGCAAATTTTTATCCTGCTCATAACGCACCGCCGTTCAGCTCTCTTAATGCCGCTGTTTTGTCCTCGGCTCTCATCAGCGTTTCACCGATAAGCACTGCGTCAACTCCGCTTTCTCTGAGTGCGGTTATGTCGTCGGCTGTTTTTATTCCGCTTTCTGCAACGAACACACAGCTTTCCGGAACAAGCCTGCGCAGTCTTAAACAGTTGCCTATATCAACTGTGAAGTTCTTTAAATTCCTGTTGTTCACGCCGATGATGTCTGCCCCTGCCTTTAGTGCACTTTCAACCTCGTATTCGTCGTGAGCCTCGACAAGAGCCGACAAACCCAGCGTGCGGCAGATTTCAATATACCTCTTTATCGTGTCGGTGTCAAGCAGTGCGCAGATTAAAAGCACTGCCGATGCGCCGATGAGCTTTGCGGTGTATAGCTGATGCTCGTCAACGGTGAAATCCTTGCGGATAATCGGGATTGAAACATTGTTTGAAATTTCGGTTAAATAGCTGTCACTGCCCTTAAAGTAGTAAGGCTCGGTTAGAACCGAAATTGCAGATGCGCCCGCCTTTTGATAATCCTTGGCTATCTGAATATAGGGGAAGTCCTCGGCGATTATCCCCTTTGAGGGGGACGCCTTTTTGACCTCACAGATGTATGAAAGCGTTCCCTCTTTCAAAGCCTTGAAGAACGGGAAGCCTGTGTCGGGGTTCATCGCAAGAGCCGCTTTTTTTGCATCAATGGTTGAAAGCCTTTGCTTTTCCTGCTCAATGCGGATTTTTGTCTTTGCCGCTATTTCATCAAGTATCATATTATCACCATTTTTAGTTTTGAGAGTTGAGAGTGGAGAGTGGAGATATGGTTGTCGCCGCAAGCGGCTCCTTGAATTAAGAATTTTCTCGTAGCATGTCCGTAAGTTTGTAGGGAACGGTCTTGACCGTTCCGGAATAGGCGTATTTACTGCTATGTATCAAAAACAGGAATAGAGTATAACACTTAGCGGTGCGAGCCGGAACAGGCAAGCCGGTTCCCTACAACCTTGTTTCAGGTTTCTCTAAACTCAAAACTCCAAACTCTGAACTCTGAACTTAATTATCAAAGCTGTTTGTCGTCTTTACAAGCTTTTTAAGCTGCTGTATCGCCTTGCCCGAATCTATGGTTTCGGCGGCAAGCGCAATGCCGCTCTTGATTGAATCAGCCTTGCCTGCAAGATACAGAACAACGCCTGAATTGAGCGTTACTATGTCACGCTTTGCGCCCTTTTCGCCGCTGAGGATTGCTTTGATGATTTCTGCATTTTCCTGTGCGTCACCGCCGACAAGCTCTGATTTGTCGCAGAGTGTGAAGCCGTAGTCCGTCGGGTCAAGCTCAGATTCAGTGAGGTTATCGCCGTTTATCTCACAGACGATTGTTTTGTCGGTGAGGGTGATTTCGTCGAGTCCGTCAAGACCGTGAATGACCATACCTCTCTTGACGCCGAGCTTTTTCAGAACCTCGGCAATCGGTCTTACCAACGCTTTGTCGTAAACGCCGATTAAGTTTATTTCAGCCTGTGCGGGATTTGCAAGAGGACCTAAGATGTTGAACACTGTTCTTGTGCCAAGCTCACGTCTGACGGGAGCCGCATATTTCATTGATGAATGATAGACCTGTGCGAACATAAAGCACATTCCGCATTCCTTTAAAACCTGTTTGTTCTGTTCGGGGGTGAGGTTGATTTTTATTCCGAGTGATTCCAGAACGTCAGCCGCACCGCACTTGCTTGACACACTGCGGTTGCCGTGCTTTGCAATCGGCACTCCTGCGCCCGATACAACAAAGCCGCTTGCGGTTGAAATGTTGAAGGTGTTTGCCTTGTCGCCGCCTGTGCCTACAATTTCGGCAACGGGAAAGTCGTGGTTAAGCTTCTGTCCCTTGTCACGCATAACCGTGGCGCAGGCTGAAATTTCTGTCGGGGTTTCGCCCTTGATTCTCAGGGCTGTTAAGAATGAGGCGATCTGTGCGTTTGTCGCCTCGCCCGACATAATTAGGTTCATAACCTCTTTTGTTTCGTCAAAGTTTAGGTCCTGTCCGTCGATAAGCTTTTCAATAGCGTTTTTAATCATTATAATCATTCCTTTTGTGGGGTTGTTTATATGTCAAGAAAATTCTGCATCATTGTTTTTCCGCTGTCGGTGAGGATTGATTCGGGGTGGAACTGCAAGCCGTAAATATCAAGCTCCTTGTGAGCCACCGCCATTATCTCGCCGTTTTCGTCGTCTGCTGTGACCTTAAGACAGTCGGGCAGACTTTCGCACTCGGCGATAAGCGAATGGTAGCGAGCGACCCTTTCTTTACTGCAAAGACCGTCAAAAAGTCTGCACGAGGTGTCGATGCTGACAATGCTCGACTTGCCGTGCATAAGCTTTCGTGCGTGGACAATTCTGCCGCCGAGAGCCTCGCATATCGCCTGATGACCAAGGCAGACGCCGAGAATCGGCACCTTGCCGCCAAGCTCCCGTACAACCTGCTCGCACACGCCTGCCTTTGACGGATAGCCCGGACCGGGAGAGAGGATAATGTGGGTGGGTTCAAGGCTTTTTATTTCGTTTACCGAAAGCTCGTCATTCCTTATAACCTTAATATCACTGTTGATGCTTCCTGCAAGCTGATAGAGGTTGTAGGAAAAGCTGTCGTAGTTATCTATTAAAAGTATCATAGTGCTGCACCTCAATACATCTCGATTTCTGCGGCTGTTTCTATGGCGTTTATCACAGCCTTTGCCTTATTTGCCGTTTCAAGGTATTCGCTTTCGGGAACGCTGTCGGCAACAATGCCTGCGCCTGCCTGAACATAAACCTTTTTGCCGCTTTTTACGCCCATTCTTATCGCTATGCACACATCGGTGTTGCCGCTGAAATCAACATAGCCTATTGCGCCGCCGTAAATATTTCTCGGCTCGGGTTCAAGCTCCTCGATAATCTCGCAGGCTCTTATCTTCGGTGCGCCCGACAGAGTTCCTGCCGGCAGGAGCGACTCGATGGCGTCAAATGCGTCACAGCCGTCCTTTATGTCACCCTCAACCTCTGAGCATATGTGCATTATCTTTGAATAGCGGTGAACCTGCTTGTACTCGGTGACCTCAACACTGCCGATTTTTGCAATTTTGCCGATGTCGTTCCTGCCCAGATCAACAAGCATATTGTGCTCGGCAAGCTCCTTTTCGTCGGCTAAAAGCTCGGCTTCAAGTGCGTCGTCCTCGGCGGTGTTTTTACCTCTCGGGCGGGAGCCTGCTATCGGGTAGGTTGAAAGTCTGCCGTTTTTTAGTCTGACAAGCGTTTCGGGCGAGGAGCACATTATCTCCTTGCCGCCAAGCTTCATAAACACCATATACGGCGACGGGTTTGTCGTGCGCAGAACACGGTAAGCGTCAAGCAGACTGCCGTTGTATTCCGCCTCAAAGCGTCTTGACACAACGCACTGGAAGATGTCGCCGTCATAGATGTATTTCTTTGTCTTTTCAACCATTTTGCAGAAGTCCTCTTTTGAGAAGTTGCAGTCGAATTTTACGTTTCTCGGTGCTTGCTGAGGCTCAATGGGGGAGTGGTCGGTGATTAAATCTATTATCTTCTGAATATCGTTTAAAGCCTTTTCGTACTGAGCGTAAAGGTCGTTTGTTTTCATATTTACTATGATTGTGATTTTCTGGCTCAAGTGGTCGTATGCAATAACCTTGTCGGCAAGGAGCAGGTCAAAATCGTTGAATTCGCCGCTTTTAAGGTTTAAAACAGGCTCGGCGTAGCCTATCATATTATAGCCGAAGTATCCCACCAATCCGCCGGTGAAAGGCGGTATGCCCTCGACCTTGGGGGTCTTGTAGCTTTTCATATATTCACGCAAAACCTCAAGCGGCTTGTCGCTTTCATAGCTTGCACTGCCCTCGCCCTCAACGGTGACAACCCCGTCCTTGCAATAAATTCTCGCCTTGGGGTCAAAGCCGATGAACGAATAACGTCCCCACTTTTCGCCGCCCTCTATACTCTCAAGCAGGAAAAATTCCTTCTTGTATTTGGCTATCCTGCGTAAAAGCGTTATCGGTGTTGTTAAATCGGCGTAAATCTCCTTGCATATCGGGATAATGTCATATTCCCCGGCAAGCGCCTTTACTGTTTCAAAGCTTGGTTTTATCATTAAAAACACATCCTTTCGCGGCTTCGCCGCAGAGTTAAGAGTGGAGAGTTAGGAATGAGGAATGAGGAATTAGAAATTTACTGAATTTCGCAACGAGGTAGTAGGGAACGGTTTTGACCGTTCTGGCTCGCTCTGCTGAATTCCGGATAGATTTCGTAGTGGAAACCTAAACTCGTTTCGGATATCAACGATTTCCGCTCATTTATTTCATTCTTTTTTTGTTTCCGTGCAACAAAAAAGACCTTTGCCCCTTAAATAAAAGGGACAAAAGTCTTGAACTTCTGCGGTACCACCCAGATTGACGGCAAAGCCGCCCACTCATCCGTGCCAACACACGAGCCTTTTTGTAACGGTAAAGGTTAACCCGTCGGCGCATACTCGGTTTTCCTTTGGCGCCGCCCTCGCAAGTCCATTCAAAGCCACGCTGCCGCCTGCTCACACCAGCCGCAGGCTCTCTGAACACAAGCTATGACCTCTACTCACTCTTGTTCTTCGGTTTTTCATATTAGCCTTATTATATGTTTGGAAAAATGAAATGTCAATGTTTTTTTTGAAAAAATGTTTTTTTGAAAAATTTGTAAATTTTCGGCATAACGTCATAGAACGCCATAGTTGGATTATATGAAAAGGCGGAAAAGCCGTCAAAATATGCACAATATAAGTATATCACACCGCACTAAAACAGGCATAATGATAAATTTGCAGGATTTGTCAAAACGGCTTGCATTTTGAGGGCGAAAGTATTAGAATATATAGTGGCTAAAATACGATAATGAAATTTTCGTGAGGAGATAGTTTATTATGGCAAGCTATAATGAAATGAGCAGGGAAGAGCTTATACAGGAAAAGCAAAGGCTGCAAAAGGAGTATGAGGAGTTTAAGGGAAGAAACCTAAAGCTTGATATGTCAAGGGGAAAGCCGGGCAGCGAACAGCTTGATTTATCGCTTGATATGCTTACAGTGCTCAACAACCGTGAGCAGTGCATTGTAAACGGCACCGACTGCCGCAATTACGGCATACTCGACGGTATCAGCGCAATGAAGCAGATTTTTGCGGACCTGCTTGAGTGCGGCGAGGACGATATTATGGTTGGCGGCAACTCAAGCCTTAATATGATGTTTGACGCTATTGCCTGTATGATGCACGCAGGCTTTGAGGGCTGTGAGCCTTGGGAGAAGCAGGGCGAAATCAAGTTTTTGTGCCCGTCGCCGGGTTATGACCGTCATTTCGGCGTAACGCAGTATTTCGGAATAAAGATGATTCCGGTGCCGATGACGCCGACAGGACCCGATATGGATATGGTTGAACAGCTTGTCGAGAGTGACGAAAAGGTCAAGGGTATATGGTGTGTGCCGAAATATTCTAACCCGCAGGGTATCACATATTCGGACGAAACTGTTACACGCTTTGCAAAGCTGAAGCCTGCGGCAAAGGATTTCCGCATTATGTGGGACAACGCATACTGCATTCACGATGTAACAGATAAGCCCGAAAAGCTTCTGAGCATTGTTCACGAGTGCAAAAAGTACGGCAACGAGGATCTGCCGCTGATATTCGCTTCAACCTCAAAAATCACATTCCCTGGTTCGGGTGTTGCGGCTATGGCAACCTCAAAGAAGAATATGGCTTTGTTCAAAAGAAGATATCAGTATCAGACAATCGGCTATGACAAGCTGAATATGCTGCGCCATGTGCTGTTCTTCAAGGACGCCGACGGTGTGCGTGAGCATATGAAAAAGCACAAGGCTGTGCTTGCACCCCGCTTTAATGTTGTTGTGTCAAAGCTCAACGAACAGCTTGGCGGCACAGGCGTTGCAAGCTGGCTCGAGCCTAACGGCGGATATTTTGTGAGCGTTGACGTCATGGACGGCTGTGCAAAAAGGGTTGTCGCCCTTTGCAGAGAGGCAGGAGTTGTCCTGACAGACGCAGGCGCAACATACCCGTACGGAAACGACCCACGCGACAGCAACATCCGCATTGCTCCGTCGTTCCCGCCGGTGTCAGAGCTTGAAGTGGCTATGGATTTGTTCTGTATTTGTGCAAAGCTTGCCGCTGTCGAGAAATTGCTTGCACAATAATTTAGGTCGAAATATATTGGAATTGCACAAAATTAGTAAAAAATAGTATATAATAAATTCCATTCCATTGACTTTTTGTCGTAAAAAACGTATAATAACTCTGTTATGTCCGTGTAGGTGCGAACTGACAGAGTTTTTATTTTACACGGAGCTTTTTTATATTCAGTATTGGAGGATACACACACATGAAAAGAGTGTCAAAACCGGTATTCTTCATCGTTGCAATCCTTATACTTGCCTTGACCTATTTTGCCATATTCGGTTATTCAACCCAATACGGCGATATCAAGACAACCGTTATCAAGGGTGTAAACGACATCCGCTGGGGCATTGATATTAAAGGCGGCGTTGAGGCGACCTTTAAGCCGGCAGGCGATGTTGACGCAACCGATGAGGAAATGGAAGCCGCCAAGGCGGTTATTGAAACAAGACTTGTTTCAAGCAACATCACAGACTATGAGCTTTATGCCGACAGCTCGTCGGATCGCATTATAGTTCGTTTCCCGTGGAAAGAGGACGAGGAGAATTTTGATCCCGAAGCAGCCATCGACGAAATTTCCGCAACGGCTCAGCTTACGTTCCGTCCCGGAAATTCATATGCGACAACCGAGCTTGACTCAAACGGAGAAACAGTTTATAAAACACCTACGGGTGAAACCGAAGAGATTCTGATGGACGGCAGCAACGTTGCAAAGGCAGAGCCTATGCTTGACAACTCAAGCGGTAAGGCGGAATATTCGGTATCGCTGGAGCTTAAGGATGCGTCAATCTTTGCCGACATCACAAAGCAGAATCTGAACAAGACGGTATCTATATGGATGGACGATATTATGATTTCCGCACCGACGGTTCAGAGCGAAATCACAAACGGCAAGGCAAGCATCACGGGCAGCTTTACTGCTCAGGAGGCAACAGACCTTGCCAACAAGATTAACGCAGGTGCGCTGCCCTTCAAGCTCGAAACCGCAAGCTTCGGCACAATCAGCCCGACGCTTGGTTCTTCGTCGCTTATGGCTATGGCTTATGCAGGCGTTGCCGCAATCATACTTATCGCTATTCTTATGATTGTTATTTACCGCTTGCCCGGCTTTATCGCAACAATTACGCTTATCGGTCAGGTTGGCTTGATGCTTGCAGCGGTGTCCGGCTTCTTCCCGGCTTTCTCAAGCTTTACAATGACTCTGCCCGGTATTGCAGGTCTTATTCTTTCAATCGGTATGGGCGTTGACGCCAACATTATCACCGCCGAAAGAATCAGAGAGGAGCTTCGCTCGGGCAAAACGCTCGACACGGCTATATCAAGAGGTTCAAAGAGCAGCTTCTCGGCTATCTTTGACGGTAACGTAACGAGTATCATTGTTGCGCTTATCCTGCTTCTGGTGTTCGGCCCGACAAACATTCTGTCTGTAATTTTCGGCCAGTCAACAACAGGTACAATCTATTCGTTTGGCTACACTCTGCTTATGGGTATTATTGCAAACTTCATTATGGGTGTGTTTGCGTCAAGATTGATGCTCAAGTCAATTTCCGGATTTAAAATTTTCCGCAAGAAGTTCTTATACGGAGGTGTTGGCAAATGAACAAGACTATAGAAACAGCTCCGAAAAAGGTAATTGATTTTATCGGCAAAAGAAAAATTTTCTTCGGCATTTCAATTGCGATAATGGCACTGGGCATTATTTGTAACCTGATTTTCGGTACACAGCTTGACATTCAGTTTACAGGCGGTGCAATAGTAAAGTACAGCTACACAGGTGCAATTGACGAGGAACAGCTCAAGGATGTTCTTCAGAAGGCAACAGACCAGGAAATTTCGTTCTCTATCTCTAAAAATATGATTGCCGGCGAAGAGAACACCGGTGATAAGTACATAGTATCACTTCAGTTCACCGGCACCGACTCCATCGACTTTAACCAGCAGAAGGCTATCACCGAGGCTCTTGAAACCACATTCCCCGATAACGGCTTTGAGTACAGCGAGTCAAGCTCGGTTGAGTCAACAATGGGCGGAAAGTTCTTCCTCAAGTGTCTGGTTGCAGTTGCAATAGCCTGCGTTCTGATGGTTCTGTATGTAACATTCAGATTCAGAAAAATCAACGGCTTTGCAGCCGGTATTATGGCGCTTGTTGCATTGTTCCATGATGTGTTGGTAATTTACTTCCTTTATGTCATTCTCAGAATTCCGATTGACGGCAACTTCATTGCCGTTGTGCTTATGATTCTCGGTTACTCGCTGAACAACACAATCGTTGCGTACGACAGAATCAGAGAAAACCGCAAGATTCTCGGCGGCAGAACAGACCTTGCAACACTCACAAACACAAGCCTTACTCAGGTTCTCAAGAGATCAATTCTTACCACTGTTACAACCGTAATGGCTGTTGGCTGTGTTTATGCGGTAGGTATCATCTTCAACCTTGATTCAATAGTCAAATTTGCATTGCCGACAATTGTTGGCTTGATTTCAGGCTGCTACTCTTCACTTGCAATCGCACCGTCACTGTGGGTTGTATGGGAGAATCACAAGAAGAGCAAGGGCAAGAAAACAGCATAATATTTGACATTGCTTCAAATAATGTTATACTTAAAGGGCGTGGCAACACGCCCTTTGTTGTTTAGCTGTGCTAAACAACAATGAAATAAATCCCTGACGGGATTTATGAAATATTGCTACGCAATATGAAATAGCTTCGCTATGAAATATTTGCCTGCGGCAAATGTTATGGTTGTCGCAGCTGCGCTGCTCTTTGAATTAAGGATTTACTCGTAAAGAGGTTTTTTTAATTAAAAGAGCCGCTTGCGGCGACAACCATCTCTTCACTCTCCACTCTTAACTCTATAAAAAGGATATGATAAAATGCCGATAATAGAATGTAAAAACATATCAATGAGCTATGACGGTGTAACGGTTTTTGACAGCCTGAGCTTCAGCGTTGAAAGCGGAGATTATTTGTGCATCGTCGGCGAAAACGGCTCGGGCAAGAGCACGCTTATGAAAGGCTTGCTGGGGTTGAAGCCGCTGAAAAGCGGAGAGATAATATACTCCGACGGACTGAAAAAAACCGAGATAGGCTATCTGCCGCAGCAGACAGGCGCACAAAAGGATTTTCCTGCGTCTGTATATGAGGTTGTTCTGTCCGGCAGGCTGAATAAGAGAGGTCTTGCACCGTTTTATTCAAGAGCCGACAAAAAGACTGCGCTTGAGAATATGGAAAAGCTCGGCATAGCAAGCCTGAAAAACCGCTGTTACAGGGAGCTTTCCGGCGGACAGCAGCAAAGGGTACTGCTTGCAAGAGCACTTTGCGCCACAAGCAAGCTGCTTATTCTTGACGAGCCTGTGACGGGACTCGACCCACTGGCGGCGTCCGAGATGTATGACATAATAAAAACGCTGAACGAGGAAAACGGCATAACGGTTATAATGGTGTCGCACGATATCGTTGCCGCCGTTGACAAGGCAGACCATATTCTGCACCTGAGCAACAAGGAGCTTTTCTTTGGAACTACCGCCGATTATACGCACAGCGAAATGGGCAGCCGCTTTCTTTATCACAACTGCCACTGCGACGGGTGCGAGAAGCACTCAAAACAGCATCATGATATGTCGCATATCAGGCACTACAGCGGGGAACAAAATGCCTGATAAGATTTGCGTCTATCTGTATCAGAAATTGAGGTTCAAAGTGGTGTCTTTGATTTTATCGTCACAATCTGCTCTGAGCGTTTATACCATAAAGGAAGAAGGTAAATTATGAATGAATTAATAGAGATGCTGTCGTTTTCTTTTATGCAGCGTGCTCTGATAGTCGGTATCCCGGTTGCGCTGTGTGCGGCTCTGCTTGGCGTCAGCCTTGTGCTTAAGAGATATTCAATGATAGGCGACGGTCTGTCGCACGTCGGCTTTGGTGCATTGGCTGTAGCGTCTGCGTTCAATGTTGCTCCGTTGTGGGTGGCTGTGCCTGTGGTGGTCATTGCGGCATTTTTGCTGCTTAGATTAAGCGAGAGCAGTAAAATCAAGGGCGATTCGGCGATAGCCATTATTTCAAGCAGTGCGCTTGCAATCGGCGTTGTTGTGGCGACAGTCGGAAACGGTATGAACACCGATCTGAGCAACTATCTTTTCGGCAGTATTCTTGCCACAAGTCAGAGCGATGCGGTGCTGAGCGTTTGTCTGTCGGTTATTGTTATTGTTATGTTTATCCTGTTTTACGGCAAGATTTTTGCGGTCACATTTGACGAGGGTTTCTCAAAGGCGACAGGCGTTAACAGCGGTGCATATAATATGATTATCGCACTGCTGACTGCCCTGACGATAGTAATCGGGATGCGTATAATGGGCACACTGCTGATTTCAAGCCTGATTATTTTTCCGGCGCTCACGTCAATGCGCCTTTGCAAAACCTACAGAAAGGTAATAATCTGTTCGGCTGTTGTGTCGGTTATCTGCTTTATCGCAGGCATTGTCGGCTCGTATTTTCTGGAAACGCCGACAGGTGCGACAATCGTAATTATGAATCTGGTGTTGTTTCTTCTCTTTACGCTTGCGTCAAGGGTGAAGTCAAAATAACGGGGTGATATGAGTGCTGCAGGATATTTTTCCGGCACAGCTTAAAATAGAATATGAGAACCTGCCGCCGCAGGACGAATGTCCGCTGATTGTTTTTGTCGGCGAATGTGCGCTGGTAAGCTTCAAGAACGGGGAGTTCTTCTTTCCGTCCGTGGGCGATTTTTCCGCTTATAAGAGCAGTATGCGGTATCTGTTCAGGCTGAACGACGAGAGCTTTTTTCTGTTGAACCTTGATTCGCTCAATGCTCCCGACGGCTACAGCCTTGAGAATATGCAGAGCTTCAGGACAGCTCAGCCGCAGTACAAGGCTTTTGCCGTTGTCACCGCAAAGCACATCAGCAGTTTTTATCGCTGCAACACCTTTTGCGGCTGCTGCGGTGCGCAGCTGAAGCACAGTGACAGCGAGCGTGCGATGATTTGCGACACCTGTGGCAGGACATATTATCCGCAGATTGCGCCGAGTGTTATTGTGGCGCTGACTGACGGCGACAGAATACTGCTGACAAAATACAACAGCGCTCACAGCTCATACAAAACATATGCCCTTATTGCAGGCTACTGCGAAACGGGCGAGAGTGCAGAGCAGACGGTTCGCCGTGAAGTTATGGAGGAGGTCGGACTAAGGGTCAAGGATATAACCTATTATAAAAGCCAGCCGTGGGGCTTCACCGGCACGCTTCTGCTCGGGTATTTTGCACGTCTTGACGGCAGTGATGTGGTGACTATGGACGAAAAAGAGCTGTCCAAGGCAGAATGGTTCCACAGGGACGAGATACCGCCGACTGACCTCAATATCAGCCTGACAAGCGAAATGATTGAGCATTTCAGGCAGAAGAGTTGAGATAATTAGGAATGCGGAATTAGGAACTATAGAATACTTGAAACAAGGTTGTAGGGAACGGTCTTGACCGTTCCGTGTCGCTCTGATGAGTGTTGAATACGCAAATCAAACGAGAATAAAAAGTATGAGCGTTTATTTGGCACTTTATGCGTTGTAAGTGCATAAAGTGCCATTAAACGCACCCGAAGAAGGTTCGCATTGGAAAAGGAGCGGTGACAGACAGCTTGACAATCGCACAAAGCTGAACGCACAGCGGGTTTCCAAAGGGCTTGCCCTTTGGTCGTTTCAAGGATTGGGGTAGAGTAAGCTGTGATTAAATATTAAGCACGCACCTTGAC
>CAUDCW010000012.1 GCA_958448165.1 uncultured Oscillospiraceae bacterium
TCTTTCTACCGGCGAAGTTTTCTAATTTTGTAACACATCATTGACAAACCTACATAATTCAAAATTCGCCGAAATCCATTCATTTTACCAGTGAATTCACCCGTGAAAACGTGTTTTTTATTATGTACGGTGGTTTTTGCGGTAGGCAAGATAATCCTCAAGAATAATTGTCGCCGCAACACTGTCGATAACGCTCTTGCGCTTTTTTCCTCGGGTGTCTGTAATATTCAGATAATTGTGCGCTGTTATCGTTGTGCCGCGTTCATCCTGCAAATCGCACTCAAGCCCTGTCTTTTCCGACAGGGCTTTTGCAAATTCCCTTGCTCTTTGCGCCGATTCTCCTTCGCTTCCGTCCATATTTTTCGGCAGACCCACAACTATCAGCTCGGCACGGCACTGCTGTGCTTTATCGGCTATTTTATCCGCTAAAATATTCAGGTCACGCTCCTCAATCACGCACAGGGGAGAGGAGAGCAGCTCGGTTTTGTCGCACACTGCAAGACCGGTTCTTGCAAGCCCCAGATCTACTGACATTATTATCATTTGCAAATCCACCTCGCAAAATTACTGGAATAAATCGTTTTTGTTTTCTGTTTTTTCATAGCCGTATGCGACAAGCTCTATACCGTCGCTTGCGGCGAAGAACACATCGGAATATTTGCCGTAGCCCAAGCGTTTAAGCTCCTTTTTAAGCCAGATTTCGTCCTTGCCTGCGGCGTGCAGATTTTTATGCAGCACCTCGCCGTCTGATATCAGCGTCAAATAATATGCGGCTTTGTTAGGATGCAGATGAACGTCCTCGGGGCATACGGGACGCTTGCCGGCTTTCGGCAGGAAAGAAATTCTGCCGTTGCTTTCAAATACGGCGGCTTCAATATCGTCAAGGTTAAAGTAACCGTTGACACGGCACTGTATAAGAAATTCATTCAAATCAAGCTTTGCCTTTTTCAGGTTGTTTCTGTAAATCTTGCCGTTGCTCATCAGTATAAGCGATCGTCCACCGAAAAAACGCCGTATCACCGCACATTTTGACGACGTTACGGAAATCAGCACCACCACGACCGAGTATATCACCATTGCAGTCAGCGGTTTCAGCAAATCGTCCTCAAGCGAGGTCGCCATCTCGGCAGCGATTGAGCCGATGGTTATTCCGTTGATATAATCAAACATTGTAAGCTGTGACATCTGGCGGTTGCCCATAAGCTTTGTCAGCAAAAAAAGCGCGGCAAGCGAGGCAAGAGAGGAAAATGCAACATTAATTAATTCCATAATATTCACCCGTATTCATTATTTGACAGTAGGGTGAAAATATGCACGCATAACTGAAATTGCCTGTTATTTTATCGGCAGTAAATGCGGCTGTCTGTTTTTGAACACGGTGATTTCTCCGTAGCCGATATAACGCAGAATATCGATTGCGCCGTCAATTCCCTTTGCAAGGTCTGCGGTTTTGTGTGCGTCACTGCCAAGGGTTACATATTTGCCGCCAAGCTCCCTGAAGCGCTTTAAAAATTGAACATCACGGCAGCTGCCGACTGTTTCAAGCGACAGAGCGTCGTTGCGGCAGGTGTTGAATTCAAGAGCCTTGCCCTTTTCTGCAAGAAGAGCCAGAAGCGTGTCTATCTCGTTTTTATAGTCCGACAAATCAACGCTGATTCTGCTTTTGTCGCATATATAACGCATTGGATAGGTGATGTGGGCGAGTGAGTCAAAATTGCCCCACTGTACGCACTCGGTAAGCTCAATAAAATATTTTTTCAAAAGCTCCGGTATGTCTTCGCTTTTATAATCAAGCCAGAAAAAGTCGCCCATATCCCTGAGGTTGTGCATTGAGCAAAGCACAAAGTCATAGTCCGTCAGCGACAAGACCTCGTTTGTCGCCTTGATATCGTGCAGCGGCTCGCCAAGCTCAATGCCGCATAAAAGCTCGGTTTTTCCTTTTGTTATTGACTGCTGCTGCCTTGTGTCGCTCACCGACTGCGGCAAAAGCTTTTTTAAATCGCCGAATTCCTCGTCCGGCTCAAAATAAAACGCCGCTTCAAAATGGTCGGTTATCGTCAGATAATCAAGACCGATTTCGTTTGCACGCTCAAGCATTTCGGCAACGCTGTTTTCGGCGTCGAACGAGTTATTGCTGTGTGTGTGGCTGTCGGCAATAAGTTGATTTTTTATCATAAAATTGCTCCCGATATGTGCGGCTGTGCCGCAAAGTAAAGAGTTAAGAGTGGAGAGTGGAGAGTTCGTAATTCAGAATGCATAATGCATAATGCATAATTGTTGTTGTCGCAGCTGCGCTGCTCTTTGAATTAAGAATTTACTCGCAACAAGGCTGTATGTTCGTAGGGAACGGTCTTGACCGTTCCGGGATAGATGCAAATACTACGATTTTTAGCAAAATTAGAATAGATATTACATCCATATGAGCGAACCGGAACAGGCAAGCCAGTTCCCTACGATCTCCACTCTTCACTCTAATAAATTATATCCTCAACCTGCATCTTTTTCAAGAAATTTCTAATGTTTATGCAGTTTTCTTTGTTATTATACAAGAATTTTTACTTATTTGACAAAATCCTGTGCCGCTATTGACAGTCAGGGCGAAAAATAAGATAATAAGATGTAAAACTATTTTCAGGAGGACTAATTATGCGTGCGTTTATTACTGTTATCGGCAAGGATACTGTCGGAATTCTTGCAAAGGTGTCAAGTGCCTGCGCTGAGTATGGCATAAATATTCAGGAGGTAACACAGTCTGTTTTGCAGGATATGTTTGCAATGATTATGCTTGTAGATATTGATAAATCAAGCGTTCCGTTTGACAAGCTTTCAAACAGCCTTACAGAGCTTGGCGACGAGATGGGACTTAAGATTCACATTATGCACGAGGATATCTTCAACTCAATGCACAGGATTTAATTTTGGAGGCATTTTCATATGATTAATACACATGATATACTTGAAACCATCAATATGATCGACAATGAAAACCTTGACGTAAGAACAATTACAATGGGTATTTCACTGCTCGAGTGTGTTGATGAAAACATTGACAAGGCTTGCGACAAGGTTTACGACAAAATCTGCCGCTACGCCAAGGATCTTGTAAAAACAGGTGAGGATATTTCAAAGGAATACGGCATTCCGATTATTCACAAGCGTATTTCCGTCACCCCGATTGCTATGCTTGCGGCTGCCTGTCCGTCAAGCGATCCCGTCAAGTTTGCATATGCGCTTGAAAGAGCCGCTCAGACAGTCGGCGTGAACTTTATCGGCGGCTACTCGGCTCTCGTTCAGAAGGGCTTTGCAAGCGGTGATTACGGCCTTATCGAGAGTATTCCCCGTGCTCTTGCCGAAACCGAGCACGTCTGCTCGTCAGTCAATATCGGCAGCACAAAGGCAGGCATCAATATGGACGCCGTAGCCAAAATGGGCAGAGTTATCAAACAGACCGCCGAGCTTACAAAGGACAGAGAGTGCATCGGCGCCGCAAAGCTTGTTGTTTTCTGCAATGCGCCCGAGGACAACCCGTTTATGGCAGGCGCTTTTCACGGTCCGGGTGAGCCTGACTGCGAAATCAATGTCGGCGTTTCGGGTCCGGGCGTTGTCCGTTCTGTGCTGTCAAAATGCGGCGACTGCGATATCACCGAGGTTGCAAACCTCATAAAAAAGACTGCGTTCAAGATAACAAGAACAGGTCAGCTTGTCGCTCAGGAGGCTTCAAAGCGCCTTTGCGTGCCGTTCGGCATTGTCGATTTGTCGCTTGCTCCGACGCCTGCCGTCGGCGACAGCGTTGCGCATATTCTTGAAGAAATGGGTCTTGAGCAGTGCGGAGCTCACGGCACAACGGCGGCACTTGCTCTGCTTAATGATGCGGTTAAGAAGGGCGGCGTTATGGCGTCGTCACACGTCGGCGGACTTTCGGGCGCATTTATACCCGTTACAGAGGATGCCGGTATGATTGCGGCGGCAAAAAGCGGCTGTCTGACTCTTACAAAGCTTGAGGCTATGACTGCGGTTTGCTCTGTAGGTCTTGATATGATAAATATTCCGGGCGATACAACCGCAGAGGTTATCTCGGCTATCATAGCCGACGAGGCGGCAATCGGTATGGTCAACTCCAAGACAACGGCTGTCAGGGTTATCCCTGCAATCGGCAAAAAAGCAGGCGATTGGCTTGAGTTCGGCGGTCTTCTGGGCGGCGGACCGGTTATGGAGCTTAACACTGCTTCTCCTGCAAAGTTCATTTCAAGAGGCGGCAGAATACCCGCACCGCTTCAGAGTCTGAAGAACTGAGTTTGAATGTTACAAACCTTGTGATAATATACATTCGGATTTGTAATATGTAAATAAAATTCGAAAAAAATTTTAAGATATGCTTAATTTTATCTTGAAAAAACGAACCGTGAGTGCTATAATAGCGACAACGCAGAACACATATACATATTAATATGTATGCTTTTGAATATGTAATGGTTTTTGCTATTGTTATTGTTTACTTTACGTTTCAACGACGAAATGCGAGGGCTGTGTTCCTCGCATTTATTTTTAATCCCGTACGGAGGTGTTCATATGGAGGATATGCTCGCAAAGATTGTTGAAATGGACGAAAAAGCGCGTGAGCTGACTGAAGAGGCTAATCAGGAAAAGGTCAGTTCCGAGGCTGACATAGCCAAGGCTAAGGAGGACGTTTACAACAACTATATTGAAAAAGCAAGAAAGCGTATCGCCAAAAACGAAATTACGGAACGCAAGGCGGCGGACGAAAAGCTAAAGAAATCACAGCAGGAGCAGAAAGCGGCTCTTGAAAGGCTTGAAAAGAACTTTTCTGAAAATTGTGACAAGTGGGTTGACTCTATTGTCAGTGCGGTGATTGAGTCTTAATATGCCTTAACCGTTATTTTTTCAGAAAGGAGTCTGAACGATGGTACTCACGAAGTACGCCGCAAACGCCATAATTGCCAAGGCAAGGGCAAAATACGGCAGGCGGCTAAAAGAAAAGGACTATCAGACGCTTATAGGATGCTCAAGCGTCGGCGAGGTTATGGCTTACCTTAAGACGCACACGCACTATTCAAAGGTGCTTAACAATATGAGTGAACGTGATGTTCACAGAGGACAGCTTGAAGCGGTGCTAAGGCAGGAGCTTATTCAGGATTTTGCCTCTTTGTCACATTATGAAATAGCAACCGGCGAGGCATTTTCGCAGTATCTGATAAACAAGACCGAGGCTGAACAGCTTTCTCACTTTGTTATGCTGTTAAGCTCCGGCAATACCGAAAGATATGTTTTTGATTTGCCTTCGCACCTTGAGGCGCACACAAAGATTGACCTGAAGGCGCTTGCAAAAGCAAGAAATTATTCCGAGCTGCTTGCGGCTGTGGAAAAAACAAAATACAAAAAGCTGCTTGAGCCTTTCAGACCCGTCGGCGACGGCGAGCTTGATGTGCCGGCGATTGAAAATGCTCTTTACTCCGATATGTATGACAATCTTTTTGAAATTATCAACAATCATACAAAGGGGCAGGAGAAAAAGGCTCTTTCAGAGCTTTTTACAACGCACATTGACCTCAGCAATTTCGTCAGGGTGTTAAGACTTCAGAAGTATTATCACCTGAAGCCGGACGAGATAAGAAAGCAGCTTTTGCCTCACGGTTCGGTCAGAGAGCCTGTATTGCGTGAGATGTGCAACGCAGCATCGCCGAAGGAGCTTTTTGCGGTGGCTGCTCACTCAAGCATCGGTAAGCGCATTGCAAAAATGGAATACAACTATGCCGGTGAAATCGACAGGCGAGGCGATTATAACTATACAAAGCGGCAGATACGGTTTTCAACCGTGCCTACAGTCGTGATGATGAGCTATTTTAGCCTTGCACAAACAGAGCTTACCAACATAATCAACATTATCGAGGGTGTACGATATAAAGTTGACCCGGATACAATAAAAAAACTTTTGATATATCAATAATTTAAGGAGGTACCCTGATGGCTGTTTCTCCAATTAAATCAATTGGTATTATCGGTCTGAGGTCGGAGCTTGACAAGGTTATCAACATATGCGGCAGGTCCGGAGAATTTCAACCGGACGACCCGTTGAACTTTTATTCCGACACAAGGGGCTTTATGCCTGTCACTGACAAAAACCCTTACTCTGAGCCGCTTTCGGATTTTACCGAAACGCTGAATTTAGCCGGTATAAAGCCGGATATCATAGATGTCAGGGATGTTATCGACAGCAACGAACAGGTTCTGGACAGGATTGAAGCCATGAACCGTGAGCTTGAAAGGCTCATTGCCACACGGGCTGATTTGAACCAAAGGATTGATCAATGCAAGCGCAGCATTGAAGAAACATCGCATTTTGCCGGAATGGATATGGATTTTGACAAGATTTTTTCCTGCGAATTCATAAAGGCAAATTTCGGCAGACTGCCGCGTGACAGCTACCAAAAGCTTGAAAACTACAAGGATGACCCGTATATCTCGTTCTTTATATGCACAGAGGACGAAACGCATTACTGGGGTGTTTATGTTACCCCGATAGATAAAAGCGAAGATATCGACAGGATTTTTTCGGGTCTGTATTTTGAACATTGCGATGTCGAGGGCTTCCACGGAACGCCCGAAAAAAGCCTTGAAATTCTGCAGTCGCATCTCAATGCTCTGCTTGAAGAACTTGACGTTGCCGACAGCAAGCTTGAAAGCTATTACAAATACAACAAAACCGATATCAACCGCTATTTCAGCAAGATTTCGGAGCTTGAGCTTTATTCGGACATCAAGAAAAACGCAATGTTTTATCACAAAAGCTTCATCCTGGTCGGGTGGGTTCCCGCCGACTGTGCCGATGAGCTTGTGTCACAGCTTGAAGCTGTAGAAAGCATCGAGTGTTCGCTCACCGACGGCAAGGATGAGCTTAAACATTCGCCGCCGATAAAGCTTAAAAACAACTTTTTCTCAAAGCCGTATGAGTTCTTTATTGATATGTACGGTTTGCCGTGTTATAACGAGCCTGACCCGACGTTCTTTGTGTCGCTGAGCTTCACCATTCTGTTCGGCATAATGTTCGGTGATGTGGGACAGGGAATAATTCTTTCCATAGCAGGCTACCTGATGTGGAAGTTCAAACGGATGGACATCGGCAAGATATTGATGCCGTGCGGAGTGTCGGCAACGCTGTTCGGCTTTGTTTACGGCTCGGTGTTCGGATTTGAAGAGGCGCTTGACCCACTGTATCATGCGGTCGGAATGAGCGGCAAGCCTGTGCCGGTGCTTGAAAGTGCGACAATGCTCGTTGTCGTAGCCGCCGGAATAGGCGTTTTCCTTGTACTCTTTGCAATGTTTCTTAACGTGTTTTCATCGTTCAAGCGGCACGATTTCGGGCGGGCGATTTTCCACCCGAGCGGAATATGCGGCATTGTCTTTTATGCGGCGCTCGTGTCGGGAATGCTTTGCACGCTGTTCGGAATACCCGTTATGAATATATGGTACGTTCTCGGGCTTATCGTTGTGCCGCTGATCCTTATTTATCTCGGCGAGCCGCTTTCAAAGCTTATTAACGGCGATAAAAACTGGAAGCCCGAAAAATGGGGCGAGTTTCTGGTGCAGAGCTTCTTTGAGCTGTTTGAAACACTTTTAAGCTATGTTACCAACACAATGTCTTATCTGCGTGTCGGCACATTCGTGCTTGTTCACGCCGGTATGATGCTTGTGTTCTTCACACTTGCCGAGCTTCTGGGTGAACCGGGGTCTGTAGCGTATATCATTATGGTTGTGTTCGGCAACGCCTTTGTTATGGTGCTTGAGGCAACGCTTGTTACGATTCAGGTGTTAAGACTTGAATATTACGAGATGTTCAGCCGCTTCTATATCGGCGACGGCAGACCCTTCAAGCCCGTAAGACTGAATAGAAAATAGAGGAAACACTGAATAAATCACGCTGAAAGCTGTTTGCACATCTTGCTTGCATAAACGATTTAATCAGTGTTTCCATAAAAATCAAGTCAATTCTTCCGCACTGCGGAGTTGAAATTTTATATTTATTGTTTCAGGAGGAATTTGTTATGCAGTTTATCGTTCTTACTTTACCGGTACTTTTCTTGATCATCTCAATGTATATGTCTTACCGTTCGGTTATCAAACACCGCCGCAGCAGAAAGAGCGCAGTGGTAAGACAGCTCATATCATTTGCCGCAATGATGGTTCTTTGCATTGCCTTCCCGGTTGCAGCGTCTGCTGCCGGCACTGACGCTGCCGCAGCAACAGAGGCTTCCTACAAGGGCTTGCAGTATATCGGCGCAGGTCTTGTAACAGGTCTTTCAGGTATAGGCGGCGGTATTGCCGTTTGCGGTGCTGCTCCTGCTGCTATCGGCGCAACATCAGAGGATCCTAAGGCATTCGGTAAGGCTCTTATCTTCGTTGCTCTTGCAGAAGGTATCGCAATCTACGGCGTACTTATCTCCATCCTTATTCTCTTTGTTTAATCCGCACGGAAAAGGCTACTTTACGAAAGCTTTGGTGAGATTAATGCGTTTTTACTTAATCAGTGACAATGTAGATACTCAGATGGGAATGCGCCTTGCAGGCATTGACGGCGTCGTTATTCACAGTGACGACGAGGTGCGCAAAGCGTTGACCGAGGCAATGGAGATGGAGGACGTTGCCGTTATCCTTATGACAGAACGGCTTGTTTCTCTTTGTCCGGAGCTTATTTATGATTTAAAGCTTAACAGACAGCGTCCTTTGATTGTTGAAATTCCCGACCGTCACGGCAACGGAAGAACGAAGGACTCAATCACAAGATATGTTCAGGAGGCAATAGGGGTCAAGCTGTAAGGCTTGCCCCGCCTCTTGCGGAAAACGGCGGTGCCGCTCTTTGATTAAAGCAGCAATTATATTCGCTTCTATAATCAAAGAGCCGCAAAGCGGCGACACCGAAATTTTTTTATTCATCATTCATTGGTGTTAGGTAATGCCGAACACATCTACACGGAGAGGAATGGTTAGTATGTCGCCTGATAAAAAAACAGGTAACTTCTTAAACGCAATTCAGAAATTTGCAGACGAGCAGAAGCATCAGATTCGTTCCGAGGTTGAAAGATTCAAGGCTGAAGAGCTTAAAAAGGCTGAGGACGAGGGTATAAGAGATGCCCATGCGTTAATTCAAAAAGAAATGGCTTCAATGCGCGCCGGCATTGCAGGCGAGCTTGCAAAAAAAGAAGACGAAGGCAAGCGTCAGCTTTATCACAGACGTGAAGAAATGGTGAGCGAGGTGTTCCTGAAGGCGAAAGAAAAGCTTCTGGAATACACAAAAACAGACGAATATAAAGCCGCTCTCAAAAAAGACGCAAAGCAGGCGGCGGATTTCTTTACAGACGATGAAATCACCGTTTATCTCAAAGACGATGATATGGGGATGCAAAGCGAGCTTTCAGATATTTTCGGAAACAACTGCAGCTTCAAGGCTGCTTCAGACATTACAATCGGCGGGCTGAAGGCACAGTGCAGCTCCAGAGGCATTGTTCTTGATTTTACCCTCGATACAAAGCTTGAAAACCGCAGAGTCTGGTTTTTGCAAAACTCCAAGCTTAAAATTTAGCGGTTGCGACATTGCCGCTTGAATAAAAAATTGATGTTATGGGGAGATGCATTTGATGGCACATCAAAACGTAATTTACGGCATCAACGGTCCTGTTGTAACCGTGAAAAACGCCAAGGATTTTTCGATGATGGAAATGGTCTATGTCGGCAAGGAAAAGCTTGTCGGCGAAATCATCGGAATCACAGACACAACAACAACCGTTCAGGTTTATGAAGAAACCTCGGGATTAAAGCCCGGCGACCCGATAATCGGCACAGGCGCACCGATGAACGTAACGCTCGGACCGGGAATTATAGATAACATATTTGACGGCATCGAAAGACCTCTGTCGGAAATTGAAAAAACCTCGGGAGCCTTTATTTCAAGAGGTGCAAGTGTGCCGTCGCTTGACCCGGATAAAAAATGGAACGTAACAATGAAGGTAAAGACGGGCGATAAGCTTTCCGGCGGTATGATTTATGCAACACTGCCCGAAACACCTATTATTGAGCACAGACTGCTTGTGCCGCCGCTCATCGGTGAGTGTGTGGTTACAAGCGTTAAGCCTGACGGCGAATATACACTTAACGATACTATCGTAACCGTAAAGGAAGAAAACGGCAGGGAAACAGAGCTTACGCTTTGCCAGAAATGGCCAATACGTACTCCCCGTCCGGTTAAGCAAAGACTTTCGGCTTCTATTCCGCTTATAACGGGTCAGAGAGTTATAGATACGCTCTTCCCGATTGCAAAGGGCGGTACAGCTGCAATCCCGGGCGGTTTTGGCACAGGTAAAACAATGACACAGCATCAGCTTGCAAAGTGGTGCGATGCCGATATCATTATATATGTCGGCTGTGGCGAGCGCGGCAACGAGATGAGCCAGGTTCTTCAGGAGTTCTCGGAGCTTATCGACCCGAAGTCTAACCGACCGATGACAGACAGAACCGTACTTATCGCCAACACCTCAAATATGCCTGTTGCGGCGCGTGAGGCTTCAATCTATACGGGCGTTACCCTTGCGGAGTATTACCGTGATATGGGATATAACTGCGCTATTATGGCTGACTCAACCTCACGTTGGGCAGAGGCTCTGCGTGAAATAAGCGGACGTCTTGAAGAGATGCCTGCCGAGGAAGGCTTCCCGGCTTATCTGCCGTCAAGACTTTCAGAGTTCTATGAAAGAGCCTGCCTTGCCGACACGCTCTGCGGCGCACAGGGCTCGGTTACAATGATCGGTGCAGTATCACCGCAGGGTGGCGATATGAGTGAGCCGGTAACACAGAACACAAAGCGTTTTACACGCTGCTTCTGGGCGCTCGATAAGGACCTTGCGTATTCAAGACATTATCCGGCTATCAACTGGCTGTCAAGCTACAGCGAATATTTCACAGACCTTGACCCGTGGTTTGCAAAGAACGCAGGCGAGGACTTTATAAAATACAGAGGCAGAATAAGTGCGCTTCTGCAGGAGGAAAGCTCACTTATGGAGATTGTCAAGCTCATAGGCTCCGACGTTTTGCCGGACGACCAGAAGCTTGTCATCGAAACCTGCCGTGTAATCCGTGTCGGCTTCCTGCAGCAGAACGCATTCCACCCGGAGGATACTTATGTTCCTCTTGAAAAGCAGAAGCAGATGATGAAAACAATTCTGTATCTGCACAAAAAGGCAAAGCACATTGTCAACGCCGGAATTCCTATTTCGAGAGTGCTTGAAACGGGACTTTTCGACAAGCTGACAAAGATGAAGTATGATATTCCCAACAACAAGCTTGAAATGTTTGAGCAGTACAGAGCTGAAATAAAAGAAAAGCTTGCAAAGGTCGCACAGGCTTAACGGTTTGAGAGAAAGAAGGTTGTAAAATTGATTATAGATTATGTTGGCGTAAAAGAAATCAACGGCTCTCTTATTGTTATTGACGGTGTTGAAAATGCGTCCTTTGATGAAATCGTTGAAATCCGCCTTGACAACGGCACACGCCGTCAGGGCAGAATTGTTCAGATGGACGGACAGCGCATAGTTGTGCAGGTTTTTGAAGGCACAAGAGGGCTTTCGCTTGAAAACACAAGAACAAGACTCACCGGACATCCGATGGAGATTTCACTCTCGCCCGAGATTATCGGCAGAGTGTTTGACGGCGTAGGCAGACCGATTGACGGCTTGGGCGAGATTTTCCCCGACAAGAAAGCCGACGTAAACGGCACGCCGATAAACCCTGTTTCAAGAGTGTATCCGCAGAACTATATAAACACGGGCATTTCAACAATAGACACGCTTATGACCCTTATCAGAGGTCAGAAGCTTCCGATATTCTCCGGCTCCGGTATGAGCCACAATGAGCTTGCGGCACAGATAGTGCGTCAGGCGAAGATTGCCGACGAGGCAGGACAGGGCTTCTGCGTTGTGTTTGCGGCAATGGGCGTTAAAAACGACGTTGCGGATTATTTCCGCCGCAGCTTTGAGGAAAGCGGAGTTTTGCAGAGGGTTGTAATGTTTTTGAACCTCTCAAACGACCCGATTATCGAGAGAACTCTTACTCCTCGGTGTGCACTGACAGCTGCAGAATATCTTGCGTTTACTCTTAATATGCACGTTCTGGTTATTATGACGGATATAACCTCATATGCCGAGGCTCTGCGTGAATTCAGCTCGTCAAAGGGCGAAATCCCCGGCAGAAAGGGTTATCCGGGCTATCTTTATTCCGACCTTGCTTCGCTTTATGAGCGTGCAGGAATGGTTAAAGGCTCGACAGGCTCGGTAACTCAGATTCCTATTCTTACAATGCCTAATGATGATATCACACACCCGATTCCTGACCTTACAGGCTATATCACAGAAGGTCAGATTGTTCTTGACAGAGCGCTTCAGGGTCAGGGAATTTATCCGCCTGTGGCAGTTCTGCCGTCACTTTCACGTCTGATGAAGGATGGTATCGGCGAAGGCTTCACAAGGGCAGACCATCCTGCGCTGCAGAACCAGCTTTTTGCATCTGTTGCAAAGGTTTACAGTGCAAGAAGCCTTGCATCTGTTATCGGCGAGGAGGAGCTGTCGCCGACCGATAAAAAATATATTCAGTTCGGCAAGCTGTTTGAGGAATATTTTGTCAATCAGGGCGCCGCAACAAACCGCACTATTGACGAAAGTCTTGACCTCGGCTGGAAACTGCTCGGCACACTGCCGAGGGCAGAGCTTGACCGTGTTGACGACGCTATCCTTGATAAGTATTATAAAGAAACCTCGCCCGGGGATTTCGGCAATGACTAATTCTTTGTATAATATTTTGCGGTAAATTATTTTTAATTCTAAAGGTGGTGAATATTGTGGGTTCACAGGTTACTGCAACCAAGGGAAATTTAATGAGCTCGAAAAAGACCCTTGCACTTGCCAGAATGGGTTATGCGCTGCTCGACAAAAAACGCAATATTCTTATTCGTGAAATGATGACCCTGATTGACAGGGCAAATGAAATTCAGGGGAAGATAGACGACGCCTACAGCGAAGCCTACCTTGCCCTGCAGAGAGCGAATATACTGTCCGGCTTCTGTGACGAAATCGCACGCAGTGTGCCGATTGAAAACAGCCTTAAGCTGTCTTACCGCAGTGTTATGGGTGTTGAAATTCCGATTGTGTCAATGCAGGACGAAAGCGCACCGGGACTTCATTACGGCCTGTTCAACACAAGCTCGCCGCTTGATGACGCATATCTCAAATTCAACGAGGTTAAGGTGCTCACAACCGAGCTTGCCGAGGTTGAAAACAGCGTTTACAGGCTTGCCGACTCAATCAAGAAAACACAAAAGCGGGCAAACGCTCTTAAAAATATAATGATACCCAAGTTTGAGGCGGCGGTTAAATTTATTACCGAGGCTCTGGAGGAAAAGGAGAGAGAGGAATTCTCCCGACTTAAGGTTATCAAAAAGCAAAAGTCACAGCAGGACGAATAATAAGGCACTATATTTCCGGCGGTTATCTGTCGGAAATATTTTTATGTTTGTCTTTTTGTTTCTCTTGTGCTAAACTAATACTAATACCTAATAAAAAGTAGACAATCTTTGCAGTCTAATTTCCGCAATACTGCGTTGTCGTCCTTGCAAGGCGTCAGCCTTGCGGCGTCCTCCGCCTTGTCTTGCAAAAATTATCCTCGCGAATATAAGTCTACTTTCTATCAGGAATTAGTATAAACCCAAAACGGGGGAGCGCGAGTGAAAAAGTTTGACAAAACACCTTTGTTTGCAAGGGCAGATATTATCATCATTCTGCTTGTTGCACTGCTTGCGCTTTTATCCGTGTTTTTTGTTTTCGGCGGCAACAGCTCAGCAAACCGTGTTGTTGTCAAGGTCGCAGGCAATGTGTATGCCGAATACTCTCTGCAAAAATCAGGCGAATATCAAATATCGGGCGAAGACGGAATTACACTTACACTTGTTGTCGGGCAGGACGGAGTATATGTGAAACACGCCGATTGCCCCGATAAGCTCTGCGAAAAAACAGGCAGGATAAGCGGTGCAGGACAGAATATTATATGCCTGCCGGGTAAAATAACTGTTGCGCTTGAAGGTGCATCACAAAACGTAGATGCGGAGGTGGGATAACCGTATGAACAACAGTAAGGCTCTTTTTGTCACACGCTGTGCTCTGCTTTGCGCCGCTGCGGTTGTGCTTTCAATGCTCGAATCAATGCTCCCGACTCCCGTATTCCTCGTGCCCGGGTGTCGCCTGGGACTTTCTAACCTTGCAATAATAATTGCAATTCCGCTGTGCGGTGCAGGCGGTGCGTTTTCGGTTGCAATTGTAAAAGCTCTGCTTGTCCTGATAACAAGAGGCATCACAGCGGGCATAATGAGCTTGGCAGGCGGTGTGCTGAGCCTTTGCGTTATGCTGCTGCTTTTTAGGTGTAAGCGGTTCGGCTATGTCGGAGTTTCGGTTGCAAGTGCAGCTGCGCATAATACGGTGCAGCTTGCCGTTGCGGCGCTTCTGATGACTGATATCCGTGTTTTCTCGTTTTTGTGGCTTTATCTGCTGTTGTCGATTGTGACAGGTGCATTGACGGGAACGGCGGCAGGGATAATAGTTCCGCCGCTTCTTAAATCACTGAAAACAGACGAAAAAAATGCAGGACGGAGTGATTAGCTTCGTCCTGCTTATTTTTGAGTTTAAATTTGTTTTTTTATTCCGAAGCAGTGACGGGGGAATATGAGGCTGTGCTTGAAACCGCTTCTGAAGCTGTGCCGGAAACGGAGCTGTCGTCAGAATAAATATAATCTCCCTCAGACTGCCCGTTTATGTAACCGGGGTTCGTCGGAATTTCTTTTATGTCGTCCACGTTCCCTTTGACATAGCTTACAAACTCATTCACTCTGTCAACACCGATGTTAAAAACCTTTTCCGTGTCAAGTATGTTTGTCCTGAGATATCCGTCCTCTGTGATTGATAATGATATGTTTTCATATCCCAGAATCGGAATATCAATGCTCATATCCATAACGGTAACAATTCCCCGGCTTGGTGGATCACCGAGGTCAACAGTTTTGGCGTTTCTGTCGCTCAGCAGCATATCCCAAATGACAGATTCAGGCGGTGCGGAGTAATGAACTGACGCTGAATTGCCGCTTTCGTCAGTAAATTCATACCATAACGAATTAATTACGAGGTTCTCCTCAAGGCTTAAATCATCAATAAACTGACCGAGCGTTTCGGGACTGTAGTATGCGTTTACATACACATAATACTGTTCGCTTTCCTTGTGCTTTACAGCAACGGCGCACTGACTTGAAATTCCGTTAATCTCAGCTACCTCGCCGTATGTCCGATGCGCTTCTTGATTTATTTCGTCATATCCCGACAGCGTGTGCGTAAGTCCAAGCGATTGCCCAAGACTTTCAGACTGCACAACCGTGTTCCTGCCGCTGTATTTCTCATTTTCAAAATCAAGCTCCGGATATTGCTCGGCTATCGACATCTCCTCCCACGGCTTTAATATTGCTATTTCCGAGGAGCTTTCATTCGGGTCAATGTCGGTATAAATGTGGGCTGAAGATGTATTTGTGCTGCTGTGGCTTTCATCGCTTGTAAAAGGCTGCTGCTGACGAAGTAGCAATGCACCGAGCGCAATAGCCGGAACAAGTGCGGCGGCTGTGCTGATGCCGATAATCTGTTTTTTATAGCTGTGCCTTGCGGGTATTTCGTCCGCTTCTTCAAGGTATTCGTCCTTGATACCGTTTATGGCGTGAAGTAATGCACTGCTGTTCATATGTATATATCCTCCTTTTCGAGATAGTCTTTAAGCTTTTGCCGTGTTCTGCACAGCTCTGTTTTAACCTTGCTCTCGCTTATTTTCAGCCGTTTTGCAATATCCTTTACAGACTCCATATGCCAGTACCGCCTGACAAATATTATTCTCTTCTGCTTCGGTAATGACGCAAGAAAGGTGTTTATCGACTCGCTTAAAATTGAGTTGTCAAGGCTTTTCTCTGTGTCACTGTCTGACGCAATACATTCCTCAAGCTCTGCAAGCACAAGCGGATATTGCCCCGAACCGCGCTTAGCCGCATTGCTTTGCTCAACACGGTTGAGCGCAAGGTTGCGTGTGATTTTGCCGAGATACGCCTTAAGGCTGCGGGGATTTTCCGGCGGAATACTGCTCCAGGCTTTCTGCATTGTATCGTTCAGACATTCCTCTGTATCCGACGAATTGCGCAGAATATTATAAGCAACCGTCCTGCAGTATGCCGAATACTTGCTTGACGCTTCGCTTATCGCCTCCTCAGACCTTGCCCGGAACAGCTCGACAATGCTCTTATCCTCCATAGAACCACTTCCTTTCATAAGTAAAGACAGAAAAAACGCCGAAAGGTTACACTGTTTTTAATTTATTATTCAGTTTATCATTATTTTTTTGAATTTTATTTATTAAAAGCAATAATACACGCAATATTGCGGCGTTATATCACTATTTCAATAAATTATCGAATTTGCCCTTTAAATTTTTGCCGCAATACGCTATAATAACTATGTATAAATTTTTCCGCTGAAAGGAAGATAATAATGGAATCCACCTTCACAGTTCCTCTGTCCGAAATTATCAAGGAGCTTTCCCTTGTAACCGAGTACACTCCCTGTGACACAAAGGAAATTCTTATTTCATCAAGAGATATCAACCGTCCCGGCCTTGAGCTTACGGGGTTTATGGAATTTTTTGACCCTCAGCGTATTATGCTGTTCGGCAATACCGAAACGGGTTTTCTGAACAAGTACGGCAGCGAGCAGAAATTTCACGTTCTTGAGCGTTTGTGCAAGCTCAAGCCGCCTGCAATCATTGTCACAAGAAATCTACAGCCGTTTGACGAGTTGATGAAAGCGGCTAAGGCTCACGGCGTTCCTGTTCTGCGCTCAGGTGACCCAACCTCGGAGCTGAGTGCGGCGCTGATATCGTTCCTCAATGTTCAGCTTGCGCCCAGAGTAACCCGCCATGGCGTTCTGGTTGAAGTATATGGCGAAGGCATACTTCTTATAGGCGACAGCGGCGTCGGCAAAAGCGAAACCGCAATCGAGCTTATCAAAAGAGGTCACCGTCTTATCGCCGACGATGCGGTTGAAATAAGGCGTGTGTCAAGCAAATCTCTTGTTGGCTCATCACCCGAAAATATCCGTCACTTTATTGAGCTGCGCGGCGTCGGCATTATTAATGCAAGGCGCATTTTCGGTATGGGTGCGGTTAAGCTTACCGAAAAGATTGATATTGTAATAAATATGGAAGTATGGGACAGCACAAAGGTTTATGACAGAATGGGTATAGACAACGAATACACCGAAATTCTCGGCATAGAGGTTCCCGTTCTGACAATACCGATAAAGCCGGGCAGAAACACTGCGGTTATTATTGAGGTTGCCGCCATGAACAACAGACAGAAGAAGATGGGTTACAATGCCGCTCAGGAGCTTCTGCAAAGCCTCGGTATGGAGGTTGAAACAGACGAAAACAGCGGTAAGACTAATATAAACTGGTTGTGATTTGATGAATATTATTGCGGATACCCATACTCATACAATAGCCTCTACACACGCATTCAGCACTGTGCAGGAGATGATAACTGCCGCCGCCCGGAAGGGGCTTTATGCAATCGCTCTTACAGACCACGGATATGCGATGCCCGGCTCACCGGGGAAGTGGTATTTTGAATCCCTCGGGGCAATTCCGTCAACTGTTGACGGCGTGCGTGTGCTAAAGGGTGTTGAGGCGAATGTAATGGATTTTGACGGTTCACTTGATATGTCCGATAAGGTGCTTAAAGGACTTGAATGGGTGGTAGCGTCAATTCACTGCGGACTTTGCAAAGGCAAGGCGAGCGTTGAGGCGGCGACAAACGCATATCTGAAGCTTGCAGAAAATCCGTATGTCAATGTTATCGGACATTCGGGCACTCCGAAGTTTAAATATGATTTTGAGAGGGTAATCCCCGAGCTTGCGCATAACGGCAAGCTGATTGAGATAAACGACAACACTTTTTATTGCCGCAAGGACTCCTGCGAAAACTGTGTTGAAATTGCAAAGCTGTGCAAAAAACACGGCGCATATATTATTGTCAATTCTGACGCACATTTTTCTTCAAGGGTGGGGCATTGCTCGTGCGCTATGGAGATGCTTGAAGAAATTGACTTTCCGCAGGAGCTGATAATTAATACCGACGAAAGCCGTTTCAAAAAATATCTGGAGCAAAACGGTATTTCGCTTGTATAGGAGAAGTATATGATTGATATTGATAATATAAAGCAGCTTGCAATTGAAAAGGGCTGTACCGTAAAAGAAAACGAGCCGATGAGCCGCTACACCACCTTCAAAATCGGCGGAAACGCCCAGCTGCTTGTTATTGTGCCGGACGTTTCGGCGCTCAAGGCAATACTCAGGCAGTGCGATAAGGATAAAATTCCGGTGTTCCTGCTCGGTAAAGGCTCAAATCTTCTTGTTTCCGACAAGGGCATTGACGGTGTTGTAATCAAACTTGACGGCGGCTTTAAAAAAATAACTCTTGTTGATGACGACACCGTCTATTGCGGTGCCGGGGCAAGCCTTGCCTCGGTATGCCGCTTTGCGCTTGACAACGGGCTTTCGGGCCTTGAATTTGCGTGGGGAATACCGGGCAGTGCCGGAGGTGCGGCATATATGAACGCCGGTGCCTACGGCGGCGAAATGAAGGACGTTCTGATAAACTGCAACCACATAACAAAAAGCGGCGAAACAGGAACTCTGTCCGGCGAGGAGCTTGCGCTTTCTTACCGCCACAGCGCTTATGCAGACAACGGCAATATTATAACGGGCTTATCGCTTAGATTGCACAAGGACTCAAAGGCGGAGATTAACCGCAGAATGGACGATTATATGCAAAGGCGCAAGGATAAGCAGCCGCTTGATTACCCCAGCGCAGGCAGTGTGTTCAAACGACCTGAGGGGTATTTTGCGGGTGCGCTTATACAGGACAGCGGTCTAAAAGGAGAAAGCGTCGGCGGCGCTATGGTCAGTCCGAAGCACTCAGGCTTTATCATTAACACGGGCGGTGCCACCTGCAGTGATGTTATGTCTTTGATTGAACATATAAAATCGACAGTCAACGAGAAATTCGGCGTTGAACTTGAATGTGAAATAAAGCCGGTAGGAAGATTTTAACATAAATTTTTATACGGATTGTGAAAGGGGATTGTGACAGAATTATGGAGTTTTTGATAATTTCGGGGCTTTCGGGCGCAGGAAAAACAGTTGCGATGCATTCGCTGGAGGATATCGGCTTTTACTGTGTTGACAACCTGCCTGCGGCGCTCATCACCACCTTTTACGATTTGTGCAGTAATTCAAACGATGAAAAGATGAAGCGTGTAGCTCTTGTGACAAATATCAGGAGTAAAAGTGACTATCTGATGTATGCCGACAGCCTTTCAAAGCTTAAGAATGATAATAAATACTATAAGGTGCTTTTTCTTGATACGGCAGAAAACGTGCTTCTCACACGATACAAGTCAACACGCCGCAAGCATCCGCTGTCAAACAGGGACGACTCGACAACTGCGTCGGCAGTAAGGCTTGAGTCCTCTCTGCTTGCACCTATAAAGCAGAGTGCGGATTTTGTGATTGACACCACAAACCTGTCCGCCGCACAGCTCAAGGAGCGTGTGACAACGCTTTTTCTCGGCGACAGCAGGCTGGGCTTTACCGTTACCTGTATGTCTTTCGGCTTCAAGTACGGTCTGCCGATGGAGGCTGACCTTGTGTTTGACGTGCGTTGTCTGCCGAATCCGTTTTACATTGAGGAGCTGAAATACAAAACGGGTCTTGACAAAGAGGTGCGTGATTATGTTCTCAAATGGGAACAGACCAACGGCCTTTATGAAAAAATTGAACAGTATGTTGACTATGCTCTGCCGCTTTATGTCAAGGAGGGCAAAAGCCAGCTTATCATTGGCTTTGGCTGCACAGGCGGCAAGCACAGGAGCGTTACCCTTGCCGGAAAAATGTATGACCATCTGCTTGAAATCGGGCAGCCTGCGGCTTTGCACCACAGGGATATCCGCAAAGCGTGACGCCCTAAGCCTTATTGACAACAGACTAAAGGATTGATAATATGTCATTTTCGTCTGAAACGAAAAAAGAGCTGTGCAGCTTCGTCAATCAGAGCGCCGCGTCAAGGCGTGCGGAGTGCTACGGCTTTTTGCTTTTTGCAAAGACTTTTTCACACGACAAAATTGTTTTTAATACAGAAAACCCATACACGGCGGCTCGGTTTATGGATTTAATGGCGGAGCAGTTCAGCGCAATAACAGAAAAAAAGACGGCTCTGACCGGCAAAAAGGACAGTCAGAGGCTTTTTACCCTGAGCGTGCCGCTAAGCTCCGAATGTGAGCGGATTTTTTCTGAATTCGGCCATTCAAAGCAAAGCATAAGCCTGAGAATAAACAGGGCGAATATTGAGGATGAGTTGGCCGTTTCGGCATTTCTGCGAGGTGCATTTCTGTGCTGCGGCAGTGTGTCCGACCCCAAGCGTGACTATCATCTTGAATTTTCGGTTCCGCACAAAAACGCCTGCATCGACCTGTGCCGCGTGCTTTCAGAGGTGTCGATGCGCGGCAAGGAGCCAAGACAGCTTGTGCGCAAGGGGATGTTTGTGGCTTACATAAAGGACAGCGAAGAAATAGCCGATCTGCTTGCGTTTATCGGTGCGCCGGTAGCGTCGATGAATCTTATGCAGGAAAAAATTCTTAAAAGCATAAGAAACGATGTCAACCGCAAAATGAATTCCGAGATGGCGAACATCAACAAAACGGCAAAGGCAAGCGCTTTGCAGATTGAAGCTATCGAAAAGATAAAAAGGGTCAAAGGTCTTGAAAGCCTGCCCGACGATTTGAAAAGCATAGCACAGCTAAGGCTTGAATACCCCGAGCATTCACTGCGTGATCTTGGCGAAATGCTCACTCCGCAGATAAGCCGCAGCGGAGCAAACCACAGAATGAAGCGGATTTTAGAGATTGCCGAAAGTGTCTGACACTGAACAAGGAGGATATTATGGCGTTTGTTCATCTGCATAACCACAGCGAATACAGCCTGCTTGACGGTGCGTGCCGACTTGAGGCACTTGTAAAAGCGACAAAAGAAATGGGTATGGACGCAGTAGCCGTTACCGACCACGGCTGTATGTATAGCGCCGTTGATTTTTATAAGCTTGCAAAGAAAAACGGCATAAAGCCCATTATCGGCTGTGAGGTCTATGTTGCGCCGAACAGCCGCTTTGACAAAAACGGCGAGCTTGACCGAGCGAACTATCATATGGTACTGCTGTGCGAGAACAATCAGGGCTACAAAAATTTAGCGCAGATTCTGTCGCAGGCGTGGACCGAGGGCTTTTATAATAAGCCGAGAATTGACGACAGCCTGCTTGAAAAGCACCACGAGGGTTTAATCTGCCTTTCAGCCTGCTTAGCCGGCGAAATTCCGCGTCTTATCAGCCGTGGAGATATTAATGCCGCAAAGAAAAAGGCGATTTACTACAACAACCTTTTCGGTCAGGGCAATTTCTATCTTGAAATGCAGAACCACGGCATTGACGAAGAACGCCACGTTGCAATAAAGATACAAAAAATATCAGCAGAAACGGGAATACCGCTTGTCGTTACAAACGACTGCCACTATATAAAAAAAGACGACAGCTATCTGCACCAGATACTTTTGTGCATACAGACAAACCACACGATAAATGACCCCGATAAAATGGAATTTACAACAGATGAATTCTATTTTAAATCCGAGGAGGAAATGCGCTCACTTTTCAAGGCGTACCCCGAGGCTTACGACAACACGGTTGAGATTGCAAAGCGGTGCAATGTTGAATTTGAATTCGGCAAGACGAAGCTGCCGCATTTTGAGGTGCCTGACAATCAGGATCACTTTGAATATTTCAAAAATAAATGCATTGAGGGACTTCACCGCAACTACGGCGGCAATCCCTCACAGGAGCTGAAAAACAGGCTTGACTACGAGCTTTCAATAATAAAAGAGATGGGCTACACCGACTACTTCCTGATAGTAGCCGACTTTATCAACTATGCAAAATCGCAGGATATCCCCGTCGGACCCGGCAGAGGCTCGGGAGCAGGAAGCCTTGCGGCTTACTGTATCGGCATAACCGGCATTGACCCGATAAAATATAACCTTATCTTTGAACGCTTCTTAAACCCCGAGCGTGTTAGTATGCCCGACTTTGATGTTGACTTCTGCAAGGACAGGCGGCAGGAGGTTATAGACTACGTTATAAGAAAATACGGCGCTGACCACGTTGCGCAGATTATAGCCTTCGGCACAATGGCGGCAAGAGGCGCTATCCGTGATGTCGGGCGTGCGCTTGCAATGCCCTACGGCGCTGTTGACGCCGTCGCAAAGCTTGTGCCGAATGAGCTTGGAATGACGATAAAAAAGGCTCTTGAGGTTTCAAAGGAGCTTGAGGAAAGATATAAAAACGAGGAGCAGGTAAAGCGGCTTATCGACACGGCAATGGGCCTTGAGGGAATGCCGAGAAATGCTTCAACCCATGCCGCCGGCGTAGTTATCACAAGAGATCCCGTCAGCACCTATGTTCCGCTTGCAAAGAACAACGATGCGGTTGTGACCCAATATACAATGACAACCCTTGAGGAGCTGGGACTGCTCAAGATGGACTTTCTCGGACTTCGCAACCTGACGGTGCTTAAGGACGCCGAAAATATGATTCTCGCCGTCAACCCGTCCTACAGCGAAAAGGACATAAAAGATGACGACAAGGCTGTTTTTGAAATGCTCTCAAAGGGGCAGTCCGACGGAGTGTTCCAGTTTGAATCGCCCGGAATGAAAAGCGTGCTTGCACAGCTCAAGCCAAGCTCGGTCGAGGACCTTATCGCCGTTATTTCGCTCTACCGTCCCGGCCCGATGGACTCTATCCCGAGATATATCGAAAACAGGCATCACCCTGATAAAATAAAATACAAGCACCCGCTTTTAAAGAGTATTCTCGATGTTACCTACGGCTGTATTGTCTATCAGGAGCAGGTTATGCAGATATTCCGCACGCTTGCAGGCTACAGCCTTGGCAGAGCGGATATCGTTCGCCGAGCGATGTCGAAGAAGAAAAAGGACGTAATGGAGCGTGAGCAGGAAATATTCTTGAACGGTCTTGTCGGAGAAAACGGCGAGATTGAGGTTGAGGGCTGTCTGCGCCGTGGCGTTGACAGGGAAACAGCGGTTTCTATCCTCAAAGAGATGGAAAGCTTTGCGTCCTATGCGTTCAACAAATCCCATGCGGCAGCATACGCCAATGTTTCGTATAAAACGGCGTGGATGAAATGCCACTATCCAAAGGAGTATATGGCGGCTCTGCTTACAAGCGTGCTCGACAATATGAACAAGCTCGCCATCTACACCGCAGAGTGCGCAAGGCTCGGCATCAAGGTTCTGCCACCTGACGTCAACATCAGCAACGCAGGCTTTACCGTGTCGGGCAACGATATACGCTTTGGCTTGCTTGCAATAAAAAACCTCGGCAGAAATGTTATTGACGCTATCATTAACGAGCGTGAATCAGGCGGACCGTTCACCGGTTATTACAATTTCTGCAAGAGGTTAAACGGCAGGGGACTCAACAGCCGTGCTGTTGAAAGTCTTGTCAAAAGCGGCGCTCTTGACGGTCTTGACTTAAACAGACGTGAAATGCTTGTCAACTCGTCACTGGTTATGGAAAGCCTTGACTGGGAGAGAAAGCACAACGCCGCAGGTCAGTTAAGCTTTTTTGACGATGAGGTCAGCGAGAAAAGCATAAACCTTGTTCGTGTTGACGACTTCAGCACCAACGACAAGCTTGCTATGGAAAAAGAAACAACGGGAATGTACTTAAGCGGACATCCGCTGTCGGAATATGCCCCGTTCCTGAAGATAATGCGTGTCGATCAAATCGGCAGAATAATTGAACAGCCCGAGCAGGGCAGGCGTGAGTATAAGGACGGTCAGCGTGTCCGACTGATTGCAATAATAACGGCTGTCAAGATAAAATCCACAAAAAACAACGATATGATGGCATTTGTCACGGTTGAGGATATGACAGGCTCGGTCGAGCTTATTGTGTTCCCACAGCCGATGCGAGAGGGAGGCAACGCAATTTTGGAGGGTACTATTGTTGACGTGCAGGGAACGGTGAACGTCCGTGAGGACGAAGAGCCGAAAATTCTTTGCAATGTCATCAAAATTGCACCCGATAAGGCGCATATAGAAGAAATTGCAAAGCAGAGCGCAGTGCAGAATACGCAGGCGCAGACAAGCCGTGCGTATAGCCGGAATGTTACGGCAGACAATGCCGCAAATAATAATCCCCGACAAAGCGGCGTTACCTGCCTGTGCCTGAGAGTGCCGAGCCTGCAGAGTGACGAATACAACGAGGCAAAGCTTGTAATTGACGTCTTTGACGGCAGAACACCGCTTGTTTTGTATCTGTCCGATGAGAAGCGTTATGTCAAAGCGCCGATGAATATGTGGGTTGACCTGAACCCCGTACTTGAAAGCGAGCTTAAACGCAGAATAGGCGACAAGAATGTTGTTGTCAAGAATATGAGGCTTTGAATGTAAAATCTGATTAAAGCTTTGTTAAAGTTTTGTCATAATTTCAAAAAAAGGGAAAAAGGTCTTGATTATGCACCTGTAGGTGTACTATAATAGTAAGAAAGCAGGACGCTTTGAAATATACGAATAAAATAATATTTTAGATATAATCGGAGGTTAAATTATGCAACGAGATGCTATTGCTGTATTAACAAGCGGAGGCGACGCACCGGGAATGAATGCGGCTGTCAGAGCCGTAACAAGATCTGCTATCCAGAAGGGTATCAGGGTTATCGGTGTTCACCGCGGTTATAACGGTCTTTTAAACGGCGACGTTTTTGAGATGAATCTGCGCAGCGTTTCAAATATTATCCACATCGGCGGTACAATTCTTTATACCGCAAGAAGCGAGGAGTACAACACACCCGAGGGTGTTAAAAAGGCTGCCGACACCTGCCGTGAGCTTGGCGTTAAGGGCGTTGTTGTTATCGGCGGCGACGGCTCTTTCAGAGGAGCAAGAGATCTGACGGGTCAGGGCATACCGTGTGTCGGTATCCCCGGCACAATCGACAACGACATTGCCTGCAGTGAATATACAGTCGGCTTTGACACCGCAATGAATACCGCAATGGAAATGGTTGACAAGATCCGTGACACTGCTCAGTCACACGACAGATGCAGCGTTGTTGAGGTTATGGGCAGACGCTGCGGCGATATTGCACTTCAGACAGGTATTGCAATCGGCGCAACATCAATCCTTGTTCCGGAGGTTCCGTTTGACCTTGATAAGGACGTTATCGCAAGAATGTTGAATTCACAGCGCAGCGGCAAAAAGCACTTCATCATCGTTGTAGCCGAGGGCGTCGGCGGCGTTGAGGAAATCGCAAAGGAAATTGAGGCTAAGACAGGCATCGAGTCAAGAGCAACTGTTCTCGGCCATGTTCAGCGCGGCGGTTCACCGACTCTGCGTGACAGAGTTGTTGCAAGCGCAATGGGCCACAAGGCTGTTGAGCTTCTCTCACAGGGCATCGGCAACCGTGTTGTTGCAATGACAAACGGCGTGATTGTTGATTATGATATCACAGAAGCGCTCAATATGAAGAGAAAGTTTGACTATGACCTCTACAAGATTGCAATGGAGATTTCAATCTGACAACTTAAACATCATTATAAAAAACAACAGCCGAGCATTTGCTCGGCTGTTGTTTTTAATGTTCAGCGGCGCAGAGAAGAGAGAAAAGAGAAGAGAGAAAAGAATTGGTTGTCGCCGCAAGCGGCTCTTTGAATTAAGAAGCACTCGTAACGAGTGTTTTTATAATTCTGGGCCGCAAAGCGGCGACAACCATATCTTTACTCTCAACACTTCACTCTGCTCTGTTTTTTCTGCTCCGCATCTCCTTAAAAAAGCTTTTGAGTATCTGCGAGCATTCCTCTTCAAGTACTCCTGCTGTGTATGGCGGCTTGTGATTGTACGGCAAATCAAACATTCTGACAACGCTCTCAACCGAGCCTGCCTTTTTGTCGCTTGCACCGTAAATAAGCCGTTTTATGCGTGAATTTATTATCGCTCCTGCGCACATCGGGCAAGGCTCAAGCGTTACATAAAGTTCACATTCCCACAGCCGCCAGCCGCCGAGCCTTTTGCAGGCGTCGTCTATCGCAAGCAGCTCGGCGTGAGCCACTGCGTTTTTGTCGGTTTCACGGCGGTTATAGCCCGTGCCGACTATTTCTCCGTCTTTTACAACAACAGCGCCGACAGGCACTTCGCCGATTTGATAAGCCAGCTTTGCCTGCTCAAGCGCTGCGTGCATAAATTTTTCATCGTTATTCATAAGCATCAGAAAGAAAAATACGCAGCCACCGTTTCAAGCGTAATCAGCACTAAAAATACTATCATACCCGGGGAAGCGATAAATGCGCGCGATTTCTGCGAGTCGGTGATTTTTGATTCCGGTCTTTCAAATTGCATAATGTCTTTGTCACGCTTTGCAAGCATTACAAAAGCAACAATAGCAACCACGCAGAAAATGGCGTAGTACGCTATAAGTATGGCGTATGTTATGCTTTCGTCATATACGCACATCGTGATATCAAGTATAACGGACAGCAGGTTGTTCAGTCCGTGAAGAATTATCGACGGTATCAGCGAGCCTGAATAAACCGCCAGATACGCAAAGAACATACCGCCGGCGATAGCAAACGGAATCTGCCCCAGATTGCCGTGGACAAGACCGAAAATCACCGATGACATCACAATGGCGAAGCCCTGACCGTACGGCTTCAGCGCACCCATAACCGCACCTCGGAACAAGAATTCCTCACTCACAGCCGGAACAATTGCAGTGCATAAAACTTGTATAAAAATATAAAACAGGTCTATTTCCGGCGTTGTACTGCTTTCACCGTATGATTTGTTTTCAATTCCGATAAGCGTCAGATTGTTTGCGATAAGCTGCGACAGCAGATTGCACAGCGGAATCGCACCGAGTCCGACAAGAAAAACTGCAGCACAGCGCTTTCGACTTTTGGTGCGCTTGAATGTCACAGCGTCCGAAAGCTTTGTGTGTGTAAGAGCAAGCAGAATAAAGCCACCGAGAAACATAGAAAGCATTGCGGCTATTGCGTTGAAAAGCGACGATAGGTTATCGGACTGCGAGCCTATTATGCCGCTGTAAAATACAGCACATAAAGCCGTAAATATCAGTGTCATTGACACAAGCATAACGTTTACAGCCCAGCCGGTTCTGTTGCCGAGCTTTCTGACGATTTTTTTCTCGTTTTGCTTTTCCTGCATCAGAACCTGTTCGGGTGACGGTGGATAATAATATTGCGCAACAGGCGGAACTGGAGCATACATACGGGGCTCGGGCGGCATATAATAATCCTGCGGATTCGGGTTTGCGTTATACCCTTGACCGGGCGCATATATGTTCTGATTCTGCTGGTTCTGCGTATTCTGATAATTCCACTGCGGCGGACGGCTGTAATTCTGCACAGTGCCGTTATAATATCCGCCTGATGTTTGCTCAGACGGCGAAAAGTTATTGCCGCTTGAGCCGTAATTGTTATTGTTCATCATAAAACCTCGATATATATTAATACGTCAATTATATCATTTCGCAGCAAATAAATGCAATAATATAAATATAAAGTTTTAGTGAATTATGGAAAAAGCTTTTATGTCGGTTTAGGGTGACGTTTTTTGTATGGAAATAAGCGGATAATGTGTTAAAATTCGTTTGAATGATTGATAAAAGCAAAATTTATGGTATAATTATAAGATAAAAATACAAGGGAAACACTGAACAAATCACGCTGAAAGCTGTTTGCGAATCTTGCTTGCATATTTTTCGTCAGCCTGACCAAAAAATCCTCGTAATGCGACAGTATTACAGCGGTTTGTTTGTCCAACCTGACGAAAAATCTGACGGCGCAATATGCACAAACGATTTATTCAGTGCTTCCAAAGAGGACGGGAAAGCAGATGGGTTCAGATAATAACAGAATAAAAGCCAGAGAACAGGCGTTCTGCCTTTGCTTCAGCGCAGAGCTTGCAAAAGACAATCTTGACGAGATTATTGATTCATACTCCGAGGAGGAGCAGGTGCTTGATTTTGCGGGCGAGCTTGCAAAAGGCTGTATGAGCAATGCCGAAAAATGCGACGAGATTATCTCACGCTATCTTAAAAAATGGAAGCTGTCAAGAATTCCGAAGGTTTCAAAAACGCTTTTGCGCCTTTCGGTTTATCAGCTTGTTTTCTGCCCGGACAACACAATGGGTGAAAACCCTGTAGGCATTATAATAAATGACGCTGTCCGTCTTGCCAAAAAGTATGCAACCGACGAGGACGCCTCATTTATCAACGGCGTTCTGGGCGGTGTCGCAAAAGCGCTTGAGAGCGGCGAGCTTACAACAGAGAGTGCAAAAGCAGATGAATAAGGCTTATCTTGCGTTTGACACAAGCAACTACACGACCTCTGCGGCGCTTTACCGTGACGGCGAAATCCGCCAGAGCAAAAAGCTTCTTCCCGTTAAAAAGGGTCAGGCAGGACTGCGCCAGAGCGATGCGGTTTTTCACCACACCTCACAGCTTCACACAGTGTTTGACAGCCTTGATTTATCGGATTGTGATATACAGGCTGTCGGTGCGTCATTTACGCCGAGGAGCGAGCAAGGCTCGTATATGCCGTGCTTTACGGTCGGCAGCTCGACGGCGCAGATTGTGTCAAAGCTTTTGGGAGTGCCGCTTTATAAATTTTCGCACCAGCAGGGACATATTGCGGCGGCGGTTTATTCAAGCGGAAAGGAAGAGCTTTTAAGCCGTGACTTCATCGCTTTTCATATATCGGGCGGCACAACCGAGGCTGTGCTGGTTACACCCGATGACGAAAATATTATTTCGACCCGTATTATCGCACAGACGCTTGACCTGAACGCAGGACAGGCGGTGGACAGAACAGGTCTTATGCTCGGGCTTGATTTTCCGTGCGGAGCACAGCTTGAACAGCTTGCGCTGAAAAGCCAAAGAAGCTTCAGCCCTAAGCCAACGCTTAAGGGCTGTGACTGCTGTATTTCGGGTCTTGAAAACAAGTGCAGAAAAATGCTCGACGACGGCGAAAAGGGCGAGGACGTTGCACTTTTCTGTCTTAAATATATTGAACAAACCTTGCTGTCTATGAGCCGACAGCTTCTGAAAAAATACGGACAGCTGCCGATACTCTTTGCAGGGGGAGTAATGAGCAATTCGATAATAAAAGAGGGCTTGAACAGAGAGCTTGACTGCTGCTTTGCAAAGCCTGAATTTTCCTGTGACAACGCCGCAGGAGTGGCGTATCTTACATATCTTGCACATCGGAGGTGACAACCTTGAGCGTCGGAATACTCACTGTATCGCAGATCAATTTCTATATTAAATCAATCGTTGACAACGACCCACGGCTTAAATCTGTCTTTGTTTGCGGTGAGCTTTCAAATTTTACAAGGCACTACAAGTCGGGTCACCTCTATTTTTCGCTTAAAGACGACAAATCGCTGATAAAATCGGTTATGTTTTCATCAGCCGCCTCAAGACTGCGTTTTGCACCGTCTGACGGTATGAAGGTGATAGTCAGGGGCAGAATCTCGGTCTATGAGCCGAGCGGACAGTATCAGCTGTACGTTGAGGATATGCAGCCTGACGGTGCAGGCGCACTTGCCCTTGCTTATGAACAGCTCAAATCAAAGCTTGAAAAGGAAGGACTTTTTGATTCAAGGCACAAAAAGCCGATTCCGCAGTTTCCGAAAAAGGTCGGCGTTATCACATCGCCGACGGGAGCCGCAAGGCGAGATATTGAAAACATCATCTCACGCCGATATCCGTGTGCAGAGATAATTCTTTATCCCGTTACGGTTCAGGGCGACACAGCACCTGCCCAGCTTGTGAACGCCGTGGAATATATGGACGGCAAAAGCGACGTTGTTATTATCGGCAGAGGCGGCGGCTCGGCAGAGGACTTGTGGGCGTTCAATGATGAGCGCCTTGCAAGAACAATATATGACTGCAACACTCCGGTGATTTCAGCCGTAGGGCACGAAACCGATTTTACAATCTGCGACTTTGTGTCGGATTTGCGTGCGCCGACACCGTCTGCTGCGGCAGAGCTTGCAGTGCCTGACAGGGAGGAGCTTTTCGGCTTTCTGCTGCAAAGAAAAGACACCCTGCAGCGGCTTATAAAGTCTAAAATCACCGGTGGCGAAGAAAAGCTCAGAGCAATACGCCGCAGCGTGCTTTTTTCGCCCGAAAAATATATAGCCGAAAAATCCCTTAAGGCTGATATCTGCACAAGGGCATTTCAGGCGGCGGTAGATAACTATATTTCAAAAAAAGAAAATTCGCTCAGATATTCGGCGGTGGCGCTTTCGCACTTAAGTCCTCTGAATATTCTGTCAAGGGGCTACGCTTTGCCGACAAAAAACGGCAAAACCGTAAAATCCGTCAAAGAGGTAGAAAAGAGCGATAAAATAAAATTAATTTTGAACGACGGCAGCATATGCTGCACAGCGGAGGAAATAAATGAGTAAGGATATTTCGTATGAGGATGCAATGAAGAGAATTGACGAGATTGTCGATTGTCTTGAAAAGGGCGAGGTTTCTCTTGATGAAGCGCTCAGGCTTTTTGAAGAGGGTACATCGCTGACCGGGCTTTGCTATGAAAAGCTGGAAAATGCAAAGCAGAAAATAACCGAGATAAAGGTGGACGAGCAAGTTGAGCAGTAATACAGTGAACGAGGATATAAAGCTTATTGAGGAGGCTCTTGAGAGCTTTTTGCCAAGCGGCGATTGTCTTGAAAAAAACGTAGTTGACGCTATGCGCTACAGCCTTATGGCAGGCGGCAAGCGTGTCCGTCCAAGGCTTGTGCTTGAGTTTGCACGCTTAATCGGCGAGAAGGACGAGGAGGTTCTGCCGTTAGCCTGCGCTGTTGAGATGATTCATACATACTCACTTATACACGACGACCTGCCCTGTATGGACGATGACGACACACGCCGTGGCAAGCCGTCAAACCACAAGGTTTTCGGAGAGGCTGTCGCACTGCTTGCGGGCGACGCACTGCTTACTCTTGCGTTTAAGACGGTGTTTTCGGGTCTTAGCTCAAAAAACGCCTGCAGACGTGCAAAATGCGCCGAGCTTCTTGCGGAATTCGCAGGGGCAACAGGTATGATAGGCGGACAGATTATCGACCTTGAGAGCGAGGGGAAGGCTCCCGAGCGTGAAAGACTTGAAATAATGGACAAAAAGAAAACAGGCTGTCTTATCAAGGCCGCCTGTCTGCTCGGCTGTGTCGGAGCAGGAATTTTTGACGAGGAAAAGCTAAATGCCGCAGAAAGCTACGGCGAGAGCATCGGTCTTGCATTTCAGATTGTTGACGATATACTTGACGTGACATCGACAACTCAGCAACTCGGCAAGCCTGTCGGCAGTGACTTGCAGCAGGATAAGGCGACATATGTTTCACTGCTCGGTGTTGACGAATGTAAACGTCTTGCAGATGAGCTTACCGATAAAGCACTCAGCAGTCTTGATGTATTTGACGGCGACAGCACCGCATTAAAGGAGCTTGCGCTTTCGCTTGCAAACCGCAATATTTAATTTTTATATATAAAAAGGACAGGAAAGATGGAACAGGAATCAGTTGTTGAAACGGTGAAATCACCGAAGGACCTTCAAAAACTGAATGAAAAACAGCTTGAACAGCTTTGTGAAGAAATAAGGCAGATAATAGTAAATGTTGTTTCAAAAAACGGCGGACATCTTGCCTCAAACCTCGGCACGGTTGAGCTGACCGTTGCTCTGCACAGGGTTTTCGGCGATGAAAACGACAGCATCGTCTGGGACGTCGGACACCAGAGCTATACCCACAAGATACTGACAGGCAGACTTGACGATATCTATTCAATTCGCACCGAGGGCGGTATATCGGGCTTCCCGAAACGGGAGGAAAGTCCCTATGATGCCTTCAATGTCGGACACAGCAGTACATCAATTTCTGCGGCTTACGGCATAGCAGTGGCAAAGCAGCTTCGCTCGCTCGGCGGCAGTACAATTGCCGTTATCGGCGACGGAGCTTTAAGCGGCGGACTGGCACTTGAGGGCATTAACAACGCAGGCAAGTGCAAGAAGAATTTTATAGTAGTTCTCAACGACAACAAGATGTCGATTTCACGCAATGTCGGTGCACTGGCACGTTATCTCGGCGGAATAAGAATGAACCCGAAATATCTGCGGCTTAAGTCGAGGGTAGAGAGGATACTCGGTAAAATGCCGATTCTCGGAAGTCCGATAAGAAAAATTCTGAAACGCTCAAAATCAAGGGTCAGGAACCTTGTGTATAAAAGAACACTTTTTGACGATATGGGCTTTGCGTATTACGGCCCCGTTGACGGTCACAATATTCAGGATCTGGAGCGTGCGTTTTCGGCAGCAAAAAGCGTGAACGGCCCTGTTATCGTTCACGTTGTCACAATAAAGGGCAAGGGATATTCCTTTGCCGAGAACGACCCAAAAAGCTTTCACGGCGTCGGCGGCTTTGACATTGACACCGGCGAGCCGCTTTCATCAAGGCGTGATTTTTCTGGCGTTTTCGGCGACTGTATTCTCAATCTTGCCTATGAAAATGAAAAAATCTGCGCAATTACAGCCGCTATGGCGACGGGTACGGGACTTGTCAGATTTGCAAAAAAGCACAAGGAGCGTTTCTTTGACGTCGGCATCGCCGAGGAACACGCAGTGACCTTTGCCTGCGGTCTTGCAACCAAGGGTATGATACCTGTTTTTGCAGTGTATTCCACATTCTTACAGCGCAGTATTGACCAGATAATCCACGATGCGGCGATGCAGAACCTGCACATTGTGCTTGCAATCGACCGTGCAGGCGTTGTCGGCACGGACGGCGAAACGCATCAGGGCGTTTTTGACGTTGCACTGCTCAACTCTGTGCCAAACATCACAATTTACAGTCCGTGCTATTTTGACGAGCTGGAATACTATATTGACAAGGCGATAAACACCGACAGCGGCGTTGCGGCGGTTCGGTATCCCAAGGGCGGTCAGCCTTATAAGCCGCTCGAGTTTGAATGCAGCGACAAGCCGTTTGACTTTTTCGGCGACAAAAACGCCGATGTGCTGCTTGTCACCTACGGCAGACTTTTTGCCAAAGCCTGCCGTGCACTTGATGAGCTTAAAGAGCAGGGAAAAGGCTTTTGCATATTAAAGCTCAATCAGATAAAGCCTGTTGATGCCGACGCCTTGAAGCAGTCGCTTGGCTTTAAGAAAATCCTCTTCTTCGAGGAGGGTATGAAGTCGGGCGGCGTCGGCGAGAGCTTTGAAATAAAGCTTGACGAGCTGGGCTACAGCGGCAAATGCACTGTATTTGCCATTGAAGATGAATTTGTAAAGCAGGCGTCTGTTGACCGTTCACTTGAGATACTGGGACTTGACGAAGCTTCAATGGCGAAATCGGTCTTAAAAGCTTATGAGGAGGTGTGAGTGTGGCAGAAAAGAAAAGGCTTGACACTCTTGTTTTTGAAAAAGGCTACGCTCAGAGCAGGGAAAAAGCAAAGGCTTATATTATGGCAGGGCTTGTCTATTGCGACAACCAGAAGGCTGATAAGCCGGGTGCGGTCTATCCTGTTGACGTTAAGCTTGAGGTCCGTGCGTCATCACCGAAGTATGTCAGCCGCGGCGGCTTTAAGCTTGAAAAGGCAATGAGTGTATTTGACATAGATTTAAACGGCAAAATCACAATGGATATCGGCGCATCAACCGGCGGCTTTACCGACTGTATGCTGCAAAACGGCGCAGTCAAGGTGTATTCGATAGACGTCGGATACGGTCAGCTTGACTGGAAGCTGCGCAACGACAGCCGTGTTGTAAATATGGAGCGGCAGAACATCAGAAAGCTCCAACCCGAGCAGGTGCCCGATGAAATCGACTTTTTCAGCGTTGACGTTTCTTTCATATCGCTTCGCCTTGTTCTGCCTGTTGCAAGACAGTTCCTTAAAAACGGCGGCAGAGCAGTTTGCCTTATCAAGCCGCAGTTTGAGGCAGGCCGTGAAAACGTCGGCAAAAAGGGCGTTGTGCGTGACCCGAAGGTTCACCAAAGTGTAATTGAGCAGATAACAGGCTTCTGTCTTGACAACGGCTTTAATGTTCTGGGACTTGATTTTTCACCGATAAAGGGACCCGAGGGGAATATAGAATACCTTATTTATATCGAAAAAACAGACGGTGAAACACAGATGCTCACCGACAAAACGCCGCTGATGCTCACCGAAGAATCGCACAATGAGCTTGATAAAAGGGAGTGAGAGCGATGAAAACCGCAATAATACCAAACCCGACAAAGGCAGGCGCAGTTGATTTTACAAAAAAAGCCGTAGAAATAATTGAGGACTGCGGCGGCACCGTGCTGATGACGGAAAATTTCAGACAGACCTTTTCAGATGATGAAAATATAATATATTACAACGCAACCGAGCAGATGATAAAGAACTGCGACATTGTGATTGCCGTCGGCGGTGACGGCACGATAATAAAGGCGGCAAAATTTGCCTGCGCCGAAAACCGCCCGATACTCGGCGTGAACTTCGGCAGAATAGGCTTTGTCGCCCAGCTTGAACCGTATGAGCTTGACAAGCTCCGTGATATATTAAGCGGCGGCTTCAAGACAGAAAAAAGAATGATGCTCAAGTCGGAGATAATCTCGGCAAACGGCGAGAGAAGCGTTTATTATGCTCTCAACGATGTTGTTATTTCACGCGGCTCGTTCTCAAGAATAGTCGATTTCACAATCGGTCACAACGAGCGTGAAATCTGCTCCTACCGTGCAGACGGTCTTATTTTTTCTACTCCCACCGGCTCAACCGCTTATTCCCTGTCGGCAGGCGGACCTGTTGTAGAGCCGACAATGGACTGTATCGTGTTCACACCGGTATGCACACATTCGCTTTTTTCACGTCCAATCGTTTTTTCGGCGGACTCAGTTCTCAGCGTTACGGCAGAATGTGATGATTCGTGCGAGGCAATTGTAACAGTTGACGGGCAATGCTCAAAAAAGCTGTGCGAGGGGGACAAGGTCAAAATTTCCCGTGCGTACAGGGCTGTGAACCTGATAGTAACAAACGAAAAAACCTTTTACAGCGTGCTTGGCGACAAGCTTAACCGCAGAACCGAATGATTGAAATTTTACAACGGTTCTGTGAAAGGAGTTTATGGTCAACATTATGAAATCAAGAAGACAAAGCAAAATACTTGAACTTATAAATACAAGCGAAATCAACACACAGGACGGGCTGCTTACACGCCTTAACGAGAGCGGCTTCAACGTGACGCAGGCGACTGTTTCAAGAGATATCAAGGAGCTTAAGCTGCAGAAGGTTGTGACAAGCGACGGAAAATACAAATATATTTCTGCTTCAAAGTCCCCACAGAGCTTAACGGGCAGCTTTAATTCTCTTTTTTCAGGCTCGGTAACCTCGGTTGACTGCGCAGGAAATATGATAGTTTTAAAAACCGTAAGCGGAATGGCGCAGGGTGTTTGCGCCGCAATGGACGCTGTTGAAATCGAGGGCGTTGTCGGAACAATAGCAGGCGACGACACGATTTTTGTTGTCGCAAGAAGCGAGTCAAGCGCAGCGTCGGTTGTGTCATATTTGAAGAAACTGATTTAAGAGGTGACAAAAATGCTCGATACCCTATACATTGAAAACATAGCAGTAATTGAAAAAACATCAATAGATTTTACCGAGGGCTTCAATGTCCTTACCGGTGAAACGGGTGCGGGCAAATCTATTGTTATCGACTCGATAAACGCCATACTTGGTAACAGAACATCAAAGGAGCTTATCAGGACAGGTGCAAAAAAAGCCTTTGTAAGCGCCCAGTTTTCCGACGTATCCGAAAAAACGGTAAAAACGCTTGAAAAGCTCGGCTGTAAAAACGAAGATGAGCCGAGAAGTCTTGTTATTACCCGTGAAATCAGCGCAAGCGGTAAAAATTTGTGCCGTGTCAACTGTGTTCCCGTTCCTGTTTCTGTTCTTAAAGAAATCGGTGTGACGCTTGTTGACATACACGGTCAGATGATGAGCTATGAGCTTATGAACGGCGAAAAGCACCGTGAATATATCGACGATTATTCAAACACGGCTTTACTGCTTAAGGAATACAGGCAGGTTTTCCGTCAGCTCAAGGACTGCAAGCACCGCCTTGACAAAGCCGAAACCGACGACAACGAGCGTGAAAGCAGAATTGACATTTTAAAATATCAGATAAACGAAATCGAGCAGGCTGACGTAAAGGACGGCGAGCTTGAAGAGCTTAAGGAACAGCGGATAATATGCAGGAATAAAGAGAAAATCACGGGCGCTCTTGCATATGCTCACGCACAGCTTTGCGGCGATGAGGAAAACGGCGTTCTTATGTCGCTTCAGAACGCAATGCAAAGCCTTGAACAGATATCAAATCTTTTGCCCGAGAGCGAAAAGATAGTTGAAAGGCTTGACAATGTATATTACGAAATCGACGACTGCATTGATTTGATTTCGTCGCAGATATCGGACAGAGAGGGCGACGAGCTAAGCCTTGAGGAGGTCGAGAACCGGCTTGACCTTGTTATGCGCATAACAAAAAAATACGGGCCGGAATACAGCGATATACAGGGCTTTCTTGAAAACGGCAAAAAGGAGCTTGACTCGCTTTTATCCTATGAGGAAAATATGGAGGCGCTTCTTGACGAATACAACGACCTTGCAAACCGTGCGCTTGAGTTGGCAAATGAGATTTCACAGCTAAGAAAAGCAGGAGCGCAGGAGTTCACAGCCGCAGTTGAAGCACAGCTTGCGTTTCTTGATATGCCGAATGTCCGCCTTGCAGTCAACATTGAAAAGACAAAGCTTACGGAAAACGGCATTGACAAAATTGAACTGTTAATTTCGGCAAATCCCGGCGAAGAGCCGAAGCCGATGTCAAAAATAGCCTCCGGCGGCGAGCTGTCAAGAATAATGCTTTCAATCAACAGTGTGCTTACCGACTCCGACTCGGCATCAACAATGATTTTTGACGAGGTTGACGCAGGAATAAGCGGCAGTGCATCGCAGAAGGTAGGACGTAAGCTAAAGGACGTTGCAAACGGGCATCAGGTTATCTGTGTAACGCATCAGGCGCAGATCGCCGCACTTGCCGACACGCATTTTCTTATCAAGAAAAATGTAAAAGACGGCAAAACATTTACCGAGGTCAGAAGGCTATCGTTTGAACAGCGCAAAGAGGAGCTGGCAAGAATAATTGACGGTCTTAATATAACCGAAATCTCCTTAAGACACGCCGAAGAAATGCTTGGCGGTGCAAAGCAGCGCAATTAAGAGTGAAGAGTTGAGAGTGGAGAATGAATATGAAAATCTGGAATGTCTCACAACTTAACAGAGATGCGGCGAGGAGCATAGCCGCAAATTCCGGTGTGCCGCAGATTGCCGCCTGCGTTATGGCGGCAAGAGGAATAAACGACGAGCAGGCGGCGTCAGCCGTTCTGCCCGATGTCGGCGAGCTTTTTGACCCGTTTTTGATGAAAGATATGGAAAGAGCAGTAGAGCGTATAACCGCTGCAATAGAAAACGGCGAGAGAATTTGTATCTACGGCGACTATGACGCCGACGGTGTGTGTGCCAGCACACTGCTTTTTTCAAATCTTTCAGATATAGGAGCCGACGCATTTTATTATATTCCGTCACGCTTAAACGAGGGCTACGGAATGAACCGTGAGGCGGTTGATAAAATCGCCGAGCAGGGTGCAACTCTTATAGTAACGGTTGACAACGGTATTTCTGCCATTGATGAAATTGAATACGCAAAGAGCCTTGGCATAGACACGGTTGTAACAGACCACCACAAGCCGGGGCAGGAGCTTCCCAATGCTTATGCGGTGATTAATCCCCACAGGAAAGACTGCGATTATCCTTTCAAGGACCTGTGCGGAGTCGGCGTTGCGTTCAAGCTTGCCGCCGCAATGGTCAGCGACACGATATCTCAGGACGATTTACTTTATGAATACGCCGATTTTATCACAATCGGCACAATAGGCGATATTGTTCCGCTTGTCGGCGAAAACAGGATCTTTGTCAAAAAGGGTCTTGATGTTATCCGTGATATGCCGCGGCCCGGCGTCAGTGCACTTTTAAGAGCCTGCGGCATCGAGGCGGAGAAGATAACCTCGGGCAGAATTTCGTTTGCGCTTGTGCCGAGGATAAACGCCTGCGGCAGGCTCAAGCTTTCGCAGACGGCGGTTGAGCTGCTCCTGAGCGATGATGAGGACACGGCGTATGAGTCGGCATTGGAGCTTGATGAGGACAATTCAAGCCGACGTAAAATAGAGCAGAAAATCCTTGACGACGCCGTTGAAATTATAGAGAATAACCCCGACATAAAATACCGGAGTATTATAGTTGTGGCAAAAGAGGGCTGGAACCCCGGTGTTATCGGTATTGTCGCCTCGCGCCTGCGTGAGATATACGGCAGGCCGGCAATCGTTATCGGCGTTTGCGACGGTGTTGCAAAGGGCAGCGGCAGAAGCATTGCAGGTTTTTCGCTTGTTGAAGCTGTGTTTGCCTGTCAGGAGATTTTGCAGCACTGCGGCGGTCACCCGATGGCTGTCGGCGTAACACTTAACGAGAAAGATATTCCACGTTTTTCGCAGATGCTCAATTCATACGCAGACTCAATCGGTCAGATGCCGTATCCGACGCTGAATATTGATTTAAAGCTCAATCCGTCGGGCATTTCGTGTGAGCTTGTGCATGAGCTTGAATATCTTCAGCCTTACGGCGCAGGCAATCCACAGCCGCTTTTCGGTCTTTATAATATGAAGCTTACGGGAATCACTCCTATCGGCGGCGGCAAGCACCTGAGGCTGAGTGTCTGCAGAGGTGAGCAATACCTGAATGTAATGTATTTTTCGCACACAAAGGACGATTTTATTTTCAGCGTCGGCGACAGCGTTGACCTTGCTGTAACGCTTGACATAAACCAGTATAACGGCGCTGAGAATGTGTCTGTTGTTGTGCGTGATATAAAGCTGTCGGAGGAAAATCCTCTTGAATGCTTGCAAAGTGTAAGAATATATGAGAAAATGTGTATCAACGACAGTATAAGTGCCGACGATTTGAGCAAAATTATGCCAACCAGAGCCGATTTTGCACTTATCTACCGCAAAATCAAGTCTGCGCCTGAGCTTAAAACAAGTCTTGCAAAGCTTTGGTGTGAAATGGGCTGCGGCAAAATTTCCTGCGGAAAAATCAAAGTTATTCTCACGGCGATGACGCAGCTTAAGCTTATCAGCTGCGAGGAAAACGGCGATGTTATCAGCCTGAAAGCACTTGAATACAGCGGTAAGGCGGATTTGTCAAAAGCGCCTGTTATGATAAAAATGCAGGAGGGAGCAAACAACCGATTTTGATATTCTGTTATGTTAAAAAGGGGAGGAATAAAAATGCCTGTTGGGACAATACATTATCAGGACTATGAGCAGCTTGTCGAAATGCTCAAAAAAAGCGAAAACAGCTTTGATATGGAGCTTATTGACAAGGCATATAACCTTGCGCTGAAGGCACACGGCGACCAGCGCAGAGTGTCGGGTGTGCCGTATATCCTTCATCCGACCTCGGTTGCGTGTATTCTTGTTGATCTCGGTATGGATACCGAGTCAATCTGTGCGGCGCTTCTGCACGATGTTGTTGAAGATACCGAGGTAACATACGATGAGGTTAAAAAAGAATTCGGCAAGGAGATTGCCGACCTTGTTGACGGTGTTACAAAGCTTGCCAAAATACCGTATTCGAGCCGTGAGGACCAGCAGGCTGAAAACGTGAGAAAAATGCTCATTGCTATGTCAAACGACATCAGGGTTATCATCATCAAGCTTGCCGACAGACTGCACAATATGCGTACAATAGAATGTATGCGTGAGCAGAAACGCCGTGACAAGGCGCTTGAAAATATGGAAATCTTTGCGCCGATAGCTCACCGTCTTGGCATCAAAGCCATCAAGGAGGAGCTTGAGGATCTGAGTATTCTGTACCTTGACCCTGTCGGCTACCACGAGATTGAGCACGCACTGGCACTGACAAAGGACGGGCGTGATAAATTTATCGACAGCATAAAGAAAAAAATAATTGAAAAAACAAAAAATATCATTCCGGATATATATGTTGAGGGCAGAGTAAAGAGCATAAACGGAATTTACAGAAAAACATATATGCGCGGCAAGACGATAGAGCAGATTTTTGACATCTTTGCCGTTCGTGTTATCGTCAACACCGTCAACGACTGCTATAACGTACTCGGTGTTGTGCACGAAATATTCAAGCCTATTCCGAACCGCTTCAAGGACTACATATCAACCCCGAAGCCGAATATGTACCGTTCACTTCACACAACGGTTATCGGCGAGGAGGGCATACCGTTTGAGGTGCAGATAAGAACATGGGAGATGCACCAGACGGCGGAATACGGTATTGCGGCGCACTGGAAATATAAGCTTGGCATTTCCAAGAAGGGCAGTCTTGAGGATAAGATAACCTGGATAAGAAAGATGCTTGAAAACCAGACCGACGACGACAACACCGACATTTTAAGAAATATCAAAACAGACCTTGACCAGGAGGACGTTTTTGTATTCACCCCAAAGGGTGATATCATAGATTTGCCGTACGGCTCAACGGTTATCGACGTGGCTTATGCCATACATTCCGCAGTCGGAAACCGTATGACGGGTGCAAAGGTTGACGGCAAAATGGTGCCGATTGATTATAAGGTCAAAACGGGTGAAATTGTTGAAATCCTCACCAAAAAAGAGGGCGGCTGTCCGAACCGTGAGTGGCTTAAAATTGTAAAAACAAGTGAAGCCCGCAGCAAGATAAGACAGTGGTTTAAAAAAGAAAAGCGCGAGGAAAACATAGAAACAGGCAAGCAGGAGGTTGAAAGGGAATTCAAGCACGCCAAAATCGTGCTGAATGAAACCGAGATGGCAGAGCTTGTCAACAGTGTGCTGAAAAAACAGAGCTATCAATCTCTTGACGATTTGTACGCCGCAATAGGCTACGGCGGAGTATCGCTGTGGAAGCTTATGCCGAGGATAAGAGAGGAATACCTGAAAAAGTATGTGACCTCACAGCCGGAGTCAAAGCCGTTTGTACCGGAAAAGCCGAAAAAAACAAAGGTAAGCAGCGGTATAATTGTAGAAGGCTATGACGATGTTCTTATCAAGCTTGCAATGTGCTGCAAGCCCTTGCCGGGTGACGACATAATAGGCTTTATCACAAGGGGCAACGGTGTTTCAATACACAAGAGAAGCTGTACGAATATTCCGAAGGATATCGAAAACTGCGAACAGCCTGAACGCTATATCAACGCTGTCTGGGCGCAGGATGTAAACGAAAGCTTCCAGACCACGCTAGAAATACTTTCAAGCGACAGAACCGGACTTCTTGCCGACATCACAAATCAGCTTTCGTCAATGCACATCTTTATAAATAATATGGATTCAAAGGAAGCCAAGGACGACCTTGCGATAATGCATTTCTCAATCACCGTTAACGGAATGGACCATCTGAGAAGTGTAATTTCAAGGCTTTCAAACGTCAAGGGCGTTATTTCAATTTCAAGACAGTAAAAGAAGTTAAGAAAACACTGAATAAATCACGCTTAAAAGCTGTTTGAATATCTTCCCTCCCCATATTTTCCGTCAGCCTGACCCAAAAATCCTCGTAATGCGACAGCATTACTGCGGTTTATTTGTCAATCCTGACGAAAAATCTGACGGCGCAATATGCACAAACGGTTTAATCAGTGTTTCCTTAAAAAAGAAGAGAGAAAAGAAAAGATTTGCAGCTGCGCTGCTCTTGATTTAAAATTCTTTTCGATTACATTGCGAGGAGCGATAATATGAAAGCTGTTATTCAGCGTGTTAAAAATGCGAGCGTTATTGCAGACGGCGTTCCCACCGGCGAAATCGGACAGGGCTTTGCGGTGCTTCTGGGCGTTGAACAGAACGACAGTGAAAGCGACGCCGAGGTGCTTGCAGACAAAATATGGGGTCTGCGTGTTTTTACCGACGAGAACGACAAAATGAATCTTTCGCTTCAGGCTATAGGCGGTCAGGTGCTTGTCGTGTCGAATTTTACTCTCTGCGCAGATTGCTCCCACGGCAGGCGGCCGAGCTTTTTCGGCGCAGCGCCGCCCGATGAAGCAAACAGGCTTTATGAATATTTTATGCGCTGTCTTAAAAATGCAGGGGTCAGCAAGCTTGCGTGCGGTGTTTTCGGCGCCGATATGCAGCTTGACATAACAAATGACGGCCCGGTTACAATAATACTTGATTCAAGGGAGCTGAAAAAATAATGCTTACTGTTTTAAGCTTTGCGGTCGGTGCGCTGGCAACCAACTGCTATATTATTACCGATAAAGCAAGCGGCAGCTGTGCCGTTGTTGACCCCGGCGACAAATCAGCCGCACTGTGCGCCACAATTGACGCAATCGAGCAGGGAAGGCTGAAATATATACTTCTTACTCACGGGCATTATGACCATATCGGCTATGTGAAAGAGCTGGCTGAAAAAACGGGAGCAGCAGTTGTAATCGGGGAAAAAGACAGGGGTTTTTTAGGCAACACCGACCTGAATCTTTCCTCGGTTATGGGCGATGAGATTTCCTTTGATATTCCGGCCGAAGCCGTGTCGCAGGACGACATTATTACTCTCGGCGAAACGGAAATAAAGGTGCTCGGACTGCCGGGGCATACCGGCGGCGGTGTCGGCTATCTTGCAGACGGCTGTCTGTTTTGCGGCGACACACTGTTCAGAGGCTCAATGGGACGTACCGACTTCCCGACGGGCAATGAAAAACAGCTGCTCTGCTCGCTCAAAAAGCTGTCAGCTCTGCCCGACGACACAAGAGCATACTGCGGTCATGGTGAGAATACCGTAATAGGCGAGGAAAAACGCCGTAACCCGTATATGCAATACGCCGTTGAAAATTGTTGACGGACATTATAAATCTGCAAGGAAAATAAAATGAAGGTATTTGTTGATAACCATAAGTTCCATTATGAAACCGAAAATCTGACAAGAGTATTTTTTCCGAATGAGAAATTAGAGGTGCTGAAGCAGACGTGCGATATCAGCGGCTCGGACGAACCCTTTGTTGATACAAGGCGTGAGATTTCGGACGGCGCAATTGCGCTTTCCTGCCGTTTGTCAATCGGTGCATATCACAGCGGCAAAAAGAAGATATTGCCGCCCGACACACCCGATGATGAGCAGGAACGTATGCTTGCAATAGAGCTTTATAATCTGTTGAGCGAATACACCGGCATCACTCCGCCGTGGGGAATACTGACGGGTGTTCGCCCGATTAAGCTTTTCAGACGGCTGAGAGAAAGCGGAGGCGAGCAGTACGCAAAATCTTACTTTAAGGATAAGCTGCTTGTATCTCAGCCGAAAATTGATTTGTCGGTGATAACCGAGCGAAACGAGAGAAAAATTCTTGAAACCTCGTCGCCGAATTCGTTCAGCCTTTATGTTTCAATTCCGTTTTGCCCGTCACGGTGCAGCTATTGCTCGTTTGTATCGCAGTCGGTTGAAAAAAGCTTTAGGCTTATTGAGCCGTATGTTGAGCTTTTGTGCGATGAAATTGCCGAAACCGGCAGAATAGCCGCCGAACTTTCACTAAGGCTTGAAAGCGTCTATATCGGCGGCGGAACGCCGACAACGCTGAACGCCGGTCAGCTTGAAGCGGTGATGAGCGCAATAAACAACAGCTTTGATATGAGCACCTGCCGTGAATTCACGGTTGAAGCAGGCAGACCCGACACGGTAACGGACGATAAGCTTTCTGCGATAAAACGATGCGGTGGCGACAGAATAAGCATTAATCCGCAGACCTTAAACGATAATATATTAGAGAAAATCGGCAGAAGGCACACTGCAGGCGATTTTTTAAGAGCATATGATATGGCGGTGAAAGCGGGCTTTGACCATATCAACACCGACCTTATCGCAGGCTTGCCGGGCGAGAGTTTTGAGAGCTTTAAGGCAACGCTTGACACGATAGCTGACCTTGAACCCAAAAGCGTCACCGTGCATACGCTGTCGATGAAGCGTTCCTCACAGCTTACGCTTGAGGGTATGGAAACTTTGCGGCGCGATATAAAGGCGGCGGAAAATATGCACCTTTACTGCAGTGAGCTTCTGCCTAAATGCGGCTATGAGCCGTACTACCTTTACCGTCAGAGCAGAATGGTCGGCAATCTTGAAAATGTCGGCTGGTCAAAAAAGGGCAGCGAGGGTCTTTACAACGTGTTTATAATGGACGAAACCCACACGGTGCTCGGCTGCGGCGCAGGCGCAACAACAAAGCTGAAACAGCCGGACGGTTCATATATTGAACGCATATTTAACTATAAATACTCGTATGAATATTTAAACGGCTTTGACGAAATAATCAGGAGGAAAGGCAGGTTTAAATCATTTTATGAAGAATACGGATTATAGCAGTGCAAAGCTTTATTCTGTTGAAGAAATAAACGCACAGGCAATCAGCAACCCGCAGGCGCTCACGGCAGACAGCGACTGCCATTTTCGCCTTGAAATTCATGCGGCTGTCGAAGAAATACTTGAACGCTCCGAAAACGGCGGCGTTATTATGCTGTCGGGTCCGTCGTCTGCCGGCAAGACAACAACGTCAATGATGCTTCGGCATCTGTTAAGCGACAAGGGCAGAACGGCTGTGAAAATTTCTCTCGACGATTTTTTCCTTGCGGCTGACGAAACACCTCTGGATAAAAACGGCAGGCGTGATTTTGAAAGCATAAGAGCGCTCAATCTTGACGAAATCAAAAGCTGTCTGCTTAGTCTGTCGCAAACAGGCGAGTGCTTTATGCCGAAATACGACTTTACAAAAAGACGTCCGTCAGGCGTCAGACAGCATATAAAAATTGAACGTGACGGCTTTGTTATCATCGAGGGATTACACGCCATCAATCCGGTGTTGACAAACGAAATAACGGGAATGACCGTGACAAAAATCTTCCTTAATGTCGAAAGCTCGGTTGACGTTGACGGCGAGTTGCTTGACGGCCTTACGCTGAGAATGCTGCGGCGGCTTGTCAGGGATACGAGCTACCGTTCGACAGACGCACAGCAGTGCTTTGAGCAGTGGGACAGTGTTGTTGCCGGTGAAAGGGAGAATATCCTGCCGTTTATCGGCACAAGCGATATCATCATTGACTCCTTTCACAAAAGTGAGCCGGGCATTATCGGCTGCCGTGCAATTCCGGTGCTTTTGTCTGTGCCGAAAGAAAGCGAGCATTATGGCAAGGCGCAGCGTCTTGCGGCGCTGCTGCGTCGTGTTCAGTGTGTTGATTTGTCTTTCCTTGATCACAAATCTCTGCTTACAGAGTTTGTCGGCGGCGGAAGCTACAAATATTAACAATATTTTTCTTGAAACGCAAATAAACCGATGATATAATGTACTAAACCTTATAAGTTGAAAACTTCTGAGATAAAATTAAAAATAATACAAGGAGATGTCAATATGAGTATATTTGATGATTTTTTCACCAATGCGAAATCAGCCGTCGATGCAGTCGGCAAAAAGGCTGAAAAGGTGATAGACACTTCAAAGCTTAAATATGCCGAGGCAGGGCTGCAAAGCGAGATTAACAAAAAATATCAGTCGCTCGGCAAGTTTGTTTATGACAGCTATTTGTCGGGTGAAATGGACAAAGCAAAGCTTGAACAAAAAATTGACGAGCTCAAGGAGCTTAACGAGAGCATTGATTCGACAAGAGAGCTTATTAACGCACAGAAGAACAAGGTGACCTGCAAAGCCTGCGGCAGTCTTGTCAGTGCCGATTTGCGCTTCTGCGGCAAGTGCGGCGCAAAGCTTTACAGCGAAGACCCTGCAACATCTGAATCAGGCGCCTCCGACAATGCCGATGACCCGGTAAGCCGTGACGCAGCAAGGGCTGTCAGAGAAGCGCAGGAGGAAGCAGCACATTAAAATACAACAGACTATTACATTTACAGGCGGTGTAAAAGCCGCCTGTGTTTGTGAATAAAGGAGAGGTGCGTTTTGGAGCGACAAACTCTGCGAACCGACGAAAAGCAAAAGCAGACCTTCTTTAAAGGCGCAATGGTTATGTCGATGAGTATGATAGTAGTAAAGGTCATCGGCATGGTTTACAAAATTCTGCTCGGTCAGTTTCTTGACGGCGTGGGATACGGTATGTTCACGCTTGCATACAACTTTTATGATCCGCTTTTTATGCTTGCGACAGGCGGCTTTCCGATAGCCATTTCACGCCTTGTGTCGAAAAGCGTGGCAGAAAACCGGTTCAGAGATGTAAAAAAGCTGCATAAAATCTCGATACCTATTTTTATATTTACCGGCGTTGTGTGCTGTGCGATTATGATGATTTTCAGCGAAACCTACGCCGATATCGTCCATAATAACGATGTAAAATACGCAATCCGTGCGCTTGCGCCGACGATTGTGTTCGGCTGTCTGATGTCGATATACAGAGGCTATTTTGAGGGTATGCGCAATATGGTGCCTACCGCAGTTTCAGAGATAATGGAGGCAGCCGGCAAGCTTATCCTCGGTCTTTCTGCCGCTGCCGTTGTTTCGACAATCGGAACAAACGAATATGCAACTTACGGCACTGTTTTCGGAACACCGTACAGCGACGCTGTTTCTGCTGAAAACTCAATAATGATTTACACCGTCTGCGCCGCATTGCTCGGTATAGTTGCGGGTGCGCTTCTGGGCTTTATTTTCCTGTTTTTGCGCTATAAGCTCAAGGGCTGCGATGTTACCAGACGTCAGCTATATTATTCCGAGCCTGCACGTTCCGGCAAGGAGATAACAAGAGAGCTTGTTAAAACGGCTATCCCTATCGGTGTAAACTCGCTTATACTTAGTATTTCAAGTATGATAGACTCAACTCTTATTCAGATAAGAATTGACGACCTGACCAATACTAACAGGCAGCTTATGCAGGAGCTTTATCCTCAGGTTGAGAATTACGTTTTCGACCAGGGAATATTCCAGACCTTTCTCAACGGCTGCTACGGCTACGCTTTAACCCTTATGATGCTTGTCACTGCTTTGACGCAGGCGTTCGGCACAAGCGCACTGCCGAGCCTTACCTCTGCATGGACAAGAGGAGACAGGGAAGAGATAAAGGATAATATGGAGATGATTCTCAAGCTGACGCTGTGTGTTGCGCTTCCGGCGGGTCTTGCGCTGTCAATGCTTTCGTGGCCGCTTCTTAATCTTCTTTACGGCAACAATGTTATCGAGGTCGAAATCGCTTCAAAAATCCTGCAGATACTCGGTATTTCTGTAATTTTTATCGCTACAAGCACACCTATATGCAGTATGCTTCAGGCTGTCGGCAGGGTCGATATGCCGCTGAAGCTGATGAGTATAGCAATGGTTGTGAAAATCTCTTTGAACTACACTCTTGTCGGAATTCCGACTATCAATATTCAGGGTGCGGCTGTGGGTTCGCTTGTGGCTTATCTTTTTGTGGTTGTTGTCGGGCTTTACTTCCTGTGCAAGGAAACAAAAATAGTGCCCGATTTTGTCCATGTACTTATCAAGCCGCTTATCGGCGCCGTTGTCTGTGTGCTTATCGGAACAGGGGTATATAACCTGCTTGCTTCAGTGATTGCGTCAAAAATTTCTATTCTTATAACAGCGGTATTTACGGTAATAATATATTTTATCTCACTGCTTTTGTTACGGGTTGTCAGCAGACGAGAGATTTGTATGATGCCCAAGGGAGAAAAAATTGCAAAACTACTTGAAAAAGCACACATTTTAAGGTAAAATACTAAGGAATCGCTGAATGAATCACGATGAAAGCTGTTTGCACATCTTGCTTGCGTCTTTTCCGTCAGCTTGACTAAAAAATTCTCTCAATGCGTCAGCATAACTGCGGTTTATTTGTCTAACCTGACGAAAAATCTGACGGCGCAATGTGCACAAACGATTTAATCAGCGCTCCATGACATCTGATTATTTTTAGAATGATACTTTTGATTGGAAGTGTAATCCCGATGAATTTTGAGCAAAAGGACCGCTACGGCTTTGAGGACCTAGTGACAATCGTTAGGCTGTTAAGAGGCGAAAACGGATGTCCCTGGGACAAGGAGCAGACTCACCAATCAATAAGGCAGAATTTTATTGAGGAAACCTATGAGGCTGTTGAGGCGATTGACACCGCCGATTCCGAACTGCTCAAGGAGGAGCTTGGCGATGTGCTGCTTCAGGTTGTGTTTCACGCAGTAATGGAGGAAGAGGACGGTCGCTTTGATATCGGCGATGTTGCCGACGGCATCTGCAAAAAGCTGATAATCCGTCATCCTCACGTTTTCTCTGACGTTGTGGCTGACAATACGGCTCAGGTTCTGAAGAACTGGGACAATATCAAAATGCAGACAAAGTCGCAAAAAACACAGACCGACGCAATGAAAAGTGTTTCAAAGGCTCTGCCGTCGCTTATGAGAAGCCAGAAGCTTCAGCAGAAGGCGGCAAAGGTCGGCTTTGACTGGCAAAGTGTTGACGGCGCGCTCGAAAAGCTTGACGAAGAGATAGCCGAGCTCAAGACCGCCATCAGAAACAACGATGTTCAAAACCAGAGCGAGGAGCTTGGCGATGTTCTTTTCTCTGCTGTCAATGTATCAAGATTTTTAAAGATAGACCCAGAAAAGGCTCTGTATGACAGCTGTGACAAATTCACGGACCGATTTGAAAAGGTTGAAAAGGCGGCGGCTGAGCAGGGCATAGATATGAAAAACACAGACCTTAATACGCTCGATTCCCTGTGGGACAGAGCTAAGGAAATAAATTAATTTAATAATGTGAAATTCAGGAGGATACTTTCATGAACAAAACAGAATTAGTTGCAGCAGTCGCCGAGAAGAGCGGCTTGACTAAAAAAGACGCAGAGAAGGCAGTTTCATCTGTAATTGATGTAATTGTTGAATCGGTTGCAAACGGTGAGAAGGTTCAGGTAGTTGGTTTTGGTACATTTGAACAGCGTCAGCGCAATGCAAGAACAGGCTGTGACCCGAGAACAAAGCAGCAGATTGAGATCCCGGCTTCAAAGGTTCCTGCTTTCAAGGCAGGCAATGCTTTTAAAGAGGCAGTTAATAAATAATTTAATAATAAATGCGCCTGCCGGAACACACATCGGCAGGCGTGATTTTATAGGAGTGAAAATATGAGGCTTGATAAGTATCTGAAAATATCAAGAATAATCAAAAGGAGAACGGTTGCAAACGAGGCTTGCGATGCAGGCAGGGTTGTGGTCAACGGAAAGCCTGCAAGAGCGTCCTATGACGTAAAAATCGGCGACGTCATTGAAGTATCGCTCGGCTCTAAGCCCGTTAAAATAAGCGTTACAGCCATTAACGAATACGCAAAAAAAGAGGACGCCTCTGATATGTATAAGCTGCTGTAAACAGGAGTTTGGAGTTTGGAGTTTAGAGTTTAGAGTTTAGAGTTTAGAGTTCAGAGTACACAGTTACCGGACAAAAGGTTGTAGGGAACGGTCATGACCGTTCCGATTCGCTCTGCCGAATGTTGTATACGCTGTGCGGTGAAGAGTTAGGAATTGTAAGGTTTAGCTTTATATTAATAGCTGAAAACTCAAAACTGAAAACTCAGAACCTGCATATTTTATTACGCACCGTCATAATATTACTTACAAAGTAATGGAGTGGTATTATGGCAGAGCATAAAAATACAATAAAGAAGCCTCACGGTCTTGCACTTGACTGTCGCAGTGTTTTATCGCTGACGGGAATAAACGATATCGGCAGCTTTGACACCCAGACCGTAATGCTTTACACCGATTACGGCGGACTTTGTATAAGGGGCACGGCGCTGCACATAAGCAAGCTCAGCCTTGAATCGGGCGAGGTAACCATCGACGGTCAGATCAGCGCAATGATTTATACCGAGTCGTCCGGAAAAAAGTCGGGCGTTCTGCAGCGCCTTTTTAAATAATGGAGATTTCGAGTTTTCCGCAGTGGCAGATTTTTCTGTTCTGTCTTGCGTGGGGGCTTGCGCTGGGCGTGTTTTACGATGTGTTCCGCTTTTTGCGCAAAGCGGGGCTTAACTCAAAAGTCGCCGTAGCCGTTGAGGACATCGTTTTTATGTGCGTCAGCGCATTGTGGCTTTTTTTGCTTGCAAGCGCCGTTAATTTCGGCATAATACGGGTGTATATGGCGGCGGCATTCTTTGCCGGCGCAGTTATTTACAGAATGACCCTTGGCGTTCTGACGGGAAAGTGCTTTGACAGCATCATTTGCTGTTTTACACGCATATTCAGGGCTTTGAAACGCATTATTAAGCGTGTTTTTTCGTTTTTTTGCAAACAAACGGGTAAAATTACTGTTATATTTTGTTTTTTACATAAAAATTATAAAGAAAAATCAAAAAACAGCTTGAAAGTTAAATCAAACAAGGTGTATAATTATAAAAAGCATTTATCGGCTGTATTTAAAGGAAGGAGAAATAACCGTGAAGGAAGTTGTAAGAGAGATAGAAACGACAAAAAAACCGAAGAAAAAGCGTAATATCATTTTCGGCGTTTTGCTTGTTCTGTTTGCCGCCTATGCTGTTGTCACTCTTATTTCTCAGCAGGTTCAGATAAACCAGAAGCAGTCGGAGCTTTCGGAGTTAGAGGATAAGATTATTATCCAGGAAGTAAAAAACGGCGAGGTAGAGCAGGTGTATAACTCAAGTGACAAGGAAAACGAGGAATACATCAAAAAAATTGCCCGTGATGAGCTTGGCTATGCCGAGCCAGACGAGCGTGTTTTTATAAACATCGCCGGCGAATGACGGTATTGATTACAGGGGGATTTTTTCTTTATGCGGCTTGAAGTGGGAAGTATTGTAGAGGCTAAGGTTACGGGTATAACAAATTTCGGTGCGTTTGTCGAATTGCCTGAGGGCAAAAAGGGAATGGTGCATATTTCTGAGGTTGCGCCGACCTATGTAGAAAAAATTGCGGATCACCTTACGGTCGGACAGCAGGTTAAGGTCAAGGTGCTGTCGATAGGTGAGGACGGCAAAATCAGCCTTTCTATAAAAAAGGCGATGGAGCGGGAAAAGCCTCAGTACGCTTCAAAAAAACCAAGAACAAACTCACAGACCTCACAGTCTTCAAAAGGCCCGGGCAGCTTTGAATGGCAGCCCAAGCGCAACGACGGCAATTTTGAGGATATGCTGTCGCGCTTTAAACAGACAAGCGATGAAAAAATATCTGCTCTTAAAAGGGGCGAGAGTGCGCCAAGACGCAGAAAGCCGCAAAAATAATATCGGATTATGGGACCGCCGTATGGCGGTTCTTTTTGTTTTATTGTAAATTTATGAATAATATATCAAAATTCTATGGAAAACAATTTCACTTTATGTTACAATATCGTTGAATTTATTATTTATTTGAAAGGACATAAAAAATGGACGTATTATTAAAGGTTATTTCGCAGCAATGGATTTTCATTGTGCTTGCAGGACTGCTTATTGCTTTATTGTACTTTGTCAAGTCAAAGCGACCGGCGGATTTCCGGAAAATAGCTCTCATCGAGCTTGTTGCAACGATTGCGGCTCTGGTTCTGTTTGCGCTGTTCGGTTTTCAGGATTTGTTCCTGCTTGCGCCCGTTATCCTTATCTGCTGTGAGCTTTTCGGCTTTATTATCAGCGGAAAGGTTGTTGCGGTTTTACTTATCGACTTTTTGCTTATTCAGCTCTTGTATTTCCTCGAAAGCAAGGCTGTTATCAGCACAACCTTCAGTCAGATTTTCTTCTATGTTCTTCAGGTGGCAGCCGCAATTGCGGTCGGACTGCTTATCGACAATTATATCAGAGCATTGAACAAAGAAAAAAAGCAGAGGATTGAAGCTGCGAAGGAGCAGGAAAAGCTTCAGGCAAAAAAGATGGACGACCACGTTGACGATATAATTTCCAAATACGGCGATTTTGACGAAAACGCTGATGACAAGTCTGACGGTAAGACAGAACAGGACAAGCTTGAAAAAACGCTTGATGATGAGCTTGACGATATCAATAATATTCTGAAGAAGTATTCTTTGGACGAGGACGATAAATAAGCTTTCTAATCTGAATACAGGAAAAGGGCCTGCGGCAAAACCGAACTTTTGGGGTTGTGTTTTAAATCAATCCCAAAACAGCTCATTTTGCTTTAGACCCTTTTAAAATATGTTTTCTGTTTATTGTTCAGACGGTGAGCTTGAAGCTTCACTGTCAGACGTACTGCCGCTGACCGAAGAATCTTCATCGGTGCTTTCTGTTCTCGGGAACTGCATACCGTTGATATACAGTGTGTCCTCTGTAACATACCAGTGATCAGAGTCAATGTTTTCTTCGCCTGATGCCCATTCGAAGCTTTGTTCCTCATCGCTGCCGTAAACGCTCATCGTGATTGAGTTGTCGTCGTTTACTTTGTATTCTCCGGCGGTTCCGCCGATTAAACAGGTGTTGTCGTTATAGAATTCGCACCAGCTCTGGTTGCGGTATTCCCAGTTGCCGATGATAAGCTCTGACGGCGGTTTTGACTGATTGCCGGAGCATCCTGCAATGGCAAAGCACAGCAGCAGCGCCGGAAGAAAGGCTTTTAAAATTTTCAGCGGTTTCATTCTTATCGCTCCCGTTTGATTGATAATATAAGAGCGGTTCATATTATGTAAAAAGCAGTATTTGTCAGATTTAACCATATAGGTGTTAAAATCAGCAGGCTTTTGTATGAATACGCTCCTGTTTTGTATCTTAATAGTATAATCGTGCTTTAAATAAGTCAATAAAAAAATTGTTAACATTTCTTATCAACATTTTTTGCATCTCAGCCTTGTTAAATTTAACGAATAATGACAGAGAATGTGTCGAAATTTTTCATTGATTTTTTCTGTGATTTCAGTTAGAATATTATGATGGTGATAGTTATGAAAAGCGTGTTGATAATATCAAAATCCGATGAAGTGTCGCAGCCGCTAAAAGAGCTGATGAGCAGCGAGGACTACGGCGACATCAGCCTTGCTTACTCTGCCGAGCAAGCAAGAAAATGTGTGGGCGAGCGTGATTTTGACGTTATTATTATCAATACGCCGATTCTCGACGGCGGCGGAATTGATTTGTCCGTTGAACTGACCGAGTGTTCTCAGGCTGGAATTTTTGTGCTGATGAAAGGCGAGGTTTACGAAAAGCTGTGTGACGCTGTTGAAGCAAAAGGCGTGTTCGCACTGCAAAAGCCTCTCAACCGTGCAGGATTTCATCAATGCCTGAAAATCTGGGAGATTTCCAAAAAACGACTTTTAAGCCTTGAAAATGAAAATCTCAAGCTTAAAAATCAGGTTGAGGAAATTAAAATAATCAACCGTGCAAAATGCACTTTGATGCAGTGCCTGACAATGAGTGAACAGCAGGCTCACCGCTATATTGAAAAGCAGGCAATGGATATGCGCATAAGCCGTTTTCAGGTTGCGCAGAGAGTGCTCAGCACATATGAGCTTTGAGTGAATACTGATTTTCAGTAAAAAATGATTTTTGAAAGGAATTGATTGTATGAGCCAAAAGGCGTATCTGATACTTGAAAACGGCAAAGCCTTTGAGGGCGTTGCTTTCGGCGCCGAAAAAGAGGCTGTCGGAGAGCTTGTTTTTACAACCGCTATGACAGGATATCTTGAAACACTAACTGACCCCAGCTATTACGGTCAGGTAGTTATCCAGACATTCCCTTTAATCGGCAACTACGGGGTTATACCCTCCGATTTTGAGAGCAAACATCCTGCCCTTAAGGCATATATCGTCAGAAACAGGTGTCAAGAGCCGTCCAACTTCCGTTGCGAGGGTCTGCTTGACACTTTTTTAAAGAATGAGGGCATACCAGGTATATACAATCTTGACACAAGAGCGATCACAAGGATTGTGCGTGAATACGGCGTAATGAACTGCAAGGTTACTTATTCACTCGACAATCTTGAAAAGGACCTTGAAGAAATAAAAAGCTACAGAGTAACAAATGCCGTTTCTTCTGTTACCCCGGGCGAAAGAGAAGAGCTTAAGGCAGATAACCCGAAGCACAATGTTGTTTTGTGGGACTTCGGCGCAAAGGGCAACATCGCAAGAGAGCTTGTAAAGAGAGGCTGCAATGTTACAATCGTTCCTGCCGGCACAACGGCTGACGAAATCCTCGCACTTGACCCGGAAGGCATAATGCTTTCAAACGGACCGGGAGATCCGCAGGAGAACACCGAAATAATAACAGAGCTTAAAAAACTCTGCGAGAAAAAGCTGCCGACCTTCGGCATCTGCCTCGGACATCAGCTTCTGGCTATGTCGCAGGGTGCAAAAACACACAAGCTCAAGTACGGACACAGAGGTGCAAACCAGCCTGCAACCGAGGTTGAAACAGGCAGAGTTTATATCACAAGCCAGAACCACGGCTATGCTGTAATGAGCGATACTCTTCCCGAAAACGCTGTCGAGAGCTTTAAAAACGGCAACGACGGAACCTGTGAGGGTGTAAGCTACACGGATATGCCGGCGTTCTCGGTGCAGTTCCACCCCGAGGCTTGCGGCGGTCCTCTTGACACTGCGTTCCTGTTTGATAAGTTCATTTCAATGATGGAGAAATAATTTTAAGAATTTATTGTAATAAAACAAAATAATGATATATTACGTCTTTTGAAAGGAATGTAACAAATGCCACTTAATAAGGATATAAAACGTGTAATGGTAATCGGCTCGGGTCCTATTGTTATCGGACAAGCTGCCGAATTTGACTATGCAGGAACACAGGCTTGCCGTGCTCTTAAAGAAGAGGGGCTTGAGGTAATTCTTATCAACTCAAACCCGGCTACAATAATGACAGACAACGCAATGGCTGACAAGATTTATATTGAACCGCTGAATCTTGAAACCGTTAAAAGAATTATAAAGAAAGAAAAGCCCGACAGCCTTCTCTCAACTCTCGGCGGTCAGACAGGTCTTACTCTTTCAATGCAGCTTGCAAAGGAAGGCTTCCTTGAGAAGGAGGGAGTTCGCCTGCTCGGTGCAAACCCCGAAACAATTGATAAGGCAGAGGACAGGCAGATGTTCAAGGACACAATGGAGTCCATCGGTCAGCCTGTTATCCCGTCAAAGGTTGTCAACGACGTTGAGAGCGCAGTTGAATTTGCAAATGAAATCGGCTATCCGGTTATCATCCGTCCTGCATTCACACTCGGCGGTACAGGTGGCGGTATTGTAAACAACGAGAAGGAGCTTCGCGAAATCACAGCAAACGGTCTGGAGCTTTCGCCTATTACTCAGGTGCTTGTTGAAAGATGCATCGCAGGCTGGAAGGAAATTGAATTTGAGGTTATGCGTGACAGCAAGGGCAACGTAATCACCGTCTGCTCAATGGAGAACTTTGACCCGGTCGGTGTTCACACGGGCGACAGTATCGTTATCGCTCCTACAGTTACTCTCTCAGACAAAGAATATCAGATGCTCAGAAGCGCATCTCTTGATATTATCTCTGCTCTTGGCGTAGAGGGCGGCTGTAACTGCCAGTTTGCTCTCAATCCCGAAAGCTTTGAGTACGCCGTAATCGAGGTAAATCCGAGAGTTTCACGTTCCTCGGCTCTTGCTTCAAAGGCTACGGGTTATCCGATTGCAAAGGTTTCGGCTAAAATCGCAATCGGCTACACTCTTGATGAAATCAAAAACGCCGTTACCGGTTCAACCTACGCTTGCTTTGAGCCTGCGCTCGACTATGTTGTTGTAAAGTTTCCGAAATGGCCTTTCGATAAATTTGTATATGCCAAGAGAACGCTCGGCACTCAGATGAAGGCGACAGGCGAGGTTATGTCAATCGCTCCGACCTTTGAACAGGCGATAATGAAGGCTGTAAGAGGTGCTGAAATTTCTCTTAAAACACTGGACCACGAGAAGTTCGTGAATATGTCGGTTCAGAACCTCAGAAAGCGCCTTGAAATCTGTGACGATGAAAGACTTTTCTGTGTGTTCTCGGCACTTAAAAAGGGAATAACCGTCGATGAAATCCACAAAATTACTATGATTGACGAGTGGTTCCTATATAAGCTTTTAAATATAATCAACCTTGAAAACGAGCTTGCAAAGGGCGGGCTTACAGATGAGCTTTATATGCAGGCAAAGCATATGGGCTTCCTTGATGAATCAATAAAGAAGATAAGCGGATGCGAAATTAAAAACCCTGCACTGCCTGTATATAAAATGGTTGACACCTGTGCCGCTGAATTCAAGGCTGAAACGCCTTACTTCTATTCAACCTTTGACAGCGAGAACGAAGCCGCAGAGTTTATCGAGGAAACAAACGACGGCAAAAAGACAATTATCGTTTTCGGCTCAGGCCCTATCAGAATCGGTCAGGGTATCGAATTTGACTATGCGTCCGTTCACTGCGTATGGGCGCTCAAGCAGGCAGGCTTTGACGTTGTAATCGTCAACAACAACCCCGAAACCGTTTCAACCGACTTCGACACAGCCGACAGGCTTTACTTTGAGCCGCTCACAAATGAGGACGTTATGGGCGTTATCAACACCGAAAAGCCTTACGGCGTTGTAGTTGCTTTCGGCGGTCAGACCGCTATCAAGCTGACAAGCTATTTAAGCGAGCAGGGCGTGAATATTCTCGGAACCTCGGCAGACAGCATTGATATGGCGGAGGACAGAGAGCGTTTTGATGAGCTTCTTGAAAAGCACCACATCAAGCGCCCTCAGGGTGTAACGGTTATGACAACCGAGGAAGCTCTTGACGTTGCCGATGAAATCGGATATCCTGTGCTTATGCGTCCGTCTTATGTTCTCGGCGGACAGAATATGATTATCGCCTACAACAGCGATGACATAATTGAATATATGGCTATTATTCTTTCACAGAATATAGAAAACCCGATTCTCATTGATAAGTACCTTATGGGTACAGAGATAGAGGTTGACGCTATCTGTGACGGCGAGGATATTCTTATTCCGGGTATTATGGAGCATATTGAGAGAGCCGGCGTTCACTCGGGCGACTCGATTGCGGTTTATCCTGCATGGAATATCAGCGACGAAATGACACAGCGCATTATAAAAAGCTCAAGGGATCTGGCACTTTCACTTAACACAAAGGGTCTTGTGAATATCCAGTATCTTATCTATAAGGGCGACCTTTATGTTATCGAGGTTAACCCGCGTTCCTCAAGAACGATCCCGTATATCAGCAAGGTAACGGGTGTTCCTATGGTTGATCTGGCTACAAAGGCTATGCTTGGCGAGAAGCTCAAGGATATGGGTTACGGTACGGGACTTTACAAAAAATCGCCATATATTGCGGTAAAGGTTCCTGTGTTCTCGTTTGAAAAGCTTATCAATGTTGACAACCACTTAGGACCTGAGATGAAGTCAACAGGCGAGGTTCTCGGTGTAGCAGGAACGCTTGAGGAGGCTCTTTACAAGGGCCTTACGGGAGCAGGCTACAAGATGACTAAATCGGGCGGAGTGCTTATAACGGTAAGAAATTCCGACAAGAGCGAAATCGGCGACCTCGCCAAAAAGTATCAGGAGCTTGGCTTTGAGCTTTACGCAACAAAGGGTACAGCTGAGGTGCTGAAAAGCTACGGCATAAAGGCACATAAGGTAGATAAAATCCACGAGGCTGAGGAAAACACACTCACGCTCATTGAAAGCGGAAAGATAAGCTATGTTATCTCGACCTCGTCAAAGGGTAGAATTCCGTCGCGCGACAGTGTTAAGATCCGCCGCAAGACGGTTGAGAGAAATATTCCGTGTCTTACCTCTCTTGACACGGCAAACGCACTTGCAGAGTGCTTAAAGAGCAGATATTCACCCAGCAACACAGAGCTTGTTGACATTAACCATATGAGGAGAGAAAAAGTGAAGTACAATTTTACAAAGATGCACGGCTGCGGCAATGACTACATCTATTTCAACTGCTTTGACGAAATGATAAACAACCCCGAGGGGCTTAGCGTAAGACTTTCTGACAGACGCTACGGCATCGGCGGCGACGGTATAATTCTTATCTGCAGATCTGACGTTGCAGACGCAAAGATGAGAATGTTCAACCTTGACGGTTCAGAGGGCAAAATGTGCGGTAACGGTGTTCGTTGTGTCGGCAAGTTCCTTTATGACCACAATCTTGTTGATACAAGCAAGGACACCGTGTCTGTTGAAACCTTGAGCGGTATAAAGACGCTCACGGTTTACAAGCAGGACAACGAGGTAAAGAGCCTGCGTGTTGATATGGGCAAGGCGGAGCTTGACCCGAAGAATATCCCTGTTGCGATGGATATGGACAAGATTGTAAACGAGCCTGTTACTATTGACGGCAAGGACTACAACATCACCTGCGTATCAATGGGCAACCCGCACTGTGTAGTGTTTATGGATGATATAGATAATCTCGATATTGAAAAGGTCGGACCGAAGTTTGAGTTTGACCCGCTTTTCCCGGAAAGAGTAAACACAGAATTTGTAAGCGTTATCGACGACCACACAATCAGAATGAGAGTGTGGGAGAGAGGCAGCGGCGAAACATGGGCTTGCGGCACAGGTGCTTGTGCTGTTGCTGTTGCGGCTGTTGAAAACGGCTTCTGCCCGAAGGGTGAGGACATCACCATTAAGCTCAAGGGCGGCGACCTTGTTATCAACTACACTGACGAAACAGTATTTATGACCGGTGCAGCCGAGCGTGTGTTCGACGGTACAATCGAGCTTTAAGGAAACAATTCATATGTGCCGCCCGTACAAATCGGCGGCACGGCTTGATAATACAGAAAGAAAGGAAAGTTTGAGGAATGACTAAATATATATTTGTAACAGGCGGCGTTGTGTCGGGTCTTGGCAAAGGAATTACAGCCGCTTCACTCGGACGTCTTTTGAAGGCGAGAGGCTATAAAATAGCTGCTCAGAAGCTTGACCCGTATATCAATGTTGACCCCGGTACAATGAGTCCGTTCCAGCACGGCGAGGTTTATGTTACGGAGGACGGAGCCGAAACCGACCTCGACCTCGGTCACTATGAGCGTTTTATTGACGAAAATCTCAACAAATATTCAAACCTCACAACAGGCAAGGTTTACTCAAATGTTCTTGAAAAGGAAAGAGCAGGCGAATATCTCGGCGAAACGGTTCAGGTAATTCCCCATATCACAAACGAAATAAAGAACTTTATATTCAACGTAGGCAAAAAATCTAACGCCGATATAGTTATTACAGAAATCGGCGGCACAGTCGGCGATATTGAAAGCCAGCCATTCTTAGAGGCTATCCGTCAGGTGTCACTTGAGGTCGGTCAGGAAAACTGCATTTTCGTTCACGTTACTCTTGTACCGTATATCAAAGGCTCTGAGGAGCACAAGTCAAAGCCGACTCAGCACTCGGTCAAGGAACTTCGCTCTCTCGGCATTAATCCCGATATCATCGTTCTGCGCTGTGACGAGCCGCTTGAGGAGAGCATCTTCAAGAAAATCGCTCTTTTCTGCAACGTAAAGCCCGACTGCGTAATAGAGAATATAACTCTTCCGGTGCTTTATCAGGCTCCGCTTATGCTTGAAAAAAATCATTTCTCAGACATTGTGTGCCGTGAGCTTCACCTTGACAGCAAGCCGGGAGATATGTCAGAGTGGCTTGAAATGCTCGACAGAATCGAGTCGAGAAACAAAGAGGTTAAAATTGCGCTTGTCGGCAAGTATGTTCAGCTTCACGACGCTTATCTGTCGGTTGCCGAGGCTTTGCACCACGCAGGATATGAAAATGCGGCTCACGTTGAAATCAAGTGGGTTGACGCAGAGCTTGTAACTGCATACACTGTTGAAGATTTGCTCGGCGACTGCGACGGAATTCTCGTTCCCGGCGGCTTTGGCGACAGAGGCGTTGACGGCAAAATCACCGCCGCAAAATATGCAAGAGAAAAGGACATTCCGTATCTCGGCATTTGCCTTGGTATGCAGACTGCGGTTATTGAATTTGCAAGAGATGTTCTTAAATATGAGGACGCAAACAGCGGTGAGTTCAACCCGAAGAGTGAAAACAAGGTAATCGACCTTATGCCAGACCAGCTCGGCGTTGTAGATATGGGCGGCACAATGCGTCTTGGCGCTTATCCGTGTAAGATAAAGGCAGGCAGTAAGATGTCGCAGGCTTACGGCAAGAGCGAAATTGCCGAGCGTCACCGCCACCGTTATGAGTTCAACAACGAGTACCGTGACGAATTTGAGCAGAACGGTATGCTGGTAACGGGTACATCGCCCAACGGTATGCTTGTTGAGGCTGTAGAAATCCCGTCAAACCGCTTCTTTATCGGCGTTCAGTATCATCCTGAATTCAAGAGCAGACCGAACCACGCACATCCGTTGTTCAGGGAGTTTATCAAAGCGTCGTTAGAGAACGAGGAAAGATAATTTGATAAAAGAAAGGGAGAAATAATATGCCGTACATTAACGAAAACTTTTTAAAGCTTGAGAAAAACTATCTTTTCATCAACATTGCGAAAAAGATTAACGAGTTTATCGCAAACAACCCCGATAAAAAGGATAACATCATAAGAATGGGTATCGGCGACGTTACTCTTCCGCTGGCTCCGTGTGTTGTTGAGGCTGTCAAAAAAGGCGTAGAAGAGATGGGCGTTAAGGAAACCTTTAAGGGCTATGAGGACAGCGGCACAGGCTATGACTTCCTGAAAGAGGCTGTTTCAAACTATTACAAGAGCTTTGGCGTTGACGTTCCTGCCGATGATATCAGAATCAGCGACGGCGCAAAGTCAGACTGCGGCAACATTGTTGATATTTTCAGCGACAAAAACACGGTTCTTATCTCCGACCCGGCATACCCTGTTTATGTTGACTCAAACCTTATGAGCGGCAGAGAGGTAATCTACATCGACTCAACTCAGGAAAACGGCTTTAATGCCGTACCCGACCCAAGCATTCACGCTGATTTAATCTACCTTTGCTCACCGAACAACCCGACAGGCGCAGCGTTCACAACTGCACAGCTCAAGGCTTGGGTTGATTATGCTCTTGATAATAAGGCTATAATAATCTATGATGCTGCTTATGAAGCATTTATCACCGAGGAAGATGTTCCGAGAAGTATTTTTGCAATCGAGGGCGCAAAAAAGTGCGCTATCGAGATCTGCTCGCTCTCAAAGACAGCAGGCTTTACAGGACTTCGCTGCGGCTACACTGTAGTTCCTAAGGAGCTTGAGGTTGTAACCGAGGACGGCACTGTTGTAAATGTTTCTCAGATTTGGGGCAGAAGACAGGGTTCAAAGTTCAATGGCGTTTCATACCCTGTTCAGTGCGGTGCAGCTGCTGTATTCTCAGAGGAGGGTCAGAAGCAGTGCGCCGAGAACCTTGAGTATTACAAGGAGAACGCAAGAATTATTGCAAAAACCTTTGACGAGCTCGGCATTTGGTATTCGGGCGGCAAGAACTCGCCGTACATCTGGCTCAAGTGCCCGAACGGTATGGGTTCGTGGGAGTTCTTCGACTACCTTCTTACCGAGGCAAATGTTGTCGGCACACCGGGCGCAGGCTTCGGCAAGAACGGCGAGGGTTACTTCAGACTGACCTCCTTCGGCGACCGTGACAAGACAATCGAAGCAATGGCAAGAATAAAGAAGCTTCTCTCAAAATAATAATAGAGTAACGAGATAGAGTAACGAGAATTAAAAAGGAGGACGAAAAATGGCAAAGCAGAAATCAGCATTTCCGACATATAAGGGCAGACCGCTTGTGCGTGTCGGCAATGACCTTTATTACGGAAATATGGACGAAAAATATGTTATTCGCCTTCAGGTTAAAACAACAAAAAAGGTAAACGACCTTGACGTTGCCGACAGAGTAACGGTTCAGCTTATGTGCACAGACCCCGATATTCCGCCGAGAAAGCAGGTTGTGAAGTCGAGCGAAAAGCAGGGCTTGTACCTTGCAATGGACATCGGCGAAATCTGGCTCAACAGGGCGCTTGGCTGAGCAAAAACAAATACAGGACACTTTTTTGAAAACCCCGTGAATTTTCACGGGGTTTTTCTTGCAAAATAGGCTCTGAGGTAATATAATGTTTATATATTGTCTTTTAATCTGAAAAGTATAGTTTGGAGAGGAGTTTACTGATATATTATGAAAATTGTTGTTCTTGCAGGAGGACTCAGCACCGAAAGAGATGTTTCGATAACATCGGGATGTCTTGTGTATGAGGCACTGAGAAAAAAAGGTCATAATGTGGTTCTGCTTGATGTGTTTATGGGCTATGAGCAGGACGATTGTGATATAGAAAAGCTGTTTGAAAGCAACTACAGATTTACAAGCAATATTCCCATAGGCAATACCGTGCCTGATATTGCAAAAATCAAGGCGAGCCGAAAGGATAAGTCAAACCGCTTTCTTGGGCAGAATGTTGAGGAAATATGCAAAAGTGCAGATATAACCTTCCTTGCTCTTCACGGCGACGTCGGCGAAAACGGCAAGCTTCAGGCAACGCTTGATTTGCTCGGCATAAAGTACACAGGCTCGGGCAGTCTAGGCAGTGCCTTGGCGATGGATAAGGGCATTTCAAAGAGCATTTTCCTTTATCACAATGTTCCCACACCGGTCGGCAGTGTGTATTCAAAGGCTGATATGAACAACGGCAGAGTATCGGAGTGGAACACATTCCCGTGTGTTGTCAAGCCTTGCTCGGGCGGCAGCAGCGTTGGTGTTTCAATCGTCGGCAGCAGTGCCGAATACGAAGCCGCTATGCACGAGGCGTTTAAGTACGAGGACGAGGTTCTTGTTGAGCAGTTTGTAAAGGGCAGGGAGTTGTCTGTCGGTCTTATTGACGGCAAGGCTCTGCCGATTATCGAGATTGTGCCGAAGCAGGGCTTTTATGACTATGTCAACAAATATCAGCCGGGCAGCACCGACGAATACTGTCCTGCCGATATCTGCCCGGAGGTAACGGAAAAAATCCAGCGTGAGGCTGAACACGCATATAAGGTGCTTAAGCTTAACGCTTATGCAAGAATCGACTTTCTTCTTGCCGAGGACGGCAGCTTTTACTGCCTTGAGGCGAACACTCTGCCGGGTATGACCCCGACAAGCCTTTTGCCGCAGGAGGCGGCGGCAGTCGGCATAGATTACCCCGAACTGTGCGAAAAGCTTGCACAGCTTTCACTTGAAAAATATAACTGATTGGAATGAAGCTATGATTACTTTTACGATTAATGACATTCTGAAGTCCAGCGGAGGACGTTATGTTGGCGATGAAAGCCTGAAGCATACGCCTGTTGCAACTGTTGTCACCGACAGCCGCAAGGCAGGCGCAGGCTCCTGCTTTGCCGCAATCAAGGGTGAACGCAGTGACGGTCACGCTTACATAGAGCAGTGCTTTCAAAACGGTGCTGTTTGCGCAATTTGCGAGGAAGCGCCGCAAAACCCGTCAAAGCCGTGCGTTGTTGTTGAGTCAACACTGATTGCTCTTAAGCAGGTTGCCGAGCTTTACCGTTCACTTTTCAATATTCCTGTTGTCGGTATTACGGGCAGCGTCGGCAAGACCTCAACAAAAGAGATGGTTGCCGCTGTGCTGTCGCAGAAATTCAACGTCCATAAAACACAGGGCAATTTCAACAACGAGCTTGGCGTGCCGATAACGCTTTTTGGCTTGAACGAAAGTCACACGGCGGCTGTTGTTGAAATGGGTATTTCCGATTTCGGCGAGATGACCCGTCTTGCAAAAATGGCAAGACCTACTCACTGCATTATAACAAATATAGGCAACTGCCACCTTGAAAATCTGCACGACCGTGACGGTGTGCTTAGGGCTAAAACCGAGGTTTTTGATTATATGACGGGCGGTCGTGAGGTTTTCCTGAACGGCGACGACGATAAGCTTATTACTCAACAGAGCCGTGAGGGTATAGACCCGGTATTTTTCGGAATAAATAGTAAAAACGAATATTATGCTGAGGATATCAAAAACAACGGTGAGAACGGCATAAGCTGTACGCTTGTTCACAACGACAGAAAAATCCCGGTGCATATTGATGCTATAGGTACATATATGGTGTCAAACGCACTTGCGGCTTTTGCGGTCGGCGAGAGCCTCGGTATGACTGATGAGCAGATTGCAGACGGCGTTGCAGGCTACAAAACAGTCGGCAGCCGTGACAACCTTATCAAAACAGGCAGAATAAACATCATCGATGACTGCTACAATGCAAACCCGAACTCGGTTATGGGCGCAATCGACACGCTGATGAACTTCAGCGGCAGGCGTGTGTGCATACTCGGCGATATGAAGGAGCTTGGCGAAAATGAGCTTGAGCTACACAAAAAAGTCGGCGCATATGCAAAAGAAAAGTGTGTTGAACTTCTTCTGGCGGTCGGTCCGCTTGCAAAGAAAATTGCCGAGGGCTTTGGCGACGGGGCGTTGTGGTATGAAACTGTTGACAGCCTTGTTGAGAATCTGAGCGAAATCATAAAAGACGGCGACAGCATACTCGTCAAGGCTTCAAGGGCGATGAGACTTGAGCGTGTTGTTGACGCATTAAAAAATAATCAGGATATGAGGTAGAAATAATGGAAAAGAAAAGAAGCAGCTTTACCGGCAGAATCGGGTTTGTGCTTGCAGCAGCAGGCTCGGCTGTCGGACTTGGAAACATTTGGCGTTTTCCTTATCTTGCGGCTAAATACGGCGGCGGTACATTTTTGATTGTCTATATCATACTTGCGGTCACCTTTGGCTTTGCACTTATGGTGACGGAAATTGCAATAGGCAGAAAAACAGGACTGAGCGTTGTCGGAGCATACAAAAAGCTCGACAAGCGTTTCTCGGCGCTCGGGTGGCTTGCGGCGGCTGTGCCGATTATAATATTCCCGTATTATTGCGTTATCGGCGGCTGGGTAACAAAGTACGCATCAATGTTCATGACAAACCAGATGACAACAGCATCTCAGGATGGCTATTTCGAAGGGTTTATCGCGGGAACGTGGGAGCCTCTGGGGTGGTTCTTCCTGTTTATTGCCTTGACTGCACTTATTGTTATGCTCGGCGTTAAGGGCGGAATTGAAAGAGCCAGCAAAATTCTTATGCCGATTCTTGTTGTTATGACAATCGGAATCTGCATTTTTGTTATCTGTCAGCCAGGTGCGCTCGACGGTGTGCTCTATTACTTCACACCGACCCTTGACGGACTAAATGTAAATATGATTCTTGCGGCTCTCGGTCAGCTTTTCTATTCAATGTCGCTTGCAATGGGCATAATGATAACCTACGGCTCATATATGAAAAAAGATGTTGATATTGAGAAATCAACCAAGCAGATTGAAAGTTTCGACATCGGCATAGCACTTCTTGCAGGCTTGATGATTGTTCCGTCCGTCTTTGTATTCTCCGGCGGAGATTTGTCAAAGCTTAAGGCAGGTCCGTCGCTTATGTTTATCACACTGCCGCAGGTTTTTGAAAATATGTGGGCAGGTCAGTTTATCGGCGCTTTGTTCTTCCTGCTTGTTCTATTTGCGGCGCTGACTTCTTCGGTTTCGCTTATGGAAACAATTGTGTCTATCATCACCGACAAAACAAAGCTCAACAGACGTCTTGTCTGCCTTATCGTACTGGTTGGCGCACTTCTTATCGGTGTTCCGTCGTCACTCGGCTTCGGCGTATGGCGCGATTTCACGATTATGGGAATGTCAATTCTTGACTTCTTCGATTTCATCAGCAACAGCGTTATGATGCCGATTGTAGCACTCTTCACCTGCCTGCTTGTCGGATATTTTGTCGGCACAAAGGTTATCGGCGACGAGGTAAGACTCTCGTCAAAATTCAAGCGTCAGAAAATGTATAATGTTGTTATCAAGTATATTGCACCGGTGTTTATTCTGGCAATCCTGATAAGCTCGGTTCTGAATTCGCTTGGAATTATCAAATTGTAATAAAGAAAAACGGCATAATGCCGACGGAGGTTTCATATGTATAACAACTGGGACGATCTGAAAAAAGACTGCCTTAACTGCCGGCTGTGCGGACTTTGCGAAACAAGGACGAATGTGGTTGTCGGCGTCGGCAACCCCGACTCAAAGGTGCTGTTTATCGGCGAGGGACCCGGTCAGAACGAGGATTTGCAGGGTGAACCTTTTGTCGGCAGAGGCGGCAAGCTGCTTGATAAAATGCTTGCTGCTGTTCACCTTGACAGAAACAAGAACATTTACATAGCAAATATCGTCAAGTGCCGTCCGCCGCAGAACCGTGACCCGTTCCCCGAGGAGCAGGAGCAGTGCAACCGCTGGCTTCAGGCTCAGATTGAGCTTATCAAGCCGAAGATAATAGTGTGCCTTGGCAGAATTGCCGCAATGAAGATGTTCAAGCCCGACATCAAAATAACAAAGGAACACGGGCAGTTCTTTGAAAAAGACGGAATTCTCTATATGGCAACACTTCATCCTGCAGCTCTTCTCAGAAACCCGAACAACAAGCCTGCGGCTTTTCAGGACTTTTTGAATTTGCAGCAAAAGATTTATGAGCTTTGTCCCGAAACATACGCAGAAAATTAATATATGAATATCCCGTTAGTAGAGTTTTGAGATTTGAGTTTTGAGTTTTCAGTCATTATTTAATAACGTAGGGAAACACTGATTAAATCGTTTGTGCATATTGCGCCGTCAGATTTTTCGTCAGGTTGGACAAACAAACCGCAGTAATGCTGTCGCATTACGAGGATTTTTTGGTCAGGCTGACGGAAAATATGCAAGCAAGATGTGCAAACAGCTTTTAAGCGTGATTTATTCAGTGTTTCCTTAGGTACTGCAACTCTGAACTATCGACTCTGAACTCAAAAATTAATCTTGTTTAGCTTACTGAAGGGGATAAACATAAAATCTGATATTTTGAACTGCGGCGAGGTGCGCTTGCCGCAGTTTTTCTTTTTTAAAAACTATTTCTGTACTGTGCTTTTCTTGTTTTCGACACAGCCGTCGATATATAATTCATCGATGAGAAAAGTAAAACGATTCTTATTTTTGATAGAATTGATATAATTTTGCACAATTGCGGTGACTTGACTCAAAAAAAATAGATTAAATTAACGAGAAATTTATGCAAAAATTTTAAAAAACTATTGAATTCCAATCAAAATCTTGGTATTATATTATATAAAGATTAGGTAGATTGAGAAAAGTGTAACTTTTGCTTAATCTGCCCCAAAATACAAAGCATAAGGAAGGAGAACATGAACATGGCCAACGAATTATTTGACGCTATGTCCATCGAAGCAGAAAAAGAAAAGGAGCTTTTTCTGTCCGGCAAAAGTACCACCGCATATAAATACATGGGCGCCCACAAGGGTGTAAACAAGGACGGATACGAGGGAGTTATTTTCCGTGTATGGGCACCACATGCCCTGACAGTTTCGGTTGTAGGTGACTTCAACAACTGGGACAATATGGCGGATTACATGACCAAGGTTGACGAACGCGGCATCTGGGAGTGCTTTATCGGCAATGTCAAGCAGTTTGACTGCTATAAGTACTGTGTTGAAACACCGTGGTTTGAAAAGCTCTATAAGTCAGACCCGTACGCTTTTCATGCACAGACACGCCCCGACAATGCATCCAAGTTCTATGATTTCCCGGAGTTTAACTGGGAGGACAGCGAGTTTGAGGAGAAGCTGAAGAACGAAGACAGAGGGCTGGAAAAGCCGATGAATATCTATGAGATTCACGCAGGCTCATGGAAACTCGGCAAGGATGGCGAAAGACTGAGTTACCACAATCTTGCAAAGGAGCTTGTTCCCTACGTTAAGGAAATGGGCTATACACATATCGAGCTTATGCCGATCACCGAATATCCCTATGACGGTTCATGGGGCTATCAGGTTACCGGATATTATGCGCCGACATCACGCTACGGCACACCGGACGATTTCAAGAGCTTTGTCAATGAGTGCCACAAGGCAGGCATACAGGTTATTCTCGACTGGGTTCCGGCTCATTTTCCGAAAGATGCTCATGGTCTTGCACGTTTTGACGGCACCTGCTGCTATGAATATGCCGACACAAGAAAGGGCGAGCATAAGGAGTGGGGAACACTTGTGTTCGATTACAGCCGTTTTGAGGTTAAGAGCTTCCTGACCTCAAGTGCTAACTTCTGGTTCAATGAATATCATATTGACGGTATTCGTGTTGATGCTGTTGCGTCAATGCTTTATCTTGACTACAACCGTAAGGACGGCGAGTGGGTTGCAAATATGTACGGAGGCAAGGAACATCTTGAGGCTGTTGACTTCCTGCGCCATCTTAATTGGGGTATCCAGCAAAATCTACCGGGCAAATATATGATAGCTGAGGAATCAACCTCGTGGCCGCTTGTTTCAAGACCGACAGAAGACGGCGGACTTGGATTTACATATAAGTGGAATATGGGCTGGATGAACGATATGCTTCGTTATATGTCGCTCGATCCGCTTTACCGCCCGTTCCACCACGATGCACTTACATTCAGCTTTTTCTATGCATTTTCCGAAAACTTCCTCCTGCCGATTTCGCACGATGAAGTTGTTTACGGTAAATGCTCACTCATCAACAAAATGCCGGGCGACTATGATATGAAGTTTGCCGGTGTTCGTGCCTTCATTGCGTACATGATGATTCACCCGGGCAAAAAGCTGACATTTATGGGCTCTGAAATCGGTCAGTTTGACGAGTGGGATTCCACAAAGGAGCTTCAGTGGAACCTTCTCGACTTTCCGAAGCACAAGCAGTTAAATAACTTCTTCAAAGAAATCAACCACTTCTATCTCCAAAATCCGCCTCTTTATGAGATTGACTTCTCCTGGGAGGGCTTCCAGTGGATTCACCATAATGACTATACTCAGAGCGTTCTGGCTTTCCAGCGTATTGACAAAAGCGGCGAAAGAATTATCGGTGTCTGCAACTTCCAGCCGATGCTCAGAGAGAATTATTCAATCGGCGTTCCGGAGAACGGCATTTACGCAGAGGTATTCAACACCGATGACGAGCGCTTCGGCGGCAGCGGCATTACAAACGGACAGCATATTGATTCAAACGGCGAAGAAATGCACGATCTGGATCAGTCAATTATGCTCACTCTTCCGCCTATGTCTGTTATGTACTTCAAGTGTATAGAGAAGAAGCCGCCAAGACCAAAGAAGAAAAAGGTTACAAAGACAAAAAAGACAACTGCTGCCAAGACAACAGCAGACGATGATAAAACCGAAAAGGCAGAAAAGACAGTAAAAACAAAAACTGCTGCAAAAACAACAAAAACAACTAAGGCAAAAACAACCAAGACTACTGCAGCAAAAACAACTAAAACAACAAAAAAAGCTGACACTGCCGATAAAACAAGCGAAAAAGAGGAGTAATTTCCCTGTTGCTTACAAGATGCGATTGCATTTTTTGAAATTTTATATTATTATTAAATAGCATTATTTATGTTATGAGTTGATGAATAACCGAAAACACGGCACGGCAGAATGTTTTTTGCAGTGTAAACCGACAGAGAGACGGTGACAGAATATTGCTGCTCTTTCCGGATAATCTGCGAGGAATCCTCTTGCCTTGCCGTGCGTTCCGATTGACTATCGCTTGCTGAAAAAATGCAAAATAAGGAGGTATACAAATAATGCAAAACTATCCTAAGCAAGAAGTCGTTGCTATGCTGCTTGCAGGAGGACAGGGAAGCAGATTGGGTGTTCTTACCCAAAATATTGCAAAGCCTGCCGTTCCCTTTGGCGGTAAGTACAGGATAATAGATTTTCCGCTTTCCAACTGCGTAAATTCCGGCATTGACGAGGTCGGCGTTCTCACACAGTATCAGCCGCTGGTTCTGAATGAGTATATCGGCACAGGTCAGCCATGGGATCTTGACGGAATTTTTGAGGGCGTTCATTGCCTGAGTCCGTATCAGCAGATTGACGGTGCAGCATGGTATTCCGGCACTGCAAACGCAATTTATCAGAATATCAACTACATAGACCGCTACAGACCGGAATATGTTGTTATCCTTTCGGGCGACCATATTTACAAGATGGACTATTCCAAGATGATTGCCGAGCATAAGCAGAACAACGCTGACTGCACAATAGCGTCAATCGACGTTCCGCTTGCCGAGGCGTCACGCTTTGGTATTCTCAACACAAATCCCGACGGCTCAATATATGAATTTGACGAGAAGCCGGCTGTGCCGAAGAGCACAAACGCATCAATGGGAATATATGTTTTCACATGGAGCAAGCTGCGCAAATATCTCATTGAGGACGCAGAAAAAGAAGATTCAAGCCATGACTTCGGCAAGGACGTTCTTCCGGCAATGCTCAATGCCGGCGAAAGAATGTTCTCTTATCGCTTTGAGGGCTATTGGAAGGATGTCGGAACTATAGACAGCCTTTGGGAAGCAAATATGGATTTGCTCGACCCGAATGTTCCTCTTGATTTAAGCGGAGAAAAGGATAAGATTTATTCAAGAAATCCTGTTATGCCGCCGCAGTATGTTTCACAGACTGCAAAAATTCAGAACGCTCTTGTGGCTGACGGCTGCAACATTTACGGTGAGGTAGAGTTTTCTGTTCTGTTCGCCGGTGTAACTGTCGGCGTCGGAGCTGTTGTAACTGACTCAATTGTTATGCCGGGCGCCGTTATCGAGGACAACGCTGTTGTTCAGTATGCTATAATCGGCGAGAACGCACACATCGGCAGCGGTGCCGTTGTTGGCAAGCGTCCCGAGGATATTGAAGATAAGGACCAGTGGGGTATTGCTGTTGTCGGCGGCAATCTTCACATCGGCAAAAATGCGGTAGTTGCCGCAAAAGAAATGGTTTACAATGATATAGAGGGGGATGTAGAGTAATGAAAGGAACAAACATTTTAGGATTGGTTTTTCCTAACGTAAACGACATCTGCATCCCTGAGCTCACATCCAAAAGAGCTATCGGCTCTATTCCGTTCGGCGGAAAATACAGGTTGATTGATTTTACTCTTTCAAACCTTGTTAATTCCGGTATCGACAGAGTCGGTGTTGTTGCGGAGAAGAAGTTTGCATCTCTGATGGACCATCTGGGTTCCGGTAAGGCTTGGGATTTGTCAAAGCGCCGCGGCGGTCTTACAATTCTCTCGCCGTACAGTATGGGTGTTGACAGCTTCACGACAACCATTGAGTGTATGTATAATATTAGAGGCTTTGTCGAGAAATCGCCGGAGGAATACGTTCTTCTGACAACCGGCAACAACATCTTCAACTGTGACTACAGCAAGATGATTGAACAGCACACAAAAACTAACGCCGACATTACATTTATGTATGTTCACGGCTCAGTTTCAAAGGGTGCAACAGCACCTATAATTATAACAACGGACACAGACAACAAGATAACCGATATGGTTATTAACCCTCGTGTTGAAAATGCAACCGACGTCGAGTGTGATTATCTCTTCTCTTCAATGTTTATGAAGAAAGAGCTTTTACTCGATTTGCTTGTTGACTGTGTCAGCAGAAATGCTCTTGATTTCAGACGTAACCTTATTCTGGATAATTACAAGAGATTCAATGTTTACGGCTATGAGTTCACCGGTTACTGTTCATCAATAACCTCTCTTGACACATATTTCAAAACAAATATGTCGCTTATGGATCCGCTTGTAAGGGCTGACCTGTTCAATTCGGACAGACCTATTTTCACAAAGGTGCGCGATGATATGCCGAGCAAATACGGTCTTGGTTCGTCTGTCAACAACTCGCTCATTGCGCAGGGCTGCGTTATTGAAGGTGAGGTTGAAAACAGTATTATTTCCAAGGGCGTTCACATTGGCAAGGGAGCGAAGGTTGATAACTGCATCATAATGCAGGACACCAAAATCGGCGAGAACGCAAGACTGAGCTACGTTATCTGCGATAAGGATGTTGTTATTAAAAACGACAGAGCTCTCATGGGCTACGACACCTATCCGATTTATATTGCAAAGGATAGCACTGTTTGATATAAATATTGTATTGATAAAATTTGATAGGAGATTATGTTATGAGAGTTCTATATTGCACAAGTGAATCAAATCCTTTTGCCGGTTCGGGCGGACTTGCCGACGTTGCCGGTGCAGGTTCACTGCCGAAAGCTCTGAAAGAGAAGGGTGTTGACTGCCGTGTTGTAATGCCGCTTTACGGCGACATTCCGCAAGGTCTTAAAAATCAGATGCGCTACATAACAAACTTTACCGTTCCTGTTGGTTGGAGAAGCCAATACTGCGGTGTGTTTGAGGCGTATTATAATGATATCGTGTATTATTTCCTCGACAACGAGTATTATTTTAAGCGCAGCGGTCTTTATGGCTTCTATGATGACGCAGAGCGTTTTGCTTTCTTCTCAAGAGCAATTATGGAAATGTTGCCGAGGGTCAATTTCCACCCGGATATACTGCAGTGCAATGACTGGCAGACTGCACTTGTGCCTACATATTATTATCTGTTCTACAGCCGCAATCCGTGGTATTACAACATCAAGAGTGTTTTCACGATTCATAATATACAGTATCAGGGAATGTACGGCTGGGAGGTTAACACCGAGTGCGTAGGTGTTCCTGCCGACAGGACAAAGCTTCTTGAACAGGACGGCAAGCTTAATTTTGTTAAGGGTGCTATCGAAACCTCGACAAGAGTTACAACGGTAAGCCCGTCCTATGCAAATGAAATTCTGAACCCGTGGTTCTCACACGGACTTGATACAATTCTGCGACGCCGCCAGTATAAGCTGTGCGGAATTCTCAACGGTATCGACAATGCCAGCTACAATCCGGAGAATGATATTCAGCTTTATGCTCATTATTCTGCCAACGATCTGAGGGGCAAGGCATTCTGCAAGAGTGCGCTTCAGGAACGCCTGAATCTCGAACGCCGCAGTGATCCGCCGATTATTGCAATGGTAACAAGACTTGTAGGACATAAGGGTCTTGATCTTGTCAGACTTTCGCTTGATGAGATTATGTGCGACCATGACGTTCAGTTTGTAATTCTCGGCTCGGGCGACAAGGAATATGAGGACTTCTTTGCATATATGCAGGGAAAATACCCGGGCAGACTTTGCTTCTGCCGCGGATATGTTCCTGAACTTGCAAGAAAGATTTATTCCGGCTCGGATATCTTCCTTATGCCTTCAAAGAGCGAGCCTTGCGGACTTTCACAGATGATTGCGCTGCGCTACGGCTCAATCCCTGTTGTAAGAGAAACAGGCGGTCTGCGTGACTCTATTCACGACAGTATGGACGGCTACGGCAACGGCTTCACTTTTGCAAAATATGAAGCATACGATATGGTTCAGGCTCTTAAGCGTGCAATAGGCGGCTATTGGAACAAAGACGGCTGGACAAAGCTTGTTCAGCGTGCAATGCGCAGCGACAACAGCTGGGCACGTTCCGCTCAGGACTACCTCAATGTTTACAATGATACCGTAAACAACTGGAATTAATTAAAAGCAAATAATTCATATAATTATAAAAGCAGATGCTCGTTATCGGGCGTCTGCTTTTGAATTTGCGTGTATTTTATCTGTGGTTGTTTTGTTTTGCGGTTAGCTTTTTCAGTAAGCTGAACGATAATTTAATGCGGAATGCTGAATTAATGGTGCGTATTGTTTGGATTGGTTCAAATCTCAACTTAAAGCTCAAAACTCAACGCTCTAAACTCTTCTCATATGCTCAATCAATCCTCGACAGCCCCTCACAATATCACTGTAGGTGACGTCAAAGTTGCCTGTGTACCAGGGGTCGGCAATATCGCCGCCCGATGAAAAATCAAGCAGCTTGTGTATTTTGTACTTGTCGTCATTTTTAATGATTCGTCTGAGATTCCTCATATTAAGGCTGTCCATCACGATGATATAATCGTAACGGTCATAATCTGCCGCTTTAATCTGCACTGCCCGCTTGCCGTCGCACGATATGCCGTTTTCTGCAAGCTTTCGCCTTGTGCCGGGATGAACAGGATTGCCGATTTCCTCGGTGCTTGTTGCGGCTGACGAGATATAAAATTCATCGTGTAGCCCCATTTTGTCAACCATATCCTGCATAACAAACTGCGCCATCGGTGAACGGCAGATGTTGCCGTGGCATACGAACATTATTTTTGTCATAAAAACCTCCGTGATGAATAATATAAGAAAATTTAATCCGAGTATAACGAAATCGAAAAATTGCGAAATACTGTTTTTCGGCAAAACTTAGATGAATGTTCAGACTTAAGATTCCGACGGATTATTTCTCCTGATTCCATGGCAGAAGCTTTTCACCCTTGACGAGAAAGCTTTTTTCGGCAATTTCAGCCAGTGGGTCATCGCTGTGAGAATCTGAATAAAATTTCTCAATTTTTCCGTTCGGAAAACACATATAAAACCGTCTGACCTTTTCGGCTCCGTGACAGTTCACGCCGTTGTATCTGCCTGTTTTCGGGTCAACCTCTGAGGCTAACAGGTGCTTTATGCCAAGTCTTGAGCAAATCGGTTTCAGCAGAAATTCGGGCGAAGCCGAAATTATTACGTCGTCATCACGATGTGCTTCAAGATAAAAGCCTTTTATGCCGCCGATATGCAAGTCCCAGAATTCTTCTGCAAGTGACTCAGCGTCGGTTTTTTGAAGAAAGCGGTACATACTCTGTTTGAAATCCGTCTTGCTACCGATTTTAAAAACATAATATTTTACTGCTGAGAAAGCCGTGTTGAAAAGCGTCAACGCAAGCGACGGCTTCTTTTTTATGCAAAAAAGATAAAAGTCGGCAGTGCTGTCGTTTGTGTAAATTGTCTTGTCAAAATCGTAAACGTTCATTTTATTCTCCGAAATTTTCTTTGTTGCTATAAATTATATCCTGACTATACCGATATTTCAACACGTTAACTATTGTTCAGATACAAAAATTTACAATTAGTTAATTCATATCATATCAGGATATTGTAAAATAAACTTTGATAATTGGAGCAAAAGGGGAGTATTTGCCGTTGTTTGGCTATATCAGACCGTTAAAGCCCGAAATGCTGATTAAGGATTTCGATGCATACAAAGCTGTTTATTGCAGTCTGTGCAGACAGCTTGGCAAGGATTACGGCGTGTTCGCCAGTCTGATTTTAAGCTATGACGCAACCTTTTATGCAATATTGTCAATGTCCGTTAGAGGTGAGTGCAACAGCTACAAGGGCGGACGCTGCAAAGTGAACCCGACAAAAAAGTGCAATTACTGTCAGACAAAGAGCAAAGCTCTTGAGGATGCGGCGGCGCTGTCGGTTGCCTCATTTTATCACAAGCTGGAGGACGACCGTGCCGATGAAGGCTTTTTAAAAAGGCTTGCGGTAATTCTTGTAAAGCCGTTTGCAAAGCGATGGCGCAAAAAGCTTTTAAAACGCGGATACACAAAATTTGATAAGATTTTTTACGATATGGTAAGTCAGCAGTTTGCATCTGAGCGTGACCCCGACTGCGGGATAGATATGGCGTCACAGCCGACTGCAGGGGCGTTGTCGCTGTTGTGTGCAGATATGAGCGAGGATAAAACCCAGCGCAGGGTGCTTGAAAGCTTTGGCTATTACCTCGGGAAATGGATTTATCTTATGGATGCGGCGGACGATTTGCAGGATGATATAAAAAAGGGCAGCTTTAATCCTTTTGTCGGGGCGTTTTCTCTTGACAGCAGCTACGATAAAGAAGAAGCTGCTCTTCAGTGCAACGCTGTTATCAATGAAGCGGCGCATATGCTGCTCAGTTCATATAATCTAATCGAGCTCAAGGGCAACAAAAGAATTCTCGACAATGTTGTTACGCTCGGTATAAGCTCAATGCAAAAGCAAGTCATTTTTGATAATAATAAAGAAAAAAGCGAAAAGATAGAATAAATAATCGGATGAATTTTTGTTCATTCAAAAGGAGCATAAAATGGCAAATAATCCTTATGAGGTTCTCGGTGTTTCACCAAGCGCAACTGACGATGAAATTAAAACGGCTTACAGGAATCTTGCGAAAAAATATCACCCGGATAACTATCAGGATTCTCCGCTTGCCGATGTCGCTTCCGAAAAGATGAAAGAGGTCAACGAGGCTTACGACACAATAATGAACTCTCGCAGGGCAAGAAGCGGAAACGCAAATAACAGCGGATATTACAACGCCAATCCGTCCGGCTCATCAAAATATTATGACGTAAGAACGATGATAAAGAACGGCAGAATTGCCGATGCAGAGCAGATTCTTGACGGCGTGCCGTCGCACAGCAGGGACGCTGAGTGGTATTTCCTTAAGGGTACAATTCTGCTGAAAAAGGGATGGACGCAGGATGCGTACAACTGCTTTCAGACGGCGTGCAGTATGGACCCGTCTAACCTTGAATACCGTCAGGCTTTGAACTACGCCCAAAGCAGACGCTCCGGAGCTTACGGCGGATATAACACAGGCGCACCGCAGTCAAATGCCGGCGGCTGCAGCGGCTGTGACATATGTACGGGGCTTTGCTGTGCCGACACTTGCTGCGAGTGTATGGGCGGCGACCTGATTCCCTGTTGCTGATAATGTGACGTATGCATCCGCTTGTCGGGTGCATATATTTTTGACGGAGGTGCGCTATGAACAAAAAAAAGCTAAGTGCAAGCTACAAAATGGCGCTCGGCGGTATTTTTTCCTCACTTGCCGTTGTGTCAATGCTCATTTCATACATCGTGCCGACTGCAACCTATGCTTGTCCTGCGCTTGCCGGAGTGATGCTGATACCGATTGTTATCGAAATCGGCAAGGGTTGGGCGCTTTGCGCATATACTGCGGTTTCGCTCTTGTCGTTTTTTATTATACCCGACAAAGAGCTGGTGCTGTGCTTCGTCTTCTTTTTCGGATTTTATCCGATACTCAAGGCGATTTTTGAAAAGCACCTGAAAAAAACGTTGTGCTGGTTTGTGAAAATTTCAGCGTTTGCAATTTGTATGACAGCTGTTTTCTTTTTGTCAATTTATGTTCTGGGTATATCGCAGGACAGCTTCACGATTTTCGGGGTTTATCTGCCGTGGCTTTTCCTTATTGTCGGCACTTTAGTGTTTGTGATCTATGACATAGCGCTGACAAGGGTTATCGGCGCATATGTGAACGTATGGCGCAAAAAGCTCCTGAAAAGATTTTTATAGTTATGCGGCTTTACGGTTCTGCTTTAGAATGGTATAATAGATGTATGTTTAGCGGTGCAATCGCCGCTAAACACAATGAAGTTAATTCTACGGAATTAATTATGTGTTGCACTTTAATAAAAAGTTTGGTCGAACAAAAAACGAGAAAAAAGCTTGAGCGTTTACTTGGCACTTTATGCGTTGTAAGTGCATAAAGTGCCATTAAACGCACCCGTAGATAGCCGGAATTGGAAAAGGAGCGGTGAAAGTCAGATTGACAATCGTACAAAGAAAAACGTATAGAGGGTTTCCAAAGGGCTTGCCCTTTGGTCGTTTTAAGGATTGTGATTTTTAAGGGAAAGGGAAAAATCGAAATCCCTTTCCCTTAAATCAGTTTTTGCTTACTTTTTTCTGATAAAAA
>CAUDCW010000013.1 GCA_958448165.1 uncultured Oscillospiraceae bacterium
TTCTTTCTACCGGCGAAGTTTTCTAATTTTGTAACACATCATTGACAAACCTACACCGATGCGTCCCGAAATGAAAAATAAAACTTGTAATACCAAGGATAAAGTGCTATAATAGATCCATTGGGGTTTTAGTTTGACGGATGCATTGACATTTGAAAGTTCAACTGAAAAGGCAGGAAAGTTTTTTGAGCTTTCCTGCCTTTTTAATGTTAAGTATAAAATTAATATACGAAATTAATATATTCCGTCGTCTAAAAAGCTGTCGATGTCGTTGCAGTCGTCACAGTCACACGGACCGTCCGCAATAACCTCGCCCTTCCTCATTCTCAGTCGGGTCTTTTCTTTTTCAATCTGTTCGGATAAAAGCTCCTTGAACTCACGGGAGTGTTTTATGTTTTTAAGCTCAAGAGTCGGCGTTGTCTTGTCCTGTGCGTGGACAATCACGGTGCCAAGACCGAACATTTTTTGAAAAAGCGTTTTCTTAAGCGTCAGGTCAACTATCCTGTAAAGCAGAATTTCGTCCTCAATGCTCGAAAAAAGACCCTTGTTTATAAGCAACTTTTTGTCGCTTAGTGTGTATGTTGTGAATGTAAACGGCAGACCGAAAAAGCCCCAGCGTTTGCGTTCCTTTATCAGCTCGTTTTGTTCGCTCATTATAACATCTCCTCATAAGCCTGTTGTACTAATAATAATTTGTGCGCAGCATCGCAGAGCGTTTGCTTTTACAATATTATACCAAAGCTGCCTGCGGTATGCAATAATACAAAACAAAATGCCCCGAATAATCGAGGCATTGTTTTATAAGCAATTATATCTTAAATCAGATTATACCCTGAGCGAGCATAGCGTTTGCAACCTTTTCAAAGCCTGCAATATTTGCACCTGCAACATAGTTGCCCTCAACGCCGTAACGCTTTGCAGCGTCTGCGATGTTGTTGAAGATGTTAACCATAATGCCCTGAAGCTTCTGGTCAACCTCCTCAAAGGTCCATGAAAGACGCATTGAGTTCTGGCTCATCTCAAGAGCAGATGTAGCAACGCCGCCTGCGTTTGCAGCCTTGCCCGGAGCAAACAGAACGCCATTTGACTGGAATACCTCAACAGCGTCCGGAGTTGAAGGCATATTTGCGCCCTCCGCAACAGCATATACGCCGTTTTTAACGAGAAGCTCTGCAGCAGCCTTGTCAAGCTCGTTCTGAGTTGCACACGGAAGAGCAACGTCGCACTTAACCGACCAGTCAAACTTGCCCTCGTGATACTCTGCATTCGGACGATAGTTCTTGTACTCGCTGAGTCTTGCTCTCTTTACTTCCTTGATTTCCTTAACAGCGTCAAGGTCAATGCCCTCTGCATCGTAAATCCAGCCTGTTGAATCTGAAAGTGTTACAACCTTTGCGCCGAGCTGTGTAGCCTTCTCTGTAGCGTAAATAGCAACATTACCTGCACCTGAGATGCTGACAACAGCACCCTTGATGTCACGGCCGTTGTGCTTGAGCATTTCCTCTGTAAGGTATAAAAGACCGTAGCCTGTAGCCTCTGTTCTGGCAAGTGAGCCGCCATATGTGAGGCCCTTGCCTGTCAGAACGCCCTCATAGCAGTTTCTGAGTCTTTTATACTGACCGAACATAAAGCCGATTTCACGAGCGCCTGTGCCGATATCGCCTGCCGGTACGTCGGTGTCTGCACCGATGTGACGCTGAAGCTCTGTCATAAAGCTCTGGCAGAAAGCCATAACCTCACGGTCGCTTTTGCCCTTCGGGTCGAAGTCAGAGCCGCCCTTACCGCCGCCGATCGGAAGACCTGTAAGAGAGTTCTTGAAAATCTGCTCAAAGCCGAGGAACTTGATAACGCCGAGGTTTACTGACGGGTGAAGTCTTAAGCCGCCCTTGTAAGGTCCGATTGCGCTGTTGAACTGAACACGGAAGCCACGGTTAACCTGAACCTTGCCGTTGTCGTCAACCCACGGTACACGGAACATAATAACACGCTCAGGCTCTGTGATTCTCTCAAGAATTCCTGCCTGCTCGTACTGAGGGTTCTTCTCAAATACAGGCTCAAGTGATTCAAGAACCTCTGTTGCTGCCTGGATAAATTCAGGCTCATTTGCATTTTTTGCTTTCAGTTTTTCCAATTGTTCGCTAACGTATGACATTGGAAATTCCCTCCCTTTTTAAATTAAAAAATTAAAATTAAACATATAAAAAACACCAGCACGCTGAAAAAACAGGCACTGATGCACATACCAAATAAAAGCCAGCGCCTTTTCTGAACTGTCAATTATATGATTTGGTATTATTTTAGCACATTAAATCGCTGTTTGCAAGATTTTTTTATAAAATTTCATAAATATATTACACTCTGCTCATTTTTAAAGCTTTTTAGTGTGAGAAATGCAACGAGTGATGTTAAAAACACCAAATTCCGCTGTGTTTTTAAATTCTTGCGTACAAAGTTTAAAATAATATTGCTAAAATCGGCGATTTAGAGTATAATGTAAATTGATTTTTTGTTTCAAAAATTTGATTATAAACTGAAAGGGGTTTTCTCTGATGGAAAAAGGCAAACAGATTTATGAAGGCAAGGCAAAAAAGGTTTTTGAAACTTCAGACCCGGATTTGTGCATAGTTTCTTACAAGGACGACGCAACAGCTTTCAATGGCGAAAAGAAAGGCACAATTGTCGGCAAGGGCGTTGTCAACAACAAGATGTCAAACTTTATGTTCAAGCTTTTAGAGGAAAAGGGCATAAAGACAGATTACGTTGAGGAGCTTAATGACCGCGACACTGTTTTAAAGAGAGTTGAAATTGTACCGCTTGAGGTTATAGTAAGAAACAAGGCGGCAGGCAGCCTTTCAAAGCGTCTCGGACTTCCCGAGGGAACACCGATGAAAACAACGGTTCTTGAGTTTTGCTATAAGAACGACGATCTCGGCGACCCGATTGTAAACGAGTACCACATTCTCGCAGCCGGGCTTGCAACTAAAGAGGAAATCGACACAATCGCTGCTATGGCGCTTAAAATAAACGAGGTTATGATTGAGTTCTTCAAGAGCGTAAATATTGACCTTATCGACTTCAAGCTTGAGTTTGGCCGCTTCAAGGGCGAGATTCTTCTTGCAGACGAGATTTCACCCGACACCTGCCGTTTCTGGGATGTGAACACTCAGGAAAAGCTCGATAAGGACCGCTTCCGTCGTGATATGGGCGGCGTTGAAGAGGCTTATGCCGAGGTTATGAGAAGAATAGGACTTTGATGCGAAACCAAAGCTTCGCAGTGAAGAGAGAAAAGAATTGGTAGTCGCCGCAAGCGGCTCTTTCAAATTGAAAAGTGGACAGTGGTTAGTGGACAGTGAACAGAAAGTGTGAAATGCGGTCGTAGGGAATGGTCTTGATCGTTCCGGTTCAAACCAATGAATGTTACACTTTATTATGATTTTGTTTAATATCGTAGTATCTGCGACTATCACGGGCGACAGCAAGGGTCACCACTACGAAGAGTATGAAGCACTAAGCAGAGCGAACAATCCCTGATTTTCATTCATTCTTCATTATGAATTATGAATTATGAATTATGAATTATGAATTCTCTCCACTCTTCACTCTCCACTCTTAACTCTAATAAAGGGGTGTGTTTATTGGATTTTTCTTTTGACGGATACAGCGCAGAGGGACTTCACGAGGAGTGCGGTGTTTTCGGTGTTTACAGCGACGGCACTCTTAACCCTGCGTATTCCTGCTACAACGGACTGCTTGCACTCCAGCACAGAGGACAGGAAAGCTGCGGAATTGCAGTGAATGACTGCGGCGTTATCAGCAGCCATAAGGATATGGGACTTGTCAGTGAGGTTTTCAACAACAAGGTTCTCGACAGCCTTGAGGGGCAGATTGCCGTTGCCCATGTGCGTTATTCAACAGCAGGCGGCAGTGTAAGAGAAAATTCGCAGCCGCTTGTTATGCGATATGTCAAGGGCGTTATAGCAATTGCCCACAACGGAAATCTGACAAACGCCGTTGAAATCCGCCGTGAGCTTGAGCATCGTGGAGCGATTTTTCAGACCACAATCGACTCTGAGGTTATCGCATATGTGATAGCAAGAGAGAGAATAAAGAGCCACTCGGTTGAAGAGGCTGTAAGGCGTGCAATGTATCAGATTAACGGTGCATATTCTCTGCTTGTTATGAGCCCGAGAAAGCTTATCGCCGCCAGAGATCCGCACGGCTTCCGTCCGCTTTGTATGGGAAAAGTAAACAACACCTATGTTTTCGCCAGCGAAACAGCGGCACTCGACGCCGCAGGAGCTGAATTTGTCCGCGATGTTGAACCCGGCGAGATCGTTGTTGTTGACGAAAACGGTGTTCGCTCCATCAAGGACCACTGCGGCGGCAAAAAGTCGCTGTGTGTGTTTGAATATATCTATTTTGCCCGTACCGATTCCGTCATTGACGGTATCGGCGTTTATGAGGCTAGAAAGCAGGCAGGCAGGATTCTTGCCCGTGAATACCCAGTTGACGCCGACCTCGTTATAGGCGTGCCCGAATCGGGCATTGACGCCGCAATCGGCTACAGCGAGGAAAGCGGAATTCCTTATGAAAAGGGAATTGTCAAAAACGGGTATATCGGCAGAACCTTTATCAAGCCGACCCAGCAGGAGCGTATGAAGAGTGTGCGCATCAAGCTGAACCCGATTTGCAACACCGTTAAGGGCAAGCGAGTTGTTATGCTTGACGACAGCATTGTCAGGGGCACGACCTGCGACAGAATTGTAAGAATGCTCAAAGAGGCAGGCGCAAAAGAGGTTCACCTGAGAATCAGCTCCCCACCGTTTATGTGGCCGTGCTATTACGGTACCGATATCCCCTCAAAAGAGGAGCTTATCGCCTGCAACTACACGATTGAAGAAATAGGGAGAATCAGCGGAGCTGACTCTATCGGATTTTTGCCGGCAAAATATCTGCCCGAAATGCTCTTTAACAAGGATTGCGGCTACTGCGATGCATGCTTTACGGGCGATTATCCGGCTGAAACAACAGAAAAAATGCTTGCCGGCAAAGAGCGCGGCGGTATGAATTACGAAAAAGAAAATCAATGTGTTGGCAAGAAAGGATAAGAAAATGAAGGACGTTTATGAATCCCCGCTTTCATCAAGATATGCAGATAAAGAGATGAAATATATCTTCTCTCCCGATAAAAAATTCAGAACATGGCGCAAGCTGTGGATTGCACTTGCCGAGGCAGAAATGGAGCTTGGTCTGCCGATTACTCAGGAGCAGATAGACGAGCTTAAGGAGCACGCCGACGACATCAACTATGATGTTGCAACCGAGCGAGAAAAGCTTGTGCGCCACGATGTTATGTCCCACGTTTACGCTTACGGCGTACAATGCCCGAAGGCTAAGGGCATTATTCACCTTGGTGCGACAAGCTGTTATGTCGGTGACAACACCGACATTATAATAATGACCGAGGCTCTCGAGTACCTGAGAAATAAGCTTGTCACTGTAATCAAAGAGTTAAGTGCTTTCGCAATGAAATACAAGGATTTGCCGACGCTTGCGTTCACCCACTTCCAGCCTGCACAGCCGACAACTGTCGGCAAGAGAGCAACCCTCTGGATTCAGGATTTGCTTATGGATCTTGAAGATGTTGAGTATCAGCTCAGCAAGGCAAAGCTTTTGGGCTCAAAGGGTACAACAGGTACACAGGCAAGCTTTCTGGAGCTGTTTGACGGCGACAGTGAGAAGTGCCGTGAGCTTGACCGCAAAATAGCCGAGAAAATGGGCTATAAGGCTTGCTTTGCAGTTTCGGGTCAGACCTATTCAAGAAAGCTCGACCATCAGATGCTCTCCGTATTAAGCGGAATCGCACAGAGTGCGGCTAAGTTCTCAAACGATATAAGACTTTTACAGCACCTGAAGGAAATTGAGGAGCCGTTCGAGAAGAATCAGATTGGCTCGTCTGCTATGGCTTACAAGCGTAACCCGATGAGAAGCGAGAGAATCGCAAGCCTTGCAAGATATGTTATAGCAACCGAGCTTAACCCGGCTATGACAGCGTCAACACAGTGGTTTGAGAGAACCCTTGACGACTCCGCAAACAAGAGAATCAGCGTTGCCGAGGCATTCCTTGCAACAGACGGAATATTGAACCTCTATGCAAATGTTGCAGACGGTCTTGTCGTTTACGAAAAGGTAATCGAGCAAAGACTGCGTAAGGAGCTGCCGTTTATGGCGACAGAGAATATTATGATGGACGCTGTTAAGGCAGGCGGTAACCGTCAGGAGCTGCACGAGAGAATCCGTGTTCACTCAATGGCTGCCTCAAAGGTTATCAAGGAAGAGGGCGGCGAGAACGATTTACTTGAGAGAATAGCGGCAGACCCGGCTTTCGGCGTAACGCTTGAACAGCTCCACGCTATTATAAGCCCCGAAAAGTATGTCGGCAGAGCGCCGCAGCAGACAGAGGACTTCATCAACAACGAGGTTAAAAACGCCTTGAAGCCGTATGAAAATATGGACAACTACAAGGCTGAAATAAATGTCTGATTAATAAACGTAATATTATGTTCTGCGTTTGAAATGCAGAGAAAAACGATATAAAGCAGGTGTGCCTGATACGGTGCTTTTAATACCTTATGTATATTAAATGTATATTAAAAGCACCGTCAGCCGCAGCCGGAGAGGTTAAATGTACCGCCGAATTTCGGCGGCAGATTTAACCTCTCTGCCGGGCAACCGGCAAAAAGTAAATAAAAAAAGAGGAGAATGTGAATAGTATGATTAAAGCAATAGTAGGAGCCAACTGGGGCGATGAGGGTAAGGGCAAAATCACAGATGTACTTGCGGAAAATTCAGACATTGTTATCCGCTTTCAGGGCGGCAGCAACGCAGGACACACCATAGTAAACAACTACGGCAAGTTCGCTCTTCATCAGCTTCCGTCAGGCGTTTTTCACAGCAATATAGTTAATATAATCGGCAACGGCGTTGCCCTTAGCGTAGAAAATCTTGTAAAAGAGCTTTCTGAGCTTGAATCAAGAGGAGTGCCGAAGCCAAAGATTCTTGTATCCGACAGAGCGCAGATCGTAATGCCGTATCACGTTGCATTTGACTGCTACGAGGAGGAGCGACTCGGCAAGAACTCCTTCGGCTCGACAAAGTCAGGTATAGCTCCGTTCTATTCCGATAAATACTCAAAGATAGGCTTCCAGGTGAACGAGCTTTTTGACGATGTTGATTCTCTCAAAGAAAAAATAAAGCACGTTCTTGAAATCAAGAATGCTACTCTTAAAAACCTCTATAACAAGCCGCCGATTACCGAGGAAGAAATTTTCAATAAGCTTATGGAGTATAAGGAGATGCTTGCTCCTTATGTTGCCGACACCTTCGATTTCCTCTATCACGCAGTAAAAGAGGGCAAGAATATTCTTCTTGAGGGTCAGCTCGGCGCACTCAAGGACACCGACTTCGGCATTTACCCGATGGTAACATCGTCAAATACAATAGCAGGCTACGGCGCAGTAGGAGCAGGAATTCCGCCGTATGAAATCAAGGAGATCGTAACGGTTGTAAAGGCTTATTCATCGGCAGTAGGCGCAGGTGAATTTGTCAGCGAGATTCAAGACAAGGAAGTAGCGGATGAGTTAAGACGCAGAGGCGGCGACGGCGGCGAATACGGCGCAACAACAGGCAGACCGAGAAGAATGGGCTGGCTTGACCTTGTTGCTACTCGCTACGGCTGCCGTGTTCAGGGTACAACAAAGATTGCGTTCACGGTGCTTGACGTGCTTGGCTATCTTGACGAAATCCCGGTATGCGTTGGCTACGAGCTTGACGGCGAGCAGATTGACTACTTCCCGTCAACAACAAAGCTCAAGAGATGCAAGCCGATACTCAAAAATATGCCCGGCTGGAAGTGCGATATTTCAAATATCAAAAACTATGACGATTTGCCGGAGAACTGCAAAAAGTACATAGAGTTTGCCGAGGAGCAGATTGGAATTCCAATCGGAATAGTATCAAACGGCGCATCAAGAGATAACATAATTTACAGATAAAACCTGTGGGGTGGCGGTTATGGAGCGAAAAAACGAAATAGTTTTGGTTTTGGACTTTGGCGGACAGTATAATCAGCTTATCGCCAGACGAGTTCGTGAATGTAATGTGTATTGTGAGGTGCATCCGTACACAACAGACATCGAGAAGATTCGCGCACTCAATCCCAAGGGCATCATTTTCACGGGCGGTCCGAACAGCGTTTACAAGGACGATTCCCCGAAATGCTCGAAAGAGATTTTTGAGCTTGGAATTCCTATTTTAGGCATATGCTACGGCTGCCAGCTTATGGCTCATATGCTGGGCGGTGAGGTTACTGCGGCTCAGGACGATACAGCCCGTGAATACGGCAAGACAGCCACATATTACAATACTGACTGCAAGCTGTTTCAGGAGCTTCCGCAGCAGGGCGTGTCGTGGATGAGTCACGGTGACTATATGGCTAAGGTTCCCGACGGCTTTGAGCTGATGGCGCACTCTGACGCTTGCCCGAATGTTGCTATCGCAGATGAAAAAAGAGGCTTTTACGGCGTTCAGTTCCACCCGGAGGTTAATCACACCGAGCACGGAACAGATATGATTCATAATTTCCTCTATAAGGTATGCGGCGTTGCAGGTGACTGGACAATGGGCGACTTCTGCAAACGTACGGTAGAATCACTCAGAGAAACCATCGGGCCGGACGGACGTGTGCTTCTGGCACTTTCCGGCGGTGTTGATTCCTCGGTGCTTGCGGCTCTGCTTGCCGAGGCAATCGGCGAGCGACTGACCTGTGTCTTTGTTGACCACGGTCTTATGCGCAAGAACGAGGGCGACGAGGTAGAGGAAGCTTTCAAAAAGTGGAGCGTTCATTTTGTGCGTGTAAATGCTCAGGAGCGTTTCCTTTCAAAGCTTGCAGGCGTTTCTGACCCGCAGAGAAAAAGACAGATTATCGGCGCTGAGTTCGGATATGTATTTAGGGACGAGGCGGAACGCTTTGGCATTACAAAGCAGGATTTCCTTGCACAGGGTACGATTTATCCGGATGTTATCGAATCGGGCAAGGGCGATGCAGATGTTATCAAGAGCCACCATAATAAGCTGCTGCCGCCCGAGGTTGTGGAAAGGTTCAAGGGTGTTATAGAGCCGCTTGATTTGCTGTTCAAGGACGAGGTTCGGGGTCTTGGTCGGGAGCTTGGCTTGCCTGAGTATCTCGTTATGCGCCAGCCTTTCCCGGGACCGGGTCTTGCGATCCGCATAATCGGCGATGTAACGCAGGAAAAAGCCGATATACTCCGTGAGGCTGATTATATATACAGAGAAGAAATCGCAAAGGCAGGCTGGGACAAAAATCTGAGCCAGTATTTTGCGGTGCTTACAGACACCCGTTCGGTCGGCGTTATGGGCGACGGCAGAACCTATGACTATCTGCTTGCGCTGCGAGCTGTGAACACAAGCGACTTTATGACAGCCGACTGGTCAAGAATCCCGTATGAGCTGCTCGACAGAATCAGCGTAAGAATCGTAAACGAGGTACCGCACATCAATCGTATCTGCTATGATATAACAAGCAAACCCCCCGCAACTATTGAGTGGGAATAAATCGTAATGTTTTTGGGCAACACTGATTTTTAACCATCGGTAAAATTTGATATTCTCGAATGACCTTGAAGGAGCAATCCTTTAAGGTCATTTTTTACGCCCAGAATCGCAGAAAACCTTGAAAAATCAAGAGATTTTATCAATAAAATTCCGATTTTATTGTTGGTAAGCTGAGTGCTGCCGGGAAAGTGATTTTTGCCCTTTGGTTAAAATGAACTTTGCCCAGGCCGATTCTTTTATGATGTCATTAGACGGCTAATTTTTTAAATTTTCTCAAAATATCACCTGTCATGGGTATAAAAATACTGACCTATATTGTTAGATTGGATTTTAGTCTGACTTTTTAGGTGTGGTACATATTTACAACCGATGCTATGTATTTTATCAATCCCATTTTCCTAATGATATTAATTCCAAGGTCTCTTTTTTACATTCAGGACATAATGGGGCAAAGTCTTTTATCTTGTTAAAGTCCTTATGACCACACTCGGGACATTTCTGTTTAATCTCAATATCTAAATTATACTGATTATTGCTACTCCGGCAGCTCCTAATTCTCTTTTCTCGCCAAATTTTAATTGTCTTACATCCTTCGCACTGAAATAATTGCTCACCACAAGAAAAGAGTAATTCGTTCTCTGTGTCTGCTTCAACTACTGCTTTTACAATATTACCGAATTTACCTTCAAGAGCATCAATTCTCAATTCCTCATTAAGTTTGTCAGTTTCTTTAAAATAGTTTTCAGTAAAGAAACCTCCGCCAATATAATATTCTTTTTCAAACCCACAACAACTGCACCTATATTTATATGAAGTTCCCATTTTTAACCCTCGTTTATTATTTTCTATATTACTGTTATGCGTGTTTAAATACCGATGAAATGTATCCTGATTTTTCTCCTGTTCCGTTTCATCAGCTCCTATGCTTTCCGGAACTTTTTGTGCCAACAGGCAGTGCCGGCACATCTGTCAATTTTTCTTGCACCACCGTTGACTGCTTCTGTTGTGTTTTTTCGGTAGATAGTCACCGAATATTAATCAGAGTGTAAAAGTCTTTGAAGAAAAGCACGGCTTGATTGAAGTGGATATGGTGTAATTTTTGCTTGACAATTCTGTATTGTTGTGTTAATTTTAAAGTAGCCTATAAAGAGTGCGTGAGAGACAAGCTCGTTGACCGCACAGCAACCTGCCAAAAGGAAAGGTGCTAAAGCTTGACCGATAGGATTATAAAGATTTTTGCAATCCTATCGGAACGATGGGATTGTTTTTTACGCTCTTTTTTAGGAAACTAATGAAAGGAGCGTATTTTTTATGCGTACAATCAGACTACTTATTAATTCAGAAAAGAAGGTGTATATCTTTCTGCGAAACAAAGCTATCCAATCTCGCTTTATGTGTGATGCCGAGCATGAGGGAATTACCTTCGGAGATAAGGTGAAACCTACCGAACGAAAAGCAGATGATATTATGGCACTTAATGCCGACGGAACGATATGTTTTCCCGGCTGGGCAGGCAGAATGTGTTATCACTACGGCGGTGACACAGCTATCCGGATTGATTATGAAAAATATATTGATGGTGCACAAAATTATATTATCTAAGGAAACACTGAATAATTCACGCTGAAAGCTGTTTGCACATCTTGCTTGCATATTTTCCGCAGGCTTATCCAAAAAATCCTCGCAATGCGTCATCATTACTGCGGTTTATGTGTGCAAGCCGACTAAAAATCTGACGGCGCAATATGCATAAACAATTTAATCAGTGTTTCCTAAAGTGTTATTATTTTGTTGAGTATAAATTGACATAGCAAAGACTCCTCACAGCCGAAATAAATCCTGTGATGAGGAGCCTTTTGCTGATAAGTACAGTTAATGACCTCTGTGCTTATCTTTTTTCTTTTGCTGTTTCAGTTCAAACAAACGCTTCGCCTCAGCCGATTTTTGTTCCCGGCTTTTTGCTTTGCGTTCACATTTGTTCTGCTCCTGCTGTAGTTTAAGCGCCTGCTGCAATTTTGTACCGATTCCGGTATTCTGTAATTGCTTTTGCGCCTCTCGCCGCATTCTCTTCGGGTTCTTCTTTGTTTCTTTTACAACAGTTGGCACAGCCGGGCTGTATCGTAAACTGTAATAATGCATTAATATGAAATCATACACTTCACTATCTTTTGGCTCTGCACCGAAAGTAACCTTGGCAACGGATAGCCTTCCGTCCTCGATTCTCTCGAAAACGCCTACCCAGAACGGTTCTTCAAAAAACACTGTCAGCTTGCCTTCAACTTTGCCCATGACAATCCCTCCTTTTACAGATTGATGAGCAAAGAACGGACAACCCGGAGGGGCAGGTTACTTACCACAGATTTCTCTATGACGGCCGGGCTACCTACCGGCTCTGGCGTGTGTTTATGCACGCGTTGCGTTTTTATCTTTGCTTTTTTCGTTCAGAAAAGTTGTCCCGGGAGCTTTAATTTTTCCTTGTGCGGAAACAGTCTGTCAAATTCCTCGGCTTCTGCTTCGTCAACAAAATATCCCTGTGGCGGTGCATACTCTCCGCTGATTCCGTCGAGATAACCGGGTAACAGCTCCTTGCACAAAAAGAACGATGCGTCCTCTCCGTCGGGCAATCCGTGATAGCGAATACCAAAGTTTCCTGCAAAAGTAAAACCGCTCTTGCCGTAGAAATCAATATTCCCCTCAAAGCATACTGCTCCGCAGCCAAGGTCACGGGCTTTTTCGAGTGAATAATCCAGCAGAAGCTTGCCGTAGCCCTTTCGCTTGAGCTCAGGGGTTATGCAGATTGGTCCCATAGCCATTATAGGAATATCTCTGCCGTCATCGGCTTTTATATTCGCTTTCACAAAAACATTCTGCCCAATCAGCTTTCCGTCCTTTTCCATAACAAAATCAAGCTCCGGTACAAATGCCGGGTCATTTCTAAGCTGATTCAGCACATAATGCTCAAGACAGCCCGGACGGTAAACATTCCAGAATGATTCTCTTACAAGGTTTTCAACCTCTCGGTGTTCTTCTTTTCTTTCCAAACGAATGATGTAGTCATTTTTATTCATTGTTTTTCCTCCTGATGATTGTTGACTGCAATTCAGGGAGGCTTGAGTGAGAATGTATTTACGCAAACCTCCCGGTCAGCCTACAATCTCCAAGGTGTTGTTTTTCTTCAAACAGCAATCTCCTTAAAAAATTAATTATAATCAAGCCGCTTAAAGGCTCTGACTAAACTATATCACAACAGTTCTGTTGTATCAAGAATTTTTGCAGCATTGAGTTGTCACTATAATGTTGAGCTTCTAACGCTCCGACATAAAGGCTTTTAAATCAAAAAGAATTTACTTCTATTTTTGCATATACTGCTATTGGTATATTTACGTTTTATTTATCAGCAAATTTATTGATAAAAATATTTACATCTTAATTTGGCTGTGCTATACTATTTAAATACTCAGGTGAGCACTATGGCAAATATTACAAGTGCAATTAAAGATACAATTTCTATTTCTATGTTTAACCGTGGCCTTGCAGGAAAGATTATTGAAGAAGTCAAGCAGAGCGGTGCAAAGGTTGTAATGAAAAACAATGCCGCAGAGTGTGTTCTTATGTCACCGGAAGAATACCTCCGCCTTATGGATGAGGTTAATGATGCCCGACTGCTTGCTGTTGCAAATTAACGAATGGCAAACCATACCCATGCCGATGCAATCCCTGCCGAAGAAGTTGACAGAGAGCTTGGAATAACCGAAGAAGATATTGCGTCCTGTGATGAGGTAGAAATAGAATGAGCTGGACATTAAAATTTCTATCGGAGGCACAAACGATTTAATCAGTGTTTCCCTATAATATAATAAATTTATTAATATATATTAAATAAACTCAGAAAGATAAACTCAGAAAGGAATCTTTTGCTATGAAGAAAATCAAAAGCATTATGCTTGCGGGTTTGATTGCAATTTCAAGCTTCGCTTGTATTACAACAGCATCAGCCGCATCAACTTCCGGTGATAATACAGCAAACTTTTATATCACAGACTCAATCGAAGGTGACAGTATCATCTCTTCACTGGAACCGTCTTTTACAGCAAACGTGGGCGATATTGTTGAAATTTCGGTATCAGCCAAGGCAACAAGCGACATCATAGATTTTTGTGCAATTGACATAAGAACATTTTTCAATCAGTCATCAAGCGACAGTCATAATACATATGACGGTAACGGCATTTTGACATACACAAAAGGCTACGATGACGATTCATTTTACAAATTATATGACGGCTTTAAGAATGCAAGCGTTATCACAAACCCGGATGACGAACATTACCCGTCAACACTCAACAGCTTTATTTACACATTGTCAAGTGCTCGTGATTCAGGCGATTTCAGTTCCAGTCAGGTTTTATACAGCTTTACACTTGAAGTTACAAAACCAGGCGACAGTTATGTAAACACAATCATACGTGACATTGCCCACGATTATCCGGGTGAGCATCTCAAATCAGAACCCTACTTACTCAGCACTTATACAACAATGTCGGTTATTAAACAGGTTGAAACGCCAACAACAGACCCGACAGACCCTCAGCCGGTTGCAGGCGATATCAACGGCGATGGTTCAGTTACCCTTTCAGATGCTTTGGCGGCACAAAAGGCAGCTTTGAGTATGATTGAGTTGTCTAAAAGCCAAATTAAAAGAGCAGATATGAACGGTGACGGAAGAATAACAATCTACGATGCTGTAATAATGCAAAAAGTGTCACTAGGTATGATATGATATTAATAACTGTATAGCTGCTATATTTTAGACTCTTTGTCAATATGTGATTGCGACAGTGAAAGAAGAAATATTTCACTGCAAGACAACGGCAAGGCGTAAATTTAAAAATATAAAAATATAAACATCTTCATGCAATAGTAATTTTCCGTTGCACGGAGATGTTTTTATATTGTCTGAAAGCAAGGTCAGTCGCACGAAGCTTTTTTCGCCGCAGCTTATGCAAACGTAATACCGAACGCCCGACGCCATTACAGCCGGCAGAAAAGGGCTAACGTCAGAACTATACTATTGTAGGCGGTAAGAAAACGGCCAAAGTTACACGCCGCCGCTGTTTTAGCAAAACAAAAGAGATCGTTATTTCCCGTTGCATCGCCCGGTGTGGAGGGATATTTTTTGAGAGGAGGACGGATACGGAACAGACGGGCAGAATAAATTTGAAAGGAATGAAAGCTATGAATTATTTTGATTTTGCAAAGGAATATAATGCCGCAATGGAACAGGCAGAAAGAGAAAGCAGAGATAACATCTACATCTTGCGCAAAGAAACTGTTCAAAAAGTAATGCTGCTTGAGGCCTTGCTCAAGGGAACGAATTTCAGAATCGAGTTTGAGAAAATAGGAAATTCAATTGAAATCTTTCTGTCGGATTATGTGTTTGACAGCTTTGTCTGCGATCTGAAATCCGTCTTTCAGCTTGTTGATTTATTTGTGATTGATGCCGTTGAGGACGGAGAAGTTCATATTGAAATGAAGATTCTGAATGCCGCGACAATCATTAAAAAATGCTAAACTATATCACAACAGTCACAACAGTTCTGTTGTATCAAGCATTTTTGAAACATGTCGTTTTTGCTTTTTTATGCTGCATATTGAATTTAAAAAATAGATTTGATAAAATGATTTTTATGAAGATAAAAGTAAATCTCAATTCATAAAGGAGCAATGAAAAATGTTAGAAACAGGAACAAAAGCGCCGGACTTTACACTTCCGGATCAAAACGGAGAAAACCACAGCCTGAGCGATTACCGGGGAAAGAAGGTTATCCTGTATTTTTACCCGAAGGACAATACTTCTGGCTGCACAAAGCAGGCATGCGGATACAGCGCATTGAAGCCGCAGATTGAAGAAAAGGGAGCTGTCGTGCTCGGTATCAGCAAGGATTCGGTGGCGAGCCATAAGAGATTTGAGGAAAAGCAGAATCTATCCATCACGATTCTCTCAGATACAGATCGCAGTGTAATAGAGGCTTATGACGTTTGGAAAGAGAAAAAGAATTACGGCAAGGTTTCTATGGGCGTGGTTCGCACAACATATCTCATAGATGAAGACGGCGTGATTATTATGGCAAATGACAAGGTAAAAGCCGCCGATGACCCTGAGAAAATGCTGGGAGCGCTGGTATGAGGATTATTCTGTCGCCGGCAAAGAAAATGAAAACAGATACCGACAGCCTGCCTATATCCGGTATGCCGGAGCTTCTGTCGAAAACAGAGGTTATTTTACAGTGGCTTCGAGGCTTGTCGCAGAATTCACTGCAAGCCTTGTGGGGCTGTAATGACAAAATCGCACAGGAGAACTTTGCCCGTCTGGAAAGTATGAAACTGACGTCGAACCTGACGCCGGCGATTCTTTCCTATGAGGGAATCGCATTTCAGTATATGGCGCCGTCGGTGTTTGCAATAACGCATTTTGAGTACATACAGGAGCATCTGCGTATTCTGTCGGCTTTTTACGGGTGTTTAAGACCTATGGACGGCGTTACACCGTACCGACTGGAAATGCAGGCAAAGGCGAAGATTGCAGGTCACAAAAATCTCTACGATTTCTGGGGCGACGATTTGTATAATTCCGTTCGTGATGAAAGCGGAGTGATAGTTAATTTAGCGTCAAAGGAATACTCAAGGTGCGTCGAAAAATATTTGCAGCCGACGGACCGTTTCCTGACAGTCACATTCTGCGAAGAATCAAAGGGTAAGCTTGTGACAAAAGGCACCTACGCCAAGATGGCAAGAGGCGAGATGGTGCGGTTTATGGCAGAAAACTCAGTGCAGGAGGTTGAGGGAATAAAAGACTTCGACCGCCTTGGATATGAATTTCGAGAAGACATTTCCACAGATACTGAATATGTCTTTGAGCGTAAGGTTGGTGAAAAGCATGGATTCAGGTACAGCAAAGGGTAAGGAAATTTTATCCGATGAAGAAATAATAGAATACAAGGCACAGCTCAGCAGAGCAAAGCCGTACACCTATGAAGAGATAGCAGATATGGAGTATGATGCGTGTGATTTTGATATTAAACGAATGGAGGCTTATAACGCACAAAGAGCCTTGAGAGAAGCCGGAATAATTGAATAATTCAATGCATAAAAGTCAATGCATAAAATCAGACGGTTAAGACCCTCTGAAGTCTGCTTTTATGCATTTTTTGTATCGTATAAAAAGTGGATTTGCAGTTTTGGCAAATGGGTTAAGAATAGACCTGTGTTAGAACTAAATTCATAAAGATAAACGCTTAAACAGGTTTTGGCGATAATATGCTGTAAAATAATTATGACGGGACTGTCGCAAATTATAATAAGCTGCGGCAGTCCTCTTTGTATTGTTTCGCTTACGGTAATTGCTCTGTTCCAAATAAAACATCGGTGTCTATCTTGAAAACTGATTTAAATTACCTATAGCAAAAATCGCCTGAAATCACGGCAGAACAAGAGGAGCAATCAGAAGCAGACTGAAAAAAGAGGGATTAAGCAAAAAAATTTTGACAGGATCGTTGGCAGAATGATACAGATAGATGCTCAAAGAGCAAAAGAATATCTTATGACGTTTGAACAGTAAAAGGAAAATAATGCTTGACTCGTCCCTTAGGGGAGGTTATATCATAGCCTTATAAACAAAAAAGGAGGCTATGTATGAGTATATGTATTGAAGTAAAAGACTTAACAACGTCATTTAACGGAAGAGTAGTTGTCGATGGAATTTCTTTCCGTGTTGAGAAAGGAGAGGTTTTTGGGCTTTTAGGTCATAACGGAGCAGGAAAAAGTACAACCATTGATTTGCTTCTCGGCCTGAAAAAGCCTGATTGCGGAACAGGAACAATACTTGGATTAAATCCATCGACGAATCGTAAGGCGGTATTCGAACGGGTTGGCGTGCAACTGCAATCCTCTAACTATCAAAACAATATTAGGGTGGATGAGCTTTGTAAAGAAATGTCAGCTTTATATGAAAATCCGGAGGATTATCATAGGTTGTTGCGGCTTTTTTCATTGGAAAAGTTTGAAAAGTCAAAGGTAAACAAGCTGTCCGGAGGAGAAAGGAGCTTACTATGATTTCTCAGGATCATATTATCATCCGCGGTCTTCGTCAGAATAATCTGAAAAATGTATCAATGCTATTTGGCAGTGAATTTGTATAGGAGAGGTGTTGAATGAGGAATTTAGTAATATATGTACATGGCAAAGGAGGCAGTGCAGAGGAAGCAAAGCACTTTCTGCCCCTCTTTGCTGAAAGTGATGTTATTGGTTTTGACTATAAATCGCAAAATCCTTGGGAAGCGAAAAGCGAGTTCTCGCAGTTTTTTGATTTGCACAGCAAGGGCTATGATTCTGTTATTTTGATTGCAAACAGCATAGGTGCGTTTTTCTCAATGAATGCACTTGCTGAAAAAAAGATTTCTCAAGCAATGTTTATTTCCCCCATTGTAAATATGGAAAAATTGATTATGGATATGATGATGTGGTCGAATGTCACAGAGAGTGATTTACAAAGTAAAAAAGAGATTCCTACGCAGTTTGGGGAGATCTTATCCTGGGATTACTTGTGCTATGTGAGAAAGTATCCGATTGAATGGAGTATCCCCACCTGTATTCTATATGGTGGTAAGGATAACTTAACTTCCGGAGAAACCATATCCGAATTTTCAAATAGAATCGGTGCTGCTCTCACTGTAATGGACGACGGAGAACACTGGTTCCATACAGATGAGCAAATGAAATTTCTTGACGATTGGATTATAAATTCAATTCGATAAATTCAACCCCAATTTGTGGGGGATAAAAGAGTAGAAAACATTAGTCGCAAGCTTGTTTTAAATTATCTGTCGGGAGGCACGAAATGACAACAAAGGAAAAAATCACGGAAGCGGCACTGACTCTTTTTGCGGAAAAGGGTTATAAAGGAACAAGCGTGAAAAATATTGCCGATGCAGTCGGAATTAAAGACGCTTCTTTATATAATCATTTCAAGAGCAAGCAGGAGATATTTGATTCTATCGTGGACTTGATTATGACACATATTTCAGATCTATCGCAGACACTGGGAATGCCGCAGTATGACACACAGTCGGCGTCGGTTTCCGAATTTTATGAAAAACTTGATTTGAAAGCACTGAAAGACCTTTCCCGTGAGGCGTTTGTTTTCTATCTTACCGATCCGTATATTTCAAAATTCTGGCGGATTGCCCACATGGAGCAATATGCAAATCCGCAGATTTATACAATGTTCAGAAAGATATTTAAGACAGATGCGAGTAGAGGCGAGGGCATATACGGTAAAGTTCTATCTGTTATGGATAAAATGCAAAAGGAAAAACTGCTGTTTGGTTCTTCAGTAACAGTCACAAAAGAAAACCTCAAAGAGGTAACATCGGATGACTTTTTGAACACGCTGGAAGACAGAGGCTGCAAGGCTTTGTTTTGAATTTGTGCCGATGTCGTCGGAAATGAAAGAGCTGGCGCCGGGAGATGAGGAACGCGAGTATATGGAGAAGCGTCTTGCAGAAATCAGAGCCAAGCACCGGAATATGATTTTTTGTCTTTTCAGGGAGATGAAAAGTCCTTGGGCGGCTGTATTGCCGCAGGCAGAGGGTTTTTCCATATCAATTCTCACAGCGGTGCAGAGCCGTGTCCGTTTTCGCCTTATTCGGACGTGAATGTCAGGGATACATCTCTTAGGGAGGCGTTACATTCCGAGCTGTTTATGAAGCTGCAAAGCAGCGGAACATTGACGCAGGAGCATATCGGCGGCTGTGTATTGTACGAGAACAGGGATAAGGTGGAGAACTGCTTAATGCAGAATAAAAAAAGTGAGCTTACGGTTGTTTGATGAGTGCCGTGTGGAAAAATATGGTAAGCTTTTTACCGTAGGGGAAAGAATAAATTCTTCTTTAGCTGAAAACTTTATGATTTCTTAACCGTAATCTTATTTTTGCTACTGTTATCATAAAATAACTGCCGTCAAAGCTCACAGTCAGGCTTCTTTTGCACACAATTTGTTCAATTTGTGTTAATATTTTTGATATTTCTCGAAATATTTCTATATTCTCTACCCAACAAATAATTGAACATTGTCAAAGAATGTAGTATAATGAAGCTATATTTTTATTTTAAAACAGAGGATGCAGATATTATGAAGCTTTTAGAGGACAGAATTCTCAAGGACGGACACATCGGTAAGGGCAATGTGTTAAAGGTTGACAGCTTTTTAAACCACCAGATTGACACCGGTTTTATTTCTGAGCTGGGCAAGGAGTTTTACAGACTCTTTAAGGATGAAAACGTCACGAAGATTCTGACTATTGAAGCATCAGGAATCGGCGTTGCCTGTCTGACTGCACAATACTTTAATGTTCCCGTCGTTTTTGCAAAGAAAGCACCGACGGTGAATATTTATGCCGATATCTACACCTCAAAGGTCAGCTCCTTTACACATAAAAAAGATTATGATATTTATGTTTCAAAGCAGTTTATTAATAAGGACGACAATATTCTTATAATTGACGATTTTCTTGCAAAGGGCAGTGCGTTATCAGCCTTGATTAAGCTTATCAATGACGCAGGTGCTAAGACTGTGGGCGCAGGAATCGTTATCGAAAAGGCTTTTCAGGAGGGCGGCGCAATAATCCGCGATATGAATATCAGGGTTGAGTCGCTGGCAAGAATCAAGGAAATGTCTGAAGAAGACGGTGTTGTTTTCTGTGATTAATCTGTTATCAGAGAGCATTGCTCTTTTATTTATTTTTCATAATTCTGAGGAGGAATTTTAAATGTTCAAAAAAGTTTTATCAATTGCGCTGGCTGCGCTGATGGTGCTTTCGCTTGCTGTTGCAATTACAGGCTGCGGCTCTGACAACGGCTCGGGAAAGGCTGAGGACAAACTCAAGTTCGGTTTCATCTATCTGCACGATGAAAACTCAACCTACGACAACAACTTCTTAACAGCAGCTAAGGAAGCTTGCGAGAAGATGGGTGTAGAAATGATCAACAAGACAAACATCGACGAAAGCGATGCTTGCAAAGAGGCGGCTCTTGACTTGGTTGATCAGGGCTGCGACATTATCTTTGCCGACAGCTTCGGCCACGAGGACTTTATGATTGAGGCTGCAAAGGCTAATCCCGACGTTCAGTTCCTGCACGCTACAGGTACAAAGGCTCACACAGAGAAGCTCGACAACTTCCACAATGCTTTTGCTTCTATCTATGAGGGACGTTACCTTGCAGGTGTTGCGGCAGGTTTGAAAATCAACGAAATGATAGAAGCTGGAAAAATCACAAAAGACGAAGCTAAGATGGGTTATGTCGGCGCACATCCGTATGCCGAGGTTAAGTCAGGCTACACATCCTTCTATCTTGGCGCAAAGTCGGTTTGCCCGACAGTTACAATGGAAGTAACCTTCACAGGCTCATGGTATGACGAAACTCTTGAGAAAGAGGCTGCAAACAAGCTTATCTCTGACGGTTGTATTCTTATCAGCCAGCACGCTGACTCAATGGGCGCTCCGACAGCCTGCGAGGCTGCCGGTGTTCCGAACGTTTCCTACAACGGTTCAACCGTTAAGGCTTGCCCGAACACCTTTATAGTTTCTTCAAAAATCAACTGGGCTCCGTACTTTGAGTATGCTATCAATTGCGTAAAGGAAGGCAAGGCTATTGATACAGACTGGACAGGCACAGTTGCAACAGGCTCTGTTGAGCTTACTGAGGTTAACGAAAAGGCTGCTGCCAAGGGTACTCAGGAGGCTATCGACGCTGCAAAGGCTGATCTTGAGTCAGGCAAGATTAAGGTATTTGACACTGCCAACTTCACAGTTGACGGCAAGGCTTTGACTTCATATATGGCTGACGTTGATTCAGACGCTGAATTCAAGGGCGACACAGAGGTTGTCAAGGACGGCGCATTTGAGGAATCAAAATACCGTTCAGCTCCATACTTTGACATTGATATCGACGGAATTACTATAGCTAAATAAGTTGAGATATCGGGTCACTATATAAACTGATCATTCCGTGACCGTCCCTGAACGGTCACGGATATTTTTTTAGGAGGCATTATGGCTGAAGCTTTGGCATTAGAATTAAAAGGCATAACCAAATCCTTTGGCAGTGTTGTTGCAAACAAGGATGTTGACCTGAAGGTGTATAAAGGCGAAATCCTGTCTATACTCGGAGAAAACGGTTCCGGAAAAACAACGCTTATGAATATGGTATCAGGCATTTATTACCCTGATTCCGGCGAAATTTTAGTTGACGGCAAGAATGTTGTCATCAGCTCGCCAAAGGATGCGTTTGCATACAAAATCGGTATGATACACCAGCATTTTAAGCTTGTTGATGTCTTTACTGCTACGCAGAATATTGTTCTCGGAATTAAGGACGGAAAATATAATATCAAGGCTGCCCAGAAAAGGGTACTGGAAATTACCGAAAAGTACGGCTTTAACATTGACCTTAACAAAAAGATTTATGAAATGTCCGTGTCTGAAAAACAGACTGTGGAAATTATCAAGGTGCTTTACAGGGGAGCAGATATTCTTATTCTTGACGAGCCTACTGCCGTACTTACACCGCAGGAAACACAAAAGCTGTTCAACATACTCCGCAAGATGAAGCAGGACGGAAAGTCAATTATTATAATCACTCATAAGCTCCACGAGGTGCTTGAGATTTCCGACAGAGTTACAATCCTGAGAAAGGGTATGTATGTAGGCACTGTTGAAACCAAGGATGCAACGGAGCAATCGCTGACCGAGATGATGATGGGCGAGAAGGTTGAGCTGAACATAACAAGGGAAGAGCCGAAAGACCCTGTTGAAAGACTTGTTGTGGACAACCTGACTGTTATAAAAGGCGACGGTACTCTTGCGCTTGATAATGTTAAATTCAATGCATACGGCGGAGAAATCCTCGGCGTTGCAGGAATTTCCGGCTGCGGCCAGAAGGAGCTGCTGGAGTCTATCGCAGGACTTCAGACTACCACAAGGAAATCGAGTATTCTGTATAAGCCCGATGATCTGGGCCCTCAGCAGCTTGTGGGGAAAACCCCGAAAGAAATCCGAAAGCTGGGTATCGCCCTTTCATTTGTACCTGAGGACAGACTCGGTATGGGTCTTGTGGGCAATATGGACATCATAGACAATATGATGCTGCGCTCCTATAAATCCGGCAGAGGTTCTTTCCTCAACAGAAAGCAGCCGAAATCGCTTGCGAACGAAATTATCGAAAACCTTGAGGTCGTTACTCCGAGCGCAACCACACCCGTAAGACGCTTATCCGGCGGTAATGTTCAGAAGGTGCTTGTGGGCAGAGAGATTTCCTCTGAGCCAAAGGTGCTGATGGTTGCTTATCCTGTAAGAGGTCTTGATATTAACTCGTCATATACCATCTATAATCTTCTTTCGGAGCAAAAGAAAAACGGAACAGCCATCATTTTTGTCGGCGAGGATATCGACGTTCTGCTTGAGCTTTGTGACAGAATTATGGTTATGAACTCCGGCAGGATTACCGGTATCGTTGACGGCAGAACCGCAACAAAGGAAGAAATCGGTCTGCTTATGACAAAAAGTGTAGAAAGGGAGGAAAGCAATGAATAAAGCTAAAAATCACGAGCCTCTCTTTCATATAGCTAAGAGAGATTCCCTTCCCGTATATAAATCCTGTGCAATACGCGGTATAGCTATTGTAGCCGCACTGATCGTCGCAGGTGTTATCACAATGCTTTTAACGGGCGAAAACCCGCTGAATGTTTATGCAACAATGGTAAAGGGCGCATTTGGCACAAGCAGGCGCATCTGGAGCCTGCTGCAGGGTCTGGCTATGCTGCTGTGCGTTTCCTTAGCTGTTACCCCTGCATTTAAGATGCGATTCTGGAATATCGGTGCAGAGGGACAGGTTCTTATCGGCGGTCTTGCAACAGCCGCCTGTATGATTACGCTTGACGATAAATTACCGAACGCACTGCTGATTGTTGTAATGATTGTCGCAAGTATTGCCGCAGGCGCAATCTGGGCGCTTATTCCGGCATTTTTCAAGGCGAAATTCAACACTAACGAAACACTGTTTACGCTTATGATGAATTATGTTGCAATTCAGCTTGTTTCATACTTTGAAATGCTTTGGGAAAATCCAAAGGGCTCAAGCAACATCGGTATCATCAACCAATCCACCCACGCAGGCTGGCTGCCGACTATAGGCAGTTATGAGTATCTGCTGAATATCATTGTGGTGCTGGGTTTAACCGTATTTATGTATATTTACCTTAAATACAGCAAGCACGGCTATGAGCTTACTGTTGTAGGTGAAAGCGAAAACACGGCAAGATACATCGGACTGAATGTAAAGAAAGTAATTATGAGAACAATGATTTTGTCGGGTGCAATCTGCGGTATTGCAGGCCTGCTTCTTGTCGGAGGCACTAACCACACAATCACAACCACAACAGCAGGCGGCAGAGGCTTTACTGCTATTATGGTATCGTGGCTTGCAAAATTCAATCCGATCTATATGATTCTGACTGCTTTTCTGATTGCTTTTCTGCAAGCCGGTGCAGGAGAAATCTCAACAGTGTTCGGATTGAACGAATCTTTCTCCGATATAATCACAGGCATTATTATTTTCTTTATTATCGGCTGTGAGTTCTTTATAAACTATAAGCTGCATTTTCGCAGTTCACACAAGGAGGTAAAGTAAAATGCTGGCAACGATTATACAACGTGCCGTAATGCAGGGAATTCCTCTGTTATTCGGTTCTACCGGCGAAATTCTGACGGAAAAATCCGGCAATCTGAACCTCGGTATCCCAGGCATTATGTATGTGGGAGGCATCAGCGGTGTTATCGGTGCTTTCTTTTACGAGAACTCCCTTGCCGCTCCCGAAGACGCAAATGCCTTTATGGCAATTTCAATCCCTTTGCTTTGCAGCATTTTAGGCTCGCTTATTATGGGCTTGATATACTGCTTCCTGACTGTTACACTCAGGGCAAATCAGAATGTAACAGGTCTTGCAATCACAACCTTTGGCGTCGGCTTCGGCAACTTCTTCGGCGGCTCGCTTATCAAGCTTGTTGATACGGATATTCCGTCAATCTCTCTCACAACAACAAGCAACTTCTTCAGAACGACACTGCCTTTTGCCGACTCGACAGGCTGGTTTGGAAAGATATTTCTCTCCTACGGCTTTTTGGCTTACGCCGCCATTATCATTGCGCTCGCCTGTTCGTTCTTCCTCAACAGAACACGCGGCGGCTTACACCTCAGGGCTGTAGGCGAAAATCCTGCCACTGCTGACGCTGCGGGTATCAGCGTTACGAAAACAAAGTATCTTGCTACCTGTATCGGAAGTGTTATTGCAGGTTTGGGCGGTCTTTACTATGTAATGGATTACGCCAACGGCGTGTGGTCTAACGACGGCTTCGGCGACAGAGGCTGGCTCGCCATTGCTCTTGTAATCTTTGTAATCTGGAAGCCGAAATTCGGCATCTTAGGTTCAATTCTGTTCGGCGGCCTCTACATTATTTACCTGTTTATACCGGGTCTTGCTCTGCGCACACAGGAATTGTTCAAAATGCTGCCGTATGTTGTTACAATTATCGTGCTTATTATTGTAAGCGCAAGGAAGAAAAAAGAAAATCAGGGTCCGCAATCCCTCGGCCTTTCATACTTCAGAGAAGAACGGTAGAACAATGTGGCTTACGCCGCAATTTCGAGAGAAGAGAATTTGCAGCCGCCGCAAGCAGCTGCAAATTAAAAAATTCTCGAAAGAGTTCGTAGTGAACAGTCTTGACCGTTCCGCCTCGCTCTGCTGAATGTTGTAAATGCGTATGGGCGACCCTATAAAGAACAAAGAAGCCTGATAAACACTGCGTTTGTCAGGCTTTTTTTGCGCTCGGAAGCGGTAGCAAGATCTTTCAGGCTTGGCGGCGGATATGTGAGAGAAGCTTACTGCGATTAATCGGGAAGCTGCTGCAAGGAAACGGAATGTAACATAGTGATGGTGATAATTCTTAATTTTAGTTATGCAAAGTAAGATATTATTCTGCGAAAATAGTTGATAAATTGTGAAAATATGATATAATATTCTTTAGTTTTTTTGCAAAAAGTAAAAGGAGCGTAAAGATTGATGGGTACAATAACCACTGAGGATTTTAACAGCAGAATCAAGCGAATTATATTTTCGGAGGAGCAGATAAAAACGGCGATTGAAAAGGTAGGCAAACAGATAAGCGATTCTTATGACGGACACCCGTTTTTGCTTGTCAGCATTTTAAAGGGTTCGTTTGTGTTTCTGGCGGACTTATGCCGTGCAATTACAGCACCCTGCGAAGTCGGCTTTATGTGTGCAAAAAGCTATTATTCTGGAACAGTATCGTCAGGCGTTGTCAAGATTACAATGGACCTTGCGCAGGACGTCAGCAATTACCACGTTATCATTGTTGAGGACATTATTGACACCGGAAGAACCCTGAACAGTGTTGTTGACCTGCTTAAATCACGCAATCCGCTGTCGCTTAAGCTGGTGACTCTGCTTGATAAGCCGTCGAGAAGAGCTGTTGACTTGAAAGCAGATGTTTCCTTGTTTACAATTCCGGATTATTTTGTAATCGGCTACGGACTTGATTGCGGAGAATATTATCGAAATCTGCCTTATATTGCGGAGTATAATGAAAAGGTATAAAAAGTCGGATAAAATACAGATAGAATAAACACCCGATGATATACGGAGCCTGTGCGAATGACTGCAATTTGCACAGGCTTCGTAATTATTATTACAAAAACAAATTTTAAGGAAACACTGAATAAATCACGCTGCAAGCTGTTTGCACATCTTGCTTACATATTTCCCGTCAGCCTGACCAAAAAATCCTCGTAATGCGTCAGCATTACTGCGGTTTATTTGTCCAACCTGACGAAAAATCTGACGGCGCAATATGCACAAACGATTTAATCAGTGTTTCCCTAAGAATAATCAGTTGATTTACATATAAAGGTTGATTTTGTGAACAAAATATTGTATTATTATTAATAGGATGTTAAAATAGGCGTATTATATGAAAGAAGGTAAAACAAATGAAAAACAATGGCGGGCTTCTGTCAATGTTAAAACGCCGAAAGACGGTTTTTTAACATTGACTGCGCTGATATTGACTGTTGCACTGACAACGCTGGCGTTGATGACCGGCTTTGGCAATGCAGTCTTATCGCCTGATGATGCTTCTGCGGCAAATCTGCCGAACACGGCAGGTGCGGCTGTGTCAAATACGGCTGATGACCTTGCCTCGGGCGTAAGTGCCTTGGGCGGTTATATCAACAGCGCCGAAACAGACCTGAGCACACCAAGAGCGTATGTGACATCAAACGCAGGCAACGCTCAGCGCGAACCCCTGCAATCTGCTCTTGTGCTGAATGAGAATTCGGTTATGTCCTTGGCGGCAGAGCCGGAGGGCGATTATTTCGCAGTAACATACAAAATTCACGGCTATTGCGGCACTGACGATCATCCTCTTCAGGTGACCTTTGGTGGAAGTTCATATGATGATAACCTTGGCACCAGCTTATCAAATTCATCGTACAGCGTAAGTGACGGAACCGAGATTACCCGTTATGCCAAAAAGACAGCCAATTACCGCAATTACTTTCTTAAGCAGAACTGTCCGTATTCAACAATAGAATCATACAAGATCTACGCCACGGACGACCCAAGCGTGGTTTATACGGATGAAGAATCGGATGAATACAAGAATTTTATAAGTCAGTCAAAGTTTTCTCACAGCGCCTATGTGAGGTTCATTAATCCCCAAAAGGTAAATATTACCATCGAGGTAACCTACGGCAAATCGTACAATACGATTTATGCTTCAACGCCCAATCCTCTTAATGAATACAACACAAATGTAACATACACATTTTACGGTAATATAATCTCCGGCTACTCGACGACAAGCGCCCGGACAATTACCGTTAACGGCAGTAATAATGTGTTTGTAAAACCGGGCGACGAATTAAGAATCCGCACCAGCGATTCGAGCAACAGATACTATGAGATCAGAAATCTCAAGGCGTACAAGAGGGCAAGCAACGGAACAAAGGGTGAGGAAATTCCGCTGACCCTATCAACGGAAAAAACAAGCTATAACGGCTTTGAGGAATACACCTTCACAATGCCCGAGGACAGCGATATTATTTGAGGCGGACGCTCTTTATTACCAAACGTTTGTGAATTTTAAAACAGACGGCAAGCTGTTTTTCACCCCTTCCGATATGGCTCCGACTATTGTCCCGACAAACGGCGGCGTGACGGTGTCATCCAACAAATTAAGCATCACAAACTATATAAGTGCAGGCTATGAGTATCAGATAACATATAAAGATACTCTTAACCGTTCCTCTTTGATAAAGGGTGTGCTTAGCTATACTGACCTTGACGGCAACGCACAGGAGAAAACATATGAAGCAGTTGACGGCGTTATCACCTTTACCTTGCCTTATGTTATGAAGCCGACAACCGGCAATCAGACTGTATTTACTCTTTACTGCGATGACAGCAAGCTTAAAAATCTTGAGATAGCAACGGATACTGCATATAAGGGATATGTAAAGCTGTCTGATGCGGCTGGCGGAAATTCAATTTCGCGTTATGACCAAAGAGGCACAAGCGGCTTTAATGCCTACACATACAATTCCTTTAGTTATCAGCTATTAAGCAAATCATACACATATTTTGACTTATGCGCAGGCAGAGAATACAAGCTTGAGGATATTTATACCTATTATCAGGGCAAACGCCTTGTTTTCAGCGGCGCAGAAATATTCAAAAAGGATGCAGACGGCAATGTAACCGATGAAAAGGTTGATGTTACAGATAACGGCGATGGCACATACAGCTTTGTGATGCCTGAGTGCGATATTCAGCTTAAGCCCCTTTACTATGACAAGCTCCATCAGTTTACAATGGAGAATAATCTGACCGGATTCGGTTCAACAACGCTTGCGCCTGCCGATTCAACGGACAAGTTATCTTATATATTCAACAGCAACAGCCCGGGCGGTAACCCTAATCCACAGGCGAATGTTACGCTGGCTGCAAATTCGACAAGGACGCTCCCGTATATACTCGAGGATGGCACATATACATTAACCCATCAGCTTACAAACGATTCTGCCTACAGGGTAAAAAGCGTCAAGCTTTATAAGCCGTATGTATCCGCAAACGGCAGCCAGACTAACTATATATATAGAAACTCATCCGACAAATCAATCCTGAATGAGCTCTATGAGGACGAAATTCAGGCACAGGCAATCATCAATAACGGCGACGGTACATATACAATCAAGGTGCCGGATTCTTTTACAGAGAATCAGATGGCGATAATCTATACCGAGTTTGAGTATTACGCCGAAAATTATGCCGACATACATTATACTGTGACACGCAACAACTTCAACGCTGCTCCGTCAACCGCCCTAAAGGGTTATTTTGAGGACACGGTAGGAATTGCGAACAAAAGCTACTCATATAACACCGCACAAGACCTGACCCTGAGCACTCTTAAAAATCAGGAAATAGAGTTTACTTTAAACAACAGCAATTATCAGGCTGTATATTTACCGCTTACGGTTACCGTTACCAATTCGGAAACGGGAGAAGTTGTTGCAAAGGTAAAATATCTGAACGAGGACTATGAATTTGTCGTGGGCAGCGAGGGCGACTTCCTGTCGGCTCCCGTCACAACCTATGTCGAGAACAGCGACGGTACAAAGACAAAAAATAAAGTTGACTTTAAGATGAAGTTTGCCGATTATCCGATTGACCTAAAGGTTGAAACGGACAATGCCTATGCACCGCTGATTATCAACCAGTATAAGGTTGATTCGGACGGCAATGTTTCTCCGGTGTCAGACAGCGACGGCTTTTCTACAAAAATTCAGGCGGCGATTTATAAGAACTCTACTGATGTGAGTGTTGACAGATACCCCGAGCTTCACTCAAAGTTCTTCACCGAGGACGGCTCTTCGTACAATCAGGGCTTTGATGTGAACGGTGCTTCATACAGCTGTAAATACTTAGTTCCAAGGGGCATTGATATCGCAAGGGTGGCGGTTTCCGCTATTCCGACAGCAGCAGAGGGATATATAGTATCAGACATTGAGGCTGTTGCACTTGACAGGTTCGGCACTGAGGTAACAAGCTTATCATATGATTGGTATTTGCCAACCAAGGCAGGCTGGACATATACAACAGCAAGCAACAATTACGGGACAGACGGCAATTCGTACCTGTGTTCAACAGGTATCAGAAGCGGCTATCACAATCAGTCTGAGCAGCTTGTGATAAATGTTTATTATTCGCAGAAATCAAGCCTTACCGTTAACCAAATAATAGAGGATTTTGTCGATGAGTCCAGCGGTACCGAGCTTGCCAATGTCAAGGTTTCGGACTATAACGAGCCTCGCGAAAATCTCACCACATTTTCAACCGATGACAAGGGCGTGGTTGACACGCTGACATATTCAATCAGCGGCAGAAAAGACCACACAAAGGTGGACGAGGTATATACATGGACAAATACCTGCGGCGTTACACAGGGAACAGGACTTAAGCTTGCGATAACGCCAAAGGGAGCAAGAAATATCAAGAATGTCACAATCTACAAATTGGTTGACGGCGAAAAGCAGGAGCTTGCTTCTACGCTGATAAGCGGAACGGGCTTCCCCGGTTCCGAGACAGTATATCAGCTTGACAATGCGGTAAGCGTCGGTGAAGATATCTATGTCGATATCACCTACGGTTCAGCGCAGACCCTTAAGGTAGATGTCAGAATGCTTGATTCAAGCAACGAAGTTGTGCCGAACACGACAAATGTAAGCGTTAAGGTTACCGGAACGGTGACAACAGGCACAGAAGAAGCCGCCGACACAAAGGCGTTTCTCAGGGACGGTGAAACCGAGCGAATCGACAGCTTTACAACATCTGTAAAAGACAGCGTATATGCCTACAGCAACACGAAAATTGCGGTTGATACTACGCTTGATGACAGCGGCTATGTTATCGCCAATGTGCTGGCTTACGAGATGAACGACAGCGGCAAGGAGATAACAACAAAAAGACTGAACCTCAGCACAAGAAAAATTGAAGCCGGTGATACCGAGCTTCAGAGTGCGGCGATTGATTTGTCGCATTGCGAGATGTCAAGTCTGCCTGTCGGCAAGAACACTATTATCGTGGTTTATCTTGCAAAGAAATCGACAATGAAGGTTTCTGTTTATACTGCCAATGACGCAGGTGAGTATGAGCTTGGCAACAACACCGGTGACAGCGGCTCATATATCAACATTTCAGGCAGTAACCAAAATATCGGATATAATCCGTTTACAATAGTTACCTCCACAGACGAGGGCAACTATAACACAGACAGCTTTACTCTTACAAACGATCCGCCGTCAAGAACAACCAGCATACTTCAGGGCTCGCATATTTCTGCATTTGCACAGCTTCCGTATGACGCCGATTATGTTGTGTCAAAGATTGTTGTGCGCTACAAGAATGCTGAAGGCGAGATTGTCAAGGATACCTCAGCGTACTGCGGCTCGATTTATACATATACCGACAGCATAACGCAGGTAAAATATCTGAGAGTCAACTTCGGCTCAAATTCGTGGATAATGCCGAACAGAGATGATTATGACATCGGCGTTTATCTTATCAAGGCAAAGCAGGTGCACTCAAAGGTTGTTCTTAATTCTGCCGACGGAACATCAACAAGAGGCGACAGGGCAGGCGATGCCTATATATACGGCAAGAATAATATTGACACCGAGGTTACAGCTCCGTTCTCGACAAATGCAAGCTCAAGCTATAACGCAATTAAGGCGGAATCGCCTTTCGTTAAATCGGTAAAATGTGTTCGCGGCACAGAGCTTTCGTTCAAGGTAAGAACGGCGAGCCGGAACTTCTATATAGGCAGTGTTTCGGCACATCTCGGTTCCGAGGACGGAACTGCAATAAAGCTTACTGAGTCTGAGCCGGACAAAAACGGCTATATTACCTATACTCTTGTAAATAGAGACGGAAGCAATTATACAATGCCGTCTTTGAACGATGTTTATATCAATGTTGTGTTTGAGGCAAAATCAACCTCAACTATTAATATTGATTACACATACACCGATGACTACAAGACCTTCAAGCCGATTACTGACGATATCGCCGAGGTTGTAATATCGGGCACCAACAGCATTGAAGCCTTCAAGGGCTTGCCTGTTATTACAGACAGCACAGGTGCACAGGCTGATTCCTTTACATTGGAAAGCGGTCAGGGCACCGCCACATATACAGCCTTAGCCGGCTCGAATATTAAAGTCGGAGCAAGCTATATAGAGGGACATTATTATATCCCGTATAAGCTTGAAGTCACTGATGCTAATGCGCAGAACGTGTCAAAAAGCGCAGGCTACGGCACCGGAAGCTGCACGGTTTCGCTGAGCGGTATTATTGCCGAAAAGACCTACAATATCAAGGTAGTTCTTGTGCCTGCATCATTGATATCAATAAAACAATTTGAGAACAACAGATACGGCGATACCCCTGAAAATGTTCTGATGACAAGCAGAGTAGAAAATATGCATCGTGCCGAGCTTACAGCGGTTAACTCCGATTTCAGCACGCCGCTGGCGAAGACAAGTACATTGTCTGGCAGCTTCAGTGCAAGGCCGAATTCAGAAGTATATCTTGTTGCAATCGGCACAACCTTCAGCGTTACCTTCAACAACAATACTGCGGCGCCGGGTTATCTTAAAGCGGCAAAATTCTATAAGGACGCCGCCGATGTAAGCGAAAGCCTTGTCAAGCAGAGTGAAGAAGAGGGCATTGTGACATATACCTTTGACGGTGCTATAACCGCCGACAGTATATATTCTGTTGAGGGATATTACGACTGCATAGATTTGTTCATAAAGACCAATTATTCGCCTGTCAATGTGTATCTGATGTTGTCGGACGAGAGCGACGGCAGAAATGTTGATGTGAACAATCCGAACACCTACAAGGAAAAGATATTGCTCAGAGATATGTCCTCAGCACAGAAGGTTTTGCAGAGGGTTGCTGAGGATTATAAAACAATGACGGGCAAGCTGTACTTTATATTGGAGAAAAACACGTCTAATGATGATGTTGCCCTTCAGTCTGCAAGCTGGTACGATTACTGCGATAAGATTACCCGTGATATAAAGAACACGCTTGTTGAGAATATCTACACAAGAGAAGTAAACGGCATTACAAAATACTACTATTGGTATCAGGCGACGCCTGTATATGAATCATCAACGCCGATTGACAACACGATGGATTTTGAAATTGCGTTTACAACAGAAAAACCGCCCGTCAACCCAAACCCGCCGTCGAAGCCGACAGAAGCCAAGGTGACGGTAACACAGTTTGAACGAACAAGCAACACGGGCTATGTTGAAACCACAAACGGAAAAACCGTAGTGTCACTTGCAAATTCAAGCGAAAAATTCACCTACAACGGCAGTGAGGTTTCAAGCTTTGAAGTGCCTGTTGACGCAGGCTCGGGCGTTCTGCTTTCAAGTGCAAGCGCCTTGACCAAGACGGGACAGACGGTGGTTCTTGATGTAACTCCGCCTGATAAATACATTGTTTCCAAGGTCGAGGTTATCACCGACAGCGGAACAGCCTATACCGCCACGTCAAAGGACGGTGTTTATAAGGCTGCCGTTAACAGCGGCATTGTGAATATCAATGTTTACTTCTCACAGCCGCTTGTAACAATCAGCACTAACAACACCGCGTCTGACGCAAAGGGTACGGTTGCGATCGGCGGCAGTGAAATTATCGGCACAAACGAGTTTATGGACTCAACGCTGGTAAATGCAGGTGATTCAAAAACACTTGTTGTTTCGCCGCTGAACTATACAAAGGACGGCGTGGAATATCAGTATCACGTTTCATATGTGCTCATGGGCAACGAGCGCAACAATATGTCGCTTATCGACCCTGCGCTTATTTCAACCGACCCGGATACGGGCGTGTCAACCATAACGCTCGGAAATATATCGGGCGATGTCGATATACACATTCAGTTTGCCGGTGAGGGAGAGGAGCAGACAGCTCTGCTGGTGGTTTCGCATCACATTAAAATAAGCGATGAATACGAGGACAGCGTTTACGGCAAGGTTATTACAACAGGAACGCTCACGGGCAATGACGCTCCGATTTATCTAAGCGGTGAGCCCTGCTCAAGCTTTACGCTGACAGATCAAAAAACACTGACTACAACCGTTGTGTCAGGCACGTCGCTTGATTTTGACGTAACGCCCCCCGATAATTATGCGGTTGATAAGATTGAGGGAACCTTCACTTCGTCGGATCAGTCGGCAACAGGCGAAGCACTTGTGTTCACTCAAAACGGAAGCAAATATACGCTCAATAACACCATGCCTGATTCGGGCGTTATATATGTTGACGTTTACTATTCAATTCCTGTGGTAACAAATGAGCTGACGGTTGCCAAAAAGGTCGATGCGTCAAAACTCAATTCCGGACTTGTTTCGGCAGTAAATGCTAAACTTGCAAACAGCAATTTCGGCTTTATAATTCAGCAAAACGGCAGTGCTCTTGGCAACAAGGACTATACACTGACGAATGCAGACAGCACTCAGGAATCAAAAACAACCGATGCTTCGGGCGTATTTGCACTCAAGCCGGATTGCATCGCACTGTTCTGCGACATATTCAGCTATAACGACACGGTGGTTGTTTCCGAGAATGTTCCCGCTATCTTCAGCTTTGACACATCATATCTGTTAAAGGACCTCGTTGCGGACAAAACGCTTGATAACGGAAACAGTGCTACGGCAAGCTTCAGCTTTGTCAACAACGAGCAGAACAAGCTTAAGGACACAAAGCTTGCCGCCGAGTTTACCAACGCAATCAGCGTTGCCAATGTAACGCTTGATAAGAGTCTTTATAAATCAGACGGAACAACGCCGAGTGATAAAGACGTTGCGTTTGATTTCACGGTTGAGCTTGACCTTGACGGCGACGGCACAGAGTATGATTATCAGCAATATGATCTTGAATACAAGGTAACAAGCGGCGGCGCAGAGTCGGCTGATACATATACGGCAAACGGCGGCACGCTTTCAATCACACCGTCGCAGACTGCAAAGCTTATCAATATCCCTGTCGGCGCAGACTTCAGAATTACTGAGGCTTCAAAAACAGGCTATGAGCCTATCGGCACAAATGAAATCACCGGTGTTATCGGCACTGACAATGCACAGTTCAGCAATAAAACGCTGACTGCTTCAAAGGGTTTGTCGGCAGTTAAGTATCTTGACGGCAACGCTTACAGCAACGGCTCTGATTTCAATTTCAACGCTAAGCTCATTGACGTTACAAACATTCCCGACGTGACCTCAAAAGAGCAGACGGAGCTTGACAGCTTGAAAACAATTCAGGCATACACAAGCACAGTCGGCACGACCGGTGCTGACGGTTCGGTGGTATTCACGGACTTCATATCGGATTTAAGCGATGACGAGGCGGCTCGGTATATATTTAAAATAACAGAGCAAACACCGAATATTGCCGGAAAATACAGCGTTGACTCAACCGTTTATTATGCTTATATTGATATAAGCAACGGCGCAATGTCAGACCCGATGTATTCTGCAAATGAGGATCTGAGCGATTCATCTGCGGAAGCTCCGAAGTTCTACAACACAACGTCAATTCTCTATACCGACATTCTGTTCACAAAACTTGACGAGAATGGACAGCCTCTCGGCGGGTCGCAGTTTACACTCTATACCGATGAGAGTTGTGAAACAAAAGCAACAAAAGAGAATGTCAGCAAGACCGACTCAGCCTTTACAAACCCTGCCGAATCATCATCGGCAGACGGGGAGGTTGCCTTCAGCGAAGTAAGGTATAATCCGACAAGCGGCGCAACCTACTATTTCAAGGAAACAAAGGCTACAAATGGCTATCAGCTTATCGGCGGCACGTTCCGTGTTGATATCGACACTGACGGCAGATGCAGTATAAGCTACAAAGCTGACGCCGACGTCGAATATAAGCCGCTGGCTGACAGCAGTGTTACAAACATAAAACAGCCTGAACTGCCGCTTGCGGGAGGTACAGGCACAACAATGTTCTATATTCTCGGCACAATCGCAGTTCTCGGCGCAGCAGCGGCATTTGTGCTTTGCAGAAAGAGAAGTCTTGTTATCGGCTTTGCAAAACGGATTTTCAGGTCAAGATAATCTCCCGAAATTCTGAAATCAACAACAAACAGCCCTGAACGCTTTCGGTGTTCAGGGCTTTTGCTTTAGTGTCCTTAGACAGTTGACCGCATTTTGTTTATGCAGATAGTTGTCGGGGTCAGGCTTTACACTGTCTTTTTACTTGGACTTTCACTGTTCTGTTTATACAGACAGTCGGTAGCATATGTGGATTATTATTCCGATTTCTTGTGCGAATCCGCAAGCACCTTGCGCATATAATTTGCGATGTCGGTGTTGTCTATAAGCTCGTTTTTGCAAAGTCCTGCCGACTGTGCGCCGCTCGCCATCAACGCAACGTTGCTGTTTGTGTGTGTACCGTCGGAGGTAAAGCAGTCGTTGTTTATATCCTCGGGCTTCGGGTTATCGGGCAGGGTGACTCCGCCTGTTTCGTGGTCGGCTGTTACAATCACAAGTGTTCCGGGGTGCTTTTCTGCCCACTGAAGAACACAGTCGATTGCCTGGTCAAAGCCCTGCATCTGTGCAAGGGTTGTTTCCATATCGCTCTTATGCTCATAGGTGTCAATGTTGCTGCCCTCGACCATAAGGAAAAAGCCGTTATCGTTTTCAAGCAGGTCAAGCGCCTTTGAGGTCATTCTCATAAGTGACGGAGCCATGTCGGCAGCGCCCATGTTGTTGTAAGCGAACAATCCCAGCACCTTGCTGTCGTCTGTGCTCAGTGCGTCAAGCTCATTGCTCTTGGTGATATATTTATATTTGTGTTCGGCGACGGTGTCCTGAATCTTTTTGTAGTTTGAATAATACTCCGAGCCGCCGCCGAGCATAACGTCAACGTCAGATTTAACCATATCAAGCATAATCTTGGGGTAGTTGCTGCGTGAGCCGTTGTGTGCAACCATACCTGCCGGTGTTGCGTGACAGACAACCTGTCTTGCTACAAGACCAGTTTTCATATCAAGCGACTGTGCGTACTCACAGATTGTTTCAAGGTCGTTGCCGTCAGCGTCAACGCCGATACAATCGTTGTAGGTTTTTACTCCCGTGCTGATTGCCGTTGCCGATGCCGCACTGTCGGTGTATTCGGCTTTTCCCTCGGTTACAGACTGAGAATATGTTGTCACGGTGGTGTTGTGCTTCATTCCGCTCATAACAAGCTTGTCGCCCTTTACAAGCTCTGACGCCTTAATGATGTTCTTGCCCATGCCGTCGCCAATCATAAGAATAATGTTCTTTACGGGAACATCCTCTTCAAGGCTGTATTCGGCATAATCAACCCATTCAAGCTTTTCAAGTTCGGGTTCGTCACTGCTTGGTGTGTCCGACGGTGCTTCTGTCTGTGAAGCGGCGGATGTGTCCGATGCCGAGCTGCTCTGTGAAGAAGTGCAGGCTGTGAACGAGCAAATCATAACAAGGGCAAGCAAGGCGGAAAGTAACTTTTTCATGTCATCCCTCATTCCGTTTGATTTTACCTTAACTTTACCATAATATCACAAAAAAGTCTATAATTATAGTGCCAATATCCTGCTTAAATTACGCGGTTTTCCTTGTTGGATAATATCAAGGCTTCAAGAAATAATAAATGCATATTTCCATCGGATATTAACCTTGAAAGTACAGGTCTTTGTGATATAATTTGATTATTGACACAACAGAACGGAGGAAGCCTTATGTGTACGGCAGCAACTTATAAAACGAAGGATTTTTATTTTGGCAGAACGCTCGACTATGAGTTTTCATACGGTGACGAGGTCACGGTTACACCGCGGAACTTCCCGTTTGAATTCCGCAATACGGGCGTTGTGCAAAGCCATTATGCAATGATTGGAATGGCGTATATCGCAAACGACTATCCGCTTTATTACGATGCGGTAAACGAAAAGGGTCTTGCAATGGCAGGACTTAATTTTGTCGGAAATGCCTTTTACGGAAAAGAAGAAAGCGGCAAGGACAATGTCGCCCAGTTTGAGTTTATACCGTGGATTTTGAGCAGATGCGAAAGCGTCAGACAGGCGAGAGAGCTTATCGCAAATATCAACATCACAGACACTCCGTTCAGCGAACAGCTTCCTGTGGCTCAGCTTCACTGGATAATTGCAGACCGAGATGAGGCGATAACGGTTGAGTCGGTCAGAGAGGGGATACGGGTGTATGACAACCCTGTGGGAGTTCTGACAAATAATCCGCCGTTTGACCAACAGATGTTCAGCCTGAACAATTATATGCACCTGTCGCCGAGGTCGCCGCAAAACACCTTTTCGGACAAGCTTGCGCTCAACACCTACAGCCGTGGTATGGGTGCGCTCGGACTGCCGGGCGATTTATCGTCGCAGTCACGTTTTATAAAGGTCGCATTTACAAAGATGAATTCCGTTTCGGGTGACAGCGAGGCTGAAAGCGTCAGCCAGTTTTTCCATATTCTCGGCAGTGTTGACCAGCAAAGAGGCTGCTGTGATGTCGGCGAGGGCAAGTTTGAAATCACTCTCTATACCTCCTGCTGTAACACAGATAAGGGAATTTATTATTATACAACCTATGAGAATCATCAGATTACAGCGGTGAATATGCACAACGAAAATCTTGATTCATCGTCTTTGGTGCATTATCCGCTTATTTACGGCGAACAGATAAAAATGCAGAATTAATGTATCGGGCTGAAGCAAAGTAGAATTGCCTTGCTTCGGTCCGTTTTTGTCTTTAGTGTGCGGTGCTTGCACCGCTAATTTACAGTTGTAAAACAGAGTGCTATATGTTATGATTAATATACAAAATATATTAATATTTACACGGAAAAAGGAGAAAATTATGAATGAATTTCAGTCGGTCATTGCACAGGTGAAAAAGGTTATCAACGGCAAGGATTCGGCTATAACAACATCCCTGCTTGCAATATTGACAAACGGCAATATTCTGCTTGAGGATATTCCGGGTGTTGGCAAAACAACAATGGCTCTTGCGTTTTCAAAGGCGCTGGGGCTTGCCTGCACACGCGTGCAGTTTACGCCAGACACTGTGCCGTCGGATATAACCGGCTTTGTGATGTTTGACAAGGAAACCGGCAGAATGCGCTACAAAAGGGGTGCAGTTTTAAGCAGCAACATATTTTTAGCGGACGAGCTTAACCGTGCCTCCAGCCGTACACAGGCGGCACTGCTTGAGGCTATGGAGGAACGTCAGGTGACCGTTGAGGGGCGTGCTTATCCGCTTGAACAGCCGTTCACCGTTATTGCAACGCAGAACCCTGTCGGTGCGTCGGGTACTCAGCTTCTGCCGGATTCACAGACAGACCGTTTCACCATCCGCATTTCAATGGGATATCCCGACAACGAAGCCGAGCTTAAAATGCTTATTAACCGCAGCGGCGGCAATCCGCTTGATAGCGTGAAATGCATTGTAACACGGGAACGTCTGGTTGAAATGCAGTCGCAGGTCAAGTCTGTTTTTATGCACGAAAGTGTTGCAAGGTATATTGTTGCGCTTGTCGCAGAAACAAGAAATAACAGGCTTTTCCGCCGCGGCGCAAGCCCAAGAGCAACTCTGTCGCTCGCCGAAATGGCAAAGGCAAACGCTTTTGCGGGCGGACGTGATTTTGTAACGCCGAGAGATGTTGAAAGCGTTTTCATAAGCACCGTTAATCACCGTGTCATTCTCAGCGGTGACGCCGCTTCAATGCGGATAGGAGTCGGCGACGCTTTAAACGATGTCCTGAAAAACGTGAAGCCTCCGAGGATATAATATGATTAAAAATATTCTTTTCTATCTCTTTGTTCTTGCGGCGGCTTTCACATTCAGCGTTGTATATTATGCGTGGTTTTCGTGGTTTTTGCTGATTGCGGTAATCTGCATACCTATTGCGTCGCTCATCATAAGCCTGCCGTTTATGGTTGTAAGCGCCGTAAGAGGACTTGACTGCTTTTGTGATGAAACTGTTTATAATTACAGACCGTTTCGTATCGGTGTCTGCGCCAAAAACGGCAAGGCTGTTTTCTGCCCGTTTCTGAAGATAAAGTTCAAAGCGGTCAATAGGTTTGCCTCAAAACGCAAAGCCGTTGTTATGAAATACGGCGGTAAAATCGGTAGCAGCATTACCGCCGAGTGTGATTTCCTGTCGCAGCACTGCGGCTGTATTGAAATATCTGCAAAATACGGCAGAGTTTATGATTTCACGGGGATTTTCTTTCTGCCGATAAGGCTTAACTTCAGCGCAAAGTCCGCCGTTATGCCGATACCCGAAAAGCCTGAAACTATGCCCGACAGCCAAAGCGCCGTTATACTCGGCTATAAGCCGATTGCAAACGGCTTTTCCGACGATTATGAGCTGCGGCAGTACCAACCCGGCGACAGTCTGAAAAGCATACACTGGAAGCTGTCGTCAAAATCTGACGAACTGATTGTCAGGCAGCCGTGCGAGCCTGTCCGCAAAAAGCTGATAATAAACCCGAGAATATGCGACAAGCCCGATACGAACGATTTTATTCTTGCAAGATTTTCTTATGTCTGCTCCTTTCTTATTGAAAGCAAAACGCCGTTTTATGCGCTTGACAGCCGCAGCGGCGAAGTGACGAAAATCAACAGCGAAAACGACGTCCGCCGATTTCTGATATCGCTGTACTGCGGCTATTCCGCCACAAATCGGGAAAGCCTTGAAAACTCAGCCTTCTATAATATTCTGCCGGACGGCGAGGAGGTGAGCGAGCAGTGAACGTGAAAAATATTTTCTCCGTTATAATCGACTCAATATTAATTGCACTGCTTGTTCCTGCCGCCATATGGTGTCTTGTATCCGCCTTTGATATGAATGTCGGGCTTAATGCGGTCGCCTTTTGCTCAATTGCCGCCGTTGTTGTATCTGTGCTTGTATGTGTGCTTATAAAAACAGGCAAAAATGCAGCCGTGTTTTGTGCGGTGGCTTTTGCGGCTCTGGCTTTGTTCTTGTTTCTTCAGACAGACACGATGATAAATCAGCTTGAATATATGCTCAACAAGGTGCTTTGCAGATATTCCGAATATCTGCCCGTTCCTCAGAGCCTGTCACTCGGCAACGGCACCGAGATTGAGGCAACGGCACTGCTGTGCTTTGTCGAGTGCGTTCTGATTTTTGCGTTCAGCTATTGCGTAATAAAACTAAGAACGTCTGTGCCTGTTGTTATCATAAGCCTTACGCTTGTTGTGCCGTGCTTTATCCTTGTCAACACCTGTCCCGATACACCTGCGCTTTTTGTCGTTATTGCCTGTCTTTCGGCACTTCTTATAGCGTCGGGAGCACGCAGGCACGGCAGGATATACAGCGGTGTAATATCAGCCGCATCGTTTGCGGTGATGATTGGAATTCTATGTATTGTTTATGCCTTCAACACTCCCGACGGCTTCAGCCGTGAGCCTTGGCAGGACGAGCTTCTGATAAATATAAGACAGACTGTCGGTCTTGAGCAGAAGGGAGATGGACCGCAGCAAAACAGCGTCGGCAGCAACGATATTCAGGAGGTCGATCTTAACAAAGCAGGTGAGCTTACACAGACTCACGAGGTAGTTATGCAGGCTTATACGGACGAGGAGCAGGCTTTGTATTTGCGTGGAACGGCATATGCCAACTATGAAAACAACAAGTGGTCAACGCTCACGGACGAGCAGTATATGGCTTGCCCAAGCACGGGCGCATGGAATCCGTTTTATTCGTATTCTCTTTCCGGCGGCGATATGACTATGAAAATCGTCACAAAAAATACGCAGGACGTTGTATATATGCCGTATTATCTGAGTGAAAAGCCAATCGGCGTATCTCAGTATGCTGATATGTATTTATATAATCAGGAGAGAAAAAAATCTTATAATTTTAACTATCGCACCTATCCCGTGAGGCTTGACCTTGACGAAGGCCATAATTACATCACGGATTCCTACGAGGAATATTCGAGTTTTGTGTATGAAAACTACACTCAAATCTCCGATGAGCTGAGCGAGGAACTGCGCTTTATCGGCAAAAGAAACGGTCTGGACGAAGAGCGAGAGGAGTATTACAATGCCTTGTCAAGCTATTATGACCCTGAAAGCGATGTTCAGCGACAGCCGTATAATGATGTTGTCGCAGAATTTATCAGGGAATTTGTGTCTTCAAGCGCACAGTATTCGCTCAACACTCCGCCTGTGCCGCAGGGCAAGGATATTGCAAGCTATCTGCTTGAGGATGACGGAATGGACACCGCCTACTGCGTTCACTTTGCAACCGCCGCCGCAATGATGCTGCGAGCCTACGGCGTCCCGTCACGCTATGTTACCGGCTATCTCGTCAATGTTACGGGCGATGCGCCTTACACCACGATTACAACCGACAACGCACACGCATGGGTCGAGTACTTTTCCGATGGTATTGGCTGGGTGCCGCTTGAGGCTACGCCGGCAGGCTTTACTCCTGCCGCTACTCAGGCTGACCCGATAGAGGAGGAAACAAAGCCGACCGAAGCTCAAAGCGAAACACAGCAGGATACGACGCTGATTGAGCCGTCTGCGGCATATGTCACAAAAGAAATAACCGCCGATTACACAGGCTTGGTTTTACCGGCTGTTGCCGCTTCAATACTTCTTGCGATTGGTGTGATTATGCTGCGGTGTGCAATTATCCGAGCAATCAGGCGCAGGCGTTTTTACACGGGCGGCACCAACAGAAGGGCAGCTAATATTTATCGCTATATAAAACGCTGTGCAAAGTATTCCAAACAGAGCGTGCCGCAGGAAATTTATGATATTGCCGCAAAAGCGACTTTCAGCCGCCGCAGGGTAACGCCGGCGGAGCTTGATACTCTGCTTGATTATGCCGAAAAAGCCAAAGCTGCACTGTATAAGAACAGCAGTCTGCCGAAACGGATTTATTATGCGGTCTTTGCGGTTATATAAATCAGATATACAAAAGCCCCGACTTCTGCCGGGGCTTTTGTGTGTTAAGGTTATTATTCTGTTTGTGAAACCGCCTGATTATTTATTCTCCTGCGGAATATCCTCTTTCTTCTTGAACGCGAAGAAGCGCTGACCGATGTAGTTGCAGCCCGTGAAGAATACCATACCGACAAACATTGTCAGATATTCCACAATCTTTGCATCTACACTCGGGAAGAAGGTCGTCATAAACCATGTTGTGAACGGTCTTGCGATACCGTATGAAATCAGATAGCATACCGCAATGTTGATGATAAATCTGAAAAGCGACCTGCCTGTGTTGCCCTTGCTCTTGAACGTGATGTTCTTGTTCAGAATATAGCTTAATATGCTTGTCAGTGTGTAGTTGAGAGCGGAGCTGACCCAGAAGTTGACGGTTGAAGCTTCCCAGCCGTAGGCGAGAGCTATGCCGTCGTACCAGTGAAACGTATCACCGAGGAAGTACATACCGTACATTATGCACATACCGACAATAGTATTGATAACGCCGACTATAATGAACTTCAAAAACTTTTCATCAAAAAATTTTTTCAAAAAGCTTTTCATTTTTTATTTTTGCTCCTTCCGAATTTAAAGGGCTTTTTCTCGTTCTCTTCGCCGTCCTCGGTTTCTTTAAATTCTCCGGCAACCTCGGGCAGCTTGCCAAGAGGACCGAATGTCTTGTTCTTTTTCCCCAGATACCACTGAGCGGCGCAGAACAGTGCGAACAGTCCGACACAGCTTATTGATATGATAAGTCCGGGAACAAAACCTGCCGGAGAGTATCTGAACTCAACCGTGTGCTTGCCCTCAGAGAGCTTAACGCCGACCATAGCGTTGTCAATCGGTGTGATTTCGACCTTTTCGCCGTCAACATATGCGCTCCAGCCCGACTCATACGGAATCGAGGTGTACATCAGTCCGTCCTCTTTTACGTTGATTTCGCCCTGAATGTTTGTCGAGTCTATACTTGTTATGTCAAGAAGCTCGTCCTTTAAGGCGTTATAGCCTTTTTCATAAACGTCCTGATTTAATATGCAGACATAAATATCGGCACTGCCGCTTGTGCCTTTGTCAACAGTTGCAGAAATGTTCACGGTGTCGCCCTTCTTGTATGCGCCGGCAGACAGCAGATAGGGCCGCTTTATGTTGTAGCTTTGGGCGGTGGTGTTTTTGCCGCCGTAAACGCTCACGCTTTCTGCGTTGTCAATCTTTGCATAAACATAAACCGAGCAGTCCTCGGAAATCTTGTAATTCCAGCTGAGCTTTGACTGCTTTTCGGTGTCGCGCGGCTTGTAGCTGTACTGACCGTAAATGCCGTTGTTGCTGCTGTCAACACCTCTGTAATATACGTCAAGGTTTTCGTGGCTTGCCGAGGATACCTTGATGCGTTCAAACAACTTTTCATTGATTCCCGTTGCTTTCTCAAACAAATCCTGCTGTGTTTTGAACGGGTTTGTCTTGTCAGCCTTGAAATATTCCATTTTATCGTCAACCATAAATCCAAGCGACAGATAGGTGTTGTTTTTGTAATAGCTCATATTGCTCTGCTTGCCGACAAAGGTCCAGTTATTTGTGTCGGACAGACGCTCGTGCTTGGCTATAAGATATTTGATATCAAGAAATGCGTTTGTAAGCGGAGTTGTTTCGGCGTAATAGTATCTGTTTCCGGCGTCCCAGCCTATAGCACCGATACCCTCGACATAGTCGGTCACATTAACATTTGCGGTGGAGCTGAACTGTGCAATGCCGGGATACTGATAAAGCGGAGGGTCGTTAAGTGTGTAGAACTTTGTAAGCTCCATTCTGTAGAATTCCTCGTCGTCCTTTAACTTTATATCCTCAACGCAGGCTCTTATTTCGTCGTGCTTGTCGGGGTAGCCTGTTCTTTGTGTCACACGAACCGATTCAACGCTCAGCAGCACACTGCTTATCATCTCGCCCAAAAGGACAATGCCCATAAGTATATATACTATGTTAAGCTGAAGAAGCTTTCTTTCGTACAGGAAGAAAATTCCCACATATAAAACGGTGAGTGCTACGCTTGTATAAACTGCGGTGTCGCTCTGCTGTCCAAGGCTTGCACAGATAATAACAATCGACGCAGTCACAAGCATACCGATTATCTCGACAGGCGTGATATCCTTCAGCAGTGTGAACGCTCTGTATGCGGCAACGACAAGCACAAATGAAACTATGAACGAAAATCTGTGCGGTATCATATTGGTAGAGTGGAAGCCGTGCCAGATGAAGTCGAACAGCCTGTTGTCAATGCTGAACAGCATAAACGCCATAACACAGCAGCCGAGTATTTTTTCACGCAGTGAGATTTTTTTTGAAATCAGGAATACGCCGGCAAGAAGAACGCATACAAAGCCGCAGTTGATGTTCGGCAGACCTTCCTTTACGTTTGGCTCAACCATAGCTGCAAAGTTGCCGATGAGGTCGGGAATCTGGTATCTGAATTTGGTGATTGACGGCCAGACATTGTTTGCACTGTAGGACAGCCCCAAAGCCAGCAGCTCGGGCAGCATCATTACAGCCGAGATTCCTACGCCGATAACCGATGAAACGGCAATCTTGCCAAAACGGCGAAGAAAAAGCTTTATCGGCGTTTTGAAATATAGGCAGAGGCATATGAAGAAAATCACCGTAAAAATGCAGGTGAAGAAGCCGATATAATAGTTAAACAGAAGCGAAGCGGCAAGAGAAATGATATAAAGCTTTACTCTGCCGTACTTGACCAGACTGTAGGTTCCGTAGGCGACAAGAGGGAACAGCGCAAAGGTGTCGAACCACATAACATTCCAGTAGTAGCCAAGCGTAAATGCACAAAGAGCGTACATTGTGCCGAAGAAAACAAGGGAAACATCGTTTCTTTTGAACACGCCCTTGAGAAAAATGCCGCAGAAAAGACCGGCACAGCCGATTCTGCACAGTAAAAATACTGTCAGTGCTTCACGCAAAAACTCATACGGTACTATTGCAAGCAGTAAATTCAGCGGGCTTGCAAAATAATAAGCCGCGAGTGCCCAGAAGTTTGAGCCCATACCGGTGTCCCAGGAATAAAGCAGTGACTGCCCTGTCTGCAGCTTGTCCTGAAGCTCGGTAAAAAACGGAAAGTACTGCTGCCAGAAATCGGTGACAAGAATTTGCTTTTCGCCAAACGGATAAACACCGTTAAAGGCAAAGGCAAAACCCATCAGCAGAAACGGCACGGCAAAGCAAAGTATAAGATAAAGCTTTTTGCCCGACACAGTCGCTTCGCTTATCTCTCCGGAATTGCCGGTGAGCCGTTTTGACCGATAAGCTTTTGTTGCACCTGCCTTATTGGTTTTTGTTTTACTCATTAAGATTACCTCCGTGTTAAATTTAACAATACATATCTAATTCTATCACTAAAGTTCAAAAAGGTAAACAGATTATTTCAAAAATTAACATTTTGCACCTGCGTTTTTACGATAGCACTGCAATAAAGTAAAAACAGAGAAAAGTCGAGGGCTTTTTGCTGAAAAACGCTTTACATTTTGTGCTTAATTTTGTTATAATTTTAGATAAAGTGTATTATCTTTTAAGTTATCTCAAATTCTGAAAGGAAAAGGAAGAATAAAATGAAAACTGTTGATATAGTTGTGCCGTGCTATAACGAGGAGGAAGGACTGGAAGTATTTGTTGAAACAACAAACAAATACATAGACGCCATTGACGGCTACCGATTCAGATATATTCTTGTTGACGACGGCAGCCGTGACAGAACCTTTCTTGTTATGCGCAATCTTGCAAAGAAATACAGAAACGTCAAGTATATTTCATTCTCACGCAATTTCGGCAAGGAGGCGGCAATGTATGCCGGACTTCAGAATTCAAGCGGAGATTATGTCATCGTGATGGACGCCGATTTGCAGCATCCGCCGGCAATGATACCCGATATGATAAAGGGAGTGGAAGAGGGTCACGACTGCTGTGCCGCAAGAAGAACGAACCGTGAGGGCGAATCAAAGATAAGAAGCTTTTTCAGCCGCACGTTCTATAAGTTCAACAATAAAATCACAGATGTAAAGCTGCCCTACGGTGCGGTGGATTTCAGAATAATGTCCCGTCAGATGGTTGATGCCGTGTTGTCCTTAAGCGAGGTTCAGCGCTTTTCAAAGGGCATATTCAGCTGGGTCGGCTTTGATACAAAGTGGCTGCCGTATGAAAACGTTGAGAGAACAATCGGCACGACAAAGTGGAGCTTCTGGGGACTGTTCAAGTATGCAATCGACGGCATTACAGCCTTTTCCGTTGCACCGCTGAGGTTTATTTCTCTGTTGGGACTTGTGATTTCGGGCCTTGCGTTTATTTATGCGGTTGTCGTATTGCTGCAAACGCTTATATTCGGCATTGATGTTCCGGGCTATGCCACAACACTGATAATAACGCTGTTCCTGGGCGGTATTATTGAGTTTTCGGTCGGTATTCTCGGCGAATATATCGGAAGGATTTATATGGAGTCAAAGGACAGACCGATTTATCTAACAAAAAGCACAAATATCAACGAAGAGCCTGACGAAGAATTTGATGATGAGTTTGATGACGAGTTTTGAGCAATTTTTAAACGAGGTTGTAGGGAACGGTCATGACCGTTCCGGCTCGCTTTGATGAAACTACCCAAGAATTTATCGACTCGAGCGCAACCCACCACAGCAAGCGGTCCCCTCCCCTTCAAAGGGAGGCAATACACGTTACGAGTAAATTATTAATTCAAAGAGCCGCTTGCGGCGACAACCATAATTATGCATTATGAATTCTGAATTATGAATTACGAATTTAATTCTCAACCCGGGGGTGACGGCGTGCAGGACGACAAGCAAATACACAGTGGGCACAGACAGCGTATGCGGGCAAAATTTAAGCAGAGCGGTCTTGACGGCTTTGAGGTGCACGAGTCGCTTGAGCTGTTGCTTTATTATGCGGTGCCGAGAAAGGACACAAACCCCATTGCACACAGACTGCTCGATTCCTTCGGCTCGCTGTCTGCTGTTTTTGACGCTCCTGTTGACGCACTGAAGGAATGTGGCTTAAGCGAAAATGCGGCTCTGCTGTTAAAGCTTGTTCCGCAGATGAGCAGGCTTTATCTTGACGATAAATTTGACAGCAGTAAGGCTGTTGATGTTGAAAATATCGGCGCAAGGCTTCTTAACAAGTTTGTCGGCCGTGATTATGAGGCTGTGGTGCTGACCCTTCTTGATGCAAAGCGAAAAGAGGTTTTCTGCGGCGTTATCAGCAAAGGCTCGGTCAATTCCTGCGATCTTTATATAAGAAAAATAATAGAAAACGCAATGATATATAATGCGTCGTTTGCGATTCTGGCTCATAATCATCCAAGCGGTTTTGCACTGCCGTCAATGGCGGATATCGAAACAACAAAGACGGTTTCCTCGGCGCTGTCGCTTGTCGGGGTGCGACTGCTGGACCATATCGTTGTCGCTGATGATGATTATGTTTCAATGCGCCAGTCGGGTCTTTGCACCGATGTGCTGTGATAAAATAATATATTATATTGCAAGTTGACATATCTGTTTGCTGTGCGTATAATAATATTGATGAATGTCTGATTGCACATTCAATTAGTGCTCACCACTATGAGGGCAGAGAAAGCAATCATAATCGGAGGAGGAAGATTAATTCTTCTTCCTCTTTTTTTGGAGATAAGTAAAAGAAAAATAGAAAATGCAGTAAAAATCCTTGATTTACTCTCTTGAGTGTGATATAATATCAAGGCATTACGCACGCTGACATCTCCGAAATGGTGCCGCAATGCGGTCTCTCGGAAAATCAAAGGTGCAGCGGAGGTTTAAAACCTAAGGAGGATTTTACAATGGCAGTAGTATCAATGAAACAGCTTTTGGAGGCAGGCGTTCACTTTGGTCACCAGACAAGAAGATGGAACCCTAAGATGGCAGAGTACATTTTCACAGAGAGAAACGGTATCTACATCATCGACCTTCAGAAGACAGTAAAGAAGCTTGAAGAGGCTTACTCATTTGTTCGTGACCTTTCAACAGAGGGCAAGAGCGTTCTCTTTGTAGGCACAAAGAAGCAGGCTCAGGATTCCGTTAAGGAAGAGGCTGAAAGAGCAGGCGCATATTATGTAAACGCTCGTTGGCTCGGCGGTATGCTCACAAACTTTGCAACAATCAAGAGAAGAATCGAGAGATTAAAGCAGCTTCGCGCTATGGAGGCTGACGGCACATTCGATCTTCTTCCGAAAAAGGAAGTTATCAAGCTCAACCTTGAGATTGAAAAGCTCGAGAAGTTTATGGGCGGTATCAAGGATATGAAGGAAGCACCGGGTGCTTTGTTCATCGTTGACCCGAGAAAAGAGAGAATCGCAGTATCAGAGGCTCACAAGCTCGGTATTCCGATCGTAGCTATTGTTGACACAAACTGCGACCCGGATGAAATCGACTATGTAATCCCGGGCAATGACGACGCTATCCGTGCCGTAAAGCTTATCGCAGGCACAATTGCAAACGCTATCATCGAGGGCCACGAGGGTCAGATGGGTGCAGCAGCAGTTGAAGCTGAGGAAGCTGAAGAGGCTGAAGAAGCAGAGGCTCAGGAATAATTAAAGTATAAAATATAGCGGCAGGGGCAGTGTTATATGCCGCTCCTGCCGAAGCATAATAACAATAATAAGAGAGGAAGAATATAAATGGCAGCATTTACAGCACAGGACGTTAAGTCACTCAGAGAAAAAACAGGCTGTGGTATGATGGACTGTAAAAAGGCTCTTGCACAGGCTGACGGCAATATGGACGCAGCTATCGACTTTTTGAGAGAGCAGGGTCTTGCAAAGCAGGCTAAGAAGAGCGGCAGAATTGCAGCAGAGGGCGTAGCTTTTGCAGAAACAAACGCAGATAACACTCTCGGCGTTGTAATTGAAGTAAACGCAGAAACAGACTTTGTTGCTAAGAACGCAGATTTCCAGGCTTTTGTAAAGACCTGCGCAGATACAGTTATGGAGCAGAATCCGGCTGACGTTGATGCTTTGCTCGAGTGCAAGGCAGCAGGCTGCGACGAAACCGTTGCAGCACTTTTGCAGGAGAAGGTTCTCACAATCGGCGAGAACATCAAGATCCGCCGCTTTGTTCGCTATGAGGGCAAGGTTGTAACCTACATTCACGCAGCAGGCAGAATCGGCGTTATGGTTAAGTTTGATACAGATGTTGACGCTGCAAGCGAAGAGTTTGTTGCATACGGAAAGGACGTTGCAATGCAGATTGCCGCCCTTAACACACTTTATCTTAACGAGGCAAGCGTTCCGGCAGAGGTTATCGAGCACGAGAAAGAAATTATGATTGCTCAGATGAAGCAGGATCCTAAAATGGCTAATAAGCCGGAGCAGGTTCTGGCTAAAATTGTTGAGGGCAAGGTTGGCAAGTTCTATAAGGAAAACTGCCTTGTTGATCAGGAGTTCGTAAAGGACAGCTCAATGACAGTAGGCAAATACACAGAGAAGGTTGCCAAGGACCTCGGCGGCAGTATTGCTATTGTTGACTTTGTTCGTTTCGAGAAGGGCGAGGGCCTTGAGAAGCGTCAGGACAACTTTGCTGAAGAAGTTGCAGGTATGGTTAAATAATCACACTGCTGAAAATCTCATATAAAAAGTTTAACCGGGTATCCGTAAGGTACCCGGTTTTTTGTCGTTTTGAGCCGCTGTGCGGCAGAGTGGAGAGTGAAGAGTGAAGAGTGGAGAGTAAAGAGTAAAGTTGTGGTTGTCGCAGCTACGCTGCTCCTTAATAAAAAAGTTTGGTCGAGCAAAATAAAACGAGAATGAAGAGTCTGAGTGTTTACTTGGCGCTTTATGCGTTGTAAGTGCATAAAGTGCCATTAAACGCACCCGTAGAAAGCTCGTATTGGAAAAGGAGCAGTGGCAGACAGCTTGACAATCGTACAAAGCTGAACGCACAGCGGGTCTCCAAAGGGCTTGCCCTTTGGTCATTTTAAGATAGGGATAGAGTAAGCTGTGATTAAATATTAAGCACGCACCTTGACGGATTATTTTCCGACTCTAAGTCCAAAAATGCTCGTTAATACACAAAGTATTGCCTGCGCTTTTTGTACATAGAGTCGAAAAATTCTCTCGCCAATCTGCGCACTTTTATTTAATCACAGCTTACTTAGGGAAAGGAAATCGAAATCCCTTTCCCTTAAATCAGTTTTTGATTAATTTTTTCTGATAAAAAAGTAAGTGCCTGAGCGGCATGTGCGCAAAAGTTTTAATGATAATAAAAATTAATAAGATATAATTAATAGACGCCGATGGGTGCAAACTTAATTAATTCGCATTTATTGCGCTAAACAAAACTTAACTTACCCCTCAATCGCCGCCAAAAGCTCCTGCGTCTTGTCGGTCCTTTCCCAAGCAACGCCTAATTCCTCTCTGCCCATATGACCGTATGCGGCAAGCGGACGGTACTTGGTGTTCTTTAAATCAAGCGTTTCAATTATAGCCGCCGGGCGCAGATCGAATACCTTGCTGACAGCGTTTGCAAGCTGTTCATTTGTATATTTGCTTGTGCCGAACGACTCAACCATAACCGACACCGGCTTTGCAACGCCGATTGCATAGGCAAGCTGAACCTCACAGCGGCTTGCAAGGCCTGCGGCTACAATATTCTTTGCGGCATAGCGTGCGGCGTATGCTGCGCTGCGGTCAACCTTTGTCGGGTCCTTGCCCGAGAAGCAGCCGCCGCCGTGTCTGCCGAAACCGCCGTAGGTGTCCACAATAATCTTTCTGCCTGTAAGACCAGAGTCGCCGACAGGTCCGCCGATGACGAATCTGCCTGTCGGGTTGATATATATTTTTGTGTTATCGTCAAAAAGCTGTGGCGGAATTATCGGCTTGATAACATAATTTAAAATATCATCGCGCAGCTTGTCCGTTTCAATCTCGTCGTTGTGCTGGGTCGATACAACAACAGCGTCAATCCTCTTTATCTCGTCACCGTCATACTCAACCGTAACCTGTGTTTTTCCGTCGGGGCGAAGATAGGGCAGAGTGCCGTCCTTTCTCACCTTTGTAAGCTGCTTTGCAAGCTTGTGGCTGAGCGAAATGCTAAGCGGCATAAGCTCGGGCGTTTCGTTGCAGGCGTATCCGAACATCATTCCCTGGTCGCCTGCTCCCGTCTGATTGTAAATATCCTGTTCGCCGCTTTTAAGCTCGTAGCTTTCGTTAACGCCAAGAGCAATGTCGGCAGACTGATTGTCGATTGATGTCAGCACTGCACAGTTGTTGCCGTCAAAGCCGCAGCCCTCGTTGTCATAGCCGATATCGCAGATAACCTGACGGGCAATAGACGGAATATCAACATAGCAGTCCGTTGTTATTTCACCCATAACGTGAACCATTCCTGTTGTTGCAGTAACCTCGCAGGCGATGTGGGCGTTTTTGTCCTGATCTAAAATAGCGTCAACAACAGCGTCCGAAATCTGGTCGCACACCTTGTCGGGATGTCCCTCGGTTACTGATTCAGATGTAAAAAAATGCTTTGCCATATTAAAAACTCCCTTCAGTTTTTAGGGAAACCCTGATTAAATCGTTTGTGCATATTGCGCCGTCAGATTTTTCGTCAGGTTGGACAAATAAACCGCAGTAATGCTGACGCATTACGAGGATTTTTTGGTCAGGCTGACGGGAAATATGCAAGCAAGATGTGCAAACAGCTTTCAGCGTGATTTGTTCAGTGTTTCCTTAGTTTTGTTATATTTACACTTCAAAATTTAAAGTGCGTAGAAGCTCAGGCAGTTACAACTCTTTTCTTTTCATTGCGAAAACAGCAATAAAAAAACCGCTTTCAAAACCGAAAGCGGCAAATAATCTCATCTTTCGGCTAAACCGCAGGATTTGGCACCTTACAAATGCAGGTTGCCGGACGTCACAGGGCCTGTTCCCTCAGTCACTCTTGATAAGCTGATTATTAAGTTGTTGACACATATTATATCACAAGAATTCAATATGTCAAGCGGTAATTATATTATGTCAGATAAATTTTGTTTAGCGCACTAAATGCGAATTAAAAAGTTTGCACATATCGGCGGATTTAATATTATCGTATTAATTATTATTATCTTTAAAACTTTTTGCGCTTATGCCGCGCAGGCACTTACTTTTTTATCAGAAAAAAGTAAGCAAAAACTGATTTAGGGGAAAGGGATTTCGATTTCCCTTTCCCCTAAAAACCCCAATCCTTGAAACGACCAAAGGGCAAGCCCTTTGGAAACCCGATGTGAGTTCAGCTTTGTACGATTGTCAAGTTGCCTGCCACAGTCCCTTTCCACTCCGTACATTCATCGGGCGTTTAATGGCACTTTATGCACTTACAACGCATAAAGTGCCA
>CAUDCW010000014.1 GCA_958448165.1 uncultured Oscillospiraceae bacterium
AGATATTTTGCTTGACTACCTTAAAAACCCGCAGTCAGACAGGTTTAAACAAACCACAGCAGAAAATGAAGCCGGAAAAATCCGGCGGATTGAGCCTTGAAAAAATGAGGCTTGTTTTTACTATTTTTAATTCTTCGAGTTGATAAGGAATGGCGGTGAGTCCAATGATACACTTATATTTGGATAATAACAAATTTAAAAATATAAAGACACAAAAAATATAAAGCTAAATAAGAAAAGAGGTTGGATATTATGACAAATATAAACGACTTTAAGACTCTTGGCTTCATAGATGACCAAGGCCGAGCAGATGAAAGCCCAAAAATACTTTCAAAAGACGGGGATGAGGTTTTTTTAAACAGCTTCGTCCCCATAGAAAAAAATACACCTGAAAAACCAAGCGAACAGACGGATATTGACTTCCAAAAAGCAAAATATAACTTCGCTGAAAATGAGCTTCGCTCCATTGTTCAAACGGCTCAGGAGAAATTTTCAACGATTTTTCAAATGGTGCGAGATGATGGTCTGACCGTCGATAACGCAAATGCGGTCTGTAAAAAGCTGTCGTGGATTATTATTAATTTTTATAAAGCTCTGGCGCTCTTCCCCGGGGTTAAAAAAGCCTTTGGACTGAGCGATGCGGAGTTTAATACTTGTCCAAAAGAGGCTCTTGCATATGCTGTCAATCGGGACAGCTTCAGGCTTGAATTTTTCGACCGTTTCACGTTGCTGACAGTCCCGAAGCTTTTCTCCAATAATTATTCTCGCACGGTGAAAAATGTCAGGTATTACTATTTCCGTGACTGCTTATACGGATTGTTTGAGCATTATTATCGTCAGATTCCATACCACAAATATGCAAGAATTGTGGTTGTTTCTCCGGAACTTATTGAGAACACAAACGAGGAACTTCAGACCATTATAAATTCCTTAAAGGGGTTTTTTATCTCTTCAGACGAGGGTCGTCGGCTCCATATCGATTTGATTTGCTCCGGAAAGATCCCCGACTGGACGGAAATCTACATTATGGATCAGAGCGATTACATCAGTTTTGTGGAGAAAAACCAAGAGCTTTATTCCGATAATGAGCAGCAGCCGGCAAGCGACTAATTGTTCGCCGAAGCTGTTGATTTTCGCAGGAAAAATCCGTTATGAATTTCCGATTTCTGCTGTTAAGTTCTGCGTTTTAAAAGCTGTAGGATTTAACACAAGCTTTTTCCATAGAAATGGCATACACAAGCGGTTTTTCGGGAAAATAAAATTGCATTTCGTTAAATCGCCTTACTGGTTATCTTATCGAGAAAGTGTTGGGCAGATTTATGTTCGGATTTTTTTTTGACGATTCTGTTTATAAAACTAAATATTTCAGCGTTCAAGGGCGGCTTGCGTGCAAGCCGCCCCGTAATATTAATTGAAACAATTTAAAAAGGAGTTAGATATAATATGTTAAAGAATAGAGACTTTTTACTCGATTTAATTCGTCTTGGAGGCGAATTGTCAAACTCAACCTTGTCGGAGGCAATAAAGCTTTCCGGCAGATCAAACGGTGCAGTGCGGGAGGCACTGCACCGTTTGACAGATGATGGCCTTGTGATCAGGCACAAAAGCGACCGAAAGAACGGAATAGATTTTACTTATTCGCTGACAAAAAAGGGTCGTGATTTGCTTGAGAACAGTGACTCATCAGACCTTATATTCCATACTACGCCTAGTCTGAGACAGAGCAAGATTGTTGCGTGTGATTTGTTTGCCCGATTGTATCTTTCAAGCCTACCGGAAATCACACTGGAAGAAGGACTTTACGAAGGTGAGGTTGGCTGGTGTATGCTTAAAGAAGAGCGAGGAGAGGCAGCGGGAGATAGCAAGGATCTGTTCCGTAACAACCAAGCTGTCGGAATCGTATTCTTGCCGAAGCAGATTATTATACTATACTGTATTCGGCCAAATATGAGGTTTAACAGTCAGCTTGAAAGCCGTATTCCGCTTGAGCTGCGCCGATTAATTGATTACGGCGAGCTCAACGGCCGCTATACGCCGCGGGCGCTTTACGGCGTCTTTCACTTTTTAGACTCAGGCACCTACCTGGACTGGCTGATGCCGAACCGAAGGGGCGGAGCCAAGGAAATTAAGCGCTTCATGCGGGATAAATTCCCCAGAGGAAACGTGATAGTGTCATGGAAAGACGATGCGGCAAGCAAAAAGCTTTTGACCGACATTTTCAATGGTGAGAATATTCTCGGACAGCTGAAAGAGCGTTTCACGGGGTTCCTTGACAGAAGCGATATTGTCCCGGGTATTCTGGCAGATGGCACGCTCTGCGGTGCTGCGGTTGTGTCGAACCCATTCGCAGACCCGTCGTTGATTAACGGGCTTTTCAGTGATATTCTGAGATTTCGTAGAATCCACAAGGGCGAAGAGCTTGCACCAATAGTTATGCTCACGCTGGACTCCAACAAGGAAATTATCAGGGCGGTATGCCAAAGACGCTACCCTCGCAGTAAGCCGAAGTTTAAGGTGCTCGGAACGGACTACGATGAGTGGCGGCAGAAGATTGGTCTGACCGAAGATTGGGACGGAGAAAAATAAAATACAGTAGAATTCTGAAACGCACTGTGCTGAGAAATCGGCGCAGTGCGTTTCGCTGTTAATTGAGCAAAGGTTGTAAAATGTCGGGAAAGCTGTGGAGTGTTTGCTCTGCTGCTTTCCCGATTTTCTATACGGATAAAGAAAAATAAAACGAAAAGAGGGTTTATTATGCATACAGAGTTTAAAAAAGGAAAAGGTACGGAAGTTTACGGATTGGCTGACCGTGAAATTGTTGCAGTGAAAAAGACTGTGGAGAACAGCGTGGAAATCCGAGAGATAGAGGAAAGCCAAAATATACGGGAAGAATCAGGGATTAGAATATACGATATTCTGCCAAGCTCTCCGATTTTATATTTGTTGATTTTGGCTGTGTCATACAATAGCAAGCAAAGAGACATTCCGTTGACGGAAAGTAAGAGAAGGCTAAGCGACAGACACAAGAAAATTTCTTGTTCGTATTATGGTGACAAATATGAAATATGTCAGGAGGACCTCCGCTCAGGTGATGAAATAAGAATTCAATTCACCGAATATAATCATATATACGGAAAGGCAGTAAAGAAATGCTTGTTTTTTCTTTTGTCGGAATACAACAGGCAAAATTTCAGATCTCAAATCGGCTTTTCTCTTTGCACCTTGGTTGACAGAGGTATGTACAGCAGTATTGATAATGCCAGACGAGGGCTTAAAAGTGCATTAGAGTCGCTGAGGAAAATTAAAATTTGCGGTACTATTGCTCAAGGACCAAAGCTTAAAATTGAGCAACGCGAATTTGCAGCTTTGATTAGCGGCTTCAGCATTACTAATAATTATGTTCAGATTTCAGTGAACGAAGATCTCAACAAAGAATTTATTGCCCCTTATTACGCATTGCTGCCCGAGTTTTCATACAGTCTGAGCAGTGGAAACGCCGTTGACTTGTGCGTATATATTTTCTTACAGGCTCGTCAAAATACAAAAGCGATAAAGGCTGACGGAGGCTTTAACATATCGTTGAGAAAAATAAGTGAGCTCTTAGCGCTGCCAAGGCGAGATGATATAGAGAACAAAAGGAACTGGAAGCCAAAGCAGTATGTTGTTAAACCTATTTTGCAGGCTGTCAGAGATATATCTGATGCCGCTCAAAGAGTCGGCTTTATGGATTTGAAGCTTAAGATAATAGGAAATCCCAATTTCGGAGATGTAAATGACTTTTTAAGCGGATATCTGAAAGTCAGCTTAAGTGGAGAAATTTATGATAAGCTATGTGTGCTTGCGACGAAAAAGGAAGAAAAGGTTAAGCAGATTGTGGAACGCAACAGGTCGAAAAAGAAAGAACCAAACGCCCGATAAAACTTGAAAATTCATTCTGGGGTGGGATAGATTCATTTACGGGTGCTGCACATTCATTCCAGGTTGATTGATGATGTTGATTTTTGAGCCGATGAAAACTCTGGAAAGCGCATAAACACTGGGGAAAATCAGCAGATTTTTTTCGCCGATTTTCTCTTGAGTTTGTGTCAAAAAATAATTTATAGAGTATTAATTGCTTATCCCGCCTGCGGCGGGGATAAGAGAAGAAAAAGAGAAACGTCATCAGGAAGTCAAATGCTTATTATCGAAGGGAATATAAGAGCTTAAACAAATTGATTACTCAGACTGTTTGTGAAAACTTAAAACAAATCGAACAGTTTTGAGTTTTCGTAAACATAGAGTTTTTAGCTTTGTTCTACTCAAGTCAGCTGATAAGCTCGGAGTTTTAGTATCCTTACACAATCGCACGGGAGTGATATTGTGAATAAAGGCTTACGAGTAGTAAAAGAAAACAGAAACCTGGCAGAATGGACACGGCAGGTTGAAGAGTGCCGCAACAGTGGGTTAAGTGTACGCAAGTGGTGTGAACAAAAAGGGATTGCACAGAGCTCTTACATATATCGACAGAATAAGGTATGGAAAGCGATAAATCAACGCAGCAATACTTTCATTGAGATGCCGGTAGAAGAATCATCTGATATGACAATGGGCTGTCATATTGCAGCAACTGTACATATCGGCGGTGTTAACGCAGAAATACACAACGGTGCTGATGAGGCAACCTTAACAGCGCTTTTACGAGTTCTCAGATCATGCTGAACGATTTTAATGGAGCGAAAAAAGTATATATCGCCTGCGGGTATACGGATTTGAGGCGTGGAATCGACGGATTGGCAACTATTGTTGAGCAGCAGTTTCAACTTGATCCCTGTTCAGACGCACTGCTTTTTGTTTTGTGGCAGAAGAACAGACAGAATCAAGGCTTTGTATTGGGAAGGCGATGGGTTTCTGTTGCTTTACAAACGCTTGGAGAAAGGCAAATTTCAATGGCCTCGAAGTGAGAGTGAAGCACTGAACAGCTCTTTGAGGAGATGACCTTGTTCTTCAATGAAGCCGAAACTTTTGAAGATACCGAAAACAGAAACACCGAGATTACCGTTGAGCAGTATAAGCGCAAGCAAAAGACAGGTTGCTTTGACAAGCTTCCCGAAAACGTAGAAACCTATGTTGTGGAGCACGAGCTCAGTGATGAAGAGAAGAAGTGTCCTCAGTGCGGTGAAGAGATGGAAGTCATCGGCAAGAAGGTCACTAAGCACCTTGAGATGATTCCCGCACAGGTAAGAATCCGCGAGGAAATTTACTACACTTATGCCTGCAAGAAATGTCACGAAAACGAGGCGGACACACCTGTTGTGGAAACACCTCAACCAAACCCTGTAATCAAAGGCAGTTTCGCATCCGCTGAAGCAATTGCTCACCTGATGACGCAGAAGTTTGTTATGCACTCTCCTCTCTATCGTCAGGAGCAGGAGCTAAAGCAAAAGGGCATTGAGCTTCCAGGCAGACAATGTCCAACTGGTTCATCACCGCTTCAAGATTATGGCTGGAACCTTTGTATGAAAAGCTTAAAGTACAACTTTTGAAAGAAAGCGCCCTCCATGCCGACGAAACCACCCTAAAGGTGTTGCGAACAAAAGATAAACCGATGCCTGGTAAGAGCTACATGTGGCTGTACAGAACAAGCGGTTGTACCGAAAAACCGATTGTACTCTATGATCATCAACCAAATCGCAAGGCTGATAATGCCGAAAGTTTTCTGGAAAGCTTCAAAGGATATTTGCATACAGACGGCTACAAGGGTTATCGTGGAATTGATGGAGTTACAGTTGTGGGATGCTGGGCACACGCAAGGCGGAGATTTTGCGAGGCTTTGGAAGTTATTCCCGAAGCGCAGCGCAAAGGAACTGTTGCGGAAACCGCCTTAGCATATTGCGGCAAGCTATATGCCGTTGAGAAGAAAATTAAAGATATGAGCTTTGAAGAAAGGCTGAAAGAGCGACAGGAGCATTCAAAACAACTTCTGGATGCATTTTTTGCGTGGGCAAAAACACTCAGCGGAATCGCGCCTAAAAGTAAGCTTGGAAAAGCAGTTTATTTCTTATTGGAGAGGAACATTATCTAGGCCGATACATTGAGGACGGCAGATTAGAGATTGATAACAACCGTGCTGAGCGCAGTATCAAACCGTTTGTAATCGGACGAAAGAATTGGCTTTTTGCCAACACTCCGTCGGGAGCAAAAGCGAGCGCAACTGTTTTCAGCATTATCGAAACAGCAAAGGAAAACGGACTTGAGCCGTATGAATATCTGCGATACATATTCACCAAGGCACCAAATCTGCGGGATAGTGAGACAATGGATGTTCTGCTACCGTGGAACGCACCGGATTGTTGCCGAGTTAAGACTACATCTAAAAACTCATAAATTTACAGCCACCGTGTTGACTAAACAACGGTGGCTGTTTTGACGGTTACTATTTGACGCTTACTTACGATGTCAGAGAATATCTGACCAACATCTTCCGCACCGGCGAGAGACGGTTGCCGCTGAAATCTAAATAAGACAACCCCCGGAGAATGTCACTCGTTTGAGCGCACACATTCTTCGGGGGTTAATTCTATTTGCCGGGACGCTGGTTTATTTGTGGGTTACGATTCAACTCTCTGGTTTTGTCGGCAACAAGACTCTTTCGATAGCTTATCAATTCGCACAGTCCTCGCTGTGCCTTATCGGGAATATAGCTTGCCTTCAACAGACCGTGCTGAAGCAAATCCGCTATTCACTCTGCGTCCTTTTGATCTGTCTTTCTACTTGTTCTCAGATTTCATTCATCGTGGCGCCGTCTCGCAGCATGGGGATTAGTATGAAAATAAGATTTGTATCAATTCCCGTATGGGAAAGGTAAGGATTCCGCAGAAGGAGATATAATTATGGCAAATTTTACTACAACCAAAAATAATGTATCAATTCCCGTATGGGAAAGGTAAGAGCGCTGTTTTTTAGATTCTTTTGTCCATGGTGCTGTTCAGGGATATTCTGTATCAATTCCCGTATGGGAAAGGTAAGATTTTTTAAGGGAGGGCTATATTATGCCATACGACATCATGTATCAATTCCCGTATGGGAAAGGTAAGATCTGAACCAACAGAGCCAACAACTGAGCCTGAAAGTATCAATTCCCGTATGGGAAAGGTAAGCGTGCCCGAAGGACTTAATAATTTTATTGATTCATTAGAAGTGTCAATTCCCGTATGGGAAAGGTAAGTCTACTTCGAATAAGAAGCCATCACCACAGCCTGAAAAAGTCTTTGAGTATCAATTCCCGTATGGGAAAGGTAAGAAAGTTGATGGGAGAGATTCTGGACTATGTACCGGAAAAGTATCAATTCCCGTATGGGGAAGGTAATCGATTCCGAGCGAAGATGGTAATTCAATGAGCTTGGATGAGCTGTATCAATTCCCGTATGGGAAAGGTAAGGAGTTAAAAAGATTATCCATTATTGACTGATTCCAATCCGCAAATCGTATCAATTCCCGTATGGGAAAGGTAAGGCTATGCAGAGAAGTTTTAGAGAAGAAGAATTCATCCTTGATTGCAATGCATATTGTATCAATTCCCGTATGGGAAAGGTAAGCATTCAAGAAATGCTCAAAAACGTTGTAAATCTCGCAGAAAAAAAGTATCAATTCCCGTATGGGAAAGGTAAGTTTAACAAAGGAGACAATCTGTTATGCGTACCCAAATTGTATCAATTCCCGTATGGGAAAGGTAAGGAGCCTGAAGAGGAAGAAGAGAATGAGAACAATGATAAGGTATCAATTCCCGTATGGGAAAGGTAAGAGTGTAAAAGAAGATGACTTGAAGAGGTTTGACTTTGATTGTATCAATTCCCGTATGGGAAAGGTAAGAGTTTGAAGCTTCTAAAATTGGTAATAGGTTTAAGAATAAAGCGAAAAAGTATCAATTCCCGTATGGGAAAGGTAAGAACAGTATTTTGTGATACTTTAGAAAGTATACGCTTTATTTTGTATATTGTCAATACAATTACGGCGAAAAGCCCTGTTCACTTGAATGTGAGCAGGGCTTTTTTGCGTTAAATAATATGTTTATTATGGTGCAAATTCTTCACTGTCTGTATATTTTTCAGCGTAATGCATAAAAAATCAATTATTGTGTCTTTTTATATTGACAATGTATGTGTGGTTTAATATAATTTAAAATATAGGTGTAATATGTTGAATTTTTGTTGATTATAGCAAATTGTGTGGGATTTTGATTAGAAATATAATTTATGCCATATTTAAATATAACAACTATTTGCTGTTGGAACAAACAGCTCAAAATGACAAGGGCGGTACAGCTGAATTACATAAATAAAAAGGCGGTTATCTGCGAAAATAATCATAATTTGCGGTTATATAAATTAAAGGAGGAAAAAGAACGATGCGGAAGAATAAAATTTTTTCTCGGGCAATAGCTGTGCTGTTGATTGTATTGACGATAACAGCCTTATCGCTGAATGCGCTGACAGTAAGTGCTGCCGGAAATGCAAGTGTAAGTAAGACAGAAAGGACATACGACATTGCGGTTGTTTTTGATAACTCTGCCTCGATGTATGAAAACAAGGCGTGGTGCAGGGCAAAATACGCTATGGAAATATTCGCCTCTATGCTTGACTACAACAACGGCGATAAGCTCGGTGTTTATCCTATGTGGGAGGTTACGACAGACGGGTCGCAGCCGAACTCGGGAGGCAGCTTTTCGGCTATTGAAATCCGAAGTCAGGATGACATTGATAAGCTGCACAAGCTTTTTACCGTTGATCCGGCAGGCACTCCGTTTGAACCCGTTACTGAGGCTTATAAAGCCTTGAAATCGTCATCGGCTACTGACAGATGGCTTATTGTGCTGACCGACGGTGAATTCAACGGCAAAAAAAGAGGAGAAGTGGCAAAGATAAATCTGCAAAAAGAGCTGTCGTCCTTAGGTGGGAACGGCATTAATGTGCAGTATCTGGGAGTCGGACAGGCGGCAACGCTGAAATCCGACGAATCAAAATGCTTTTATGCTGAAAAGTCTGACGATAACAGCCTGAAGGATGACTTAATCAGTATCTGCAACACGATTTTTCAGCGTATAGTTCTTCCCTCAAAATATCTGAGTGGTAATAAGCTGACGCTTGATTTATCAATGAGAAAGTTAATTGTGTTTGCTCAGGGCAGCAACGCAAAGGTAACGTCCCTTAAAGATTCAGAGGGAAAGGAAATTGCAATCATTCAGAACAGCGGTCAGCGTAAGTTCAGTGAAATAAAGGCAACGGGGTTTAAAAACGCTCCCGTCGATAAAACGCTCGCCGGTCAGGTGGTTACATTTGATTCCTGTGCAAAGGGTACATATACGTTGGAGTGTGCTGATGCGGATTCAATACAGATTTTTTATGATCCCGATGTAGATATTGCCATTGATCTGATAGACAGCGACGGTGAAATCGTAGATACATCAGACGGTGAGGTTGTCGCAGGGGATTATACCCTTAATTATTGTATTGTTGACAATGTAACAGGCGATGATGTTACAGACTCAGAGCTAATGGGTAATGATGTTTCGCTGAAGGCTGAGGTAAAACAGACTGATAAGGATGCGATTGAGGTTGCAAACGGTGAAAAAGTCAGCCTTGAGCCTGATGATAATACCTCGATTGTTGTTTCGGGAACATATCTTAAGGATTACACAATTACCTCAGAGGGTACGAATGAAATACCTCAACCTCTGAAGGTAAAGCTGCCTGATGTTGAAAAGCTCTCTGTATCCGCTGCTGTTTTGCAGGATCAGTCGTGGTACACAATCAGCGACCACGAAAGCTGGCAGCCTATACAGGTTGATGTTCAGCTTAACGGTAATCCGGTAACGGACGAGCAACTGCAACAGATGCAGTTTGACATATCATTCTCGGACTCTCTGGCAAGCTATTATGAAATTGTGCCCGGAAAATCGGCACTCAATGTTTATGTCGGATACAAGGAGTCGGGAAAGTTTGTTGAACCGGAAACGGGAAATTATAAATTTTCAGTCAAGGCCACAATGACCGATGAATACGGTCAGGTTATGAGCGACAGCGCCAATGCGGAATTTGATGTTCAGATTTACAGCAAGTTCTGGCGGTGGCTGTTCTGGCTGTTAATAATTCTTATTATTATTCTTATTATTCTGTATATACTTAACCGTCCTGCATTGCCGGGTGCAATTTATCTGGATATTGCACAGAATCATACGTGTCAGCCGGTGAAAAAGAACGGTAATATGATAGGCTTGTCGTCTGACCTGTATCCGGGCGAATTGCGTTGCGAAGCAAAGGCTTGCACTCCGCTGAAAAACAGGGGAAAGAAAACGGCAAAATTCAAGATTAAAAAGATGATGCCGCTTGGCAGTGTAAGCTGGTTTGAGATAGACGGCACACGCTTTACAAAGGGCAGTAACGGTAAATATCATAATGACGAGGGAGAAACGCTTGATTCGCAAAAGCAATTAATAACTGTCGGGGACGAAACCGAGATAAGGTGGAAAACGAACAGCCACACGGTGACCGGCAATATTTATATTAATCACAATAATTAAATGAGGAGTGGCAGAAATGTATATCAAAGAAAAAATTCAACCCAACAAGGTTAACGCACCAACTCTTTTCATCGGAGTGGGAGGTATAGGCTCAAAAATTATAAAAGGCGTACACGACCGCAGTAGAAACGACGACACATCTAACATACGTTTTGTAGTTATGGATACCGATGTGAATGACTTGATTTCAGTTGATGACGGTGCGGAGATTGTTGCGATACAAACGTCATCGACAAGCTCTGTTGAAAGCTATTTGAAAAATGACAAGGAGGCAAAGCGCCACTGGTTCCCCGAGAATAAAATGCTCGATTCCAAAACAGTTTCCGAGGGTGCAGGTCAGGTCAGGGCTATCTCGCGTCTTGCACTTAACGATATTATCAAAAACGGAAAAATCAATAAGCTGTATAACGCTATTGACGACCTGTTCCTCAAGGACGGCGGCGACCTCAAGCAGGCTATCAGGGTTGTTATCGCATCTACTGCAGCAGGCGGCACAGGCTCGGGTATTGCGATGGAAACCGGTATGCTTGTAAGGCACTATGTAAAGAAAAACTATCCTGAAGCTGCGGTGATGATCAGGGGCTTTCTGGTGTTGCCCGGCGTTATGGACACTGTTATAAAATCACAGAGTGAAAGAGACAGCCTTCGTTGCAACAGCTATGCAACGATAAAAGAAATTAACGCCTTTATGATGAAGGGCAGTGGCTTTTTTGATACTGTACCGGAGCTTCAGAGATACAAGGATTTGCACGTTACAATTCCAAATGCGTCATCAGGTGAGGAAATTATCAGCAACCTGCCGTTTGATTTCTGCTTCCTTATGGATCGTACGGATTCAAACGCCGGCAATATGACAACTCTCGCTCAGTATATTGAATATTCTGCACAGTCAATTTATGAGCAGAATATAGGACCGATGAACAGAAAGGCTTCAAGCAAGGAGGATAATGTACTTAAGCTTTGCATTAATCCGGACAAAATGGGCCGCTGCCGTTTTGGTGGTATGGGTGCATCTGTACTTGTATATCCTTATGAGGATATCAGAAACTACATTGCACTCAACTGGGCACGTTCATCCATAATAGGTTCGTCCTCGGACGCCCGTCTTACTGAGGAACAGCGCAGAGAGCTTTTGAACAGCTCGTGGCTGCAGTATGACGAGAAATTCAAGCTTGAACATAAAATGTGGGATGATAATCCCAATTCAAGCAGCAGAAATGAGCCAACGCTGTCTGCAGTATATATTAGTGCTGTAGAGTCGGGTCGTGATCCAAAAAACGGAAATGATTTTTCAATGATGCTTTGGGATAAATATTTGAATGCAAAGCTTGAAATGCTCAGCGATGAGGAAGAGGAAAGAACAATAGCCACTGTTGCCAAAAGATATATTGATTCACTCGTAATCGGAGCAATTGACGGTCAGATTGAAAGCGAATATTGCCTAAAAGAAAGCAAGACATTTGCGCTGGCAAAAAAATCTGCCGATGCAATGGGCTATGAAACCCGTTACAATACGATTTACAGTATTGAGGATATTGCTTCAAGCACCAGATTTATTGATATTGTCAGAGCCTTTGCAAAAGAGGTGTTTAACAGCAAGGCGTCGTCGGCAAAAGAAGATCTCGGCGATTATATGCTTGAAAGATTCTTGTCGGTCAAGGGTAAAATTGTGCATCCGAATGCCGCACGATATCTTCTTTATAAGCTTGAAAAAGCGATTGATAACAAGCTTACTGAATCAACGGAATTTATAGCTTCGTTTGAAGAGAAAAAAACAAAGCTTATTGAAGGCGTCGGCAGTGACGAAGACAAAAAGCCCGACGATAAGTTTTCCGTTGCTTTGCATATAGGGCGTGAGAGTGATTTGCGTGAAATGTGCGAGGCGTGCGACAAGCTGAAAAACTTTGACAATCTCGGCGGCAGTCCCGGTGACCGCTGTAATGATTTGCTCAAAAAGTATTATAACCTTGTCAAGAAATACTTTGATATGGTTATTGCAAGAGAGATTTGCTCGCTTGCAAGCCCGGCGGTTTCAAATCTTATTGCGGCATATGAGGGCTTTTATGCAACCTTTGAGTCAAAAATCCCAAGCATTGAAAAGAAGAAGGAAGATATTGTTACAAAGCTTGCTTTTCACAACGGCGATTGCGTCCGATATGTTATGAGTGAGAAGAAGTATCTTGATAAGCTGACCTCAAGCCTCAGCAGACCAACCGACAGCGGCGACGGCGCTGCAAAGCTTTATGCCGAGATATTTGAGTCGCTGAGAAACAATGCATACATTGAGGCGCGACGCAATGTTAATCCGTTCTATTATGAAACCAAGAAAGATATTTTTGACGATATCATAATTGAATATTTCAAAAAGAGAGCAGACGATACCTGCGATATTATACAGGTGAAGAGCGTTCTGCATGGAATCAAGCTTGAGTATGACGTAAAAAGCGCTCTTGAGCTTGAAGAGGTTACCCCTGCGAAAAAGGACGAAAAGGCTGCCGAGCTGCACAGCGAGAGCAACCTGAAAAAATATATTTCTTCGCTGATTAAAAACTGCCGAAATCTTGCCAGTCCGGGAATAAAGAAAAGTGATAACGATGAACCCAGAGAGGTTGACGCTATTGCCTGCAATGATGCCATTGAAGATGGCGGAGGAATCAGAATAAGCGAATATATTCCGGAAGCTGTTTCAACTCCGACTATTTCAAAGTACGAGCTGCACTTCTTCCGCTCAATTTATAACATTATGCCTACACAGCTTGCGAAGCTTTGTGCACCTACATATGATGACACAATAGACGAATTTTCAGTCAGCAGCGATAATGAGTATGAGCAGCTTTCTGCCGGCGATTATTTCCGTATATATCAGAAATATATGGACAAAATCGGTCCAGACAGCAAAACAAGTGCGATCATCACACCTCACATTGATATGCGCTGGAACTCCATTTCAAATATGCCCGAGCTTGATATGGATTATCAGAAGAGGCTTATGCGCAAGATACACAAGGCTATGATATACGGCTTTGTGTATGAAAGAATCCATTTGTTCAAAACCTCTGACGAGAAACCGGACGAGCGAGTATATAAATATCTCAATAATGACGATGACACAGTTGAGCTTGTTGTTTCTAACAATACAAAGTGCGATGTTATTTATGAGGTCTTAGACGCACTGTATTATGACCGTCTTGCTGTTTCAACTATCCGCAATTTTGTAAATACCTTGCGTGTAAAAAATACATATGCGGGATTTCGCTCGCACGAGGATATCGAGTTCTTTAAAAAGCTTGATAAATTCCGATATGAGAATTTCACCGATAACAAGGTACTGAAGGCTTGCGACAGCAGGGTTTCGCTTTTCACGGTTGTATTGATGTACTGCAATTCTTTGCCGGCAAATGAAAAGGATATGACTGAGATGAAGACGATGGTTGAAGCAATTATCGAGATGGTTTACAGTGAAATGCAGCTTTGCGCTCATAACAGGGACAGCCTCCTCGGACAGGTTGCAGAAATATTGGTAAGCCAGTTTAACCTTTTGATTGATAACTATAATGCGCATATTGAACTGTTGAAATGCGGCGTTTTCTCTGAACAGGTTATCGGTTCGATCAGAAGAACTCTCAGCGGATTCTTTAGAAACAGAGATCTTGAAAGCTGTGCCGATCAGCTTGTCGAGTTCAAAGAGAATTAATGCCTTTTGAGAATACAGACCTGCCGTAAATTTTTTACGGCAGGTAATGAGGTGGTGAGTAAAATGTTTACAGTTGTAATTTGTGATGAGCATATCATAAATGATTGCCGCCATAAATATTACGTTTATTTAAAGCCTTTTCTGAAAAATAATGAATTTAAATTCTGTAAGTGGAACTGTACCGGCAATACGCTGGACGAGGCTGTGCCTGAACTAAGAGATTTGATTTCTCATAAAAAAGAATGGCGTGTAATTGTTGTAAACGACAGATCAACTTGGAATTTCGAAGCGGTAAACAAAAGAAATCCGTTTGATTATGTGAATTCCTTTAAAAAGGAAAAAACTGATTATTCAGATTTTTTACAAATAAAAAATTCTCGTGAATATGAGATTAAAAACGCAGAATCGGCGTTGACAAATCCTTTGACAAGGCTGTCAATATGGCTATGCGGTTCTCCGATTGGATCAGCACCGGGCTTGTGTTATGATGAGTATCGGGAATTTATTGATAACGCCGATGACGGTAAACAATATTATGCAAGGCTTGCGGAGCTTTCCGTGTCACCGCAGGAGGCTGAAATGGATTGGGTGCGTTCAATGCGCTTTGAAAAAATATCACGATTTTTCGAGTTGCGTGGCGAGCTTTTTAATCCTCCTCAGACTATCATTGCGATAACACAGCGAACTAAAGATGTGGAAGAAGAATTGACGCAGCTTGCGTGGAATGCACACATTGAGTTTGATTATTCTCAATTCTATCTTGATAACCTGTATCCTGAAAAGCTCAGATACCTGATTTACGATATTCCTTATCTGAAAGGTGTGAGGAACGAAGGCGAATATTTCAGCTTTTTGACTGCCCTTCTCCTGTTAGCCTCAAATGAGTGCCCGAGAGGTGCTATGCGTTCGAATCGTGTTTATAAGCTGCATACAGAAATTGATACGGAATGTGTACAGACACTGTATAATCGTTATCGCTCAAAATTGTGTGAAACCCTTATAAAAATAGATGATCTTGAAAAACGGCTTGCCGAAAAAGAAAAGCAACCGATTGATAAAAAAACAGCAGAAGAATGCTTTGAGTCCCATATAAAGGTTCCGGTTAAGTTGTTAACGCATGAGAGCAGAAAAAATCTTATGGCGCAGTACAAAAAAATTGGTTTATCAAGGGATTGTCCTGCCGATGAGTACGAATACTGGGACAGTCAATACCATTCGATAAATAAATCTTTTGTAAGATTTCTGCGTGAACCACGAAGGGCTGTCAAGACGGCAGCAAGAGAAGATTTTCGCCTGATGAACAGGATAAATGATGAAAGGGCTATGCTGCTCAACGAATATCAGCTTGACGATATTGTTTATAATCTTGATGAAGAAGAGCGTAGTATGGTTGATACGGTTACGACACAATTATACAATGCCGCAGAATATAAAAAGAAGATAGACGAAGCTGACAAAGAGGTCAGACACGGCATAGCGCAAAGAATGACAAGACGAAAAACCGTTTTAGTCGGGTTGGTTGCTGCTCTGGCATATTTGTTCGGGTTTTTACCGCTGATTTTCGGAAATCTGAATGACGTAAAGTCATTATGCTTTTCAACTGCAGTCACAGGCATAGTTCTTGCCATATTTCTGGCGATAGGACTGTTTTATCTGTTTGTGCTCAGACGGCGATTAATTGGATGCTTTAAGCGTTTCAATTCCGTTATGTCGGGCATTTTGAACGAGATAGAAAGAGGTGTTTCTGCATTTTCAAAATACCTGAGTCATGCGTGCAATGTGATGAGGGAATTTTCTGTTCTGCATTTTTCAAAGGATTCAATCAACAGAAAGAAAAATGTATTGTCGTATCATAAAAGAAATATTGTTGACAGAATGAGTGATGTTAAGGAGCTGTTTTCAGACTTTATTGATGTGGATGAGTGCACAGACCTTGTTCCCGAAGCACCGTATAATTTTGATTTTTCTAATCAGGACGAATATGAATACGATATGCCATATTCGGATATTCAGAAGGAAATTGAATTTATGCAGGAACATAACGTATGTTCTGTGCCGGTGGATTATATTAAATCGGTTAAAATAACAAGGGAGGAGTTATATGATTAATAACATTTTATTAATTGTAAAAATGCTGATTGCTGTTCTTCCCTTTGTTGCTTTATGCTTCCTGAGCAGACGTGTTAATCTTGAAAAAACACAGCGCAGCAAGCAGTTTGCTATGCCGGTTATAGCCGTAATATATGTTATTATTGCTATGCTGCTTATGGATTCGATAAACACATGGCTGCTGCAATTGATTAATAATATACCCGGATGGATTGCTGCTCTTGCTGGAGTTTCGTGGATGCCTGAAAATATCGGTTCAATATTCAACCAGATAAGCAGCTTCGTCAGCGATATACTGCATCAGATAAATCTTAACTTCTGGATATTCTTTATCTCTAACATTGTTATAATATCCGTATATTTATTGCTGAAGAAAATCTGTATAGGCATTATAAAAAAGCGGGTCAAAACCGACGGTAATTGTCACAGGAAAATTGCCGAGTTTTTCTATGAGTATTTTCCGGAAAAAGATAAATGGTGTTTGCGTGAAAATTATGTGCAGATGCGCTCTCTTTTAAAGGTGTTCTACTACAGCGCAGTTATATTATCGGTAATTCTGATGCTTGTAAGTCGTCAGTTCTATTATGATGGTATATTTAAATCGGTATTTTACCCTGTTTTCGGAATACTCGTTGTCGGTGAATTGTTCTTTTACCTCGACGCAATTACGAAGCGTGAGTATATTCAGGATATTTTAGGCGAGGATGAGGATGTCTATAAAACGGTAAACTACTCTTTGCTGCGTAAATTTTTGCGTTCTTTGTTCAAAGATAAGCTACTGACAGAAAATACAAGCGTAAATAATTCTCTGGCATATGATGTTACAAATGATGAAATTATCAGAACTCTTGAGATGAGCGAAGATCAAAAGGTTGTGAGCTTTGCAGGCTTCTTCAGATCCTTCAACACGGCGGGCTTTGAAATCGACCATAATTATCTGAATTCTTCATTGGATATGTTAAACGGCAAAAGTATTATTTTCAGCAACCCGTTTTACTATGACCTGATTCCTTATGCCTTTTATCCGATGAATCGCATACTCCTGAGTCACAAAAAGGTACTTGTTGTACTCGGCCGTCATGCGATAGAAAGCAATATTCAGAAATGGCTGGTAAAAGGAATTGAGTCCGTGACCAATATTCCGTTTTTGTGGAATATCGGTGTTCTGAATTGTGAAGAACAGGATTTGGATATTGGTATAATAACTCGTTCAGATGTTTTGAACACCAAGCTTCATAACGCCAATTCAAAGTTTCTTTCAAAGGTAGGATTCTTTGTTGTTATTGAACCGTCAAAGCTGATATCTACGGCGCAGATCGGACTGAATCTTATCGCAAAAAAGTGCTGCGGTGACAATGACAGGCAAATCGTGTACTGCCTGTGCGATAAAAACTGCGATGGTCTTGTTGACGCTATGTCACATATACTTATGACAAGCTTAACCGAGGTTTCGGCAACAAAAAAGCATCTGGGTACCTCATCGTATATGTGCTGGGAGGCAGATGATGAATATCTGCATCACAGACTTCTCCCGAATATTTCACGCTATCTCGGTATTGGAACAGAGCTTTCGTTTGCAGCTCTTAAAAATCAGGTTTCCTGCGCAAGATGGTACGGCGGAGAAGCTTTCCCTGTGACAGACATAGGCTGGATAGATAAGCAGTATTATTATGATTTAATGAAATACGCAGGACTGCCGACAAGTCAGGATGCGATGGACGAGCATTTTGAAGCCGTATCGGATTTCTGGTCGGCTCAGCTTGAGAAAAATAATTATATCACTGTTGAGGACGAATCCTTCAATATGTTTGAGATATTGAGAGATTTTTCGACAAGGGCGACCGAGCAGGGCTTTGTAAACGTAATTTCATCAGAATATCTGCTCAAGGACTATATGACTGACAATGCGTCTGTTTTTGAAACTGATGCAAAGGCTATACCGTTTGTAGTGCCTGATTATGCACGAACAAACCGCAATGTTGTCTTGAAGCTGATTCTGATGATGAGCACCTACGGAGTCAGCGACAATGCTCTGAAAAAGGAGCTTTCTCTTATCGGCATTAAGGTGTTTGATCTGCAAAAACAGCTGTGGTTTGAAATATTCAATTGCTATGCCGGAACGGCTGATTTACTCAGTCTGTCGGGTGATTATGCAACGGATGTTGAATCGGTCAGCAATATGAATATTCATATCGCCGATGCTGATTTTAGTATCTGTCTGATAAAAGCAGAACAGAAATTCAACATAAAATCCGGCGAGGTTGAAGATATATATTCCATTGATGATTATGCGTTTTTATCGAAATGCGTAAACGAGCTGAAGTCTGCCGGATATGTTGCAGAGGATGAAAAGGGTGAGAAGTATTATCTTGGTTCTGAGCTGGGCGGACATATTTATCAAAAATACCTGCCGGGGCAGTTCTTTACATTTGCCGGAAAATACTATGAGATGCAGTATCTCACTGCCGAAGGTCAGATTCTTGTCAGAAGAGCTGCCGACCATATTAACGGTAGACCTACGTACCGACAGATACGCACTTATACAATAAGCGGAATAAAATCTTCGGGAAAAATCGGTGCGCAAAAAAATATTTCCGGACTTAAGGTCACTAAGGAATATGCGGATTTTTCTGTTTCCACTGCGGGCTATTACAAAATGAGCCGATACAATGACTTTGCAACGGCGAGGAAGATTCTGTTTGAGGGCGATAAAAACGGTGTACCCGTCAGAGTATATCACAATAAGGAAATTCTCAGAATCGAGCTGCCTGAGCTTGACGGAAAGATGAACGATAATATCAGATATACAATTACCGTCTTGTTTAATGAGGTTTTCCGTACTGTATTTGCCGAGAATCAGCCGTATATCTGTGCCGTTACAGATCTTTCTTTCGTAACCGACGATAATACTGTAAAGCCCTTGACATATTCTCTTGCAGGCGACGGCTGTGAGCTTTCTTCAAACAGTATTTATATTATTGAGGACAGTCAGCTTGACATGGGCCTGACAGTTGCCGTTGAAAGATACTTAGATAGAATTTTCAAAATTGTGCATGATTATCTTGACTGGCATATTGAGATGCTCGAAAAAAGCATCAATCCTCCCGCCGATCCGGAACTCCCGATTGTATTCGGAGGAGCAGATGAACCCGAAACAAGCAGTAACAGCGATAAAAAGGGACTTTTCCGCAGAATAACCGAAAAAGTGCGTAAGGTTTTCAGCAATGTTAAGGAATGGTTCAGGCGTAAAAGAAACAAGGAACAGGAGCTTCCCGAAGACCCGAACAATGAGATGCAGGAGGAGCTTACCGGCAGAGCGGAAGCTGACGGAAAGCCTGAATATGTTTTTGAACCAGAAAAGACGAAAACGGTATCCGGCTCAATCAATGGTGATTCTGCAGAAGAGAGTATGTTCCGCAGAAAGCCATATCATGAGCGATATTTCACCCTGTTCGGCGGAAATGAAGAGCCTTCGGTCATTGATCTTGCAGGTACTTTAAGCTACCTGTCGGAAATGAAATTTGACAAAAATTCGTTGAAGCAGGCTCGGGATGGAAAGAAAACAGCGGAATTTATTGAGGCGATATACAAGCCGAATAAAGCTGATTCCAGATATTGTGATTTTTGCGGATGTGAAATTTACGGAGTTGAGTACGAAACACTGTCTGACGGCAGAGATCGCTGCATAGCTTGCGGCAGAACTGCAATTAAAACGGCAGAGGAATTCCGCAGAATTTTTGAGGATGTAAAGCGAAATATGGAGTCGTTCTTCGGAATAAAAATCAATGTCGGGGTTCGTGTGGAAATGGTCAACTCAAGGTCGCTGCACAAGAGATTGGGACAGACGTTTATCCCTACGCCGAAATCCGATCCCCGCATACTCGGTGTTGCTGTCAATAATAAAAACGGCTATAGTCTATATATCGAAAACGGAGCTCCACGTATGGCGTCAATGCTCACTATGGTACATGAATTAACCCATATCTGGCAATATATTAACTGGGATGACAAAGCCATTGTGCAGAAATACGGCAAAAAAATGCGCCTTGAAATATATGAGGGTATGGCAAAATGGGTTGAAATTCAGTATGCGTACTTGATAAACGAACAGGCTACAGCAAAGCGTGAGGAAATCATAACCTCTTACCGTGATGATGAATACGGCAGAGGATTCCTGAGGTACCATGCTAATTATCCTTTCTCAACAGGAACCGTTATGACAAAACCGACTCCGTTTGGCAATACTGACTATCCGCTGAATCCGGATTATTGCGGTTCAATAACCTATGTGATACCTCATGGCGATAATACTGAGGTAAAAAGCACCTGACAATATTGTTGCCTATGACATCTTGGTAAAACGAGCTTGTCATAGGCACATTTTTTTACCTGTAAATGGGAGTTTTACTGTAAAATATAATGCCATTTATTTATCGTCGCTTGCAGAATTAATATTATTCATTTTTTTAAAAATATATTGGTGATTTTTTACAAAATCACTTGCATGAACAGGTGAAATATGGTAATGTATATTGTGATATAACATTATTCGACAGGAGTACATTATGAAATTCTTTAGCGAAGAAGAATTTAACAAAATAATAGAGGAACTCATTTATTTGAAACCTGCATGCTATGATACATTGCTGTATGTATCTCGAAGAACCCTTTTTGGCTCTGTTTGTAAATGGTGTAACACTGACTCTGCTTTAAGGGGAAGACAGTATGAAGAGGATATTATGCAGGAAATCCAGATTAAGATCATAAAAAAATGCATAACCGATTTTTTTATGAGGAACGATGAGCTGAATTATGACTCTGAGGGTTTTAAAAGATGGTTGTTTAAGGTTGCTGTAAATGCTAAAAATGATTTTGCGAAAAAAGCCAGACGGATTCAGTTTATAGAGTCAGGGGAGCTTGATGAAAAAATTGCAGACAAAAATAATCAGGATAATATAATCTCTGATGAATCTCTGGAAAAGCTTAATAAAGCGTTTGAAACGGTAATTAATGCGGATGTAAGAGCTTATAAAGTCCTTACATGGCTTGCGCAAATGATTATTATTGTTAATTTCGATGTTACAAAGATAGAGTCGAATGATATTATTGAGAAAAAATTTGATTCAATGACACTTGACTCTATGCTCGATTTAATATTGGTTGAAGCGAAATATATTTCGTGGCTGACGCTTGAGCAAGCGCAGATTGACAGGCTCAGAGAAAAACTTGATAAAAAGAACAAAGCCACAGGGAAAAGGATGGGCGATATGCGTTATTCTGATTTTTATATGAAAAAGGGTGCAAAAGCATCAATCAGCGATTGGATTAACCGTATGAATAATCTTATACGGGGAGAGGGTGAACCGATATGATACATTTATCAGTAGATGAAATCATTGAATTTGTTTCGTTCAATGAGCTGTCTGATGAAACGCTTGCAATGGCGGGAAGGGTTAATGAACATATCAGTAAATGTGCCGATTGCTTGAAAAAAGTAAAAGCATTTCAAACTGTTTATGATGAGCTTTGCAAACTTAATAATGCCAATAACTCAAAACAGTATTTATATAAAATAGTCAGCGATGAAGAGCTTAATGCTCTTGAAAAAGAAACGATAACGCATGCTATTCAACAGGCCGGAGGAGAAAATAATATATCAATGAATAATATAAATTAGAAGGTGTTTATTGTGTTGCAGAAGAAGATATCTCTTTCCTTTGACAGCTCATGGGTTCTGAGCAAGCGAGATGAAGAAGTTTTGCCTGTTGAGGCTTTTCTTACTGCTTTAAAAGAAGTGCTGAGTGTTGATGTTTTGCATTCCTCGCTTACAGATTGCGAAGTGGTTGTCAATGATGAAGAATTGGATTGCGATGCTATTGAGGCAATTATTCTTGAAATTCTGCTCAATAAATTCGAATTGGATAAGAAAAGCGATTTATTTGAGCTTTCTATTGCTGACTTTACGGTCGAAAAGCCGGATTTATCTCAAGACACACAGTCGACGCAAAGTGAGCCGACAAATGATACAGGCAATGCTTTAAACTGTGAATCAACAATAAACCGGATAAACGCCCTGATTGGAGCGGAGGAATTCAAGGAGCTTGCAGCCGAATGTGTTTGTATTGCTCCGGGTGTTAAAAAACACAATACATTTGAAGCTTTTACACATCAGAGCTATATTTTTGCGATTAATGACGGTAACGGGCTTACTACATACCTGAATCTGTTTGCAGACTTGCTTTCTGAGCTTGGCCTTTTTACATTCAAAGGCAAGGAAAGGGTTGTTGAAGAAAAAATTCTTCCCTATCACGGCAAGGAGAGTATGAGCGATCCTTTTTCATCGGTAATGTCACACTTTCAGCGATATTCATCAAACACAGGTAAGATAATTTGCGTTGATATAAGCGAGTGGATGACGAAGACAAATGACAAGATGTTTCGTGACTTCCTCTCGGTTATAGATGACCACACAGGTGAAAATATTATTGTGTTCCGTGTGCCGTTTGTTGAAAAGGAAATTCTTTTGGGCTTAAAGCGGAGCCTTGGCGATATTCTGTTTATCCGTGATGTGTCGTTTATACCGTTTGATAACATTGAGCTTGTCAGATGTGCTGAAGAATTACTGTCTGAGTGGAGCTTCTCAATGGAGGACGGCGCATGGGATATATTTAACGCAAGAATCGCAGAAGAAAAGAATGACGGCCGTTTCTATGGCATTAATACTGTGAAAAAGGTTGTCAGAGAAATGATATACCGCAAGCAGCTTGACAATGCGTATAACGGTATTGATGATACGATAATCAAAAAATCTGAAATTACCGGCTTAGCGGCAAGCTTTGAAGAGTGTGAAAAGGACGGCTTGGAACTGCTCGATGATTTTGTCGGAATGGAGTCTGTTAAAAAGCGTGTAGAAGAAATTGTTGCCCAGATTGAAATGTCGCTTAAAAACAGCAAGCTCGGCGCACCGTGCATACATATGCGATTTATCGGAAATCCCGGAACGGGAAAAACAACGGTTGCCAGGGTTATAGGCAAAATCCTGAAAGAAAAGGGGATTCTGCGTAACGGCAGCTTCTTTGAATATTCCGGCAGGGATTTGTGCGGAAGATATGTCGGCGAAACTGCGCCGAAAACTGCCGCAATGTGCAGAGATGCCTATGGCTCGGTAATGTTTATTGACGAAGCCTATTCGCTATATCGTGGTGACGGCTATAGCAACGTGGATTACGGCCGTGAGGCAATTGATACACTTGTAGCTGAGATGGAAAATCATCGCTCTGACTTGGTTGTGATAATGGCAGGCTATCCCGATGATATGGACAAGCTTATGAAGAGTAACATCGGTCTGGAGAGCAGAATGCCGTATGTTATTGATTTCCCTAATTATACACGTGACCAGCTATACCAGATATTTATGCGTATGGTCAGAAACAGCTTCACAGTCGGAGAGGGCTTTGAGGATGCTGTTAAGGAGTATTTTGATTCATTACCTGACGATGTCATAGATTCAAAGGATTTCAGTAATGCTCGTTTTGTCAGAAATCTTTTTGAAAGAACTTGGGGCAAAATGGTTTTGAGGTCCCAGCTCAACAAATGCGACTATTCGTCTTTGACAAAAGAGGATTTTATTGTCGCAAGCTCGGAAAATGAATTCAAAAAAATAATGCAGAAACAGAGCAGAATGCTCGGCTTTGCGTGATGATATTTAACAAAACAGGAGGAATCACAAATGGCTAATGAAAAGGAATTAAAACAGGCGAAATCGATTTTTGACACAATTTGCAAAATGATGGATAAAAACGATTTGACCTACAAGAAAAATGAAGAAAAATTAATCATTTCCTGCGTGATACACGGAGATGATATCCCGATGGATATTTTGTTCGTTGTTAATCCAAGGGCTGAGGTCGTATCGCTTATTTCACCTATGTCGTTCAAGATGGGTGAGGACAAGCGTGTTGACGGAGCTTTGGCGGTTTGCATTGCGAACTACGGCTTGGTTAACGGTACCTTTGATTACGATATTAATGACGGCGAAATCCGTTTCAGGATGGTTTCAAGCTATCGTGAAAGCATTTTAAGTGAAGAGCTTTTTATGTATATGCTGATGGTTTCGGCTCATACAGTTGACGAGTATAATGATAAATTTCTTATGCTTGCAAAAGGAATGTGGGGTATTGAGCAATTTGTCGAGTGGGAAAATAAAAAGAACGCTGATTAAGAATCAGGCTGAGTTATCATACTGCTTGTTTGGTTTTATATCCGAAAGAAAATTTATAAAAACTGAAAATACAAGATCCTTAACGGAAACTAAGGGTTGGGCAGACTAAACTAAAGTACAGCAATGTCGCTTGTGCAAAGTCTTTACCCTACGGCACACAGCTGCTGATTTTATACTCCCATATGCCTAACCCAAAATTTCCGTGAAGAAGCATTTTATAGGGAAAAAGATTGAAGATGAATATGAAAATTATCAGATTTGTTTTTAAACCGAAATCGGCACTTGTGTTGCCGTTTGCACATTTTCAGGTTCTTCAGGGGCTTGTGTATAAAATGCTTTCCGAAAACCCGAGTCTGAGTGAAGAGGTACATAATAAAAAATATGACGGCACTAAGCCGTTTAAATTTTTCTGTTTTACTGATATCAACGGCAGATATAGGATAAACGGAAGATCTCTTTTATATTCCGACTGCTTTTCGTGGGAAATCCGCAGTGCTGATTTGCGAATAATTGACGCAATCCGCAGTTATGTACTACACAACAGATGTTTGGAAATTGAACATACACAATGTGAAGTTGTTTCCCTTGAGGTTGTTGAAAAGCATTTTTTTGACAATAAACTGAGCGTTGTGATGAATACGCCTGCTGTAGTTTGTGAAACTGATGAAACAGGCTTTACCGTTTATCACAGCCCATTTGAGGCGGGCTTTACCGAGAAAATTACGTCTAATATTGTAAATAAGTACTCAGCGTTTTACGATGAATCACCTGAAAACGGAATAAGGATAAGCAGTGTTGCTCCAAAAGAGAAAAACAAATGCGTTACACGCTACAAAAACACTATCATCACCGCTTGGTACGGCGAATTTGTAATTGAAGCAGACAGCGAGGTAATAGAATTTGTTTACCATACGGGAATCGGCAGCAAAAATTCAATGGGCTTTGGTACTGTTGCCGAAAAACTAACAGGCATAAAATAATATTCTGAGGAGGTTATATTTTGAGTTATTCGTTTCAAAAGGAATTTACCCTTATACCGCAGTCACCGCTGATACATTTTCAGCCGGAGCTTAACGGTGCTACGCTGCGTGCAACAGAGGTAAAGCCAAAGCTTGACAGATACATATTTAAGCATCGTGAGAATGTTCCTGATGCTTGGAAAAACAGGAAAACACCAACCGCGCTTAATTATAAGCTGCGGATAATTTGCAGCGAACCAACGGAGCCGATTCCACTTGGCTATAGAACAGATTATGATATTTTCTACGGCAATATGGGTGACGGTCCTAAAAAGATGGGAGTTATGGCTAAAGCAAAGCTTATAGTAACCTCTTTTAATTCCGATTTGCTTAAATATATTGATAAAATTATCGGCGACTTCTTTATTGTCACAAACTTCGGAACTATGCAGGGAAAGGGCTTTGGTTCTTTTGTGGTAGAGGGAAAGGATTTTACTCCGGTTCATATATGCGCTGTGTTAAAGAATGAATATAACGCCGCTCATTGTTATAAATTCAGTACTCGCTCTCAAGGTGTATTTAAGCAGATAAAAACAGTCTATTCTCTTATGAAATCCGGAGTGAATTTTAGAAGCTATCGGCGTTCTATTCTGTTTGATTTTATGCACGAAAAATATGATATGGGAAATGAAAAAGCATGGCTCAAGCAAAATGGAATTGCACCTGCCATCGGAAACAATAATGAGCAAAAGGACGAAGAAAGCCGTTATGTGAGAGCATTGTTTGGTATAACAGATGGCGTTGAATATAAGAATCCGCCTTATAAAAATCTGAAGGTGAAGATAAAAGAGAAGTCGAAAGAAATAAGCAGACTCAATTCTCCGGTGTTTTTCAAGGTTATCAATAATAATGTATATTATGTAGGAATGAAGATTAACAGAGAAATCTACGGCAAAGCATTTGAATTTTCATCAACAATGGGTAGCGGTACGATTCATGTTCCGACCGAGAGTGAAATCGGAAAAGACTTTATGGACGAATTTATGCAATACGCATACAAAAAAATCAACGAGTGCAAAGCCGATTTCAGAGATATCAGAAATATAACAATCGTGGAGGTGTAACAGATGGCAGAAAACAAACAGTACATAGCCGTAACAATCGGCCCTGTATTTGACACAATCAACCTTGCATCGTCGCCGTCTGCACTCTGGGCGGCAAGCTATATGTTCTCTATGCTGTCAAAAAATGTATGTGCGGCTCTTGTTGACAGCGGAGTAAAGCAGGAGGACATTGTTTCACCGTATTTTGATGTTGAGGATACAATGCTCAATCGTAATGACGGAGTAGGATTGTTCCACGACAGGATTATTTTCAGAGCCGAAGGCTTTGACATCGAGGATTTCAAGGAAATTAAAGGAAAAGCTATTAAAAAAACTGTAAATCAGTTCGGGTTTGCTGACAACACACTTCAGTATTTCCAGGATTATTTTATGGTTTCAGCTGTCAGCTTTGAGGCGGAAAATCCAATACTTGAAAGCTCAGAAATGCTCGACTGTCTGGAGCTTTCAAAAAGCTTTGTAAAGTCTGAAACAAGCAATCCGATACTTTCTCTTTATACATCAGACCGTGAAGATCACAGAAATGAAAATCTGCGAAAGATGATTTTTAAAATGAAGCTTGCCAACTGGCAGCTTTACACAGGTGAAAAGGAAAAATCAGTTCGTTCTCTTGATGACATTGCAAGGGCACAGTGTGCGAAAGATAAAATGCTTAAAAAGCACAGGTATTATGCTATTGTTCGTTCGGACGGCGATAATATGGGTACAATTATAAAAACACTTGATACTGATGAAAAAATCCGCAGCTTTTCAAAAACCTGCTTGAATTACTGTGCAGGTATTGCAAAAACAGTTCACGATGATTTCGGCGGTGTTACTATATTTTCGGGCGGTGACGACCTGCTTGCTATTCTGCCTGTTGAAAACAGCAACGGAAATACGGTTTTTAACTTTTCAAAAACAGCAAACGATTATTTCAAGGAGTGCTTCGAGGCTTTTGGACAGGATGTTTCATTGTCGTTCGGTATTTGTGTGTGCTATAAAAAATTTCCTCTGTATGAGGCTCTTGAAGAATCTGCACATATGCTGTTTGATGTTGCAAAAGCAGATGAAAAAAGCCGTCTTGCCATTCGTTTTCAAAAGCATTCGGGTCAGTCTGAGGGATTGATTATACCGAATAAAGATATGGAGAAATTTATTGAGCTGCAAAAAGCGGGCGTAAAAAAAAGCGACGAAAAGAATGAGCGTGTTCTCTTATCTGCAATGCATAAGATTTCACTCTTTAAAGAATTATTCAATAACGCTGATGATGAGAAACCGGTTATCAATCTTTTTGCAAATATATTTGACGCAGACGAGCATAAAGGGGTTGATTTCATCGAGAAAACACTTCCGAAATTCTTTTGGGAGCTGAAATCAGATATGAATATACTTGCAATTTCAAATACAGGCGTAATGGCAGATGATAAAAAGGATTATGTGCTTACAATTAACTATATTCTGAGAATTATTAAATTCTTTATTGAAAGGGCAGGTGACTAAGTATGAAAAGCTACCTTGTAAAGCTTGTCCCTATTGAGCCGTACTTTTTCGGCAATGAAAAATCCTTTAAGTTTGACGGTCAGGTAAACTGCGGTCAGATGAGCAATCAATACTTTATCCGCAGCGAAAGAACACCGCTGCAATCTACATTGATCGGTACAATGAGATATGTGTTCCTGCCGCATAAAAAGGATTGGGACAGCTATTCTGAAAACGAGCTTGAAGAGAACAGCAAAGCTGTTGGCGCAAGAAGCTTTGATATTGAGGAGACGGCAGCTCAGGATTTTGGCTTGATAAAGTCAATTTCTCCGGTGTTTATTATGAAAGGTGATGAAAAGCTTGTTGTGACGCCGTTTGACCACAAAAAGGGAGAGAGTAATTACACTCCGTTCGGCGGCTATAAGCCGATTGCCACCGACTGTGGCGAGAGGCTTTATACAAAGGATTTTATTTCAAAGGACGGCATAGCAGACAGCTATATGAATTTAGATAGTGGCGTTATAGTACCTGTTGACGAGATTTTTGCCTCAGAAATCAGAGTGGGACAGAATAAAAATCAAAGCAAGAAAGCGTTTTTTAAAAAGGAATATTGCTTGTTAAAGGACGGCTGTTATTTTGCGTTTTATATTACTCTTGATGATTCGGCAAAAGTACCCGAAAATAAAGTGAATGTGTTTATGGGTCAGGGTAAGTCGTTGTTTACGGTTGAGTTTTCGTCTGAAGAAAATACCGTTTCAGACAGTATTTCAAAGCATCTCGGCAAGGGCGTTGTCTACTGCTTCGGAGACACATTAGTTGACAGCAGCATTTACAATTCAAGTAAGTTTGCAATTGTAAAGACAAGAGATTACCGTGCATACTTAACAGGCGAAAAGGGAAATGTCGTTAAAGGCTCAAGGCTTTACAAGTTGATAAAGGCAGGCAGTATTTTTATAGCTGATGACTTTATCGCACTTGAAAACAGTATAAAAAATCAGAATTGCAGGCAGGCGGGTTTTAATATTATCGTTAAAAATCAGGAGGTATAAAAATGGCAAATCATTTATTTAAAATCGAATGTCTTACAAATCTTCATGTAGGTTCAGGAGATGTGAACTACAATATTATTGATAATGAGGTTGAAAAGGACGCTGTTACGGGATATCCGATTATTCACTCGTCGGGTGTAAAAGGCGCACTCAGAGAACACGCATCTAAAAATCAGTTCAAGGACAATGAATCCGCTGAGGTTGCAATTTTCGGACAAAAAAGCGGCAAAGGAGATATTGCCGCAGGAACATACAAGTTCCTTGACGCTAATTTTATATCGCGCCCAATGAGAGTAATGAACGGCGAAATTGCATCAATACCCGTTATTGCAATCGACGCAATAAATGACTTCCTTCATAAAATCACAGCCTTTGGCTGTAATCCGTTTGGTATTGAAAAGATCGATATGCCTGATTTCAAGGGCAACCGTTTTCTGTCGAATGTAAGCAATATAAGAGTTGAGGGAGAAAGCACAGACATTGTACCGCCGGAAACCGCAAATCAGCTTGCAGAGCTCAAGGATATTATCGGAGAAAGCTATGCAATAGCAGCAAAAATTAATGATTATGATTTGCCGGTGGTTGCGAGAAATCAGCTGGACAACGGCGAGAGTAAAAATCTGTGGTATGAAGAGGTCGTGCCGCACGGAAGCGTATTTTATACTATCATAATAACTCAGGAGAATGAAATGGAGCTTGATTTAAGCGATATTATTCACATAGGCGCTCACGAAACAATTGGCTGCGGCTTTACAAAATTTACAAAGCTGAATTAAGGCGGTGTGACTGATGAATAAAAAAAGAGTAAATGACTGGATTGTCTCTGCTAAAACGGCAATTGAAAAATGCGGGATTTCAAAGGATGGTAAAGTCGAGAAGTCGTTCAGAGGTCAGATTTCCTCGTTTGGAGCGGCAGTTGTCATGGGCAGCCTCAGAGCCGCAGTGGCGTTCTTCTCTGAACAAGGACAGGCTGAGGTTGACAGGTCAAAGCTGATAGTTGCAATGTATTATATTATTTCGAACGGGAAAACATTAAGTCCTGTACAAATATTTGAATATATATGTGCGCAGAATGATGATGCTAAGACCAAGGAAGAGTTTATTGATGCATCTATTGCATTAAAGCTTGCAATGAACTTTTTTGAGCTTGTTACCACAAAGAAGGACAGCGGCGATACGATAAAGGAGGATAAAATTGGAAAATCTGAATTTATTATTCAATAAGCAATATTACAGTAATCTGGGAACACCCCGTTTTGCGGATGATGTGAAGAGAATCAACGAGAAAATAGCGACTGTTGAATTCAAAGAGAAGGACTATATCAAATCAAAGGTTGCAAATCAGCAATTTATAATGAAAACCTGTTATCCGGGATTGCTTATCGGGATAGGTAATCCTCACGGAGCGGGGAAGAAGCTCGGTGAAGAGCTTGATAAGAAGTCTGATGAGCAATCCAAGAAGCTCTTTGGCTGTAATGATGATATAAATTGTGGGTTTTCATTCGACTATGTAACCGGTCAGCCGTATATACCGGGCAGTTCAGTAAAGGGTGTTCTCAGAAGTCATTTCAAGGAGCATCCGCAGGCTGTTGCGGGTGTATTGAAAAATAACGGCGTTGAGTGTGACGCTGAATTTGTAAAAGCACTTGAAAAGGAAATTTTCGATTACAGCGATGTTTTTCTTGATGCTGTAATTTATGACGGTGATAAATACGGTAATATAGTAGGCTTTGATTATATAACGCCGCACGAATCACCGCTAAAAGACCCGATACCGATTCACATTATCAAGGTTTTGCCGGATGTGAAGCTTGAGTTCCGTTTCAGGCTGTCGGATCACATTGTCGGTGATAAAACAATCAATGGAGAAGACCTTGTGTCTGTATTCCTTGAGCTTCTTGCACTTTTCGGTATTGGTGCAAAAACCAATGTGGGCTACGGAGTGCTTGAAAAATCAGACGAATCACGCAGCGAGAAAAAGCCGAGGGAGGCTGATAATACCGCTGCAAATCAGACCACAAACCAAAATACAAACCAAAGCACAAACCAAAGCAGAAATAACAATTACCGTAATAATAACAGAAATAATAACGCAGGCGGCAGAAACGGCGACAAAATACAATGTCCGCACTGTAACAAATATATATTCAGAATTAATAAATTCGACGGTAAACCTAACAAAATATGCTATCTCTGCAAAGAAAAACTTTCCTAAGAGGATGACAATAATGAGTAAAGAGAAAAAACTTCCTTACAGCTACCATACCTTTTTGTTTCCGTTTTTGTGGAATGACAGCGGAAAGGTAAAGTTTAGCGACTTTGACAAATGTCTTGATAAAAACTACTGGCAGTCAGAAAAAGAGTTAATGGAAAAAACAGAATTTGCCCAGATGTATAATCAGTTTCACTATTTCAATCCTGCGGCTCAGAATGCAATATACGGCGGCTCGGGAAAAAATCCGGTAGTCAGAAATTACCGCTATAATATTGCGGCACATCAGGAGCAATGTGAAGGCAAAGACTGGTTGAATAGCTCTAAACACGATGACAACCCAGTGGAATATGTGATTGAAAAGGGAGAGCGTAAGGCTGAGCTTAAAGTGAATGGGATTCGTCTTAAGCTGTTCAATACGGGAATAGGAATTCTGATATTTGAGCTTGAAAATTACGCCCTTGCCGATGAAAAGTCTATAATATGGATCAACGACTTCGGACGCAGAATTTATGCGCCTTATACCTCTGATCATGGTTGCAATATCTGTGCGGATAAAATAGCTTTGGTGTACGGTGATAAAGAGCTTTCAGTCGGCGACCTGACTAAGCTTTCCGGTGATTTCAAAGAAACACATATTATAGAACCGATTCTATATTTGCTTAAAAACGGAGAGTATGCTGTTACTACCAACCTGCATCATAAAAACACGGAGTTTTTCATCGAGCCTATTATTGATGACAGAATGTTCGTTGCGTGCTTCTATTGCAACAAGGATTTTGTTGACAGTATGTCGGAAATAAAGGAAGGACAGTATAGCTATATATATGATGCGGAAAACAAATTTCCTTATGAAAAGGATAATAATGCACGCAGATTGTATGAAATGATTTTTATTGACGGTGACGGTATGTCTTGCCACAGCCGTACAATGCTCCGACAGCTTTTGGATAAGCACATTTATAAGCGTTGGCTTGAATACGGATGGGAAAAAACGGACGGGAATGTTGTGAAAAGCGGGACAATAACAGGTATAACAGAATACAGTATGGTCTGTGTGGCAAGCTGTAATTTCGATTTTTTAGTTGTTCCGTTCCTGACACAATATGTCGAAATGGTCATACTTGCTCTTGCACAGCGTGCATCTTTGCTGGCGTTTGAACGTATGATAAGCGACAGTGCACTGGGAAAGAATAAAATTAAAAAAATTCAGGAAAGCTTTGTTCTGTTTCAGAGCCAGCTCCTGCTGAAAGAGGTAACTCCGCAGCAGCAGGGCATAGAGCTTTATGATATGCTTATCAGGAATATGTTTATACCTGAGCAAACGGCAGATATAGAAAAGCAGATAGCGGCACTGTTTGCACAGAAGAACTTCCGCAATGAAAACAGGGAGAATCTGATACTCTTTTTTGTAGCTCTTCTCGGTATTTTCGACGCTATAAATTATATGGTTTCATGGTTCTTTAACCTGTCTTGCAATATTATTCAGTTTGTTGTTTCTATAATTGTAATTATTTCAGCTGTGGTATTATATATAGTTAATAAATATAAATAGAAGTTCTGTGTAGCAGTATTGCGAGAGGAAAGTAAACACATATGACGATAATTGAATTTTTTGATGACAACTCAATAGATAATATTGTCAGTGCGTTGCTGTGCGCTCCCGATAAGGTGATTTTTATCGGCGACAACGGCAGAAAAATGCAAAGAAGCATTGAACGATATAAATCGGTAACCGATGGCAGAGGATTAAAAATCGAATATTCCTACAAAAAGGTCGGCAGAAATAATCTTGGCAATATCGTGGAGCTGCTGTCCGGAATTGTCGAGCAGGAAAACGACTGTATTTTTGATTTAGACGGCGGCGAGGACCTTTTTCTGGTCGCAATCGGTATGGTGGCTCAGAAATATTCGGGAAAGGTTAAGATGCACAGGTTTAATGTGCGAAACGGAGTCCTTGCCGATTGTGACGCTGACGGAAACACCTGCTTAGCCTCAAAGGCGGAAATCAGCATTGAGGAGAATGTGAAAATCTACGGCGGCAAAATCGTATATGCGGATGAAAAGGAGAACGCTACATATAGATGGAGCTTTGATGATGAATTTATTTGTGATATAGAGAATATGTGGGCAATATGCAGAGTAGATGCAGGACTATGGAATGCACAGATTGGTTCTCTTGCACAGATAAATAAGCTGTTCTGCCGAAAAGACAGTCTTGAAGTTGAGGGTAATTATGAAATAGCAAAAAGGGTATTAAATGAAAGCGGCGTTAATTTTGTTTTTACGTCCGGCTTGCTTAAACGCCTTGAAAGGGTCGGACTTATTCGGCGTTTAGATTTTGATTCCGATTCGTTTTCTTTCGCCTTTAAGAATGAATCTGTAAAACGCTGTCTGACAAAAGCCGGACAGATTCTGGAGCTTTATATTGCAGCGGAGGCGATGAAGCTGAAAAATCCTGATGACACGCCGGTTTACAACGATGTTATGACAGGAGTCTTTATTGACTGGGACGGTAATATTGGCGATTCAAACGAGATTGATGTTGAAAATGAAGTAGATGTTATTCTGATGAAGGGCTTAATCCCGGTTTTTATTTCCTGCAAGAACGGCGTGGTGGAGATTGACGAACTGTATAAGCTCTCGACTGTTGCGGAAAGATTCGGCGCGAAGTACGCAAAAAAGGTTCTGATTGTGTCTGAACTTGAAAAGCTGGGAGTCAAGGCTGACTATATCAGAGCACGTGCAGCGGATATGGGCATCAGGGTGTTAGAGAATGTTGACGAGATGTCGGAAACAGCTCTTTGTAAATCGCTGAAATCCCTTTGGAGCAACTGATATAAAACAGAATAAGCATATAAGGTTATCCCTTTAAGCACGCTAAATTATAGTTTATCGTCACAAATAACGGCTGAAAATGAAGCTTTTTAACTGACAGTCATCTATTTGTATTCTCCTCCATTTCCAAAATCTCAAGCGCACCCATACCGATTGAGCCTTTGATTCCGACCCCGAGCAGACTGCCTGTTCTGAACAACATCTGCGCATGTCCTCTCAAAGAATCCGAGCCGTCAATTCTTACGGTAATTGTTCCGACAAAGCCCGTAATCCTGCATCCCTCAAGGTTAAACGGAGTTGTCTGCAGCTTGTAAGAGGTAATTCTGCTGTGTTCAACAAGGCTGTCGAGCGTTTCTTCCGCGTCAGTCAAAACGTCTGCAAAAATCAGCTTTTTCTTTTGTATAAGGCTTTTGTAAATCAGGCTCAAATCGGGGAAATTAACATACCGACCGTTGCTTTTGAACGCAGTCGGAGTAAGAAAGCGGAGCGTGAAGGTTTTTGGAATTTCACCGTCTGTCGCTTGGGCGGCAAAGTCGGCGACCTTCTGAGTTGTCAGCTCTTTTTTAATGATATTGACCGTTGCGTTGTTTTTATAGGTAACCACGAACGAATCAAAGCGTTCGTCGGCAAGAGGTCTAATGATCTTTTCACAAGCCTCATTTCCGGCGGCAGAAACTGTCCAGCACCACACATCGTTTTCCTTGAACAAAGACATAGCAAACGGATTCAGTCCGCCCATATGCAGAACCTGCGCATAATCGGAATCGATTACCGACATCAGAACGCCGTGAAGCAAGGAAGAAATATGATTTGATATACGAAAATCGTCGGTTTTTATATACATTTTGATTTTGCTAAGCATAAAAGCTCCTTTCAACAGAAAAGCTGTAAAACCGCCAAAGCTTACTGTAGTTGTTTATACGGTAAATTATAACATAAAATTATAATTTTTCAAAATTTTGCAGAAACGAAAAGAACGGACAGACAAACGAAAGAAAAAGTGTGAAGCCCGAAAAAATCAACGCAAAACAACGGAGATTTTTACCGTTTCGCACAAAAGAATCTTCTGTTTTATACAAAAAACTCTTGAAATATCCGTTGATATGTGGTAGAATGATTAAACTTAAGTTTCGCTGAATTTTTATTTCGGTTTTTTGCTAAAATGTTTACAGCAGTTCCAATAGTTTTATGTGGAATTTTGCCGAAACAACCCACACCCCGCAAGGGGACTGATACGATAAACTTAATATTATTGAAAAGAAAAAATCTTTAGAAACAACCCACACCCCGCAAGGGGACTGATACCCCATAATTACAAAAATTTTAGAGTTGTTGTCCAGAAACAACCCACACCCCGCAAGGGGACTGATACGCTTATTGTACCGCTTGAATAGCATCCTGAATAGTGAAACAACCCACACCCCGCAAGGGGACTGATACTCTTTTCGATATGAACAATGGCTAACTTAGTTTTACCCGGAAACAACCCACACCCCGCAAGGGGACTGATACAAAAAGCGTCAAATCAGCCTCACCGGGGATTCCTGAAACAACCCACACCCCGCAAGGGGACTGATACTGCAGGTGTCGAGCGTTGACTGTTATTACAGCGCAGAGAAACAACTCACATCCCGCAAGGGGACTGATACGTCTTTTCGCCCGACAAATCAATCATACCCGATAGCTGAAACAACCCACACCCCGCAAGGGGACTGATACTCTTAGATTTAAACTTCTTGTAACCAGCTATCGCAAGAAACAACCCACACCCCGCAAGGGGACTGATACTCTATGAAAGCCCGTACATTCTTCATATTGATTTCGAAACAACCCACACCCCATAGACATAAAAGAATTATCCCTCCGTTTATTACGGAGGGATAATTACTTACGATTCAGTTATTCAGATGCAGGACGGGTTCGTTTGGCTATGTAGGCTTTCATTTCCTCGTTCCACGGAATAAAGCCTTCGAGTGTTTCGTTCGAGAACGGTCGTCCGATATATTGCATATCCGTCAAGACAAGTGCAAGATATGCATAAGGCTCAACACCGTTCACTTTTGCAGTTTCAATCAGGCTGTACACGATTGCGCTTGATTTTGCTCCCTTAACTGTGTCTGAAAACAGCCGGTTATTTCGCCCGATAACAAAAGGACGAATTGCATTCTCAGAAAAATTGTTCGATATATCAACCTCGCCATTGTTCAGAAATGTCCTCAGATTCAGTTTCTTCGTTCCAACACTGTTGGACACCATATAACCATTCTTCATCTGTTGAAGATATCTTTTGGATTGCGGCACGAATTTCTTCAGTTATCATATTCAGTCCTCAATTCTGCCTTCGGCATAATCTATTTCCATTGCTATATCTTTAACATATTCGTTAAAATCAATGTGCTTTCGCATAAAAGCCGCTTTGAATGTTTGTTGGTTGTAGTTATTGGGATTAACAGAAGCCAGACGAGAGCGCCATGCAGAAATCAGCTCCTTACTTTGCATTTTTTCTGCTATTTCCTCAAAAGCTTCTGAAAGCCAGTAGAATTCTTCTTCGGAACACTCGTGAAGAAAATATTCAATGCTCTTATCAATATCAACTGCAATGACCTCAATATATTTTTTCCAACATTGCTCTATACCATAATCCCAATTATCTCCCGTTTCTTCACAAATTCGTATGCGTTCCTCGACTATTTCTGCAATCTTTTCTTTAATCACTTTTTGTTCCTACTTATTACTGAGCTTTGGTCAAAGTCGGGAAAAATTTATACAATTATTCATTGTGAGCACCCTTAATAAAATTAAGATGCTCTTCGGCTTCATCAATGCAATAAATAAGATTATATTTCTCGACTTCTTCTGGATACTTATTAGCTGTTTTTCGAAGTGCTTCAATAATCCTCTCTGACGGAAATATGTCAATAATTTCATTGTATATTTCACTTAACCACGAAAACTCATCAGCGGTACAATCATTTTCAATAAAATCGACAACTCCATCAAAACTTTCAGATATAATTGACAATACGGCTTTCCAACTTTGTTGTACTCCATAATCCCACTCGTCATCTACTGAAGCCCTTTTTTCAATAGATTTTCTGATTTTTTCTGTCATCATTTCTTTTTCCTCCTTATTACAGAACTTTGATCACTATCTGGAAAAACTGTTGCAATTTTACCATTAGTACGAATTACTCCAACTCGTACCCCTTTATATACGCCATAAACTCGTACGCCATCAGATGCTCTGCGGTTAGATTTTAACCCTGCTATGTGTTCACCTGCACGGCGAATATCTTTTTCCGTCCACGACTTAGGAAACCACGATTGTCCTGTGTTGCTTTTCTTGTTCCTTTGCATATGGTTCGGTATATTACCGACACGAACGCCATTTGGATAGGTTTTAACGATATTATACTTTATTCCGTATTTGTTGTCGAGTAATTCCATACCTTTTTGACTGTGTCCACCATTATTAAGACGCAGTTTAATTACCATTTTTCCGCTGACGCGTGTTTGGCTACGGGTAAATGCACCTTCGCTTGAATGTACGAGTGCAAAATCGCTAACACTTCGTCCTGAACCTTTTGTGTTGAGATAACGCCCGTTTTTGCTTGTACCCATATCAAACCACCTTCTTCCCGTTGTGGACATAGGTAGCCCAATCGGGCAGATGATGAAAACGGGTATAACGCTCATACTTGCCAAAGATTTTAACATTATACGAGCCGTATACAATAACATCCTGCGGTGTTAATTCGATTAGCATTGCTTCAAGTCCTGCTTCAAGGTAGTATTTATCCTCATAGTATTGGACTAATTCTTGATGAAGCAGCCACCGAATGTTGGGATAACCCTATATCCGCTAATGCAAACAACGAAAATATCGGTACCGATATTGAAGGCAGATTGAATAGATACAAGAATATTGGCAAGTCCAATAAAAGTTGCAGACGATTGTATTCGATCGTCTGCAATTGAGAAGATTGGAGAGTTTCGTATGAAAAACGGTATCAGAACATTAAGGCATGAGCAGAACTTGCCTTTGCATGAATATGCCGCCGCAAGATATACAGGTTGGCACACTCCTATATGACAAAATTGCGTAAATCCGCAAAAATGTTCATTACAAAGGACGCTCCGACTCCGTATTACAATGATGACGGCATTCTTGTAATGAGTATCTTTGACTTCCTGCTGAATGAAAACAGTCTGGAAAACTAATCTATCAGCGTTTGCGATAAGCTATGCTTAAACAGGAGAAAACTGCCTTTTCCTGCCCTGCTCAACTACTTGAAAGAGAGCGAAATTTTGTTGTTTATTTGTTGTTTATTTGTTGTTTATTGCCGCCGTAAACAACAAAAAATCACTTGAAGCTGCGAAAGGCAAAACTCTAAAAAACCGCATAAACAAGCCGTTTTTTAAAGATTGCAAAAAGCTGCCGAAGCCCCCGTTTTGCTCTCATAACCCGAAGGTCGTTGGTTCAAATCCAGCCTCCGCAACCAAAGAAAACCCCATTAACAAGCCGTTTGTTAATGGGGCTATTTTTATGCTTAAATTAAATACAGTCGAAAAAGCCAACAAAAAGCCAACAAAAAGCCAACTGTAAAAGGTCAACTACCATTTTTGCCTGTTCGTAAAATAGCATCAGCAATACATTCAGCAGATTTTTCATCTGCTTTTTTTATTATATGGCTGTAAATGTCTGTTGTCGTACTGACCTTTGCGTGTCCCAATCTCTTGGAGATGCTTATACTATCAACACCGTTAAAGTATAAAATACTTGCCATTGTATGTCTGAATTTGTGTGGATGAATATGAGGTAATTCGTACTTTTTTGAAAACTTGGTCATATAATCTGTTATGCTGTCAGGATGCATTGGAGTTCCGTTGTCTTGAACAAATAAGTAGTCTGTATCCTTCCACCAATTCCCACACTGCTCCTTTTGATTATGATACCATTTCTGATATTGTTTGAGCAGTTCCATAGTTTCATTGGGTAGCTTTACATATCTATCTGATGTGGTGTTTTTTGTTGTCGTTTCATAGATTCCTATATCTGCCGAGTAAAGCAGATTGTTGCAAATATGTATTTGATTATGTTCCCAGTCAACTACCTTCCATTTTAATCCAGCTATTTCGCCTCTGCGTGCGCCTGTTATTAAGAAGAGATGCATGAGGGTTTTCCACTTTATTGGTTCTTTTTCAAGACAGTCTCTAATTCGTTCTATATCTTCAATTTCAAAGTAGGCGGCTTCCTTGTGCTGAACTTTAGGCGGCGTGGCTCTGTTAGCGGGGTTATAGGGGATAATTAGTTCTTTTTCTGCCTGAGTAAAAATTGATGAAATCAATCGGTGGTATTCAAGTATGGTTTTATTTGACAGACAGCCTCCGGTTCGCTTGTTTTGCCCGGGCTTGCTTAATTCCTCGTAAAGCTTATTTAAGTGAGCAGGACGTATATCGGCAAGCTTTAAATAACCGATTATTGGTGTTATTCTGGCTAGCAAATCTTTATACCGAGTTAATGTACTGTGTTTAATACCGTTTCGTTCCTTCAGTGAGATAACATATTCGGCATATTGCTGAAAGCTTTGGCGTGTATCAACAGCCAAACCGTGTTTGCATTTCTGTTCAAATATAACAGCTTGTGTGTTAAGTTCTTTTTCTATTTGCTTGTCGGTCATATTTGGTTGGGGTTTCCATGTCATTACATAGGGTTGTAACTGCTTTCCGGAACTATCTCTGCCCTTGAATACACGAATTTCATAGGATATAATTTTGCCCAATTTATTTTTTCTTGCGCGTATATTTGCCACATTCTTCACTCCATTCTATATTTTGCTCTTTTAAAATACTGTCTATTTCTTCTTTTGATAAAATTGTATCTGGGTTATTATGTTCTTTTTTCTCAGCGTTCATATCGGTGTGTAAAGCTTTTATAAGTCTTTCTACTTTGAATACCAATAAATCCGGAATGTCGTTTACAGATAGCTCTACACCGCCAAAACCCGTTTGTTGTCTATATAAACGCTGATAAAGAAAAGGGTCGTTTTCCTCTGCGTAAAGTAGGTATGTACCTATATAATCCAGTATTTCTAGGTTTTCCATTAGTTTCTCTAATGCTACAAATGATTCGTTAATATTTTCATTTTTCAAATCGATAATAACCAACAAATTTTTTATAGCTGAGTTTGATAATCCTGTAAGACGTTGTAATTCCAGAAACGAACCGTGCGGTTTAGGCGATTTTCCTAACAAGTATTCATAAGAACAATTTAACAATTCTGAAAATTTATCAAGAAGTTCAATTGAATATGGCAGTTGTCCGGAAATATACTTTTTTAATGTAGAAACACCTATTCCTGCTTTTTCGGCAAACTCAGTTTGTGTAAAGTTCAGTTCTTTAATTCGTGACTTTAAAATAGCTCCGGTATTAGACAAATTCACTATGACGTCCTCCTAAAGTATAATATATAGCCCTTTACATAGTTTCGAAAAGGCTATATAATTAAAATACCATAAATTACTGCTAATTGCAATAGTTTACTAAAAATTAAATGAAAAGGATTGGTATGAATAATGATGGCGAAAGAATACAATGTTCCAACAATGATGACCATTAATGAGGTTTCGAAACGAACAGGTGTGGCTCCTTATAGGATTAGGCAATTATACTTAGATGGGAAAATTGTTGGTTTTCGTGCCGGTAAGAAAATATTAATAAATTTGGAACGGTTTTGTGAATTTCTTAATTCTAATACCGAAAGCTGCTTATAATGGTAAATGTGATATTGCTCGATGAATAATGCTTGAATCGAAAACTTAAAATCAGACGACAGAAAAAACTCAAAATGTAACAATTAATATTTTTGTTTTTAGTTGCTCTAAAGGAGAAAATAATGGACGATAAAATGATGATGACTGACTATTTGACTTCAAATGATGGGGAAACAAGGCAGTCGATATATGAATATGTTGATAATAATTTGCATAAGAACGATGATAAATTAGAATGTACTGAGATAGCTATCAAGGAAATGGAGATCAAGTTACTGCGTAAGCTTGATCCTTCATATCTCAATACCATTTCAATGAGTGAACTGTTCGAAGCTGTGTATAAAAGTAAAATGCCATTAATCGAAGGATTGCTTTATCCGGGCACCTACCTTTTTGTCGGTTCACCAAAGATTGGAAAGAGTTTTTTAATGGCTCAGATTGCGTACCATATCAGTATGGGGATTCCTTTATGGAATTATAGTGTGAGAAAAGGGGTAGTATTGTATCTTGCACTTGAAGATGATTACCGACGGCTACAAGAGAGATCGTATCGTATGTTTGGTACTGACAGTTCTGATAGGCTCTATTTTTCAATTTCTGTGGCTCCGCTTGGAAATGGACTCGATGAACAACTTACGGGATTTATGCAGGAGCATCCCGATACTATATTGATTATTGTTGATACATTAAAAAAGATCAGAGAGTCTAGTAGTGATAGATACAGCTATGCAAGTGATTACGACATTATCACAAGGCTTAAAAGGTTTGCTGATAATTACAGTATCTGTATGTTGATAGTACATCATACTCGCAAGCAATATGCTGACGATAGAATGGCGGTTCAGTATAACAGTCCTGTGCATTATCTCGAAAGTGACGGTAACTGGAACGAGTACGATAATACAATGCAGGATGCTGTCAATGAAAACGAGACTGACGATGAAAAGCTTGACTATGAAAATAAAAGCAGTGACATTGACATTAAACTTTCAAAAAAGTCAAAAGAAAATAATATGTTCAAGCTTAAGAATGATGACTACCAGCTTAGTTGGGGTTATTCCGGCACTAATAAAAGTACGGTAGAGTTTGTTGAGGATACAGCACAGTTTACCGGAAATGATGAATTCTTATATTCAGAAAACTTAGTGCAGAAGGCTGTATATAGAAATATATACGACAATGTAGATTTGGATTGCTATATAACATCAACAGGCATTAAGGAAAATCTGATACTCCAAAACGCCGATGCACAAACTGAATTTACTGTAAGCTACAAAATAAACGGATTGAGTGCAGTGCAGGATGGTGCTGACTCTATTTTGCTCAAGTCCGGTGATGAAGTTGTATATACAATCAGCGCACCTTTTGTTCAGGATGCGAGCGATGTAGAAAGTGATAAGGTAGCACTCTCAATCTTAGAGCAGAATAACACTAAACTGACCGTAAAAATATCTTTAGACAGCGAATGGCTAACAAGTGGAGAAGTTTCTTTCCCTGTTACTGTTGACCCTGAGCTGACAGTCGGAGAAACACTTGATACTGTTACAACAGCTTCGCTCGTTGCAAATGAACCTGACACAGCAACGAAACGCCACACATCATTTTTTGTTGGCGGGAGTGACGGAGTAAGCAATATACACAAGGGTATAGTAAAAATAAATCAACTGCCGGAGCTTAAGAATTCGGACAGAATTGTAAATGCAAGTGTACGCTTAGCTCCGGTGAGTGAATTGCCCGAAATGACAATTTTCTCACATGAAGTTACAACAGATTGGAACAATGATAACGCAACATGGAACAGTGTTGGATACAGCAGTGCAACTATTGATTACAACACCTGCGAAAGTGGCAGTTTTGAAGCACTGAGCTTTGACATTACAAAGACCGCAAAGAAATGGTATGACGGAAGTTTGAATAATTACGGTGTTTTGTTTGAATCGAACAGTGCAAATTGTGCCGTTTTCGGTGGATATGATTGCTTCCAAAACGATAAAATACCTGCACTGTGCATTACCTACAAGAACTATAACGGAACGGAAAATAGTTTGTCTTACCACACAAATAATATAGGTGCAAACACGGCAACATCTGTGTGCGACTATACGGGCAGTATGCTTGTAAGTCAGTCAATTATTTCAGGAACAGGAAACAGGATGCCGGTTTCCATAACGGCAACATATAACAGCTTTGATTCCGACAAGGTGTTTGCTAACGGCTCACCCTGCGGATATGGTTGGCAGTTCTCGTTTAACCAATATGTTTCCGCAACCTCACAGCTTTTGCAGGATAACGGATATGATTATGTATATACAGACGGCGACGGCACTGACCACTATTTTGTCGAGAAAACATATGAAGAAGGCGAGGAAGCTACTGAATATACCGAATGGGAGGACGAGGACGGCTTAGGTTTAACCTTGTGGTTTGACGAGTCATATGCATATATGACATACGGCTCTGAGGATGTAGCAAAATATGAGCTGCCGCAAAACGGCGGTAAAATATTGAGTGAGAAAGACGAATACAACAACGAAATCATATACACCTACACAGGCGGAAACCTCACATCCATTCAAGATGGAGCAGGAAGAATATATACTCTCGCTTATTCGGTAAATACGGACACTCAGAAGTCCAGAGTAAGTCAGATTACCATGCCTGACAGCACAAGTGTGTGCTTTAACTACAATTCAGCTGACAAGGATAAATTATCGTCCGTTGACTACAAGGACAGCAGTAATATTGTTTATGACAGTACATCTTTTGCGTATAATCAGAATAATCTGCTTTCAAGGATAGTATCATTTGATAATTCTGAAATCAGATATCAATACAATTCAGCAGGGCAGATTACAAAGGTTACAGAATATGGAACGGATTTGACTGCCGGAAATTATATCAATATTTCCTATTCTAATGACAACACCACAACCTTTACAGACAAGCAGGGCAGAAGTCAGACCTACACCTTTGACAATGCAGGAAACTGCGTATCTGTGCTTAATGCCGACGGTTCAATTTCAAGCTCCTCGGGCAGTGGAATGTCCATAAGCGGAGTGTCGGAGTCGTACACCCATAACTATATAGCAAGCTCTAACAACCCTAATTCAACATATTTTCCGCAGGGTAACGGCTCTATAGGTGAAAACGAAAGCAGCGGCGGCAGCGTTGTATATGACAACTCAACCGAAGAGGTTGACGGCGAATCGGTTCAATATTTCGGCAACAAATCGATTAAGATAACAAACAGCGCAGAGGGACAGTTCTATACCTATGCAAAGCAGACTGTAGGTGAAAACGGCCTTACAGGCAAGGATATTACTCTGTCTGCATATGTAAAAACTTCAAGCATGACAAATATGAATTTAGCGGAGCAGAGTGGCGCACTCCTATCAATTAAATTTATCGGCACGGACGGAAGTGTTATTTCGCAGTATAACAGTGTGTCAGTGCCGAATGACAGCAAATGGCAGAGAATCAGCGTTACACAGACGGTTCCGTCTGGTACTGCGAATATAGAAGCGAATATGGCTCTTTACAATGCACAGGGTTCAGCGTGGTTTGACTGCATACAGCTGGAAGAGGGAAGCTGTATGAACGACTACAACGCAATGGCAAACAGCGATTTCACCGAAAGCCATTCGTGGAGCGGTTCGTATCAGTTCAACGGAACAGCGACCAACGAATGCAGACTGTCGCAAAGTATGAGGGTTAATAAAAAGAATGTTTCCTTTACGGCTATGGGTACGGTACAGGCGACTTCAGTTCCGCTCAGGGATAACCGCAAATTCGGCATAATGCTGACTTTGCTTTATAGTGACCAGAGCACAGAGGATCACTACGCAGAATTCAACTATGCCACAGCTCAGGAGCAGTCGGTGAGTCTTAGTGTGATGCCGGAAAAACAGAATGTTGTAATTCATACCGTATATTTCCGATTTGTTTATGATTATAATGTCGGAACAATGACTCCGCTCAATTCAATGCTCAACATTGAGTATCTTGACGATTATTATGAACCGGCAGAGGAAGAAACGGAAGAAGAAACCGAAGCTGACACAACGGCAACGGAGGAGAGCACTGAGGAAGAAACCATTGATTTAACGCCGTATGTCGGTTCACATTCCACATATGACGAATACGGTAATGTCACATCATCTGCTCAGGGAACAATAATTCCGTCAGAGGACGGCAACGACACGCTTGATACCTCAAAGGAGCATATAATAACCCACACTACCTATGACAGCACAGGCAACTATGCAGTATCAGAGACCGACCAGAGGGGTAATGTGTATTCATACGACATCAACACCTTAAATGGTAGAACAAATTCTGTAACCGACGCTCGTAACAACAACACATCATACACATATGATGCGGCAGGTAATGTTACCTCTGTATCGTCCGGCAACAGTTCAAACTCCTATACCTACAGTGCAAATAAGCTGACAGCCATAGGTCATAACGGAATGAGCTACAGCTTTGCGTATAACAGCTTCGGCAATATTGTATCAACAAGAGTCGGAAATACTCCGCTTATTTCACACACCTATGAGAGTAACAACGGCAAGCTAGTTAACTCGTCTTACGGCAACGGCGATGAGGTGCACTACACCTATGATAGCCTCGGTCGCATTATTGCTGTTTCAAATGACAGCGAGGTTCTTGCAAGCTACACCTACAACAAGAAGAGCCAGATAACAAGAATTGTCGATTACGGCGCAGGACTGACAACCGACTATGAGTATTCACCGTCGGGAAGCTGTATTGGAAAGTCAAAATATTCGAGCGACCTCAGTTCATCATATTATGAGTATGAAACAACCGACGAAAACGGCAATGCGGTGAAAACAACGGTTGTTGACGGCGTTACAAAGACAGTAACCGATTCAACGGACGAAACAGGCAATTATGTCTTGAATAACGATGGTGTTTGCCTAACCTCGCAGAGTGATGATTTCGGACGGAAGCTTACGGATTCCACACTTATATCCGAGGATAAGAAGCTTACTACTGAATACACCTATGTTGACGGTGCAAATGCAAATGAAACAACAGAGCTTATCGAAAGCATAACGCACAAGTGCGGCGACACTGTTCTTGCGAAATACTCATATACCTATGATGCAAACGGCAATATCCTGACTGTATCCGAGAATGACACAGAGAGGTATGTATATACATATGACAGCCTGAATCAGCTGGTAAATGTTGTTGATAAGCAAAGTGCGGTACGGTATTTTTACACATATGACAATGCCGGAAATATAAAGACGGCTTCAAGCCAGATGTGGAATTCAAGCACCAATACTGCAATGGGAAGTCCGACAACTAATTCCTACACATATGGTAATTCAAGCTGGACGGATTTGCTGACAAAGTACAAGAGCGACACGATAACCTATGACGCAATCGGCAACCCGATATCATACTGTAACGGAATGACCTTCTCGTGGAAAAACGGCAGACAGCTTGCAACCCTGACAAAGAACGACAAGACGACAAGCTACACATATGATATTTCCGGTATAAGAACACAAAAAAGTATTGACGGAACAGTAACAAAGTATTATTATAATGATAGTAATAATCTTGTTTCAATGACTGTCGGCGATAAAACCCTGATGTTCTATTATGACCAAAACGGCAGTGTAAGCTCAGTCCTCTACAACGATGTGATGTATTATTACATCAAGAATTTGCAGGGCGATATAATGCGTATTGTTGACGAAAACGGCAACAGTATTGCAATCTACGCTTACGACCAATGGGGCAAGCCGACCCAGATGCGCCAGCCGTCAACCACAACCGTTGACCTTGTGAATTACAATCCATTCCTTTACAGAGGTTATGTTTACGACTCTGATTCGGGCTTGTACTATCTCCAGAGCCGCTATTATGACCCGGTAACAGGCAGGTTCTTAAATGCGGACAGTGAAGATGTTTTGCTTGGTAAACAAAACAGTGTATTACAATCTAATCTTTTTGCATATGGATATAATAATCCTATTATTACAAAAGATGTAAACGGACATCTTCCGGGATGGGTTGTTTCCGGCATTGTGTTTATTGCTACGCATTGGATAGGTGGACATGCCGGATGGTTTTTCTATTTGAGAGCTAAAACCTTGATATTTGCCGCAGCGAATGCATTTTTGTTGCTAAAGGGATATACCTTATCTGCGGTTATGTTTGATCACGGTATGTGGGGGTTGGGAATATCAGCACCATTTTATATCAAAAATATGTTAATAGACAAGTTGAAAAATTCAGCAATTTTGAATAAAGCAATAGATAACTACATTAAATCCGCAAAAAAAGCAAAGAGATGGAAATTCTTATATCATGGTTCTTCAATAGAATTTTCTCCATCAGATAAAAATTGTAATGCATATGATTATGACCTTTACTATGCTTTGCATTTTGCCAATTATAATATTCTAGGACAATTGTATGCGGGTAAATGGTATATTGACATATACTTATATGATAGATATAATTTTGACAACACAATATTCTTTTCAGATCTATCCTTTGGAAGTATGGCAAACACCCTTGGCTGGTGTCTGGAAAAAATCGGAATGATGATACCATATAATGTTTCTGTTTCATATAGGGTGGTAAAATGATGATTAAAATAAATCAATGTTTTTTCAAAAGAAGTCTTTCATCTCTGTTGATACTTATAATAGTTTTGCTTTGTATGGTCGGATGTAATAGCGGAGGCTCTGAACAACCGGTAATAAATCTTGAGGATTATATATCCGAGATAAATGAGATTGCAGACTCATATGGATATGAGGTGGATGGTGATAGAGATTTTTGGCTAAAACAAGGAGAAAAATATATATATTCGTACTATATATATGCGTCTAAAAACGAATATATATATATAGTGTTAAATGTTACTCCTGATGCTGATAACAACGCATCTCCCGTTACAGGAAGTATTGGTGTACAATATTATATTGACAAAAAATATCAAGAAGAAAACTTTGATCTTGAATTATTTGTTAAACTAGTAAATTTTGTATCAGATAGGGAGATAACAATTGAATATTGCAATGAGTTTTTAGAAGCACCGCAAGAGGATTCAGAAGGGTTGGATTACTTTAAGAGCTACAAAAATAAATATTTTGATTTTTGGAACGAACGAGCTCTTATATACAAAGTCGACAACGATGATGTTGCTTCTCTCTCTTTTGGCGGAGTAACTAAGCCGATTAAGTTACAATAATGCATATTCTTTATCGCCGACTTTATAATAAGAAGCCGGCGATAAAACCCTGATGTTCTATTATGACCAGAATGGCAGTGTAAGCTCGGTGCTCTACAACGGCGTGATGTATTATTACATCAAGAATTTGCAGGGCGAAATAATGCAAATTGTTGACGAAAACGGCAACAGCATTGCAATCTACGCCTACGACCAATGGGGCAAGCCGACCCAGATGCGCCAGCCGACAACCACAACCGTTGACCTTGTGAATTACAATCCGTTCCTTTATCGTGGATATGTTTATGATTCGGATTCGGGATTATACTATCTCCAGAGCCGCTATTATGACCCGGTAACGGGTAGGTTCTTGAATGCGGATATTTATTGTGATACTCAGACGGGTTCAACGCTAAGCACCAATATGTTTGCCTACTGTGAGAATAATGGGGTAAATTTTGTTGACCCGAGCGGAACGGATGCGTGGTGGCTTCAGGATACCGATGGAGTTTGTTATATGGGACATACTTCACTGTTGATACAGGAAAGGCCAGGCAGATGGTGGTATTTTTATTGGGGCAAAGACAAAATTCAACTAGTAAAAATAGGAACCTGCACGCTTAAATCTCTTAATGAGAAAAAACTAAAAATAAAAGACAATCAAGGAAATGTAATATATGATGGTAGTTATGAAAAATATTCTTTGATAAGAGGCAATTTTTATCATTCGTTAATGTATATTTATTATAATCTTATGAACCAAAGTCCTCCTTTCGATCTTACAAAATCTATATTTATTAATGGTAATGATAAATATAAATTAATTACCAGAAACTGTATGCAAGTGTCAATGGAAGTACTAAATAGGGGATCGTTTAAGGCAAATAATAGATATAATCATTTAGCATTATCAATTGCGAGTGGTTTTATAATTCCTAATTTAGCTTATAACTTCTATGTTTCATCACAAATGATGTTGGTGTCTGCTTATGGTATGTCTTATGCATGGAATTGGTTGCGATCATATTTATAATGGTAGGGAAATGCAATGAAAAAAATATCTCGTGTTGTTAAATTCGTGCTCACAGCGGTGGTGATTATCACGTTTCTGTTTAGTACTTATATATTGTTTTATAACGGAGTATTTTTCGGAAAAGCAAATAATGTAGAAATATCATTTGAAACAATATCAGATATTCAATCGAATAACACAAATCTTGTTAAAATAGGCGACAGGCTGTATTACAATTATGAGCCAAAAGACAGCTTTGACGATTTATTCACCTATGGATTGTACGAAATAACTTCTTCAGGAGCAAAGCGTGTATATTGGGGAGGTCCAAAAATTACGGATGGTTCAAATTTGTTTAGGATTGATTCGGCTGGAGACAGCTTAATCAGAAAGTTCTCTGATTTGCCATATAATGAGACACCAAACGGTCAGATATATAAATATAATACTTTTTGGCATAATTTTGAGGTGATGAATGAACTGTCAGAGGCTGTGCCTGCTCCTATGAGAGCTTGCAGATATGTTGACGGTGCGTATTTTTATTATCTGACAAATGCACTTTATATTCAAAAAGAAGATAAATTAGAAAAAATAATTGATGTTTGGCAGACAGATGACGAATCAATACCTGTTACTTATAAGTACTTCATAGAATCAAGCGATATGGTTTACTATATAAAACCTGATGGAAAAAAGCCTGACGAAGGAGCTTCTATATTTTGTTCTTATACTGTTTCTCAAAAAAAAGAAAGCGAGATAAGAAAAATTGAATTACCTGCTGATGATATAGCCGAGCTGTATATTGATGGTGATAAGATAATTCTGGGCGTGGTACCGGAATACAGTATAGAAGATAATCCGTTGTATATGACAAGTATTGAAAAAGACGGCGAATTGACAGAGGTACTTAATGACCATAGTCCGTTTGGTGGAACTATCGTATATGACGGTATGGTGTACTTTATTGATTTTATGTCGGACAGTGAGGGCTTGTATTCAGTTGCTCTGAACAATCCCGGAAAACGAAATATGCTTTATGAAGGAAGAGTTATGAGTATTCATATTTTTGACAGTCAGTGGATTTACTTTACAGATGATAAAGAAGTTCTTTATCGTATAACCCGTGACGGAAAAACATTGGAAAAGGTCTTCGGATAACACAATTAATTAATTGCCAGCCCCACTTTGTGGGGCTGTTGTGCTGTATATATACTGATATGTAACAGTGAATAAAATCACATAACGATAACCTATGACGAAATTGGCAACCCGATATCCTACCGCAACGGAATGACCTTCTCGTGGAAAAACGGCAGACAGCTTGCAGCCCTGACAAAGAACAACAAGACAACAAGCTATATATATGATATTTCAGGCGTAAGAACACAAAAAAGTATTGACGGAACAGTAACAAAGTATTATTATAATGATAGTAATAACCTTGTTTCAATGACTGTCGGTGATAAAACCCTGATGCTTCACCCGTAACTATACTACAAGCATTAATCCCACTGCGTTATAAACGAGAGCAAAAAAGCCAACAAAAAGCCAACAAGTTGGCTTGAGGTTACCGAAAGTTACTTTAAATTACACAAGGGTAAAAGAGAAAAATCCCATAACAATGGGTTTTATTTAGAATTGCCGCTGAATGCAAAAGTAAGACGATAAAACTCATAACCCGAAGGTCGTTGGTTCAAATCCAGCCTCCGCAACCAAGCAAAAACC
>CAUDCW010000015.1 GCA_958448165.1 uncultured Oscillospiraceae bacterium
CATGACTGTTAATCATGATGTCACTGGTTCGAGCCCAGTTGGGGGAGCCAAGAAGGTTCGTAGAGTAATCTACGGACCTTTTTTCAATGTAATAAATTTTCAATGTAATAAATTAGGGGTGCTTAGAATGTCATACGTGACTTATAATGAGTTTCAGGATTTGATGGATGCTGTATTAAGGATTGTACAGGAATCTGAAAGTTAAGGTGAAGCTGTTGAAGAATTACAATGGGTGGACGGCATCAATAAAATGCTCACGGACAAGGGAATACTTCTTGACAATACAAGGTTCGAGAATGTTTCGGTGTTCAAGAGTGACGGCGTAACCTTTATTCTCTATCATTTTGAAGATGTCCATCTTGACATAAGCAAGCTTGCAATGTGGAGATTGCAGTCATATACAGCCTTTGCAGGAATGTGGCTGTCCGAATATGTGGATAACAAACCTCTCCGAGTGCAGAACAAGCCGACAGTGAAAATACTATCGATTATGAACAGGAAGATGATCCAATAGAAGAACCCAAAAATTCAAGTCTTGAACAGAACGCAGACAAGCAAAGAAAAGTAGCCATAAGAACCGAGCGATCGTCACAGGAGGATAACAGTAATGAGTAGATTAACTTATCTCTATCAAATAGACTTACCTTACAGAGCCGTTGCTGTTTATACCTACCTCCACGACCGAGCAAACAAAAACGGTGAGTGCTGGCCATCCGTAAAAACAATAGCAGGCGACATAAAGCTGTCACCTGCCACAGTACGCAGAGCTATTAAGGATTTGAAAAAAGCCGGGTTAATAAAAACAGAACAACGATATAGAGAAAAGGGTGGTAAAAGCACATTGCTGTTTAGACTTAAACAGCGTACAGACATTGTTTAAACTTGGATATAGAAAATTTCCTGAATATATGATATAATTTGTGGGATACAAAAATTAAAACATAATGAAATATTTTTGAAAGGAGGTCCCGAATGACGAAGCAGAATCACAAATCAGGCTTTCTTGTAGCCGCGATGGTTTTCTCTGCTATTTTTTTACGTGTTTTGGGAAAGTTTGATATACTGATTGTTCCGGGGGGAATCGTCCGCTCGCTTATCTATATCGCCCTTTATATCGGATGGGGAATTTCCGTCAGTAAACGGATTATTCAGGTTCAGGTGCGCCATTATCTGATTGCCGTTTCCTGCTTAATGGTTTTCTGGTTTGTTATCCGTTCAACGAATTACTTTTTTACAGTCGATGCCGCAATAAAACGGTATCTATGGTACTGTTACTACTTGCCAATGCTGTTTATTCCGCTGTTTTCTTTGTTTGTAGCCATCTCACTGGGTAAGCCCGCGAACGCAAAGTTATCGAAAACGGCGCTGCTGCTGTTATATATTCCTACGGTGCTTTGTCTGCTGTCGGTGCTTACAAATGATCTCCATCAGCTTATCTTTTCCTTCCCGGAAGGAGAGGTATGGACGGACAAAAACAATGGATATACATTCGGATATTATATCGTACTCGGGTGGGAGATTATTTGCGCTTTAGCGGCATTTGTCATCATGTTAATCAAGTGCCGGCACTCGCAAAGGAAAAAATATCTGCCGTTCTTGCTGTTAACAGCTTCTATTGTATATGCCTTGATATATGTCAGCGGCGTAGAGTGGCTGCAGATGATTGGTGGCGACATCACGGCGGCGCAGTGTCTGATGTTCACCGGAATATTGGAATGCTGTATTCAATGCGGACTTATCCAGACCAATACCGGTTACAAATCGCTGTTTGAAGCCGGTTCAATAGGAGCACAGATTGTAGACACGGACTATGATACCCGTTATGCCTCTTCAAACGCACCGAAGCTCACGGCGGATATGATGCGCTCGGCGCAGAGGGACGTAACAATGCTTGATAACAACACTCTGCTCAGAAGCAGTAAGATCAACGGCGGTTATGTTTTGTGGCAGGAAGATATTACAGACATTACCGCTCTGCTGGAAAAGCTGGAGGAAAACAGGAAAACTATTTCGGAAAGCAATTATGTGGAGCAGGAAAACTATAAAACCAAGGTGAAGATCAACACAGTTCGGGAAAAGAACAGACTGTATGACCGGCTGCAGGCACAAACCGCACATCAAATCGAGCTGCTCGACCAGCTCTTGACGCAATATGAAGCGGAACCCGACCCGAAAATTCGCCGCAGTCTGCTTGCAAAAGCGGCGGTGATCGGAGCATACATAAAACGTCGGGGTAATTTAATGTTTATCGGCGAAAAATCCGATGTAACGGATACCGCCGAGCTGTCAGCCTGTCTTGATGAGTCTTTTGCCAATTTAGAGCTTATGTGTGTGGAGTGTGCCGTTGATATTCCGGGCAAAAACAGCATTTATATCCGGGATGCGATCCGTGTATATGACTTTTTTGAAGCAGTGACGGAAGAAGCGATGGATGACCTTCGTTTTGTCTGGCTGAAAGCCCGCAGTCTTGAAGACGCCGTCATCTTTTATCTGCAAGCAGAAAGCAAAACCGAATTGTCGGCGCTGTCCGAGCTTTCTGACACCTGCACTTATGAGGAAGGCGTATGGCGCTTTTCTCTGCGTATCGGAAAGGCGGGTGAACAGGTATGACGAATTTTTATCTTTCTTCGACTTCGGCACAAACGATGCTGCTTGTTGCCTTGTTCCTTACCCTGATTTTATCCCTTTTCCTGCTGCTTGCAGCTTACGGCAGACAGCGTGACAAATGGAAAAAATATCTGCATCTGTCCGTATTTCTGTTCTTTCTTATCTTATTGTCAGTGTTAGCAGATGCTTTTTCACAGATAACCGAAGGATTGGAGTACAAGATGTGGTTGCCTCTCCCTATGTGGCTGCTTTGGTGCGTCACATTTGCGGCAGATTTTCTGATGATATGGGATATTGCAGGGCTGTGGAGACTAAGGAGACAGTCGCTTAGTCGAGATTCAATCAAACAGGCTCTGGATATGCTGCCAAGCGGCATATGCTATTTCACACCGTCCGGGGGCGTAAAGCTTTGCAACAGGCAAATGGATTCTCTATTCCTCACGATTGCACAGAGTGATCTCCAAACGCTTGCAGAACTGCAGGACGCACTGTCAGACTGCGATGCGTCCAGCGGAGTAATCCGGCTCTCTCAGGAGAGGCAGACCTATCTTTTCCCTGACGGCAAAGTGTGGCGTTACCGACAGACCGAGGTGAAAGCTTCGGACGGTATTGTGTATACGGAAGCCGTATTTTCGGATATCACCGAGCTGTACAATAAAAATCTTGAGCTGAAAGCGCAGATCAAGCGGCTGAATGCCATTTCCCGAGAATTAAAATGGCTTTCCGACAATGCTCTGATTCTTACAAGAGAAAAGGAAGTGCTGTCCGCCAAGACGAAGCTGCATGACGATATGGGAGCGGGACTGATCGCCATACGGCACATTCTTAACAATAACCGGACGGAGGAAGCGGCAAATGCCATAGATTTGTTCCGCCGGGCTGTCAGCACCATAAAATACGATAATGCCTATCCGCAGGGGCGTTGCGAACCGGACAGATTCCTGCATGATGCCGAGGCAATCGGAATAAAAGTAAATATGACCGGAGAGTTGCCTGAGCAGGAGGAGCTTCGGCGTGTTATGATTCTTGCCATGCGGGAATGCCTGACAAACAGCGTGCGTCATGCCGGAGCAACAACAATACATATCACGGTGGAGAAAAAGGGAGACAGCATTTCCATGAAGATTACAAATGACGGAAGACCTCCCGAAACCGAGGTTGTTCCCAAGGGCGGACTTCTCAACCTGTACCGTCATATCATGGATTGCGGCGGTACGATGGAAATACAGTCGAAGCCGAGCTTTGCATTAACCGTGGTTCTCACGGTGATACAGGAGGGTACAGAATGAAACGGGTTCTTATTGTAGAGGATCAGCGGATGCCCCGTGAAAATATGGAGCGGACTCTTTCCGACAGTGGCAGATACGAGCTGGTCACCAGTCTGAACGGAGCGGATATTGCTATTTTGAAATGCTGTCAGCAGCACATTGACCTGATTTTAATGGACGTCTGCACTTTGGGTAATAAAGACGGAATTGAAGCTGCCGCGGAAATCAAGGCGAAGTTTCCGAACATCAAGATCATCGTTGTCACATCAATGTTTGAGGTGAGCTACCTTGAACGAGCCAAAGCAGCCGGGGTTGACAGCTTCTGGTATAAGGATATCAGTCCGGAAACGCTGATTGATGTGATTGACCGCACAATGGCGGGCGAGCATCTTTTTCCGAACGAAACGCCGAAGGTGAAATTGGGACTTGCCGAAAGCACGGAGCTGACGGCAAAGGAGATTGAGGTACTGCGGCTTATCTGTGACGGATTGGAATACGATGAAATAGCCGACAAGCTGGCTATTGCGGAAAGAACCGTCAAATTTCATGCTTCCAACATCTTATCAAAAACCGGATATGCCAACAGAACACGGCTTGCCATTGCAGTAACAAACAAGAAATTTATTGTTCCCAACATCCCCGAAGAGCAGGAGTTTTCAAAAACCGAATAACCGAAACCGTATCAGTCTAACCCGGCTTTCTTTGAAGTCGGGTTAATTTTTTGAAATTTTTTTGAATAAAGTGCAAAAACCTGTACTTAGGTACAGGGCGCAATAGAAACAAATACATTATAATTATTACGGTACAAATCTGTGTTGTCGATTTTTAATTATGAAACGGAGGTGATTTTATGCGGAGAGTCGTTGTAGATATGCAAAACGCTTTGTTTGCTGACGCCATAGCAACTGCCTTGCGTGATTTTGATTCGGATTTTGAGGTTTTTCCGAGTGAAAGTCCCGACAAAACAACGGATATGTGCGTTTTTACTAAAGCGAATGTTCTTATAATGGAGGTCACAGCCTACACTCCGTGGAAAATTGAGGAGCGAATGAAAATCCGTGACGAAGTAAAATCATATTGTCCCGATTGTAAAATCGTTCTCGTGGTAGATGAAAATACCGAGAAAAAATTAGCCGATAAGGTTCGCCGAGCGAAAAAAGACGGACTTATTGATGATTTCCTTTACGGCTCGGTATCTGCCACCTATCTGTCTGCGGTTGTTGATACTCTCTGATAAAACAGAGAAGAACACAGAAACATAAATAATACTTGTGAGGTGAATTTTTATGAAAACAAACATTTCAAAAAAAGTTTTAAGCATATGCTTAGCATTACTAATCTGCATTTCCGCATTGCCTTTGACAATGCTTACGGCAAGTGCGGCTGATTACAGCATAACCATTAACAATGTAGTTTACCCACGTCCCGGTGCTGCTCCGAAATGCAATGTTACCTTTGACGGTGGTTTCAGCTACGTGTTACAGGGCTGTATTTGGGAAGGCGACGATGAGGTGGCAATTGAACCCGAAAGCTTCAAGTCCTTTTATTCTGAGGTTTTTAATTCTTACGGTGAAGAACCATATAAGCTTGATAAGTTTGTTGATACAAAAAAATACAGTTTATTGATAATGTTTCTTATTAAAAACAAATATATTCCGGCGGGTACCGAATGTACAGTAACCCTCTATGATGAAAACGGTAATTTGATGGATGTAAGCACAGAAGGTAATTATATTCCGGTATCAGTGCTTAAATCTACGGCTCCGGAGGGTATCTCTTTGCCGGATAGCTGGACTGACAGCGATACTATTTTGATGTGTTCTTCTGCTCCTATGATTTGTTCCCCTGAAGATCATATTCATATACAAGGTTCATACAGTTATGACGACAACTGCCATTGGCGTGAATGTACTGTATGCGGTGAAAAAATATTTGACTCTGAAGGTAAGCACCGCAAATATTGCACAAGAACTGAAAGTTGGTCATGTATTAATCAGGCTACTGCAAGTAAAGAAGGAGAATATGTAAAAGAATGCTCCAGTTGCTCGCATGATATGGAGAGAATAACAGTTCCGAAAACAGGGGAACAAACAGTCGTAACCACTTATGACGAATTGAGAAATGCTCTTGCAAAGGGCGGCAAGCAGTGGATTAAACTTGATTTTCCCGGTAAAATCTTTAAACAGGAGGACTTCAAGTATGATTATACCCTTTGTTTGGATGACCCTGACGCTGACATTACAATAGACTTAAACAACTGTATGCTGGTAAGAAAAACATTGTACGACAAAAGGCTTTTTGAAATCAAGCAAGGAAAGCTCAGGTTATGGCAAAAGGACGGAAACGGTATAGATAGTACTGTTAACTTCAAATACAATTTTTCTTTTGATACCGGCAACGGTGAAGCGGTGTTTTATGTCGGAAACTCAGGAAGTCTTACATTGACTAATGTTTATTCTCTGTCACCGGGTTCAGATGACAGAGGTACTTTTACTTATGCTTTTCCGATTGTAAAATCAAGCGGAAACCTCCGCATTGACAGCGGTGTATATAACTCCTATAATGAAACCTCTGCTGTTGAAATTGACGGAGGTACAGCGGTTATTAACGGCGGATATTTTAATTCAACCTATTACAAAAGCTCAGCCGTGAAAATTACAGCCCCGTACAAAGAAAAAACTACTGTCGAAATTAACTATGGTAATTTCGGCGCACTCAACACGGCAGTTTATATGGATAGAGATACCGTTGTCACAATAAACGGCGGCAACTTCGAATATAAGGATACGGACAGAAATTTATATCAGAAATACGCTTTGTATGCATATGTGGCGGATTTAACAATAAACGGCGGTTATTTCTACGGTTCATTAAATGCATTAGATGCAAGAGGACTTCATTCACTTAATATTTCAAACGGATATTTTAAATTGTATAATCAAACCGAAGACGGCAATTTGGCGGCAGTTTACTTGGGCGGTGATTATAGCACTAATACTATAATTTCCGGAGGAAGATATTATGGAAATAAAGGAATTGAATTCAGTTCAAAAACTGATTTTTCAAAAATTATTCCCAAAGGCTGCTATGTTACAGATTATGATACCGATTTAGTAATTGACCATAATATCACCGATTATTCGCTCGGAGGCTCTATTGATATATCTGCAAAAAGGCCGAGAATTACAACACAGCCGTCGGGCGGACATTCCCTTAATATGGGTGACGCAATCGTTCTTAAAATAGACGCTGACAATGCAAACGAGTACATATGGCACATTATTGACGAAAACGGACATGAGCTTTCGTGGAACTATCTTTCAAACAACGGCTATACAACTCCAAATGTGTATTCAGGCGGCAAAATGCTTATGCTCAGGGAAGTTTCCGACTGGATGACAGGCAAGCGTGTTTACTGCGTTGCAAAAGGCTACGGCGGAACTGTTATGTCGGATATAGTTACTTTGTCTGTGGATAAGGTAATCAAATACTGTAATGATCTTTACTTTGACAACCTCGATCAAATCTGGAATCACAAGACAGTCGGAGATTTCAAAAATCCGAAAAACGACGCAAATGCTCCATACACCATTGGTAATGTAAGGTGGGCGATGTTCCGCAAGATTCTCAGTGATGATTATGAATTTGAATGCGGAGATAATGTAACAGTCGCAATTGACGTTATTCCAAAGGAAGGATATACATTTTACAGTACTGTATACGGAAAACTTAACGGAATAGATTCCTATGTTACAGTTAAAAACGAGGACGGCAGTCGTTCTATCGTGTTTAATATGACAATAACTGCACCCGATGAGTACAAAACACAGGATATTGAACTTTCAGTAACAGAGCCTGTTGCAGGCTTAAAGCCGTCATCAACGGCAAAATGCACCTCAGGCTACGTAATACCGGGAACACCCTCGTGGACTCCTGCCGATACTACCTTCAAAAGCGGTACGCAGTACACGGTGAAAATCCCGGTAACAGCAGAGTACAAATGGGGAGATATTTCTACCGTAACAGCAATACACTACAATTTTTGTAAGCGAGGATTCATTCGACACGCTCGACGAGAGCGCAAGACAGGATGTAGCTCCCGGCGAGAGCCTTGAGGTTAAAATGACATACAAGCTCAATGATTTAACAACGCCTGTTGAAATCAAGTTCTCAGATCTTCTTGAAAGTGAAACGGATAGTTTGACAATAGATTTGACTTCGTTGAAGTAATATTGTGATGTTTCTTTGATCACTAAACATACAAGCTTAAATTCAAAATGATATATCAGGCATAATCAATAAGTTTTAAATATCAAACAGATAAAAATATAAATTCTAAGGAGGAATTCAAAATGAAAAAATTTACTGCTGTTTTATTGACACTTCTTCTTGCGGCTTCAATCACAGCCTGCACGGACGGCAACAGCTCCGCAGACGCTTCATCTGAAACAACTAAAACCACAAGCTCGTCCGAAAGCTCGGAAACAACGCCTCAGGCAACCGAAACACAGCCTGAAACGGAATCTCAGACAGAAAGCAAGGAGCTTGAAGCAGGCGACAGCGGCGAGGGCGAGAAAACTCTCGACAGCGCTTTCTGCACAGTAACAATCCCCGAGGGCTTGCAGTACAATGTTTACTCCTATTACCACGATGAGGACGCACTTGGCACAATTGAGATTGATTTCGGCAAAAAATACACAATCGAGGGCAGGCTTGAAGTCAGCACTACAAGAATGATAAGCTCCCTTGACGACGCAGTGCAGGAATGTATCAGAGTAAGAAATCTCGATACCTATAAAGAGGGCAAGTCTGAAATCGGCGAAGAAGTAACCTACGGTGATACTACATACAAAGTGGTTAATATGTCACACGAACACGGCGCAGAAACCTGCCTTGTATCCTATTACAAGAGAGCAGACGGCAAGGACATCTATGTTGAGATAAGAGCAACAAATAAAGGCACGATCAGCCTTGACATTACCGATCCCCTTGTTCAGGAGCTTGCAAAGTCTGCTGTTTACAAGTAATTCTAAAAGCTTTTGCACATCGCAGGCAGAAAAGCATTCCGCCTGCGATGATGTCAAAATGAACAATTAAGGTTAAAATGACATACAAGCTCAATGATTTAACAACGCCTGTTGAAATCAAGTTCTCAGATCTTCTTGAAAGTGAAACGGACAGTTTGACAATAGATTTGACATCGCTGAAGTAATAACTTTTATGAATCATTGACGTTCATATTGACACTTGAATTAAATAAGTAAAATAAAAATATGCTGCTGTTAAATTTTTGACAGCAGCATATAGTTTTGAAGAAGAATAAAGGTTATAGAAAATTATTGGGGTAAACAAAAGGAAAATTAGGTTCTGAGTTGACCGTCGCTTTGGGGTAATGTATAATATCTGCAAGATAAATCGGGATTTGGCGTGGAAAATTATGGCTATGTGGAATCCTTGGAGAGGCTGCAGAAAATGCAGCGATGGCTGCTTGCATTGTTATATTCATAAAGGTGATGCAAAGCGTAATGTGGATACAGGCAACATCGTAAAGACAAAGGATTTCGGAAAGCCGACAGAGCGCTTGAAAAACGGAAGCTATAAAATGAAATCAGGAATAGTTTATACCTGCTTTTCCACGGATTTTCTGATTGAAGAAGCCGACGAATGGCGTAATGAATGTTGGCGGATGATTAAGGAGCGTCAGGACTGCACATTTTTATTTTTGATTAAACGTATTGACAGATTTATGGAGTGTATTCCTGAAGACTGGAATAATGGGTACGAAAATGTTGTTGTCGGCTGTACCGTCGAGAATCAAAAAAATGCCGAATATAAACTTGGGATATTCAGTAAACTGCCGATAAAGCATAAATGCATAACAGCACAGCCGCTGCTTGAACAAATAAATATAGAAAGATATCTTGATGATGTAGAGCTTGTTGTTGTCGGCGGTGAATCGGATTATAATGCAAGACCTCTTGATTATTCTTGGGTGCTTGATATCAGGGAACAGTGTGTTCGCAAAAACGTTTCCTTTAAATTCAGACAATGCGGAACGCATTTTATCAAAGACGGCAAACAATACAAGATATTAACAAAGGATTTGTGTGCTCAGGCAAAAAAGGCAGGTATTGATTTTAAAGTCAAAGATTAAAGATATTATTGGCTTGACAAAATGGTTTGAAAATTATTATATCGGTCTTATTGCAGGCGAGATGCGCAAACAGCTTTAGCGTGATTTATTCATTTCTCTAAGAATAAGTTATACCAAAAACTCACCTTTCCGCTACAATAAAGTTGTTCAGACTTATTGTAAAAAGAAAGGTGAGGTAAAATGGCAAATCAAACAAACAGTTTGCCGCATAAAAGCAGTTTTATTGCAATGCTATTTTTCACGGAGAGTGTTTCTTTGCGTGGCGTTTCATAGCCTCAAAGGTTTCGTCGCTGATGTCGTGCTCCATCTTGCAGGCATCCTCGGCGGCTGTTTTTTCGCTTACTCCAAGCCGTATCAAAAAATCAGTCAGCATTGTGTGGCGTTCATAAATTTTTTTTGCGACCTCCAGACCTGCGTCGGTAAGTGACAAAAAACCGTCTGCGTCAGTGGTCAGATATCCACCGTTTTTCAGAATTCCTACCGCACGGCTGACGCTTGGCTTTGAATAACCCATATATTCACCTACATCAACAGAGCGAACAGCACTGTGCTTTTGCGATAAAATATAGATGGTTTCAAGATACATTTCACCCGATTCCTGTAGATGCATAACAGATTCCTCCTGTAAGTTTATTTAACCGTTACGGAAATTACTATAAAAATAGCATATCACAAACACCTTCCAAAATCAAGAAATAGAGGATAACAGGGAATAATGCTGTCGGTGCTTTTCACAAAAGCGTTGGTTAGCATATGCTAACTTATTGTGCTTCACGCTGAAAATATCTGAAAGTGTTGACAATCGCCGGTGTAACGGATATACTGTTTTGTGGTTAGCGAAAGCTAACTCATAATTAAAGCTTGCAGTTAGCGTATGCTAACTCGTGAGCTTAAAGGATGGTGTAAAAATGATGCCGCTTACACTTGCAGATATCGGAGAAGAAAATATAATCAAGAAAATCGGCGGAAAGCAGGAGGTCAAAACACATCTTGAAAACCTCGGCTTTAACGTCGGCGAAGAAGTTACGGTGATTAACACAATCGGCGGAAATGTCATTGTGAAAGTCAAGGAATCACGCATTGCAATAAGCCGGGAAATGGCGCAGAAAATTATGATATAGCATCTGCGGCGGCAGAACTTATATTTTTTAAGGAGGGAACAGTGATGAAAACTTTGAAGCAGGCAAAAATCGGAGATACCGTCAGGGTTGTTAAGCTTCACGGCGAGGGGGCGGTTAAGCGCCGCATTATGGATATGGGAATAACAAAGGGCGTTGAAGTGCATATCCGCAAGGTTGCACCCTTGGGCGACCCCGTTGAAGTGAATGTGCGTGGATATGAGCTTTCAATCCGCAAGGCAGACGCTGAAATGATTGAGGTAGAATAATTATTAAAAAGGGGGTAGTTCCCCTTATTATTTAAAATTGTGGTTAGCATAAGCTAACTTGAAAGTGAGGAAATACATATGGATTTGCGAATTGCCCTTGCAGGTAACCCGAACTGCGGTAAAACAACGCTGTTCAATGCGCTGACAGGCTCAAATCAGTTTGTCGGCAACTGGCCCGGTGTCACGGTGGAGAAAAAGGAAGGCAAACTTAAAAAGCACGACGGCGTAATCATCACCGACCTCCCGGGAATCTATTCTCTGTCACCATATACTCTTGAGGAGATTGTGGCAAGAAACTACCTTATCGGCGAACGTCCCGACGCTATTCTCAACATAGTTGACGGTACAAACCTTGAAAGAAACCTGTACCTGACAACACAGCTTACCGAGCTTGGTATTCCCGTAGTCGTTGCAATTAATATGATGGATATTGTCAGGAAAAACGGCGACAAAATCAATATAGCGGAGCTTTCCCGTGAGCTTGGCTGTAAGATTGTCGAGATTTCGGCACTCAAAGGCAGCGGTGTTACGGAAGCCGCAGAAGCGGCAATTGATGCGGCGAAAAATTCAAAAACAGTTCCTTTGCACACATTCTCAGGACCTGTTGAGCACGCAATCGCACATATTGAAGAAGCGGCTGTTCACGGTATGCCGGCAGAGCAGCAGCGCTGGTACGCAATCAAGATTTTTGAGCGTGACGACAAGGTGCTTGAACAGCTAAAGCTTTCGGAATCAACACTCAGTCACATTGAGCAGGACATCAAAGCGGCTGAGGATGAGCTTGACGACGATGCAGAAAGCATTATAACAAACGACCGATACGTTTATATTGCACAGCTTATGAAAGGCTGTTACAAAAAGAAAAGCGCAGGCAAGCTGTCAGTCTCCGATAAAATCGACAAGGTAGTCACAAACCGCTTTGCGGCACTGCCGATTTTTGCTGTAATTATGTTCATTGTATATTTCGTGTCGGTAACGACAGTCGGCACATGGGCGACCGACTGGGCAAACGACGGTGTGTTCGGCGACGGCTGGCATTTACTCGGAATCGGCTCGTCAGATTATGAAGATGAGGTCAGAGAATTCGGCGATGCAACAAATGTTGTAAACGCATTTATAGATTTGGGCAAAGAGGGGAGCGACGAGCTTGCAGAGGCACTTGACACCGAATCCGAAACCTTTGATTCAACCATTGCCTTAGCCGTTTTAAAATCGTATTCCTCACAGTTCTCACCGAGCGATACGGCTGAATACACCCTTGAGGACGAAGAAACCCTCGCAACCGAGGACGTGACATTCACAGGTGAGGAGCTTTCAGCTGCTGTAGAAGTTTTTGAAAAATACGAATGTGAAGAACCCGCCCCTGCAAGCTACGGCGTGTGGGTGCCCGGTATTCCCGTACTTGTTGAGGACGGACTCAACGCTGTGAATTGTGCAGACTGGCTTCAGGGCTTGATTCTTGACGGTATTGTGGCTGGTCTTGGTGCAGTTCTCGGCTTTGTTCCGCAGATGCTTGTGCTTTTTATCTTCCTTGCATTCCTTGAGGCTTGCGGTTATATGTCGCGAATTGCATTCGTGCTTGACCGTATCTTCCGCAAATTCGGACTTTCGGGTAAATCCTTTATCCCTGTTCTCATCGGCACAGGCTGCGGCGTTCCGGGCATTATGGCGTCAAGAACGATTGAAAACGAACGTGACCGCCGAATGACGATTATGACAACCACATTTATCCCCTGCGGTGCAAAGCTGCCGTTTATCGCAATGATTGCAGGCGCAATCTTCGGCGGAGCGTGGTGGGTAGCACCGAGCGCATACTTTATGGGTATGGCGGCTATTATCATCTCGGGTATTATGCTTAAAAAGACAAGACCGTTCTTGGGCGAGCCAGCACCGTTTGTTATGGAGCTGCCTGCATATCATATGCCGACTGTGGGAAATGTTCTGCGTTCAATGTGGGAGCGTGGCTGGTCGTTCATCAAAAAGGCAGGCACAATTATCCTGATTTCGACAATCCTCGTATGGTTTACCACCTACTTCGGATTTGTTGACGGCACATTCCAAATGCTTTCGGACGAACAGATCGACCATAGTATTCTTGCCGCAATAGGCAACGCAATTGCCTGGATATTCAATCCACTCGGCTGGGGCAACTGGCAGGCGGCTGTTGCGTCAATCACAGGACTTGTCGCAAAGGAAAATATCGTCGGAACTCTCGGTATCCTCTACGGCGGCGGTGAAGCTACGGTTTATCAGAATATTGCGGCGGCGTTTACGGCTGTCAGCGGCTTCTCGTTCCTCACGTTCAACCTGCTTTGCGCTCCTTGCTTTGCCGCAATCGGCGCAATCAAGCGTGAGATGAACTCAGCAAAATGGACCGCCTTTGCAATCCTCTATCAGTGCGGCTTCGCTTATGCTATTTCTCTGATGATTAATCAGATTGGCTCTGCCTTTACCGGTAACCTCAATATTATCGGACTTATCGTTGCAATTGTGTTAATTATCGGTATGCTTTATATGCTGTTCAAGCCGCACAAGGACTCCACAAGGCTCAGCAAAAGGGTTAGTGCTTTAAAATAAAAACTTAAACAGACAGGGGGTTTTTAGATGCTTGCGTGGATTTGTGAAAACATTGCGACAATTATTATCACTGCGGTGCTTCTTAGCGTGGTGATTGCAATAATAATCAGGCTGGTTAAAAACAAGAAAAAAGGAAAGTCCTCCTGCGGCTGCGGCTGTTCAGGCTGCCCGATGAGCAGTTCGTGCCATTCAAAAAAGTAGTTATAGGGGAGATGCTTGTGAAATAATTTCAGGAGTAAGAGATGAGATAATGATTGACTGTGCGAATGTTATCCTTCAGATTAAAGCTTGTAAAATAATTTTAAGTCAGGTATAATTATAATTACAAAATATGGTTATCCCCTTAAGTAAGCTAAGCGATAATTTAGTTTAGAGTTGAGATTGAAGATGAATTTCGTAACGAGGTCGTAGGGAACAGGCTTGCCTGTTCCGGCTTGAGCCGCAGAGTGTTATACTCTATTCTGATTTTGTAAAGCGTTGCAGTTAATATGCCTATCCCGGAACGGTCAAGACCGTTCCCTACGAACTCTCTGCTTTGTAACGAGCATTTCTTAATTAAAAGAGTCGCAAAGCGGCGACAACCATAATTCTGCATTCTGAATTCTGCATTAAATCAAACCTGCTTATTTAAAGGGATAATCAGATTACAAAATAGTGAAGCAGGCTTGAAAGGACAGAGATATGAAAACGATAGTGATATACAATTCTCAGACAGGCTTTACAAAGCAGTATGCACAGTGGATAGCGCAGGAGCTGCAGTGTGACAGCATAAGCCTGCAAAGAATTAATGAAATAGCCTTGGGCGACTTTGACACAATAATCTTCGGCAGCTGGTGTCACGCAGGAAGAATAAAAAAGCTCAACTGGGTTTTCGAGGAGCTTAAAAAGGACGCAAGCAAAAATTATGTTGTCTTTGCGGTCGGGGCATCATCGATGGACAGTCCGGAAATCCCGAAAACAATGGAGCAGAATATACCGAAGAACAGTATTGTCAAGGGCTTTTACCTGCAAGGCGGCTTGAATTATGAAAAGATGAGTTTTTCTTCAAGGATAATGATGAAGCTGTTTGCAAGTATGCTCAGAAAGAAAAAGGACGCTACCGAGGACGAAAAGAAAATGGCAGAAATGGTCAGCCGTTCTTACGATATTTCCGATAAAAAATATATTGTGCCGCTTTTGCGGTATGTCCATTCACTAAAATAAAAAGGCTTCAGGACAGCATAAATTAACGCTGTACCTGAAGCCTTTTGCTTATCTTGATTTACCCAAAGAGTGAGCCTATCCACGATTCGAGCGAGCCTAAAATTATGTCGGCGGCGCTTGTTGTTTTAAGTGTTATTCCGTCGTCTGTCGGTTTAATCTTTGTTACCTCTAAGGTGATGTTCTGACTGAACGCCTCAAAGCTGTATGAGGTAGTTATATAGATGTTGTTGCCGTCACGCTCTAAGAAACCGGCGTCGCTTGCTATGCCGCCGTCCTTGAATATGTAATCGAGCAGAAAACCCGGCGGGACGGGGAGAGCGCCGATTTTTGCCGACTTCATTGAAAGCACAATGCTGTTGTCAAAAACAGCGGGCGTAAGCTCAAATTCGCCCGAAACCTCAAGCGTCTGGCCTCTGAATTCAACCTGGGCATAGAGCTCACTCAAGCTGTCGCTGTGAACAAACACGGCGGCATTTTTTATCGGCAATTTCTTCTCGCCGTTTTGCTCGTTTTTATCATTTGCTTTCTCAAGCATATAGGCGATAAAGGAATTTAATTCATCGTTTGAAATTTCAGCCTCGTTATCGTAAATAGCCGACTTGACAAGCGTAGTTAACATATCGTAGCTTGGCTGAGCCGTGAATTTGTCGCTGTTCGGCGTTTGCAGAGCAAGAATAATAACTGTTGCGGCGGCAATCACAAGTAGTAAAAGCAAAGAAACTATTATAATCATAGTATTGCGCACTCCGTGACCCTTTTTGTTTTTTCTTGATAAGTCTATCGAGTCGAAGTTGTCGTCGTAGCTTTCAACAGGCAGATTTTCTTTCCCCATATTATCGTCCTCCTTTATTTCAAGGTTGCAATCGTCACGCCGCTTTCACCCTCGCCGAACACGCCAAGACGGAAGCTTTTGACAGCCTTGCAGGTTTTTAAGAAGCTTTGAACCTCACGTCTGAGCACACCAGTACCCTTGCCGTGAATTATGGTTATCTGGTTGATGCCCGATAAGATTGCCGAGTCAATAGCACTCTCCAAATCCATTATCGCCTCTGTCGCAGTCATTCCTCTCAGGTCAACCTCGGTTACAGCCTTTATGTCGGTCTGCTTTGTGACTGTGCGGTTGCCGCCGTGAGATTTCGGCTTCTGCTGTTTTGGCGCATCAAGCAGGCGCAGGTTGCTTATGTCGGCTCTTGTCTTGATAATTCCTGCCTGCACAAGCACCGTTTTGCCGTCGGGGTTAATTTCAAGCACAGTTGCCTTTTTGTCTATATCAAAAATCAGAACCGTGTCGCCGACCTTCAGCTTCCTCGGCAGCTTATAGTCGCCCGGCTTTGCCTTTTCAATCGGGTCGGCTGTGTTCTCGATGTTTTTAATTTCCTGTCTTAATCTCGCTTTATCCTCGGCTGAGAGCTTCTGCTCCTTCTGCACTCTTTCAACGCTTTCCATAACGTCGAGTGCGGCGGCTCTTGTCTTTGCGACAATTCTTGATGCTTCTTCCTTGGCACGCTGAATTTCAGCATCGTTTTGCTGTTTAACTCTCTGAACTTTTTCCTCGGCTTCTTCAAGCGCCTTTTTAGCCGCAAGCGTTTTCTGCTCGGCATCTTTTAGCTGTTCTTCAAGCGCCTGCCGCTTTTTCTCAAGATTGCGCACAACGCTTTCAAACTTTCTGTCCTCACGGGATACAAGCTTTTTTGAGCGTGCGATAATCTCATCGTCAATGCCCAGCTTTTGCGAGATTGCAAAGGCGTTTGAACGTCCCGGTACGCCGATTGACAGCTTGTATGTCGGGCGGAGAGTTGCAACGTCAAATTCACAGCAGGCGTTTTCTACTCCGGCGGTGTTGAGCGCATATGCCTTTAGCTCGGCATAGTGGGTGGTGGCGGCTGTTATAGTGCCGAGGGAGCTAAGCCGTTCAAGTATAGCAGTTGCAAGTGCGGCGCCCTCAACAGGGTCTGTTCCTGCGCCAAGCTCGTCTATAAGCGCAAGGCTTTTGTTGTCGGCAATTTTCAGTATGCTTGAGATATTTGTCATATGAGCCGAAAAGGTTGACAGGCTTTGCTCGATGCTCTGCTCGTCGCCGATGTCGGCAAGCACGTTGTCAAAGACTGAAATACGGCTGTTGTCGCCTGCCGGAATCATCAGTCCGCACATAGCCATCAGCGTTAAAAGTCCAATGGTTTTCAGTGTTACCGTTTTGCCGCCTGTGTTCGGACCTGTGATGACAAGCGTTGAAAAGTCTGTTCCGAGATGTACGTCAATCGGCACGACCTTGTTTTTGTCAATAAGCGGGTGTCTTGCTTTTTTCAGCTCGATTATTCCGTCGTCGTTAATAAGCGGCATAGACGCTTTCATTTTATACGCAAGCGACGCTTTGGCAAAAATCAAATCGAGCTGAGTCAGGCACTCGTAGTTATCCGAAATCTGCCTTGCAAAGCTGCCGACATTTGCCGACAGGTCAAACAGAATACGTTCAATCTCGGCTTCTTCCTTTGACTGCAAAACCCTGATATCGTTGTTCGCCTCAACAACGCCCATCGGCTCAACAAAGATAGTCGAGCCACTTGCAGATGTATCGTGCACAAGTCCGCTGATGCTTCCTCGACATTCAGCTTTGACAGGCACAACGTAACGTCCGTCACGCATTGTTACGATAGAGTCCTGTAAATACTTTTTATAGGTGGCTGAATGGATTATCTTGTTCAGTGCGTCCCTTGCTTTCTGTGACGTAATTTTTATTTTCCTGCGTATATCCGACAGGGCAGGGGAGGCCTTGTCGGACATTTCCTCCTCGGATATTATAGCTGATGTTATGGAATCCTCAAGATATTTGTTCGGTACAAGCGACTGAAAGCGTCTGTCGAGTATGCTCTCTACCGAGGTGCATTTTTCTCTCCACTGTCTTACTCCTCTGACAATTCGCAGTACCTCGGCAATACGCAGAAGCTCGCCCATCGACAGCATACCGCCTGCGGCGGCTCTTGCAAGACAGCCTGAGATGTTTTTGATGCTTCCGAACGACGGCGCACCGAAACGGCCGGTAAGTATATAAGCGTCCTCGGTTTCCTTTAAATTCGCCAGAACTCGCTGCATATCATTTTGGGGACGCAGTGACAGCGCAAGCTCCTTTGATTCTGCAAAGGACGCCTCAGTCGCCAGCATATTCAGTATTTTATCAAGCTCAAGTGTTTTAAGGTGTCTGTTCATTTTGTTCTCCGTTATCTTATCACTTTATAAAAATCAAGTGTTTTAAAGTTTCTTTCCGTCAGCGACAGAAGATATTCCTCGGCGGCTCGCTCGAAAAGCACAAGTCCGTCATCGGACAGCGAAAAGGAAAAAAGCTTTTCAAGCGGAGCGTATATCGAGTGCCGCATTGCCGCAGTCACGCCAAGCCCCGTTCGCAGAGAATATTCCTTTTTTGTATCAACACAGCCGCCGCACAAAAGTATGCCGCTTTTCGGAAAGAAGTGCATATTTTCGTCCTCGTACTTTTTACACTCGTTACAGCACACGAGGTCGGGCATATATCCGCATATACTTGCAAGACGCAATTCAGCCGTTGCCTTGATAAGCGGTGTCGGACGTGATGAACGTGACAGAACATAAAGCGTGTTGAGTATCAGCCGCAGTCCCTCTTCGCAGGGCATATCCTCAGGGAAGAAGTGCATTGAAAGCTCGCAGAAATATTCGGCAAGCGCCATTTTTGCAACGTCAAGGCGCAGCGGAGCAAACATTTCAAGGCTTTGTGCGTCGTCGATTATGTACGACTCCCGACCCTTGAAAATATTCAGCCGGGAGTAGCACAGCAGCCTTGTGGCGGCGTTTTTGCCGCTTTTAATGCTGCCTGCATTTTTAACAAAAGCCCTGATAACACCGTTTTGTCTGGTCAGCACGGTTACAAGACGGCTGTTTTCACCAATATTCTGTTCCTTGATTATCAGACCGTCTGTGCTCAGGTTCATATGCGTCCTCCGTGGGTTGTGAGTCGTCAAACAATTGCTTTGAATTTTTCATTGACGAATAGGCAAGATAGTCAAGCACGCTGCCTGTTTTTAAAAACTCATTCCAAGCGTCATATTCATCCATTACAAAACCCCCATAATAATTAGCAGAATTGACTGAAGAAATTGCTCTTCGGTCATGCTCTAATATCATTATACGCACAGCCGAAAAAAATAACGGTGGTAAATTGTAGAATAAATCGGATGAATTTTGAGTTAATGCAGAATTCAGAATGCATAATGCAGAATGCATAATGCAGAATTATGGTTGTCGCCGCTTTGAGGCTCTTTTAATTAAGAAATGCTCGTTACAAGGCAGAGAGTTCGTAGGGAACGGTCTTGACCATTCCGACTCGATTAAACCTTACAACTCTAAACTAAATGGAACAACCATTAAATAAAAAATTCAAATGCACAAATTTTGCTGTTTATTCTATTATTATACAAAATTGCGTCGGATTTGTAAACTGCCGATAAACACAATAAAAACGGAGCCTGTCATTTCAGACTCCGTTTTCATCTTTTTTATTTTATAAAATCCTCGGTCAGCAATCCGTGCTTTTCGTACCGTGATACTGTCTTTATTTTGTTGTTGTCATCAACAAATACTACATACGGCTTGTGTGCTTTTGCTTCTTCGGGGTTCATCTGTGCGTAGCACATAATTATTATTCTATCGCCGACGCTGACCTGCCTTGCGGCGGCACCGTTTAAGCAAATCATTCCCGAGCCTGCTTCTCCTGCGATTGTGTATGTTTCAAACCTGTTGCCGTTGTCGATATCGACAATCTGAACCATTTCATACTCTAAAATCCCTGCCGCCTCCAGAAGCTCGGTGTCAACGGTTATACTGCCGACATAATTTAAATCAGCCTGCTTTATAACGGCACGGTGAATTTTGCCCTTGAGCATAGTAAGCTTCATATTACCGCTCCAATCATTCTATAATGAAGTTGTCAATCAATCTTGTTTTTCCGATATAAACGGCTATCGCAACAAGAACGGCTTTTCCTATTTTATCGACAGGTGTTATAGTGCTGAAATCGACAACGTTTACATAGTCAATTTTTGCAAGCGGCTCGGTGTTGATATTATCCGAAATAGCCTTTATCACCGCTTTAGAATCTGTTTCGCCGCTTTCGATAAGCTCTCTGCCGAGCTTTAAGCTCTTGTTTAAAATCAACGCCGCTTTTCTTTCGTCAGGGTTTAAGTATGTATTTCTTGAGCTTTTTGCAAGACCGTCGCTCTCACGGATAATCGGACAGCCGATAATCTCGACATCGACATTGAGGTCGGCAACCATTCGCTTGATAACGGCAAGCTGCTGAGCGTCCTTCTTACCGAAATACGCTCTGTCGGGCTTTATTATATTGAAGAACTTAAGCACAACAGTCTGAACTCCTCTGAAATGGGTAGGTCTTGTTTTTCCGCAAAGCTCGGTTGTCAGTCCGTTCATATCGACATATGAGCAGAAGCCGTCGTTATACATCTCGCTCGGTTCTGGGTGGAATATCAGGTCAACTCCGGCGTCATTGCACATTTTTGCGTCTTTCTCAAGATCTCTCGGGTAGCTGTCTAAATCCTCGCTCGGAGCAAACTGCATCGGGTTGACAAAGATGCTCACAACAACTTTATCGTTGTTTGCTCTTGCGGCTTCAATCAGGCTTCTGTGACCCTCGTGCAGGTATCCCATTGTCGGAACATATCCTATGCTTAGTCCCTGCCTTTTCCATTTGTTAATCTGTTCTCTTACGTCCTTGACTGTATATTTAATGTCCATTATCAACACTCTCCGCTCTTTAAATTATCAATAAAGCTTATTGATGATTTCTTCATCAATTTTAAACGTGTGTTCCTCCGAAGGGAAGGCTCCTGACTTTACCTCGTCGATATAGGCTTTAAAAGCATTTTTCATTGTTTCGCCAAGCTGTGCATACTGCTTGACAAACTTCGGCTTGAAGTCGGAATACATCGCAAGCATATCCTGATATACAAGCACCTGACCGTCACAGCCGTTGCCTGCGCCTATTCCTATTGTCGGTATAGAAAGCTGCTCTGATACCTTCTTCGCAAGAGCCGCAGGAACACACTCAAGCACAACGGCAAACGCTCCTGCTTCTTCAACTGCTCTTGCCTCATCAAGAAGCTTTTGTGCGGCTTGCTCGCCCTTGCCCTGAACTTTAAATCCGCCGAATGCGTTTATCGACTGCGGTGTAAGTCCGATGTGAGCGCAAACAGGAATTGATGCCCTGACAATAGCCTTGATATGCTCGCAAACCTCAAAACCGCCCTCAAGCTTAACAGCCTGCGCACGTCCCTCTTTTACAAGACGACCTGCGTTTACCACAGCGTCATACACAGAGGTCTGATAGGACATAAACGGCATATCAGTGATTATGAGGGCGTTTTTTGCACCTCTTGCAACCGCCGCACTGTGATGAATCATATCCTCCATAGTAACGCTTAATGTGTCCTCGTACCCGAGCATAACCATACCGAGAGAATCACCGACAAGTATTGAGTTCACGCCCGATTCGTCAAGCAGCTTTGCGGTTGAATAATCATAGGCGGTGAGCATTGTCAGCTTGTCGCCCTTTGCTTTTGCTTCCTTAAAAGTAACTGATGTATTTTTCATTTAGCTTTCCTCCGTTAATTCACACAATGACATATTGAGTTTTATAAGCTTCTCAATCTCGCTGTAATCCCTGTCCTTATTTTTCTGCTTTGACAGCTTTAAAAGCCGATTTGCAAGAGCCAGATAAACAAGCCTGTCGCTGCTGTCAAGGCTTTGCAAATGCTTTTCAACGGTTTGTGTGTCGCCTCTTTCAACAGGTCCTGTCAGGGCGTTTACACAATCGCTGTCCAGTACATTACGGACGTTTTCTTTAACCAGACTGCTTGTAGCTTTTATTGCATCATTTCTTGAAAAGCCGCATTGCTGTAAAAGAGAATATCCCACATCGAGCAGAGCAACCATATGATTGCTCAAAAGGCTTGCCGCAGTGTGGTAAAGCGATTTGCTGCTTTTGTCAATGTGACGCACACTGCAGCCTGCCGAGAAGAGCATTTCTTCAATGGCTGACACAGCATCGCTGTCGCCCTCGGCAGTAAAGAAAGCATTTTTAAGGGATTTATACGATGAATATTTATCGCTGAACGCTAACAAAGGATGAACAGAGCAAGCCTTTGCGCCAAGCCCGGCTGCTCCCGAAAATACATCAGATGATAATGAACCACTAAAATGGCATATTATTTTGTTTTCTACGGGCATTTCCTTAATGCAATCCCACACCGTCGAAATTATACTGTCGGGTGTTGTTATGAACAGGGTATCGCTTAAAGTTACCGGCTTGTCAATTTCCGAAAAGCAGTCCGTTCCGGTAAATTTTGCCGCGTCTGCGGCGTTCTGAATGTCTGAATCGTAATATCCTACGATATGATTACCGTTGTCGTGAAGAAATCTGCCTATAGAAAAACCGACTCTTCCGGCACCGATAATTCCAATTTTCATGCTATCACCTCTTTCAATACTTTGTGATAACATATCATCTGATGCAGCTTCATTTGACGTGTGTCCTGAAATGTGCATAACAGCTCTTTCAGGATACGCCTTTGAATACCGCTCGTTAAAAATATAACACATTCCTGCAGATAATTCAATGAATATATTATTACTTTTTTAAGTTGAGAACCAAAGAGCTTTCCGTAAAAGACGGGTATTGTAAAATAACGAGAATATGATAAAATATAAAATAAAGCTTTAAAATTAAGGAATCGGAACAGAAAAGGAGAATAAGATGGTTAAGACCTTTTTGGAAATCGGAAAAATCGTCGGCACACACGGCCTTAAGGGCGAGGTAAGAATAGAGCCGTGGTGTGATTCGCCGGAGTTTTTGTCGCAGTTCAAAACGCTGTATTTTGACGGCGGAAAAACACCGGTTAAGGTGTCGGCACGACCTCACAAAAGAATAGCTATAGCAAAGCTCAAGGGTGTTGACACCGTAGAACAGGCTGATTTACTGCGCGGCAAGGTGCTTTGGATGAACCGCAGCGATGTAAGCCTTGAAAAAGGAGAGTACTTTATACAGGACTTGCTTGATTGCAGGGTTGTTGATACAGAATCAAATGCTGAATACGGCATTATTACTGATGTTTTTAAGACCGGTGCAAATGATGTGTACGAAATAACGGACAGCCAAAAACGCAAATTTTTGATCCCTGTTATACCTGATGTCGTAAAAAATGTTGATGTATTTTCAGGCGAAATTAAAATTAAGCCGATGAAAGGGATTTTTGACGATGAGGATTGACATAATAACTTTGTTCCCTGAAATGTGTCAGGCTGTTTTGTCAGAGAGCATTATCGGCAGAGCCGTAAAAAGCGGTGCGATTGAGCTTTGCTTTCATCAGCTCCGTGACTATGCCTTTGACAAGCACAGGCGTGTTGACGACACGCCCTACGGCGGAGGAATGGGAATGGTGCTCAAGGCTGAACCTGTTGCTCTGTGCTTTGAGGATATCTGCCAAATGACAGGCACAAGACCTCATTTTGTATATATGTCGCCGCAGGGCAGGGTGATGAACCAGCAGCTTTTGAAGGACACAGCAAAAAAATATGAAAACATCTGCATACTCTGCGGTCACTATGAAGGCCTTGACGAGCGTGTGATTGAAGAGCTTATCGACGAAGAGGTGTCGATAGGCGACTATGTTCTCACAGGCGGTGAGCTGCCTGCCTGTGTTTATGCCGACGCACTGTGCCGTATGGTGCCGGGTGTTTTGTCGGATGAAGAGTGCTTTACTGAGGAAAGCCACTATAACGGTTTGCTTGAATACCCTCAGTACACAAAGCCGTCCGTATGGCGAGGCAAAGAGGTTCCGGAGGTGCTTTTGTCGGGTCATCACAAAAATATCAACGATTGGCGCAGGATGCAGTCGCTGAAACGCACAAAAGAAAAAAGGCCGGATATGTATAAGATTGCTGAAATTTCTGCGCAAGAAAGACTAAAAATTGACACGGAAATTCAAAATAATTGATGATAATTCCAATAAAGAAATAAAAGCTGTACATAAAAACAGTTTTTTTTCTGAATTTTATTTAAAATGCACAAATCCGCCTGCGATATTTGTAGGATTGAATGTTAATCAAACCGAAATTGCAAAAAGGATATTGACGGGAAAAACCTGTGTGATATAATATTCAATAAGATTTAACCACTTTTTTACTTTTAGTAAAAAATGCACGTTTTTAACTTGTGGTTTGTGATGTTAGTAAGTTATTATCGAAATGGGTTAATGAAATCATTTTTAGAAATCATTTTAGAGGAGAGATTAAAATGTTTGTAAAAGATGTTGAGGTTCAGAATCAGGTTGGTTTGCACGCTCGTCCGGCTACTTTCTTTATCCAGAAAGCTAATGAGTATAAGTCATCTATCTGGGTTGAAAAAGAAGAGAGAAGAGTAAACGCAAAAAGCTTGCTCGGTGTTCTCTCGCTTGGTATTGTCGGCGGTACAACAATCAAGATTATTGCTGACGGTCCTGATGAGCAGGCTGCTGTTGACGATTTGGTTAAGCTTGTTGAATCCGGTTTTTCCGAATAATTTCTAAAGCATTTCAGGCGGACAGAGGATTTCTCTGTCCGTTTTTCTTTTTACAGGCATTTGAAAAAGATTTACTTTTTTAAGGATTGATATAATGAGCGAAAAAACAGCACAGCTTAGAAAAAAGGCAATGGCTCTGCCGCTTGAACCCGGAGTTTATATTATGAAAAACAAAGGCGGCAAGATAATATATATCGGCAAAGCCAAGGCGCTCAAAAACCGTGTCAGCCAGTATTTCGGCTCACAGAATAACCACACCGATAAAGTAAGGCGTATGGTGGAGAACGTTGACGATTTTGAATATATAATCACAACGTCGGAATTTGAGGCGCTTGTGCTTGAGTGCAGTCTTATCAAGCAGCACAAGCCGAAGTATAATATCCTGCTGAAGGACGACAAGGGCTATGCCTTTATCAAGATAACAAAGGGCGATTGGGGCAGGATAAGCGCAGAGAAAAACAACAACGACGTCACGGCGTTATACCTCGGTCCGTATATCAGTCATTACTATGTCAAAAACGCCGTTGACCAGGCGCAGAAAATTTTCAAGCTGCCGAGCTGCTCAAAAAGCTTTCCCCGTGATTTCGGAAAAAGCAGGCCTTGCCTGAATTATTATATAAAGAAGTGCTGTGCGCCGTGTACGGGCAAGGTGTCCGTTAAGGAGTACAACGAAAACTTTGCCGAAGCAGTCGAATTTCTTCGCAACGGCGGCAAGGCTTCGATAAAGAAGCTTACTGATGAGATGAACGATGCTGCCGAAAATCTTGAGTTTGAAAAGGCGGCGAGAATCCGTGACAGATTGAACGCTGTCCGACGGGTAGGAGAGAGGCAAAGAGTAGTCGCAACAACGGTAAAGGAACAGGACGTTATCGCACTTGCCTGCAACGACGGCATCGCCTGCTTTGAGGTCTTTCGTTTTGAAAACGGCAGTCTTTATGACAGAGAGCATTTTATCCTTAGCGACGTCGATGACACACCAAAGGCACGGGCAGAATTTATCGAAAGATACTATCAGCTCCGAACCAAAATACCGCCAAGAATCACGCTCGACAGTGAGTGCGAGGACACCGGAATTTTGCAGCAGTGGCTTACGGAGCTTTGCGGCAAAAAGGTTCTGATAACCGTTCCGCAAAAAGGCGAGCAGCTAAAGCTTGTTGAGATGTGCAAAAACAACGCCGCAGAGCAGATAGCGCAGAAGAGGGGAATTACAGCAAAGGAAGAAACCGCACTGTCGGAGCTCGCGGAAATACTGGGACTTTCAAAAACACCGGATTATATCGAATCTTACGACATATCCAATTTAATGGGCACTGAAAATGTTGCCGGTATGGTGGTTTTTAAAAAGGGCAAGCCATACCGCAAGGCTTACAGAAAGTTCAAAATCAAGACCGTTGAGGGTCAGGATGACTACGGCTCTATGCAGGAGGTTATCAGGCGGCGTTTTGAGGAATATCAAAAGCACCGTGATGACGACAATACTTTTGGTATTATGCCCGATCTGATTCTTCTTGACGGCGGTAAAGGACAGCACAGTGCGGTGATGCAGGTGCTGAATGAAATGAATATCAATGTGCCGGTTTTTGGTATGGTAAAGGACGGTAAGCACAAAACGAGAGCGATTACGGACGGTAGCGGGGAAATTGAAATTTCCTCAAAGCGCAGTGCTTTTACGCTTGTTTCGAGTATTCAGGAGGAGGTCCATCGCTTTGCGATAACCTATCACCGTGCCAGCCGCAAAAACACGGCTTTCAAAAGCTCGCTTACGGAAATTGACGGTATCGGCGAAAAGAGAGCAAAAGCATTGCTTAAGCATTTCGGCAGTATAAAAAATATTAAAAATGCAGATTTGCAGGAGCTTGTGGATGCTCCGCATATGAACAGCGTTGCCGCAAATGCTGTTTATAAGTATTATCATTGACTTAATACCTTGATTTTGGTATAATATCCATATATTTCGGTAAGCGTCAGGCTTACTAAAGGGTGATTTTATGAGAGTGATTTCCGGCTTGGCAAAGGGCAAGCGCCTTGAAGCACTTGAGGGCGACGATGTTCGTCCGACAACCGACAGGGTGAAAGAAGCGGTTTTCAGTATTATTCAGTTCAATATTGAGGGTAGGCGCTTTCTTGACTTGTTTTCCGGCTCCGGTCAGATGGGCATTGAGGCGTTGAGCCGAGGAGCAAGGCAGGCTGTGTTTGTTGATCAGAGCCGACGCTCGGTAAGGATTATCAATAACAATATTGATACGGCAGGGTTTCGCAGTGCTTCTAAGGTTGTAAATTGTGACGCCGCATCGTTCCTTGCCGGCAATACCGAAAAATTTGATATTGCTTTTCTCGACCCACCCTACAGTACAGGTCTTTTGCAAAGCGTTTTGCCTGCGGCTTCGGCAAATATGACGAAATCAGGGTTAATTATTTGTGAAAGTCCACTAAAAGAAGAACTACCTGAAAAAATTGGCGAATTTTCTCTTGACAGAAGTTATCGCTATGGTAAAATTAAAATAAGCATATATTGTGTCAAGGATGATTGCCAATGAAACAAACAGTAATATGCCCCGGCAGCTTTGACCCGGTAACAGTCGGTCACGTTGATATCATCAGCAGAGCAGCAAAGATGTTTGATCATGTTATTGTGGCTGTTATGGTTAATCTCAGCAAAACGCCGAGCTTTACAATTGATGAGCGTATCGCTCTTTTGAAAAAAGCTACGGCTGGGATTGATAATATTGAAATTGTCGGCTTTGACGGGCTGCTTGCCGAATATGCAAGACAAAGAAATGCCACTGCTGTGGTAAAGGGACTCAGAGCTGTTTCTGATTTTGAATATGAATTTCAGATGTCGCTTACAAATAAAAAGCTTAATCCCGAGCTTGAGACAATATTCCTTACCACAAGCGCCGAGAATATGTACTTAAGCTCCAGCATAGTCAAGCAGGTTGCAAGTCTTGGCGGTGACATAGCAAACTTTGTTCCCGAATGTATTCGTGCTGAAATTGAGAGCAGACTCTCGCAGAACAGGTAACATTTTATCACGAATAATTTTTTAAATATTTATATTATTAAGATTATTTTATTTGGGCTTACAGTCCGTGAAAGGAATGAAAACAATGAGAGTTGAAGAACTTATTGAAGAATTGCGCGAGGTTATTGGTGACGCCAAAAATATGCCGTTTTCAGGCGGCAAAGTAATTGTTGAGGCTGACCATGTTAAGGATATCCTCGATGATATTGACGACAATCTTCCGCAGGAGGTTCGTCAGGCAAAGGCAATCGTAGCGGACAGAGCACAGATTATTGCTGACGCAAAGAAAGAGGCTGAGCAGATTATCCGCAACGCCGAAGAGAGAAAGAAAACTCTTGTTAACCAGAACGAGATTATCCGTCAGGCTCAGGCTGAGGCTAACGACATCATCAACGATGCTCAGACAAAGTCAAAGGAGCTGAGAAAAGCTGCAAACGCTTATATTGATGATTTAATGGCAAGAACAGACGAGCTTCTGTCAGCTCAGGTTAACGAGCTTAAGAAGGCAAGAGCCGGACTTAAGAATTCGCAGAGAAGCGGAAACTGATTGTTTTATACCAAAATGCAAAGCGTACAGTTCATGCTTACTGTACGCTTTTTCTTTACCAAACTTATATACAAAATGTATAAATATACCATTTGTTTTGATATGGAATAACAGCCTGTTATCCCGTACTCACAATAGAATAATGATGCTTTTGTCCACTGTAATTTGCTTATACTAACTTCTGATAGAAATATATTTGTATTTTGCATTTTGCCGAATTTTCTACGAATAAACGAAAATAATAATTCTGTAACCTTGTTATGGTTCTCAATAAGAAAAATAATTCTGTTTATTCTCCTATCTTGTGCTTTCTCTGTGTGTGTATTTCTACATGTTGTATGTGCAATTTTTGGTTATAACATACATAAAATTACAATTTTGTATCCTGAAATAATGAATTTATGCTTGCAAGATGGCGGAAAATGTCATATAATAGGTACATCAAGTGACATTGATTGTCACAAGGTGTCACAACACAGTGATTTTTAAAACTATATGACAGGGAAGTGGCGTTATGTTTATCGGTACCTACAAGCATAACCTTGACCCCAAAAACCGCATAATAATGCCTGCCAAGTTCCGTGAGGAGCTGGGCGAGAGCTTCTTTGTCACAAAAGGTCTGGGTAACTGCCTTTGGGCAATGCCTGCCGATAAGTGGGAGTCGTTTGTCAACCAGATTTCGGCGCGGCCTGCTCCCGAGGCAAACGTCCTGCAGCATTATTTTCTTGCAGGCGCAGACGAGGCGGTCCCGAATTCGCAGGGCAGATTTGTTCTTAACGAGGAACTGCGAGCCTTTGCCGGGATTGAAAAAGAAGTCACTATTGTAGGCACGGGCAAACAGGTTGAGATATGGAGCAGCGGAAGCTGGGAGGAAATCTCAAACGCGGCTTCACAGCAGAATATTGCGGATCTGATGCAGAGTATCACATTTTGAGAGGTGTTTTAATGGCTTTTTCGCATATTCCGGTTTTGCTTGATGAGGCTGTCACAGCGCTAAATATAAAGCCCGACGGGATTTATATTGACGGCACTGCAGGCGGCGGAGGACATTCGGCTGAAATTTTGAAACGGCTGGGTCCAAACGGAAAGTTGATTTCCATTGACCAGGACCCGACTGCAATAGCCGCTGTAACAAAACGCTTTCAGGACGACAACCGCTCTGTAATCGTTCAGTCAAACTTCAGTCAAATGGCACAGGCAGCAAAAGACCTGAACATAGACCGTGTTGACGGTGTCCTGCTTGACATCGGTGTGTCATCTGTTCAGCTTGATACCCCCGAAAGAGGCTTCTCTTTTCACAACGACGCACCTCTTGATATGAGGATGAGCCAAAGCGGAAAAACAGCCGCAGATCTGGTGAACAATCTCAGCTTTGAAGAGCTGGCGAAGATAATATCTCTGTACGGAGAAGAAAAATTCGCTTCAAGGATTGCCTCAAATATCGTAAGGTGCAGAGAACAGGAAAACATCACAACCACATTGCAGCTTGCCGAAATAATCAAGCAGGCTGTTCCGGCATCAAAACGACGTGACGGACATCCGGCACGAAAAACCTTTCAGGCGCTCAGAATTGCCGTCAACGGCGAGCTTGACAGACTTGAAGAGGGTCTTGATGCGGCATTTTCAATACTGGCACCAAAAGGGCGTCTTGCGGTAATCACCTTTCATTCACTTGAGGACAGGATTACAAAGCAAAAAATGGCGTCGTGGTGTACCGGCTGTATATGCCCCAAGGATTTTCCGGTGTGTGTTTGCGGTAACAAGCCAAAGGGGAGGCTTGTTTTCAGAAAACCTGTGGAAGCATCTTTGGAGGAAATAGACAAAAACCCCCGGAGCAGAAGTGCAAAATTAAGATGTTTTGAGAAAATGTAACAATATTGTAAATAGTGGCAAAAAAGGCTTTGACATTTAATACAGAAAGTAGTAAACTATATGTAGTGAAATTAAGACGAATTAATTGATTTTTCACTCCAACATATAGTAAATGATGTTTAAACGGTCAAAATGATTACGTTGAAGGTATATTTTGCGAAAGTTACAGAATTGTTACAGGTTGGGAGATTTCAGTTTTTTTATATTGATTGAATAATTTTCTGATTAACTCGGCGTTTTTTATTACAAGTTGTGTTTCGGGCCGAACAAAACAAAAGAAAATATGACAAAAGAGTTACATTTATCCTCGTGATTTGTGTATGTGTATTTATTAGAGGTGTAAAACTATGGCTTTAAACGGTAGAAGCGTGGCCTACGATATCAGCCTCTTTGAGACGACGGCTGAAGAAAGATTAGAAGAACAAAAAAGATTACATAGAAGAAGACATAATGTTGTCAGCTTACCTGAAGAAGGTTTAATAAAAAACAGAAGAGCAAGGCGCAGTCCTGCAAAGATTATTTCAAGAGTTGCCCTGGGCGCTATTGTCACGGCAACTGTTGCGCTGATTATTCACGGTCAGGTTCAGCTTACTGAGCTTAACCAGAAAATCAGCAATGCTTCTGCAAACCTTTCCGATCAGGAGAGCCTTTATACCCAGCTTCAGATGAAAGTTGATGCAAAGCTTTCGACTGAGCAGGTAGAAAGCTTTGCCGAGTCCAAGCTTGGTATGAGCAAGGCTGACAGCTACCAAAAGGAATACATAAGCCTGTCAGAGGGCGATAAGGCAGAGGTTGCACAGGAGCAAGGCTCGAACGTTTTCGACTCTATCGCACAGGCAATTGCGGGCTTGTGGTCTTAATCCTATTGGTGTAGAAAATTGAAATGAACATTAAAGCGGTTGTAACACGGGGCGTATGCCCCGGCGGCAAATCAGTGGCAGATTAATTTTAATCGTGATGTCACTGGTTTAGCTTGTTGCAACCTTTTTGCTATTTGTAGGCAATGTCGCATTTTGTTGAAAAAATTTTTTTACACAGGCAAAGTTATGGATAATAATTATTCTCTTGGCTTTGCCTGTGTTCTCTATATGATAATTTTTCGACTGTACTTATATGTGTAAAAATCCTACATATATATGTAAAAGAGCAGTGCGCAAAGTGCAGGAAAGATATTCCGAGCCGAAATTGTCCGGCTCGCATCTTACATATATATAATTAAGCAATTTGATATTTGCAGAGTAAAAAACTGAAAGGGGAAATCAGATGTCAAAGGGATCTAAGTCAAGGCTGATGCGCCGATGTATGATAATTATGTCGTGCATTTTACTGCTTGGCTTTGGCACTGTTGCTTTTCGGCTGACGCAGCTTATGCTTGTTCAGGGCGAGGAGCTTCAGCAAAAAGCAGTTGATCAGCAGCTGACTGACACAACAATAAGCGCCCGACGGGGAACAATTTATGATACCAACGGAAAGGTGCTTGCACAGAGTGCAACGGTGTGGAAGGTTGTTCTCGCTCCGATTAATTTTGAAAACGATACAGAGAGAACAATAGTATCAAAGGGTCTTTCGGAAATACTCGGACTTGACCAGGAGAGTATATATAAAAAGACAAAAGAAAAGTCGTATTACTCTGTTGTCAAAAGGCAGATTGAAAGCGACACGCGCGATAAGGTGCTTGAGTTTATCGACAAGATAAAGAAAGAGAATGACATCACCGGCGTCATAGATCTGCTTGAGGATTATAAGAGATATTATCCCTATGATGACTTTGCCTCAGCGGTAATCGGATTTACCGGCAGCGACGATCAGGGACTCTCCGGACTTGAGTATGAGTACAACGAGGAACTGACCGGAACGCCGGGCAGACTTGTTACTGCAACAAGCGGCAACGGCAGCGGCACTGAACTGCCGTTCCAATATGAGCAAAAGGTTGACGCAGTTGACGGCAACAGCCTTGTTCTGACAATTGATGAAACCATACAGCACATTATGGATAAATACCTTGAACAGGGTAATGTTGAAAACAAGGTGCATAACCGTGCCGTAGCAATTATGATGGACGTAAACAGCGGCGCAATACTCGGGCTTTCTGTAGTCGGCGGGTATGATCTTAACGACCCGTTTACGCTGACCGACAAAAACGCAATTGCAAAAATAAGCGAGCTTGTCGGCGGCGAAAAGGAAAAGGCAGAAAGCGAAGCGCTGTCTGCACAGTGGCGAAACAAGGCTGTCAGCGACACCTACTATCCCGGCTCTGTTTTCAAAATCATAACTGCGGCAATGGCGCTTGAGGAAAACAAGGTCAACGACCAATCGACCTTTACCTGCACAGGCTCTTATACTCCGGTTCAGGGAGTGAGCCCGATAAGGTGTCACAACACGAGCGGTCACGGAACCCAGACCTTTGCAAAGGCAATCTGCAACTCCTGTAACCCTGCGTTTATGCAGATAGGTCAGAGCGTCGGCAAGACAAAATTCTGGGAGTATTTCCAGGCGTTCGGTTTTAACACTACAACAGGCATCGACCTGCCGGGTGAGGCAAGCGGACTGTTCTTTAATTCGGACGGTTCTATGACAGACCTTGACCTTGCAATCGCTTCGTTCGGTCAGGGTGTTTCGGTCACACCGATTCAGATGGTTTCTGCTGTGTCGGCTATTGCAAACGGCGGAGAGCTTTTGCAGCCCTATGTTGTCAAGCAGGTTCTTGACCCCGACGGGAATGTTGTTAAATCAGCAGACAAAAATGTAAAGCGCAAGGTCGTTTCAGAGGAAACCTGTGAAAAGCTCAGCGAGATTCTGGAGCTTAACGCAAAGGAAGGCTCGGCGAAGAACGGCTATGTTGCAGGCTACCGAGTTGCCGGAAAGACAGGTACCTCGGAAAAGAAGGTTGATGTCAACGGCGACGGAAACGACGATTACATCGCTTCATTCTGCGGCTTTGCACCGGCAGATGACCCGCAGGTTTGCCTGCTTGTTTATTTCGACGCTCCTCTCGGCGACAACTATTACGGCAGCGCAGTTGCGGCTCCGGTGTTTGCACAGATTATGAGCGAGGTTATGCCTTACTTGAGTGTAAGCACACAGTACACCGACGAAGAGCTTGAGCAGATGGACACAACGGCGAACAGCTATCTGGGACTTTCTGTCAGCGAGGCTCAGTCAAAGGTTGAAGCCGACGGCTACACCTGCGTTATCAAGGGTGACGGCGACACCGTTGCGGCTCAGCTTCCGGCGGCCTCAACAAGAATACCGCAGGGCGGCACGGTAGTGCTTTACACAAGCCTTGAAGAGATTACGAACAGCGAGGTTGAGGTTCCCGACTTCTCGGGTCTGTCGCTTGCCGAGGCAAATTTGGTGGCGGCGTCATATAACCTTAATATAAGCGTTCAGGGTGTAAGCGGAATCAGCGACGGTGTTGTGCTGATGCAAAGCACGGCAGCAGGCGAGAGTGTTTCGGCAGGTACAGTAATAACTCTCACCTTTACAACCTCATCAAATTACGGCAACAACAACGTAATGTAATTTATACAAAAAACAGTACATTAAAACAGTACAGTGAAAAATCAAAACAACGGAGGTAGAAATAATGAATATCGGATGGGTGCTTGGCAGCGCAGTAGCTTCTTTTGTAATTTCGGCTGTTATAGGCAAATGGCTTGTGCCGTTTTTGAAAAAGCTTCATTTCGGTCAGACTATTCTTGAGGACGGTCCCAAGTGGCACGAGAAAAAGCAGGGTACACCGACAATGGGTGGATTTATGTTTATAATCGGCTCGGTAGTTACAACCTTGGTTTGTGTTCTGCTGTTCAACTTTTTTACAACCGAGTCTGCGCTCAAGGCTGATGTCGGCAGAGTTCTTGCCGGCGTGGTAATGGCGTGTGCTTACGGTGCTGTCGGCTTTATTGACGACTACATCAAGGTTGTTAAAAAACGCAATCTGGGACTCACCGCAAAGCAGAAGCTTCTGCTGCAATTTATGATAGCCATTGCTTATCTTGCAACGCTTTATCTGCTTGGCACGACAAGCAGCATAGTGATACCTTACTTCGGTGTTTTTGACCTTGGCATTTTCTATTGGATTCTGTCGGCAATAGCAATTGTCGGCGTTGTAAATGCAGTCAATCTTTCAGACGGTATCGACGGACTTGTCGGCTCAATGTCGTTTTTTTCGGCGCTTGCATTTATGCTTCTTGCGTCTGTTCTTCAGAGCCAGTGCAGCGGCATAATGTCATCAGCACTCGCCGGCGGCTGCCTTGGATTCCTGCTTTGGAACTTCCACCCCGCAAAGGTGTTTATGGGCGACACAGGCTCACTCTTCCTCGGCGGCTATATCTGCGCTCTTGCATACGCCTTGAACCTGCCGATTATCCTTATCGTCATTGCACTGCCGTATCTGCTTGAAATGCTCTCGGTTGTGCTTCAGGTTACCTACTTTAAGCTGACACACGGCAAGCGACTGTTCAAGATGAGCCCGATTCATCATCACTTTGAAATGTGCGGCTGGTCAGAGGTTAAGATAGTTGTCGTATTCAGCGTATTTGCCGCCGTGTGCGGAATTTTTGCGGTGCTGTTTACGGTGTTTGGAATTGGCTTTATCAGTTAAAATAATTTTCAGCTAAAATAAATTACGGTGGTGTAAAGATGGATTTAACACACACAAATTCTGAACGCACAAAAAGACGGCCACGCTCTTCGTCCGGCGGTGCTGTGCGTGCTTTGGCAACAGGCGGTGCTGAAGCGAGTGCGGGTGCAGTGTCAAAAAGCAGACCTCGCCGCACAAGAGAACGCCGACGCACTATTGATTCACATAAAGCCTTCAGAGTAGGCGCAGGCATTGATATGCCGTTTCTGATTCTTGTTATAGTTCTGCTTGTCTGCGGATTGATTATGATGTTCTCGGCAAGCTACCCGATTGCTTATTACAGCGAGGGCAATAGCTATTATTACTTAATAAGACAGTCAATTTTTGCACTTATCGGCATAGGCGTAATGTTCTTTATGTCTTATCTGAATTACGAGTATCTCAAGAAGCTTTCGCTCATCATTCTTCCGCTCGGCTTTATTGCTTTGATTGCGGTTTTCTTCTTTCCGTCCTCAACAGGTGTTCACCGCTGGATTGATTTCGGAGTGTTCAATATTCAGGCGTCGGAGATTATGAAGTTTGCTATCATTATCTTCCTGGCGCATTGGGGAGCATATCAGCACAAAAAGACAAATACCTTTAAATACGGCGCACTGCCGCCGCTGATAATATTTGTTGTTACGGCTGTACTGCTCTATTTTGAACCTCACTATTCAGGTATTGTTATCATCGGAATCCTGACGGCGCTTATGGTAATCCTCTACGGCGGCAAGGTCCGTTGGTTCATTGTTATCGGTGCGGTGCTTGTCGGCATAGTATTGATACTTGCCGTAACCGACAAGCTCGGCTATGCTATGGAGCGTATGGACGGCTGGGGCAAGGCTCTTGAATATGTCGATGAAGATATGTGGCAGAGTACATTCCAGACGAGAAACTCGCTTTATGCTATCGGCTCGGGCGGACTTATGGGTCTTGGACTCGGACAGTCAAGACAGAAATACCTCTATCTGCCCGAACCGCAGAACGACTTTATCTTTGCTATAGTATGTGAGGAGCTTGGCCTTATCGGTGCGCTTGTTATACTTGTGCTTTTCGGCTTGCTTATATGGCGCGGCATTGTCATTGCAATGCGTGCAAAGGACCGCTTCGGCACATTGCTCGCCGCAGGTCTTACCGCACAGATAGGAATTCAGGTTGTGCTTAATATATTTGTTATAACCGACTGGATGCCGAACACCGGTATCAGCCTGCCGTTTTTCAGCTACGGCGGCTCGTCGCTTATTATGATTCTGTTCCAGATGGGAATAATACTTTCAATTTCAAGAACGGCAAATATGAGTAAGGTTTAAACAATCATTTATTAAGGAGAAGTAATTATGCGTGTGATTTTTGCAGGAGGCGGCACAGCGGGGCATATTAACCCTGCTCTTGCAATCGCCGGATATTTAAAGGATAAGGACCCAAAGACAGAAATTCTTTATATCGGAGCGCAGGGCGGAATGGAGGAAAGGCTCGTTCCGCAGGCAGGCTTTGAAATCAGAACGATAAAGATTTCCGGCTTTAAAAGAAGCCTTTCGCCAAAGGCGATCAAGGATAATATCGTTACGGTAAAAAGAGCTTTTTCGTCAACCGCAGATGCGAAAAAAATTATGAAAGAGTTCAAGCCGGATATATGCATCGGAACGGGCGGCTATGTCAGCGGACCGGTTATCAGAGCGGCTCTGAAGCTTAAAATTCCTGCAATTATCCACGAGCAGAACGCTTTCCCCGGTGTTACGACAAAGATGCTCTCAAAGAATGTGCAGAAGGTTATGCTTGCAAATCCTTATGCAAAAAAGTATCTCAGCGACAGCTGCCATTTTGTAACGACCGGCAATCCCGTAAGAGGTGAAATAATTACTGCCGCAAAGGAAGCCTCACGCAAGGAGCTGGGACTTGATGAGCGCCCCGTTATTCTTTCGTTCGGCGGCAGCCTCGGCGCAAGAAAAATCAACGAAGGCGTTGCAGACCTTATCGCACGCAGCGGCAAGGACGGCAAGTATCAGATTATCCACGCATACGGTCAGTACGGCAAGTGGTTCCCTGATTTGCTGAGGGAAAAGGGAATAGAGCCTGACGATTGCAAAAACCTTGATATAAGAGAATATATCAACAATATGTCAACCTGCCTTGCTGCGGCAGACCTTGTTATCTGCCGTGCAGGTGCAATAACCTTAAGCGAGCTTCAGGTTCAGGGCAAGCCCGCAATTCTGATTCCGTCACCGAATGTTGCGGAAAATCATCAGTATCACAATGCTATGTCGATGGTGGATTCAAAGGCGGCGTTCATTATAGAAGAAAGCGAGCTGACAGGCGAAAAGGTTATCGAGTACGCCGACAGAATTCTCGGTGATGAAGAAACACTAAAAGAATACTCACAGAACGCCGGCAAGATGGCAATTGTAGATGCCAACGACAGAATTTATTCTGTTATAAGAACCGTATTAAGCGGTGTGGCAAAATGATTCTGTTTTAAAAAATCACTCGGTCAGCAGACTTCCTCTTTGTCGGGGGAGTCTGCCGACATTCACAAAGCACAGCCCTTATTCATAATATATATGGAATTAGTCTTTACCAAATTGCTTCTATATATTAGAATAAGGGGTGTTCTCTGTGTCAAAGCTGATAATTAAGGGTCGCAAAAGACTTAGCGGAAAGGTTGAAATACAGGGCGCAAAAAACAGCGCTCTTCCGATTCTGGCGGCGACCCTGTTGACCCGTGGCGGCAGTGTTATAAACAACTGTCCCGATTTGTCGGACGTTGAAATAACGCTCAACATACTGCGCTATCTCGGGTGTACTGCTCAGCTTGACGGAAACACCGTTACCGTTGACAGCAAATGTGCCGATAAGTTTGATATACCCGACGAGCTTATGCGTGCAATGCGTTCGTCGATAATATTTCTTGGTGCGCTGATATCCCGCTTCGGGAAAGCAAGGCTTACTTTCCCCGGCGGGTGTGAGCTTGGTCCCCGTCCGATTGACCTGCACCTGAACGCCCTGAGAATGCTCGGCGTTGAGATATCGGAACAGCACGGCACGCTTGAGTGCGTCGCTCCGGACGGAATACACGGCGCAAAAATTTCACTGTCTTTTCCAAGCGTCGGCGCAACAGAGAATATAATGCTTGCCGCCGTAACAGCCGACGGAACAACGGTAATTACAAACGCAGCACGCGAACCCGAAATCTGCGATCTTGCCGATTGCCTTAACAGCTTCGGCGCAAATATTTCGGGAGCAGGCGAGGGGACAATAACCATTGACGGTGTCGATTCGCTGACGGGTGCAATGCACACAATAATCCCGGACAGAATCGCCGCCGCTACATATATGGCTGCCGCAGCCGCAACCGGCGGAAGGGTGCTTATCGACAGAGTTGTACCCACGCATTTGAGTGCGATAATCCCTGTTTTTGAAGAGAGTGGCTGTACCGTAGAACAAAACGGTAATTCTATTTTGCTTGACGCTCCGAACAGGCTCAGGGCTGTAAATCTGATTCGCACAATGCCGTATCCCGGTTTTCCAACAGACGCTCAGCCGCCGCTTATGGCGATGCTTGCATCTGCACGGGGAACAGGCATTTTTGTTGAGAATATATTTGAAAACCGATATAAGCACACAACCGGCCTTGAAAGAATGGGAGCAAAGATTTATCTTGAGGGCAAGGTTGCAGTGGTTGAGGGAGTGCCGGAGCTTTACGGCGCAAAGGTATCGTCGCCCGATCTGCGCGGAGGTGCGGCGTTGGTTGTCGCAGGACTAAGCGCCGGCGGTGTTACCGAGATAAACGATATACATTATATTGAAAGAGGATATGAAAGCATTGAGCTTTCATTATCACGGCTTGGAGCTTCAATAAAAAAGGTGTAAAGTTGTGGGGAAGATAAAATGAAGAATAGTAAAACCAAAGAAACAAACGAAAAGCCAATAAAAAACAAGAAACGGCATCCTGATGAACCTGAAAGAAAAAAGACATCGGGCAGTGCACGTTCAAAAGAAACAGCCGCACAGGACAAAGAGCGTTTTGATGCTCAGCCCTCAAAAAAGAAAAAGGAGTCAGCATCAAAGAGCAGCTCCGACAAACCGAAAAGAAAAAAATCTTCACAGGATATCAAGGGAAAAGCAGGCAAGAGTAAATCAAGGAAAAAAACTGACAGTTTCCGTATCAACTACGACAAGGATTACGGCGATGAATTCTTTACCGATGAGCTTGAGCTGAAAAGAAAACGTGCAAGGCAGAAGCTTGAAGAAAGCCATATGCCCGATATTGATATCGAAAAAATGCCGATGTCGCACAAAAAGAGAAAGCTCAAAAATATTGGCGTTGCGGCGTCAATCATATCAATTATACTTGTCATCGGCATAGTGCTGTCGCTTACGGTGTTTTTCCGCAGTGAGCAGTTCACGGTTGAGGGAGCAGACCATTATTCAGCGCAGGATGTTATTGACGCCAGCGGAATGAAGCTTGGCGAAAACCTGTTTTTATGCGACAAGAGCGCCGGTGAGCAGAGAATTGAAAGCTCGCTTCCGTATATTGAGGAGGCAAAGATTTCAATTAAAATTCCAAATACAATGGTTATCACGGTGACCGAGAGCAAGCCGGCATTTGTTTTCAAAAACGGCAGTGAATATATAATTGTCAGCTCACAGGGCAAGGTTATGGAAAAGGTTCAGGGCTCGGCGGAAAAATACGACGCTCCGACAGTTATTGGCTGTACGGTCAAGAGCGCCGAGCTTGGACAGGAAATTTCATTTAAAGAATCAGGAATTCTTTCTATTCTGAAGGCGGTTGCCGAAGGCATTGATGAAAACGAATTTTCGGGCATAAAAGAAATTGATATCACCAACACGGCAAGAGTATGCCTTAACTACTCAAACAGAATTAAAATTATACTCGGTATTCCGGAGGATATCGGATATAAACTGAAAACGGCAAAAATCATTATCAGCGATAAGCTTTCAGAAACCGACGCAGGCGAGCTTGATGTTTCAAGCTGCAAGGGCGAGAGCAAGGCTTCTTACTTCAAGTCCGATCCGAGCATATATCTGGATAAAAGAACTCAGCAGACCCAGCCGGTAACCGAACCGGTAACCGCCGCTGCAGAAACACAGACGCAGGCGGAAAGCACGGCTGACACCTCGTCTGATGATTATTCATCAGGTGTTCCAGAGTATGAATATCCGACCGATGAGTACGGTAATATAATTTATTCAACCGACCCCGAGCCCGATAACACCCTTGACGGTGACGGTGACGCATATAGTAACGATTATGACAACAGCTATGATTATGGCGGTGATTACGGCTACAGCGGTGACGGGGATGATTTGTACGGCGCAGGTGATTATCAGTAGCCGTGCGAATTGTGCAGGTTTTGATGGTTTTAATTGCAAAAATTCGGCAAAATTGCCCTTTTTATTCGTATGTACTCATATATTTGCGAAAAACCGAAAAAAAACTGTAAATCGCTATTGAATTTTTCACTCTTTTGTGTTAAATTTATAAGGTAATAGTATAATGGTTGTGAGTATGCACAGCTAACTTCACATTTCAGTCAACTAACAATTAATTTTTAAGTCGTCTTTGCGACGTATAGGAGGAAGTTTAAATGGCATTTGAGATTGAAAAAGAGTTTGGTAACGATATACCTGTTATCAAGGTAATAGGTGTCGGCGGTGGCGGCGGAAACGCTGTTAACCGAATGGTAAAGATGGGCGTTCAGTGTGTTGATTTTGTTGCAATCAATACCGATGACCACGTTCTTCAGTTCTCCAGTGCGGGCACAAAGATTAAAATCGGCGAGAAGATTACTCACGGCAAGGGCGCAGGCTCAAAGCCGGAGGTTGGCAGACAGGCTGCCGAAGAAAACAGAGAAGAGATTGAAGCTGTTCTTAAGGATACAGATATGGTATTCATCACAGCCGGTATGGGCGGCGGCACAGGCACAGGCGCAGCTCCGATTGTTGCCGAGATTGCAAAGTCAATGGGTATCCTGACAACTGCAATTGTAACAAAGCCTTTTGCTTTTGAGGGCAAAAAGAGAATGGAGCAGGCTGAGGCAGGTATCGCAGCTCTCAGAGAAAATGTTGACTCACTTATCGTTGTTCCCAACGAAAGATTAAAATATGCAAGCGAGCAGAGAATCACTCTTAAGAACGCTTTTGAGCTTGCCGACGATGTTCTCCGTCAGGGCGTTCAGAGTATTTCAGACCTTATCCTTATCCCGGGTCTTGTTAACCTCGACTTTGCCGATGTTACGGCAATTATGCACGACGCAGGCTATGCTCATATGGGTATCGGCTATGCAACAGGCAAGGACAAGGCTGACGAGGCTGCAAGAATGGCTATCACAAGTCCTCTTCTTGAAACATCAATCAGCGGCGCTAAGGGCGTTATCGTTAACATCACAGCATCACCTGACATCGGACTTGACGAAATCGACACTGCTTCCGCAATGATTACAGAGCAGGCTGATCCGGATGCAAACATCATCTGGGGTGCTGTTCTTGATGAGAATATGGAGGACGAGATGAGTGTTACCGTTATCGCAACAGGCTTCGGCGGCGGTAACGACAGCACAATGCGTGACCCGAGAAACAGAAACAGAGCATCATCAAGAAATAACGATTCTTTCAGAAGCGCTCCTGCAAAGGAAGCACCGAGAAAGCCGGCTGCTGACGTTGCAGATGATGACGATTCTTACTATGACATTATGTCAATCTTCAACCGTAAATAATAATTACTGTATATAGCAAAGAGGCTGCCGCAGGCAGTCTCTTTTTTTGAGGGAATAATATGGACGATAAACTTAATAAGCTGTTTCTTGAAATGACGGCGTATTTCAAGGGCGACAAAAAGCGTATATGCCATTTAACAAAGGTTCATTCCTTTGCCGCTCTTATCGCCTCGCTTGAGGGTTTAGACAGCAAAACAAAATATATCCTCGAAGCCGCCGCACTTGTCCACGACATCGGCATAAAGCCGTCAGAGGAAAAATACGGCACCTGCACAGGCAAACAGCAGGAGCTTGAGGGTCCGCCCGTTGCAGAGAAAATGCTCAGCAGGCTTGAGTTTTCCGAAGAAATCATAAGCCGTGTAAAATACCTTGTCGCTCATCATCACACCTATGACTGCATTGACGGATATGACTATCAGATACTTGTGGAGGCTGATTTCATCGTCAATATGGACGAGGACGAAATGAGCGTTGACGCAATCAGCAGGTGTATTGACAGGATTTTCAGGACAAAATCGGGAATTGAAATTTGCAGGAATATGTTTCTTGAATAATCATTTTCAGCACACACAAAAGGGACGCTTCAATTTGCGAAGCGTCCCTTTTTAAATGCTTATTATTTATAATATATCACAACTCAGGCTGCGGCTCCAAAGGCTGAGTTTCTTCTGTCTGCGGCTGTGTCGGTGCCTCGGTTTCGGGAACTGTCGGCGCCTCTGTTTCCGGCTCGGTTTCGGGCTGAGTTTCCGGTTCGGTTGGCTCGGGAGTTGGTTCTTCGGTTTCGGGCTGAGTCTGTTCCGGAGTTGGTTCTTCTGTTTCCGTTTCGGTTTCGCTTTGTGTTTCCGTCACAGCGGTGTCCGATGTCGGTTCTGTCGGCTTGGTGCTGTTGCTTCTGTTTCCGAAAAACGCAAAGACAACAATTACCGCTGCTATAACAGCAACCGCCGCAATAATTGATGTCACAATTACTGCTGTTTTGCCGCCGTTTTTCTTTTTGCCTTTGTTCGCTTGGGGGTAGGCAAACGGTGACGGCGCAGGGGTGTATTCATCGACAATCGGAGAATCATATCCGTCGTTGTACCTTGAAACATCGTATCCGCAGTAGGGGCAAACGCTCTGACCACGGTTCAGCGGTTGGTTGCAGTTCGGACAGATCTTCTTTATATACGGCTCCTCCTTGCTTTGCGGCTGTTTTGTTTCGGGTGCTTGCGGCGGTGCGGCTTCTTTTGGGGTTTCAGTGCTGTGCTGTGAGTGGCTGTATATGTTGTTGTCATCATCGGATTTAAAATTATGTACTGCCGAAAAGTCAATCGGCTCTCCTGAAAAATCATCGTCAAAATAGCCATCGTTATATTCGTTTAGCTCTTCTTCAACCCTTGCTCCGCAGTTTGAGCAGTAGTTTTCGCCTTCATTAATTGCGGCGTTGCAATTGCTGCAAAATCTCATAGCTGTACCATTCCTTTCTAAGACTATGATTAATACTATACACTTTATTTATCGCTCTGTCAAACCGAATAATGTCAAAACAAGCCTTTATATATTTTCAAATTTTTCTCTTTTTCTTTAATTTCACTTGACAAACCGCACAACTTGTCATATAATAATTAAGCAATCACGCCACTTGCGGATGTAGCTCATCTGGTAGAGCGCCACCTTGCCAAGGTGGAGGTAGCGAGTTCGAGCCTCGTCATCCGCTCCATATTTTACCCGACGGATAGAGCTTGCTCTATCCTATTTTTATTATTTTGCGGAATTGGAGGCATAAAAATGGCGGCAGATTTACATTGCCATACAAAATTGTCTGACGGCAGCGTCCCTGTTGACGAGCTTATAATGCTTGCCAAGGGCAGCGGACTGAGCACAATAGCACTTACCGACCACGACACCTTCAGCGGGGTTAAAACGGCTCAGAGCCTTGGGGAGAGAGTCGGTCTTGAGGTTATCCCGGGTGCCGAGGTTTCGTGCTTTGACAACAAAAGGCACAGGCTTGTGCATATACTTTGCTACTATCCCGACAAGCCGGAGGTGTTCGACACAGTTTTTGCCGACATAGCCGAAAGTCGTAAAAAAGAAGTGACCCTTGCGCTTGAAAAGATAATGAAATATTATCCGATAACTCCCGAAATGGTTCAGCGCAGAGCGCAGGGCAGCGTGACGATTTTTAAGCAGCATATAATGCAAACACTGCTCGACAGCGGCTATACCGACAAAATATACGGCGAGCTGTATAAAGAGCTTTTTGGATATAAAACCGGAATTGCACGCACGAATATCAAATACCCCGATGCGTTTGAAATACTCGATATGATTCATCGTGCAGGCGGTGTTGCGGTGCTTGCGCATCCGTCTGTTTACGATTCTATCGACTTCTTGCCGGAGCTTGCCGAAAAAGGTCTTGACGGCGTTGAATACAGCTTCCCACGCAGAAAGCCGGGCGAGGATAAAATTCTTGACGAAATTGTCAAGCAGTATGATCTTATAAAAACAGGCGGTACGGATTTTCACGGCGGCAGTACAAGCCATGTTCACCCGATAGGCACCTGCACAACAGACGACGATCAGCTCGCAAGACTCAAGGAAACACTGAATAAATCACGCTGAAAGCTGTTTGCACATCTTGCTTGCATATTTTCCGTCAGCCTGGCCAAAAAATCCTTGTAATGCGACAGCATTACTGCGGTTTATTTGTCCAACCTGCCGAAAAACTGACGGCACAATATGCACAAACGATTTAATCAGTGTTTCCTTAAAAAACATAAATACTTAATTTGACAGGAGAGATATTTATGAAATTTCAGTACACTCCAAGGGGCGTGTGCTCACAGAAAATAGAGCTTGATATGGACGGCGACATAATCAGGGACGTTAGGTTCTACGGCGGCTGCAACGGCAACCTCAAGGGTATCGGCTCACTTGTAAAGGGTATGAAGGCGCAGGAGGTTATAAAGCGTTGCGGCGGTATTCGCTGCGGTATGAAATCCACTTCCTGTCCCGACCAGCTTGCGTCAGCACTTGAAGAATACCTTATACTAATACCTAATAAAAAGTAGACAATCTTTGCAGTCTAATTTCCGCAATGCTGCGTTGTCGTCCTTGCAAGGCGTCAGCCTTGCGGCGTCCTCCGCCTTGCCTTGCAAAAATTATCCTCGCAAATATAAGTCTACTTTCTATCAGGAATTAGTATTACAACAAAATAATCACATAAAGCTTTATGAACCGGTAAAATAAAAATACGGCATACACACTTTTAGGGAAGATTAGTGTGTGTGCCTTTTTTATGTGATAAACCTTTTCTGTCAAGCTACCGTTACTCATTTTTCGGGCATTGGAGTATAGATGTCTGCGGATTCTCTATATATGATTCGCTCAAGCAGTTTTTTTGCTTGATTGTTTTTTTGATTGACGTAATCGACGTTACTGTCACCGCAAAAATTATTGAAAAAAATAACATAAATTTCAAAAATATGCACCCAAATCCTGCAATCAATTGTTATTATTAATAGAAGCGCTTCAAAACACAAAAGAGAGGGTGAAAGTATTGAGGGACAAGCTTTTGCTGAAACTGAAAAAACACGACGAAAAAGCATTGGAAGCTGTAATAGAGCAATATTCACGTCTTGTGGCTACGGTAATAAACAATATTTCAAGAGGCAGTCTTACAAAAGAAGATATTGAGGAAACTGTTGCAGATGTGTTTGTTACACTTTGGAATAATGCGGATAAAGTGCAGGAGGGCAGGCTGAAAGGATATATCTGCTGTATCGCAAAAACCCGCACACTTAATAAAATAGCAGTTAACAGAAAAGGAACTGTTCTCAATATTGATGACTACGACCCCGAGGATGATTTTTCGATTGCGGACGAAACCGAGAAAAAGGACATACACAGGGAGCTTCGTGAGATTATCAGAGAAATAGAATTGCCCGACAGGGAAATTCTGATACGCTACTACTATTATTATCAGACTGTTTCACAGATTGGCGAGGCTATGGAAATGAACATAGAAACTGTGAAATCCAAGCTCAGGCGAACCCGCAATAAAATTAAAGCAAAACTGATTGAAAGGAGTTATACACTATGAAAACTACATTCAAGAAAGTTTTTGACGAATTCGATGACGAACTTATGAATACAGATGAATTCAACGCCGGTGAAAGTATTGATATAGACGTTGAAAAAATCAAGGGAGAAGTGCTTATGCGTATTAATGATAAAAACGGCAAAAAGAAATTCAGCAAGAAGATAATCGCAATTCTTATTGCGGCGGCAATAGTAATTGCAGGCACAGTCGGAGCCTTTGCAACAGGATGTGTGCAGAGCGTTTTCAAAGAGCTTTTTAACAACAACAGCGGTATGAATTCTGCAGGACTTTATGACGGCGGAAATGTGGAGCTTATCAGCTGTGACGACAGCCTGAATGTTGAGCTGCTCGGCGTTACGGGTGACGGCGAAAAGCTTTACTCGGCAATTGAAATTACCAAGAAAGACGGCAGTGCGGTTATTGATGAGGATTACGAGGAACCGTTCTGCTGGCGTAATGAGCTGCCGGACCCGATGCCGGAGGATAAAACATTTTACGACTACCTTGCCTGCAAAGCCGTATATATGGACAAAAACGGTAATTCATCAAGCGACAATGACGGCGATGTGCAAGCGATAAATACAATAAAATATTCGCTCAGTGAAGATAACAAGAGCCTTAAGCTGTTTGTTTTCAGCATAGTATCAGGAGATCTTAAGGACGGCAGATTGACTGTTACAAGCGAGGGCGTTGGAGCCTATAATATTCATGAGGTTATTTATGAGTTAGATTATGCGAGAAAAGCATTTTCGGATTTTGATGATGAAGAGCCTTTTGATGAGGAGCTGATTGATAAGCGTTTGCAGGAGCTCGGCATTACAGATGACGACTGCAGTTCTATAGAAAGCGGTCAAAAGATAAAGTACTGTTGGTGCGATTTCAAAAAATTTGAGCTTCCCTTTGAAATCAGCTTTGACCTAAACTACGAATCGGACGGCAACATCAGCAAGGAACTGACAGTTGAAGACGCTCCGAATGTTATTAAGCCGATTGCCGATAAGGTGAAAATGGAGATAACTCCGTTTTCCGTTTATCTTTACGGTCAATGCGATAAAAAGGTAGTCGAGGAATCAGGTTGGTCAGAAGATGAAGAGGAAAATAATAACCTTTGCTTTAAGGACGTCGATTGGGAAGAAAACTCCAAGATTATATTAAACGACGGTACTGTTTACTATCTCTATCCATATGTGGGCGGCAAATCCAGCGTTGGAGAGAACGGAAACGCAGATTATTACGAGGAAAAAATTCCGCTTAATCTTTCAACCGTAGTCGGTGCGCCTATACTGCCGGAAATTAATGTAATAGACACAAGAGAAATCAAAACCGTTATGATTAACGGAGATATTGTTTACAGCAAATAAAATCAAAAGTGTATTATGCAAGGGGCTGTCGCATTAACAACCCCAAAAAGAAAAGCCGGGCAGCCCGAAAGGGTTGCCCGGTTAAGTGTGTTTACGGCATTTTTAAACTATAATAATCCTATGTTCACGGCTTTCGGCTGCGCATTGCCGTTTCCGCTCTTGTCAATTCTATATAACAAAAAATTTATCTTGATTTCGTATAACATTAAGCTGTATAATGTGTAAAAATAGGTGATATATGTTATTCGTGCGGTTACGATTTAGCGGAATTGAGGAAACTGCAAAAAGCTAATGTTTTGCGGTTCGGCATAGAAATAAATCGGGAGATGGTTTTATGGAAAGCTACAAGGCGTTTAGCAAAAGAATCGACTATCAGAAGCCGGAACTCGGGGTTGACAACATATATTTTCAACCCGACGGCAGAGTTTATGAAAAAGTAAAAGAGGATAACCGTTTTAAAAGCTTCTACGGTGATACGGTTGTGTTTGACCTCGACAGTAAAACAAAGGAAAAGGTTTTTGAAATAATAGAAAAGCTTTATGATGCCGTACCCGAATGCTTCTGCGAGAAGCTGATTCGGGACACAATCCACATGACCCTGCACGATTTAAGCGCATCGGACAATTTGGACAAAACTGCGCCGGAGGTTTTTAACAACGAGATAAAGCTGTTGCAGGTTATCGGTGATAACCCGATTAAAAAGCAGACTATAAAAATGAAAACAAACTATGTAATCAATATGATTCATACAAGCCTTGTGCTTGCCCTTTGTCCTGCCGATGAAAAGGAATGGGAGAAGCTTGCACGCCTCTACGATTTAATCAATAAAGTTAAGCTGTGCGGCTATCCTTTTCTGACGCCGCACATCACTCTTGCGTATTATAATTATAACGGCTTTGATGTCTGCTCGGTGCAGAAGCTCAAGGAGGTTGTAAAAGAACTGAACAAAGAAAGCTTTGAAATCACCCTTAACACCGAAAAGCTTGTGTATCAGAAATTTACAAGTATGAATAATTACATAAGCATTTTTAATCTTTTGAAATAAGCTTGTCACCCGTTGTTCACAACGGTAACAATATACTTCTTGACGAAAGCTGTGTAGTGAGAAATGATTTTGCTTATATATCTTAATTACGGGAGGTGCGTTTCCTTAAGCAATATGACCGTATAAGATTAAAAGACGGACGCACCGCTACGGTTGTTGACATCATAAAAAGTAGACAATCTTTGCAGTCTACTTTCTATCAGGATTTAGTATAAGAGTGCCGATTGAGGTTCAATCCGATGCACAGCTCGGCGATATAACTATGATGTGCTGCGGTGAGCCGATTGTGGATTGCCGTGAGCTTCAATGCGGAAGCACCTGTGAGCTTATTATCACGCAAAAGTACCGAGTGAAAATTCCGATAAATTACAAGTTGACCGCCTGTAGGGGTGAAAGCACAATAACCTGCATCGGAAGTCCCGGCAGCTGCAGATAATTGTAAAATAAAACGCCGCTGAAAGCCTTACATCTGTAAGAGCATTTTCAGCGGTGTTCTTTGTTTTTACAGCTTTTTCGTGGCTTGCAGGATGTATCTGCTTGATTTCATTGATAAGCTTCATCATATTATATTGAGTTCTGCGCAAATTTTGCGGCGGCATAAGCCATTGCGGCTACTGAGCCTTTCATATCCGACGTACTTTTGCCATAGATTCTGCCGTCGTGGATTTCAGCCTAAAACGGCGGATAGAGCCAACCGTCACCGTCAGAAACGGGTACAGTGTCTATGTGACCGTCAAATAAAAGCTTCTTTCCCGGATATTTGCCTTTTATACAGCCGATGCCCTCAACGATAAATCCGTTTATAATGGTTGTGTGTAATAAGCACAGTGATGAAATGTGGTAAATAGACATATTTATATAAAGAGGAATAAGTATGATTATTATTGAATAAATCGTCAAATATGAAATAACGATAATGAAAAATGCAATATAATTTTGCCTGATAAGCTTGAATATTGCCGTGACGGAAAACGTTACTCAAAATTATCAGAAAAGAGAAAAGTCAAAATACCTCGGGAAAACAAAAAAGAACATTGCTTAGTTACCGTAATGCGGCGATTAAGCAATGTCCTATCAGTATCAGTTGGTGGAGATAAGCGGGATCGAACCGCTGACCTCTTGAATGCCATTCAAGCGCTCTCCCAGCTGAGCTATACCCCCAGATTTAATTTTAATAATTTGTAAGTGCTGAAATTTAAAGAAGCGTCAAATTTGTGTGACTTAATCTATACAGCGTTGGCAAAGCTTTTGTTGTCCGAGTTTTGCAAACAGGGAAGAGGCAACAAAAAAGAGCTTAACCGCTATTCAGTTAAGCTCTTGGAGCGGATGACGAGGCTCGAACTCGCTACCTCCACCTTGGCAAGGTGGCGCTCTACCAGATGAGCTACATCCGCATATGTGCGGTTTGCACCGCAAAAAATTTGGCGACCCGGAACGGGTTCGAACCGTCGACCTCTAGCGTGACAGGCTAGCGTTCTAACCAACTGAACTACCGGGCCAGATATGGTGGGAACAATAGGGCTCGAACCTATGACCCTCTGCTTGTAAGGCAGATGCTCTCCCAGCTGAGCTATGCTCCCGAATTGTTTCTTAATACTTCCCTGCAAAAACAGGGAAGTATTAAATTTGGAGGCGACACCCGGATTTGAACCGGGGAATCAGGGTTTTGCAGACCCATGCCTTACCGCTTGGCTATGTCGCCGTAAAAATCAAATGCATAGGGCAGATGATTTAATAAAAGCACTTAAAGCAATTTTAAGTGCTGTTGGAGCGGATGACGAGGCTCGAACTCGCTACCTCCACCTTGGCAAGGTGGCGCTCTACCAGATGAGCTACATCCGCAATTATGGTGCCTTCGGACGGAATCGAACCATCGACACGAGGATTTTCAGTCCTCTGCTCTACCGACTGAGCTACAAAGGCAAATTTGGCGACCCGGAACGGGTTCGAACCGTCGACCTCTAGCGTGACAGGCTAG
>CAUDCW010000016.1 GCA_958448165.1 uncultured Oscillospiraceae bacterium
CGGTTTTGTTACCTCGCTCTTTTGTAACACATCAATTGTAATCCTACATATTTTTGAGCAACAAAAGCTCTCAAACAGAAGAGCTGACTCCGGACAATATCGAAGTCAGCTCACAGTACAAAATTATTATATTTTTTTAAAAATCATTAATTCGTTATCCTCATCGCAAACGCCGAGGAATACCTCCTGAACGCTGCTGCAGCTTTGCTTTTTAAGCTGTTGCTCCAGCCACTGCATATCTCTTCCTAAATGCGCCAGATTATCCTCCAGTATCTCGCTTTCACGGATTACCTCCTTATAGTCATACTCATCATCGGAAAGCGACGGATTCAGCAATTTTTTATTCCAGGGATGAATCAAAAAATGACCGCCCAGGCTGAGTGTCACCGCCTTTAAATTGCTGAGATTGGCAATACCCTTTTTCCGACAGCTGCTCAGGAAATCATCCATAGTGAACGTGAGAGTTTCGCAGACCTCGGAATGGAATGTCTGATGATCCATCAGCACCTTTGGCGAATATTCCACAGGAATCACCAGCTTATCCATATGGTAATTAAGCTGGGCAGGCGTATCTATATCGTCAATGACTTTCTGAACCTTTCCCTTGATATTCTCATCATCGGAGCCTTGCGCCTCTTGATTTGACGGCGAAGAGCCTTGAGCCGCTTGTATCTCAGGATTCTGAGCAGGAGCGGCCGCAGGGTACGGCTGCACATAAACGGACTGATAATCACCGGGAACAGCCGCCTTGACGGGAGCATACCGTGATTGCCTGAGCAAATCGGCAAATACCCGAATCTTGTCTTCGTCAAGCTCGATAATATCACTCTGCGGTACGCTGTCAAAGCGGACAGACTGCATTTTCAGCTTCTTTTTCTTTAACGCCGCCTTAGCAGCCATCAGCAGATAGCCTGCAAGCTGTTTCACCATAGCAAAGGTAAAGCCGTCGGTCAGCTTTGCAAGCTCCTGCGCATTCAGTGCGAAGTGAATATTGTGATAACGCTCCAGAAGAAACGAAAAATACTCCCCGCGAGATGCTTCTGTTGGCGGTTCAAGCTCCAGCACATAAAAGGGCTTTTTCACAAACTCCTGAAGCTGTGAGGATTTGCCGTCATAAATGCAGGTCAGAATACACCTCGCACACGGATTCGCAATAAGGTTATTCACCATTCCGAGAAATCTCGGGGCGAGCTTTTTGCTTTCGAGAATTCGTGTAATATCGCCCAAAGAAAAGTAAAACAGCTTCTCAGACCTTGATAATGCCTTGCTGTATATCTGTTCAAACAGCGCTTCCAGCTCCTCGCCGAGCTGCCGTTCGGAATATGCGTCATAAGCAGACAGCTTAATCTGATAGTATTCCATCGCCTCGTCCATATCGGAAGCGTCCACGACGACAAACATATCATCATCCATCTGCTCGATAATCTCATTTTCCACAAAGCGGTACGCCACACTCATAAAGGTAAAGTCGGCGGTGTGCTTACCGCAGCCTGTTTCACCTGTGAACAGCACCGCCGCACTTGTCTTTTGTATTGTTGGAAAAGCGTTGGGGAAAATCTCGGGAAAATCATCCAGATAGCTGAAATTTCCTTCTTCGTCATAATCCGCCAGCGGTATCAGGCCCTTGAACACATCAGAATAATGCTCATAACCAATCAGCCTGTTCGGGCTGTTCTGAAGCGGCTCTTCCACACGAATATCGAAAGCAGCGATGACCTCGCACAAGCATCTGAAGCTGTCCAGACAAATTTTATTTCCTTGTTCCATTGATTCACCTCATACCTGCGTTATCGTCATTTGGAGTATCCCCGGGAATGTTAAGTGTAATCTCAGGAATCTTCTTGCCGCCGAACTCGCCGGGGTCAATTATTCCGAGCTGTTTTTTTATAATACTGCGCATAGCCACAGCAGGCTCAAGACAGTATTCCTGAAACTCGTCGAGATTCACCTTGCTGACGTCCGTAGCATTCGGGAACAGCAGCTTCAGAAAAGCGGTGCACAAACGCTTGACAGCCTCGGTGTCGCGCGTTGCAGCGTCGGGCGGCAGGCAGAGCAGTCTATCTACCACAGTGCGGTAAACTGACTCTTCACGCAGAGTATGCAGAATCTCTACAAAATACTCGGTGTTCAGCGCCCAGCCGTTCACCTTCAGGCTTTCACGCATTTTTGGAATATCCCAGCCGGTAATAAAGCCGTGAAATCTGTCAAGCAGTGCCGACTCACGGAAGAAGCCCGGCAGCTGAGAAAACATATCCGCCTGCGTATCCATCCTTTCGGCATCAATATTGCCGAGAAGAATCATACCCGCTTCACCCACGCCGTGATAATCGCCGATGCGGTACTCGCCGCTTTCCAGATAACCCTTGAGAGCGCCCTGCATCTCCATCGGGTCGGTGAACTTAATGCTCTGTATTTCGTCCAGCGCAACATAATCGTAGCGTGACGCCAGTCCGCTGACTCGCTTGCCGATGTCATAGAACATTTTGGCTCGTGAAATACTGCCGCCGCTTACAAGCCAGCCGTATTGGCTTACCTGCGAAAACAGATAGGACTTGCCTGTTTCCTTTGGCGCAAGCTCAATCAGGTTTGTGCGTTTTTCCACAAACGGTATCAAGCGCTTGAGCACCGTCAGCTTCTCTTTCTGACTGCTGTAGCCCTCTGCATTGTAGTCCACCGCTCCGAGCAGAATGTCGATCCACTCCTCCACAGTGAAGAAATCACGCACACGAATATAGTAATCCAGATCAATCTTATAGGGACAGAACGGCTTGAAATCAATGAGCTTCAGGATGTTATCCTTTTTCTTTTCGTCAGGCTCGCAGCGAACTGTCACAATGCCCCACGCTTCAGAGGCGGAAAGCAATTCGTCACGATGCTTTTCAAGCAGATCCCAATCCACAACGGCGTCGCCCTTGTGTGTGGGTACATCAAATACAGGCAGTGAGAACAGCGCCTGCTTTTTTTTCATATCAAAATCTATTTTCACCTTGGTCAGGAACCGCACTGCCTGATTGCGATAGAGCATATCCACCAGCAGGTTGTTCCACTGTTCTTTTTTTGGAATCGTCTTTTTTACATATTCTGCGATTTTGTCCTCGTGAATTCTGCCCTCCTCGTCAGAAAAGCGCATCAACAGCCAGTCCCTGATAAACGAGGGCATTCTCTGATCGGAAAAGAACTTGTTATGCTCCGGGGACTTATACACAAGCATATTGTCAAAGCAGGCGTGAAGCCTTTCTTCAAAGGGTAAATATTCAATAGTTGATACATCCATTGGCATATCGTCATCCCTTAAATATCAAATTCTTCATTGTCGCTTATGGCTCTTTTGATGTGAGCAACAAACGAACCGATAAAGCCTGCGTCATCTTTTACATTGACCTTAATCTCGTTCTCGCCTTCCTCGGGCTTGTAATCAAAGGCATAGCCGCCCTCAACCGTACCGAGAGCCACCTCTTCGCTGTCAACAATCGCCACGGGATTTTCCGCCTTGCGCGCACCAATGCCGAATTGGATTTTCGCAATACCAAGCATCGGGTCTAATGAAAACGTATCGCTCAGCGGATAGACATCCTCGAATCTTTCGGGCTTATCGTCCGTTTCGGCGCAGGCATCGTCCTCCGCTGCAGCCGCCGGCTTGTCGCTCTGCTCAGCCTCGCCTATCTTCTCGCAGTCATAAAACTGCTCCAGATTGGTTTCGGCAATATCCGCCATAGACTGCACCTTCTTTTCCCAGTGGAGCAGATCCCTGAGAACCTCCTGCTTTGGAGAGGGCTTGAACTTGCTGAGAATTTCCTCAAATTTCTTGAGCGTCAGCTTGTAATCACCGGATTTCAGCGCCTCAATAGCCCGCTGTTCTTCTCCGAAGAAATCAATAAGCTCACGGAACAGCGTTTTCTTGATGCCGCTTGAAAGCCGCTCTATGTCACGATAGTTAAACCGCCACGTTTTCTCCGCCATCAAGTCAAAGGTGAGTCCCTTTTTCAGCTGAATAATAGGCTTGTACTCCACCTTTTTCTCTTCACCCTCGCCGGTTTCTATTTTATAGGAAAACTCTCTTTCAAAGGCGGCGCTTCTCGCCTCCTTGTCCGGCAGAGGCAGGCGGATAATCTCGGCACGGTCAAGCATAGCTGCATCTACCCTGTTGGGATAGTTTGTTGCCGCCATAAAAATAACGTCGGAATCCTCGCTGTGGATTTTATTGTAGCCTGTTAAGAACGAGGTTGTAATATTAGCCGCATACTCGGGCAGATTCGGGAGCGAGCGGTTTTTGCAAAGGCTGTCTATTTCATCTACAAACACAATGCAGGGTGCGCTTTTGATTGCTTCATCAAACAATCTGGTCACGCTCTTCTCGGCTGTACCGGCATATTTGCTGATAATATCCGAGCCGAGAATGGATATAAACTTGTAATCCTTGTCCATCAGCTCATGGGCAAACGCCTCACAGATAAAGGTCTTGCCGCAGCCGGGAGGGCCGACAAAGAAGTAGGAATTGAGCTTGGGAATCTTTAAAAACTCTCTGAGGTGATTCGCCTGTGCGTCTGCTACACAGCCGTGCAGCTTGCTCTTCATATCCTCCATACCCGCAACATCCTCAAAGGAATGCTTCGGCGCTTCCTTGTACCAGGTGCGAACCGCACGGTCAATCTCAATTTCTTCCTGCGTTTTTCCCTCTGTGTTTGCGTTGGTATTCTGCACAGGAGCCTTTTTCTCGGGTTTTGGCTGTGCGCCGCGTCCACGCTCAAGCTCCGCCTGAATACGGGCACATTCATAATCAAGACGATTCATCTCCTGAATGTGCTTATTCTTTTCTGCACCGATAGTCATACCTGCCATCTCAGACTCTAAATCAGCGGCACGCTGAAGCAGCATACACTGGTCGGAGCTCGGCTTCATATCGTTTTTCTTCAGAATTTCCTGCGCCTGACGCTGCAAATTCCTGCACATATTCTCTTTTTCAATAAGGCTTCTCAGTAAATTGTGATCCATCATACAGCTTTCTCACCTCACATCATACTGGGCAGATTGTCCAGTGCGGCGTCTATATCCATCGGCTTTTCATAGGTTTCCTCAGGATTATCATAAATCGGCGTTCTGCGGTTCTGCCTTGCTTTCAGACTTTGCTCCTGCGCGGCATCGGCAACCTCACCCGGCTGAACATTATAGATTCTGCCCCAACGTATAGCTTCTAAAATCTGCTGTTCATTATCCAGTTCCAGGGTTTCGTCCTTGACAAGCATTTCTGAGGCCAACTTGTCAATCTTCTGCTCCTTCAGAAGCGTGTCTATCGGTCTTCCGTAGTAATACTCCATAGCCTCCACTGAAATATCACCTTTTATTTCATTCCTTGCCTTTTGCATCAAAAAAGCAAGTCTTGTCATCAAATCTGAGCTGATGGAGATTGCATTCATCATTTTGTAGCCCTTTGTAAGGTCACGTATAATCTCACGCCACTCATATTCCGAATGAATATCATCCAGACGGCTGATAGCATCTTCCACAACAGCTAATGCGTATGCGGCATTTTTTGACCCTGCACTGCATCTCTTCATCTCTTTATTCTTTATAGGAGAGTCGGGCTGGGAGCACACATAGCGGTACTCATTGTTGAATTTAATTAATCTTATGATAAGCTTTTTGCGCTGAACAAACAAATTTTCACGAGCCATATTAATCTCGTCCTCAAGCCTGCTTTTGTCAAGATGCTTGGCGTATTGCTCCTCGATTTTTTCCTTATGCTGCGCTTTTTCTCTTCTGTCTGCAAGCTCCGTCAGCGTTTCGTTGGCGTTCGTGAGCGTTTCCACATGTTTTTCAGCTGACTGAATTTTTTTCTGCTCTTTTTTTACCTTCTTTTTGGTTTGGTGATCTTCCCACCATGACATAGCAATCCCTCCTGTTAATTCTCTTCGGTAATAAGTTCACGGTTATCCACCGCTTGCTCTGCATTGACATTATCCGCTGTCACAGGCTCCTCTGTAACGGTGTTTGCCTCTTCCCTGATTTTCTGTATTTCTTCTTCCATTCTCTTTATCTCGTTAAAATACTGCTCACGTTCCTGCACTCTGCGCTTTTCTCTTTCAAGCTCAAGCTTCTTTTTTTCCATCTGATACTCCACTCGGCGGCGCTCCCTGTTCTCTGTGAGCGCTTCATTTTGTTTTGTAAGGTTCTCATAATTTCTTAACGCAATGGCTGCTGCATTAACATCTTCGCCCAGCTTTGGACTGTTTGCAACCGCCTCCAATCGTCCCATCAGCTCTTTCTCGGCGTCTGCCCTTAAGTTGGCTCTCTTGTTCGCTTCATTCATCTCTTTAATGTTCTTTGCGTGAATCTCCTGAAGAAGCTTCATATGCTCATTAAAGTTAAATTCCTTACCCGAAGAATCAAATGCCTGGCGCACCTCAAACACCATAGTATCAATACCGTTTTTAAGACCGACAATATCTCTCATCTCAGCTTCCAGCAGCATACTGTTTTCAAGAACGGTAACCAGCGAGCTTTGTTGATTCAGCAACATATCCAGATATTGTCTTCTTTCATCTCCCGGCGGCAGCTGCGCCATAGCGTTTTTAAAGCCTAAGGTGTTAAGGAGCTTCTGTACTTCGTGCGGACAGGTTGTTTCAAACGTCTCTCGCTGATTAACAAGCTTTTTAAGGCTTTCGCAATACGAATTCTCTCGCGTCTTGTATTTCTGCACCTCTCCATACAGCTCGTCGATAGCGTTTATCAAGCCTTTGCCTACCGTATCAAGAAAGCTCACCTTTTTCCTGATACCCTTCGTGCGCTCCTCATCATTGGCATAATCCTCATAGCGATGACCCACAACAAACACATACTTGATCATATCAATGGCAGCGTTAGCCTTCAGCGCATAGCCTTTCTCGAGCGCATTGCGAAGATTGCCGAGAAATCCTACTATAAAAACCTCAAGCTGATCTGCTCCTGTTTCCACAGCGTCAGCAGAACTGGTGCTCCTGAATTTCGCCTCCAGAACCGTAACCGCCTTTGTGTAATAATCCAGGTTTGCTCTGGGCACATTGTTACTTTCACTTGGTGCTTCACGATAACCGCCCGTGACAATATACAAAGACTTTTCCATTTCGGCAAACTCACTGTAATTTTCGCTTTCACTATCGTCATATTGATGATCCTTAGCGTGTTTATCCAGCATTTCCTGATTTTTTTCCGCTGCACTTTTGATTGTTCTGTAAACATCCGGATCCTTTAGCTCTCGAAAGCGCTGATCAATCTCCTGTCTGACAGTTCTGTTCGCCGCAATCGTTCTCTGTGTTTCCGATGTATCCACAATATCAGTTGTTGTGTTCATTGAAACAGACGCGTCGGCGTCTTCCTTCTTTTTTTTGTTTTTTCCAAATAAAAATGCCATATTTTCTCTAACCTCCTGCTGATATATTAATCGGTTGTATTGATTTATCTATTGTTATTCTTCGGCACGCTTTATAAGAGAGACTCCCTCACTCAGAACATAACTCTCCTGAGTGCCGACCGCCAGACGAGCCGAAAACCCCTCATCCAGATACAGTCCCAGCTTTACGCATTTGCTCACGTTGTCAAGCCCTGCGGTCAGCGTCTGCTCTACAGAGCCTGTCGGGGAATTCACACGAACCTCCAAGGTAATATCGCGATTCACATCGGGTGGATTGAATTCATCTGCAAACCAGACCACCTCCCGATACGTCAGCGATAGAGCGTCGGCAACAGTGATATACTCGCTTTTCTGCTCTACAAGCTCACCAAGGCTGTTTTGCTCATAGTAGTAGAATTTTACATCGACGGAAACGCCGTTCAGCCACTTCTCCCGAAACTGTTTTGCCATATCATCAACGCCGTCACTTCGGTTGTACCCCATAGGAAAACCGCAGACATCGCACCGAGTCCTTCCCTCTTCCACATTATGCATACAGCATCTGCACTGCATTACAGCTTCACCTTTCTTTCTATTTCATAAACAACATATAAATAGTCTGTGCTGAGCATATCGAGCTGCATCCTCAGCGCCTCAAGCTCCTGTTTCAGCTTGTATTTCTTTGCCTGATAGCTGTCATCTAAATCCGCAAGCTGCTCCGCATAGGTAATCGTACTTTTGTTAAACAAGGCATTAATGCCGTTCTGATACACCTCGATTATACGACTGTACTGTGCGATGATATCCTGTGTTTCACGGCATTCGTCAGAATTGAAGAAATCCTGATATTTTTGAATATCCTCGGCGTATTGCTGCTTCTGCTCAGTCAGATGCTGCTGTCTTATCCAAAGCTTTTGCTTTTGAGCTTTGCAGTCCTCTATTTCCTCTTCAATGCGATTTATATTATTCTGAAGCTCCTGCAGCCGTGTATTACAGTCCGCAAGACTTTCCTCGTCGGCTGACTTCTTGGCGCACAAATCACGGCACTCACGGTCCGCCTGTGTTATCCGTTCATTCAGCTTGTTCACCTCTTGAGTTAACCGCTGAAGCTCTTCGTCCTTGTTTTTGATTTTCTGAGAAAGCGTTTCTTTACTGTCATCAAGGCTCGCCTTCAGTTCCGGATTTTGTGACTCAAGATTGGCAATTTGTCCCGAAACCTCGTCAAGCTCTCTTTTCAGCTGTGCCGCTTCATTCTCAAGCTCTTCTTTTTGCTCACGCGCGATGCGTGTCTGTTTTTCCACGTTGTCACGGCTGCTCTGAGCACTCAGAAGCAGTCCTTTCTGTTTGTTCAGCTCTATATTTTTTTCAACAATTTTATTGTTGCAAGCTTCAATATCCCTCTGTCTGTCACGAATGTCGGCGTCAACCGCCAGCATATCCTGACGCAGTCTTTCACACTCCGAGTCAAGCTGTGTCTTTCTGCTGTCCTTTTCACGGCGCTCCGCTTCAACGCTGTTAAGCTCCTCATGCGATTTTTGCAGCTCTTCGTCTGCCAGACGGAGCTTTTCTCTCTCCTCGGCGATACTCTCCTCCAGCTGCACACACTGCTCCGCAGTAGCATGCAGCCGCTTTACATAATCTTCGTATGTATCGCTTTGCTTCTTCTTTTCCTCTTTCTTAAGGCGCAGACGCTCCACAGCCGCCTTCAGCTCGTCCTCTTTTACATCCTGAATTTCACTGATATCTCTCTCCAGTGCGGATATCTGATGCCTCAGCTCCTCAACGGTTTGCTGAAGCAGTTCGAGCTGCTTATATTTTTCCTTGTTATCATCAAGCTGTTTATGCAGCCGCTGCTCCTCAAGGCGGCACTGCGCCGTTTGCTGCTCTGTATTGCTCACCGCCGCAGCCTCCTCCGCCAGCCGTTCCCGCAAAGCTTCCAAACGGGTACGGCTGCGTTCAGCCATACCCTGCGCCGCTGCTTCCATCGGAACGCTCAGCATTGCGGTGGCTACCGACCTCCATTTTGTCACAGCCTCGTCGTTGACATCTAAATCTTTCAGCTCACGGTTAGTTTCCGTTCGGATATCGAGCAGGATATTCAGCATTAAATCGAGAGCTTCACTCCAGCCAACCTTGTGGTTGGGGTTCTGCTGAAGCATCTGAATATCACCGACGGTTTTATCAAACCTCATACTTTATCACCTCTCGATAGGAATCATTATATTATGGAAGCTGCCCTTGAAGGTAGAAAGTGAAATCACGGATTTGGGAGAAATGCTTTCTCCGTATGCCTCGTCCTTTGCGTCCCGATCATAGTCAAAAATATGAACCTTAATTTTCTCCGCCGGATCAATAGAGAATCCGACCACCGCCAGCATAGTTTCCTTTGTAGCCTTTTTGAGCGCCTGCGCAAACTGTGCCTTAGGCTCCGCAAGAACCCCGTTATCCGCCTTTTTGCTGAAATTCAGCAGAAATTTATGCGCCTCGGTCAGCACCATCGGCACAATTTTTCCGTACCGGTCTATCGGAAAGTAAACCCTGTCGGGAATATACTCCTGTCCGTAGCGGATAGCATAATCCTTTATCAGCTCGTTTCTTCCGTTGTAGATAGCCATACTGATGCCAAAGCCGGCAACATGGCAAACCTCCATAATGGAATTTGCCAGCAGACATGCACCGTAGGCAATCGCCTTTTCTCTGTCCTCCTCTTTGTGAAAGAGGGTTTTTACACGCTCGTTTACGCCGCCCAGACGGAAATAGCTGCGAATCTGCTCACGCACCAGATAAAAGTTGCAGAAGCCGCCCACTAAAGCGAGATACGGCTGCTCATTCGGGTCCATTCCGGAAGCGGATTCATCCAGAACCCTTTTCAGCGAGTCGCGTATGATTTCGTCATAAGCGGCTTTCATCTGTGCAAAGTCAACGTCTATTGCCTCGCTGCCGTATTCCACCGTCACAAAATGCTCACCGCTCAGTCCCTCGGGAACTGCCTCATACTGTGCGAAGGTTTCATCGACATAATCGCAGTCGGAAACCAGCGTATCCTCAAACTGCTTGACTGCTCTGTCAAAATTCTTGTCGGTCGGCACCTCGTTCTCTGCAATGCCCTGTGCCGCACTGATTGCCTTGCGTATTACCGCCTCCTGATATGCAATGCCTGCCTTGCCGATTTCCTTATCTTTGTTTTCTCCGATGCCGCTGAGTATCTCGGGTTTAACCTGAATTTTATCACGAACGTGCGTAACGCTTACCAGTGCTGTATCCAGCGTGCCTCCGCCGTAGTCCACCACCAGAATTTTTCCTCTGAATTTCTCTTTCTTCTTCTGCTCATAATTCCACACACAGAATGCGGCGGCGTCTGTCGGCTCGCTGCGCAGCTCAAAGCGGTTGACCACATCGCTGAATTTCAGGCAGATATCACGGAGTACACCTCTTGCGTCAACCGTCTGTAAGCTCTGGAACCAGCACTCAGGCGCACCGAGAACAAGCAGATCAACCTTGTCCTCGTCAAGGTTTTGCAGCGTTTTCGTAATAACGTGCCGCAAAAAAAGCTCTGTGATATGCTCGGGCGTGTTTTTTCCCGTATAACCTCTTTCACACACAGCCGCCTCGTCCGATTGCTGCGCCAGCATCATTTTAAATCCTCTGAAGGCGATAATATTGGGCTTGCCGAGCTTATCCCTCGCAGAGGAGCCGAAGAAATATTTATTTTTCACTGTGTCATAGCACACAATCGACGGATAGTTATATGTAATACTGTTGGGCTGCACGGTAACGGGCACGCCGTTTTCCAGAACCGACGCCATCGTATAAGTGCTTCCAAAATCTATTCCAAGGTTTATCATCGTGCTGTTACCTCCGATACACAATATGTTCTGACCCTGTTAGGATCCTCACAGCATAAAACCTGCTTTGTGTCGCTGTAAAAGAATTTAGCCCTATTGCTTTCGCCCGGATATCGCACAGAATTCAACATACAGTGCTCAATAGACTTCATACATGTTTTAAATTCCTGCTCACCCAGATAGCTGCCTCTGTCCTGCGTTGTTTCCTCGGTTTCCCTTGTGTGTTCATAGCAGCGCTTAAACATTACAAACAGCAGCTTCATAGCGCTGTCGTCCCAGCTGTTCCACACCTCTTTTTTCAGCGAATGATACAGCTTATCAATCTGACCTTTATAATCCACACACCGCTCGTGCGGCAGCACACTCTGACCCTCATACAGCGAATAGGACGGTCTGCCGAAATACTGCACCATCATCTCAATGTCACGCCATTCTTCCTCTTTCAGAATATCCTCGTGCCCTCTGAGCTGTCGGCGGAACGCAATAAGACAGTCACGCACTGCGGGAACACGCTCGTTCTTTGCGGATAAATCGTACACAATCGGAACGCCCTTGTAATCACTGCGCCAGAAATCCGCAATACCCTGCGCTTCATCATTGTTTATATCCTCAAGCTCCGACTGCAGAACCTGATTAGCCAAATCGAAAAAGCTCCCCTGCACAATAGCGTCGGTAACGATTTTTGTTTCACGCAACGGATTTTCGGGCAGATTAAGATATTCATACCTCTGACGAAATCTTTCATTTTCATACCACGCATATATCACAGCGGCATAACAATCGGGAGAATGGCGCAGAGAAACCCAATTTTTGCGCATAACAGCATACTTAACCGACAAGCAGAGCTTTTCAAAGCTTAAATCATTCAGCACATACATTCTCTTGCCAAATGCTTCTTTCAGCAGTTCATATGTAAAAACCAGCTTAGTCAGCTTGTCGCGGCGAGAATTAATATACTTTTCGATGTTCGGGAACAGCTTGCCGTTTCTGAACACACTTGTATTGTCAAATGTATCCTGAACAGCAAGGCTGCGAAAATACACATCGTTTTCCGCCGCATTCACGGAGCCTGTGAGTATCATAATGTTCTGATTCGGCTTTTTCTGACGCTCGATAAGCGCCTTTAAAATCCCCTCGTCCTCGCAGCAAACGGAAAAAATATCCAGAGGACACAACACAGCGATGCCCCTTTGCTCCGACATCTTATTAAGTATGTTACTCATATACTCACGCAGGGTGTTCGGGTTGACCTCAACACAGGATTTCCTGCTACGCTCCTGCGTATCCCATACATCATTGCGGTTATTTACCCTCATAAACAGGTTATCAAAAAAGCCTCTGTGGGCAGAAGCCTGCTGAAGCATAGAAATATCCAGCCCGCCTGCCAGTGTAAGCCGGTATTCGCGCTGGTGACCAAACGGCGTTTTATTCACAAAGCACAGATAGCGAAATCCATCTTCAATCAATTGAAGTCTGAGATAGGACCAAAAATCTGTTTTGATATAAGAGGGAGTGTAATAATCATCTTCTATATTGGCAAAAACTAAATTAAAAAAGCCCGCATTGGCGTCAAACATCACGCAACTTCCCCTTTTTATTTTGTCGATTACACCATCGTCGTGCAAATTACAATAGAAAACCCCTGCAAAATTATCTTAAATTCTATTAAACACACACTAAAATACATCAAAATTATACAACTTTCTCCATTTATTGTCAACAAATCTATAATTTCTTTAACTTTCACTATATGCAAGCTGCAAGTACAAATAAAGTAACCGTCAAATTCATTTCTGAAAAATATAGATAGCCAAAGCTGTCGGGACTAATCAACACGCATTGTCACAGCTTACCCACAGGCTCGGTAATTATCCTTTGAATTCAGCCGAAGCACATCATAATAATTTTCTACGCCTTGTTCTATCCGATAAGAATAAACCGAAAAAGCGAATTACTTTTCTTTTTATCTATTGAACACATAAAAATTGTGTTTTATAATGTAATAAAGAACAATGCAGAATTATGTCAAAGCCGCCGATAAGCTGCGTGTTACTTACAGATAACGGTGCAGAAAAATGTTGCCCGACTGATTTGTTATTACTATTCAGGAAAAAATCGGTTTATTAGAAACAAGGTGAAATTATGATTTACGATACAGGTGACATCCATGCAAATCAATATAAATGGGTCGAGCAAATACATCCTGCCCTTTCCTCCGGAGATATTCTGATAGTGAACGGTGACTTCGGAATCGGTTTCTGGAACGGAATTTATTGGTCGGAGGAAACCTTTTTTGACTGGATCAGCGAACAAGAATACACAGTTTTATTTGTTGACGGAAATCACGAAAATTTCAACAAGCTGAATGATTATCCGGTTGAGCTCTGGAACGGCGGAAAGGTTCATAAAATCCGTCATAATCTTATCCATCTTATGCGTGGTGAAGTATATAATATTGACGGAATTTCGGTATTTGCATTTGGCGGCGGATATTCCATAGATAAGTACCGCAGACAGGAGAATGTTTCCTGGTGGCGGCAGGAGATGCCTTCTGAAGAAGAATATAAAAACGCCGAGAAAAATCTGCAGAAGGTTGATTATCAGGTAGATTATATTATTACACATACAGCCCCGTCAGAATCTGTTTATTATCTTTCAGTGATGCAACGCTTGGCTGTTAACAAAAATGTGGTTGAAGAACAGCCCTTGAACACATTTCTTGACCATATCCGTCAGCAAGTTACATATAAGCACTGGTACTTTGGCCATTTCCATATTGATATTGAGCTGTGGAGAAATCAAACAGCCGTTCTTAGTTCAATACGAGAGCTGGAAACAGGAAGAATCGTGAAGCAGTGGAATTCTTATGAATAATCAGCACAGCAAAAATGCCCTCTGCAAAGCAAGCAAAGGACACAATAATTTAATCCCTGCCCGCACAATGCGGACAGGGATTTTTTGTTTTGTCGATTCCATCAAAAAGCCCTGCTCACTTAATTGTGAACAGGGCTTTTCGCCGTAGTCAATTCCGTATGGGTTTGTGGCAAAATAAATATAGCAAAGCTCGCAATCGAAGAAGCCTGCACCCGTTACGAGCATTTTTATTTCAAAGAACCGTAAGGCGACTACCATTAAAAATCGCCGGTAACGAAACCGCACCGGATAAATAAAAGCAGCCGACAACAACAGCGGCTCAAAAAAGCCACCGTTATTATCGGCTGCATAATAAAGTATTTTTGAAATGACAGATAACAGCTTTGAGGTTAAACGCCGTTTTGTTTTACAGCTCGGTAATGATATTTGCAATATACTTCTGAAGCATAATTGCGTCGGCAATAGTTATTGCTCCGTCCTTTGTTACATCTGCAACGGTCAGTGTGTCGCCGTCAAGTGTAATAATATTCGCAATATGCTTCCGGAGCATAATAGCGTCTGCGATTGTAATATTACCGTCACCGTTTATGTCACCGAGGCCAGCTTTAAGTGATTTATTCAGTGTTTCTCTAAGTTCTGCACCTGATACAATGTTCTGATGCTGGATTTTATACGGAAACCTCCATAAATTTTTGTTGCAGACAACCGAATACGATCGTCTGCAACTTTTATCATACATATTTTCGCACGTCTTTATTTATCAGACAAGACGGAGCGTGGTTTGACGGTTACCTTAACTGAAATTTAATTGGTATTTTTCTTTTTGCGGTAAGTATTAGCTCCAATCACTATACCGCTGCTGACAAAGAGAAGTGCAAGCCATAGTGCTATATGCCTGTTGTCACCTGTCTGAGGAGATTTGCCACCTGTCTGAGGAGCTGTGGATTTTGTCAGATTTGCAGTATCGGGCGATGAATTAGCACTTATCCATTTTGCATATACTGTCGTATCTTCTGTGAATTGTGTTTTCGACGTGACTTTAACATTTTCAGCTGTGTACCATCCGTCAAATTCATACCCTGTGTAAGACGGCGTCGGAAATTCGGCAATATAACCGTTCATATCCGTTTTTGCGCTTTTAATATCAACGCTTCCGCCGTTTGCATCGAATGTGACTGTGGACGGTACAATTTCTTCCGTTACTATCTCTCCTTGTCCTTCATTGACTTCATTATTTGACATTGCAGCCGGAATGACCATGATGAAGCTATCTAAATATTTATCATTAATATAACCGTTACGTTGGGAGTGAGAGTCTGTTAAGCCGGCGAGTTCATAATATTTATTGCTTATTTTGCCATAGGCTTCAAATAATTTGCATTGAACTTCCCAATGTTCAGAATATACAATCCCAATAAAATATTTACTTACTTCATGCACAGTTCTCATATCATTGCTGACAAAGGTTACCGTTCCCGAATAATTTATTCCATTCGGAGGAGTAAAATTACCCTCTTCTTTCGAGAAGAAAATATCATATAAGTTAATTATTTCGCTTGAGCCTGCCGGGTTATAGTCATCATAGATATACTTATAATATTTGGAATCAAGTCCTTCATATACCGTACCTGTTTTTCTGTCTTTATGCGTATAAAACGGAACCCAATATTTATTTGTTTTTTGATTCTTCGCAGGTTTAAAATCACTTTGTCCTCCGGCATTATGAGGTAAAATCTGCTTTGTTGTTTGTGTAAAAAGATACACTTCATGTCCCTTAACCTGATAGTGGCGAATATCATCACTTAATCGGGTGACACCGGCTGCTTTTCCCAAGCTCTGTATATCCTTGTTCAACTTATTCAGATATTCAATCGCTGAACGAAGCGTGCTTGCTGAAGATTCTCCTTTCGCTTCTTCATAAACCTCAATTCTTGCGTTCAATGATTGTCGCATCAAATCTGATGAGGTTACATAAAGGTTGATAAGCGAAGACCAGTAATTCTCACGCGTTTCATAACCTTGATGCTCCCACTTGAAATGTCCGCGTGCATAATTGTTCATCAGCTCTATTACATTGCAGCTTCCGTCGTTAAGAAATATATTAGATTTAAGTTTTTCTCCCCAAGCAAGAACCATTTGATCATATGATGACAAAGAACTCAGAGAGTTTATATCGGAAGATGACTTTCCGGGAATATCATAAGTTAAAATCTGCCTGCGGGTTGCTTCAATCTGCTCGTCTGTTTGTCCGTCTGTGTTTTGCAATGCTGCCAAATAAATTTTGGTCAACGCATATAATGTATTATCTCCGTTATAATACTCGTTGATATAATGCAACTGATTTTGATCTTTAACTATATCCGTTAATTGATCAAGCTTTAATAATGTTGTCTGATTTTGCATATTCAGTTGATTGATAGCTTCAAGTATTTCTTCGGTATGGTCGGTTTCTTTTGTACCCATAAAAAGATTAAGAAACTGTTTGCCAACCCATACCCCTATTTTTTCATACTTTCCGGTTACCGGGAGAGAGGTTAATGCGGTGTTGATTAATTTGCAGGAAGTGGACACCCAATCACTGTTTTTGGCGGAGTATGATAAATAAAATTCCTCTGCACTTTGTTTAACGCTTTCCGATATAATCGGTTGTGTTAATTCTGAACTGTCGCTGAATAATTGTGCTTCATCGTCTGTTTTTGCTATTGCTGTGATAGATGCGAGCGGCATAACCGCCATAACCGCACACAGCACAAGAAGTATGCATAAAATCCCTTTTTTCATTTTGTATGACCTCCGACTCAAATATTATTTTTTTACTTTTCAATCGCACTAAATTCAAAATTAAACTGCATAGCAAGCGAATCAAACAGCTTTTGCATAATTAATTTTGAAATGCCTCTTATATCAAGAGAAAGCACAAATGCGATTGCCTTGTCAATTTCCGCTTTCGGTACATTATATGACCGAAGCGCCATAGTTAGAAACTTTGTCAGCTTTTTTTCAAGTGTAAAATATTGGTCGCATTTTCTTGCCATAAATCCACGCATAATTCCCGCTGAACCAATTTCACACTCATAAAAATCGCTCTCGGTATAATCAGGATTATAGGGTAAAAAAATCATATGCAGCTCTTTTGAGGTTTGTCTGTATATATATTCGGCTGCAGCCTCATTTGAATAAGCGGCTACATATACATCTCGCAAGTTTTCGTTAAGCTCAGTAAGTGTAAGCTGTATTGAGGTTTCAACTGCATATACAATAATCGGATTTGCCTCTCGATTTCCGATGCTTTGTGCCGTTTCAAACTGATTTGCGAACATGATCTCCGCAAGATCTAACAGAACACCGTCTTTGTTGCCGAAAAAATTCTGAACAGACGAAACAGAAACTCCGGCTTCTTTGGTAATCTGCATAAGTGTTGTTGCGGAATAACCTTGTTCCAAAAACAAACGGACACAAGTTGCAAGAATGTTTTGTCTTGTGTTTTTGCTTTTCTTTCTTGTGGGGTAAGGTCGTTGAATTTGAGCCACATTGCACCTCCTTGTATAACACTTTGGTAACTTTACCAAAAATATATCAAATCAATCTGTCTTTGTCAATAGCCAATTGTTAATAATAATTAAAGTTATTATGCATATTTTGTAACCGTCAAGTGACATTTTCGTCCGTAAGAAGCTTTTCTGCCTTTTGCTTTGCAGCAAGATAAGTGTCATAGCTCTCTTTGGTATAAACACCTATCCAAAACTCAATATCAATATCAAAATCAATCCTCGTTGTATATTCATTATTCAGCGGCGCAACAAAGCCTTCCCCATCACGAGGAAGGCTTTTTCGCTTTGTACCTTTTATGAAACAAATTTATTCTGCTTATAGCTGTTGCCATCCACCCATTTGTTGTAGGTTATCTCATCGTTAAACGTCAGATAATTTCCGTACTGCTTCAGCAGGGTGAAGCTCAACTTATCGCCGGCCAGTGTCGGGTTAGTGACATTTGAATCGACAGTGCGCAGAGTATATCGCCATATCCACGCTTTTTCCTGCGTCACTGTGTATTTTCCGACGGGCAAGCCGTTTATTGTTACAGGTGCTATTGAACCGTCACTATTGCTCTTTGCCGAAACTTGGAGATCTATATGCTGTGTAAGCAAATCGCCGGAAACACCCTTGATTCGATATAGAACAGTGCCGCCCTGCTCGGGTTTTGTGCCGTCAGTGAAGTTTGTTGAGATAATTGTATTAATCGTCAGCGGCGTTGTCTGCATTGTGTAGGTGTTTGTGAACACATAGTCAAGCATTTTGTTAAGCTCAACTGTCTGCGGCTGACCGGTGACGGCTGAACCGTCGTTCGTTATAGCCACGGAGTAGTTATAATCGAATCTTTCAATCGTGTTTGCACCAGGCTTAGGTATAACCGTAACCTTATAATCCACAGGCAGAATGAATTCAGCTTTTGCACCGTTGCCCAGTGTAAACTCTCCTACACCTTAAGTAAGCGTAAGAAGTAGGAAATCGCCGCTGCCTGTCTTATAGTACACGGACGGAAGCTTGTTTCCGCTCGTATCCTCAACATTAATTTGGTAGGCGGTCTCAGAGGAATTTTCATCGTCTGAGTAAACCTTTTTCTGAGAGTCAGTAAGCTTGTCCTTACAATTTATATTATTCGTAACAACAGCCCTTGAAGTCTGATAGCTTTAATGCCTCTTCTTTAAAATCTTTACTGTACTTCATTCTGAACACACCTTTCTGATTCTATATCAGATTTTAGTGAGTTTGTCGACTGTACTTAAAGGATAACACTTCAATTCTCTTTTGCATCAGAACAGGTCAGCAATCCTCTGCCGCGCATTGATTGCCTCGATATAGGGTTTGAAATCTGCTTCGCAACCGAAAAAGCAAAGCAATATGCCTTTTCAATGTTTTTATTCAATCAGTCAAATTGCAAATTAAGACTTTTCCAAAACACAAATGCTGTTCAAAACTAAGGACACCACCATCAGAAATCATATATTTTATCAATAATTCACTGCAAATTAGTAAATATGCACTTGTATAAGTATTACAGTTGTAGTATAATTTTGTTAAGGAGGCGGTATATTATGGAAACACCGAAGCTTAAAATCACACAAAAGAAATATAAGGGCGAATCAACCGTCATTTCTCTTCGCCTGCCAAAGGATATGCTCTGCGATATTGACCGCCTTTCAAAGGATACAGGCAGAACACGGAACGAGCTTTTGTCTGTGTGCATTGAGTTTGCCATAAAAAACATTGAAATAGTCGGTGAAGAAAATATATAAGCAACGGAGGAATCGTTATGTCAAGGTCAGATAAAAAACAGCACGGCGCACTTGCAAGTGTAATTAAATACGAGGGCGACAACGAAACGCTTGTGTGGAAGCACCCTATAGAGGACTTCAACCTCGGCTCTCAGCTGATAGTCCACGAAAGCCAGGAGGCAATCTTCTTCAGGGACGGTCAGGCGCTCGACTTATTCGGCGCAGGCCGCTACACGCTCGAAACACAGCAGCTGCCCCTGCTCGAAAAGCTCTATCATCTCCCCTCTGATACCGAAGCCACATTCCACGCCGAGGTTTACTACATAAATCTGACAACACAGATGGGTATAAAATGGGGCACGGATTCAAAGGTTCGCCTGTTTGACCCTCAGTCGGGTATGCATATTGAAATCGGAGCCTGCGGCGAATTCAACGTCCGTGTGACCGACTCACGCAAGCTTTTGATAAAGGTTGTCGGCACAACCGACAGACTGTCGCAGAGCCAGCTCTTAGGTGCAGGCGGCAGAGGATTTTTCCGCGCGATGATAATGACGCAGGTTAAAACATATCTTGCGCAGGCTATAAAGGAAAGCGGCTGCAGTATTCTTGAAATTGACGAGCAATTATCACAGCTTTCACAGCTTCTGTGCGAGAAGATAAACGCCGCCGTCAGCGAATACGGCATTGAAATGCCCGAATTTTTCGTGAGCAGTATTCTCACGCCCGACGACAACCCGAACTTCCGCAGGCTCAAGGAGCAATACGCCGAGCAATATCTGCTTGTGCGTGAGGAAGAAATCAAGCGCAGAGAGGCTGAAGCTGCAAGAGAGCGTATGGCTGTTGAAGCGCAAACGGCGGCGCAGATGAAAATAATCGGAGCACAGGGCGAAGCCGAAGCGCTGAAAATCAAGAAAGCGGCTGAAGCCGAGTCATACAAAATGCAGGCGGCGGCAGAAGCCGAAGCAATGCGTATGAAGGGCTACACCTATCAGCAGGAAACCGCCCGTATGGTCGGCACCGAGGCTATGAAAAACGGTATCTCGGGCGGCTCCGGCGGAGTCGGCGATATCGCAGGTCTGGGTATAGCTCTCGGCACTATGGGCGGCATAATCGGTATGACAAAGGAAGCGCTTGAGCCTGTTCTTGACAGCTCGTCACAGGCGGGCAAATCCGTTGAAAAAATAATCAGCGACAAATGGGACTGCGCCTGCGGCAACAAGGGCGTGACGGGCAACTTCTGCAACAACTGCGGCGCAAAAAGACCGACCGACGACAGGTGGGACTGCCCCTGCGGCAACAAGGGCGTAACGGGCAACTTCTGCAACAACTGCGGCGCAAAAAGACCGACCGACGACAGGTGGGACTGCTCCTGCGGCAACAAAAACATAACAGGCAGCTTCTGCAACAACTGCGGAAAGAAAAGAGGAGAGTGATTGATATGAAAAAGAAACAGATATATATGCTTGCATTTGACGTTATCGCATTGCTTGCTTTTAACATAATCTCATTTACAGTACCCTTTAACAAAGAGCCGTGCTTCTGGCTGTCCTATGCTTTCGGTATGGCGGCAATCTTAATTCAGCTCCCCGTAATGCGCCTTGCATTTAAAAAGGGCGGCGATATAAAGAGCAAGGTTTACGGCTTCCCGATAGCGAGAATCGGGGCTATATACGCAGTATTGCAGTTAATAGCAAGTATAGTATTTATGTCGCTGAACACGCTTGTACCGCTGTGGATTCCGACTGTTGTGTATGTGCTTGCGCTGTGTGCCGCCGCTGTTGGACTTATCGCAACCGACACTGTGCGTGACGAGGTTATCAGGCAGGATATGCGCCTTGAAAGCAAAACGGACTTTATGCGCACCTTGCAGGCAAGGGCAAGCAGTATTGCCGCCGAGTGTGACGATATCACTGCAAAGCAGGCGATAAAGGCTTATGCCGACAAGCTGAAATACAGCGACCCCGTCAGCAGTGCTTCGCTGTCCGACATAGAAAACGAGCTTGCAGTATGCACAGACGAGCTTCAGAATACGGTCACAAACGGCGACTACACGGGCGCAGTACAGCTTTGCAAAAAGCTTGACACAACGCTTGCCGAGCACAACCGCCTTTGCAGGCTGAACAAGAGCAAGCACTGAGCTTTAAAAGGAGGGGCTGACAGACAATGGCAATTTTCAAATGCAAAATGTGCGGCGGCACGCTTGATATCAAGGAGGGTGCGAGCGTTGCAGAATGTGAATACTGCGGCATCAAGCAGACGATACCAAGGCTTGATGATGACAGGCGGATAAATCTTTATGACCGTGCAAACCATTTTCGCCGCAACAACGACTACGACAAGGCGATGTCGATATACGAGCAGATACTCAACGACGACAAGACCGACGCCGAGGCTTACTGGTCGCTGGTGCTGTGCCGCTACGGAATAGAATATGTCGAGGATCCGCTGTCGCACAAGCGTGTACCGACGGTCAACAGAACGCAGTACACCTCTGTATTTGCCGACGAGGACTACAAGTCGGCGGTCAAGTTTGCCGATTCTGCCCAAAGGGTAATCTACGAAAAGGAAGCCAAGGCGATAGACGAAATTCAGAAGGGAATTCTTGAAATATCGCAGAAGGAAGAGCCGTTTGACGTTTTCATATGCTACAAGGAAACCGACAGCAGCGGCAGACGAACCCTCGACTCGGTGCTTGCGAACGACCTTTACCACGAGCTTACAGAGGAGGGCTTCAAGGTATTTTATTCGCGCATAACGCTTGAGGATAAGCTCGGATATGAATATGAGCCTTACATATTCGCGGCTCTGCACTCAGCAAAAATAATGGTTGTACTCGGCACAAAGCCGGAGCATTTCACCGCCGTGTGGGTCAAGAACGAGTGGAGCAGATATCTGTCGCTCATCAGAAACGGCGAAAAGAAGATGCTTATACCTGCATACAAGGATATGGACCCCTACGATCTGCCCGATGAATTCTCTCATCTTCAGGCGCAGGATATGTCAAAGCTCGGCTTTATGCAGGACATAATAAGAGGAATCAAGAAGATTGCAGGCGAGCCTGCGGCGGTTGAGGAAAGCAAGCCGCAGAGCAAAGAACCGCAATACACCGCCAACGCCGCCCCTCTGCTTGAACGTGCGTTTTTGTTCCTTGAGGACTGCGACTGGGAAAGCGCAGACGAATACTGCGAAAAGGTCCTCGACCTTGAGCCGAAAAATGCGCAGGCATATGTCGGCAAGCTGATGGCGGAGCTTGAATGCAGCTGCTTTGAAGCGCTGTCGGAGCAGGACGAACCGTTTGACGATCTGAACAACTTTAAAAAGGCGGTCCGCTTTGGTGATGAAGCGCTGATAGCAAGGCTTCAGGACGTTATAGACACCATCAATTCCCGCAACGATTTCAACCGCTGTCAGATGATTTACGAATCCGCCTTATCGTATATGAACGAAGCCGTCAGAGAGGACGACTACAGAATCGCCGCCGAAAAGTTTGAGTCAATCCCCGACTTTGAGGATTCCGCACAGCTTGCCGTGCAGTGCCGAGAAAAGGCGGAAACCACCCGACAGGAAAAGGCATATGACGAAGCGGTGAGATACTCAGTATCCGAGCTTCCTTTTCAGCTTAAAAGCGCAATCAGCCTGTTTGAATCAATCCCCGGCTGGAGGGACGCAGACGAGCGTCTTGAGCAGACAAAGAAAAAATATGAGGAAGTCCTTGCAAAAGAGGAAGCACGAAGGGCTGAGGACGCAAAGAAACAAGAAGCAAAAAAACAGGCGGCTAAAAAGAAAAAAATCATAGGGATTATCCTGCTGATTATCGCTACAATATTAACGGCAATTGTACTGATTTATATCCTTGTGTTCGTGCCGAGCGATAAATACAACAAGGCGGTCGGCTTGATGGAGGTCGGCAGCAAAGACGAAGCCGCAGCAATATTTGCCGAGCTTGGCAATTACAAGGACTCACCCGAAATGCTTAAAAAAGCAAAATACGAATCAGGCGTATATTGCATAAAAATGGGCGAGCTGAAAAAGGGATATAATTTACTCAGCGAAGCAAAGGACTATAAGGACACCCAAACGCTTATGGCTGACAAAATCGGATATATGCTCCGAACATCAAAAGTCGGCGACATAATCCCATACGGATTATACGAGCAGGACAATAACAATGACAACGGCAAGGAATGTATCGAATGGCAGGTGCTTAAAAAGGAAAGCGAGAAAGCACTTGTAATAAGCAAATACTGTATCGAAAGCATGCCGTATAATAATGAAAAATATGACGATACAACATGGGCTGATTGTTCTTTACGCAGATGGCTGAATTTCAATTTTGCCGACTCTGCATTTACCGAGGAACAGAAAGAAAAAATAGAACCCTCATATTTTTCAACTCCTGACAATGAAGAGTACGGCACATCTGGCGGTTCAAGCAGCGTTGACCGACTTTTCCTGCTCAGTGAAGAAGAAGCAACAGAGTATTTTCCCGATGACAATTCAAGAATTGCCGAACCTGTCAGCGCCATAAAACTAAAAATAAATATTTATGACAAACAAAGGGGAACTTGTGATTGGTGGCTTCGTTCACCGGGATATAGCGAAGATGATGCTCTTTGTGTAGATGCTGACGGAACGATTGATGACTTCGGCTCAGCCGCATATCATACCGGCACCGGTGTTCGCCCTGCAATGTGGATAAAGCTTGATTAACCTGCTTCGCTCTTCCCCACTGCTGATATTTATTTTCACTTCACACCACCGGCATATACAGCACAACACGCCCGACAACCACACAAAAACGTGGCTGTCGGGCGTATTTTTAAAGTAAGATTTAAAGGTCGGGTATCCATTGTGAACTATTCGTTTGGACTTGTCAATATTTGTATAGTCGAAAAAATCACTAAATTTGATAACGATATATTTTTAGATTTCCGAGCCGCCGGTAAGAGCTTCGCTGGGAGCACCGCCCGACTGCGGACGGCTTGCCCTTGACCGGGTCGTAAAAAATGATAAAATTGAGTTTTTCGGCGAAGAGAGAGGATTGATATATTTTTGAGTTCCCTTCGCCGCAACAGTATCCAATCATTTTTTACGGGACTGTCAAGGGTGCGGAGTAGGTCTTATGCGGCAATCTTTCTTTCACGCATTTTCGTGTAAACTGAAGGCGGCCATCCGCCTGGATTGAAGCTGTTTACACGGATGGTATTGTAATAACTAAAGATGTACCGATAGATAACGGTTTTGACTTCTTCTTTTGTCATTTTGTAGGTCGGTATCTGATAGAGCTTCTCCTTTTTCAAGGTTGCAAAAAAACTCTCCATTCTCGAATTATCGAAGCATTTACCTGTGCTGCTGATGTTTCATCTCTGCTTTGCGTTTGTTCCGTCAGTCCGACAATGTGTAATACGGCAGTCCGAGTTGAGCGACTGCTTTCTTTACACCTACTTCGTCTGATAGCTTTAATGACTCTTCTTTAAAATCTTTACTGTACTTCATTCTAAACACACCTTTCTGATTCTGTTATATCAGATTTTAGTGAGTTTGTCGACTGTACTTAAAGGATAACACTTCAATTTCTTTATCGTCATCCAATCCGAAAATTTCAATCAAATCCCTAAAGTTGTATGGATAGTCATTGTTCCCGATAATATCTTCTGTTTTATGCCCGTTAAATATTCAAAAACACATCCCACCCGTTACATAATAAGTAAACCCTTTAGGATGTTTTTTCCTCCAAGTAATCATTCAATTTATAAACATTTCTTAATCATAAGAATTAATTTTTATAATATTTTATCATTTTCGTGACAATAATTCAACAGAATTCAACAAATTTTTGTTTAATTTTTCTTTTTTCGTATTCACACCTCCTGCCGATATTGCACATAAGAAATGTTTTTAAGTTGAATGTTGAAATTGAATAAGGTCGGGTAACTGTCACACAGAATTACCCGACCTATTACTTATGTTTATAGAACGGTGCTAAAACCTGCGGATGCTGCATTTGCATTCCTTGTGTTTTCACATTTTGATGGGCAAAGCACGCTTACGGTCAATATTCCGGGATCGCTTCTATTTCAGACCTTTTTCAAGCTCTTTTGCCGTATATGCTTTTCCTGCAACGGAAATCTCCAAATTCTCCGCACAGCTCGAAAATGAATATTCACCGATTTCAACATTGCCATTTCCGATTTTGACGCTTTCAAGCTTCTCGCAGTATTGAAATGCTCTGTCATCAATCTCAATTTCGTTATCTGCGTTGGAATTATCACAAATCGAAACATTCGTCAGGTCCTTGCAGCTCATAAATGCATATTCCCCTAATGTTACCGAAGTGCAATCAATTTTCACCGTTGTTAAATCCTCGCAGCTTGAAAATACGCTGTCGCCCATTTCAACCTTTGAACCGCTTATAGAAAGACTGCTTAACGAGGCGTACTGAAACGCCCTGTTATCTAAAGTCAGATTGCTATTTTCCATTTCAACAACAGCCGAATCTCCGCAGCTGAGGAAAGCATATTCTCCTGCAGTTATGGTGCTGTCGGTAAATGCAACAGCGGTTAAATCCTCGCAGGAAGAAAAAGCGCTGTCATCAATTTCCAGCTCAGATTTGCTGATAGTCAGGCTTGCAAAATCGCCGTATTGAAACGCTCTTTCTCCAATGAGTCCGGTACAGTTCGTGAACGAAACCTCAGCCTCCTTACCGCAGCTTAAGAAAGCATACTCGTCAACCTTTAGTGCGCAATCCTTAAATGTTATTGCGGTCAAATCTTCACAAGATGAAAATGCGCTTTCCTTAATGATCGGCTTACCGCCGAAAATATTCAGCTTTGTAAATTTGCCGTACTGGAAAGCTCGCTTGTCAACCTCGTGTTCGTAGTTTAAAAGTGTTACGCTGTCAACATCCTCAAGGCTCATAAATGCGTACTCGCCAATAAGAGTGACTGTATCACCGTCTGGACTTTTCAGCGGAATAACAATATCGGTATCCGTGCAGGTGCCTATTCCTATAACGGTACAAGTGCCGTCACCGTTGCTCTCAAACTCCAGCCCCTCCGACGCTTTCAAATCGGTGTCAAGCATATTATTGCTTGGCTCGGTTTTGCTCTCTGTGTGAGAACTGTTATCCTCTTCAGAGCTGACGCTTTCCAACTTTGATATTGTTGTTTCATTCACCTCAGACGATGCCGAATCCACATTCTTGCCGCAACCGGAAAAGCACATACCTGCAATCAGCACTGCACAAATAAAGCTAAATATTCTTACTTTTTTATTCATAACTTTTACCTCCTCAGTCAATTTCAACTGCAACGAATGCATAGTTTTCTCCGTCGCCGAAATCCTCTTCATATTCTCCGGGATTACTCATTTTAAGAATTTCGGCTCCTTCTGCTGAACAGCCGTTCAAATAGCAAGCATATTCATCTGCTTCAGATTCCGTATCAAAAATTATATCGTCAACACAATCTTCTTCTACTGAACCCGTGTATTTGTTGACCATTTGAACCTCGTATTTTTCCATTATTACTACCTCCGTTAACCTTCTCTGATATTAGAATAGCTTACATCATTTTCGGCGCCGCACTCAGTACAAGTCCACTCATCACTTTCTGTCGTAAACCCACGCTGAGCGTTAAGTAACGTGCCGCATTCATCGCAATACCACCAGCAGCCTTTGTCATTCTGCGGCGGGAATAACCATTTTGACATATTATTGCTCCTTTCTTAAATCTTTGTTGCAAGTGCAGGCTGCTTCTTCGAGGGGTTCTGCGCCTGCCGTATTCTTGCTTCAATATAAGAATATCATGCGATTTTTCATATCCGGTTTTGCGAATGCAAAACAAAAGAGCCCGGGACGGATTAGTCCAGGCTCTGGTGTCTGAGAATTATCAAATTGAATTGTTCATTATTCGGTTGCGAATTTCACACGGAATAATGACCTTGTTTTTCGGATCGACAATATCTTTGTTTTCAAAATCTATCAGCTCAATGATTGTTCGGCACAAATCAAATTCCTGTGCCTCAATGCCGACCTGCCAGATATGCTCGCAAAGCTCTTGCTTTACACGGGCATATGAATCTGTATTTGCATGGCTAATGCAAAGGCGTGTTCCCTCATAAAGAAGGCTCAGGGATTTTCCGTAACATTCCAATTCAAAATACATATTTGCGCAAGGAATAATGATTTCCTCAATTTTACGCAAGGCGGTGGGGATAATCTTTTCAGAAAGTTCCTGTGCTTTTTGAACGAACTTGTCTGTGTATTCCTCACTTTGATACATTAACGCAAAATACCAGCCGCAGACAAGATAATAATGAAGTCTGATGTCAGCATACGGCAGAGTGTTTTCCATAATAATCTTCTGCGCCGTATCAATCAATCTGCTGATTTCATCACCTGATCCTCGACCGCTTCGCATCAATATCGTTGCTTTTGCCAGAGTGCTGTTTGCATAAAGATGATTTCCGTCACAGGAAATATCTTTTTTAGAATAACGCAGCGTTTGCTCTATCGCATTGAGCAGCTTATCAAGTAACAGTCCCTCATCGGGATCTTCCGTATCATAAGCACCATTAAGCAGTATGTCGTAATACTCGGCGAGAAGGTCGTAATACAGGGCATATGTCATACGATGATTAGCTTTTCGGGCGGTTAGCTTCGCCTGTGCCAGAAGATTTTCAGCTTCTTTAATTCTTCCGCTTTCGGCGTGCAGCTTAACAGCCATAGCATAGAGCTTCATTATCGTCATCGGATTTCTGCAGTTGCTCTCCTCAAGCAATTCTGCAGCACCTTCCAAAACGAAGTCATTCTCGTTATTTGAAAAGATTTCGCTTGTTTCGGAAAGAATGTATTCTTCCTTATAAGCCGGTGTGTTCAGAACAGTAACATACAAAAGATTGACATATATATCATTTACTTTTATTTCAGGCTCCCGCTTGCATTGCTTAAGTATGTCCTGTGCCTGCAAAAGCAGGGCGTTAAGTCTTTTAATGTCAGTCGGTGATTCATCATAAATGCGGGCATAACGCTCTTTAGTTACTTTTCCAATAAATCCTCGTCTCTTGAACTGTTTTTCCAAAGTGCGGTCATGCCACGCAATCATTTTCCGGCATAGCCAATTATCCTTTATTCTTTGCGACACCTCAATATTTGCATTCATCAATTGCTCACGCAATTTTTTAGGGTAGTTATTCTTCGTTGATTCAATACATATTTCCACATAGAAATAAGTTAAAAATTGCTCTGCAGCATCTAAATATGATTTTTCCCATTTCCACCGATGAACAGCTTCCCTAATTACACGGTGCATTGAAATAACATTATCGTTTATCATTAGCCAACCGTCGTTTATCAGCTCGTTTGCATCATCCTTTGATTCTATCTGCAAAATATTATGGAATTGATTGATGTCCATACCGTCATCACCGAGCAACGATGCGACCTTCATCAATATTTTCTTTTTTTCCGAAAGCTCATTAGTCACAAAGAGAGCGTCAATAATATTTCCGATTGTATCGCCGTAGTGCTGATTATCTTTTTCATAATCTACCTTTTCGGGAGCTATTGACAAAAAGCCGTATTCGTCTGCAAGATCAGCAGCGCTTGATACAGTAATGTGGCTAGTGGAAATTTGCTTTGCAATCAGTTCCAGAACAAGTGTATGTCTATCAATTCGTTGCAAAATTTTTTTAAAACTATCGTGCTCATCTTCGGTAATAGAACGGCGAAGATTTGCTTCAAAGATCTGACGAAGGGCATATGCATCAGAAACAGCAGAAATCCTCAATTCGTGGCTGCTTTGATAAGAGGGCATTTTACGGGATATAAGAACGACCCTGCATTCAGTTGCGATAAGTGCTCGCAAATCAGCATCAACCTCACCTGTAAAATTATCAATCACAATAATTGAAGAAGTCCCTCTTACAAGCTCACTGATTTTTTTGAGTTTTTTATCAAAGTACCTCACATTCGGTTTTGATGCTTCATCCTGTCTTAAAGTATTTATTTCAATGTTATTATCATTTGATATAGTGCTTTCAATACTGCCCTCGTACTGCATATAAAGGATATTATCAAACCTTTGACTACGGCGAAACAGATATTCCCTGATAAATGTACTTTTGCCTATGCCTCCCATACCGGTAACAAATATACAGTTATAGTCGGCGTTCATCAAGAGCCTGTCCATTTCCTCAAACTCACGGTCACGCCCATAAAAATTCTTCGGCTTAACGAATTTTGTAGAAAAAATACGTGGAATGGTAGCATCTGCTAATTTTTCTGCTTTTTGCAGCTGTTCAAAGACTTCCTGCATACTTTGATATCTGTCTGCGTAGTAAATAGCGAGAGCATTGTGAAAGAAATCGCTTAATGTGACAAACAGTTTATCATCGCATTTAGTATAGTCATATCGGATTTTTGAAAAATCATACTCTGCGTCCATCTCGCATTCCGAAGCTCTTGGCGTATATCCAAACAGAAGATAGAACAGCAAAGCCCCAACACCAAACACATCGGTATGCGCTCCCAAACGCTTGATTTTAGAGGTTTGCAGCTCAATCGGAGCAAATCCTTTTGAATGAGAGATCCGAAAATCGCAGCAATTCAGTTTAGAAGAACCCTTTATATCCGAGAGTGATAATAGCGAATCAAAATCAAAAAGCTGAACATGCTTTTGCATTCCGTCAACAACCAGAACATTGTCAGGCTTTGTATCTAAATACAGATAGCCTTGCTTGTGGATATTACCAAGAACATAGGCAACCTGCTTAACAAGCATGATACACTCTTTGAGATATTTCGGCTTATAAGTAGCCAAGGTCTTTTTTGAGGAATAAGCAGACAAAATATAAGAAGTGCCATTCTGACTGAATATATCAAGTTGATTTGTCATCAAAGCGTAATTCGAACCGGAATAGAATAGCTTGTTAGTGCGTGAAAAATCAGAGCGAAGCTGTTTTTGTCCGTAGAGAAAAGCTTCTTTATCATTAGCGGCAGGAAGCAGATTACCGTTTTCTTCACGGAAAATATTGAGTTTGTATGGATAGAACTCCTTAACCCGATACAGAGTCCTGTCCCCCGTTTCAGTTTCACGAAAAGCCTCATACACTATACAGGAACCGCCACGACCTATTTCGTTTTCGATGACACAATGAATTGTTTCGCCTTTTTCGTTGCATAAGCGAAGTAAAGTATTCGGTTTCAAAGCAATTCTGTGATCCATAGGTTCACCGCCTTTTTGTCGTTGTACTCTGATTATAGCGTATGATTTTTAAAGTTTGGTTTTGCAGGTGCGTTTGTTGTCAATCATCTGTATCTTCGTGTTCTTTCTTAAAAGCAAGCACCTCACCCATATATGTTCTGAAGGCTTCAAGAGGATGTTCATCGTTTAAGGACCACATAAAAACCCAATCGTAAGGATTACCGGCATACATTGCGGGATATCCGGCTTTTATCAGGTGTGTATTGATGGTATCCATACAGCGTTCTGCATCTGAATCATTTTTTGTAACGTGCGAAGTATAAAACGGGTCGTTGCTATCGGTTATTTTCTTTGCCCAGAATGTGTAGAAAACAAGGAAAATCAGCATCTTTCTTATCAATTCATTATCGCTTAATTCGTTACGAATAAGCTTATCTATACTATGCTGACTTGGAAAACAATAGCTTGCGTTAAGGGGCAGCAATGCATTTTGGCTCAGAACAGACGAAAGCGAACGGTCATAATGCACAGCATACTTGTTTTCAGTTGCGTTATCCAGTCCGATAATCTGAGAAAAAATATTCCAAGTTGAAGCATCTGTGTCAGCAACGACAAAATCTTCAGGTTTTACAACTTTTTCTTGGTATTTGATCTCTGCGTCAATTACCTCACTTGAACGTTTATCGGTTACACCTTTTTTTGTTTTATCCTGAAATTTATTATGTGCTCTATTGATGATTGTTCCCTCTTTTACAGCCAGACCGTCCTCCTTTGAAATTTCATTCCAAAGCTCTTGAATGTCCCTAATAGCGGTTACATTGTTGTATTCAAATTCACCAATATTATCTGTTATGTACTGTATCAGCTTTTCTTTATCATCTATGCTGTCTATGTATTTAATGATTGTTCCGGTGTAAAGAACCTCCCGATCGGGAATAGCCTTGATTTTTCCGGGTATTGGAATCCGCTCAATGATTTCTTGTGCATCAGAATATGACAGCCCGTTCTTAATGCAAAAATAATACACAGCTTCGCTTATTGTATGGCAGTCAAAACCACGATCAAGTTGGACGCAGCGAAAAAAATCGTTTGTTTCTGCTATTCCAAGATTGAACGCAAAACAGATAGAAAAAACTGTTTCTCTTTTAAGACGAATACCAGGGGTAAACCAGACCTTGAAATCACGAGGGGTCTTTACCCCTGCAGACTTATATTTATCACGAAGAAACTTGGCTTTTGCTTCTACATCGGTCAATTCTCCCGTATATCCATGCTCCGAAATAAAAGCAGTCAGTGCTTCATCAAATCCACGAAAATATGAGGCAATTTCAAGAAGACTTTCTTCATATCCATCGTCATCAGGATCTATTGTTTCTGCTTTCAAAACAAGCATTTCTGTATATTCGCTCATATGATTACAATTCCTTTCTTTGTCCGCTTCAGTCTGCTTTGACTACAAAGCAAGTTCTTCTCCTGCTGCAATGTTCTACTGTTTTTCAAAAAATAAATTAAGTTGCTCCTATCCTTGAGATTCTATGTATTTTTGTATAGTTATTGATGATACCTCGCCTATACTGCAAGCAAATATCCGTCAGGCCAAAAGATTAACTACAGTGCCATATAATGTTCTCCGTGTAGATTTATAAGGTAAACATTACACGGCTGCTTATATGCAAGGCGAATTGAGTTTCTGTGTATTCATTTTTACATCTCCATATTATCCGTCCAAAGCTCACACTGTGTCATAACTGTCTGCACAGCGTCCTCCATACCTTCCGGCGGATACTTGTGCTTCTTAAGGAGTTTTTTTATAAGCATACGCATTTTTGCTCTTGCAGACTCACGCTTTTGCCAGTCTATCGTTTTATTTTTACGGAGCGTATCTGCAAGCTCCTTTGTAATTGCAATCAGTTCGTCGTTTTCGTAGAAGTCCTTAATTGCCTGTGGCTTTGTTAATGCGTCATAAAAAGCCAGTTCGTCAGCAGTCAGTCCGAGTTTGTCTCCCTCTTTTTGTGCTGCGGCGATTTGCTTTGCCAGTTTCAGCATTTCTTCAATGACTTCTTCATTGGTCAGCATACCGTTGAGATATGCATTAAGAGAACGCTGCATAATCTCGCTGAATTTTTCGGACTTAACCACATTCGTCCTGCGATAGACCGACACCTGCTCCGCAATCAGTTTCTTCAGGAGTTCAACAGCAAGGTTCTTTTCCTTCATATTTGCGACTTCCTGAAGGAACTTCGGGTCAAACAGAGAAAACTCCTCTTTTATGTCCGAGAACAGGTTGATAACGCCGTCACTCTTGATACTCTGCTTCAAAAGCTCGTTGATTCTTGCGTTCATTTCCGGCAAGGAAATCTTCTTTCCAACGCCTGTATTGGTCAGTCTGAGAACCAGTACACGAACAGACTCAAAGAACGCTGCTTCAAATCTGCTGTCCTCATCGACCAAAGACGAACAAAGGGACAACGCCTGATGGAGCATAAGGGCTTCTTTTACGAAAGAGTCTTTCTCGTCAACTTTTTCTCTGCCCATGATGAAGTTGACTGCACCGCTGATAGTCTTTGCTCTTTCAAGGTCTGTGCCGTTTTGGAACTTAGAATAATCATATCCGTGGAATTTGTCACGGCAAACAGACAGCTTTTCCAAGAACTTAGGATAAGCAACCTTTGCAACATCGGTATCGCCGTAGTTCTTCTTATCACGGGAGGTATAGTCATTCATCGCCTGCTTCAAGGCTGTGGCAATACCTACATAGTCAACGACAAGTCCGCCTTCTTGTTCTTTGAAATGAACCAAAGTGTTACCGGAATAGTAACACTGTAAAAGAGCTGAGTCGGCAGAGCAACAATACCTTCCACAAGGTCAGCCTGAATAATGTTCTTTCTGATTTCTCCCTCGCCGCTGGACTGAGAGGACAACGCACCGTTTGCAAGCACAAGACCGATCTTTCCGTTAGGGGCTAAGTGGTGTATCATATGCTGAATCCACGCATAGTTGGCGTTGCCGGCAGGCGGTGTTCCGTATTTCCAACGAACATCGTCTTTTAGCTTTTCCTGACCCCAGTTAGAAAGGTTGAAAGGCGGGTTTGCCATAATGAAATCTGCTTTCAGTGTTTTATGTAAGTCGTTAAAGAATGTATCTGCCTGATACGGTCCGAAGTCTGCGTCAATGCCACGAATAGCCATATTCATTTTTGCCATTTTCCAAGTATCGGCATTGGACTCCTGGCCATAAACGGCGATTTCTCCTCGTTTTCCGCTGTGAGCCTGAATGAACTTTGCACTCTGCACGAACATACCGCCCGAACCACAGCAAGGGTCATAAACACGGCAGTTTTTGAACGGCTTTAGGATAGCAACGATTGTTTTTACAATACTTGCCGGAGTATAAAACTCACCGCCCTTAACTCCTTCATAAGCGGCAAACTGTTGAATACAATACTCATAAGTTCTGCCGAGAAGGTCTTTGCTTTCTTCTGTGTCGCCCATATCCATATTGGTAAACAGGTCAACAACATCACCCAAAACACGCTTGTCCAAATCAGGGCTGGCGTAGTTTTTTGGTAAAACATTTTTAAGGGTTGTATTTTCCTTTTCGATGGCTCTCATAGCGTCATCAATGACAGTTCCGATTTCCGGGGTATGAGCTCGTGATGCAATCTTACTCCAACGAGCGTCCTCCGGCACAAAAAAGATATTATCTTCTACATAAGCGTCCCTATCGTCCTCAAAGCCGTCGCCCTCGTCAACAAGCTGCTGATAGCGTTTCTCAAAAGCACTTGAAATATAACGCAGGAAAATTAGCCCTACGATAACCTTTCTGTATTCTGCTGCGGGGATATGCCCCCAAAGGACACAAGCCGCATTCCAAATCTGTTTTTCAAAGCCGATATTGGCATTATTTTTCTCCGCCATAATAAATTCTCCCAAAGCTCAAATAAATTATAACAAATGAAGTTAATCATTCGATTTATAAAAACCTCTTAACCATAATAATTGATTTTTATAATATTTTATCATTTCCGTGATAATAATTCAACATAAACCAGCATTTTTTGTGTAATTTTTCTTTTTTCATATCCGCATCCCTGCCCGTATCGCAATGTAATAAGTTGTCATATTCCAGTAGTGCAAGGTATTTCATTATATAGTTTCTGTTCGTCAAACCAGGTTTAGACGTCACTTTTGATACAAAATGGCGTGAGAAAAACTCCCGATTTTTCGGGGGTTTTTCTTTATGTCTGCACCAATTTTTCTAGGAACAATATAAACACAGGGTTAGAAAATGAGTGTTTTTCTAATCACTGCTATAGACTCAGTATCAGTCTGCACCAATTTTAATGATCTCTGTCTTGCTCAGAATTGGTGCATTACAAGCATAAGTTGCACGGATTCTTACATTCTGAAAAGAAATAAGCGCAAGCCGCACGGATTATCTTGGAGTTGAGGAGAATAATCATAAGCCACACGCCTTTTCACAGTTGCACCAATTTTATGAGAACTAGAGTTCTGTGAGGCTATATGAGTAGAAAAGAAGCAAGAAAAAAAAGCGGTCAATTGCTGGCCGCTCATATTTTGTGGTATATAGTTTGCCTGAGATTAGATTGTGATTTTTATCCTCTCGCCATTCTTAAATTCAAAGTCAAGCGATTCTGTCTTCACGACTGCACGCTCTACTAAGTTGTTCCATTCTTGCTCTTTAAATACTGTAGCATCTTTGCAGTTTTTCAGCGTCTCAATAAAACGATGAAGTTTCTCGCGCATACCCACCAGTTTAAGTTCTTCGGCTTTCAGAACGGCCATGCGCTTTTTCTGTTCATCAATTTGCTGGACGAACTTATTGAATTTAGCTCGGTATTTCTGCTGATCCTGAGGTTTCAAAGGGATTGATGAATTCCAGCTCATAGACATTGCTTCCGGCTTCAATCCAGTCCGTCACAGGAAAGACCTTGTATAGGGTTATGTCGTCGCTGCCCAGCTCTTTGAAGGTTTCCTCGTACTGGAGCCTAACAATGCCATCTGTAACGGTCACATCGAAGTCATCTCTGCTGTTGGTTTCATAGGTCTCCCAATCTGCTGAGATGTTATGCAGGAGCGTTCCGTTCATGTCATACAGACCCAACGCTTCGTCCCGGTCATAGAGAAGGAGGTACGGTTCGTCATTTACAAACACGATACTATTCTCCTCATAGTTATAGCTGTGCGCACACTGCTGTATCGGCTCAAACAAAGACGTGCCATTACTGTCCAGGACGGTAGCGTAGTAATTCCCGTCTGCGCCAATGATATTCAGGATGGCGTACCCATCATGGAAGCAGGTCACATCCTTGCAGCTATCGGGGTAGAGATCCCTCAGATCCAAAACGGTATTGCCCAAGAGGTCTGTAAACCAGACCTCTGAATAGGTATAGTAGTTCTCATAATTTCGGATTAACCCATCCCTGACCTCGGAAATATTAGCGATGATACCTGAATTGCCATCGTATTCTTCCAAGACATTCATGTTTGTATCACATCTGGCCACATTACTGAGATCAACGCGATCCCTACTATTATAGTCACTGGTATAATATATGTCATGCCACGCCATAACAGCCGTTCCATTTTCAAATGGGATTGCAGGCACCCTACCATCAAGCCAGCGCACGGTATTCAGATTGAAGGTGTGATATGCTGCATTATCATAATACAACGTATACCAGCCCTCACCGAAGTATTCGAGTGCATTGTCACCCAAAAAGTAATGTGCATTGAAATCGTTTCGAATGAGCTCTTTCTCGATCAACTGTTTGCCCGCCACTGGGCCGTCTATGACATCACAGTGCGTATCCATCACATAAAAGGAGACATCCGCCTCCGTTATGCTGCTGGTATATTTCGCTACCATGAACCGACCATCGTCATAACCCAGAATGTGCTCCCAGGTTCTGCTGGGTTCGTCAAATTCCGTGTGGTAAAGTTCATTCCCTTGCTTGTCAATGATGACTTCATAACAGAGATATAGGTTTTTGCTATATTCAGAATAGGAATATTGACCCTTCGTGCTCACACGGTAAAACGCTACTCCATCATAAAAATCTGACGTGTAATAGGGATCTTCCTCCAGCGTGAAGAGGATGTTCCCGCCTCGTCCACCGCGCAGGTTCGTTCCTGGCCGTCTGCTTCCAAGACCGTCGCCCATGCGACGCCATCCGAATAGAACGAGAAGCCGGTCAGCGCCATGTTGGCAAGTGTGGGTTCTTCCTCTTCTGGCTCGTCTGCCACAGGGTCAAGGGCGATGCTGTCATCCGAGTTTTCGTACTCGTTCGTCTCTGGTTCATAGGGATCTGAATACTCATTATCGCCATTTCCAGACCTGCAAGCCGTCATAGACAGCAGAAGCAACAACGCTAATATATAAGCAAATGCTTTTTTCATGGATCTTTTCTCCGTTTGTATCTGTTTTTTCAGTTAAAGAGAAGCAATGTACCCGGTTATCATGCCGAACCGTTTTCCAGGCGGACGGACAGCAGTGCGACTAGCATGCCATGTGATGCTACGATTTTTCGTTTTCCTCTTGAAGCACCTTGCGCTTAATAATGAGAATAGAAAACCAACAGCGGAATCACATACGCCAGAATCGCAAGGATTACACTCAGAACCGTCCATACGATCACACCGATCAATGCGCCTTTTCCTGCCGATTTTGCCTTGAGCGGCGTTTGATCTTTCCATACCAGGTAAAGAATCAAACCAACAATTGGAAAGAAAAAGCCGAGCGCCGTCATGCCGCCAGAGGGTGCATCTGGTATGTAGCCCATCTGCGGATGTACAGGTTGCTGAAATACGGGCTGTGTACCCTGTGCAGGCATCGTGCGCTGCTTGCCGCAGGCACTGCAAAATTCTTCACTTGCTGACATTTCTTTGCCACAGTCGGGGCAAAAAACCTTTTGCGCAGAATATACTACAGGAGCTTGCCCATATTGGCTCTTTTGATTTGTTTCAGTTGATCGAACAATCCAACGTACAAGTAAGATGATCCCTGCTACAAGAAGCAACACTACAAGGATAATAATCAAAAATACAAAAAAACGTGCGTTCATAATAAATTTCTCCTACTTTCGTTTAAATGGTTTATATCGGTATCAATAACATCCTTTTACAAGTTGATATGATTGTCTTGCTCTGTATGCCCACTTTCTTTAGTTACGGGGCGCTTTGTACCACAAATACCGCAGAAATCTTCATCCAGTGAAAGTTCCCTGCCGCAGCCGACGCAGAACACCTTTTGTTCTGCATCGACTGCTCCATCCCGAGGCGGTTCTTGGCGTCTAGTGCCACAGTTGGCGCAAAATGTTTCGTCCGGCAGCAATTCACGGCCGCAGTTGGTGCAAAACACCTTTTGTGCGGAGTGGCATTATTCGATTTTTCATTTCAGTTTATCACCGGTATATTTGACATAAGCGTTTGCATATCCGGCATTCTTGACACGCGAAAGGATTTCGTACGCCTCTTCCTCGGTAGAATACGCTCCGACTGAAACCACATACCAGTGTTCGGTGTTCAGATTACTCCAATCGGTCGTTTCATACACGTCAGACTCAAAACCGTCCTGTACAAGCGAATCCACATAACGTTTTGCCTCGTTGTAATCCTTACTGGCGGCAACCCATACACCGTAAAATCCGGTTGTGGGAGAATCGGCTTGCTTTGTGAAGAAAGGATGATGAACATTTTCATCCATATGTTCAATGTCCGAAACCCATACATATTCTCTGTCCGCCCACCAGCCATCGGGGTAATCCACAACAATTCTGTCATTCTCCAGATGATAAAAGATAGAGTCGATGCCATTCTGGAAGGGCTCCGAGGCAGTGTGGCTGTCCTCTTTGCTCCAAACAAAATCACGCTGGTCATATGCACCGCTTGCTGTGGCGAACACATAGACGCCGCGCACCTCACTGCCATTCGACTCATTGATGATAATCTGCTCTCCCTGATTTCCGTCATCGTATTGGTAAACACCGCACCAGTCTATCACGCTGTCTGGCCCATCCAAATCCTCCGGTGAATTCTCTGGAACCGCAATCCCCAGCTCATTCAGCATATTTACCATATCTATCTGGAGCGATTCCCTCATTTCTTCCTTTATGTTTTCAAAATCATCATAGTAGGCAAACTGGGTATTGGTGTAAAACTGGGTCTCCTCGCATTTTGTAAATTCCATCCCATCTGGAAGCTGGTTCATATAAAAAGCGTTGTTTTCATATTGATAAACCTCTCCAAATTCCCCATTCTCGTCGAAGCCATATAAATGAACATACATGGGGGCATTGTCCAGGGAATCATATACCGGAACATACAGGTTTCCGCCATTTTGATAAATGCGGCTGCTAACGGCAGCTTCGTGGCTTTCCTCCTGCTGCCTTTCGCAGAAAAGCTGAACCGCTTTGCCGTTTTTTACTGTCCATACATCAACAAACGGAAAAATGCTCTCGCGATTGTTATAGAGCATCACCAATTCCTCAATGCCATCCTGATTAAAATCCTTCAGGTCAATTTTGAATACGCCTTGTGCGTAGAATTCATTATCGGATCCGCCAAAGGAAAGGTTGCCGTATCTTCCTATGAAGTTCTCTACCACATCCGCATACAATGCGGTTGTATTGACTGTGTCCTGATCCTCCACTGAATCCTCCGCTGAGGCGTCCTGACCGGATTCTCCAAAATAAATTAACGATCCGCCTTGTTTATCCGGGAGGAAGCAGTTATACCGATGACTGGTTGCATCACCCTGCATCCAGCACGCATCATTGGCACCGGCATGAATAAAGTTAGGAATCCCTTCAACCTTGTCAAAGACCGTTTCCTCCAGGGTCTCTGTATTGAGGAAGTGGAGAGTCATATCCTTATAATAGTAGAGCCCATTCTCGGAAAGGCAAAATCTGTTATATACGTCATCATCATAGGACGCAAGGGTTTCGGTTTTGCCGTCGTTGACGTTTAACCGGTAAATATTGTCTGAATCCGCATAATATAGATAATCGTCTTTGGGAATAAAAGGGAAATATCTCTCCAAGAAATCTTGTATATCATCATCGTCCTGGGATGGCACTTTCCCGACTATCTCTTCCTCAGAATCTACCGCTTTTCGATACAGAGTTTCGCCCATGAGATTATTCTCGATATCGGGAACAAAATAATAATAGTATCCGTCGTTATACGCTACAAAGCAGGCAGGCCCCTCAAGGTCAAGAAAATCCTCCTGTTTGCACAGCTCACCGGTATTCAGATCCAACCGATAGAAGAAATATCTGTTACTAAAGATGAGATAGTCATCAAAGAAGTAAGCGCCTTCCGTTTGAGACAGTAAATTATCTTTATTGAGCTGCTCATAGCTTACAAGGGTGCCGTTTTCCTTGCCGTCTTTGCTGAGCCAGTGGATTTCGTATTCTTCGTCGCCCTGCTCTGTGTAATTTGTGTATTCGATAAAACAGATTTTATCATTCCAGAGGAACATGCAGTGCATGGGATACATACTCCATCCATCGCCTTCAAATTCCTCTGATTCGTAGAGAATCTCCGGCTGTCCGCTCAGATCATTGCTGACCCGCTTAATACAGGGCGCCCAGGTTTCGGTCTCGCTTAGAAAATAGGTGTACTGGTCATCGTAAACAACTGCGGAGTATCCCAGAGGAACAGAGCCGTTGCCGTAGTCATCGCCTTTCGCCCCAAGGGCAAAAATCATGACTACAGCCAAAACGGCGATCAGCACACCGCTAACCGAAAGACCGATGACCAGCCCCTTCCTGGATTTTTTCCCGGATGCTTTCGCATCATGGCTTAACTGACTATGGGAATGCTGCTTCTCCATAAGCGGCTCCGGCTTTGGAACTTGAATGTTTTCCACTTCATCCGCTATGCCTGCCGGTCGCTGCTGCACCGGCGAATCCTCTTGTGATATCTTTACAGGTGCGCCACACGCACTGCATAATTTTGCGTCATCCGGCAAAGGATTTCCGCACTTTGAACAAAACATATACTTTTCTCCTTCGTGATTGTCAAAATATTACTGCCTGGTGGTTTGCTCCACCATACAAAAACGTCACTTAATGCCCCTGTCGTATCGCCCTTAGATCGCCAAAATCAATCTCAGTAATCTGACCATTTTCTACATCAAAGTAAAGTCCATACCACTTGGTGAAATCAAAACTTACCTGCTCCCTGATACTATCGGCACGTTTCTTTTTGTATTCCGTCCACGAATAGGTGTTTCCGTTTTCGTCCATATAGACCAAAAAAGATACACTTGAATCGGTTTCCAGCGTAACCCCGTTCGACGCCGGAGCGGCGCCGACGGACACCGGCAGGGAAAGCACGAGCAGCAACACCGCCAAAATTACAGATCGTTTTCTCTTCATTGTCTCCTCCCTTTTTACCTCCTGCAAAACTGCCGCACCGTTTTCTTAATTTTCGGCTTCGAGGTAAACAGTTATGACGTCTCCGGAAATCGTGTACGTTCCGCTGGACGAGAGACCGGTTCCCACATAGGTGTAGGCAAAATGCGTGTCATCCATGACATAGGTATAATCCTGCCAGCTTCCGTCCTCTGCCCGCATCGTCATGGTGCCGTCTGCCTGCAGCTTGATAACACGGCGTACTGTGCTTCCATCGGGCAGAATAAGCTCCAGCGTCCATTCGCCCAGCATAGAGGTTATGTCAAATTCCGATTGATTGGTCTGCGTTGATGAATTCTCTGGAACCGCAATCCCCAGCTCATTGAGCATATCTTCCATATCCGCCTGGAGCGCTCCCTTCATCAGGTTTGCTTGTGCTCCGTAATCAGTGACACGGTCGCATACGTAGAACTGAACTGAGCTATATTCCGTAAATTCCATATCATCCGGAAGCTGATTCATATAAAAAGCGTTGTTTTCATATTGATAAACCTCTCCAAATTCCCCATTCTCGTCGAAGCCATATAAATGAACATACATGGGGGCATTGTCCAGGGAATCATATACCGGAACATACAGGTTTCCGCCATTTTGATAAATGCGGCTGCTAACGGCAGCTTCGTGGCTTTCCTCCTGCTGCCTTTCGCAGAAAAGCTGAACCGCTTTGCCGTTTTTTACTGTCCATACATCAACAAACGGAAAAATGCTCTCGCGATTGTTATAGAGCATCACCAATTCCTCAATGCCATCCTGATTAAAGTCCATCAGATCAATTTTGAATACACCACGTGCACTGCATTCATACTCAGCTTCATCAAACCAGAGAGAGCCTTGATCTGCAAAGATCTGTTTAACCACATTCGCATACAGCTCGGTGGTATTGACAGTCTCCTGATTATCTATTGAAGTGTCCTGGACATAGCCGTCCCCTTGAACCGTGCCGTTCCAAAAAACAAAGGATCCGTTGTTCCCATTCGGGTGGAACTGGCGGAAACGGCAATAATCAAAACTGTCAGCCCCCAGGATGAACCAGCATTCGCCATTCCAGCCTGCATAGATCAAATCAGGAATCCCGCTTACGCTTTCCGGCAGGTCGAAGGCAGTTTCCTTCAGCGTTTCAAGATCAAGAAGGCAAAGGGACATATCCCTGAAATAGTAGAGTCCTGCGTCGCTAAGGGCAAATCGGTTATATGTTCCCTCATAAGATGCAAGCTTTTCGATCTCGCCGTCGTTGATGCTTAATCGGTAGATATTTTCCGAATCTGCATAATACAGATAATCGCCCTTGGGAATAAAGGAGAAATACTTCTCCCAGTCATCATCGTCCTGGGATGGCACTCTACCGATTACCTCTTCCTCAGAATCTACCGCTTTTCGATACAGAGTTTCGCCCATGAGATTATTCTCGATATCGGGAACAAAATAATAATAGTATCCGTCGTTATACGCTACAAAGCAGGCAGGCCCCTCAAGGTCAAGAAAATCCTCCTGTTTGCACAGCTCACCGGTATTCAGATCCAGCCGGTAGAAGAAAAATCTGTTGCCGAAGATGAGATAGTCTTCAAAGAAGTAAATACTGTTCATTTGAGACGGAAAATCGCCATATGTATTAAGCTGCTCATAGCTTACAAGGGTGCCGTCTTCCTTGCCGTCTTTGCTGATCCAATGAATTTCGAATTCTTCGTCGCCCTGCTCTGTGGCATTTGTGCATTCCAGAAAGCAGATCTTATCGTTCCACAGGAACAGCGCTCCCAGCGGATACTTGGACCATCCATCGCCCTTTATTTGATCTGCTTCATAGAGAATTTCCGGCCTTGAATTCGACTGATCGCCGATGCGCATGATATAAGCCTGCTCCGCTGCCTGTTCACCAAGATAGTAAATGTATTCGTCATCGTAAATAACTTCACTGGCACCAAGGGAAACAGAGCCTTGACCGTATTCAGGAACGCTGTCTTTGGGGCGGAACACAAAAATCAGCGTCACCGCAAGAATGACCGCCAGCAATACGCCGCCAATAGACAGACCGATTGCAAGCCCCTTTTTAGATTTCTTTTGAACCGGAGCCGCCGCGCCATAGCCCATTTGCCCATTAAAATTAGGCTCCTGCATCAGCGGCTCCGGTTTCGGTGCTTGAATGTTTACCACTTCATCCGATATACCTGCCGGTTGCTGCGGCACCGGCGAATCTTCTTGCGATATCTTTGCAGGCGCTCCACACGCGCTGCAAAATTTTGCGTCATCCGGCAAAGGATTCCCGCACTTTGAACAGAACATAATATCTACCCCTCTCGCATGCCGGAGACAAAAGCAGCCCCAGCTTATTTTCCTTCCCATTTTACCTGAAGCGACAAAAAAGCGCCCCACACAATCAGGTAGTTTTCAGAAAAAATTTGAAAAAATTCTGTACACTACCCTTTTGTGTGGGGCAACTCTGACAATACATGCTATAATATCCTTATCATGTT
>CAUDCW010000017.1 GCA_958448165.1 uncultured Oscillospiraceae bacterium
ACTTGGCACTTTATGCGTTGTAAGTGCATAAAGTGCCATTAAACGCACCCGTAGAATGTCCGAATTGGAAAAGGAGCGGTGACGGACAGCTTGGCAATCGTACAAAGCTGAACGCACAGCGGGTTTCCAAAGGGCTTGCCCTTTGGTCGTTTCAAGGATAGGAATTTTTAAGGGAAAGGGAAATCGAAATCCCTTTCCCTTAAATCAGTTTTTGCTTACTTTTTTCTGATAAAAAAGTAAGTGCCTGCGCGGCATGAGCGCAAAAAGTTTTAAAGATAATAAAAATTAATACGATATTATAATAACGTGCCGATGTGTGCAAACTTCTTTCGTTTTCTTTTTCCCGATCAAACGTAATATTATGGAGATGCAAAACCCAAAACTTAAAACTTAAAACTCAAAACTTACAGAAAAACTCCTGCCCTCTCATTGAGAAAGGGCAGGAGTTTTTTGAAAGGAGTTTATCTTAGTTTTTATGAAAAAGTCTTAGGGAAACACTGATTAAATCGTTTGTGCATATTGCGCCGTCAGATTTTTCGTCAGGTTGGACAAATAAACCGCAGTAATGCTGTCGCATTACGAGGATTTTTTGGTCAGGCTGACGGAAAATATGCAAGCAAGATGTGCAAACAGCTTTCAGCGTGATTTATTCAGTGTTTTCTTAGGTATTAGTATTATGAGAAATCCTTGTCAGTTATTCTATCACACGTCTTATGGAGCGATAGTTTCCGATGCCGTAGTCGTGCGTTACCATATATCCCTCGGTCGGGGCGTGAATCTTGCCGCCGTTGCCGTCGTATATTGCAACGTGGCCGTTATAGACAATAATGTCGCCGGCTCTTGCCTCTTCAAGGCTTACCTCACGGCCTGCATAGATTAGGTCGGTTCTGATATTCCACAGGTTGTAGCCGAATTTTTCATAGATAGCGCAGACAAAGCCCGAGCAGTCAACGCCGCGTGTCAGGTCTGTGCCGCCCCACACATAAGGCAGCCAGCCGACATACTTTTCGGCTTCCTCAACAACCGAGCTTGCCGTTTCGTTGACGTCGATATTTGTCGGAACGGTAACCTCGTAGTATGTTGTGACCACAACATAATCTACAACGCCCGACACCGTCACCGGACAGCGTGCCTTTACGCCGCTGCCGTCTGCCGCCTCAGCCACAATCTCGCAGGTGCCGTTGTCAACAGGCGACACAGCGCCGTTTTCGTCAACCACTGCAACAGACTCGTCGGTGCTTGACCAGATGAGCGATTTGTCGGTGGCGTTTGACGGTGAATATTCAAGCAGCTCAAGCTGTTCTGTGCAGCCAAGACCGCAGAATTCAATATTTACGTAATTCAAAGAAATTTCTTCAAGCGCAATGCTGTCTTTTACTGTTACCTTGCACTGCTTTTTTATTTTTGTGCCGTCCGTTGTTGCACAGGTTATAGTTGCCTTACCGGGCGACACGGCTGTTACCTTGCCCTTTGAGTCAACCTTTGCGACTGATTTGTCACTGCTCGTCCATTTGAGCTTTTTGTTGGCGGCGTCATCGGGAGCGACATTTGTCTTGATTGTCGCCGATTTGTTCAGCGACAGTGTGAGAGAGCTTTTTGAAAGCTTCAGTCCGCTGACCTCAACGGTGTCAACAGTGACTGCACATTCTGCCTTTGCGCCGCTGTTCTCCTCGGTGCAGGTGATTGTCGCCGTACCGTTCATCTTCGGCGTTACCTTGCCGTTTTCGTCAACGGCGGCGATGCTCTTGTCGGAGCTTTCCCACTTGTATTTTTCGGGGAGATCGGCTTTGTTAAGCTTTGGGGTAAGGGTGAGAGTTTCTTTAAGGTCGGTGAAGGTTTTTTCTTCTTCGCTGAGCCGCAGCTTTATGGGCTTGCTCGCCGTTTTGCGCTCGGCATTGCCTGCGCCTTGGGATTTGTACGAAATTCCGTCGGCCGTAACACGGGTGCCGCCCGCAGCCATAAAACGGGAAACGCTGCTTGTGCTGACGTCGTAATCAAACTGCCCGGCAGACATAACGCTGACATTTGATGCGTTATTCTGAATTGCGGGGAACACGGCGAAAGCGACGATAGACGCTGCGGCAAGAACCACAGACGAAACGGCAGCGGCGAACTGCTTTTTGCTCGTGCGTTTTATCTGATCAACAATACGGGTCACGAACGGCACGCACGCCGAGCCATGGAGTTTTTCTTTCTGGGACATTTTTTCAACCTCTGTAGCTGTATGGATCACATTTTTGCGTCATATTATACAATTCGCATAACATAGTTATTATATAATAAAAATTCGCTTTTGTCTGCAATATTTTTTAAATATTTTGTTAAATTTTCGTAATAAATTGCTATCAGCACAAATGATAATATTCTGCTAAGACAAAATAAAATGCTAAAAATCGTCGAATGTAAAAAAGAAAGGAATAATTTTGGTGAATTTTGACAAAAGAAAAGCCCCGTTAAGTCACGGGGAGAGTTGAGAGTGGAGAGTGAAGAGTGGAGAGTGGAGAGTGGAGAGTGGAGAGTGGTTAGTGGTTAGTGGTTAGTGAATACCCGAAACAAGCAAAATCTTTATTAAAGAGCAGCGAAGCTGCGACAACCGCAACTCCTAACTCCTAACTCCAAACTCCTAACTCCAAACTCCTAACTCCTAACTCTTATTCCCCAAGGCTTTCATACTTGGCGTTCAGTCCCTCGCACTCGACAATCTTTGCGGCGTCGGTGGAATCGTAGCCCTTGACTGTTTTAAGCGCAGTACAGCTCTGGCAGGTGGTTTCGGGATTGTCAATTGTTTTAAGGCTTTTGGGGAGGGTCAGCGTTTCAAGGCTTGTGCAGTTCCAGAATACGCCCATTCCGATTCGCTCAACACCCTCGGGCAGCTCCATTTGCGTTATGCCGCTGGCCATAAAGGCAAAGGTTGCAATCTCCTTGACCGAGGACGGGACGGTGATTTTTTTAAGATTTTTACAGCCTGAGAACACACCGGCAGGCACAACGCTCACCGTGTCGGGAACGGTGAACTCCTCAATATCGCTTTTGCCGGGGAACGCAAGCAGAACGGTCTTGTCCTTGTTCGTCAGCGCACCGTTTTCAATTTCAAATAACGGGTTGTCGGCGTTAATCTCGATGCTTTCAAGGCTGTTGCCCGTGAAAGAGCCGATCTCGATTGTTGTGACGGTGTTCGGAATTCTGACCGACTTCACCTTGCCGCTGATGTCACGGAATGTACCCGAGGAAATGACGGTGACCGTCTTTTCGTCGATTGTTTCGGGAATAATCACCGTTTCTTCCTCGCCCTTGTAGCCTGTCAGGACGATATGGTCGCTGAACACGTCATAGCTGTAAAGCTCGTTGCCGACGCTTTTTTCATAGCCCAATGAGCCTGTTTTGTTGACGTCAACGTCACTGTCTGCACAGCCGTACAGCGCCGCCGACATTACAATCGCCGAGCAAAAGGCGAAAAGCGCAATTTTTTTAAATTTACTGTTCATTTTAACCCTCCGATATTACAGATTTCTTTCTCCCATAAATGCAAGAGCGAGCATACCGCTGCCGACGTGAGCGCCGATGACGGGTCCGACATTTGCAATGATGACGTGCTTGACAAGCTTTTTCTCCTTGATTATCTTCTTCAGCTGCGCCGCCTTTTCGGGACAGTTTGCGTGGCCGATGATAACCGTCTGCTCCTGCGTATCCACTCCGTCGGAAACAAGTCGGCTGACGATTTCGCTGTAAACCTTCTGCTGTCCTCTTATTTTTGAAACTGCGGTTAGCTTGCCGTTCATATCGACTGAGATAAGCGGACGGATGCCGAGCGCCTTGCCGAATGCCGCCGCAGTCGGCGAAATTCTGCCGCCCTTTTTGAGCTGGTCAAGGTCGTCAACAACAAACCAGTGGCAGACCTTTGTGCGTTTTTCTTCGACCCATTTTGCAAGAGTGTCGATATCGGTGCCGTTTTTGCGCATTTTTGCGGCGGTATGCACAAGCACGCCTTCGCCGACTGACGCCGACAGCGAATCAACGGCGATGATTTTGCGCTCGGGATATTTCGCCTTGAGGTCATTTATCGCAACATTGCAGGTGCCGAAGGTGCTGGACATACCCGACGTAAAGCTGATATAAAGTATATCCCTGCCCTGCTTGAGCACGGGTTCAAAATTGTCCTTAAAATCCTTGTAGTTTATCTGGCTGGTCGAGCAGGCTGCGCCGCCGCCGAGCTTCTCGTAAAATTCGGCACAGCTCAGCTCCTTTTCGTCAACATTGTACTTATAGGATTTGCCGTCTATCGTGACGGACATTGGAATAACGGTGATATCATATTTCTCACAGACCTCCGGCGTAAGGTCGAGTGTGCTGTCAGAAAACAAAGCGTATTCGCTCATTTAAATTCCTCCTCAGACGGCAAGCGGCACTGCGGCTTACCGAAAATTTTCATTCAAGTTTATTGTAACATATTTTGACCGAGCCTACAACTCAAAGACGAAATTATTCATTATTTGTTACTCATTTTCATACATTTGTGAAAAAGGGGTGATTGCGATGAGATGCAGAATTGTTGAGCTGAGGCACAAAGAGGTGATAAGCGCAGGCGACGGAACAAGGCTTGGGTTTGTTGACGACGTTGAGGTTGACACCTGCAGTGCAAAGCTTGTGGCTATTGTGATTTACGGCAGGTTCCGTTTTCTGGGGTTGTTCGGCAAGCGGAACGACATTACCATATGCTGGGAGAACATAAAGCTTATCGGCGAGGACACCATTCTGGTTGACTATGCCTGCCCGCCGAGGAAAAAGAGAAGATGTGGAATTCCGCTCTTTAAATAAACAGCAAAAAGGGCGAACACACGATTCGCCCTTTCATTATAGGAAATTAAGATAATTCATAATTTATAATTCATAATTCATAATGCAGAGTGGAGAGTGATTAGTGGACAGATAATTAGGAATTAGGAGTTTGGAGTTTGGAGTTTAGAGTTTAGAGTTTAGAGTTTAGAGTTTAGAGTTTAGATAATTCGGAATGCGTAATTCGGAATTGAAGAAAGCCTGAAACGAGTTCCTTCTTAATTCAAAGAGCCGCTTGCGGCGACAACCGCAACTCCTCACTCCTCATTCCTAATTCCTAACTCCTATCTATCTCCACTCTCCACTCTTCACTCTCCACTCTTATCTAAATCTCGCTTCTGCCCTCAAGCGCACGGAGGAGGGTCATTTCGTCGGCATATTCAAGGTCGCCGCCGACCGGCAGACCCGAGGCGATTCTTGTCACCCTGATGCCCAGCGGCTTTAACAGCTTTGAAATATACACAGCCGTGACCTCGCCCTCGGCTGTGGCGTTTGTCGCCATAATGACCTCTTTTATTCCGCCCGATGCGGCACGCTCGACAAGCTCACGAATTTTGAGCTGCTCCGGTGTTATGCCGTTGAGCGGCGAAATTGCACCGTGCAGAACGTGGTAAACACCCTTGTATTCCTGCGTGCGTTCAAGAGCAATAACGTCCTTGGGGTCCTCAACCACGCACACGGTTGAGCGGTCACGCTTTTCGTTTTTGCAAATCGGGCAGAGGTCGCCGTCCGCAAGATTGCAGCAGACCTTGCAGTAGTGTATTTTTTTGTGCGCGTCGATTATCGCCTGCGCAAAGTCCTGAGCGTCCTTTTCGGACATTCTGAGAACGTGATATGCAAGGCGCTGTGCTGTTTTTGAGCCGATACCCGGCAGACGCTCAAACTGCTCGATAAGCCGTGCAAACGGCGCTGCGTTGTAGCCTGCCATTATCAGAACAGTCCCGGAATGTTGATGCCGCCCGAGAGCTTCTCCATAGTCTGCTCTTTGTCGGCTGCTGCTGCTCGCAGAGCCTCGTTGACAGCCGCCGTTACAAGGTCGGAGAGCATCTCGACGTCGTCGGGGTCAACGACCTCGGGCTTGATTTCAAGGGCTTTAACCTCCATTTTGCCTGTCACGGTAACGCTCACTGCTCCGCCGCCTGCTGCTGCGGTGTATTCCTTTTCTGCAAGCTCAGCCGAAGCCTCGTCCATCTGTGCCTGCATTTTCTGTGCCTGCTTTGCAAGCTGCTGAATATTTGCTGCTCCGCCTCCGCCGTAGCCCTGCGGTAATCTTGCCTTCATATTAAAACATCCTTTCGATTGTTATTCTACAGATATGATTATACATTTTTACCCTGCCGTTGTCAAAGGAAATATTGCAGGAGGAATTCAGAGTGGAGAGCGGAGAGTGGAGAGTTGAGAGTGGAGAGTGAAGAGTGGAGAGTGGAGAGTGAAGAGTGGAGAGTGGTTAGTGAATACCCGAAACGAGCAAAATCTTTATTAAAGAGCAGCGAAGCTGCGACAACCGCAACTCCTAACTCCTAACTCCTAACTCCAAACTCTAAACTCCCTTTATCTCAATTCTCTCGACTGCGGTTGTTTTTTTTGTTTTTTCGTCAACCGTGAACAGAACACAGTCGAGCTTGCTGTCGCCCTCTGCCCAGTCAAAGCGCTGCGGCAGCTTATCCTTAAGCTTTGCAATAATAATCTCAGGCTTTACACCGAGAACCGAGTTGTACGGTCCTGTCATACCGACGTCGGTTATATATCCTGTGCCATTAGGCAAAATCTGCTCGTCGGCGGTCTGAACGTGGGTATGCGTGCCGAAAAAGCAGCTTACTCTGCCGTCAAGATAATAGCCGAGCGCTCTTTTTTCGCCGGTTGCCTCGGCGTGAAAATCGACAAGAATTATGTCGGCGTACTCCTGCTTTGCCTTTTCGATAAGGCGGTCAGCCGTTTTAAACGGGCAGTCGAGCGGCTCCATAAACGACAGACCCATCAGGTTTATCACCGCAATGCGGATTCTGCCCCGGTCAATAATCGTCATTCCCCTGCCCGGAGTTGTACCGTTGGGGAAGTTTGCCGGTCGGATTATAAATTCGTTTTCGTCATAGTAATCATACATTTCCTTGCGGCGGAATGCGTGGTTGCCGGTTGTGATAACGTCAACGCCGCTTGCAAAAATATTCTCAGCGCCCGACGGGGTAATGCCGTTGCCGTTTGCACTGTTTTCGCCGTTTGCGATTACAACGTCAATGCCCTTGAGCTTTTTCAAGCCGGGCAGCCTCTGACGAAGAAAATCACAGCCGTTGAGTCCGACAATGTCGCCTATTGCGAGAATGTTCATAAGTTCACCTTCCGTTAATTTAGAGTAGAGAGTGGAGAGTAGAGAGTGGAGAGTGGAGATGCAGAAAAGAATCAAAGAATAAAGAAAAAATAATAAATAATAAATAATAATTTTGGTAGTCGCCGCAACTTCAATCTCAACTCTTAACTCTCCACTCTTTTTCCATTCAGTATAACAAATAGGGGTTTCCCGAAAGAAACCCCTAAGTATTATTGCGTGTTAAATTTTAACAGTCAGAATCAGTTCTTAACCTTTCTGCGTGCAATTACTACTACGCCTGCTGCAGCCATAAGAACGAGCATAAGCATTGCTACGTTTGTGCTGTCGCCTGTTGCAACCTTACCGGTTGTTGTGCTGCTGCCTGTTGTAGTTGTAGTTGTTGTTGAGCTGCCGCCGTTTGTTGTCGGCTTGCTTGTCGGTGCAGATGTCGGTGCAGATGTCGGAGCGTCTGTCGGCTCATCTGTCGGCTCATCTGTCGGAGCGTCTGTCGGAGCATCTGTCGGCTCATCTGTCGGAGCGTCTGTCGGCTCATCTGTCGGAGCGTCTGTCGGCTCATCTGTCGGAGCATCTGTCGGCTCGTCTGTCGGAGCGTCTGTCGGCTCATCTGTCGGCTCATCTGTCGGAGCATCTGTCGGCTCGTCTGTCGGAGCATCTGTCGGCTCGTCTGTCGGAGCATCTGTCGGAGCATCGCCGGCTACTACTTCTGCGCCGTACTCGCCTGTTACATCTATATACCAGATTGTTACTGTTGAACCGTCTTCCGGAACAAATACTGTCGGGTTAGGAACAGGTTTGCCTTCTGCATCCTTGTCAGGAATCCATGTTGCACCGTCCATAACGATCTTGTATTCATAGCCACTTACTGTTTCAGCATCTACATTTGTATAAACCTTCTCATAACGACCTGTTTCCTCATTGTATGTCATAAGGTTGTTGTCGTCTGTTGCGTTCCAGCTTGAACCGCAGAGGTCTGCACTACCTGCAACTCTGAAAACGTGGTCTGTGATTACAAATGCAGAATCACTGTACCAGTTAACCTCGCCTGTTTCAGCGTTGAATGTTACCTTAACATCGTCCTGTGCACTGATTGTGCCGGTTACGTTATCTGAAGGATATGATACATCCCATGTGCCGTTTGTTACCTTGAACTGGAATGAGAACGGAGCCTCTTCTGAAGCGCCTGCGCCAACCTGTGAGAATGTGATCTCATAGAGGCCTGTTTCCTCGTTGAGAGTAAGCTTGTTCACATCTGCTGCCGCATCCCATGCAACACCGTTGCAGAGCTCGCCAACGCCGGCTACATACCAGCCTGTTGCAACAGGTTCTGTTTCTGTTGCTGTTTCAGTTTCTGTCTCTGTTTCAGTCTCAGTTTCAGTCTCTGTCTCTGTTTCAGTTTCTGTCTCTGTTTCTGTCTCAGTCTCTGTCTCAGTTGTCGGCTCCTTGCCGTTAACCGTGATAGCTACTCTGAGGTTTGTTGCGGCACGCATATCGCCTTCGCTCATATCGTAGATTTCCTGAACCTCAGAAAATACATCTGCATCGCCATCTGCAACAGCTTCAAATGTGAACTGTGCAACAACAGCTTCTGTTGAGAAGTCGTTGCCTTCTACTACGTTCATGTTACTTGCAAGAATTGTATTCTCAAAGCCGTTCGGCTCAAAGTTAACAATTGTGCTGCCAACCGTAAGGTTAGGCATTAATACGGAAGCCTTTGAGGCTTTGCATTCTTCTGTCGGCTGAAGCTTGTCACCATAAGATACTCTGATCTGAAGACCTTCGTTAAGTCCTTCGTGCTGAATATACATTGTATATTCAACGGTGTCGCCTGTCTTGACTGTTACTGTCTGAGTGTCTGTGAGAGTGCCGTCAGGATTAACTGCATAAGCAGACATGCAGCACATTGACACAACGAGCATCATAGCCAGAACAAGAGCAACAATTTTGCTGTGCTTTTTGAACATTGTTAGAAATCCTCCTCGTAAAAGAAAAATAAATTCAAGTCAAAGTGTGACATAGAGTTTCTCCACACTCTGACGCTGTAAAAAAATTATACATCAGCGAAAAGATTTTTTCAATACTTTTGACAATAATCGTTAATATTTGTTACTAATACATAGGACTAATATAAGTAATTTAGCATTAATGCACATAACATTTGTAACAATGTTGTAACACCGTGCCTGCAGTTTGGTTAATTTTTTGTAACCTTATCGTCAAACTCTCTTCTTTTCTTTCTTTTTTGTAACAAAGCCACAACCGCCACAGCCGCAGCGCCGCCGACAATTATTCCTGCAACGATTACCCACACGGTCGGGAAGTCGCCGCCGCTTATATCGGAGTACTGTGTTTCAAGCATTTTTTCGATTGTTTCAATATCCTTTGGCTTGACGATTTCGCCTGCCGTCTGTCCGCCCTTTTTGATTATGACCTTTGTTTTATAATCGGTAACGCTTTCGGTGTTCATATCATAAAGCTCTTTGATGGAAAACGTTATGTTTGTTGAGCTTTTTGAGCTGTCGAGTATTTTAAAATCGGCGGAAATAACGGTGTTCTCCTTTTTAAAGTCATAGCCCTTTGTCACATCAATCGCGTTGAAGCGTATTTCGCCGCTGAGGTCTGAGTTGAATATTGCATTTTCAAAAACCGGCAGGCTTATTTTTTCGGCGTCAAGGCTAAGCACATCGGGGTCGTAATAAAGAGAAAAGTCGATGCCCGAAAAATCGTCCTTTGAATAAGACAGATTGAGAGTGTATGTGAACACATCGCCGACGCTGAGCGTAACATCGTTGACCTTACATTCCTTGCCCTGCACCGCACTTGCACTCTGCTCGAGCGTAACTGCGCAGAAAAAAGCGGCGCACATAAGCGCAGCAGAATAAATGGTTTTTGAAACAGTCTTGTTTTTCAATACAAACTCCTCCAAAGCGAAAAGTGTTTTCTTTTTACAATTATAGATTAATACTTATCAAATTTCAATTAAGAGTTTGTTAACTTTGCTCACTCGGCGTCCAATATTTCAAAGTCACAGTCCTGCACATTATCCGCAATCCCCCGTGAAACGATTATCCCGTTATTATTTGTATATAAAACGACATCAACATCGCCGTGTTCGGCAAAATATTTTTTTACAACACTGCGTCCGCCGACAAAGAATGCGGTTGAAAGAGCGTCCGCCACAGCGCCGTCCTCACAGATAACGGTCACAGACTTAAACTCACTGTCGGCAGGCTTGCCTGTTTTGGGGTCGATAATGTGGTGATAGCGTTTACCGTCCTGCTCAAAGTACCGTTCATATCCGCCTGAGGTCACAACGGCACATTCGCCGACCGTGATTTTGCACAGGCTTTCTCCGCCGTCGGGATTTTTGAGTGCAACAGTCCATTTTGAGCCGTCCGGCTTTGTTCCCACAGTCTGCACGTTGCCGCCGATTGAAATAATTGCCGAGTCAACGCCGTTTTCCATTAATATATCACGGCAGCGTTTGCCGGCGTAGCCCTTGCCTACTCCGCCGAGGTCAAGCTCAAAGCCCTTTGGCAGTTTAACAGTTGAACCGTCAAGGCTGAACTGTGAAAAGTCAGTGTATTTCAAGGCATTTTCTATTTCATCGCTGTCAGGCACACGAAAGCTGTCGGTTGTGAAGCCCCACAGCCGCAGCACCGGATAAACAGTCGGGTCAAAGCAGCCGTCGGTGTCACGGTAAACCTCAAGTGCCGTTTCAAGCACGCTTGCGGTATCGTCGCTCACGGCGACAGCCCTGCCGCCGGAGGAATTAATTTTTGAAACGTCGCTTTTCTCCCTTGTCACTGACAAAAGCGACTCCAGCCTGTTCAGCTCTGCGCTGACAAGGGCGGTTTTATCCTCGCCGTAAAAGGTGAGGTCAACGACGGTGTTCATTGCATAAAGCTGAGATTTGGTTTCACTGCCCTTGCAGGAGGTTAAAATAAGCATCAGCGATATTAACAGCAACAACGCTGTCGGTCTGAGAATTTGTTTCATTTTCACTCTCCACTCTCCACTCTCCACTCTCCACTCTCCACTCTCCACTCTAATAAAACTATACCCCATTTCAACACATTTGTCTATCAATAAATATTTCCGAACCGGTTGCAAAATCTGCGGTTTTGGTTTAAACTACTCTATACATAATAATAAAGGACTTGATGCTATGAAAACCTGTGACTATTGCGCAAAGGAAATTGACTACAACCACCAATACTGCTGTGACGAGTGCGAAGCTCAGGCACTCGCCTTTTACACTAAGCAGAAGCGTTCCGAGCGCCCTGTTTCCATTATTAATATGATAGCGTTCATCGGCGTGATTGTGGGCGGCTTCTGCTGTGCGCTTTACGATGCTGTTCAGGGCTCTCTTTTGTGTGCGGCGATGCTGCTTCTGCTGGGCATAGCATATCTGATTTATCCGTTTGCACCCGACAACATTGTCAAGAAGTTCAAAATACAGAAGTCGGTCAAGCTTATTCGTATGTTGGCGCTGTGCTTTGTGGGTCTTGCGGTGATTCTGACTTTGCTTGCTGTGTTTGTGTTTTGAATTGAGAGTTGAGAGTTGAGAGTTGAGAGTTGAGAGTTGAGAGTGGAGAGTTGAGAGTGGAGAGTGAAGTTTTGGTGAGAGCCGCAAGCGGCTCTTTGAATAAAGAATTTACTCAAAACTTAAAACTCAAAACTCAAAACTCAAAACTCATTTTATGCATATTCTTCCTCTCGGCGGCGATAATAGAGTTAAGCCAAAAATCATTTAATCCGGGAGGAATTTTTATGCTCGATAAAATCTGTCTTATTCTGCTGATAATCGGCGGACTCAACTGGGGCGCAATCGGTATTTTCCAATTTGACATTGTTGCGTGGATATGCGGCGGTCAAAGCGGAATTATCAGCCGAATTATTTACACAGCAGTCGCTCTGTCGGCAATATGGTGCATTTCGCTGCTGTTCCGTGACACGGAGAGTGCAGACAGCGGCGTTACCCACAGCAGAGTGCAGTAACGCACCGAAAATTGTGCCAAAAAAAGGCAGAGCCTGCGCCCTGCCGAATATGGCTGTTGACAAATCAACAATAATAATCTATAATGTGATTACAGGGAAACCGTTAAAGCGGTTAGCCTGAAAAGTAAGTTTTAGATTTAATCGTCCAACTTAGCTTGCCGGCAGTTGGGCGGTTATTTTTTTATCTCTTTTATGGCTTTGGTCATTGCAACTATAAGTAAAATCAATAGTGCTAACTCAACCATAAATATCACCCCCAATCCTTGGGAGTGCTAACCGCCGAAACTATCCCTGTAATCGACAATATTATACAGGGATTTTTCCTGACAGTCAAGAAACAAAAAAGGCAGAGCCTGTGCCCTGCCGAATATGGCTGTTGACAAATCAACAAGAATAATCTATATTGTGATTACAGGGAAACCGTTAAAGCGGTTAGCCGTTACGTTTTATGTTTTTATAATCTTTATAATAACCGTCCACGTTGCGACCGTTGGGCGGTTATTTTTTTTAGAGTGAAGAGTTGAGAGTGAAGAGTGGAGAGAATTAGGAATGAGGAATGAGGAGTGAGGAATGAGGTTGTAGGGAACCGGCTTGCCTGTTCCGGTTCGAACCGCTGAATGTTATACCCTATTTTGATTTTGTTGAAAATCGCAGTAACTGCATCTATCCCGGAACGGTCAAGACCGTTCCCTACGAAATAACAGCCTTGTTGCGAAAATCATCTCCACTCTCCACTCTCCACTCTTCACTCTGCGGCAAAGCCGCCACTCTCCACTCTCCACTCTGCGGCGAAGCCGCTTACATCATCTTTACAAGACGGTCGTTTACAGCCTCAAGGAATTCCTGAGTGTTGACCTTTCTCTTGTTCTCAAGGGTTGAAAGCAGGTAAAGGTCGCCTGTCATATCGCCCTCTTCAATTGTCTGGATAGTAGCCTTTTCAAGCTTGTCGGCAAAGTCGCAAAGCTCGGGTGTGTTGTCAAGCTCGCCTCTCTTGCGCAGTGCGCCTGTCCACGCAAAGAGCGTTGCAACGCTGTTTGTTGAGGTTTCCTCGCCCTTCAAGTGCTTGTAGTAGTGTCTTTGCACTGTGCCGTGAGCCGCCTCATACTCATAAACGCCATCGGGAGATACAAGCACGCTTGTCATCATTGCAAGTGAGCCGAAGGCTGTAGCAACCATATCGGACATAACGTCGCCGTCATAGTTCTTGCAGGCCCAGATATAGCCGCCCTCGGAACGGACAACTCTTGCTACTGCGTCGTCAATCAGAGTGTAGAAATACTCAATGCCTGCCTGTGCAAACTTCTCTTTATACTCGCTCTCGAAAATCTCGTTGAAGATATCCTTGAAGCGGTGGTCGTACTTCTTGCTGATTGTGTCCTTTGTTGCGAACCATACGGTCTGCTTTGTGTCGAGCGCATAGTTGAAGCAGGAACGAGCAAAGCTTGCGATTGAGCGGTCGATATTGTGCAGACCCTGGATAATTCCGTCTGTGTCAAAGTCGTGGATAAGTGTTCTTTCCTCTGTGCCGTCGGGCTTTGTAACGCAAAGCTCAGCCTTACAGCCGCCCTTGACTACCATCTCGGCGTTCTTGTAAACATCGCCGTAAGCGTGACGGGCAATGCAGATTGGCTTTGTCCAGGTCGGAATGAACGGAGTGATGCCCTTGACGAGAATAGGCGTTCTGAAAACAGTGCCGTCAAGAATTGCACGGATTGTGCCGTTCGGCGACTTCCACATCTCCTTGAGGTTGTACTCGGTCATTCTCTCTGCGTTCGGTGTGATTGTAGCGCACTTAACGGCAACGCCGTATTTCTTTGTAGCCTCTGCGCTGTCAAAGGTAACCTGGTCGTTAGTTTCGTTTCTGTGCTCAAGTCCGAGGTCATAATACTCGGTTTTGAGGTCAACATACGGGCAAATCAGAATATCCTTAATCATTTGCCAGATGATTCTTGTCATTTCGTCGCCGTCCATCTCAACGAGAGGAGTTTTCATTTGAATTTTATCTGCCATCGGTAATCACGCTCCGTTTTTTTATTAATAATATAGAGTTTTGAGTTTTCAGTTTTAAGTTTTAAGTTTTGAGTTTTCAGTTTTAAGTTTTAAGTTTTGAGTTTTAAGTTTTGAGTTTTAAGTTTTGAGTAAATTCTATATTCAAAGAGCCGCTTGCGGCGACAACCATAATTATGCATTATGCATTATGAATTATGAATTATCTTAACTTTCCACTCTCCACTCTTCACTCTCCACTCTTCACTCTCCACTCTTCACTCTCGACTCTGAATTAAGAATTAGCTTTAGTATAGTTCAAAAGTCCGCCCTCAAGGATAATCTCCTTGGTTCTGTCGGTAAGCTCGCACTTTGCGACAATCTGCTTGCCTGTTGTCTTGTTTGTGATAACAATATCACTGCCTGCCTTTACAGCTTCTTTAACGTCGGGCATTGAAAGAACGTCGCCCTGTGAAATCTCGTCATAATCCGCCTCGTTAGCAAAGGTGAGCGGCAGAATACCTGCGTTGATAAGGTTTGAACGGTGGATTCTTGCAAAGCTCTTTACAAGCACAGCCTTAACGCCGAGGTACAGCGGTGCAAGTGCGGCGTGCTCTCTTGACGAGCCTTGTCCGTAGTTAGAGCCGCCGACTATAACGCTCTTGCCCAGCTCCTTGGCTCTTGCGGGGAAGTCCTTGTCGCAAACCGTGAAGCAGTGGTTCGAGATAGCCGGAATATTTGAACGAAGCGGCAGAATCTTTGCGCCTGCCGGCATAATGTGGTCTGTTGTGATGTTGTCGCCGACCTTTAATGCACACGGAGCCTCAATGCTGTCTGCAAGCGGCTGAGTTGTCGGGAACGGCTTGATGTTCGGTCCTCTGAGCACCTCAACGCTGTCCATTTCCTCAACAGGAGCAGGAGCGGCAACCATATTGTCGTTTATGAGGAATTCCTCGGGCATTACGATTTCAGGCTGTTCGCCGAGAGTAGTCGGGTCGCAGAACACCCCTGCAAGAGCAGACGCCGCCGCAGTTTCGGGCGATACAAGATAAATCTGACCGTCTGCCGTACCTGAACGTCCCTCAAAGTTTCTGTTGAAGGTACGCAGTGAAATACCCTTTGAGTTCGGTGACTGACCCATACCGATGCACGGACCGCAAGCACATTCAAGAATTCTTGCACCGGCGGCGATAAGGTCGCCAAGTGCGCCGTTTAAAGCGAGCATATTGTAAACCTGCTTTGAACCCGGTGCAATAGCAAGGCTCACGTTCTCGGCAATGGTCTTGCCCTTGAGGATTGAAGCTACAATCATCAGATCTCTGTATGATGAGTTTGTGCAGGAGCCGATACATACCTGGTCAACGGTCTGACCTGCAAGCTCGGAAATGTTCTTTATGTTGTCGGGGCTGTGAGGACAAGCCGCCATAGGAACGAGGGAAGACAAATCAATGTCGATAACCTCGTCATACACAGCGTCGTCGTCGGGCTTCTGCTCGCTCCAGTCCTCTTCTCTGCCCTGTGCCTTAAGGAATGCCTTTGTGATTTCGTCCGACGGGAAGATTGAGGTTGTTGCGCCAAGCTCTGCACCCATATTTGTGATGGTTGCACGCTCGGGAACGCTCAGGGTTTTAACGCCCTCGCCGCCGTACTCGATAATCTTGCCTACGCCGCCCTTAACGGACATAATCTTAAGCACCTCAAGGATAATATCCTTTGCGGATACCCACGGGCGGAGCTTGCCTGTAAGGTTGATTCTTACCATTTTCGGCATAGAAATATAGTATGCGCCGCCGCCCATAGCAACGGCAACGTCAAGACCGCCTGCACCCATAGCGAGCATACCGATGCCGCCGCCTGTCGGAGTGTGGCTGTCTGAGCCGATGAGGGTTTTGCCCGGCTTGCCGAAGCGCTCAAGATGCACCTGATGGCAGATGCCGTTGCCCGGACGTGAAAACCAGATGCCGTGCTTTTTGGCTACAGACTGAATAAATCTGTGGTCGTCGGCGTTTTCAAAGCCTGTCTGAAGTGTGTTGTGGTCGATATAAGCAACGCTTTTTTCCGTCTTGACCCTCGGAACACCCATAGCCTCAAATTCAAGGTAAGCCATAGTGCCTGTTGCGTCCTGAGTAAGTGTCTGGTCAATCTTTAATCCAACATCTGTTCCGACTGTCATATCGCCGCTGAGCAGATGAGCCTTAATAATTTTTTGTGCCAAAGTCAAGCCCAAAAAAATCTCCTCCTTAATAACCGGGGTGAATCCCTGTAAAATTTGCTTCTATTATATATTATCCTGATACAAAAGTCAACATAATGCAATATTTAGGTTTTTATTCTTCATAATATTGCCTGTTCTTGCGGTAAATACGAAAATTATTATGATATATTGCAGGATTTGAACGCAATTTTTTCATTTTGAAAGTAAATGCCGGCCCCACACGGCGCAACCGCACGGGACCGACAATTTATAAAAATATTACACACACACTGTCAATTTTTCTGATTGAGCTGGATAAGCAAATCAAGAACCTTAAGATAAATCCATACAACGGTGAACGCAAGGCCGAAAGCCGCCGACCACTCGTACTTTTTCGGTAGGTTGTTTGTTACGGTGTACTCAATCGTGTCAAAGTCAATAAGTAAGAACAGGGTTGCGATGATGATGCCGACAAGCTCAAACACTATTGAAAAAACAGGGTTTGCGGCTATCGGAGCAAGCATTGTGTTTACTCCCGGAATAAACATACCGACGAAAATAAGCAAAGACGACGCAACCATTGTAACAAGTGCAACGAGCATAACGGCTCTGAACTTCTTTGTCACCCTGATCATTCTTGTGGCGTACATAACAGCCATAATCGCAACAAGCAGAATTGTTATTCCCAAAGCCACCCAAGCGATATAGTCCATATCGAAAACCGTCAGGCAGGTCATAATTATCCACGCAAGCAGATAACCCTGCGCCAGCGAATACAGCGTGCCGGCTACGGGAATTGAGCCTTTCGCAAAGGCAACGACAATCGGCAGGATAATTACAAGCGCCAAAGAAGCGATAACAACACCAACCTCTGCCATTGTACAGCTGAACACCACACCGTCGCCAAGGTCAACCGTAAGCTGCTCCATACCTGCGAACAGTGTTGTCCTGAGCAGGTGATACAGCGCAATGCCAGCAACCGTCACAAGCAGGAAATAGAGCGTCTTGATTGTAATACCGCCGTATGTCGCCGACTCGCAGTCAACAGCCTTTTCCTGAACGGTGTGAAGCTTGCTCATAACGGGGTTTGAACCAAACAGAACCGTACCGCTGCTTTGCTTTTTCTTCTCCTGCGGATTCTGCGGGTTTTCACTTAAATTTTGCATATTATCCCTCACTTTCCGAGTGTTATAACATATATTAACATCAAAAGAGGCGCAAGTCAACTATATGCACAAATTTGTCAGAATTTTGTTATCGTTTTTTAATATACTTGTTTCAAAATTTCGACACGAAAAATCAATTTTGATATGTTGGGAGTTTTGAGTTTTGAGTTTAGAGTTTGGAGTTAGGAGTTAGGAGTTGCGGTTGTCGCAGCTTCGCTGCTCTTTAATAAAGATTTTGCTCGTTTCGGGTATTCACTAACCACTAACCACTCTCCACTCTTAACTCTCCACTCTCCACTCTAAACTCCTCCGTCAGGCGAATTCGTCGAGTGCTTCAATATCCGACAGATTATACGATGTCTTTCGTGTACTTTCGGGCGGCGACAAGCCGTTGTCGTATCTGCCGCCGAGTATTTTTCGGGCATTGTCCCCGGTCACAGCCCAGTCGAGCGAACACCGCCATTTGCCGCTTCTGCCGGACAAAAAGTCCGAGCGTTCAATGCGCCCGAACAGCTCCTTGAAATCAATTCCGTTTTTCTGTGCCGTTTTGATATTTTCTCTTGCAGCTTTCGTAAGGGTGCTGTCAAGGCGAGGACAGATTTGTTCAAACAGGCGCACAGTATCCTCGGGAGACCCGGTGTGCGAAGCTGCTGCTTTACTTTCCTTTCCTTTACTTTCCTTTCCTTTACTTTCCTTTCCTTTACTTTCCTTTACTTTACTTTGTTGCTTTGTGTCGTCATTTTTTGCGTTTATGTCAACATTATTTGCATTTGTGTTGACATTTTTGCCGTTTATGTTTACATTTTTCGGAAGCTCCTCTTCTGTCAGCAAAAGAAAACGGCTGTCGGCGTAGGTTTCTCTGCGTCGTGATGTAGCCTCAAAATAAATTTTCTGTATGCTTTTTGACGTAAGAATATGGTAACGGCGGAACATTTCACGGTCAAAAATTCCTCTTTTCACGGCGGCGTCAACAACCTTGCACACAAGCTGGTTATCCTGACCGATTTTGTGCGAAAAGAGCAGTGCATTTTCCTCCTGCCAGTCGCAGTAATAGTCGCGCTCGCCGTAGATTTTCTGCATCAGCTTGACAAGTATCGCAAAGCCGCAGATGCCGAACTGCGCCTCGATAAGCGCATATGTTTCCTCCATTACAACGTCAAACGGAAAATATTGAAGCCCGTCGTTTCTTTTTGCCAAAATTCCACTTCCCTTTTTATTTTATAATCTTGTGTCCTGTTGCGGTCAATTAGTGTTTAGCTCATTGAATGTGAATTTAAAAAGTTTGCACACATCGGTACGTTTTTATAATATCGAATTAATTTTAATTATATTTATAACTTTTTGCGCTCATGCCGCGCAGGCACTTACTTTTTTATCAGAAAAAAGTAAGCAAAAACTGATTCAGGGGAAAGGGATTTCGATTTCCCTTTCCCCAAGTAAGCTGTGATTAAATAAAAGTGCGCAGATTGGCGAGAGAATTTTTCGGCTCTATGTACAAAAAGCGCAGGCAATACTTTGTGTATTAACGAGCATTTTTGGACTTAGAGTCGGAAAATAATCCGTCAAGGTGCGTGCTTAATATTTAATCACAGCTTACTCTACCCCAATCCTTGAAAAGACCAAAGGGCAAGCCCTTTGGAAACCCGCTGTGAGTTCAGCTTTGTGCGATTGCCAAGCTATCTGCCACAGTCCCTTTCCACTCCATACGTTCATCGGGCGTTTAATGGCACTTTATGCACTTACAACGCATAAAGTGCCAAGTAAACGCTCCTTCTTTTTATTCTCGTTTTATTATGCTCGACCAAACTTTTCTATTTAAAGAGCCGCTTGCGGCTCTCACCGCAACTCCACTCTTCACTCTCCACTCTCGGCTCAAAACTCAAAACTCTCAGCTCTCGCAAAGCGACATAAACGCCGCCATTCCGCCTCGTTTGCCGCCGGTTGCTCTGTGTGACCACAAAAGCTCGCTGTTGCAGCGTGTGCAGACGTCGCTTATCGTTATATTCTCCTGCGGCACTCCTGCGTGGACGAGAACCTGCCTGTTCGTTTCGAGCAGGTCAATCATATACTTTCCGTTCTCCTTCGGGAAAATAAATCTCTCTCGCTCCAGCTCCTCAAGCGCCTTGAAGTGCCTGCAGCAGTCCTCGTCAACCTCGTAACAGCACTTTGAAATTGCCGGACCTATGGCGCATTTAATGTCCTTCGGGTCACAGCCGTAATGCTCGCCCATCGTCTTGATTACCTCGCCGCCGATTCTGCCGACAGTGCCGCGCCAGCCTGCGTGGGCAAGGGCAATCACACGCTTTTGCGTATCGACAAAGAAAAGCGGAGTGCAGTCGGCGTAATACGTCACAAGCGTAACGCCCGGCTCATTTGTCACAAGTGCGTCAACGCTCTGCATATCTCTCGGCTTATAAATGCCCACGCCGCAGTCCTGTTTGGTCACGCATCTGACAAAGGTGTGGTGGTCCTGCGCCGAGGCGACAAGGCTTTCGTACTCAAAGCCTGCGCTCTTGCAGATTCGGCGGTAGTTTTCGTGCACGTTTTCGTCGCTGTCGCCCCTGCCGAAGCTCAGGTTCATCGACTCAAACTCGCCCTTGCTCACTCCGCCGAGCCTTGTCGAAAAGGCGTGGTTGACAAATGGAATCTCCTCCAGCGATTTATAGGTCAGATAAGCCGCACCGTCCGGTGCGTTCAGGTTCATAACCGAGCTTTTAAATTTCATAATTATCACTCCTTGTTGCGGCTTCGCCGCAGAGTTGAGAGTGGAGAGTGGAGAGTGAAGATGTTACCCGTAACGAGATTGTAGGGAACAGGCTTGCCTGTTCCGGTTCGAACCGCACAGTGATATATTCTATGCTGATTTTGTTTAACATCGCAGTATCTGCATCTATCCCGGAACGGTCAAGACCGTTCCCTACGAACTGTAAGCTTTGTTGCGAGTAAATTCTTAATTCAAAGAGCCGCAAAGCGGCGACAACCACAATTATGAATTATGAATTATGAATTATGAACTCTCCACTCTCCACTCTTCACTCTTACAAATTTTTCTCTTTACATTATAAAATGAAAGATGATATAATACAAGCGGAGATTTGATTAAGGACTGATTTGATGTTTAAAAAGCTTTTCGGAAACAGCATTGCACCCGACTGCTCATACTGCGACAACTGCATCGACGGCGGCAACAATGTGCTTATCTGCTCAAAAAAGAGGGAAATCATCGACGGCAAATGCAAGGGCTTTAAGTATAATCCGCTTCTGCGTGTGCCAAAGGCTTCGCCGCTTCTGCCGAAGTACGACCCAAAGGACTTTGAGCTTTAATTCAGATTTTAATTAAGATTAAGATAAACCGAACGGGCTTTCAGCGTGCTGATTGCCCGTTTTATTGTTTTTGAAATGTTCGATTCGCTCACGCCGAACTGCTCGCCAAGCTCACGCATTGTTTTGCCGTCAAAAAAATACCCCGTCAGATATCGTTTCTGCTTGTCGGTAAGCTCGCTGTCAAAGGCTTTTTTTACAAACCTTTTCATCACGGCAATATTATTGCGGTTGCTCTCACCCTCGTTATACTTCCTTGCGCTCACGCTGTTTATCAGCATATCGTCAAGCGTCAATCTTGCGGGCATATTCACGTTCACCCCTTTCGAACAAAAGCTTTGCAGTATGCACGCAGTCAAGATACATTGAATACAGTGCGGCTATCCTGCGCTTTAAGTCGAGAATTCCGTTTTCGTCGTTGCGGCAGCAGTCTGCAAGCTGTTTTTTTAACGCCGCAACCTTTTTTTCAAGCTTTTGTGCCTCAAGCCAATACTCCTGCGACCATTCGATATAATTCATTGTCATTCCTCCGATTTTCTCCGGCGTGCAAAGGCTTGTCTGCCGGAGAGCTGTTTTACATATTAAGAGCATATGGGCTAAAGCGAACATATGTTCTAATATAATTATAGATGTGAATTTTATTCATTTCAAGAGGAAGAATGAACTTTTTTGGTTAATTTTGGCTCAGACTGCGCCGGTGTTCCGTTTTTGAAACAGCGAAGAGCAAAACAACGTCTTGCATTTTTTATTTTATGTGTTATTATCTATCTGAAAGACAAAAAACGGGCAGCCGCAAACGGCTTGCCCTGACAAAACGGAGGTCAAAATGAAAAAGCTTATTTATACATTGCTTGTTGTGTCCTTAGCCGCAATCACGCTTACAGCCTGCACAAGCGGCACTCAGCAGGGCGGCGAAAGCGCACTTCAGAGCGCAACGGATTCTCAGCTTTACGGCGACAACGAGGAATTCTCGGCTGAGCTTTCGCCCGAGGACGAGGACTTATCACCCGACGATGAAACAGCAACAGCCGACAGCGAAGCTGCGGACGGCGAAGAAAGCGGTTCGGATTCTCAGCCGCAGGAGATAAACGAGGCATTTGTCGGCACATGGGCGCCGTATGCCGCATATGACGCAGACGAAAACAAGGTGTCGCTGACCGACATTTTCGGCGATAACTTCAACTTCGGCGGCTCAATCACCCTCAACAGTGACGGCAGCTTTGAGTCAAACCTGACAAGCGACAAGGACAGACAAAGCGGCAGCTTCACAACGTCCGACAACACTGCAACGCTCGTTTACGGCGACGGCGAGGAGGTCACAATGACCCTCACAGGCTACCCGAACAGCTCCACGCTTGAACAGCCTGCAACGGCAAGCGGCAAGTCCTGCACCGTTTATTACTCAAATTAACACGGCTGTATAATGACAGCGCAAAAAAGCCGGGCAATCCGCAAGGGTCGCCCGGCTTATTTTTTTATCACGACCCTTGCACTGAGCTTTCAAACACGAACAATGCAAGGCGCTTGCGCTGAGCTGTCCAGTCCTTGAGAACAACAATCGACTGTCCGTCGTCTGTCCAGCCGTATTCAAACAAATCGTCCTCGGGAACACGGTATTCCTCAAAATCATAGCCTAAGTATGTCAGCGAATTTGCAACAAGCGTTGTTATCTCGTCCTTTTTGAGGTTTGTTGTAATCATCGGACCGACCTTTGACACTATCTGCACAATCTGACCGATGTCAGCCTGCTTGAACTCGCCGAGAATGGTTTCGAGCAGTTTTCTCTGTCTTGAGGTTCTCTCGAAATCGTTGCCCGGGATAACAACCTCGGGGTGTTCCTCCTCCTCATAGCCTCTGTTGCGGGCATACCACAGAGCCTGCCTGCCGTTTAAGTGAGTGACGCCGGCAATTTCGGGCAGCTCGTTTCTCTCCTCGGTCTGCTTGTTGATGTAGCTCTGCCAGTTGATATATGCGACCTCCTCTGACGAAAGCTCGATATCAACGCCGCCGAGAATGTCGATGATGTCCTTGAATGCGCTGAAATCGACAACGGCGTAGCGGTCGATATTGATGCCGAAGTTTGATTCAACCGTCTGTATCGACAGCGCAGGTCCGCCGTAGGTGTAAGCCGCATTGAGCTTGTTCTGTCCGTAGCCTGGAATATTGACGTATAAATCCCTGAGGAAAGAGGTCATCTTGAGCTTTTTGTGGCGGTTGTCGATGCTGAGCATTATCATCGTGTCGCTTCTGCCGTGGTCCTCGCCCTCCTTGCGATGGTCCTCGCCGAACAGCATAATGTTCAGAATCTGCGGGTCATTGAGCAAAGAATCGCTGTTAAGATTTGTGTTCATCGTTGCGTTTGTGTTAAGCGACCCGTCCTCGGTCTTGTTGTTCGTGTCGTCGATATACTTATAATTCACCGATGCCAGCGTGTTATAGATATACACAAGTCCGACCCCGACCACAGCCGCAAACAGACAGCCGACAAGTGCGACAATCTTTTTTGCGCCAAACGCCCTTTTAACTCCTTTTACGCCACTATTCTTCATCTTCTTCCCGCACGAGGCGGTTTCCCCCTTATAAAAAATATATAAATCCCATTGGGGACTGCGTCACACCGCTTGATTTCCTTGCTTGTTCGTTCATTTCCGACAGCGAAATTGCAGTCGGGTGTTATCGGTTTTTTATTATACCCCAATGTAAAAATTTTGTCAAAAGCATTACAGCCGCCACTCAAAAACAGTTTTGAACGGCGTATTAAGGTCGTTTGCAAAAACCCTGTGGATATCCTCAACCGACTTTACAGGCTCGTCCTCGTGGATAATCGTGCCGAGTCTGCGGCGGATTCTCTGGCTTTTCATAAGCTGAGCCGCCTCGATAAAATCCTCTCTGCCGCTGCGGCTGTTGCCGATGAGCGTAAGACCCTTTTCAAGAATACTCCTTGTGTCGATGGAAACATAGTTTTCGCTCACTCCGAGAAGCCCCACCGTTCCCTGCGGTCTTATGTGCGCAATAATGTCCCTTATTGCGTCATAGCAGCCCTCGCCGCCGACGCACTCAAACGCATGGTCAACCTTAAGCTCTGGCGGAACGGTGTATGTAAGATAGGTTTCGGCAACGAACGAAAAGCGGGAAAGCTTTCTCGAATTTTTGCCCACAACTACAATCCTGCTTTTCGGCATTTTCGCCTTGAGCGCACAGGCTATCATAAAAGCCACGCTTCCGTCGCCCCAAATGCCTATTGTATCACGGTACTGATGCGCCGCCGCATCAAGCCGCTTGACTGCGTGCAGGGCAACGCTGAACAGCTCGCACATTGTCGCCGTCTGATACGGAATATCCGGCACTGCGACAAGCTGGCGGGGCTGCATTGCGACAAATTCGCACATAAAGCCGTCATATCCGCTCGACATAAAGCGCGAATCCTCAAGGTAGTTTTCAAAAATGCCGTCACGCTCACTGCCCGGGATATTCGGAATAAGCACAACACGGTCGCCTTGCTTGAACGTGCCGCTTTTGTCCTGCAGCACCTCGCCGCAGCACTCGTGAATGAGCGCCATCGGCAGCTTTTCGGACAGGGTTTTTAGGTTGCGGTTGCCAAGGTAATACCGCTGGTCCGCCTGACATATCGACATATATCTCGGCCGCACCAGCACGTTGCCGTCTATATTTGTATCCTCATATTTAACCGATATAAACTGAGGATTGACAAGCTGATAAATATAATTAATCACTTTCTTTTTCTCCTCCCACAAGTACCTGTGCTATTTTATAGTCGGATACCGTGGTGATTTTCATATTGGAGATTTCGCCGTCAACAAGCTTCACCGGCGCGCCCCTCATAACACAGATTTTGCAGGCGTCTGTAAGAATCGCCTTTTCGCTCGGCTTCAGCTTTGCATAAAGCTCCTTTAAAAGCTTGATGTTAAAGCTCTGCGGCGTCTGCCCCTGATACATAATTTTTCTGTCGGGTATCTCTGAGATGTCAACACCGTCGTGCGATTTTACGATTGTGTCCGTCGCAGGAACAACCGTGTCGCACGCACCGAACTTGATTGCAGCGTTGATGTTGTCCTCAAGAATTCTGAGCGTGACAAACGGCCTTACTGCGTCGTGGGTGACGATGATGTCGTCGTCCTCTATCCTGCCAAAATCCTTTTCAATCTCGTCGATAATATTAAAAATTGTGTCGTTGCGGCTGCCGCCGCCCGGTGCAAGCCTGATTTTGTCGCTGTCAAGGTCATATTTTTCAAGCAAATCAGCCATATGCGACATCCAGCTCGGGTGAATTCCAAGATAGATTGCGTCAAATCGACTGCAGGTCAGCATTTTTTCGAGCGTGTGAATGATGATTGGCTTTTTGTCGAGCGGCAGAAACTGTTTCGGCATTGAGCTTATGTGCATTCTTGTGCCGCTTCCGCCTGCTAATATTGCACCGTAAATCATAGTAATTTTACCTCCGAAATTTTAATCTGATTTTAGTAATGTATGAACTAATGTTTAAGAGTGGAGAGTGGAGAGTTGAGAGTGGAGAGTGGAGATGATTTATAATTCAAAATTCATAATGCATAATTCATAATGCATAATTGTGGTTGTCGCAGCTTCGCTGCTCTTTGAATTAAAAAGAGTCGGACAGTATCCTCGCCTCCCTCTGACGAGGGAGGTGTCACGCTGTGCGTGACGGAGGGAGAGATGCTCGAACCGATGAATGTCCGGGATAGTTTCAGCAGAGCGAACTCTCTCCCTCAGTCGCCTTCGGCGACAGCTCCCTCATCAGAGGGAGCCAAGACCTCGTTGCAAAATCCATCTATTTTCAAAACTCATTAAATTCGCCGCTTGCGGCGACAACTACAACTCCAAACTCCAAACTCCAAACTCCAAACTCCTAACTCCAAACTCCAAACTCCAAACTCATCTCTGTGCAGCTACGCGCCGCACGGCTTGTCCAGATCAAGCATATACAAATCGTGGTGGGGAACCTGCTCGCTCTTGGGCGGAACGCTCATATAATCCCCGAAAGCCATTTTAAGATAAGTATCGTACCCGACAGGTATCGGCATCATAAGACCCTCAAATTCTTTCAGCACTGCGCTTTCAAAAATCTCCTTCGGGTATTCAAGCGACATATATTTCGGACCGGCGCAAAGCTCGGTTATCCTGTCGCAGTCCTTTATTTTATATTTTGACATCTTCCTCTCGGCAAGACGCCATATTTTTCTTCTGATTTTATCGCCCCGGAAAATTCCGAGCAGAACCCTGCTGCCCAGCGCCACAACACCGCCGTGCTTTTCCGGCACGACCTGAGCCAGAAACAAGGCGTAAATCATCGCCCAGAGCTTCTGAAATTTTCTTTTCATTCCGCCGGGACAGCCGTCAAGTGGAAATACGTCCATCACAAGCCCGTGCGGAACGTCGATATCCACCTGATTCATTTTAACGCAGGTGGCGTCGGTGTCAACAATAGTTGTGAAAATATTCCCCGTGAAAAGCTCGTCGTCTGTTTTAAGGCACAGAAAACGGGGATTTTTTGAGTATTTCTTCCACAGCTTCGGCAGGCGTTCATAGTCCTCCCTCGGCATAAAAACGTCGATATCGTCGTCCCACGGGATAAAGCCGCCGTGCCGCAGAGTGCCGATGCAGCAGCCGCCGCAGAAATAGAAAAGCAGGTTGTGCTCGTCGCAGAACTCCTTGAAATATTTAAGCGTGTCAAGCTCCTTTAGCTGCAGCCGCCTTATCGTGTCGCTGTCAAGCTTAACAGGCTGAACACCGTCGCATTTATTGTTCATAGACATATTTCCCCCTTTATTGAGAGTGGAGAGTTGAGAGTGGAGAGTGGAGAGTGGAGATAAATTTCGCAACGAGTTTGCAAGTTTGTAGGGAACGGTCTTGACCGTTCCGGGATAGTGGCAGATATTGCGATTTTAAACAAAATCATAATAGAGTATAACATTCATAAGATCGAACCGGAACAAGCAAGCCTGTTCCCTACAACCCCGTTTTGGGTATTCTTCAATTCCTAATTGCTCATTCCTGATTCTCTTTCATTATGCATTGTGAATTATGCATTATGAATTATGAATTATGAATTATAAATTCTCTCCACTCTGCGAAGCAAGGCTTCGCTTCACCCTCTCAATTCCACGTTTTGATTTTCGCCGTGCGTTGCCTGCCCAGAACGGCATTTTTATAAGTCCCAGCAGACTGCCGACGCCGTAAGACAGGTGAAGCAGAGGAAAGATAAACGGCAGAAGCAGAAACTGCGGATATTTTTCTTTCGCAAAGAATGTGCCGACCGTGATAAGCACATCAAACAGTGCATAAACGAGCAAAAGCGAGATAAGCGGCAGCGAAAAGCCGAAAGCCGCAATTATGCCGAACAGGAGAATCGCCGTCACAAGGCAAAGCGGCGCAAAGTGAAAAAGCGAGATGCACTTCGGGGCAACGCCGAGCGTCAGCGCAACCCAGAAGCCGTTGCCGAACTTCTGCTTAATCATTTTTGCAAGACTGCTGCGGATATACTGATATGATTTTATACTCGGGTCACAGCAGATTTTATACCCTGCCTGCCTTATGCGGTAGTGCATTTCGTTGTCCTCGGTTCTGCCGAGCTGTTCGTTAAAGCCGCCGACCTTTGCAAACACCTCACGGCGGTAAGCCCCGTGAAAAAGCGAATCAACATATCTGCGCTTATCGCTTTCACGGCGGTAGCCTGCAAAGGAGCTGCCGAACATCGAATCCTCCGCCGCAAGCAGGGTCTGCTGCCATGGCGTTCTGCTCTCGGCAAGTGTCGGTCTTGCGCCGCCGCAGACATACTCGCCGCTTTCAAGCACCTCGGCGTTTTTTGTCAGGAAGTCAGACGGAATGGTGCTGTGAGCGTCAAGGCGGATTATCACGTCGCCGCAGGAATGAATTATCGCCGTGTTCCAGGCCGCCGCCTGAAGCCTTTTGCGGCAGTTGACCACGATAACGCTGTGATACTCACGGTTTGCCTTGCCGAACTCGTCCATAATACGGCGTGTGCCGTCGGTTGAGCGGTCGTTGACAAGCACAAGCTGGGTGTTTTCCTTGGGATAATCCTGCGCCCTTATATCATCAAAAAGCCGTGCAAGCGCACGCTCCTCGTTATATGCGATTATACAAAGTGAAATAAGCATAGTGTTTCTCCGTTTTTATTGAGAGTCGAGAGTCGAGAGTCGAGAGTGGAGAGTGGAGAGTTGAGAGTGGAGAGTCGAGAGTTAAGAGTTAAGAGTTAAGAGTGGAGAGTGGAGAGTGGAGAGTGGAGATAATTCGGAATTCGGAATTAAAGAATACCCGAAACGGGGTCTTGGCTCCCTTTTAAGGGAGCTGTCAGCAAAGCTGACTGAGGGTTGCGTTCGCTCTCCGAAACTACCCAATAATCCGTTGGTTCGAGCGTGAATCCCTCCACCGCAAGCGGTCCCCCTCCCTTTAACAAGGGAGGCTGTACACGTTGCGAGTAAACTGTTTATTCAAAGAGCAGCGAAGCTGCGACAACCACAATTATGAATTATAAATTATGAATTATGAATTATAAATCATCTTCACTCTCAACTCTCCACTCTCCACTCTGCGGTGCTGCCGCAAATCCACTTTGCGCTGTCGGCAAAGCTCACCGCCATATACGGCACTGTGTAAAGCCCGGGCAGGATAAAGAAGGTCAGCGCAAGCCATGGCAAAAATGACAGCAAAAGCGACAGATACCTTTTTTTGTTGCCCTTCATAATAGCCACCGACAGCATTATAAAGTCCTTTGCCTGTCTGCTTTCCTCATCGGCTGTGACATAAAGGTACTGCGCCGGAAAATACCGTGAATTCAGAACCACCGACAGCACAATGCCAAGCGTCATCAGAATAACGCCCGGAATAGCCAGCACCCACGAATACGACCCGAGCACACCTGTGCTGTAAACGCAAACGCAGATTGCGGCAGGAACAAACGAGAGCAGTGTCCACAGAATTCTGCGCAGTGCAAGGCTTAAGTTAAAGCCGAGCGTGCCGACAAACCTGCCCTTTTCATAATAATAGAACAAATCACTGCACTGTGCCGTTTTGCCGTTGGCAACAGCCGCCGCCATTCTGAAAAAGCCCGACGTAAGCGGCAGTGAAAAAACAAACACAAGCAAAATCACAAGCGCAACCGCCGCCGCAACTGCGGAAATATACGGCTCGTCGGCAACCCGCTGTGAAAGCTCTGCCGATGCAAGGCCGTCCAAGTCAAAGAAAACCATAACGGTTTCAATGACGTTTGCAAGGGCAAGCGGCACGAGCATAACAAAGAACGCCGCCGCAAACGCCGCCCAGCTTCCCTGTAAATATTCTTTTGCCTGTTTTTTTATAAGAACATTAGCTGTCATATAATCACCTTTTAGCAGAGTGGAGAGTGTAGAGTTGAGAGTTGAGAGTTAAGAGTTGAGATAATGCGGAATTCGGAATTCGGAATTCGGAATTGAAGAATACCCAAAACGTGGGCGTATGAACGGGCAAGGCAGTGCAAGCACCACAGTGAAGAAAGAATAGTTTTGAGTTTTGAGTTTAGAGTTTTGAGTTTTGAGTAGAGATAATTCGGAATTCGGAATTCGGAAATAAAGAATACCCAAAACGGGGTTGTAGGGAACAGGCTTGCCTGTTCCGGTTCGATCTTATGAATGTTATACTCTATTATGATTTTGTTTAAAATCGCAATATCTGCCACTATCCCGGAACGGTCAAGACCGTTCCCTACAAACTTGCAAACTCGTTGCGAAATTTATCTCCACTCTTCACTCTCCACTCTTCACTCTAAATTAATCATATCATACATCGCCTGCAGGCATATCTGTGCGTGCAGGAAGAATTTTTCCTCGTCAAGCGACTCGTCACGCTCGTGCATATTGCTGTAATCATCCTGAAAAACAGGGCCGAACGCAACGCCGTTGCCGCCAAGCTCTCTTGCGTATGTTCCGCCGCCTGTTGAATAAAGCTTTGGTTCTTCGCCCGTCACCGCCTTGTATGCGCCCTTTAAAAGCTCAATCTGCGGTGAATCCTCGCTTAAATGAAGCGGCTTGTGGTGACAGAGAATTTTAACGCTCAGACCCTCTTTTTCAGCCGCCTTGCGTACTCTGTAGAATATTGCGGCGCTGTCCATTGTTACGGGATAGCGGATATCAATTGTCGCCTTTGCGGTGTTTTCCTCTACTGTTACGGTGCTGAGGCAAAGCGAAAGCGAGCCCGACGCACTGTCACGCATTTTGATGCCAAGCGAATTTCCGTTGGTTTCAACGCCGATTGCCGAGTCGATAAAGCCGATAAGCGAACCCAAGCCTTGGTAGCCGAAGTTTGAGGTCAGAAGGTCAATCAGCTGTGCCGCCGCATTGACTCCCTTTTGCGGCTCACAGGCGTGGGACGCCTTGCCCGTTGCAATAACCATCATACCGTCAATCGTATATTTGAACTCAAAATCAACATTTGTCTTTGCGTCGGCAAAGCGATAAAGCTGATGCTCGTCGGACTCGGAGCAGTCAAGCAGAACATAGGCCTTGTCGGGCACTGCGTTAACGGCGTTGCCTGCACGGAACTCGTTGAGGAAAGTGCCGTCGTTGTCGGGCGCAGAAATCTCAATCTGCATTATTCCCTTTTCGCTTATGCAGATGCCGTAGTCGCAGTCCGGCGTAAAGCTGATTTCGGGCATAGGCTGAGCCTTGAAATAAGCCTTAACGTCCTCCATTCCCACTTCTTCCCTTGTGCCGAAAATGGCTCTTAAGGTGTTTTTGCCGATTATTCCCTCGTCCTTGAGCGCCTTCAGGCAGTAAAGCGCAACAACGGCGGCTCCCTTGTCGTCGGCAACACCTCTGCCATAAAGTCTGCCGTCACGCCTTGAAAGCGCAAAGGCGTTGCTGCTCCAGCCCGAGCCTGCCGGAACAACGTCAAGGTGCGTCAGCACACCGCACAGCTTGCCGCCGCTGCCGTATTGAGCGTGACCTGCAATATCGCCGACGTTTTCGGTTTCAAGTCCCATTTCTTCGGCTCTTTTGAGCATAAATTCAAGCGCACGCTGAGCCTCCTCGGGCTTCTGCGACGATACGGACTCGATAGAAACAAGCTCCCCTAAGTCCTTTAATATATCTTCCCTATACTTTAGTATTTTTTCGCCAAATGCCAAAATAATCATCTCCAATGCCGGTTATTTTAGAGTTTAGAGTTGAGAGTTGAGATAATTAGAAATTGGTATTCTTCAATTCCTAATTGTTCGTTCCTGATTCTCTTTCATTATGAATTATGCATTATGAATTATGAATTATCTTAAATCTCTTCTCTTTTCTCTCTTTGCCACAAGCAACCTTCTGCGTGCAGGCTTGCTACTGCGCTTCACCTTGAAGAAAAGCATATAAACCGCAAAAGCCAGCACAGCGCCGCCGCTTATCAGTGCGCCGAGTGTAAGTCCCGGCGTTTTGTAGGTGAACTCAATTTCATTCACCTGTCCTGCCTTTACCCTTACAGCCATAAAGCCGACGCTCACCCTTTCAACGTCAACGCTCTCGCCGTTCACCGTTGCGCTCCAGCCGCTTTCATACGGCACAGAGAAGAACATCAGCGTGTCGCTGTCACGTTTTGTCAGGTCAGCCGTTGCGGTAAAGCCTGAGTTTGTGTATTCAAAGCTGTCGCAGGTAAGCTCTTTTCTGTTGTTGCAGTCGTCGTAATATTCCGACTCGGTATAGCGGAATTCCTTGCCCGTTTTAAGCCCGTCACCGATAATATCGGCATATTTCACAATCTGCTCGTCGCTCAATACCATCGCCTTTAACAGCACAAGATGACGCTTGCTCTCGGTGATATTGTCAAAATTCGACTCCGATATATATTCGTCAAACGTATATCCCATCGGGATATAGCATTTATTTTCATAAACAGAGTAGTTGTTCATTCTGCCGTAATATTTATATCCCGGCATTTTTTGATTTCCGTCTGCGTCCTCAAACGACTCGCTGTCCTCCACATAGTCAAACAGCCAGTGAACCGACAAAAAGCTCCTCAGTCCGTAAACCGTCGTTTCAGGACGTGAGCCAACATCTCTTGTCACGCCGACCTTGGGGTAAAACTCCATTACCGAACCCGGCACAATGCTGTGAAATGCCTGAATAGACGGAATCTGATAGTACATTGCGACATTGTCCATACATTCGTAAAAATCGGAGCGTGCAACGTCGGTGTCGGGCAGGCGGATTTCGTCCTGCTTGTTCACAACGTGCGGAATAATATATTTATGCGTGTCATAGCCGTGAGCCTTTCCGAGCGAGAGAACATATATTGAGCTTGCAACGCTCACAACGCCCACGCACACATAGCAGACCCTGACAAACGCCTTTCTGTTGCGCCGCCATATCCGCAGGATAATAAACAGTATCGCAAGGCAGATGAGCGCAATTGCAATATACGCCCAGAACCTGTCGGGATATTCCATAAGACCGTACTTTGTGACCTTCTCGCCTGTTTCGTTGTCACGCTCGCTTGTCGGCATACAGCCGATTGCAACGGTGACGGCAAGCGTTATTACAGAAGTCCAGCACAGCGCCCTCCTCCAGTTTATATTCACGCTGTCGAGCGAGCTGACGGTTGCAAGCACCATCATCAGCGTGAGCATATAAAACCACCGTGCATAATACGTTGCGTTGAACATTTGGAACATACTGTTGAGTATAGGCACAAACGCAAACACAAGCAAAAGCACGATAAGCTTTTTAACCCAATTGGTATATTTTTTTGACTGCAGAAATGCAATTGTGCCCGTCATACCGAACAGCGGCAGATAAAGCGAAATGCTCGCCCATTTTGACTCCGAGTTCGGCGTGAAGTTCGGTCTTGCCGGAATATCGGGCAGGAAGAACATACTCGTGAAGATGTGCATATATCTCTGCGCCGGGTTATACAGCAGTGCGTTCCAGCCCTCGGGAGCGTTTGAAACCCTCGGGTTCTGCATAACCGCCAGAACCGTCGGCACAAGCAGTACAGCCGTGCCTGCAAAGCCGATAAGCACCTCGGCGGCAAGCCGCACAAACTTGCGCAGGTTGACCTTATATCCGCCGGTCAGCACCCTTAAGAACCAGTAAATTACAACAAAAACGACCTGACCGACAAAGAAATAATAATTGAACAGGCAGGCGCAGAACACGGCAACCGCCACAACTCCCCTGCGCTGTGTTTCCATAAACTCGTCAATGGCGGCGAGCAGGAACGGAAAAATCAGAATAGCCTCGTGGAAGTGGTTGAAGAAGATGTTATAAATCGAAAAGCCCGAAAAAGCATACAGTATGCCGCCGATGACCGCATAGTGCTTGTTCCTGACGTACCGCCGCAGGAACAGATATGCACCGAGGGAGGCAAAGCTCATTTTCAGAATCAGAAGCGGCGCCATAAGATAAGGCACAGCCTCGCTCGGGAACAGCAGTGTCACCCAGAAAAACGGACTGCCGAGGTTATAGAACGTGTATGAGCCGATGATATTCGCACCTAAATCCGTGGTGTGGCTCCAGCCGATGTTGCCGCTTTGGATACTGTCGTGAATCATCTGATAAAACGGAATCTGCTGAACGTTGTAGTCACCGTAATAAAAGAATATGCCGCCGTCATATATCAGAAACGGCAAAAACATAACAAGCGCCATTGCCATCGGCAGAAAAAAAGCAAGATATGTGTATTTTCTGTTATCCTCGCGTCTTAGCGGAAGTCGTGATGCCTTCAAAGCCTTTCCCCCTTTTCGGCGCAAGCGCCGCAGAGTTGAGAGTGGAGAATGAGAAATTAAGAGTTAGGAGTTAGGAGTTAGGAATGAGGAATTATGAAATATTCAAAACTGAAAACTCTAAATTCAAAACTGAAAACTCTAAACTCTAAACTCAAAACTCAAAACTCAAAACTCAAAACTCAAAACTCTATTTTCACTCATATCATTATATCACATAAAATCTGTTAATGCACTACTTTGAGAATATTTAACAAATAATTAATTGTTGAAAATCACCGCCGTTTTGGTGTAAAATGGTACAAACGCTAATTATTTTCGGAGGACAAAATGAAGAACAACACATTTTACGCAATGCTTGCACGAATGAAATATATAAACCGCTGGGGTCTTATGAACTCGACAAGGCAGGAGAACTTAAGCGAGCACAGCCTTGAAACCGCAATAATCGCCCACGCACTGGCGATTATCGGCAACAAGCGGCTCGGCAAAAGCATCAACGCCGACCGCATCGCCGTGATGGCGATATTTCACGATTGCAGTGAAATCATAACGGGCGATATGCCGACCCCGATAAAATATTACAACCCGCAGATAAAGCAGGCATACAAGGCGATTGAGTCAGCCGCCGCAGACAAGCTTCTGTCACGCCTGCCCGACGATTTAAGGGAGGAATACGATCCGCTTTTTGACGAAAGCGACAGCGAGCTTCACCGCTATATCAAGGCGGCAGACAAGCTGTCGGCGCTCATCAAGTGCATTGAGGAGCTTAAAATGGGCAACGAGGAGTTCGCAACAGCAAAGCAATCGACAGTAAATGCGCTTGAAAAAATGGAGCTTCCCGAGGTAAAAATATTTATGGACGAGTTTCTGCCGGCGTATTCCCTCACGCTGGACGAACAGTGAGGCGGCTTCGCCGCAGAGTTGAGAGAATTCATAATTTATAATTCATAATTCATAATTCACAATGCATAATGAAAGAGGATCAGGAATGAGCAATTAGGAATTGAAGAATACCCAAAACGGGGTTGTAGGAGACCGCCGAAAAGTTTGTGTAAAAGTGAATAATAGACTTCCTTTCAAGCAATA
>CAUDCW010000018.1 GCA_958448165.1 uncultured Oscillospiraceae bacterium
TTTTTTCTGATAAAAAAGTAAGTGCCTGCGCGGCATGAGCGCAAAAAGTTTTATATATGATGCAATTAATACGATGTTATAAAAATATCGCCGATGTGTGCAAACCCCCATAATGGAACGCAAAAACCTCAAGGGGCTGACATCGCCTGTCAGCCCCTTTGCACATTTTATTTTGTTTTTATGTTGTCAGCTGTGGCTTATCGCTCTTAGATAGTACCTTCTGTAAAGCACGAAGGTGAGTACCGAGAGTAAGAGCAGGATTGCGCCGTAAATAAAGAAGTTTGCAAAAAAGCCGCTTGTATAGCTTACAAACAGGTTGTAAAGTGAACGTGTGTTCAGGTTGATTTGCGAAATCTTGCCCGACAAAAAGACAACAACGGGAATTATTGTAACTGCCAGAAAAGCTCCTGCACAGCCATAGCTGAGGTAGCGGAAGCGTCTGTGCTTGAATCTGTTTGTGAACACTATTATCGCCGCTATAATCAATGCCGCCGCCGCAAGTGAAATTGTTATAATAAGAAATGTTGTCGAGGCATTGTAAATATAGTTGGCGAAAAACGAGAAGAACGGAATGGAAATCTGACCTACATATCTGTTGGCTGCCTCGTCAACAAAATAGTTCAGGTTTTCCTGCGATACCGATTCTTTGCTGATTTCCTTTTGCTCCATATATTCGTCAAGCGCCGTATAGAGCTGCCGTTTGAATTCTTTTGTATCAACAAGCGTTGTGTTGCCCGAGTAAAAAGCGGATATATATTTGTGCTCAATCTCAAGAATGTCAATACTGTTCACAAAATCCTCGGCAAAGCTCTCGTCAAGTCCACTTGCGTTTCCAAGGCTTTTAAGCTCGCTTTTGAGCTCGTCGGTAACCATTGAGTAATATCCGCATTCGCCCATTTTGCTAAGCATAAAGTCCTCAGAGAATACTGTGGTTTCAATAACCAGAAATACTGAGAGGAAAAACAAATCAAAAGCCAGAAAGAACGACAGCAAGCCGTAAAGCAGCGGCTTAATTTTCGATTTTTGTTTGTTTTTTGATTTATTAGACATAATTAAAATCGACCTCGCTTTCAATTGTTTTTGTCAATTTCAATATTTGACGTTGATTTTGCATAAACAAAGCATCTTTGCGGGGTCAGTCCAAGCTCGTCAAACGGGTAACAGGTGTATAACACCAGCGTTTCACTGTTGGATGCGAGGTCGTATGCCGACTTGTCTTTATAATCCTTGATTTGAATATCGGTTATTTCATAAGTAAAATTACCGTAGCTTGTCCTTATAAGTATCTCTTGACCTTTTTTGGCGTATTTAAGCCCGTTGAAATAGGTGTTGTTGTGACCGGCAACAAGAATTGTTTTGCCATATCCGGGAATAGAGCTGCCGTTGTAGATTCCTACGCCGTTGTTGAGCGCAATATCGCTGTCGCCGAAAAAGAGTCTTGCGTTGATCTGGCAGTCCTCGATAATAAGCTCGCCGAACTGCTCGTTATACTTTGGAAACTCAATTTCAGAAATCTTTATCGTTTCTTTTTTCTCTTTGTCCTTATCGGTGCTTGCAGTAGGTTCTTCAACAGGAACAAAGATGTTGTTGAACTCGGATGAGAAGTTTTTGTCGGTGCTTGAGAAAAAAAGACTTCCCATTGATACAAGACCCGATGCCGCAGGGGAAATGACAAGGTAACTGACAAGATATATTGCAGCACAAAAGATAATGGGAAGAATTAAAAAATTCTTCCCATTAACACATTGGCGTTTAGATTTATTATGCCTGTGCTTCATAAGCTTTTTCGCTCTTCTTTGAAGCTTTGAAGAGATATACTCCTGCGGCTGAAACAAGAAGAACGCCGACACCTGCTACAGCAACAGCGCCCGGAACGCTGAAGTCTGCGCCTGTTGTCTTAATCGGGTTGCTGCTGCCGCCTGAAACAGCAGCTGCTGTTGTGCTGAATACAACGTTTCCGCTTGCATCAACAATGCTTACAGCACCGGTTGACTTTGTGTACTGAAGAGTAAGACTAACCGGTGAAAGAGCAGCGTTAACCTTGCCGACAAGTGTGTCGATCTGGTCTGAAGAAAGATCCTTCATATGAGCTACGCCTGTGCTTTCGATGTAAGCCTTAGAGTCCTCAATGCCTGCAACAACCTGAGTTGCCTGTTCATCTGTAATGTCAACTGTGTTGAAATAGTTTTCTGCCTGATTAATATAAGAAGCAGGAATTGACTTAGCAACGCCGTTGAGAGAAACAGTAGTGTGAAGTTCATCAAGAATCTTCTGCTCGGCAGCGTTAATACCTGCGGCAGAAGCTCCAACTGTAGCTGTAACAGCTACTGCAGTAGCGAGCAATGCAGATGAGAGTACTTTTGTAATTTTTTTCATACGATTAACTTCCTTTCATAAAGTATTCAATTCAAGATTACTATTACCCCTCATAATCTGAAATTAGTTTTATTATACCCCTTGGCAATTGATTTGTCAACAGGTTTGTAACTTTTTTACAAACGTATTGTTATTTTTATCAGTGTTAGATAATTGAGGTGGGTTAAAGCACAAGATATTGTGGCGTTTATAAAAACTTTCTTTCTGCGCAATGCCGCCAAGCCCGATAAATGCTTATTTTGTTTGAAAAAATGCAGTATTTATGGTATAATAATCTATAACTGTGAATTTTTATTTTTCAGGAGGAATGCGCTGTGCCTGATTTTAAGCTTCATTCAAAATTCGTGCCTACGGGTGATCAGCCGCAGGCTATTGAGTCTATTGTAAAAGGAATTCAGAACGGCGACCGTGAGCAGTCACTGCTGGGTGTTACCGGTTCGGGCAAGACCTTCACAATGGCAAATGTAATTGAGCGCGTCAACCGCCCGACCCTTGTGCTTGCGCACAACAAAACGCTGGCGGCGCAGCTTTGCAGCGAGTTCAAGGAGTTCTTCCCCGAAAACGCTGTAGAATACTTTGTGTCGTATTACGACTACTACCAGCCGGAGGCTTATGTTGCGCAGACCGATACTTATATAGAAAAGGACAGCTCAATTAATGATGAAATAGACAAGCTTCGCCACAGCGCAACGCTTGCGTTGTCGGAGCGCAGAGATGTTATAATTGTGTCGAGTGTGTCGTGCATATACAGCCTCGGTAACCCGATTGATTACCGAAATATGGTCATCAGCCTGCGTCCGGGTATGGAGAAAAACCGTGACGAGCTTTTGCAGAAGCTGGTTGAGCTGCAGTACGAGAGAAATGACATCAGCTTTACACGCAACAAGTTCAGGGTCAGGGGAGATGTTGTTGAAATTTTCCCGGCAGGCAGCAGCGACAAGATATTGAGAGTTGAGTTCTTCGGCGACGAAATTGACAGGATAACCGAGCTTAACCCCCTGACAGGCGAGGTGCTGGGTACTTTGCGCCATGCCGCAATTTATCCTGCGTCGCACTACATTGTTCCGCAGGAGAGAATGAGCAAGGCGCTGATGGAGATTGAACAGGAGCTTCAGAGCCGACTTGAGTATTTCCGCTCACACGGCAAGCTGCTTGAAGCACAGCGGATTGAACAGCGGACAAGGTATGATATGGAGATGCTCCGTGAAATCGGCTTTTGCTCGGGCATTGAAAACTATTCGAGAATAATATCGGGCAGAGCGCCGGGCAGTTCGCCCTACACTCTGCTTGACTACTTTCCCGATGATTTTCTGCTGTTTGTTGACGAGTCGCACGTCACTCTGCCGCAGGTAAGGGGAATGTATGCAGGCGACAGGGCGAGAAAGGAAAACCTTGTCAATTACGGCTTTCGTCTGCCGTCCGCATTCGACAACCGTCCCTTGAATTTTGATGAATTTTATGAGAGAATTAACCAGGCTGTCTATGTCAGCGCAACGCCGGGCGACTTTGAAAAGGAACACTCAACACAGATTGTGGAGCAGGTTATCCGTCCGACGGGACTTCTGGACCCGAACATTTCGGTGCGCCCGACAGACGGACAGATTGACGACCTTGTGTCCGAGATAAATCAGAGGGCGGCTAAGGGCGAGCGTGTGCTTGTGACAACGCTGACAAAGAAAATGGCAGAGGACCTCACCGCCTTTTTTGAGGAGTTCGGAATCCGTGTGCGCTATATGCACCACGATATCGACACCGTTGAGCGAATGGAGATTATAAGGGATCTGCGGCTTGGCGAGTTTGATGTGCTTGTGGGAATCAACCTCCTGCGTGAGGGCCTTGATATTCCCGAGGTTTCGCTTGTCGCAATTCTTGACGCCGACAAGGAGGGTTTCCTCAGGAGTGAACGCTCGCTTATCCAGACGATAGGCAGAGCCGCCAGAAACGCAAACGGTGAGGTTATAATGTATGCCGACACGGTGACGCCGTCAATGGAAAACGCAATAAAGGAAACGCTTCGCCGACGTGAAATTCAGGACGCATACAATAAGGAACACGGTATAACGCCGAAAACAATAGTTAAAAAGGTCAGCGACGTGCTTGAAATTTCTAGCAAGGAAAGCCACGAGGAAAGAAAGAACAAAAAGCCGCTGACAAAGGCAGAAAAGCAGGAGCTTATTACTTCGCTTACAAAAGAGATGAAAGCCGCCGCAAAGTTGCTTGAATTTGAGCATGCGGCGTATCTGAGAGATAAGATAAAAAAGCTTAAGGGCGAGAAGTAATACAGAAGAGTGGAGAGAAGAATGCATAATGCATAATGCATAATGCAGAATTACCCGAAACGAGGTCGTAGGGAACAGGCTTGCCTGTTCCGGCTCGAGCCGCAGAGTGTTATACTCTATTTTGATTTTGCAGAGCATTGCACTAAATACGCCTATCCCGGAACGGTCAAGATCGTTCCCTACGAATATTCAGCCTTATTACGAGTATTTACTAATTCAAAGAGCCGCAAAGCGGCGACACCACATCTCCACTCTCCACTCTCCACTCTCTACTCTTAAATTAAAAACCATCGAAATTACGAAAAGGAGCTTATAATGGCGAGGAAAAAACAAACGCAGGAATACGGCAACGACAGCATAGTGTCGCTGAAGGGAGCCGACAGAGTAAGAAAACGTCCGGCGGTTATATTTGGCTCAGACGGACTTGACGGCTGCTGCCACAGCGTTTTTGAAATACTGTCAAACTCAATTGACGAGGCGAGAGAGGGCTTTGGCAAGCAGATAAATATAACAAAGTTTCAGGACGGCTCCATTGAGATTGAGGACTTCGGACGAGGTATTCCGGTGGACTTCAATAAAAACGAGGACAAATATAACTGGGAGCTTGTGTTTTGTGAGCTTTACGCAGGCGGCAAGTACAATAATGCGGACAGCGAAAGCTATGAGTTTTCGCTCGGATTAAACGGTCTGGGTTTGTGCTCAACCCAGTATTCATCGGAGTATATGGACGTTGACATCAGACGTGACGGCTACCGCTATACTCTACATTTTGAAAAGGGCGAGAACATCGGCGGACTCAAAAAGGAGAAGTACGATAAAAAGGACACGGGTACAAAGATAAAATGGAAGCCCGACATAGAGGTTTTTACCGATATAAACGTGCCTGCCGAATACTTTGAGGACACGCTTAAAAGACAGGCGATTGTAAACGCAGGCGTGAACTTTGTGCTGAAAATACACAACGGCAAGTCCTTTGACACCTATGAGTACAACTACAAAAACGGTATAACGGATTATGTTGAGGAAATAGCAGGCGATAAATCCCTCACCTCGGTGCAGACGTGGACAGGCGAGAGTATGTGCAGGGACCGTGACGACAAGCCGGAATACAAGGTCAAGATGAGCTTTGCGCTGACCTTTTCAAACAAAATAAATCTTACCGAGTATTATCACAACTCAAGCTGGCTTGAACACGGCGGCTCGCCTGATCTGGCGGTTAAAAACGCATTTGTATATCAGATTGACTCGTACTTAAAGCAGAACGGAAAATACAACAAGAACGAAAGCAAGATAAAATTTGCCGATGTTGAGGACTGTCTTGTGCTTATCGGCTCGTCCTTTTCAAGCGTAACGTCATATGCAAACCAGACGAAAAAGGCTATCACAAACAAGGGCATACAGCAGGCTATGACAGAGTTTCTGCGCCATAATCTTGAGGTGTATTTCATCGAAAATCCGCTTGAAGCCGACAAAATAGCAGGACAGGTGCTGATAAATAAGAGAAGCCGCGAAAGCGCAGAAAAGACAAGGCTGAACATACAGAAAAACCTGTCCGGTAAAATGGACATAACCTCGCGTGTTGCAAAGTTTGTCGATTGCAGAAGCCGTGACAAGTCGGAGAGAGAGCTGTTTATCGTTGAGGGCGACTCGGCTTTAGGCGCCTGTAAGCAGGCAAGGGACCCGAACTTTCAGGCGATTATGCCGATAAGAGGTAAGATACTAAATTGCTTAAAGGTGGATTACGACAGAATTTTTAAGAGTGAAATCATCACGGATTTGCTCAAGGTGCTCGGCTGCGGCGTTGAGGTGAAGTCAAAGGCTAATAAGGAGCTTTCAACCTTTGATATTGAAAACCTGCGCTGGAACAAAATTGTAATATGCACCGATGCGGACGTTGACGGCTTTCATATCCGCACGCTTGTACTGACAATGATATACCGCCTTACGCCGACGCTTATTGATATGGGAAAGGTGTTCATCGCCGAATCACCGCTTTATGAAATAACCACCAAAAACGAGGTTTACTTTGCCTATGACGAAAACGAGAAGGAGCAGTTCTTAAAGCAGATTGACGGCAAGTTTACAATTCAGCGTTCAAAGGGACTTGGTGAAAACGAGCCTGATATGATGAATATGACAACAATGAATCCCGCAACACGCCGTCTTATAAAGGTTGTTCCCGGTCAGGCGGAGGAAAGCGCAAGAATGTTTGACATTCTGTTCGGCGACGACCTCGGCAAGCGCAAGGAATTTATCATTGAAAACGGCGGAAAATATATTGACAATCTTGATTTAAGCTGAGGAAGGAGGATAAAAGATGGCAAGAAAAAAGAAAGAAGCACCACGCAGTGCTTCTAAAATTCACGGCGTAATAAACGGCGCCGGTACGGTGGTTGAGCAGGAAATCCCCTCAACGCTTGAGCTGAATTTTATGCCCTACGCAATGAGCGTTATTTTATCCCGAGCCATTCCCGAGATTGACGGCTTCAAGCCCAGCCACAGAAAGCTTCTGTTCACTATGTATAAAATGGGACTGCTGACAGGCGCAAGGACGAAGTCGGCGAATATAGTCGGTCAGACGATGAAGCTGAATCCTCACGGCGATGCGGCAATCTATGACACAATGGTAAGACTCAGCCGAGGCTATGAGGCGCTTTTGCACCCCTATGTTGACTCAAAGGGTAACTTCGGCAAGTTCTACAGCCGTGATATGGCTTGGGCGGCTTCACGTTATACAGAGGCGAAGCTCGACCCGATATGCAATGAGCTTTTCCGAGATATAGACAAGGATACGGTCGATTTTGTCGATAACTACGACAACACAATGAAAGAGCCTGCGCTTTTGCCGGCAACATTCCCGTCGGTGCTTGTCAACGCAAACACGGGTATTGCGGTCGGTATGGCAAGCTCGATTTGCTCGTTCAACTTAAAAGAGGTCTGCGAAACGACAATTGCACTCATCAAAGACCCCGAGCACAATATATCGGACACTATGCCTGCTCCCGACTTTCCTGGCGGCGCACAGATTGTGTATGACAAGGCTGTGTTTGACAGTATTTATAAAACAGGCAGGGGCAGCTTTAAGGTGCGTTCACGCTATTCCTATGACAAGAGCGCAAACTGCATTGACGTTCTCGGCATTCCGCCGACAACAACAAGCGAGGCGATAATCGAGAAGATAATCGACCTTGTAAAGGGCGGCAAGATAAAGGAAATTTCTGACGTCCGTGACGAAACGGGTCTTGACGGACTCAAGATTACAATAGATTTAAAACGCGGTGTTGACCCCGACAAGCTTATGCAGCGGCTTTACAAGCTGACCACTCTTGAGGACAGCTTCAGCTGCAACTTCAATGTGCTTATCGGCGGCACGCCGAGAGTTCTCGGAGTGCGTGAGCTGCTTGAGGAGTGGACAGCCTTTCGTGTTGAGTGCGTCCGTCGCAGGGTGTATTTTGATTTGCACAAAAAGCAGGACAAGCTTCATCTTTTGCAGGGCCTGAAGCTTATACTGCTTGACATAGACAAGGCGATAAAAATTGTAAGAGAAACAGCCGAGGAAGCCGAGGTTGTACCGAACCTTATGATAGGCTTCGGAATTGACGAAATACAGGCGGAATACGTTGCCGAAATCAAGCTGCGCCATTTAAACCGAGAGTACATTTTAAAGCGCACCGACGAGATTGAGGAGCTTGAAAAAAGCATTGCGGAGCTTGAAGCGATTCTTGCAAGCAAGACAAAGGTAAAGAACATAATCGTAAAAGAGCTTAAGGACGTTGCCGAGAAATACGGTCAGCCGCGCCGCAGCATACTTGTCTATGCAAGCGACATTGAGCAGGTTGAAGAGGTGGAGGAAATACCAGATTATCCCGTCAATCTGTTCTTCACCAAGGAGGGATATTTCAAGAAAATCACTCCGCTGTCACTGCGAATGGGCGGTGAGCAGAAGCTCAAGGACGGCGACGAGATACGCTGTGCGGTTGAGTCCACCAACTCGTCAGAGCTTTTGTTCTTCACAAATAAATGTCAGGTTTATAAGGCGAGGGCAAACGATTTTGCCGACACAAAGGCGAGTGTGCTGGGCGATTATATTCCTGCAAAGCTCGGTATGGACGAGGGCGAGCAGGCGATTGAGATGATAGTCACAAAGGACTACAAGGGCATTTTGCTGTTCGCCTTTGACAACGGCAAGGTGGCAAAGCTCAGCCTTGATTTGTACGCCACAAAGACAAACCGCAAAAAGCTGACAGGCGCTTACAGTGACAAATCGCCGCTTTCGGACATTGCGCTCGCTCAGGAGGAGGGCGAGTTTGTGCTGACTGCGTCGTCGGGCAGAATGCTGCTGTTCAACACGGCTCTGCTCACGATGAAATCAACAAGAAGCACTCAGGGCGTTTCCGTTATGCGCCTTAAAAAGGGTCAGCGTGTGATGAAAATTGAGCCGTATGCTGACGGACAGTTTGACAAGCCGTCAAGATACCGCAGCAAGACATTGCCTGCACTCGGTGCGTTCCCTGCACCCGAGGACGAGGCAAAGCAGCTTTCGCTTATTTGAGTTTTGAGGTTACTCGTAACGAGGTCGTAGGGAACGGTCTTGACCGTTCCGGCTCGAACCGCAGAGTTTTCAGTTTTGAGTTTTGAGTTTTAAGATTTGAGTAGTGAGTTAAAATAATCAGTGAATGTAAAACAACCGCTCTGTATTAAAGCTACAGGGCGGTTGGTTTTTGGTTAGAAAGAATTTGTTATGCTATTGCAACTCTGATTTTTGTTTTTTCAGATATTCGTCAATTATCACTTCAAGCAGGTTGTTTACGCTTCTTTTCTGCTTTTTGGCTTCTTCCTTGAGCTGTTGTATTACAGCTTCAGGCAGTCGTAAATTAACTTGGATTTTATCGGTCGTATTACCACCTCGGTATCATTATATACCACTTATATACAACACACAAGATACCATAGTGTTCCTAAACTCACTTCTCGTTTCTTAAATCAAGAATTCTCTTTGCCTTGCCCTGGAAGCGCTCAAGCGATTTCGGCTCGGCAAGAGTAACCTTCGTTTCAAGGCCTAAAACACTCTTGAGCCTGTCGTGGATTGACTTCTGGAGTGCCTGTAAGTCGGCGAAGTTGTCTAAAAGCTCTCCGCTTTCAAGCTCTACCTTGACCTCAAGGTTGTCCTTGAAGTTTTCACGGCGGACAATAAGCTGATAGTGCGGGCTTATGTGCTGTGTGCCGACAAGCACGCTTTCAATCTGCGTGGGGAATACATTAACGCCCTTGATGATGAGCATGTCGTCTGTTCTGCCCATTGTCTTTGCCATTCGTGCGTGTGTTCTGCCGCATTCGCACTTTTCGTATGAAATCTTTGTGATATCCTTTGTTCTGTATCTCAGCACAGGCATACCCTGTCTTGTCAGCGTTGTTACAACAAGCTCGCCGACCTCGTTCTCGCCGAGCCGCTGTCCTGTTTCGGTGTTGATGATTTCGGGCAGGAAGTGGTCCTCGGCAAAGTGCATACCGTTGCGCATCTCGCAGTCGCCGCTGACACCCGGTCCGCCGATTTCGGTAAGACCGTAGTTGTCCGACACCCTCACGTTCATATTCCTTTCAATCTGCGCTCTCATTTCCTCGGTGCATGGCTCACTGCCGAGAATGCCAAGACGAAGCTTGTAGTCGCTCATCGGGTAGCCTGCCTCTTTCATTGCCTCGCTCAGATAGAGAGCGTAGCTCGGCGTTGCGACAAGACCTGTTACACCGAAGTCACGGAACATCATAAGCTGCTTTGCTGTGTTGCCCGATGACGCCGGAATAACGGTTGCGCCGATTTTTTCAAGTCCGTAATGAAGTCCGAGTGCGCCTGTGAAAAGGCCGTAGCCGAAGCTTATCTGTATAATATCGTCGGCTGTTGCGCCGCCTGCAACGGCAACACGGGCGACACAGTCGCTCCACATATCGAGGTCGGTCTTGGTGTAAACGCCGACAGTCGGCTTGCCTGTTGTGCCTGATGATGCGTGAATCCTGACAATATCCTTCATCGGCACTGCGAGCATATTAAACGGGTAGTTGTCCCTGATGTCGTCCTTGGTTGTAAAGGGTATGTACTGAATGTCCGACAGCTCCTTGATTTTTGCGCCGTCAAACACGCCTGCCTCGGTGAGCTTTTTGTTGTAAAAGCCGATGTTGTCGTAGCAGTATTTTACCATTCTTTTTAGCCGTTCAAGCTGAAGTGATTCTATATCGGCTCTCGGCATTGTTTCAATATCCTTCTGAAAAAGCATTGTAATTCTCCTTTTGTGTTTTCGATGTTTATAATTTAAGAGTGAAGAGTGGAGAGTGGAGAGATTGTTGTCGCCGCAAGCGGCTCTTTGAATTATTTTTTCTCGTAACAAGGCTGTAAGTTTGTAGGGAACGGTCTTGACCGTTCCGGGATAGGCGTATTTACTGCAACGCTCTACAAAATCAGAATAGAGTATAACACTCTGCGATGTGACCGGAACACACAAGAGTGTTTCCTTAACTGTTCACTAACCACTCTTATCTCTTCACTAAAATAACGGCTGCGGAAAAGCCTTGGCCGTTCCGCAGCCTCTCATATTACATTATTTTACACCGTTTGTTTGAATTCGTCAAATAATTTATCAATTTCTTTTTGGTTTTTGTTTCTTGTGACAAGGCTTGCAATCGGAACTTCAATAAGTCCTACTATCATTGCAATTGCACCCCAGGTTATCGGAGAAGCAAGGTTGAGCGGCTGAGAAGCAGCCCACTTTGTAAGCTCCGGGAAGAAGCCGAGGTTGAACAGCACCATCGAAACAACGGTGATAAGCACGCCTGTTGCAAAGCTGAGCCATACCGACGCCTTTGTGATTTTCCTTGAGAAAAGACCGTACAGGAAAGGTGCAAGGAACGAGCCTGCAAGTGTGCCCCACGAAATTGACATCAATGCGCTTATGTTGATGCCCATTGCGTTGAGGTTGTTTTTGAATACGGCGATGACAACCGAAATTATAAGGAACACTGCGATGAATATTCTCATAACAAGAACCTGCTTTTTCTCGCTTAAGCCTTTCTTGCAGAACGGCTTTATCATATCAATTGTGAGCGTCGAGCTTGATGTGAGAACAAGGCTTGCAAGCGTTGACATTGAAGCCGACAGAACAAGCACAACAACGATGCCGAAGAGAATTTCCGGCACTGCGCTTTGCAGAATTGCAGGTACGATAGAGTCAAAGTCCGGCTTGCCGTTGGCAAGAACGGCGATTGCTGTTTTGCCCTCTTCGCCGGTAACGGTTGCAAACAGTCTGCCGAAGCCGCCGAGGAAGTATGAGCCGCCGGCAACAACAACGGCGAACAGTGTTGAAATAATCGTGCCTCTTCTGATAGCCTTCTTGTCCTTGATTGCATAGAACTTCTGAACCATCTGCGGCAGTCCCCATGTGCCGAGAGAAGTAAGGATTACAACGGCGATAAGGTTTATCGGGTCAGGTCCGAGTATTGATGAGTATGCGCCTGTTGCACCGTCGGCTGTCGGAATGAGCGACATATTTTCAAGCGCCTGGGTGAGTCCGCCCTGATTGCTTATTGCGCAAACTATAACCGCCGCTATGCCGAACAGCATTATAATACCCTGAATAAAGTCGTTGACAGCGGTTGCCATATATCCGCCGAGGATAACATATACTGCTGTGAGGACAGCCATAACGATAATCCATACATTATAGTCAATGCCCGAGAAAGCCGATGCAAACAAAGTTGAAAGACCGTTATATACAGACGCTGTATAAGGAATGAGGAACAGGAAAACAATAAGAGCCGCCGCAATTTTAAGCGGCTTTGAAAAATATCTTTTTTCAAAGTATTCCGGCATTGTTGACACGTTAAGCTGCTTTGTCATTCTGCGTGTTCTGTCGCCCAGAATTGCCCACGCAAGCAGGCTGCCGATAATGGCGTTGCCGATGCCTATCCAGGTGGACGCTACGCCGTAGCTCCAGCCGAACTGTCCGGCATAGCCGATGAAGATAACCGCCGAAAAGTACGACGTACCGTATGCAAAGGCTGTCATCCAGCCGCCGACATTGCGCCCCGCAAGCACAAAGTCGCTGACATTGCCTGTTCTTTTGCGGCAGTAAACGCCGATTACAATCATAACAAGCAAATAGAGAATAAGTGTGAGCCACATTACCATAAAAGTTTAACCTCCTGAGTTGCGCAGCTGTGCTGCACATAATGAAATAAATTCCTTAGCAATGCCGCAACCTAATAGCAGACACCAGAAACGGCATCGTAGAGAACAGGCTTGCCTGTTCCGGTTCGAGCCGATGAATATTATAGTCTGTTCTGATTTTGTTTATCATTGCAGTAAATTCGCCTATCCCGGAACGGTCAAGACCGTTACCTACGAACATTTACGAACAAGAAATACTTAAATTGGCAGCTTCGATTTATCGCTTTAAAGCACACAAGCTTTAAAGCTTGAAACGATTAAATTATACTACAATTTATTTCTATTTCAATAACTGTTATATAATTTTGTCAAAAGCAACAACAAGCGGGTGCTTTTGTAGTGCAATATGCAAGTTTTTGGGTCTTTATTCGCCTTTCTTGCCTGTTCCGGTTCGCTCTGCTGAATGTTTAAAATGCTTCTCGGTGAAGGGCTTTGATTAATAAAAAGCTTAAACCCAACAACTCAAAGCTTTCGACTCAAAATTCTAAACTAAATCATCGTTTAGCTTACTCAAGGGGATAACCAGAATGACTAAAAATATGACGGCTATTATGTTGAAGTTTCATAATCTGATTGTTTTCAACAAAAATTATCGGATAAATCATAGACTTTTTTTTGCTGTTGTAGTATGATTATTTTATATGAGTGCCATATAAACTTGTATATGGTTGATGGTACGACAATTAACCGCAAGGAGGAGTTAAGATGCAAAAAAATATAAGCACCATTCCTTTCAACGGCACGCCCGAACAAGAGGCGGAGCTTTTGAAAATTATTGAAAAGCATAAAGATGACCCCGGTGCTGTTATGCCTGTTTTGCAGGAGGCACAGGAGGTTTACGGCTATCTGCCGCGTGAGGTTCAGATTATTATTGCAGAGGGACTTGGCGTTCCGGTTGAGGAGGTTTACGGCGTTTCAACCTTTTATTCGCAGTTCTCGCTCACGCCTAAGGGCAAGTACAACATTTCTGTATGTCTTGGTACAGCCTGCTATGTAAAGGGCTCGGGCAAGCTGGTTGACGAAATAACAAAGCAGCTCGGTATCGGACCCGAGGAATGCACACAGGACGGCAAGTTCTCGCTTACAGCCTGCCGCTGTATCGGTGCGTGCGGACTTGCTCCTGTTCTGACTGTGAACGATGAGGTTTACGGCAGACTGGTGCCCGAGGATATCCCGGGAATTATTGCAAAATACAACTGATGAACGACCTTTCGCTTTTTGTTCTTGACATTGCCGAAAACTCGGTTGAAGCGAACGCCCGTAATATTGAAATCGCCGTTGACGAATATTTTGACCGCTTTGTCATCGCCGTTAAAGACGACGGCTGCGGTATGGACGAGCAGGAGACAAATTCTGCGCTTAATACCTCGTATTCAAGCAAGGGCGGAAACAGGGGACACGGTCTGCCGAGGCTAAAGGCTGCCGCCGAAAAAACGGGCGGCTTTGTGAAGCTTGCTTCGCAAAGAGATAAGGGCACAAGGCTTGAGGCTGTATTTTATAAAAGCAACTCTCCCGCATTGGGGGATATCAACAAAACAATAAGACTTTTGATATTCTGTCACCCGGACATTGATTTTGTGTTCAGGCGGACACGAAGGGGAAAAGAGCTTTTGCTTGATTCTGTCCGCATAAGGGCGGCGGCAGATGCGCCGGTGAATTCGCCTGAGGTGTCAGAGTGGATAAAAGGTTATTTACAACAGCAAACACAGAATATTTTTGGAGGTGCAGTTGATGAAATCAATGGCTGACTTGCAGGCAATAAGAGAAAACACAAGGCTTCAGCTCAATTTAAGGCACGAAAGCCCCGAAAACATTTCAATAAAGGTCGGTCTTGCAACCTGCGGTATCGAGGCAGGCGCAAGAGAGGTTCTGAACGCATTTGTTGACGAGGCTGAAAAAAGAAAGCTTGAAAATGTTACGATAACCGCAATGGGCTGTATCGGTCTTTGCAGTAACGAGCCTGTTGTTGAGGTTCAGTTCCCGGGACAGGACAAGGTTACATACGTTGATATGACGCCCGAAAAGGCTGTTCGTGTTATCGAGGAGCATATCATAAATAACAAAACCGTCGATGAATTCACAATCGGCGCTAACTGATGAAGGAGGAAGATAAATGTATCGTTCCAATGTGCTTGTATGCGGCGGTACCGGTTGTACCTCCTCAAACAGCGGAGAGATTATTAACGCTCTTGAAAGAGAGATTAAGGCAAGAGGACTTGAAAAAGAGGTAGAGGTTGTAAAGACAGGCTGCTTCGGACTTTGCGCCTTAGGCCCGATTATGATTGTTTACCCCGAGGGCAGCTTCTACAGTATGGTTAAGGTTGAGGATATTCCCGAAATCGTAGAGGAGCATTTGCTCAAGGGCAGAATTGTAAAAAGACTTCTGTATCAGGAGACTGTTGACGGCGACAACATCAAGTCCCTCAACGAAACTCCTTTCTATGCAAAGCAGCAGAGAACAGCGCTGAGAAACTGCGGCGTTATCAACCCCGAGTGCATAGACGAATATATCGCAATGGACGGCTACAAGGCACTTGAAAAGGTGCTTACACAGATGACCCCTGACGAGGTTATCGAGGAAATCAAGGCTTCGGGACTCAGAGGAAGAGGCGGCGGCGGCTTCCCGACAGGACTCAAGTGGAGCTTTGCGGCTGCACAGCAGGCAGACCAGAAGTATGTATGCTGTAACGCCGACGAGGGCGACCCGGGCGCATTTATGGACCGTTCTATTCTTGAGGGCGACCCGCACACGGTATTGGAGGCAATGGCTATCGCAGGCTATGCGATAGGCTCTACACATGGCTATATCTATGTTCGTGCAGAGTACCCGATTGCTGTTGAAAGACTGAGAATTGCAATCAATCAGGCTCACGAGTACGGACTGCTTGGCGATAACATTTTCGGCACAGACTTCAGCTTTGACGTTCAGCTCAGACTGGGCGCAGGCGCATTCGTATGCGGCGAGGAAACAGCTCTTATGACCTCAATCGAGGGCAACAGAGGTGAGCCAAGACCCCGTCCGCCGTTCCCGGCTGTAAAGGGTCTGTTCCGGAAGCCGACAATTCTTAATAACGTAGAAACCTATGCAAATATTACCCAGATTATATTAAAGGGTGCCGACTGGTTCAACAGCATCGGTACAGAGAAGTCGAAGGGTACAAAGGTGTTCGCCCTCGGCGGAAAGATTGCCCACACAGGACTTGTTGAGGTTCCGATGGGCACTACACTTCGTGAAATCGTTGAGGAAATCGGCGGCGGCGTTCCGAACGGCAAGAAGTTCAAGGCTGCACAGACGGGCGGCCCGTCGGGCGGCTGCATCCCTGCCGAGCATCTCGACATTCCGATTGACTACGACAATCTTATCGCCATCGGCTCAATGATGGGCAGCGGCGGACTTATCGTAATGGACGAAACAACCTGTATGGTTGATATCGCAAAGTTCTTCCTTGAGTTCACCGTTGACGAGAGCTGCGGCAAGTGTACGCCGTGCCGAATCGGTACAAAGCGACTTCTCGAAATGCTTGAGAAAATCACATCGGGCAACGGCACGATGGAGGACCTCGACAAGATGGAGAAGCTGTGCTACTACATAAAGGAAAACGCACTTTGCGGACTCGGTCAGACTGCGCCTAACCCGGTGCTGTCAACTCTCCACTTCTTCCGTGACGAGTATGTTGCCCACGTTAAGGACAAGAAATGTCCTGCCGGAGTATGTAAGAAGCTCTTGCAGTACAGCATTGTCGAGGACAAGTGCCGTGGCTGCACAGCCTGCGCAAGAGTATGTCCTGTCGGAGCTATCAGCGGCAAGGTTAAAGAGCCTCACAAGATTGACACAACAAAGTGCATCAAGTGCGGAGCTTGTATGGAAAAATGTAAGTTCGGCGCAATTGTGAAGGGTTAAGAGAGGAGTGTGGCAAGATGGAAATGATAAACATTAAGATTAACAATATCCCCTTAAGCGTTGAAAAGGGAACAACTATTTTAGAGGCTGCCGCTCAGATCGGCATCAATATCCCCACACTCTGCTTCTTAAAGGATATAAACGAAATCGGCGCTTGCCGTATGTGCGTAGCCGAGGTTAAGGGTGCAAGAAGCCTTGTTGCGTCCTGCGTTTACCCGATTGAGCGTGAGGGTACAGAGATTTTCACAAATACAAAGAAGGTTCAGGATTCAAGAAGAACTACTCTTGAGCTTATCCTCTCAAACCACGAGAGAAAATGCCTTTCCTGCCCCCGCAGCGGCTCATGCGAGCTTCAGAAAATGTGTAATGAGTTCGGCGTTGACGACGAGTGCCGCTTTGACGGTGACAACCCGAAGGTTAAATATGACGATTCAACACCGCACCTTATCAGAAACAACAGCAAGTGCGTTCTCTGCCGCCGCTGTGTTGCAGCCTGCAACGAGCAGTTTGTCGGCGTAATCGGCGCAAACAACCGTGGCTTTGACACAGAAATCGGCTGTTACTTCAACGCTGATCTGAACAGCACCTCCTGCGTATCCTGCGGTCAGTGTACTGCTGTATGTCCGACAGGCGCTCTTGTTGAAAAGGACCAGACTCAGCTTGTATTTGACGCTATAGATGATCCCGACAAGTTCGTTGTTGTTCAGACTGCTCCTGCTATCAGGGCAACTCTGGGCGAGTGCTTTGATATGCCGATCGGCACAAACGTAAAGGGCAAGATGGTAACTGCCCTTAAGATGCTCGGCTTTGACAAGGTGTTTGACACCGACTTCGGCGCTGACCTCACAATTATGGAGGAGGCAAACGAGTTTATCGAGAGAGTACACAACGGCGGCACACTGCCGATGATTACCTCCTGCTCACCGGGTTGGGTTAAATTCTGCGAGTATTATTATCCAGAGCTTCTGCCGAACCTTTCAAGCTGCAAGTCACCGCAGCAGATGACAGGCGCAATGATAAAGACCTACTACGCTCAGAAGGAGAACATCGACCCTGCGAACATTGTGGTAGTTTCAATTATGCCCTGCACAGCCAAGAAGTTTGAGGTTGACCGTGACGACCAGAACGCCGCAGGTGTTCCTGACGTTGACATCGCCCTCACAACAAGAGAGCTTGCAAGAATGATAAAGGCACAGCAGATTCAGTTCACAAAGCTTCCCGACAGCGACTTTGACCCTGCTCTCGGCATCACAACAGGTGCAGGTGCAATCTTCGGCGCAACGGGCGGCGTTATGGAGGCTGCTTTGCGTACAGCCGCAGACACACTGACAGGTCAGTCGCTTGAGGAGATTGACTATAAAGAGGTAAGAGGCACCGAGGGCATCAAGGAAGCTACCTACAACGTAGCAGGAATTGACGTTAAGGTTGCAGTAGCCAGCGGACTCAGGAATGCGGCTGCAGTGCTCGACAAGGTTAAGTCGGGCGAGGCTGATTATCAGTTCATCGAGATTATGTGCTGTCCTGGCGGCTGTGTAAACGGCGGCGGTCAGCCGATTCAGCCGGCAAGCGTACGCAACTTCACTGATTTGAAGGCGGAGCGTGCAAAGGCTCTGTATGAGGAGGACCTCAATCTTCCGCTCAGAAAGTCGCACGACAGCCCGATAATCAAGCAGGTTTACGAGGAGTTCCTCGAAAAGCCGGGCAGCCACAAGGCACACGAGATTCTTCATACTACATATGTTGCAAGAAAGAAGTTCCAATAATAAAAAGGGAATTTCCAACGATAGATTGATAGAATAAAAAATAACAGGGGCTGTGCAAAAGCGCAGCTCTTGTTGTTTGCGTGAAATTATATTGATACAGCAATATCACTGTGTTATTATTAAGGTGTAAGGAAACGGTTTTGACTGTTTTGCAAAATAGGTTTGTTTAATTTAAAATAACCGCTCTGTAGTGCGAATACAGGGCGATTATTTCTTTTTAATATGTTTTATGGTTTCACACGCCGCTACTAAAACAATAGCAAACGAGATTAGGAACAGTCGGTTAAATCAATATATGTTTTAGCAATTAATTTTTGTTTCATTTTTTATTTTCTTTTTATTCTTCGACAAAATCGGGCAGCGGCATAATATATAATGGAAGATGCACGGCGCTTGTGCCGCCTTATCGGCTGACAAGGCTCTCGGCGGTGTTTTTACTGCAATTCCGGCACAGTGATATCGGGCTTGAGCAATAAAAAAACTGCCGCACTGATGTGCGGCAGGAGCTGTTGTTATACTTAAGAAAGCGCTGATTAAATCGTTTGTGCAAATTGAACCGTCAGATTTTTCGCCGGTCTGCTCTCAAAATCGTTCCTCAATGCGTCGGGACGGATTCGGGAATGTGAGCCGAGGTGTTTTCGGGCAGAGTGTATTTCTTCTTGAAGCTTTCATACTCTGTTCTGTACTGACCGAATTCATAGCCTCTTATCTCGTGCAGATACTCGTGTGTTTCAAAGCTCTCTTTGTTTACCTGTATCATACACACTGCGATGTTGGAGCAATGGTCAGACACTCTCTCGTAGTTTGTAAGTAAATCCGAGAAGATGAAACCAAGCTCTATGGTGCACTCGCCCTCTCTCAGGCGTGCGATGTGGCGCTTTTTAAGCTTGTCACGCAGGTTGTCGATAACCTGTTCAAGCGGCTCGACCTTGTCGGCAAGCGAATAATCGTTGTTCTTGAAAGCGTCAATGGCGATGTCAAGAATTTCACGCAGAGCGTTTGTCATAACCTGAACCTCTGCCTTAGCCTGCGGCGAGAAGGAAATCTTCTTCTGCTCCATTTCCTTTGACACATCGTGAATGTTGAGTGCGTGGTCGCCGATTCGTTCAAAATCGCCGATGCAGTGCAGCAGCTTTGAAACCTCCTTGCTGTCGGAAACAGACAGGGTTTTGCTGCTCAGCTTGACGAGATATGAGCCGAGAATGTCCTCGTAATTGTCAATCGCCTCTTCACGGTCGTTGATTCTCTGTGCGAGCTTTTCGTCGTAGCCGTTTTCTATCAGCAACAGTGCGTCAAGAATTGTTTTCTTTGAAAGCTCAGCCATCTTGATTGCCATATTGTGGCACTGCTCGGTTGCAAGACCCGGAGTGTTCAGGAAACGCTGGTCAAGGAACGGTGCGTCCTCGTCCTCTTCTTTGTCCCTGATGGTCAGGCAGGCGAGCTTTTCAAGCAGCTTTGAGAACGGGAAGAGAAGCACGGTAACAAGCACGTTGAAGCAGGTGTGGATTACTGCGATTGAAGCGGGCGTTGCAATTTCGCTTACAAAGCTGAAGTTCACAAAAGCATTGACGGCATAGAATATTACCGACACGACAATGGTTCCTATAACGTTGAAGTAAAGGTGAACAAATGCCGCACGCTTTGCGTTTTTCTTGGCGCCGATGCACGACAGCAGCGCCGTAACGCAGGTGCCGATGTTTTGACCCATAACAATCGGGATAGCTGTTGAAACCGAGATAATTCCCGTTGAGGCAAGCGCCTGAAGAATTCCGACAGACGCCGAGGACGACTGGATAACAGCCGTCAGCAGTGCGCCGGCAAGAATACCGAAGAACGGATTCTGGAAGATGATAAGGAAGTTTGCAAAATCGGGGTTGTCGGCAAGAGGGGTCATAGCGCCGCTCATTGTCGTCATACCGAACATAAGCACCGCAAAGCCGACCATAATGTTGCCGACGTTCTTTTTCTTTCCGTCCTTGCAGAACATAATAAGAAAAATACCGATGATTGCAACGATAGGCGAGAAGTTCTTTGGCTGAATAAGCTGCATAACGAGGCTGTCGCCCTCAATGCCCGTCAGGCTCAGAATCCAGCCGGTGATGGTTGTTCCTATGTTTGCGCCCATGATGATGCCGATTGCCTGATAAAGCTTCATTATGCCGGAGTTTACAAAGCCGACAACCATAACCGTGGTAGCCGACGAGGACTGTATAACGGCGGTAACGCCGGCGCCCAGCAGAAGTCCTTTGACGGTTGTGTTCGACATTTTTTCAAGGGTTTTTTCAAGACGTCCGTCAGACGTTTTTTCAAGTCCGTCGCCCATTACGTTCATTCCGTACAAAAACAACGCCAGACCGCCGATAAAGGTAAGAATAGAAAATAAATCCATTGATATTGTCCTTTCCGGTGAGTAATAAAATGACATATGTATCCGACCGCCGCTTGCACGGTTGATGAATTTGTCGCGGCAGGCTGAATTTACATATTTTTTACAACAAAATAATGATAACTGCGGCAGGTAAAAGTGAAGTGTGTGTTTTGTAAAATCTATGTAAAGTGGAGCCTTTTAAAAGCAGAATATTGAGATTTTGCCTTGGAAAATTTGTTTAATTTTTCCGATAAAGTTAAATTAAATAAAAGTTCACATATTGTTTTTATATTAATTCCACAATTTGCTATAATTGAAATAAAGAAAAGAGGTGAAGATTAATAAAATGAACATTATCATGCTGTTAAAGCCAAAATGTGATGTTGCATATATTTATGAAACAAACAGCATCAGGCAGGGTCTTGAAAAAATGCGTTACCACGGCTACACTGCGATTCCCGTTATAGCCAAGAACGGTGAATATGTCGGCACGGTGAACGAGGGAGATTTTCTTTGGCATATACTCGACAGCAACGACTGCTCGCTGAAAAAGCAGGAAAATTATACGGTTAAGGATATTCTGAGGAAGGGCTGGAATCCGCCGGTTACCATAACAACCCCCATCGAAACGCTTCTGCTCAGGGTGATGGACCAGAACTTTGTTCCGGTTATTGACGACAGAGGAGTCTTTATGGGTATTATAACCCGAAGCGATATAATTAAGTATTATTACAATCAGAAGTCAATTGACGACGCAATAGCCTCTATTATGAAGGTGAGCGTCTGATAGCTATAAATAAACTGCAAAGAAACCCGGGGCCGGAGCGGCGTCTGCTGTTCCGGCTTTTTGTGGGAAAGCTGCAATAAACATCGTTGCGAGCGGCATAGAATACTGCCAAAAGCGAAAAAATAAATTTTTTTGATAAAAATTTTAAAAAAGTGTTGACAAAAGTGTTCTGAAGTGGTATTATAAATGAGCGTCAAGTGAGTAACTTGAATGTGCTGGTGTAGCTCAGTTGGTAGAGCAGCTGATTTGTAATCAGCAGGTCGGGGGTTCAAGTCCGTCCACCAGCTCCAAAGAAAGGCTATTTGCCATATGGCGGTAGCCTTTATATATGGGAGAATTCCCGAGTGGCCAAAGGGGGCAGACTGTAAATCTGTTGCAATTTGCTTCGGTGGTTCGAATCCACCTTCTCCCACCAGAAAAAGACGATTGTTTCGACAATCGTCTTTTTCAGTTATATTCGCCTTACGGCAAGGTTAATTGTTACGCAGTGATATTTTGGCTTTGCCAAGTGATATTGCCCTTCGGGCAGCTTCGGGCGAATATAATATCACTTATGCTAAGCATAAATATAACTTTCACAAAGTGAAAATATCACTCTGTGTGAATTTCCATATCTTCTGTATCGGCTTGTTATTTTTTCGTCAAAACTGCGAATACTGTTTTTATATTAAAACAGGGGGCGTTATTAATGATAGAAGAGGATACAGTCAGACTGCTCAGAGAATGTGATGCAGGCGTGAGAATGGGGGTGGCTTCAATAGATGATGTGCTTTGCAGTGTGTCCGATGATGATTTCAGAAAGAAGCTGATGGACTGCAAAAGCCGCCACGATAAGCTCGGTGACGAAATAGAACAGCTTTTGAACGAATATCACGATGAGGGCAAAGAACCCGGCATAATGGCTAAGGGTATGTCGCAGATGAAAATTGACTTTAAGCTTGCCATAGATAAATCGGACAATACTATCGCAGAGATTATGACAGACGGCTGTAATATGGGCGTAAAATCACTCAGCCGCTATCTTAATCAATATAAAGCGGCAGACGAAAAATCAAAGGACATCGCAAAACGCCTTATAAAGCTTGAGGAAAAGCTGGCTGTTGATATTCGCCGCTTTCTGTAACAGCCACAGCTGTTTGCATTGCCGACTGAATAAACCGTGGGAACTGTCGCTCGGATAAACAAATCAACAGCCGAGGCTGAATCGACAACGCAGAGATTTGATTTCTTTGAAGTTGCTGAAGAAATGAGGAAGAAGTGGAAAAAATCTCTACTGATTTAAACAAAAAACATTGCTAAATTTCGTTCTATAGAATATAATAATAATGTGCTGAGCGCAAGGATAAGCTCCGAGCGCAAAGACAACACATCCGATTCTCTGATGCCGAGGATAACCAAGGCAAAAGAAAACCATAATGCCGGGGTCAAGCCCTGAGCAGCTTATATCGGTTAACAGAAATTTCGGTGCGTCTTGTCGTTTCGGCAAGGCGCATTTTTATTTGAAGAAAGGAAGAATAGGCTTGAGTGATACAAGGCTTGCCGTTGTCGGAATAGTTGTCGAAAGCACCGAAAATGTTGACAAAATGAACGCTATTCTGTCGGAGTACGGCGAATATATTATAGGAAGAATGGGAATTCCGCACAGAGCAAAAAACGTGAATGTGATAAGCGTTGTGCTTGACGCACCAAGCGACATCATAAGTGCTCTGTCGGGCAAGCTCGGCAGACTTGAGGGGATAAATTCAAAAACGCTTTACTCAAAGGTGTAATGCGCAAAGGAGCTGGTGACCATAGCTATACATAATATAACAGACAGGCTTGCTGAAAGCGGCTTTTTAAGCTTTGAGGATTTCAAAGCGATTGTGCGCTGTGAGGACAGGCAGGAGCTTGAATATCTGTTTTCAAAAAGCCGTGAGCAGGCGAAAAAATACTACGGCAACAGAATTTTCGTCAGAGGGCTTATCGAGTTCACGAACCACTGCAAAAACGACTGCCTGTATTGCGGAATAAGAGCCTCTAACAAAAACGCAAACCGCTACAGGCTCAGCGCAGAGGAAATTCTCGAATGCTGTAAAAACGGTTATTCGCTCGGCTTTCGCACCTTTGTTCTGCAGGGCGGCGAGGATATATATTATACCGACGACGATTATGTGAATATAATCACTGATATTAAGTCGCTCTATCCCGACTGCGCCGTTACGCTGTCAATAGGCGAGAGAAGCCGTGACTCTTATCAGCGGTATTTTGACGCAGGCGCAGACCGCTATCTTCTGCGCCACGAAACAGCCGACTGCGACCACTACAAAAAGCTCCACCCCGACAAGATGAGCTTTGAAAACCGTATGCGCTGTATCAGCGATTTAAAGGAAATCGGCTTTCAGACGGGAGTCGGCTTTATGGTCGGCTCGCCGTACCAGACAGAGGAAAGCATATATAAGGACTTGCAGTTTATAAAAGAAATTCAGCCGCATATGGTCGGCATAGGACCGTTTATTCCGCACAAGGACACGCCGTTTGCCGCCTTTAAAGCAGGCGACTGCGACTTAACGCTCAAGCTGCTTGCGATAATCAGGCTGATAAAGCCGAATGTGCTTCTGCCGGCAACAACGGCTCTCGGCACAATCGACCCGCTCGGCAGGGAAAAGGGAATTTTAGCCGGAGCGAATGTAGTAATGCCTAATCTTTCGCCCGTTATGCACAGAAAGGACTATTCGCTCTATGACAACAAGATATGCACAGGCGAAGAAGCGGCAGAATGTCGTTTTTGCCTGAGCCGCAGGGTTGAAAGCATAGGCTATGAGATTGTGACGGACAGAGGAGACTGTGTTGAACGGCAAGCCGTTCAACAATGATATAAATCCCTTCGGGATTTGTGAAATATTGCTTCGCAATATGAAATAGCTTCGCTATGAAATATTTGCCGTTGGCAAATGTTAAGGTAGTCGCAGCTTCGCTGCTCTTTGAATTAAGAATTTACTTGTTTCAAGGCAGTGAGTTCGTAGGGAACGCTCTTGGCGGTGCAAGCACCGCTTTGGAGAGTGAAGAGTGGAGATGAATTTCGCCACGAGCTTGTAAGTTCGTAGGGAACGGTCTTGACCGTTCCGGGATAGATGCAGTTATTACGCGATTAAAACAAAATCAGAATAGATATTACATTCATAAGAGCGAACCGGAACAGGCAAGCCAGTTCCCTACAATCTCGTTTCAAAATTTATCAATTCGAACCGGAACAGGCAAGCCTGTTTCTACAACCTCATTTCACAATTTCTGTTCACTCTTAACACTAAACACTAAACACTAAACACTCTCTCCACCCTCCACTCTAAAATAAATTAAAACAAAGGAAGTAATAACAATGTATAAGTATGACCCGAAATCATTAAAGGCAGAGGAGTTTATCAATCACGAGGAGATTGAAGCTACCCTGAAATACGCCGACGAAAACAAGAACAACCGTGAGCTTATCGACCAAATACTTGAAAAAGCCAAGGACGGCAAGGGCGTTACACACAGAGAGGCTCTTGTACTGCTTGACTGTGAGCTTGAGGACGAGAACGAGAAAATCTATAAGCTCGCAAAGGAAATAAAGGAGCGTTTCTATGGCAGAAGAATTGTTATGTTCGCTCCGCTTTATCTTTCAAACTACTGCGTAAACGGCTGTGTTTACTGCCCGTATCACTACAAGAATAAGCACATCTGCCGCAAGAAGCTCACGCAGGAGGAAATAAAAAACGAGGTAATCGCACTTCAGGATATGGGTCACAAGCGGCTTGCGATTGAGGCAGGCGAGGACCCCGTGAACAACCCGATTGAGTACATACTCGAAAGCATCAAGACCATATATTCAATCAAGCACAAAAACGGCGCAATCCGCCGGGTTAATGTCAACATAGCCGCCACAACGGTTGAAAACTACCGCAAGCTGAAGGAAGCCGGCATCGGCACATACATTCTTTTCCAGGAAACCTACCACAAGGAAAACTACGAAAAGCTTCACCCGACAGGACCGAAGCACGACTACGCCTACCATACCGAAGCTATGGACAGAGCGATGGAGGGCGGCATTGACGACGTAGGACTCGGAGTGCTGTTCGGACTTAATATGTACCGCTATGACTTCACGGGAATTATTATGCACGCAGAGCATCTTGAAGCGGCCCACGGCGTTGGTCCTCACACGATAAGCGTGCCGAGAATCTGCCCTGCCGAGGACATCGACCCGAGCGAGTTTACAAACGCAATATCGGACGATATTTTTGCAAAGATTGTTGCGGTTATCCGCATCGCAGTGCCTTATACAGGTATGATAGTATCTACAAGAGAATCGCAGAAGAGCCGCAAGAGAGTGCTTGACCTCGGCATTTCGCAGATAAGCGGAGCGTCACGCACAAGCGTAGGCGGCTACTGTGAGCCTGAGCCGGAGGAGGAGAACTCGGCGCAGTTTGACATCAGCGACAACCGCACGCTTGACGAGGTTGTGAACTGGCTCTTGAGCCTTGGCTATATCCCGAGCTTCTGCACCGCCTGCTACCGTGAGGGCAGAACAGGCGACCGCTTTATGACGCTGTTGAAGTCGGGGCAGATTGTGAACTGCTGTCAGCCGAATGCGCTGATGACGCTCAAGGAGTATCTTGAGGACTACGCAAGCGAGGACACGCAGAAAAAGGGCGAGGCTGTTATCAAAGAGGAGCTTGAAAGAATAACAAACCCGAAGGTAAAGAGCATTGCGGCGGAATATCTCAAGGAGCTGCACGATGGCAAGAGGGACTTCAGATTTTAAGAGTGAAGAGTTGAGAGTGGAGATGTGCGGCTACGCCGCTGTGAATAGAGAAAAGAGAATAGAGAAGAGAATTGGTGGTCGCAGCTTCGCTGCTCTTTAAATATTTACTTGTAACGGGTTTTACTTAATTCAAAGAGCCGCTTGCGGCGACAACATTCTCTCCACTCTCAACTCTTAAAACTCCACTCTTAACTCTCTGCTCTCTGCTCAAAACTCAAAACTAAAAAACCGGAGTGATAATATGAGCCTAAATGAAACGCCGAGAGGCACAAGACTTCACATAGGACTTTTCGGAAAACGCAACAGCGGCAAGTCGTCGCTTGTAAATGCGCTGACAAACCAGCAGATTTCCGTTGTGTCCGATGTTGCCGGCACGACCACCGACCCCGTGTATAAGTCGATGGAGATTCACGGCATAGGACCGGTTGTGTTTATCGACACGGCAGGATTTGACGACGAGGGCGAGCTTGGCGGCAAAAGAATAATGCAGACGAGAAATGCGCTTGACAAAACCGATGTCGCAATACTTATATTCGGCGCAAGCCCCGACGAGAGCGACAGACAGTGGGTTCGGCTTTTTACACAGCAGAACACACCGTTTATCCCGGTGATAAACAAGACCGATATTCTTGAAAATCCTGCCGAGCTTGAAAAAGAGGTTGTGAGCCTTTGCAAAAGGGACGTCGTATTAGTGAGTGCGAAAACAGGCGAGGGCATCGAGCAGCTGCGCAATAAGCTAATCGGCAGTGTGCCGGATGACTTTGGCGAGAGAACAATAACGGGTGATTTATGCTCGGACGGCGACATCGTTCTGCTTGTGATGCCGCAGGATATTCAGGCGCCGAAGGGCAGGCTTATTCTGCCGCAGGTGCAGACATTAAGAGAACTGCTTGACAAAAAGTGCCTTGTTATGAGCTGTACCACAGACCGCCTTGAGCAAACGCTTGTGTCGCTTGCGAAGCCGCCGAAGCTTATAATCACCGACTCACAGGTTTTCAAGACGGTGTACGAGAAAAAGCCGAAGGAAAGCCGCCTAACGTCTTTTTCGACCCTGTTTGCAAAGTATAAGGGCGACATTGACTATTTTGTTGACAGCACAAGCGTTTTTGAGAGCCTGACCGAAAATTCAAAAATACTGATTGCCGAGGCTTGCACGCACGTTCCGCTAAAGGAGGACATCGGCAGGGAAAAGCTGCCCCGAATGCTCAGAGCAAGATACGGGCAGGGACTGCGTATTGATAATGTGAACGGTCAGAATTTCCCCGAGGATTTGTCGGGCTATGATTTGGTTATTCAGTGCGGTGCGTGTATGTTCAACCGCAGATATGTTATGTCGCGTGTTGAAAAGGCTAAGAGCCAGGGTGTGCCGATGAGCAATTACGGCGTTGTGATAGCGTATTTGTCGGGCATTCTCGACAAGGTGGATTATTGATTTGTTTCCGGCTCGGTAAAGCTTATCCGAGCCGGACGCTTAAAGCCGTAAGGCAAAACGCATAAATAATTATAATACGGCATAAAATAAAGTATAAGACGACTACGGGGGAGGGTCTGGTTCTCCTAATAAATGAACAGAAGTGGCAAAAAGCCGAAGTCAGAAAAGAAAATAATGCAAAAAGATAAAAAATGTATGTGTTAAAATGCAAAAAGATAAAAAAGTGCTTGACATTACATCGCTCATATGTTATTATAATCAAGCGCCCTGAACAAGGGTGAAAATAAATATCGCGGAGTGGAGCAGCTCGGTAGCTCGTCGGGCTCATAACCCGAAGGTCGTTGGTTCAAATCCAGCCTCCGCAACCAAGCAAAAACC
>CAUDCW010000019.1 GCA_958448165.1 uncultured Oscillospiraceae bacterium
AAAGTAACGCTTGTAAGCTCAACTCCGACAGATCCTACAACGACAGATCCGACAGATCCTACAACAACAGATCCTACAGATCCTACAACAACAGATCCGACATCACCGGACGGCGTTGTAATCAACGGCACAACATACCATAAGGGCGATGTTGTTCAGATTACAGTTAAGCACAAGGCTGACAAGCTTATCGGAGGAATCAGCGGCTTCATCAAATATGACAGCAGCTACCTCAAGCTTTACGGCGATTTCACAACAACAGACTCGCTCTTCTCATCAAAGCTTTCATCTGCCGGCTCGTTTATGGTCAACAGAAATTATGTTGACGAAATTGACGGAGCAGGCATCGGCTATTCCGGAATGAACGCAGGAACAGGCTACAACTTCAAAACAGAGTCTGTGCTTGTAGTTGCACAGTTTGAGGTTATCGCAGAAAGCGGCACAACCTCAATCACACACAAGATTATGGAAGAGTACGATATGGATGTCAACGACCTTACAGGCACAACAAGCTACAAGGTAACGCTTGTAAGCTCAGCTCCGACAGACCCGACTGAACCGACCAACCCTACAGAGCCGACTAAGACTCTTACGGTTAACGGTCAGAAAGTAAACAAGGGCGACCAGGTTGTATTTGAGGCAAAGCTCAGCGCATCTCAGGTTCTTTCATACGTTGAAGCAAATGTTAAATATACATCGGGTATCCTCGAAATGTCAAAGATAAGCGCTTCGGTAAATAACGGCGTGTTCACAAATATTAACACCGGCGCAAAGGCAGATCTCAGATCCGTTGACGGCACAGCAAAGTTCACTTGTTCCAATTCAAACGGATACAACTTTACAAGCGAAAAAGTATTTGTCAAGCTTGTATTCAACGTAATTGCAGATGAGGGTGCCGCTACAATCACAACGAATTACACATCACTAAAGAATGTAAGCGGTTCTGCTGTATCTGCAAAGACAAACACATCATCAATCAAGGTTATCGCTGACGGTGCAAAGGATGATATATTCCTCGGCGATCTGGACGGCAACGAAAATATTTCTGTTTCAGACGCAATTGCATTGCAGAAGGCGATTGCAAATGTCACTACCTTGAACGACGCTCAGAAAAATGCAGGTAACGTAAACTTTGACGGCAGCATTTCCGTTTCTGACGCAATTCTGGTACAAAAAGTAATAGCCGGCATTACAAGCTTCAGCTATCCGAGCAGATATTGATAGTACGGCACAAAATTTCTGATTGCAACAGGGGCATCTCATTTCGGGATGCCCCTGAACTTCTGTAAGAAATGAAAAATATTTAATCTTCTCTATTTACTACCTTATGTAAAATTGTTATAATTAAGCTATAATTTTATCGGAGGTTTATCACATGAAAAAACGTATTTTATCCGCAATTATGGCGTCGCTCATTCTTATGAGCCTTGCGTCCTGCACAGGCGGCAGTTCATCTTCAAAGCCGTCCTCATCATCACAATCCTCACAACCGTCAAGCTCTTCACAGTCAAGCGCTTCTTCGACTCCGGCAAAGTCAGAGGTTCAGCTTGTCGGCGAATATGAGCTTTCACCCGAAATTTCGACAGGAACAATCCTGCACGCATGGTGCTGGTCCTTTAATACAATCAAGGACAACCTCAAGGACATTGCCGAGGCAGGCTACACAGCAATCCAGACCTCGCCGATAAACGAATGTAAGGTCGGCGAAAACGGCGGAATGCAGCTTCAGGATGTTGACGGCAGCGAAAACAACGGCAAATGGTATTATCATTATCAGCCGACAAACTACACCATAGGCAATTATCAGCTCGGAACAGAGGAAGAATTCAAGGAGCTTTGCAGCGAAGCAAAGAAATACGGAATAAAGATAATTGTTGACGCTGTTGTCAACCATATGACAAGCGATGCCTCCGTAATATCAGAGGATATCTACAAAATAACCGACCAGCCTTTCCACACACTCGGCGATGTAACAAACTACAACGACAGAAAGCAGGTTACACAGGGTAATCTGCTCGGCTTAAAGGATCTGAACACACAGGACCCGAAAATTCAGCAGTATATATTGGGCTATTTAAAGCAGTGTGTTGCTGACGGTGCGTCGGGCTTCCGTTATGACGCTACAAAGCATATCGAGCTGAGCGATGACCCGGAGGAGTATGCCAGCGATTTCTGGAATGTTATCCTTGAAAACGGCGCCGAGTTCCAGTACGGCGAGGTGCTTCAGGGCGGCTCCGACAGAATTGCGTCTTATGCCGACCTCCTCAACGTTACATCATCGACCTACGGTGAGTTTATAAGAAACTCCATCTCAAATCTTGATGTCAGCGTATCAAAGTGGAGCGATTACGGTGTGAACGGCCTTGATACAAGCAAGATTGTCACATGGGTTGAATCGCACGACAATTATTGCAACGATGGTTCGTGGGCACAGCTTACAGAGGACGATATCAAGCACGGCTGGGCGATTATAGCCGCAAGAAGCGGCGGCACACCGCTGTTCTTCAGCCGTCCGGCAGGAGCAAGCATTGACAGCCAGTGGGGCAACAACAAAATCGGCGAGGCAGGCAGTGATTTCTACAAATCAAAGGAGGTTGCCGAGGTCAACAAGTTCAGAAATCATATGATAGGTCTTGACGAAACACTCTCAAACCCGATGGACAGCGAAGAAATTGCAATGATTGAACGCGGCAACAGCGGTGCTGTCATCGTTAGCATCAGTATAATGAAAGAGGAGCTTAAGGGCGTTAAAACAGTTCTTGCCGACGGCGAATACACCGACAAGGTGTCGGGCGGCAAGTTTACCGTAAAGGACGGCGTTCTTACAGGAACACTCGAACCCGGCGCAATCGTTGTTTTATACTGATAACCTCAGTCTGATAAATTGAATTAATTCAAGGACGCAGTATTTTATGTGTATTCATATGATACTGCGTCTTTTTATCAGGTGTTAGTGTGATTTAACGAGTATTGACATTCTCTTTCTCATACCGTTGATTTGTTGTGCATATAAATTATCAATTGAATACGGATATGGAAAGGAAATGATATTTTGAAAAAGCTTTTAAAACCCCTTTGCCTGCTGATGTCACTCCTGACGTTTCTTTCAGGCACTGTCGCCGCTTCAGCCGCACCGTCAGCCGACTTGGTTTCTGCGCCGTCTGCACTGCTTATGGACAGCGCAACGGGGCAGGTGCTGTTTGAAAAGGAAAGTCACTCACAGCGTCCGTGTGCGTCAATAACAAAGGTTATGACGCTCCTGCTCGTTTTTGAGGCAATCGACAGCGGAAAAATCTCATTGACAGACGAGGTCAGCGCAAGCGCACACGCCGCTTCAATGGGCGGCAGTGATATCTGGCTTGAAGAGGGCGAGATAATGAGCGTTGACGACCTTATCAAGGCTACAACCGTTGCAAGCGCAAACGATGCGGCTGTTGTACTGGCTGAATGCATCAGCGGCAGTGAGGAGGCATTTGTTGAGCAAATGAACAAAAGGGCAAAAGAGCTTAAAATGAACGATACGGTTTTCAAAAACTGCAACGGTCTTGACGAGGACGGACACATAACGTCAGCTTATGATGTCGCAATAATGTCAAGAGAGCTGATAAAGCACAAGAAAATATTCGATTATTGCACAATCTGGATGGATACTCTCCGTGACGGAAAAACGCAGATTGTAAATACAAATAAGCTTCTCAAGACCTATAACGGAATAACAGGCTTAAAAACAGGCACAACTAACGCCGCAGGCTGCTGTATCACTGCAACCGCCGAGCGCAATGGCTTTACACCGATTGCGGTTGTGCTTGGCGCAGACACGGGCAAACAGCGCTTTGCAGACGCCGCCGCACTGCTTGATTATGCCTTTGCTGGTTACACAAGCGTGTCGCCGCAAGAGCCTGAGGATTTGGTCGATTTTGTTGAGATACAAAACGGTATGCAAAAACAGCTTCCTGTCGAGCTTAATCTTGACGGAGCATTTCTTGTTGAAAAGGGAAAGGAAAGCGGAATAAAAAGCAAGGTCGAATTCAACGAAGAAATAAAAGCGCCGATAAGCGTCGGCGACACTGTCGGCACCGTAAAATACTACCTTGACGGTAAATTGCTCGGAGAATACAGGATAACTGCGGCTGAAGATGTTGCGGAAATTTCTTTTGGCGAAGTATTATCACTTTTATTTCAATATCTTGTGCAGTTTTAAGAAAAAAGTCACAATCTCACCTTGCAAAAATGACGGAAATAATGTAGAATAATATCAGTATCAGAATTTTCTGCTGAATGCAAGGAGGAAAATGTTATGGCAACTAAATTAAGTGACAAGCATCTTCAGGGTTTTGTAAATGATGATGAGTATATTGCCGTTAAAGCACAGGTCAAGGCGGCTCACGATACTCTTCACAACAAGTCGGGTCTCGGCAACGATTTCCTCGGCTGGCTTACGCTCCCTACAGATTATGATAAAGAGGAATTTGACAGAATCAAAAATGCAGCCGCAAAAATCAAGAGCAACTCTGATGTCTTTATTGTTATCGGCATCGGCGGCTCATACCTCGGCGCAAGAGCTGCTATTGAATTCATCAAATCACCAAACTACAACGCTCTTAAGAAAGACACACCGGACATCTACTACACCGGCAACAGCATCAGCTCAACGGCACTTTCCGAGCTTCTTGAAATCTGCGAGGGCAAAGATGTTTCTATCAATATGATTTCAAAGTCAGGCACAACAACAGAGCCTGCAATCGCTTTCCGTGTGCTAAGAGAAATGCTTGAGAACAAGTACGGCAAGGAGGGCGCAAAGGAGAGAATCTTCTGCACAACAGACAGAGAAAAGGGCACGCTCAAGAGCCTTGCAGACAAGGAAGGCTACGAAACCTTTGTTGTTCCCGATGATGTCGGCGGACGTTACTCTGTACTGACAGCAGTCGGACTTCTTCCTATCGCTGTATCGGGTGCAGACATTGACGCTCTTATGGCAGGCGCAAAGAAGGCTCAGGACGAGTTTGACAACGACGACCTTATGACAAACGACTGCTACAAGTACGCCGCAATCCGCAACATTCTTTATGCAAAGGGTTATTCAACAGAAATTCTCGTAAGCTACGAGCCTGCGTTCACTATGATGTCAGAGTGGTATAAGCAGCTCTTCGGCGAAAGCGAGGGCAAGGATAACAAGGGTATCTTCCCGGCAGCTGTTACATTCTCAACCGACCTTCACTCAATGGGTCAGTATATTCAGCAGGGCAGAAGAAACCTGTTTGAAACCGTTGTTCTGTTCAATGAACCGAAAAGAACAATCACAATCGGCACAGACCCCGAGAATGTTGACGGACTCAACTTCCTTTCGGGCAAAACAGTTGACTTTGTAAACAAGAAGGCATTCCAGGGCACTGTTCTGGCTCACAACGACGGCGGCGTTCCGAATGTTGTTCTGACAGCAGAAAGAATGGACGAAGCTGAGCTCGGCTATCTCATCTATTTCTTTGAAAAGGCTTGTGCTATCAGCGGCTATTTGCTCGGTGTAAATCCGTTTAACCAGCCGGGTGTTGAAAGCTACAAGAAGAATATGTTCGCACTTCTCGGCAAGCCGGGATATGAGGAGCAGAAGTCGGCGCTTGAAGCAAGACTTTAATCCCCAAGAATTATTAAGGACAGGAATTAACCGCTTTTGCGGTAATATATAAGGAGGCAATTTCAATGGTAACATTACTTATAGGTAAAAAGGGAACCGGAAAAACAAAAAAATTAATTTCACTTGCCAACGAGGCTGTTGCAACCTCTGCGGGTAATGTAGTTGTAATCGAAAAAGGCGCAAAGCTTACATTTGACGTTACACACAAGGCAAGACTTATTGATACAGACCAGTACGAGGTACAGGGCTATGATGTGCTTTATGGCTTTGTATGCGGCATTTGTGCAGGCAACTATGATGTAACAGACATTTTTATCGACTCTACATTCAAAATCTGCGGCAAGGATTTTGCAAAGCTCGACGAGCTTGTAAAGAAGCTCAGCGCTCTTGCCGAGAAGGCAGAAACAAAGATCACTCTGCTTATCTCTGCTGATGAAACAGAGCTTCCCGAAGACCTTAAGGCATTTGCCAAATATCTTTAATTGATATATTCTGCAAAATATGCAACAGATAAACGGGTGCAAGAACGCACCCGTTTTTCACTTTACTTTATATCATTTTGGGCTAAAGGATTGATGATATGAAAACACGGGAAGATGCGCTTGCCTTTGGGCTATCTTTTCCGAACACTTATAAGGAAACCCCGTTTCATGACGAAAACTGGCAGCTTGTGCGTGTTAAGGGAAGTAAGAAAGCGTTTTTATGGACTTATGAGAGAGATGGATATATCAATCTTAATGTGAAGGTTGCTCCACAGTGGCGGGATTTCTGGCGAAATGCTTATTCATCTGTTGTTCCCGGTTGGCATCAGAATAAGGAACACTGGAACACTATTATTCTGGATGGCAGTATTCCGGATGATGATATTAAAATAATGATTTCGGAAAGCTATTATCTGGTTACAGATTCTCCGTCAAAGAGAATATATGAAGCTGTCAAGAAGATCCCTGCCGGGCGTGTAGCAACCTATGGGCAGGTTGCGGAGATGGCAGGAAATAAGAGAATGGCAAGGGCAGTCGGCAATGCTCTGCATAAGAATCCCGATCCGCTTAACATTCCTTGCTTTCGTGTGGTAAACAGTAAGGGTGAGTGCTCCGGCTCATTTGCTTTCGGAGGACCTGATGCGCAGGCAGAAAGACTTCGTGCAGATGGCGTGGAGGTTGTGGACGGAAAGGTAGATCTTGAGAAATACGGTATTAAAGAATCGGATATTTTAAACGTATCGAACGAGTGACATTTGCACCGCTTGTAATTTGAATTTTAATTTCTGGTTATCCCCTTGAGTAAGCTAAACGATGATTTAGTTTAGAATTTTGAGTCGAAAGCTTTGAGTTGTTGGGTTTAAGCTTTTTATTAATCAAAGCCCTTCACCGAGAAGCATTTTAAACATTCAGCAGAGCGAACCGGAACAGGCAAGCCAGTTCCCTACAACCTCACAGACCTGTTTACAAGTAAATTCTTTATTCAAAGCGCCGCAAAGCGGCGACAACCATAATTATGAATTATGAATTATGAATTTTGAATTAACTCTCAACAAAAACTGCTTTCTTAAAGGGATAACCAGATTTTAATTAATTATTTTGCTTGCATATCCGGAGTGTAAAAAATGCTGATAAAAGCAAAGCGACTGCACAAAAACGTACAGCCGCTTTGCTTTAGTTATTTATTTCAGGAGAAGGCGGATTGAAAAATTACATACCTGAACAGCGATTGTCCGGATATAACCTCTTTTTGCGGAAGTCAACCCTGATAATGTTGCTTCTCCTGCGCTTGACGGCAGTCTCTTGTGTTGTCAGACCTGACATAAGCAAACAGGCCTTTTCTTCACAGTATGCAGATATTTTGTAGCAGATTGCTATCACGGTGACGCTTGCCGCAAGGCTGATAAAGAAGTACGGGAGAGAAATGAAAAGCGATGCACAACTGCCGAAAATATTTATCGCTCCGAGTACAACAATTGCGTCAAAAATCAATGAACGCTTGAGATAAGCCTTAGCCTTTTTTATTATTCTGTAGTTTTTTCTTTCGGGATAGCTCATAATGTAATCTCCTCTCAAATATAGTTTGTTTTACCCTATATTTTTATTATACAAGCTATCGTGTCCCAAAAAACGGTCTTACCTCGCCCGAAACAAACAAATTTTCGGTTTTGTCATATTCGAGCTGAATACTACAGAAAATTAGTGCTTAGCGAATGATATGCACTTTAAAAAATTTGCACACATCGGCACGATTTGATAATATCGTATTAATTTAATATGGTTATCCCCTTAAGTAAGCTAAGCGATAATTTAGTTTAGAGTTGAGATTGAAGATGAATTTCGTAACGAGGTCGTAGGGAACAGGCTTGCCTGTTCCGGCTTGAGCCGCAGAGTGTTATACTCTATTCTGATTTTGTAAAGCGTTGCAGTTAATATGCCTATCCCGGAACGGTCAAGACCGTTCCCTACGAACTCTCTGCTTTGTAACGAGCATTTCTTAATTAAAGGAGCAGCGAAGCTGCGACAACCACAACTTCACTCTTCACTCTTCTCTCTCCACCTACCACTCTCCACTCTGCTTTATACGAGCGACTTACTTCTCCATTTACCCTTTTTCCATCTCCACAGCATCAGCGCACCTCGCAGACATTCATCTGCGGCAAAGGCTATCCACAAGCCGTTAAGACCAAGACCAAACGTAACGGCTAAAAGGTACGACCCCAGTGTGCTGACTATCCACATTGAAAATATCGCAACACCCGTCGGGAAGAATACATCTCCTGCACCTCTCAGACAGTTGATTACAGTCAGGTTGGTCGTTCTGCCGATTTCAACAAATATGCTCAGGATAATCAGCGTTGCGCCCATCTGAATAACTTGCTCGTTCTGCGTGAATATCCCGATAAGCTGATATCGGAAAATTATCCCGACAAGCTCAAGACTCATTGCGATTATCAGCGCAGAGCGAAACGCCCTAAGACAGCTCTTGTATGCCTCGTCATGTTTGTGCGCTCCGCACAAATGCCCGACAAGAATCTGTGCGGCTTGTCCGATTGATACCGAAAAAATGTAGAAGAACATCGAAATGTTTGAAATATATGTTTTTGTAATCAATTCCGCTTCACTCAGACAGTTCAGAACGATAGAGGTTACAACAAGCTGAGAAATGTTGTAGTTAAACGACTCAAACGCAGACGGCACGCCGACCTTCAGAAGTAGCCATAAATCCTTATACGGAAAAGGCTTGAGCAGTCTGAACATTGACGGCTTTTCAACCTTGATGAACAGCACAAGCAGAAGAACAACAGTGCCCACAATGCGGCTTGCAGAGGTTGCAACGGCAACTCCCTTTACGCCCATCTGAGGAAACCCAAGAAGTCCCAGCACAAAGATAACGTCAAGGATAGTGTTTGTCAGATTCATAATAACCGTAACATACATCGAAAGCTTTGTGTAGCCGTGGTTCCTGATTATCGCCGAAACAGCGTTCAGCAAGCCCTGCGTAAACAGACAGCCGCCGACGATGATAAGATACTCGTTCGCAAATTCAAGAACCTCGCCCTTTGCACCGATGAATGTCAGTATCGGTCGGCTGAAAATCGCCAGCACTGCGCTTATTATAACGCCGAGAAGCAGGTTGAATGTAATTGAAAGAGCGGCAATGCGTGACGCCGCCTGCTTTTTATTTGCCCCAAGATTCTGCGATATAAGCACTGCACTTGCACTTGAAAGCACCGTAAATACAAGAGTGCATATTGATATCGCCTGATTTGCGGTGTTTACCGACGAGGCGGCAAGGTCGTTGTATCGGCTAAGCACAAAAACGTCAACAAAGCCAAGCGTCATAAACAAGGCTGTTTCGATAAATATGGGCCAAGCAAGGCTGAACAGGGTCATTTTTTTCATAAGAAATTCTCCGAAAGCAATAATAAAAAATTGTCAGATAATGAACACAATTGTCTGAAAAATCTTGTCCGAAATAAATATTATTCTATTTATGCGCCTAAGTCAAGAGTAAGGCTTATTCAAAAATAATATGCCGTTCATTCCCCGTGTGCATTGAAATTCAGCGTGTTTCGGAGCGGTTTTGACTATATGAACATTGTGTAAAATTCGACAGGAATTATTTACTGAATAACAAAATTGTGGTATAATTGCGATTGAAATTATATGGAAAGGGATAATACCAATGAGCTTTTGTCCAAAATGTAATAATGAATATCCTGATAATTTGCCCGAATGTCCGTTTTGCAGCGGCAGTAACGCCGCAGAAGCAAGCAATAATGTTCCGGCAGAAAATGAGGACGTTGTAACTACAGATAACAATACGCCGCCGGAATTCTTCGGCGAATATAAAAATTCTCAGACACCCGAGCCGGACAACGGCAAAAATCCGATGCCTCTCGGCGTTGTTATCGGCGTGGTTGCGGCTGTGGTTGTTATTGTAGCCGCCGTGATTATTGCGGTGTTCTGCTTCTCGGGCAATTCAAGCGGCAATTCTTCGTCTGCTGCTTCAGGCTCGACAGAGGATATGACAATGCCAAGCGGATATGAGGAAATAATTCAGAATATCAAAGACGATGACGGCAATCTCATCACAGAGGCGACCGACCCATACGGCAACACGGTGACAAGAGAGGTTGACAGTGACGGCAACATTGTCACAACATATGTCGGTCCTGACGGCGAAACTGCGACGGTAACAACCGACAGCAACGGCAATATCATTGCGCAGGACGTTCCGTCGTCCTCGAATACTTCTTCGCAGAACAACAGCAGTGCTTCGTCAAAAAATAATTCCTCGGGCAACACAAGCTCGTCAAAGAATAACTCCTCAGGCAGTGCAAGCTCCAATAACAGCTCATCAAGTTCTTCAGGCTCTAACAACAGCTCAAGTGCCAATCCGTCAAGCGGTGAGGTGTTGATTAACGGCAAAAGCTTTAAGGTCGGCGATACCGTCACCTTTACGGGAACTGCCGAGGGTATCAGTGAGGCTGTTGCAGGCTTCCAGTTTACAATAGATTTTGACGAAAATGTTCTTGAGCTTGACAAGGATTCTATAACACTTCTTGACGGCGGCTGTATTGCAAACCCCGACCTGCCGGGCAAAATAATGCTTAACGGCGTTTCTGTTATGACAGGCTACAATTTCTCAATGCCGGCTGATTTTATTGTCTGCAAGTTCAAGGTCAAGGACAGCTCCTCAAAGGCTTGCGACATAAAAATAACAACAGAAGAGGCATATACAGGCACCGGTTCACAGGAGCTGGTCGATGTTACAAAGGACGTTGAAACGAGTATAACGGTTAAGTGATGTATGAGTTTTGAGTTTTGAGTTTTCAGTTTAAAAGCTGCGCAGGGGCATTACAGCCTCGGGCGCAGCTTTTTCACATTCGGGGCAAATCTGCGTAAGATAACACAGGGGTGTTGTCAGTGCGTATCAGAAGAATTCCGAGAAGAAAAAAGGGAAGGGCAAGAAAAATTTTTGTTACGGTTGTTATGCTTGCGATTGCCGTGTTTTCGTACATAGAATTTCAGATTCAGCCCTCGGTAATGGATTTGACCGAAATCAAGGCGCAGACGCTTGCTACCGAGGCAATCAACACTGCTGTCAATAATACGGTCGATAAGCTTGGTTTTAAATATGACGACCTGGCTGATATAAAATATACCTCTAATAATAAAGTGGCGAGCATATCGACCAATACGGTCAATGTCAATAAGCTCAAGGCTGAGGTGTCGCTCGAAGCACAGAACCAGCTTGACAATCTGCAATACCGTGAATTCAACTACTATCTCGGCGACCTGACGGGCTTTGAACTGCTCAACGGTCTGGGACCGTCGCTTGTAGTACGCCTTAATTTCTCCAGCAGTGTCGAAACAGAGGTCAATAACACTCTTGAGTCTGCCGGAATAAATCAAACCCAGTCAACAATTGAGATACACGTTAAGGCGGAAATATTTCTCACGTCCGACGAGGAATATCCAAATGAAATAGTCGAAACTACGCTGCCTGTGGCGCAGACTATAATTGTCGGCGAGCTGCCGAGCTATCTTCCGATTTCAAGATATTATGACACGGTGAGCTGACAAGTTGACTGTCAAGGGCAAAAAATGTTAAAATAGAGTACAGAAAAAAATAAGGTTGTGTTATTATGACGGATAATATAAAGCTTGCCGCATTGTGCATTTTCGGTACAGAGGGAATAACAGCAGGGGAGCTGCGCCGTATGGGTGCGACAGGCGTTGAAGCGGAAAACGGCAGAGTGCTGTTTGACTATTCGCCGCAGATGCTTGTGCGTTCAAACCTGCGCTGCCGCTACTGCGAAAGAATAATGCTGTTTGTCAAGGCGTTCAAGGCGTTTAATTTTGAGCAGCTTTATCAGAATGTCAACTCAATTGCATGGGAAAAAATTATTCTCGAAAACGGACAGTTCCCGGTCAACGGCAGCAGCCTAAGCTCCAAGCTTGCAAGCGTGCCTGCTTGTCAGAAGATAATCAAAAAGGCGATTGCCGACAGGATAATGAACGCACGTTCAATTTCGCATTGTGAAGAAAGCGGTGCGCTTTACCGTGTTCATTTTGTTGCGCTTAAAGACACGTTTTCGGTTATGATAGATACAAGCGGAGAGGGTCTGCACAAGAGGGGATACCGAGCGAATTCACTGGAAGCACCAATCAAGGAAACCCTTGCGGCGGTTATCGCTGACTTGGCGGTCGTCAAGTCGAACCACACGGTCGTTGACCCGATGTGCGGCTCGGGAACACTGCTGATTGAGGCGGCGCTCAAGGCAAAGAATATAGCGCCCGGCTTGCACAGGACCTTTGCCTGCGAAAAATGGAGCAATATTGACAGTGAGCTTTGGCAGAGTGAACGCAAGCTTGCCGTTGACGGTATAATCACCGACTGCGATTTTGTCGGCTACGGCTACGACATCGACGAACAGGCAATTGCGCTTGCCAAGGAAAACGCTGAAAAAGCAGGAGTAGGCTCTGTATTGCATTTTGAGTGCCGTGATATAAGGGATTATAAGGACGAATTTGAACGCTGTACCGTTATCTGTAATCCGCCCTACGGCGAAAGACTGCTCGACTACGAAAAGGCGAGAGAGCTGTATAAAATTATGGGCAAAAAATTTGTCAGAGGCAAGGGCAAAAGCTACACTATAATTTCGCCCGATGATGAGTTTGAAAATCACTTCGGCGCAAAGGCAGACAAACGCAGAAAAATCTATAACGGCAAGCTGAAATGTCAGATTTATATGTATTTCAAGGCTTGATTAGGAAGTAAACAGAGTGTGTTTTTCTTGCTATTATGGTTATTTTAAATATTAATATTTTGTGAACAAAAAATTGAATGTAAACATAAACTCGGTTTATGTCAACACAAACGGCAAAAATGTTGACATAAACGCGAAAAATGCATACACGTTTGAACAAAGTAAAGTAAAGGAAAGTAAAGTATAGTAAAGGAAAGTAAAGTATAGTAAAGTAAGCTTCCTGCAAACCCGCAGGAAGAAATATCTCTCAACATCAAACGGCAAATTTTATAATGCATAATGTGGAGAAAAAAGTTTGGAATTCTGAAACCGGGATAGGCTCTTGGCTCCCTCTGATGAGGGAGCTGGCTGCGCCTTGCGCAGACTGAGGGAGAGAGTTCGCTCAGCTGAAACTGTCCCGGACATTCATCGGTTCGAGCATCTCTCCCTCCGTCACGCTAAAGCATGACACCTCCCTCGTCAGAGGGAGGCAAGGATACTGCCCGACTTTATCTTAATTCAAAGAGCCACTTGCGGCTCTCGCCACAACTTCACTCTCAACTCTTCACTCTCAACTCTGCTGTAAGGCGTGGCTTTACAGCAGCTTATTTTTGTCAAATTGTAAAGAAATTATTAAATGAGAAGAAAAATACAAAATACGCTTGATTTTTCCGAAAAATGGTATATAATAAAATTAGCACTCAGGGATTGAGAGTGCTAAAACAAAATCAAAAATTTGCTAAGGAGGCAATTTATATGACTATTAAGCCATTAATGGACAGAGTAGTATTAAAGATGGAAGAGGCGGAGGAAACAACCAAGAGCGGCATCGTTCTTGCAGGCTCAGCAAAAGAGAAGCCGCAGTTTGCAACAATCATTGCAGTAGGTCCCGGCGGAGTTGTTGAAGGCAAAGAGGTAACAATGTATGTCAAGGTTGGCGACAAGGTTATCACAAGCAAGTATTCAGGCACAGAGGTAAAGCTTGACGGCGAGGAATACACAATAGTTCGCCAGGCAGATATTCTTGCAGTTGTAGAATAAGAAATATTAATTGACATAGGGAGGAAATTATTATGGCAAAGCAGATAGCATACGGTGAGGATGCAAGAAAGGCTCTTATGAGCGGTATCGACCAGCTTGCAGATACAGTTAAAATCACACTCGGACCCAAGGGCAGAAACGTTGTTCTCGACAAGAAATTCGGCGCTCCGCTCATCACAAACGACGGTGTAACAATCGCAAAGGAAATTGAGCTTGACGACCCGTTCGAGAATATGGGCGCACAGCTTGTTAAAGAGGTTTCAATCAAGACAAACGACGTTGCAGGCGACGGCACAACAACAGCCACACTTCTTGCACAGGCTCTTATCCGCGAGGGTATGAAGAACGTAACAGCAGGCGCAAACCCGATGGTACTTAAAAGAGGAATACAGAAGGCAGTTGACAAGGCTGTAGAGGCTATCACAGCAAACTCAAAGAAGGTAAGCGGTACGGAGGACATCGCAAGAGTTGCAACAATTTCTTCTGCTGACGAATATATCGGCAACCTCATTGCCGAGGCTATGGAAAAGGTAAGCAGTGACGGTGTTATCACGGTTGAAGAGTCCAAGACAGCCGAAACATATTCAGAGGTTGTTGAGGGTATGATGTTCGACAGAGGCTACATTGCACCGTATATGGTAACAGATACAGAAAAAATGGTTGCAGAGCTTGACGACCCGTATATCCTTATCACAGACAAGAAGATTTCAAATATTCAGGAGATTCTCCCTGTTCTTGAGCAGATTGTTCAGGCAGGCAAAAAGCTCCTGCTTATCGCCGAGGACGTTGAGGGCGAGGCTCTTACAACACTCGTACTCAACAAAATCAGAGGAACATTCACCTGCGTTGCAGTCAAGGCACCGGGCTTTGGCGACAGAAGAAAGGAAATGCTGCAGGATATCGCAATCCTCACAGGCGGCCAGGTAATCTCCTCTGATATGGGCCTTGAGCTTAAGGATACAACAATCGACCAGCTCGGCAGAGCAAGACAGGTTAAGGTTGACAAGGAGAACACAATTATCGTTGACGGCGCAGGCAACAGCGACGAAATCAAGGCAAGATGCGGTCAGATCAGAAATCAGATCGAGAACACAACATCTGACTTTGATAGAGAGAAGCTTCAGGAAAGACTTGCAAAGCTTGCAGGCGGCGTAGCAGTTATCAAGGTTGGCGCAGCTACCGAGATTGAGATGAAGGAGAAGAAGCTCCGCATTGAGGACGCTCTTGCAGCTACAAAGGCAGCAGTTGAAGAGGGCATCGTAGCAGGCGGCGGTATCGCTCTTGTAAACGCTATTCCTGCTGTTGCACAGCTTGCAGCAGACAGCGAGGGCGACGAAAAGACAGGCGTGAACATTGTTCTTAAGGCACTCGAAGAGCCGCTGCGTCAGATTGCAGCAAACGCAGGTCTTGAGGGCAGCGTAATTGCTGAGAACGTAAAGAACGCCGACAAGGTAGGCTACGGCTTTGACGCTAAGAACGAGGTTTACACCGATATGATTTCGGCAGGTATCGTTGACCCGACAAAGGTTACACGTTCAGCACTTCAGAATGCGGCTTCAGTTGCTGCAATGGTTCTCACAACAGAATCTCTCGTAACAGACATCAAGGAGCCTGCACCGGCAGCAGCTCCGGCACCTGATATGGGCGGAATGTACTGATAAACTTTATAATTAAATTCAATTCCCGAACGGTCACTTCATCGTGTATCGTTCGGGAATTTTTTAAATATATATAAAACATATACGATGAGTTTTTATGTTGATGGACTCATACAATGGTATCCACTCATTTTACCAAAACAAGATTGAAAATATTGTATTGCTGTAAACAATATGCTATAATAATAGTAGGAGGGATTGTTATGACAAAAGTATCAATTAAGGTTGTTTCGGTAATTCTATTTGTGGTTATGATTGTTGGCTTCTGTTTTGCTGGGTGCGATAATCAATATATGCCTACACTAGAACAGCTTCTTTCTCATATACAAAAAGAGTTCCCGGAAGCACATATTGGTGCATTCCCTGTAAATCACCTCGGAGAACTTGCCGAAGAATATAAGGAAAAGTGTTCGTCCGTCATTTTTTTCTTTGAGGATGAGAGCGAAAGCGAGTATTTATTATATCAACCGGTTGTCACACCGGAAGAAACTGCTCGTTGTAATTTCATGAGGCTTTCCTCGGTTGAGAATACTAAAAAACAGATAAATGTTGTTATGCCTCTTTTGGATCAAGAGTGGACAGATAGTGATGCTGATGAACTAATATCTAATGGAGAACCAAATGAAGATTTTACAGATTGGAGCACCGGCGGATCCGCTGTGTTTACTATTCGTAGTTGGGGATTTTTAATGGTAAGTGACAAACGTGGAATGTGGATTCAAGCTATGAGCGCAACATAAAGGAATAATAAAAGAAAAAAGGGGTTGTTCATATGAACAGCCCCAAAGTTGTGTTTAAAATTATGTATCAATACTCTCTCAGAATTCTGATTCTTCCGATTAAGGGTAGCTCTCTTGCACGTCCCTTAACAGCATTGTAAATGCCGATACCTGCGAGCAGTGCAAACGAACCGTATAAGATAAATGAAATAATCGAGTTGATTATCGTAACCGCAATCAATGCGCCCATGCCGGAATAGCCTGCAATGCCGATTATGCTGGTGATTACGGTGTTGACAATAGTCACCGCAATAAGGTATAAGCACAATGTCAAGCCCTGATTTCCGTGAAATCTCAGATAACGTGAATACGGCTTTACAATCATCGGGATAAAGAACAGGTAGCCGAGATAGCTTATCAATGCAAAAATCTTGTTCTCCTGAACGTCAGAAGCGTCATGCATTGAGGTTTCGTCGGCTGTGTCAAAGAAGAATGTCTTTGTCTTGTTCACGGCATTGTTTACGCCTGCCTTGAACTTGTCGGACGTTGTGCCGTTGTAGTTCTGCTGAGAAGCGTTATTCTGAAAAGGATTTTGCTTTGCAGTGTTCTGCTGAGCTGTATTCTGCTGTGCGCCGCCTGACGGCTGGCTCTGATAAGTTACGTTTGTGCCGCACTTTGAGCAATATACAGCTCCGTCGTTTAATTCTGTTCCGCATTTAGGACAAATAAGCATAATGATTACCTCCACTAAAAATTATATTAAGAGTTTAGAGTTTGGAGCTTGGAGCTTGCAGATTACAGTAATTTGAAACGAGGTCGTAGGGAACGGTCTTGACCGTTCCGGTTCGCTCTGATGAATGTTGTATATGCTCCACAGTGAAGAGTTATTAATACCTCAAAACTGAAAACTCAAAACTCAAAACTCATCTAAATTAACCTATCATATCTACAAGCTTCTGTTCGGCTGCAGCAGCGTCCGCCTTGCCTCGGCTGTTCTTCATTATAAAGCCTACTAAAGCCTTTATTGCCTTTACCTTGCCGTTCTTGTAGTCGGCAACGGCGTTCGGGTTGGCTTCAATCGCCTGCCTGCAAAGCTCGTCAAGTGCGCCCTCGTCAAGACCGCCCATATCGCTCTCGTCAATAAGCTCGCTCGGTGCTTTGCCTGTTTCGAGCATTTTTGTCAGAGTCTTTTTGGCAAGGTTCATTTTGATTTTGCCCTCGTCAAGCAGCTTGATTAAGGCGTTAAGATTCTCGGCGCTTACCTTTATGTCAAATTCCTCTTTTGCGCTGTCGTTGTCAAGAATAGAGAAAATCTGACCGATAATGAAGTTAGCCGCTGTTCTCGGCGTTTTTGTGCCGTCAATAGCCTTGTCAAAGAACTTCGCAACCTTGTGGTATTTTACAATAAGCTTTGCGTCATTCTCGGGTATTTCAAGCTCGTTGATATAACGCTCAAGCTTCTGATCGGGAAGCTCGGGCAGAGTAGCTCTGATTTGCTCAACCTTTTCGGCAGGCACATTTATTGTAACAAGGTCGGGGTCACGGAAGTAGCGGTAGTCGTTTGCGTCCTCCTTGCCTCTCATTGATGAGGTTGTGTCGCTTACCTCGTCATAGCGCAGCGTCTGCTGTTCAACCTTGCCGCCGCTTTCAATCAAGTCAACCTGACGAGAAAATTCATATTCCATCGCCTTAGCCATATATGTGATTGAGTTCATATTCTTGATTTCTGTTCTTGTGCCGTATTCCGTACTTCCGACAGGTCTTACGGAAATATTTACGTCACATCTCATCGAGCCTTCCTGCATTTTGCAGTCGGAAACACCGATATACTTCATTATAAGCTGAAGCTTTTCAACATATTCCTTGGCTTCCTCAACAGAGCGGATGTCAGGCTCGCTTACAATCTCGATAAGCGGAACGCCGCCTCGGTTATAGTCAACATATGTGTCGCCGTGGCTGTGAATAAGCTTGCCTGCGTCCTCCTCAATGTGGATACGGGTCAGGCGGATTTTTCTGCCGTTGCTCAGCTGAACATAGCCGTTTAAGCACAGCGGCTTGTCGTACTGCGAAATCTGATAAGCCTTCGGCAAATCGGGGTAGCAGTAGTTCTTTCTGTCCATCTTTGCAATTTCGGGAATTTCGCAGTTTGTGGCAAGTCCTGCCTTTATCGCAAAATTCACAACCTCCTCGTTAAGCTTCGGAAGTGTTCCCGGCAGACCGATGCAGATAGGACAGCAGTGTGTGTTGGGGTCGCCGCCGAACTTTGTTGTGCAGCCGCAGAAAATCTTTGTGTTCGTTGCAAGCTCAACGTGTGTTTCAAGTCCGGCTACCATCTCGTATTTCATAGCAATACCCCCGTTTCTGTTGATTTGAATATATCTGTTCCTACGCACTGCTCATACTGATAAGCGGCGTTGAGTATTGTGTCCTCACAGAAGCTGTTGCCGATAAGCTGCATACCAATCGGCATTCCCTTTGCGTTGAAGCCGCAGGGGAGAGATACCGCAGGAAGTCCTGCGATATTCACAGGTACGGTGCAGATGTCGGTGAGGTATGTTTCAATCGGGTCGCTTACCGCCTTGCCGCACTCAAATGCAGTCATCGGAACGGTAGGAGCGAGCATAACGTCACAGCACTCAAAGGCGTTTTTAAAAGCCTTGACGATTGCGCCCCTTAAGTTCTGCGCCTTTTTGTAGTATGCATCATAATAGCCTGCGCTCAGAACATATGTGCCGAGGAGAATTCTTCTCTGAACCTCTTTGCCGAAGCCCTCGCTTCTTGTCTTGCATATCATATCGTTTACATCGTTATACTTCGGCGTTTTGTAGCCGTAGCGTATGCCGTCATATCTGCCGAGGTTTGACGAAGCCTCGGCACAGGCGATAATATAGTAAACAGGCAGAGCGTATTTGAGGGAGGGGAGATCGAAGTAAACAATCTCTGCTCCAAGGCTCTCATACACCTTAGCGGCGTTTAAGACAGCCTCTTTAACATCATCTCTTACGCCGTCAAGATATTCTCTGGCAATGCCGATTTTCATTCCCTTAATCGGGTTCTTCAATGTATCGGCTGTCGTTTTCTTTTTGCCCTGCGAGGTCGAGTCCATTTTATCGTAAAAGGCTATTGCGTCAAAAACTGTTGCCGCGTCCTCAACGGTTGTTGTGATTGGTCCAATCTGGTCAAGGCTTGACGCATAGGCGATAAGACCGTAACGTGAAACAGTGCCGTAGGTCGGTTTTAAACCGACAATGCCGCAGAAGCTCGCCGGCTGACGGATTGAGCCGCCCGTGTCGGAGCCAAGACCGTAAGCCGCAATGTTGCCGCCTACAGCAGAGGCAACGCCGCCCGAGCTGCCGCCTGCAACATGGTTTGTGTTGTGCGGATTTTTTGCACCGCCGAAGCAGGAGGTTTCGCACGATGAACCCATTGCGAATTCGTCCATATTCGTCTTGCCGAGAAGCACGGCGTTCTGATTTTTAAGATAATCCCACACAGTTGCGTCATAAATCGGCTTGTAGCCTTTAAGAATCTTTGAGCAGCAGGTGGTTTCAATTCCCTTTGTAGAGATATTGTCCTTGAGGGTCATCGGAATACCCTCAAGCGGTGCAAGCTCTTCGCCCTTTGCGATTTTTTCGTCAACCCTTTTCGCTGTTTCAAGCGCAGTGTCGGGTGTGACGTTCACATATGCGTTAAGCTCACCGTTTGTTTTATCAATTTCAGAGAGATATTGGTTTGTAAGCTCTGTGCAGGAGATTTCGCGGTTTTTGAGCATAGAGCTTAGCTTGCTGATTTTTCCCTGAATCCGGTTCATGTTTTTTCAGTCCTTTCAAATGGATTAAAGCACTCTCTTTTTAACAAGAAAATGGTCATTTTCGCTGTCGTTTGCGTTTTTCAGAATTTCCTCAACGTCAAGCGACGGTACAACCTCGTCTTTTCTGAGTACATTTGAAAGGTTGTTGATGTTGTCAAATGACTCGCCGTCCTCTGAGGCGTTGTTTATTGTGTTCGCAAACTCAATAATCTCGCCCATATCCTTTGTCAAAGCGTCAAGCTCCTCTTCGGGGACTGACAATTTTGCAAGATTTGCAATCTGCAATATATCCTCGTGTGTTACCATACTGACACCTCTTTGTATTTATCTTAATTTAATGTGAACCTCACGAAGCTGCTGCTCGGATACCTCATTAGGTGCGCCAAGAAGCACATCCTGAGCGTTGCTGTTCATCGGGAAAGCGATAACCTCGCGGATATTTTCCTCACCTCTTAAAAGCATTAACATTCTGTCAACGCCCGGCGCCATACCTGCGTGCGGCGGTGCGCCGTACTGGAATGCGTTGTAGAGGGAAGAGAACTTAGCTTTGAGGTCCTCCTCGCTGTAGCCTGCAATCTCAAACGCCTTAATCATAATGTCGAGGTCGTGGTTTCTTACAGCACCCGACGAAAGCTCAACGCCGTCGCAGACTATGTCGTACTGATATGCAAGAATGTCGCACGGGTCCATATTCTGCAATGCTTCCATACCGCCCTGCGGCATAGAGAACGGGTTGTGAGTGAATATTATTGCGCCCGATTCCTCGTCGTGCTCGTACATCGGGAAGTCAACGATAAAGCAAAGCTCAAAGCGGCTCTTGTCGATTAAATCAAGGCGGTTTGCAACCTCTGTTCTTATCTGACCTGCAAGCTTCGGAGCTTCCTCGGCTGAATCGGCGATAAAGTAAATAACGTCGCCTGCCTTTGAGCCGTTGATTTCAATGAGCTTTTCACGGTCGCCCTCTTTGAGGAACTTGTCGATAGGGCCGTCAAAGGTCATATCCTCTCTTACCTTTACATAGCCAAGACCCTTCATACCGATGGACAGCGCAAACTCCTCCATCTTCTTGAACCATGTCTTTGACTGCTTAGCAGCGTCCGGAACATTTATTGAACGAACCGTCTTTTTAAGGAACGGCTTGAAGTCTGTTTCTGCGAACATATCGCTTATATCCTTGATAACAAGCGGATTTCTGAGGTCCGGCTTATCCGTACCGTAGGTTATCATAGCTTCTTTGTACGGAATTCTCTTGAACGGCGGCTTTGAAACCTCCTTGTCGCTGAACCTGGTGAAGGTTTCATAAAGCACCTGCTCGGCTACGTCAAAAACGTCCTCCTGTGTTGCAAAAGCCATTTCAAAGTCGAGCTGATAGAACTCGCCGGGTGAGCGGTCTGCTCTTGCGTCCTCGTCACGGAAGCACGGCGCAATCTGGAAATACTTGTCAAAGCCCGAAACCATTAAAAGCTGCTTGAAAATCTGCGGAGCCTGCGGCAGGGCATAGAACTTGCCCTTGTGCTTTCTGCTCGGGATAAGATAATCTCTTGCGCCCTCGGGTGAGCTTGCGGAGAGGATAGGCGTGTTTATCTCGTTAAAGCCAAGCTCTGTCATTTTTGCACGCAGGAAAGAAACAACCTGACTGCGGAACAGAATATTATCGTGAACCTTCGGATTTCTCAAGTCAAGAAAACGGTATTTAAGTCTGATGTCCTCTTTTGTGTCGGTTGAGTTGAGAACCTCAAACGGAAGATTATTTTTGCACTTGCCGATAACCTTTAATTCCTCGGTGACAATTTCAACAGTGCCTGTTGCAATCTTCGGGTTGATTGTTTCTTCATCTCTCTTTACAACCTTGCCGCAGATTGTTACGGTACATTCCTTGTTGACTTCCTTCAGAAGCGCATCGTCGTGAACAACAACCTGAACAACGCCGTACTGGTCACGCACGTCGATAAACATAACGCCGCCGTGGTCACGGATTGTTTCAACCCAGCCCGAAACTCTGACTGTTTTTCCGATGTCGCTTTCTCTCAAATCGCCGCAAAGATGTGTGCGATACACGTTTTCTTTAATCATAATATAATGTTCCTTTCGGGTATAGATTTCGATTCAAACGGCATTATGCCGCATTATTAGCCTATTATAGCATTATTTAACGTTTCTTTCAATATTTTTCCGCCGAAAAATTGTGCCACAGCTTAATTTTACGAATTTATTCATTCTGCTTCTTTATAATTAGGAATGAGGAATTAGGAGCTGTAACGAGGTCTTAGGGAACAGGCTTGCCTGTTCCGGTTCGAAACGCATAATGTTATACTCTATTCTGATTTTGTAGAGTATTGCGATAAATACGCTTATCACGGAACGGTCAAGACCGTTCCCTACAAACCCACAGCCGTGTTGCAAGTGAATTTTTAATTCAAAGAGCCGCTTGCGGCGACAACCTCATCTCCACTCTCCACTCTTCACTCTCTTAACTCCTATTTCCACGCTTTTTGTCATTTTACCCTTTTTTTATTTGTATTATTGTGATATACTATACTAAATATGAAATTAATCGGGGTGGTCTGAAATGGAAAAAATTCCTATGGAGGTTCTTGATTTAAAAATCAGGAAAACTATTGAAAATCTCAAAAAAAATAATATGGACGCATACTGCTGTGAAAATGCCGCAGAGGCACAGGCGCTTTTCAAAACGCTTGTAAAGCCGGGCGACACAATTACTCACGGAGGCTCTGAAACCTTAAAGCAGCTCGGCGTTATAGATTTGCTGAAAAGCGGCGAGTACAATTATCTTGACAGAAGCGCACCGGGACTCAGCCGTGCAGAGGTGGAAGAAATTTACCGCAAAGCATACTTTGCCGATGTATATCTCACCAGCTCCAATGCCGTTACCGAAAACGGCGAGCTTTACAATGTTGACGGCAACTCAAACAGAGTTTCGGCAATTCTTTACGGACCAAAGTCTGTTATCGTTTTTGTCGGCTATAATAAGCTTGTTAGAAATATTGACGAGGCTGTTACAAGGGTCAAGACGATTGCCGCACCTGCAAACACAATCCGTCTTAACTGTGACACGCCCTGCAATAAAACAGGGGAATGTGTTTCTCTGAAGAAAAAAGGCGCAGAAATGTGCGAGGGCTGCGGCGGTGACGGCAGAATCTGCTGTAATTACGTTGTAAGCGCACAGCAAAGACACAAAAACAGGATAAAGGTAATTATCGTTAAAGAACAGCTCGGCTATTGATATGTAAACAGGATACCCGATATATACTCGGGTATCCTGAAAATCAGAAGTTCTGATTTTGTCTGTTGTTTCTGAAATTATTGTTCTGATTGTTGTTCTGCTTGTTGTTTCGGAAATTGTTATTGTTGTTGTTCTGATTGTTATTCTGGTTGTTCTGATTGTTCTGGTTATTGTTCTGGAAATTGTTGTTCTGATTAACTCTTCTGTTCATCAATTTCACCTCCCGACCAATTCTATTATTAACAAATAAATTTCGTTTATGCTTGGAGATACTATGAATATAAGCTTACCGCAGGATTTTAAAACAGATATGATAAACCTGCTCGGCGGTGAATATCAGTCCTTTTTAAATGAATATGAAAAGCCGCCGTACAGGGGACTCAGGCTGAATACTCTTAAATGCAGTGCGCAAAAGCTTGAGGCTGTTTTTGGCGAAGAAATACGGAAAAATCCATTTAATAAAAACGGGTATTACCTCGATAATTCTGTTTCGGGCATCGGCACAACGCCGCTTCATCACGCAGGAGCGTTCTATGTTCAGGAGCCGTCCGCAATGAGTGCAGTCACTCTGCTGGACGTAAAGGAAAACGATAAGGTTTTAGACTTGTGCGCCGCACCGGGCGGCAAGTCAACGCAGATTGCCGCCGCACTGAACGGAACAGGACTTTTGTGGAGCAACGAGATAATAAAATCGAGGGCGAATATTCTTTTATCGAATATTGAGCGATGCGGCGTAAAAAATGCTGTGGTATCAAGCGAAACACCAAAACGCCTGTGCGATACTCTTGCAGGCTATTTTGACAAGGTGCTTGTCGATGCGCCGTGTTCGGGCGAGGGAATGTTCCGCAAGGACAACGACGCAATAAACGAGTGGAGCCGTGACAATGTTATGCTCTGCAAGGCACGCCAGCTTGAAATTCTTGACTGTGCCGCAAAAGCTCTGAAGCAGGGCGGCGAGCTGGTTTATTCCACCTGCACCTTTTCGTATGAGGAAAACGAGGAGGTCACAGCCGAATTTCTTCAAAGCCACCCCGACTTTATCACTGTTGAAAGCAACGAAAGCTTCGGCAGAAAAACGGAAAATAACGGTGTGCGTATTTTCCCGATGGACGGCGGCGAGGGGCATTATGCGGTCAAGCTTGAGAGAATAGGTGAAAATCCGTATCACACGCCTGAATTTGATTATTCGGGAATTAACACCCGTGAGTATAAAAAATATGAAAATGATATTTTGTCGCTTTACAAAAGCTTAATTAAAAATCCTGCTGCTTGCCGCTTTATGCTTCAGAAAGACAATGTTCTGCTTCTGCCCGATACAATGCCCGACTTCAGCGGACTGAACATACTGCGTGCAGGCGTGATACTTGCGCAGATAAAGAAAAACCGTCTTGAACCGCACCACAGCTTTTTTATGACGTTACACCCGGACGAGGTTTATCAATATGTTGATTTCCCGTCCGACAGCCGGGAGATAAAGGCTTATCTTCACGGTGAGGAAACAGACGCTGATGAAAGCTTAAAGGGCTACTGTCTTGTCTGTGTTGACGGAGTAAGCGCAGGCTTTGCAAAGGCGGTCGGCGGACGGCTTAAGAATAAATACCCTAAAGGGTTGAGGAATAATTAGAGTTTGGAGTTTGGAATTAGGAGTTAGGAGTTTGGAGATTTACGGTTTTTATTAATACTGAAAACTTAAAACTTAAAATTCAAAACTATAACCTCAAAAGGTGCTAATATGGAAAAGTTATCGAACATTTCAAATATAAAATCAATACTTTCACGCCACGGCTTTACGTTTTCAAAGTCACTCGGGCAGAATTTTCTTATCAATCCCTCTGTCTGCCCAAGAATGGCGGAGGAAAGCGGCGCAGGGCAGGGAGTAGGCGTGATTGAAATCGGTCCGGGTATCGGCGTTTTAACCTGTGAGCTTGCACGCCTTGCCGACAGGGTCGTGTCGGTTGAGCTTGACAAAAGGCTGATACCTGTGCTTGCAGAAACGCTTGCCGAGTTTGACAATGTAAAAATCATCAACGACGACGCCCTCAAGGTCGATTTTCACAGGCTTATCGAGGACGAGTTCAGAGGTATGCCTGTCTGCATCTGCGCAAATCTGCCTTATTATATAACCTCACCGGTGATAATGCGTCTGCTCGAATTAAGACTGCCTATACAAGCGATAACGGTTATGGTTCAGAAAGAGGCGGCACAGCGTATCTGTGCCGAACCGGGAACACGGCAGTCCTCGGCGCTTACCGTTGCCGTCAGCTATTACGCCGAAGCCGAGATGCTTTTTAATGTTTCGTCCGGCAGCTTTATGCCTGCTCCCAAGGTTGACTCGGCTGTCATACGGCTTAATATCAACAAAACGCCGCCCGTATCGGTGACTGACGAGGGATTGCTTTTTAAGATAATCAAAGCGTCTTTCGGTCAAAGAAGAAAAACCCTGTCCAACTCGCTAAGCGCAGGTATGAATATTGAAAAAGCCAAAATCAATCAGATTCTCGATAAATGCGGCATACCGGCAAATTACCGTGCCGAGCAGCTTACTCTGCAGAATTTCGCCGATTTATCAAATCAGACGGCAAAGGAGCTTACGTTATGAAATTTATAAAAAAATACAGCGCAGTAATTTGTATTATCGCCTCGGTCATTGTGCTTCTTGTTTCTTTTGCCTCTTATCTTTTTGCAACGCTTGATGAACGCACTCTGCTGGCGCAGACCGCCTGTGTGCTTGCGCTGTTCGCTGTTATCATCGGGATGCTTAAATTTGACGACAAGGACTAAGCCGTAATATTGTAGGTTTGTCAATGATGTGTTACAAAATTAGAAAACTTCGCCGGTAGAAAG
>CAUDCW010000020.1 GCA_958448165.1 uncultured Oscillospiraceae bacterium
CTTTCGTAAGCATATTGTTACCCCACGTAGCCACTCTGGTTACTGCCCCTACTATACTGTTCCAGATTTTAGCAGGCGTTTCTTTCACAATCGTTACAATGTTCGTAAGCATTGTGTTCATTACTTCTTTGGCTTTGGTCTGCATATTTGCGCCCCACGTAGCCACTCTGGTTACTGTGCTTACTATACTGTTCCAGATTTTCTGCGGCAGCTCCTTAACAATATCTATAACTTTCGTTACAAAATTTGTTATAACTGTGCCGCCTTTTTCCTGCATATTTGCGCCCCACTCTGCTATTTTCTCAACGCCCGCAGCGATTGCCTGCGGTATCAGAGTAGGTAGCTCTTTTATTTTATTTATGATTGTCGTTACCAGCTTGCCTGCCGCCGTCAAAATCTTAGGCAGCCCCGTAATCAGTCCTGTTACAATGGCTGCTATAATCTGCGGTATGGCTGCGATTAAAAGCGGTATTGCATCTATGATGCCGTCAATCAATGCAACTATAATATCGCCCGCACTTTCGATAATAAGCGGTATGCCCTCAACCAGTGCATTTATGATAGCCGTTATGATTTCCGGCAGTGCCTCAATCAGTACGGGCAGCGCTGCTACCAGCCCCTGTGCCAGCCCCGTAAGCAGCTGTAATGCTGCTGTAATCAGCAACGGTATATTTTCTATCAGCATGGTTACAATGTTCGTAACCACCGTTACGATTGTTGGCAGCAATGTAGGTAACGCTTGTGCGATACCTTGCGCCAATTCCGTAATAATCTGTACGCCTGCCTCTAAAAGCTGTGGTAATATAGTAAGCAGCGTATCTATGATTGTCGGTATAATCTGCCCGATTATGCTTATCATTTCCGGCAGCATTCCAACCAGCGTATTAAGCAAGTCCTGTACGCCGCTCATTAAAGGCGGTAATAACTCCTGTATAACCTGTGGTATATACGTTGCAAGCTGCTCTACGATTTCTCCCAGTCCGCTTACCAGCCTCGGCACTGTTTCTATTACCCTCGGTGCTATATTCCCTACCACTGTTACAATACTGTCTACCAGATTGCTTGTAAGCTGTGAGAAATTCGCCTCGCTGTCTGCCATTCCAGCTACCCAGTTGTCCCACGCTGAACTCATAGAACTAACCGAACCCTCTATTGTTGTACTTGCCTCTTTTGCCGTTGTCCCTGTTATGCCCATTTCCGTCTGTACGACGTGAATAGCGTCTACAACGTCTGAATATGATGAAATATCATACTTAATGCCGGATAGCTTGCTTGCATCATCAAGCAGTCGCTGCATTTCCTCTTTTGTACCGCCATATCCCAGTTTTAAGTTATCCAGCATGGTATAATTCTGCTTTGCAAAACCGTTATAGGCGTTCTGTATAAGCGATATATCAGTACCCATTTTATTTGCATTGTCTGACATATCCGTAATTGCCACGTTTGCCTTTTCTGCTGCCGCTGCCGTGTCATTATTCATACTGGCAAGCAGCGACGCTGAAAAGCTGGTAACTGTTTCCATGTACTCATTTGCAGACATTCCGGCTGTTTTATATGCGTCGTTTGCATAACCAACAACCGTATCAGACGACGTTTTGAAAAGAGTTTCTACACCGCCTACAAGCTGTTCCTGTGCTGCGTATCCCTCTATCGCTTTTGTGGTAAGCGCTCCTATGGCTGTTGCCGCTCCCGCAACTGCTGCCGCCGTCGCCGCTGCTGCTGCTTTAAGCGCTGTACCCATTCCGCTTAGCACGCTTGTAAATCCAGAAAATTTCCCCTTTGCGTCGTCTGCCTGTTCCCCGCTGTCTTTTATTTCCTTTCCCATTTCGTCAGCGGCTTTTTCTGCTTTTTCCATTTCGTCAGTCGTTTTGCCTAATTCCTGCTCTGTCTTTACAAGCGCTGCTTTCTGGTAATTTAACTGGGTTTCAAGTTTTTTACTTTCTTCGCTATTGTCTCCTGTTGCTTTGCGACATTTTTCTAAAGCCGCCTCGGTTTCTTTTACCTTTTTTGCCTGCTCGTCGTATGTTTTCTGTAGTACCGCCTGCTTTGCTTTCAGCGCATCTACGCTGCTTGCATTGTCCTTATATTCAGCCGTTACAAGTTTCATTTCAGAATTAAGCACTTTAAGGGTGCTGTTAATTTCCTTGCAGGCTGCTTTATACTCTGCCTCTCCGTCAAAACTTAACCTTGTTTTGACGTTCTGCGTCTTATCTGCCATAATTAAAAGCCCCCTAACGCTATGTCTATATCGTCCATGTTTTCTGTAGCTGCTGGTGTTCCCGCCTGTTCCTGTCGGAAAATGTGCGGGTTATATTCCTTGTGATATTTAAACAGTGTCGTTATCTGGTATGGTGTTTTTCTCCACGCCTCACGTTCCCTGTATCTCAAAAGCACTACTGCAATATACAAAAGCCGTGCAGTATCTAATTTTCCTGCACGGCTGCCCTGTTTCCCTCTTCTGTTGTTTCTTCTCCGTCGTTTTCGTTCTCTGTGTCGCTGTTGTCTCCCGCAGTTCCTCTGTAGAACGATTTAAAAATAGCGTTCTGTACTTCCTGCAAATTTCCTGCGTGTATCAGTCTGCCTACCCTCTTCTCTTCAAGCAGCTGGGCGTTTTCGTCCTCTGCTAAAAGTGCCTCGTTAATAAGCAGCGTAAGTAACCACCTTGTATCTTTAAAAAGGTTTGGGTTATCTTTATTGAATACCTCACTTAATTTGTCGTAGCCCCCAAACTTTTCCTGCACTTCGTCTAATGCGTTCAGCGAAAAAAGTAAACCATATTCTTTGCCATTCAGCTCTACGGGAAAAGCCCCGCTCTTTAATGCTCCCATGATATAAAATTAAGGCGCAGCCCATGCTACGCCTCTCTCCTTTCCTGTTTTATACACTTTCCATTGCTGCTGCCTTTTCCGGCACTGCTGTAAACCACGTTTTAGCCGCTGCGCTTTCCTCTGTTCCCACAAAGTCTGCTTTCCACAAGTTATCTTTCTTTCTTGTTGTAAAAGATGCCTCAATGTCCGGCGTGTTAAACTTGATACTCTCGCCCTTTGTTTCGTACTTTTCAGACGGTACTTTAAATTTTGCTTTAAGCAGCCATACGTAACGGTATTTACCACCCGTTTTCTTAGCTCTGAACCCTACAGCAACATACGGCGGCTCGTCCTCTTTTCCCGCCCATACTACGCTGTTCTTATCTACTGCCTGCCCCAGCAGCTCTGCCAGCACTTCCGGCGTAAGGTCTTTAATTCCCAGCTTAAGCGTTCCGCTTGCAAACTCCGTGACGCTCTCGCTTAATGTGTCGTCTGCATACAAGCTGCCGTCTGCTGTCTTTACGGATAAATCGGCGCTCATTGCCTCTGCCATTTTCTTAGGTGCCTCGTAGCTCTCTGCTCCGTCTGCCTCTGTGCATACGGCGTAATATAAATCTTTCAGTCCCAGTGTCATTGTTTAATCACTCCTCTTTCAAAATCTCGACTGTGATAGGCACTAACCAGTACCCCGTTTCTGTTTCGTAGCTTTCTGCGTCTATGCTGTTGATATAAACGCCTGCTGCTTTCAATACCTCTTTTGTCTTATCAAGCTGCGCCTCAAAATCGCCCTTATGGAAAAGCGTAACTCTATACATTTCCCTGCGCTCTTTCTCTTCGTCGTCTGCATTTACCGCAGGCGTACCCAGCAGCCGCAGAAACGTATAATATGCGTCTGGCTTATCCCGTCCAGTGTAAACGCCTCTCTGGGCTGGCAACCCTGCGCTTTCTAAAATCTCCTGTATACTCATTCGCCTGTTTCATTCTCCCATATACTGCGCTGTGCCTCTACTACCTTTTCGTGCGCCTTTTCGTTTGCCACTGTCATATAAGGGCGTGCAGCGTGGCTACTTGTGCCGTACTCTGCCACAAAGCCGATTGTTGCATAGCGCACCTTGCTTTTATCTCCTTTTCTGTCGTTTCCATGCTTTGCCCGTCCCTGTGGGTATATCTCTACGTATTTCTCCGTATCGTCGCCCTTTACGTCCGTAGCTTTTATGGAATTGATAAAACCGCCCGTTTCATTCAGTCCCATTGCCTGTGCCTCTGCTCTCTGTGCCTCTATCAGCACATCAGCACCAGCTTTAAGCATTTTGGGGACTGCCTCAACTGTAGCCGCCTCTCTCCGGCTGAAAGCGTCTATAATATCTTCCAGCCCGACTGTGTTAAACTCTCCCATGCTTACACCTCGTTTCTGTTGCGTAAATCTGTAAGCGTAAGCTCTATGGTGTCTGTTCCTGTATCGTAGGTTTTAAGCACGAAATAACGCCGCCCGTTTACTTCTACCACGTCCTCGCCGCCATAATCTGCCTTGTGTACCTCGTACTTTGCCTCTACCAGCTTTCCTGTCTGCTGGCTCTTAAAATATTCGCTGTATCCTACTGTTTTTTTGTTACAGAATACAGTGCAGGCGCTTTCTTCCGGCTTTACTGCAAAGCCGTTTTTATTTACCCTGTTTTCTGCTGCTGTTTCTGCAATAAGCGTTAATTCGTCCTGCCACTCCACCGCTTATACCTCGCTTTCTGCGCCGTCGGTGTCCGTTTCGGACACTTCCGGCGCTGTGTTGTATTCCACCGATAAAGCTAAGCGCATTTTAAGTGCGTCGTATGACTTTCTGAATTGTTCCGCATTGTTGTTAAAGCCAAATTCTGCCTTACAGTACAGCGTAATTGCTCTTATAATCAGCTCGTCTGTCTCTTTTATTACTTTTACGCCGTCGTTTTTCAAATCAGCTTTGCAGGCGGCTATACAGTCGTTTATTTCCTCTGTGATTTTCTCACTGGTGCTACTGATACGCAGCGCCGCCCGCATCTTCTCGGTTAATGTTGTGGTATCTGCTGCCATAGCCTGCACCCTCTTTCTTACTCTTCTATTACTGCTGCTACGCCTGCCTCTTCCAGAACTGCTGCACGTTCTCTGCTTACTGCGTATTCGTCCCCAGTATCCTTAATCTGGTTTAATTCCTTGTCAAGGAAACGGCGCTGTGCTTTTACTTTTACAAGCTCTGTGGCTGCCTCTTCCTCTTCGGCTTTCGCTGCTGCCTCTGCTGCCGCCTCTTCCGCTGCTCTTTTATCCTCTTCTGTAAGCTCGCTTTCGTCCGGTATGTCTACCTCAACCGCTGCGCAGCGTGTAGCAATTTCTTTCTTTGTTCCCTCTGCATCTACACCCAGCTGCTTTGCCAGTTCCTGCAAATCTTCTTTCTTGTAGCTTTCCAGTTCTTTAGCGTCTAAATACCCTTTCATGGTCTACCTCGCTTTCTGGCAGCCAGTGTTTATACACCAGCTGCCTTGTTAATTACGCTGCCTCGATTTTCTTTACAACTACAAGGCTGTTTTTGTCTACTACCTTGCCGTCTACAAGCATAATGCCCTTTGTAATCTGGTCGTCTGTGTCGTTGTCCTCATACTTCTTTACGCCCATAGAGTAGTTTGTATTAAGCACGTAGTCCTTGAAATTGAAAAGGAATGCAAAAATTGTATCTTTCTCAAGTGCTGCGCTGTAGCTTGCTACGTAATCGCAGAGTACAACTGTTCTGCCTAAAAGCGTTCTCTCCGGCTTTCCAGATGTTCCATAGTTCACTTTTGCGATAGGCTGCCCGTTCTTATCTGTCATGCCTACATACTCCATAAAGGTCTTTTTACTCATGCACCACACAGCGCCATTTTCATAAGCCATAGGTAAAGCACCCTCTGCCTTAATCAAATCACTGTAAGACGGTGCGGCGCTCTCGATTGTCTGCCCGTCGGCTGGTGTCTCTGCTAAAATTCCTTTCGGTTTTCCTGTTCCGTTTCCGTCAATGATTGCCTGCTCTAACGCTTTTGTCATTGCCTCAACAATATTGTTAATAAGCAGTGTTTCAAAAGCGCTGATTGCCATTGTATCTACTTCCAGAGATACGGCTACTGCACAGCGCAGCTTATGGTATGCGAAAGTAATCATTCCGTCTTTTGCAATATTCTTTTTCTGCTTGTCGCTGCCTGCTCCCTCATTTACCCATGTTGCAGTAGGCTTTACAGTAGATACGGGGATAGAAACGCCGCCCTTGTATGCAGTTCTGGTTACAAGGGCTAAAATCATACCTGTGCTTTCCAGCTTTTCTACAATCTGGTTAAGCACTGTGGTAGGGATAACTGCGCCTACGTCTGTGCTTTTGCTTACCGCATCTGCTCTGTACTCTTTCGGCAGTGCCTCGCCTCTGCATACATATTTCATAAATGCTTTGCGGTATTCCATGCTGCCGTATTTGTCGTCATTATCGCCCTCGCCAGCTGCTCCCTTGAAATTTCTAAGCACTCTCTGCTGTCCGCTGCCGTCTCCCTCTCCGTCGCCTACGCTTTCGCCTGCTGCAATTCTCGCAAGCAGTGCGCTACGCTTTTCTGCTGCTGCCTTAATTGCCGCTCTCTCTTCCTGTAAAGCTGTTACCTCATTCTCCAGCGCTGTAATTTCTTCCTCTTTCAGCTCCGCTGCTCTTGTGGTAAGCTCGTTTTTAATTGCTGCTAATCTTTCCTCAATTTCTTTTAATCTCATTGTTATGTTTCCTTTCTGGTCTTGGATTTTATAAGCTCGCTCTAATCTTTAGTATTGCTGCCCGCCTCTTAAGCAACTCCTGCCGCTCCTGCTCGTAACTCCTACTCGCAAAAGCACGGGCGCTTATTTCAGTATCGCCGTTTGCTGGAATGCTCACGGCTGATACATCATAAACTTTCTTGATTTTCAAAATCGTCCTTGTATGTGTTTCTCTGTCGTAGCTTTCCTCTGCTACGCTAAAAGCCCATGACATTTTATTTATCATGCCCGCCTCTATGTCTTGGTATAGCCCACGGGCTAAATCTGTCTTGCCTAAATCAGCTGCCACCTTAAGCCCTTTATAGTCCGGCTGTAAAATCAGTGTCTTATTTGACTGTCTGGCAAATACCCTGCCCTCATGGTCGTACTGCATGATAACGTCGCTCATGTCTGCACCGTCTAAAGCGTGTGCGTCTATTCTTTCGTAAATCTTTGTGCCGTCCTCAAATTCATACAGCAAATACGGCGTATCAAACGTAGTGGCGTAACCCTCTACGTAATACTCCGTCTGTATCAATTTCGTTGCACTCTGCGCTGTCAATGGCGCTGCCAGCGCCCTATATTCCCGCTCTTTCTTAATCGGCATTATTTACACCCTCTTTCTCTCCCAGCCCGCCTGCTGGTTCGCCTGCTGCCGCTGGCGGTGTCTGCTGCGGCTCTGCCTGCTGCCCTGTTGCTATGGGCGCTTGCTGTATAATTATCTGTGGCTTTCCATTACTGTTTTGCAGTTCGCTTACCTCGGTATACTCTTTGCGGATATAATACTTTTCCCCGTCCTCAACGTGTGCCATGTTCCATATATCCATAACGCCGTTTCTGTTCAATAGCGCACGGTCAAAAAGCTGTGTGCTTACACTTAACTTTGTGGCGTTGCTGGCATATTGCAGGCGGTTTGCTGAAAAGAAAATAGCATTGCCGCAAGCTCTTTCTCTCTCGGTAAAACTCATATTTGTCATAACAAGCGATAGCTGTATTGCAAACGGTTCTATTTTCCCCTCGTAGTAAGCATTCCACGTATTTTCATCAAATTTATTTTGTAAAATATCCATGTTTGTACCAAAATGCGTGCATACATTTTCCTGTATATTCTGCATCTGCAATGCGTTTGGCGTGTATGGTTTGCTCTCTACCTGTTTCAGCTCACTAAACTTGTTATCATAAATTATCATGCCGCTATCGTTGTCGGCGCTTAAGTTATCCTCGGTAAAACGCTGTCGCTCTTTCTTTATATCCTCTGGTTTCAACATATTTGCCACTTTTGCCAGAAAGCGGATATTTGCAGAATTTTTGACAGCGTTTATAATTCCCTCGTTTTGCGTATGTATCAGCTGCATTGTTGGCTTAAGTGTTCTGTTGTCCTCTCCGAAAAGGTCGTCTGTGTATTCATAGTCTGTCATAATGCCTACACGTTCAAACTCTATAGCTCCATGCTCGCCATTTGCAAACAGATACCGTAAATACACCTGCCCTGCTGCCTCTACGACTTCGCAGCGTTGCGCTCTCAATGGATACCAGCCACAAAGCCGCCCGTACTCGTCCTCGATAGGTATAATAAAAGCGGTGTGTTCCACCGCTACATACGTTGCCAGGCGCTTAATAAATTTTGTTGTGTCCATAAAATAGTTGGGCTTATGCTGTAGTGTCTTTTCCAGTGACTTAAGGGCGCTGCCCTCAATCTCCGGCTTAAGTTTACTGCAATGTGTCGCAAAGCTGTTTACTGCCGTTCTGGTTAAATCCATTTCATATACGCCGCCGTTATAACTGGTAAACGTCGGGCTGTATCCGTTCAGCATTTTAAAATAGCTGTCGATATATCGCAGCTCTTTACCATGAAAAAGATAATCTAAAAATTTCATGCCGTTTACTCTCCTTTCTATGCGGCATTTTTAAGCAGCTCGCCGCACTCTTCCCAGTATTTCTGCCGCACGGTCATTGCATCTATGACAGATACAAAGCCGTCGATATGCGCCCGCTGCTCGATTTTTATAGGTCTGAATTTTCTTGTTTCCATGTTGTGCTTAAGCGCAACATTTAAGAAATGTGTCTTTAGTAAATTGTTGTCGGCTATCTTAAAATCGCCGTCTTTTATGATGCCCTCAAACTCCCTTATAACTGGTGTAAGGTTTTCGCCTTGGTAAACGTCGTCCATGTGAAAACCATAATTTGCCATATCGGTAATAAGGTACTGGGCGCTGTATCTGTCGTAGCCGATTTTTAAAGGTCGTATGCCGTAATCTTCCAGTAACATAGTAAACCAGTCGTAAACGTCGTGGTAGTCTACGTAATTCTCGCCGCTTAAGGTTATCAGCCCCTTTTTAACAAATATGTCATACGGCACGCCGTCCGTAGCCTGTAAGTATTCCAGCCTGCCCCGTGGCATAAAGAACTGCGTAAACGCATACAGTGTGCCGTCTTTCTGAATAACCACACTGGCTGCCGTTAAGTCCGTTGTCTGACTTAAGTCAATACCGCCCACTGCGTAGCAGTCCCTAAAGTCCTCTAAGGTCTTTTCTACTCCGGCGTTCTCTACTGTCTGATATTCCAGCCATGCAATAGAGCTGTTCTGCTTGATATTGCAATACTTTGTAAGGAACTCTGCTTTTTTACTTAAGCTGCCCTCTGCTACGGCTATCTCGTCCATAAAGAAACTTTCTTTTACGGATACGCCCATGTTAGGGTTAGCCTTTTTCAGTTCGTCTATGTCGTTCCACTTCTCCACATCATCAATCATGTAAAGGAATGGTAATAGCCTGCGCTCTTTGCTGTTTCCTTTCAAGAAACTTGTGCTACGTTTCATTAGTTCATCATAAATACTGTCGTTGATATATCCGGCAGTGCTTATGCTCAATATCATAGGTTGAGTACGTGCGCCTAAAGCGGATTTCATAACCTCATACTGCTTTAGTCCAGCGTCCCCGCTCCATGCTGCCATTTCATCACATACCACAAGCTGCGGGTTAAATCCGTCTGACTTCTTGGCATTAAAAGCAATCGGTTTTATTACCGTGTTGCTCTCCGCAATATAAATATCGCTGCGCCGTTTCTTTGCCAGCTCCGCTAACTCGTCCTCTGCCTGTACCATTTGATAAAATCCGTCATACACCAGCGCCGCTTGGTCTAATTTCGGCGCTAAGCAGTATATTTCTTGTCCATACTCCGGCTCTAAGTACGCCATATATGCAATAATCGCAGATGCAAATAAACTTTTTCCGTTTTTTCTGCCAATTACAATAAAAATTTCACGGAAAATACGTATTTTTTCTGCGTCCTGTATGCCAAAAATAACAGAAACTATGGCTTTCTGCCATAGCTCCAACTTGATTAAATCATTACGTCCCTTGCTGTGGTGGCAAAAGTTCTCTATGAACCGTATAGCCTTATTCGCAGCCTTTGCATTAAAAAAATACTCCTGCTTTTGCAGCCCGTTTATAATGATTTCGTATATTTTCTTTATCCATTTTCCCGCTATGATTTCGCCGCTTGTAATCTTTGCGTGGTACTCATAGATATAATTTCGATAAGGCGGCAATATTGCTTACTCTTCCCGCAAAGCCGCCAGCCTGCTTGTCTTTCGTTTCGCAGCTGGTACTAATTCCGTAAGCTGCTTAATCACTGCTGCATAGTTCTTACTAAGCGCTATGTAGGTTTCTGCCTCTGGGCTTTTCTTTGTTCCCCACTGGTTCTGCCCGTTCTGGTACTCACTCGTCCAGCCGTCTTTTTCAAGTTTCGCCTGCAAGTCGTCCAGCTCAACGCTCATAAATGCAGCCTTTTCTATCAGCGGCGTTACTAATTTTCTTTTGTTTTCGTCTAAGTCCTTGAAAATTCCCTTAAGTCTGGTCTTTTCGGTCTTTATCCTCTGTTCTTTGGTTTTCTCTTTCTTTGTTGCCATTCCTTTACCCCGCTTTCCATTCCTGCGCCGCACCACACCCCCTACACCACCCGTGCGCACGCCCGTAGGGTAATTTTAGGGTATCCCCCTCGGTATTCGCCCCCTTTAATTATTTTTCTGATATGGGGGGAGTATGCCTCCATTCTCGTCGAACCGATACCGCTTATGCCTTTCCTGTTTGTGGTGTTCCTTGTTGTGGCAATCTTGGCACAACGCCTCTAAGTTATCCCAGCACAACGTAACGCTTATGTCGTTTATGTTCTCTCTGTTAAGCCAGTGCTTATGATGCACTATCTTTGCTGGCTGCCCGCAGCGTTCACAAATATAATCTTGTGACATTAAATAAGCGGCTCTGGTTTTTTCCCATGCCGCCGATAAATAAAAGCTCTTAGCCCATGCTTTCATACTATCCCCTCTCTTTCTTCATTCCCCAGCGCCCTAAGTTTCATGCGCTGGGTGGAGGCTAAAGAATGAATAGAAAAAGAGTAGGCAACTGCTGCCGCACATGGCTTAAGCTATCGCCTACTCATTTCATGCTACCATTGTATCTCTTTTGTTTTCCCATGTAAACACCACGTTTTTACCACGATATTACCCGCTGCTGCTCTGTTATCATTTCTCTTACTGGCACGCCTGCTGCTCTTAGCTGCTCGTATATGCTCCTTATCTCATGCCTAAACCAGCCTACATACTGCATGGGTACTGGCTGATATTGCCGCCCCATAAATGGGTTATCTGCATGTGCTGCCACCTGTGAAAACTCATATAGCAGCAGCGGCTTACTCTGGTCTAATAGTAGCCGCAATATATATGCTGTCGTTCTTCCGTGTAGCCGTCCCTCTGGCGGCTGCCATATCCCAGTTATTATATATAGCCTCTGCCACTCGTAAAGCTCAAATCCTAACGCCTGCTCTATATGCTTTATCAACCTGTCTGCCGCCTGTTGTTCTCTCGCTGTTTCCCGCTTTCTTTTTATCCATGCTTTTATTTTTTCAAACACTTACTTTACCCTCTCTTCGTCAATCCCCCACAACAATACTGACAGCTCGTTTATGATACCTGTTACCCAGCGCCTCGGTGTGTTCTTTCCTGTGTCCAGTTCCTCTGCAATTTCCGCATAGTCCATGCCTTGCATGAAATACATTTCAAACGCCTTATACTCTACGGCTCTTCCTGCTGCCTCTCTGCGGCGCTCTATCTCTTCTACCGCTTTGTCTATATGTGCTGTCATTATCAATGTCTTAAAGCGTGTGCGTCTGATACTCTCTAAGTATGTACGCTGCTGCTCGTCCGTCATGCCCTTAAGCTCTAACTGCTGCCCGTCGCTTATTGCGTTCTCGATATGAAAAGCCATATCACGGTAACATTTCATAAGCGTAAAAGTGTTGTGGTATTTCTCTTTCTTCCGCTCCTGCTTTTCCTGTCTTTTCAGTTCCGCTATTGCAGCCTTTGCCTGTTTCTGCATCAGCTCTGTTAATTTGCTTTCATGCAGCTGTACCCAGCTTTCAGCCTCTGGCGGCATTTCTGCCCCTGCCGCCGCTGTTGTCTTTGTTTCTTCCTGCTCCATGTTCTGTACCTCGCTTTCTGTTAATTAAACGGCAGCTCTTCGTCTGCTCCCTCTGGGATATTCATAAACCCGTCACTCTCCGGCAGCTGCTGCCCTCTCGCCTCTGCCTCTGCTTTGCTCTCTCCAAATCCTACGCTATTTGCCACAACCTCTGTGTAATATACCTTGCTGCCCGTGCGCTGGCTCTCGTAGCTGCCTGTTTTAATCTTTCCCGTAACCTCTGCCCTGCTGCCTTTGCTTAACCATTTCTGCGCCCATTCCGCAGTACGTCCAAAACACTTAATATTTATAAAATCTGTGTCTTTTCCGTCGTCTACCGCAAGCGTAAAGCGGGTAATAGCTGTGCTATTGTCCTGCCCGCCATATCTAAGCTCTGGCTCTCTTGTAAGCCGCCCTGTAAGTGATACGTTATTCATGCTTTTTGCTCCCCTCTTCCAGTTTGTCCAGCTTTGAAAATATAGCCAGCAATTCCAGTGCTATTATACCCAGTAATATATTTGTCATTTTCTACCGCCTCGCTTTCTCTTACTGCTATTCTCTCTTGTAATTCAATCAGCCTCTTTTTTATTGCCATAGCTGATGCCTCTACGCCTTTAGTTATTATTTCAACGCTTACTTCCAGACTTGCCGCAATCCGTCTTGCCCGTTTTCTTATATACCTGCGCCGCTTTTTCCTATCCAACCATAACGGCGGGTTTACTCCGTGTTTTTTCTTGTAGTTCTTTTTCCACTGTCTGTATTTCACTGCTTACGCCCCTTTCTCCATATCGCATACGGCAATATCCATACTGGCGCTGTTATTATCAACGCCAGTTTTGCTACACATATCAGCATATATACCGCTATGCCTACTGCTGCCTGTCCAAATTCTTCCACTGCATCTACTATGCCGTCCATATACTCAAACATTTACTACCCCGTTTTCCTGCTTAATCTCAATATTTCTGCCGCCTCGCTGCTTTATAATTGCCTCTACGTGCAAGTATGCAGGCAGCATAACCACGCTGCCTGTTCGTAACTGATATTCTACGCTTTTCCGCATCTTCTCGTATTGCTCTGCCTTGCAAAATGCCGTACAACCCAGAATAATTGTAAATACCTGTGCTTTCTTCTTTTTCCGCTGCCGTCTATTCATGCTCTGCCCCGCTTTCCGTGTCCGTTTCGGACACCTTACCCATATAGTCTGTTACTCTGATACCCAGAATACAGTAGCCCTCTGTAAGCCCTGTATAATCTTCCAGCATATAAATAATATCTGCATCAATCGTGCGCCCTGTGTGCTTGCCGTCCTTAAATTCCAGCATTTTAAGGCTGTCGCCCTGTTTGTATCCTCTGTCATTTTTCCGCAGCTCAAAGCTCTTTTTCCCGCTTACTACGTCCTCGTAATAAGATGCCACTATTTTTATCTCATGCTGCTTATGTTCTGTATTTCCCTCACTTGGCAGATTCTCCATTTTTTCTACGTCTGCCCGCTCCTGCAATTTCTTCTTTGTCTGGTGGTCTATAGCGTCCTGCTCTTCGCTGTATCGCTGTTCGTCTGTCTTTTCAGCCTCTGCCTTGTTTATGTACTGGTCGCATTTCTGGCACGTTCCCGTTTTTACGTTGCAGTCCTTGTATTTCTGGCAGGAATAGCACAAAGATGTTATGCTTTCTGGGTGCGGTGTTTCGTAATCGTCCCCTGCCTTTTTCTCTGCTACCTTTTCCGCTATTTCCTTTGCCCTCACATTTTCGCCCGCTGCTGCTTTTTCCGCTATTTCTTTCTGCTCGTCCTCGTCCAGCTTTGCTGCCTCGTATGCAGCAGTGATACCTAAATTGCCCTCTTTCAGCTGCTCTTTAATCTCCGGCGTTGCGTTGTTGTTGATTGCGTCCATTCTGGCTACGTTTGTGCTGCTTTCGTTTATCATAGCCGCCACTAAATCACGCATTTTGCCTTGTATCTCTAAGCCGTCCTCTTCCTTGGCTCTGATAAGTGCAGCTTTGGTGCGCTCTACTAATCTGGTTTTTTCATAGGCTGTAAGTTCCTGCGTATATCCGTTGCCCGCCAATAAGCGCAGCTCATACATTGCCTCGCTCATATCCATAAAGCGGTAAAGCACTTTCTCATACTCCTTATGCCCCCGCTCTAAGTTCAAAATATTTGCCGCATTACGTCTGTGTCCGTCGATTATACGGTATTCCCCGTTTACTCTCGCCAATACTGTAGGCTGTTCCTGTCCTACGTGTAAAAAGCTGTCTGCCAGCTCTTCTATGTTCTCTAATCTCTGGTGCGTATTCTCCTGCGCTGCCTTTACCTCGTAAGGGCTTAAATAAATCTCTTTGTATCCCTCTGTCTGTGCCTGCTGCCCTGCTGCTTTCGTCTTTGCGTTCAGAATGTCATTGATACCAAACTTTGCCATTTTCTTAGCCTCTCTTTCCCTAAATGTATCTAAAATAAATCAAATATATTTTCTGTTCATAGGTTAAGCCGTCGTCATAAAGCATACGGTTAAACTCATTTTCTGATAAAGCCCGCACTTTGCTTTTTAATCTATGCAGAAAAAGCCAGATGCTAAAAACCATTTCAAGAGCTGTCATAATCTACCTCGCTTTCTCAATCCTTTGTTTTTTCTTACACTGTCCCATTACTCCGTTGCACATTTCGCACGTTCTCCAATGCTCGCAAGCGTCGCTTTTCGGGCATTTCTTCCCTGCAAATTTGCTGCCCCAGTTCCAGCACTCCGTACCACCAGTCCTGCGGCAATGCCAGTAAACGCATAATCTCTCTTTATGTGCCACGCTTGCTACCTCTCTTTCCCTGTATACGCTGTTACAAATTTCTTGTACCCCTGCGCCGCCCCGCAGCATGGGCTATACTCATAAATCGGCTTACGCATGAAAGTATTTTCTGCTACTTTCTTGGAATACCGAATAATACCCAAAATATTAAAATCTGTCTTTTGTCCCAGCCACTCTACGCCTGCCGCCTCGCCGTCTGTGTTCTGGTATGACGTAATCAGCACGCCTGCCAGCTTTAATGCTGGGTTAAATGCCTTTGCGTCCTCTATCTGTTCTGTCACAATGTCCAGCCCCTCTAAAGCGTCCTCGTCCACCTTTACGGGTACTATTACCTCGTCCGTGATTGCCAGCGCATTTACAACATTAAGCCCAATATCCGGCGGGTTATCAATGATGCAGTAATCATACTTGCCGTATATGGTGCAATCTCCGTAATACTGCACCTTTGCATATACCAGCGCTTTGTATCTCTCTATCTGGTTTTCGCTGTCCTCTTTGGTTAAATTCCATGTAGCCCCAAATAGTGACATATTCGCCGTTACAATGTCGATGCCCTCATACTCTGTATGCTGTATCAGCTCGTCTGCGCTTTCCCAGTCCCCAGCCAGCAGCCTTGTAACTGGTGCTACGTTCTCTGCATCATATCTGCTGTACGCCTTGCTTAAGTTTCCCTGTTTATCGTTGTCAATCAGCAGCACCTTATAGCCTCGCCTGTAAAGCTCATACGCCATGTTTGCCGCTGTAAAGGTCTTGGCTACGCCACCCTTTAAGTTCAAAATGCTTATTGTTTTCATTCTTTGCCTCTCTTTCCTGCGTCGCCTCTAACGCATGGTTACTGTTTCCTGCTCTTTTGTAAGCTCGTCTGAATGTAATAAATACTGCTCTATCAGCTGCGCTGCTGGCTGCCAGCCATAGCAGACGGCGGTATAATAGCCCTGCTGCCGCAGATACTCTAACCACTCTTTCTGTTTCTTGGTCGTCGTGTTCTTGCCTGCCTTAAGCTCTATGTAAAGCCCATGATACCCAGCCCGTGCAGCTGGTAGCATAATATCCGGCACGCCAGCCTTTACGCCCTGCCTCTTAAGCGCCACCGCTGTTGCTGCATCACGTTTGCCGCCGTTTGGCACATGATACATATATTGCAGTTCCGGCATAAGCCCTGTTCTGTATGCAGCCCAGTTAAATAATGCCTCTTGATGCCCGCTTTCGTCGTCCAGTCTAAAGTTTCTCATTTTCTCGCCTCGCTTTCTGCTTAAATTCTACATACTGGCAAATTCTGAAAAGCAGCCCGTCCTTATGCGGCTTGCTGTTCTCTATCGCCAAAAGCGTTATTGTTTCCTCGCTTTGTAGTCCCACATTTCCCAGTACGTCCCAGCGGCATATATCGTAATATCTGCACCGCAGGCAGCAGCGCTTACAGTCCTTGCCTTTCTGGAATAACCAGTATTTAATTTTTTCTATCATGTTTTCTGCCCTTTCTGCTGCCGTTGTTTTTTCAGCTCTCCTGCTGTTCAAAAATAGCCGCCGCAATTCTAAACGCCAGATATGCTGCCACAATCAGCGCCAGCAGTCCGGCTATTATCAACACTGCTGCAATGGCAATGCCCTTGATTATCTGCATTTCAGCCCCCCCTATCTGTTATTTTTACTAAGGTGTATCTTAAATACCCGTAGCCGTAATACTCTGGGCTATGTACTCCCATGCTCACGCTATTCTTGTCCACGTAATAGCCCTTTATTGCTTTTGGCTCTTTCTTGAAATACTCACGGTCTGAAATTATGTGATACTCTGGCTCTGGTCTTACTAAATTCTTGCTGCAATTCCAGCGCTTGCCCTGTAATGCTCCGTCAGTACCCCTTTTGTGCGTTCCTGTGTACTTGATTAAATAACTTGCCAGCTCTGCATAGTTGCCGCTGTCGTCCAGCGGGAATACCTTAACCCTGTTATGCCCCTCGTATGCCTTATACCAGCAGCGCTGTAAAATCTCTGTGTCAATTTTATTTACTACAAGATGGTGATGCCTCGCACCTTTCTTGCCTATCTCCATAACGTGTATGTATTTGAACTCTAACCCTGCTTTTCTGTACTCCTTTCTGCACTCCCTCAAAAATACGTCTATGTCCTGCCGCATCTGCTCTGGCGTTCTGTCCGGCTCTCCTTTCCTGCGGATATAGTCAAGCACTAAATGGTAGTCCCCATAGCCATAGTTTGCATTTATGAGTATCCTTAACTTTCTCTCTGCCTGTCTGGTGTTTACTTTCTCCTGCTCTTCTTTTGTTGGCTTTACTTTATCCCCTCTACTGATACCTTTCTTTTTGTATCTGCTGGTAAAGTACCTCTCTATCTCTATCGTATTTCCCGCTTTTGTTACCCTCTCTACGTATGGCATATATCTACCTCTCTGTCGGTTCGTTAATACTTTTATCAAGTGTTAAAACGGGCTGCCTGCCCGTTAAATTTCTTGACTTTGCGCCATACATAGCTTATAATTTTTATAGTATTTCAAAGCTGTATAGCTTAGCGCCTATGGTGTTTCCCCACCGTAGGCGCTTTTATTTTTTCATGTTTCCTGCCGCTCTCTTATGCGGCTTAAGGCATACTCATAAGCCCGTCTATATGCAGCTGTGCAAGTGTTGGCGGTACAGCAGTTCTCATACCCCATAAGGCTACATAATCTACGCTCGTAACAATGCTTGCACTCATGCAGCTTTGCGTAGTCGCTCGCTGCCCGCTCCTGCCGCTTTTCCTCATATCGCATATATGCTTTAATCTGGCTCGCATCTATAACCGCAATTCCCAGCGTATTTGCTGTATGTATTTCTCTGTCCATTCCCTCTGTTATGCCGTATTTCACGCCCGCAATAACAAAATCGCAGCCTTTCAGCAGCGCAAGCCCAGCAGCCATGCCCCTTGCCCGCTCTTCCGGCTTTTTATCGTCCATGCACTGCGTCATATATAAATGCGGCGTAATGGGTGCTAAGCCTGCCTCTAATGCCTGCCGTGTCAGCTGCTGCGCATAATCTATGTTTCTGTCCAGCTCTGCGCCGTCTTTCGCCCTGTATGGGCTGCATATATAAACCTTTCTCATGCCTTTTTACCCGCTTTCTGTTGCGCCTCTGCCCGTGCCTGTTCATTCCCTGCCAGATATGCCGCTAAGTGCATCAGCTCGTCTGCGTCTTTTTCTTCAATAAAATCACAATCAACGCAGCATTTGTAGTACCCCGTAATTTGTAAATATCCGTCGTATACTTCCTGCGGTGTCTTGCACTGCTTTAAATCATTTATCAAAGCTGTAAGTAGCATTATTGCTTTTATGCCTGTCTCGCCGCCTTTTCCGTGTATCCCTACTGTAATCTGCCGCATTTTTGTTGCACCGTCTGCTCCTAAAATTGTTTTACTCTTCATTCTGTACCTCGCTTTCTTCCTTAAACCCAGCTAAAAGCATAGTCATTGCATCTATCGCTGTATCAAAATGTTTTCCCAGCTCTGCTGCATCAATAAGCCCCTGCTTTGTGTTTCTTCCGTTCCCTTTTATTACTTGCGTTTGCAAAATAGGTTTTAACTGGCTAAGCCCAGCTATGCTGTTCTCTAACTCTTCCTCACTCACGCAGATTTTTACATAGCCCTTGCCGATATGTTCAACACTCATTTTCTGCCTCTTCCTTTCTTCTAATCAGCCGTACCGATACCTCATAAGCTGTGCGCTGTTCTCTTTCTCCTGTGGCTGCATCAAGCACCTTTTCATACTGGCGGCTCTGATACCGTCCCAGCAGCTCTACAGTGTCGCCCTGCTGCCACTGCGCCGCCTCGTCTGCCTGTTCCTGCCAGCAGATGCACGGTAAAAAGCAGCTGCCGCCTGTAAGCTCATTTCTTACCTTTACCGTAATATCAGTAATGCGCTTGCCTCTTGGCGTTTCTCTGTATGTTGGCTTATTCGCTATAACGCCTCTTACTGCTGCCTCGTCCTGCTCTACTGCCTTTTCTGATAACGCCACAAAATCTGCCAGAATATATACCAGCAGTCTACCGCTCTGGAAGTCCTTAAGCGTCTGCACCTTGCCTGTCAGTAAAAGCCTGCTGCCCTCTACAAATTCCTGCATAACGTCAAACTCTATGCCGCTGCAAGCCCTGTATGGTACGTCCTCTGCAAATACTACCGTTACCTCGTCCGGCACGCCGCTTGGTCTTACCGTTTCCAACTTTGCCACATAACCACAAAACGGCAGCCCGCATAGCTGCTTAATTTTCTCAATCTGTGTAAGCGTTCCTACCAGTCCCGCTGCATTTTCCTTGATGCCGCCACCTGTAAGCTCGTCCATGATTGCAGTATCTAAATCCCGTAAAAAATCCGGCTTTTTCTTTGTCATACTTCCTGCCCTTTCCTTTCCTGTATGTATATGGTGTAGTAAAGTGACATCTGCAAATCACTAAACTTATACTGCACTGTCTGGTCTGGCTCTAATGGTTTCATAAGCCCCAGCTCTTTCCAGCGTCTGTGCGTTATCTCCGGCACTGCCCTAAACTTCTTTACCTCATGCTCGCTGTATTTTCGGTGTTCCTCGCTTATCTCATGGTCTGCAAACGGTTTGAACGCTGCCAGATACCCTACGTAAACCTCTGCTTTTCCCTCGATAATGCGCAGGCGGTCTGAACTCTCCAGCGTGCCTATAAATTCCTCTACTGTCACTGTCTGCCTCTCCTACTTCTCTGGCATTTCGTACAGCCTCGGTATTACTGCTGCAAACGGCTGTACGTTCATGCCGCCCCTTATTACGGCTGCACCGCCAGCCGTAAACAGATAGCTTACGCACGCTTTCTGTATCTCGTCCAGCACCTCTAAGCAGCGCTCTTTTGTGGCATACTCTCCAATTTCTTCTAAACACCCGTCACTTATGCAAATTACGTGGCGCTTTTTGTCTGCCTCTGCGCCGCCTCTCTTTTTCTTTATGTCCTCGTACTCTCCATACTCTACGCAGGCGTAATTACCGCCCAGTCTATACAGCTTTTCTTTATTCTGGCTGCGTATATATACCTCGCTCATTGCCTTTATCTCCTTGCCTCTAAGTTTTCCATTTCAGAAATGCAGTTTGACGGTATCAGCTCATAAGCTGCCGCCTCTATTTCTGTAAGCGCCTCTTTGTACTCAATGTATCCCCACGCCTGCCGTGCTATCTCTGGTACGTTCTGCCGTTCCTCGAAATTTTCTATATGTAAAATCTCGTTTCCCTGCGGCTTTGGAAATGTTCCCAGCGATAACGGGCGTAAAGGGCTGTAATATCTGTGGCTCATTCTCCCGCCCCGCTTTCCTCTTTATGTTCTTGGTAGCCCTCTAAATAGCCTAATGCCTCTACGTCAATTTCCTTGCCGTCCTTACCGTCGCTGTTTATCCGAATTTTGCCGTAGTAGGAATAAATACAGCAGCCGTCATAGTCGTATACTCTTATACTGCCCTCTGTGGCTGCCTCTGGTGTTTCAATAACCAGCGGCTCTGCCTGCTGCATCTGCGCTGCTACCTGTTCGTCTGTTACTGGCTCGCTGTTCTTTCCTCTGTACCAGATAGCCAGCATAAACAAAATGATTGCCAGCACGCCTGCCGCTATAACGGCTGCGCACTGTATCAGTTTCTTAACTGCCTGTCGTTTTCGTTTTCTCATTTCCTGCCTCGCTTTCCTCTATCATTGCAGCCCTGCTACGCCGTTCTATCCCCGTAGCCATAAACGCTATTTTCATATCTCTTTCGTTAAATTCGTCGTAGTCTCCTACTGGTGCATCTTCTGGGAAAATCTTCTGTGCCTGTATGAAAGCGTCCATAAATGTACTTAATTCCTCATAAAATACGTTTCTGTAAAATTCAAACTCTAACTCTATTTCGATTTTCTGCGCTTTCGTGCAATATATGCCGATTTTCTTCCGCCGTCCGTATGGCTTGTATGCTGTTCTGTCAGATTTAGCACCCATGACCTTATACATACACTGCCGCAGCAGTTTTATTTCGTGCTTTCCGTTGTAGGAAAATATCGTATATTCATACTCTTCCTTTTGCAGTTCGTCTAAGGAATTTATACCGTTATCCTTAAGCAGCTTTGCAAGTTTCTTTTGCGCTGTCGTTTTCTCGCCGCCTACGCCCCGCTCTGCCAGTGCTTGCAGCTTTTTAATACGCTGTATTGTTTTTTCGTCCATGTATTGCCCTCTCTTCTGTAGCAAAATAGTAGTTGTCTACTATCAGCATTTTTTTACTGAAAAGGCACATAAGCCCCAGCGGTACGGTAATAACCGCTATTGTTATGTCGCCCTCTGTCGCCCATGCCGCCAGCACGGTAACTGCCAGCATTGCAAGCCCGTAGGCTTTCTGCTTAATGAAATACCAGCGGCGGGCTTTCTTTGCCTGCTCCCGCTGCCGCCTCTGCTCTTTTTTTCTTTCGCATATCTGCTATGGCATCTGCATAGCCTCTCTGGTATGCGTCCTCTACTATCAATGCCTCTGCTGCCATTCTCTGCCTCTCTTCCTTTCGGCGGCGCTCTCTGTCTTTCCATGTGTGCCGCTCTCCTGTTCTGGCGTTTGGTTTTACCGTGCGGGCTGCTTTTCGCATTAAAAAGCAGCTGAAAACCTGTTGACCGTCACATACTTTCTGGCTGGTATGACCGCCGCTATTTTTCCACGGTATACAGATTGCAGCTATTAGCCTGCTGCCCTCTGCCGCAGGCTCGCCATGCCTGCTACACAATGTGCCGTGTGGGACTTGAACCCACGACTTGCCGCTTATGAGGCGGCTGCTCTAACCAACTGAACTAACGGCACTCGTGGCGGCTGCTGCCGCCTACTCATTAAATAAAAAGCCTTTTTCTATTAAAAACCTTATCCAGTCGCAGCCCGTTACGTCGTCCCGCTCAATGAATTTGTAAAAGCTCTCTGCGTCCTCTATTCCGTATTTCTTCAAAATGTTTCTTGCGTTCTTTGCTGCTGGCGTAGTAAAAACATTCTCTGCGTAAAATGTAGCCTCTATAGTCCCGTAGCTGTTCTTTCCTGCTGGTGTTCTCATTTCCACTACGACTACATTCTTTTTGCTTTTTCTTCCTACGCCCTTTCTTATTACTACTGCCTCACTGAATAACCAGCCATTCCAGCCCCTACGCATAGGTGCAAACTGTGTGCGTGGCACTTCTACTAAATCGCCTGCCTGCAATTTGTTAAAATCTACTTTTTTCATGTGTCTTACCTCTCTTTTGTTATTCTTGTTTATAACGCCTGCTGCCCTGCTGCTGCCGTGTAGGTTTTCAGTGTGGCGTTGCAGCGTTTGAACTCTCTATAAATTGTGTCCCTATGCGTTCCCAGTGCCTCTGCAATATCACTTACACTGCTTCCCTGCTTACTCATAGCCTCTATGGTCTGCCTGTCCTCGTAATGCAGACGCTTGTACTTTCGTTTCGCCATGTTCTATGCTCCTTTCCGTCCTCATTTGCTTTTATGGTAAAAAAATAAGCGTGTCAGAGTTTTTACGCTCTGCACGCTCTTCTTTTCTGCTGTTTCCTATAAAAAAAGAAAATCGGCAGAGGCTTTGTAACCTCTTGTCGATTTTCATTCTAAAACTTATCTTTAAAAATGTCAACATTAAATTCGACATTTTTTCATGTTTTTATCGTTTTGCCA
>CAUDCW010000021.1 GCA_958448165.1 uncultured Oscillospiraceae bacterium
CGCTGGCATATAGCAGGCTCTCCGTCAAGGTCGTCTTTCCAGCGTCTACATGGGCAAGAATTCCAATATTGATTATTTTCATGTGATTGTCCTCCCTTTACAGCCCCAAAGGGCATAAAAATCCCCAGCAGTAAAATACTTTTACCACTGGGGATTATAAGTTGCGGACATACACATATACAGCATACACCTGTTTGTGATTGCTGTTTTTGGGGATATGTCAAAATTGATAAGGCAAAAGTATTCTTAAATTGGGTACAAAAAACTAAGCCCCTACAAAAGGGACTATCATAATCCTTTGTTCCCACTATTTGATTATAGTTTTATTTAAGAATACCTTGCCGCATATTTTTTACTCCTTTTCTGGAATAGAATTATTATATCACATCAGTTTTAGGAAAACAAGTATCTAAAAGAAATTTTTCTTCCCCTTATATGTAACAATCATACCGGCTTCCTAACGTTCAGAATGGTTTCTACTGTCTGCTGCGGTGTTTGGTTGGAATTGTCCAGCCAAAAGCCGATCCGTGGTGTTGTCTGCATTTTACTAAATACAAATTCAATGTATACAGAAAGAAATATATAAGGAGTGGGAGGGATTCCGCCGTAGTCGGCATTGTAGGAAAATCCAAAAGTTTAGATTTTCTCAAAATGCTTATCTTTTGGTCTTTGGTTCGGAATAGTGTAGTGCTGGCGGTCTATCTATTGTTTTCGGTTGCTTGCTTCTTTACCGTACATGAGCATTACTGCCGGGTACAAAGCGTTTCGGTGAATTAAAAAAATCAATCGGCAGCGTTTCTCAAAAGGTTTTGACTGCTCAGCTTCGTGATATGGAAGAAAACGGACTCGTTAATCGAAAAGTGTATGCTGAAGTTCCGCCGAGAGTAGAATACTCTCTGACAGAATTGGGACAAAGCTTGAAACCTATTCTCGACGCTATGTGGAGTTGGGGCGAAGATTATAAAGAAAAATGTAATAAATAACGAAAAGACCGTCAAATCTCAACATTCGAGACTTGACGGTCTTACATTTTGTGATTGTATTTAAGAAAATCGTTTTGGTGTTCCTGTTTGCGAAGTTGATAGCCCTGTGCAATCAGCGTATCCACTTTCAGAGCAATCAGGTTTATGTCAGAACACATTGCCCGTGCAATCTGCTGAATGTCATAGCCGTTTTCAATGTATTCCAAAATGGTGTCGTCCGGGAGCGAAGCCTGAGAAGCGAAGATATTTGCTTCATACTCCATACGGTTCTCTCTCATATCAAAGATGTTGAACTCTTTGAACCCGCCGACAGCAACCGCTTCTTGCCTGTGGAGAACATCGTGTCCGATTTCGTGCCATAGCACTATCTGCTCCACGACCGGGTGCATACCGTTTTTAAGAAAAACAAAGCGGTTCTTCAGAATAACTTTATATGCTCCACGCTGCTTGTCAAAATTTCGGTAGATTATATTGATACCAAGCTCTTTTGCGACCTTGTATGGGTCACGAGTACCGCAGCGGTCAATGAGCTTGTTTACGATTTTCACAATCTCAGCCGTAGTGTAATACCCCAATCCGGCTCACCTCCCATATTATAGTATATCGGATATTAACCCTATAATAAATTATAAACTATTATATGTCCCATATATTGGACTTAGTTCACTTCGAGGATTACTCGTCTTTGCGGTATTTCTTCGGGGTGTATTTTTTATTGTTTTTCTTTGCAATAAGATAGGCTTCCTGAATGGCGTCAACCATTTCACGCATATCCTCGTCAGCCATTTCGCCGCCGGCAAACAGACCGGTAACTTCTGCAAGCAACTCCTGAGCCTGTCTTGCTCCTCTGCGTCCGTACTTATCCTCTACATCGGCGATGAAAGCGTCGTCCTCAGACAGCAGATAATTCACATTTACATTTAAGGATTCTGCCAGCTTCTTATATCTTTCCATTCCTCTCGGACGGGATTTATCATTTTCATAAGAACCAATTATGCGTCGGGTTACGCCGATTTTAGCTGCCAACTCATCTTGACTCATACCAAGCTTTGTTCTTTCAGCCTTGACTTTTTCACCGAATGTCATTGTGATTTCACTCCTTAAAAGAATATTTACAGTTGAACTACCCATTTGCTCTTGACAAGTACAGTTGAAGTGTATATAATATGAATTGGGAAGTTGAACTACACATAGTGTACACCAAACTACCCAAAATGTCAAGGGGGTTCTAAAAATGTTACGAAGCATACTTCATTGTGATATGAATAACTTCTATGCCAGCGTCGAATGTATGCTCGACCCCGCATTGAAGAAATATCCGATTGCTGTCTGCGGCTCTGTGGAGGAACGACACGGTATCGTGCTTGCAAAGAACTACAAAGCAAAGGCTTTTGATGTGAAAACCGGGGACGCAGTATGGCAGGCTAAACAGAAGTGCAAGGACTTGGTTGTAGTGCCGCCCCATTATGAGGAGTATATCAAATACTCAAAGCTTGCGAGAAGCGTTTATGAGCGATATACCGACCAAGTTGAACCGTATGGTATGGACGAGTGTTGGCTGGATATTAGCGGGACAGAAAGCCTTTTCGGTTCGCCGGAAAAGGTGGCAAATGAAATTCGTGAGACTATGAAGTTTGAACTCGGCTTGACGATTTCTGTGGGTGTTTCCTTTAATAAGATATTTGCGAAGCTCGGCTCGGATATGAAGAAACCGGACGCAGTAACCGTAATTCCAAAGGACACATTCAAAGAAAAGATTTGGGGACTTCCTGCCGCTGACCTGCTCGGTGTAGGACGGGCAACCCAGCGAGTGCTTGACAGCTATTGTATTCGTACCATCGGGGATTTAGCGAATACCGACCCTGAGTTCTTACGCAGAAGATTAGGAAAGAACGGAGTAGTTTTATGGAACTATGCCAATGGTAACGACCTTTCCCTTGTTGCCAAGAAAGACTTCGTTTCTCCTATAAAAAGCGTAGGACACGGTATAACAACGGTAGCAGACTTAGAGAAACCGGAGCAGGTGTGGCCCGTGTTTCTCGAGTTAACCCAAGACATCGGACACAAGCTCCGTGTTCACGGACTGAGTGCAGAAGGTGTCGCAATACATATTAGAGACAACACACTCAATACAAGGCAATGGCAGACGAAGATTGCACTTCCTACACAGTCTCCGATGATTATTGCAAAGACCGCTTTTCAGTTGTTTGAAAAAAGATATGGGTGGAATAACCCTATCCGTTCTGTGACGGTACAAGCCATAAATCTTGTTCCACAAGACACGCCCCGTCAAATAGATATGTTTATGGACGCCGCCAAGCAGGACAAATTGGAGCGAATGGAAAAGTGTGTTGAAGAAATCAGACGGCGTTTCGGAAAGGACAGCATAAGGAATGGGGTTCTGTGTCAGAACCTGCGGCTACCACCGAAAAAAGCTGAAATCACTATGCCGACAGGTATGGTCGGTTAAGGAGGGCTTAATGTGATTGACGAAAAAGAGGTTACGGCTTATGTTACGATACCCGACTGCTTTTTGCAGGGGTGCAGCGAAGATATTGTTATCTTCCGTGCGGACGGCGGAAACCATTTTACCGACTACGGTATATATGAGGGAATGTTCCTGTTCTTTGACCGGAAAAAACGCTTTAAGAAAGGAAGGCTTTCCTGTTACATCAATACTGCCGGAGATGACCGACCTAAGTACAGGGTGTCGGATAAGAACATCGACGGATACAAGCACTTGGGAAGATTGGTTTTGACTTTGAGAAATTACGAGGTATAGAAATGGAATCCGATAGAAGAAAAGTTTATGTTGAAGTAAATGTAACACACAGACCTGATGGGACGGCTCGTCCGAATTTCATCAAGTTTGAGAATGATGAAAAATATGAGATAGACCGTGTAATTCAGAAATGCCGTGCGGCTTCCACCAAAGTCGGAGGAACCGGTATCCGCTACACGGTACAGATTTGCGGCAAGCCCGCATTTCTGTTCGACGAAGAAAACGGAAAGTGGTTTGTGGAAGCAAAATCCTAATGGTAGGAGGTTTTGTAACTTGAAACATTTATCGAGATTTGACATCGAAGCGATTGCCGACAAGTATGTTCAGGCATATATGGCACTTCCTGATGTCCGTAACACACAAATATACAGAATTGACCCGGAGCTTCTCTTGGAGAAGGTTCTCGGATTGAATGTCGAATACCAGCACCTATCCTATGACGGTAGTATTCTCGGAATGACCTCATTTACGGAAATGGGTGTTCAGGTATTTGAAGATGATGATAACGAAGCCTTTTTCTTTTTGGACGGGAAAACCGTTCTTGTGGAAAAGGACTTGAACTTTGACAGCAAGCTGAAAGGCAGAAAGAACTTTACCTTAATGCACGAGGGCAGCCATCAGATATTCAAGATGTTGTTCCCGCATGATTACGGTGTAACACAGAAATCTGCCGGAGTACATTATTGCAAGGCAAATTCCGAGAGGAATAAGCCAATATCCGATTGGGAGGAATGGCAGGCAAACACGCTTGGAGCTGCTATTCTTCTTCCTGAAAACCTCATAAAACAAGGAATGTATCTGTTCAGTCTCGGCGAAAAGATTGAATGCCTGAACAAGATATACTATCCGAGCGTATATAAAAGGTTTGACGCACTTGCCGATTTTTTAGGGTGTTCCAAAAAAGCACTTGCCATACGAATGAAACAGCTCGGACTACTGAAAAAGGAGTATCTTGATAATCCTTTTGATTTGGTTACGGTTTATCCGGAGGTGAGCGAGCTATGAAATCGTTGGAACAAAAGATAATCGTAAGGTGCAAAAACTGTGGCTGGCGTATTTTCGACAAGGTAACAATGACAACAGGTGTTATTGAACTGAAATGTCCGAACTGCCACAGAGTAGTAGAGGTTGACCTGTCCCTACGCAAGGGAACGGTCAAGTACAGATTAACAAGAAGTAATAACAGAGCGAACAATTAAATATCGGGCAGATGTACCGAGCCACGAGTCCTTGAGCGAAAGCTCCTGAGTCATCAAATTGCCGGACGCTGAGAATTAAGGGATAGAAATATCCTAATGTTCTTGGTGTCCGGCTTTTTTGTCGCTCCCGAAAGGAGCAAGACCGTGACATATAAGTGGCTGGCATATATCGCCAAGTATCCGTAATCTCCGAATTTTTGATTTCAACCAAATTCAAAAATTCAAATTTAAGGAGATTACGACAATGACAAAACTTACATTAGAACAACAGGAATTATTATTTGCGAACGACTGCAAACTCATCAATCTGCGGTATGAATACCACGGTTACACCGGCACGGAGAAATGGGCGATTGTAACAGAACTGGCGGAAGAAGAATTGTGGGTTAAATACCCTGATGTTATCCGCCGGTACACCCCGTTCATTCTGCTTTCTATGGCTCAGGGCGAAGTGATTGACGAGTCATACAGAAACAATGATAAGTACGAAAAGCGAGCAAAAAGAACAATCGATGTGTACGGCTATGAAGATGACATCTCTGAACAGTTCCACCGGGAACTGATTACTCCGTTTGTTGACCCGTTTGAGCAGGCGGAGGAAGAACGGATTGAGGAAGAAAAGGAACAGCTTCGACAGTTAGAAATTGCAAAAGTCAGAAAGGTATTGGAAATGCTGAAACCCGTTCAGAGAGAAAGAATGATTAAAGCGATTTTGTTAGGTATGAGTTCAAGAAAAATCGCAAAGGAAGAAGGCGTATATTACAGCGTTGTAGATAAGTCGATTGCCGCCGCAAGAAAAAATTTCAAGAAATTTTATGAAAACCTCTGATTTTGGGTGTGCATTTTGACCCCCTTTGTCCAAATGAGTGAAGGGGTTATTTCAATTCCGGATACGAAATGCACTTTCAAGACTAAATGAACAGAGAGGTTATACATATATGCAGAGAAAAGAAATTCAGCGTGGAGATTTATTCTACTACGATTTTGGAAAAAGGGAGGGGTCTGTCCAGTCGGGAGAGAGACCTGTAATGGTAATTCAGGCGGACAACTTTAATGCAAACGCTCCGACAATTATTGTTGCGGCTGTTACAGCTGTGATGAAAAAGAAGTATCTTCCTTCACACATCATTTTGGGTGAGGACTTCGGTCTGAAGAAGCCGTCAATGGTTCTTCTTGAACAGATACAGACCGTCAATAAGGATGAACTGACAGACTACATTGGTTCGGTAAACGATGAAAGGCTTTGGAAGCAAATTAACGCAGCTCTTAAAAAGACTTTCGGTTTATGGATTTACAACACAGACAGAAACGGAGATGTTCGTTGCTTATGCCCCAAGTGTCTGAGCGACTATATCCACGACCCAAACTATGTTGTCAGGCGTCTTGACCCGTTTGCGAAAAGCAAAGACCACTGCGATAAGTGCAATAACAGCGGTTGGGATTACATCGTTTATGACAAACGCACCTCGGTCAAAGGAAAGGGGTGCAGGAATGTCAAATAGCAGTGAAAAAAAGAAGCGTTACAACATTCCTCTTTGGTGTAAACCAAACCTGTCTATTGAGGAGGCGGCAGCTTATTCCGGTATTGGAATGGGAAAGCTTTATGAAATGACGGAAAGTCAGGATTGTCCTTTTGTTCTTTGGATTGGTAGCAGAAGAATGATTAAAAGGAAAGTCTTTGACGAGTTTATCGAAAGGCAATACTCGATTTAAGGAAAAAGTCAAGTCTGCGATGAGCCGATTCGCATAATTGGCTTACCGCAGACTTTTGAGTATGCTGTAATCACCAAAGGCAAGGAGGTTACAGCGTATGTCTGACAAACAACTTAAATCCAATATGTCGAGTGTCCCAATTTGGAAGAAGATGAACCTTACGGTTGAAGAAGCTTCGGAATATTCGGGCATTGGCACATCAAAGATAAAAGAACTATCGAATTGCGAAGATTGTCCTTTCGTTCTTTGGAACGGGGCAAAGCGATTGATTAAAAGGAAACAATTTGAGGAATACCTGTCATCGCAGTATTCCCTCTGATGGAGGTGGTGTTATGGGAAATAAGCAGACTGAATTGAATAATTCAGGTAATCAGGTGGAAACCGTGCCGGTTTGGGTAAAGCCTTACCTTACGATTGATGAAGCGACCGCTTACACAGGCATAGGCAGAGACAAACTCTATGAGATGACAACGGTCAATGACATTTATGAGCTTTGGAAGGATTTGAAGCGAGGTCTGAAAAACAACACCTTTGAAAACTATAAGTATATGTATGAGACCTTTGTCCGTCATCAGATAGGTTCAAAGACTGTATCTTCTCTGAGAAAAACAGATATAAAGAGGTTCTATAATTACCTTGCAGACGAACGCCATCTGAAGCCGGCGACCATTGATAATATTCATACGGTTCTCCATCAGATTTTGGATATGGCGGTCGATGATGACTACATCAGGAATAACCCGTCAAACAATGTGCTCAAAGAGTTGAAACAGTCCCATTGTTTTCAGACCGAGAAGCGTAGAGCCTTAACAAAGCCGGAGCAAGAGTTGTTTCTTGACTATTTGAAAAACTCTCCGACATCAAAGTATTGGTATCCGGTGTTTGCGGTTATGATTGGTACGGGACTTCGTGTTGGAGAGGTTACAGGGTTAAGATGGTGCGATATTGATTTGGAAGAAGGTATCATTGATGTGAACCACACGCTGGTTTACTATGACCATCGTACCGAGGGCAGTAAGCGTGGCTGTTACTTCAATGTTAATACGACCAAAACCCCGGCAGGAAGAAGAAAAGTGCCTATGCTCGGTTTCGTCAAAGAAGCATTTTTAATGGAAAAAGAAAGACAGGAATTACTTGACCTTCATTGTGAAGCGACTGTTGACGGATACACCGATTTTATCTTCATCAACCGTTTCGGACAGCCGCAACATCAGGCAACCCTCAACAAAGCAATTCGCCGTATTATTCGTGACTGTAACGATGAGCAGTTGTTGAAAGATGAAAATGCAGAAGTATTGCTCCCGCATTTTAGCTGCCATTCTTTAAGGCATACTTTCACAACAAGAATGTGCGAAGCAGGGGTAAATGTTAAGGTCATTCAGGACACGCTCGGTCATAAGGATATTTCAACTACGCTCAACATCTATACCGATGTAACAAAGGAGCTGAGGAAGTCCGAATTTGAAGGTCTTGACTCCTACTTCAAAAATGAGTATAATAAAGTGTCGGTTTGACAGATTAAATTGATACGGACTTCATAGTTGGTGGATAAAAGCATTTACATCATTTACATCAATTCTTACACAAAGCCCCCACGAAACTAATCGAAAATAAAGTAAAGTAGGATTTTGAAAAAATCTGATTTGCGACTTATTTTGAACTATGTTGGGTTATAGCAAGAATTGAAACGATGTCCTAAATCGTCCCCACGATGAAGAGTTTGGATAAGTAACACCCCAAAACCCCAGTGTTTCTGCGGGTTTCGAGAGTTGCGATGTCTCGGATTTACGCCATTTACGCCAAACGGTGCAGAAAATTGTGCAGAGCGAAAACAATCGCATATTTAATGAATTTGACCTTGATGGATTCGTTTTCATCAAGGTCTTTTTTGTTTGACAGATGGACAAAATCAGGCTGAAATGATATAATTATAGCAAGATAAATCGGAAGTTGACGGAGGAAACACAAATTGAAGCTTGAAGAATATGGGAAGGAAAACAATAGCATTATAGTGATGCTGCATGGAGCAAATTTTGTGCATTGCTATGGTAGGCAATATTCGCTCGCTAATTCTTTTCACATTATCGTACCCCATATCATGGGATTTGGAGATGAAGCGGGCAGAATCTTTTACACGGATACGTGTTGTGCCGAACTTGTAAACATGATAAGAAGCCTCAACAAAAAAGTTTTACTGGTGGGATTTTCATTGGGTGCGCAACTTGCTTTCAAGCTTGTATCGGAATATCCGGAATTATTTTATTCTGCCATAATCGTCAGTCCGTGGCTGAACAAAACGGAATCTTCATTAGCGGAAGTTATGAAAATGAATGAAAAGCAATTTGCTTCATTCAAGAAAAAGTGGCTTTGTAATATCATAGGCATGATGAATGGACTTCCCAGAGAGCCGAGAAAAAAATTTGTTCATCAGATGCAGAATGTTAAGATTGATACTATTCGTAATTCCGTGAATAATGGCATAACATTTGAAAGCGAACCGGACTTTGCCAAAGTGCCAATTCCTATTATTGCGTTGGCCGGAGGAAAAGAACCAAAAGAAGTAATGGACAGCGTCAAACGAATGGCTGAGATCAATCCGAATTGTCGGTGTGAGATATGGGATAAGGCTGCTCACAATATTCCGCCGATGTTTGCAAAAAGATTCAACCAGTTGATTTTAGACACGGTGCAATAAATTCTGATTTACAGCATTAATCTATACTATAGCAGGCAGCCTTATGTGAGGTTGCCTGATTTTTTATGCCCAAGAATGAATCGCAAACTTCGATTTTCTCCTGTTTCCTATATAATATACCTTACGCCATTTACGCCAAACGGTGCAGAAAGTTGTGCAGAGCGTAATCAATCGCATATTTTAATGAATTTGACCTTGATGGATTCGTTTTCATCAAGGTCTTTTTTGTTTGACGGATAGACAATAGCGGAAGGCAGACTGTGGAACAATAACCCTTGGGAAGATATGCCTGACTATGTAAACTATTATGAGAATGAAGTGTATTTATTTCAATTCTTTTTATTTGACAGCAAAAAGGACATTTGCGAGGATTCTCCGAGTATAAACGGCGTGTGCTATATCTACGATGAAATTGAATACGTTGATGACCTCGGTTTAGGCAACACCGTTGTTCCTGATGACGACTTTGAGGAGCATTGCGACGACGCTGAGGTTGTTATGAAATACGGCTATCAGGGTGACTACGAGATTACTCCAACTATGGTATATGACCATATTCTTACAAAGTATATTGCCGCTGTCTTTCGTTATACTTTTTCTGATCTTTTTGAGGATTTTTAAGATGGAAGAAAAAGAGTTTTATCTTTTTAAGTGTCAGAATGGCATCAGACAAACACTCGGTATAAGGGATTTAGTTTTTCATAGTCCTTATACATTCACCAATGTTTTTTATGAAATTAAAAATTCAGCCGATGAAAACGACCTTTTGAATAGATTAAGTTTGATCATCAAAGGAAAAGTCACATTGGCACAATCCAAAAGCAACAAAATCACCTACCATATCATCACAGAAAACCTCGGAAAGGTTTTTTTGAGAATTAGATTGAGAAAGGAGTTACAGATGGATAGCTTTGATTGGAACAGAAGCAAAGAAGATTTATTAACAGAAATGCGAATTGCTTTATCAGATGTTTTTGAGGAAACAGATTATACAATAGTCCGAAATCCCACACAGGGAGAGAAAATGAACAATATATATCGCAAGGGTAGAAATAAAAGATCGGCATTTGTTATTCCCTTACAGCGTCGCATGAGCTTTACTTTTGCCTTTAATACCGAATACCTTCCTGCTATAAAGATGTCCGGTGCAAAGCTGGGCGAGTTAAAAGAAATTAAGAAGGATAGGTGTCCTAATTGGAGACAATATACAAATCTCTCATACGATGACTTAAGACTTGTTTTGTCTGCGTTTGTAAAACACTGACATTAAGAAAACTTAATTCTCTCACTTTCTTTTTTTGCAGGCAGCCTGTTGTAACAGGCTGCCTGTTTTTTTTATGCCTATAAACGAATCGCAAACTACGCTTTTCTCTCGTTTCCTCTATAATATAGGTAAAGGAGAGGATACGGTATGAAAAGAATTACTTTCCTCTATCTATTGTAATCGTAGCAACAAACGAGTATAATATAGACAGAATATTGCTATTGTTATTCGGAGCGGAGCGACAACCATAACATTTGCCGCAGGCAAATATTTCATATCGCAAAGCGATATTTCACTCGCCGTCAGGCGAATTTCATATGACCGTAAGGTCATATTTAATTGCAAGGTCATTGTGATAATGACCTTGCCAAGGAGGTGTTTTTATGATTATCCGTCCGTCAGCGGCAATCCGCCAGAATTACAACGAAATTGCCGAAATGTGCAGAAAGACCGAGGAGCCGATTTTCCTCACCAAAAACGGCGAGGGCGACCTGGTTGTTATGGATATTGAAACCTACAACAGGAGAGAAAAAATGCTCAAGCTGAGGGAGGAGCTGTTGGCTGTTGAGGAGGACAGACTGCACGGAAGACCGGGATATACCCTTGATGAACTCGAAGCTTACCTTGATGAAGTGATTGCAGAGGTGTAGCGTATGGGAGAAAAACAAAGGTATAAGGTTATTGTGTCAGACCGAGCAAAGCAAATGCTCGGAGTGCATATCCGTTTTCTGGCACAGATGAACAAAGAGGCAGCGGCAGAGAAAAAGAAGCAGATTATGACTGCACTTCGTTATCTTGCTCAAATGCCGCAAAGGCTTCCGTTTGTTGATGAAGAATATCTGAATCAATCTCAATATCATAAGATGTATGTTGAAAAGTGGTATTTTGTTCTTTATCAGATTTTGGATGATACGGTGTATGTGGAGTATATACTTGACTGCCGCAAGGATTACCACTGGCTCATACGCTGAATATCCGGTGATGAAACCGCTCGTGAGTAAAGTTCGGGCGGTTTTGTGTTATCCCGTGCGCTTGTGCAGATCCGCCACCCTTGACACAGACGGCTTTAGAGCTTATAATTAACTGTAAATGTGTTATGAAAATAGAGTGAAGAGTGGAGAGTGGAGATGTTTACTCGAAACGAGTTCGTAGGGAACACTCTTGAGTGTTCCGGCTCGCTCTTATGAATGTTGCATATGTTTCGTAGGGGTGACCCTTGCGGTCGCCCGGGATAGACGCAGTGACTGTTATGTTATACAAAATTATAATAGAGTTTAATTTTTTGGCTCGACCCGGAACGGTCAAGACCGTTCCCTACAAACTCACAGACCCGTTGCGAAATTCATCTTCACTCTTAACTCTTCACTCTCAACTCTATTTTCTATTCTTTCGGGGAGGGAACGGCAATGTCGAAAGAGCCAATCGGTGTTTTCGATTCGGGCCTTGGCGGTCTTACAGCGGTAAAAGAGCTTTTAAGCGTACTGCCGCACGAGGATATTGTTTATTTCGGCGATACGGGACGTGTGCCGTACGGCAACCGAAGCCGCAGTACAATCAAAAAATACGCTCAGCAGGACGCCGCTTTTCTGCTTTCTAAAAATGTCAAGTTTATCATAGCGGCTTGCGGCACGGTAAGCTCGGTTGCAGGTGATCTGGGCGGCAGAATTCCTGTTGCGTTCACAGGTGTTTTAAAGCCGACTGCGGCTGCGGCTGTCAACAAGACAAAAAACGGCAGAATCGGCGTTATCGGCACAAGTGCAACTATAAGCAGTAATTCGTACAAGCACGAGATTGAACGCCTGAACCCTGATATCAAGGTCTATCAGCAGGACTGCCCTCTGTTTGTGCCGCTTGTTGAAAACGGCTTTATATCAGAGGACGACCCGATTGTCGTGATGGTTGTCGAGCGATATCTGCAAGAGCTGAAGGAGCTTGGCGTTGACACGATAATACTCGGCTGTACGCATTACCCGATACTTAAAAAGGTTATTTCAAAGGTGATGGGGCAGGGCGTTGCCCTTGTCGATTCGGGCAGGGAAACGGCTCTTTATACGGCAAAGCTGCTTTCAGAGCGAGGACTGCTGAACGACAGCACCGAGCCGGGCAAAAGCAGATTTTATGTCAGCGACACACCGGACGGATTCTCTCACCTTGCGGGAATGTTCCTTGACCGTGATATTGATGATACTGTGGAGCAGATAGATATTGAACAGTTTTAGCTTGGCGAATTATTCTCAGTCAGGCTGAAGTTTGTTTATGGCGGAAATCCCGAAATTGCAGATGGGCATATAGATTAGCATATATATGAGGACGAAAATGGAAGAACATAAAAAAGATTATTTAATAAAAATCACGGGCAAGCAGACCGTTGACGGCGAGCAGGACGTGATTGAGCTTGAAACCACCGGGCATTATGAGGAGAAAGACGGCGTAAGGTATATTTATTATACCGAGTATGTCGAGGAGGAAGACGGCGACAGCGAGCGCGACACCGTTGTGAAAATCGAGGGCGACAGCCTTGTTTCGATAATCCGCACGGGCGATTATCAGAGCCAGCTTATGCTGGAGCTTGATTCTCAGCACCAGTGCCTTTATCAGACGCCGTTTGGCGACCTGATGATCAACGTGTTCACAAACGTTGTCGATTTTGACTTGACAAGCGACGGCGGATATGTCAACGTTGAATATTCACTCAATTTCAACACCGACTTCGGCAGTGAAAATGAGTTTTCAATTGAGCTTAAAAGGCTCAGTGCGACGAAGCCGCTCTGAGCAGAGCGGAGAGTGAAGAGTGGAGAGTGGAGATGTATCCCGAAACGAGTATTTCATAAAATTAAAGAGCCGCTTGCGGCGACAACCTTAACATTTGCCGCAGGCAAATATTTCATAGCGAAGCTATTTCATATTGCGTAGCAATATTTCACAAATCCCGTCAGGGATTTATTTCATTGCGGTGCTTGCACCGCCAGAGCCGCTTGCGGCGACAACCACAATTATGAATTATGAATTATGAATTTTCCAATTTCCACTCTTAAAAAAGAAAGGATGATTTTAATGTCACAAACGGCAAGTATAGCGTCAGCGCAGCTGATGGAGGAAATCAAAAATGCGCTTGACCTTGCGGTTAATAAGGGCGAGCTGCCGCAGTATGAGCAGCTCCCGAAATTTATTATAGAAACTCCGGCGGACAGAAGCCACGGCGACCTTGCCACAAACGCCGCTATGGCTTGCGCAAAGACATTTCGTATGCCGCCGTTCAGGATTGCAAATGCAATCAAGGAAAATATAGATCTCGGCAAGACCTATGCCGAAAGCTGTGAGGTTGCAGGACCGGGCTTTTTAAACTTTGTGCTTGCGCCGAGCTACTATGCCGCTGTTCTGAACGAGATTGACGACAAGGGCGAGGACTACGGCAAGAGCGACTACGGCAAGGGCAAGAGAATTCTGCTTGAGTTCGTTTCGGCTAACCCGACAGGCCCGATGCACATCGGCAACGCAAGAGGCGGCGCACTCGGCGACTGCCTTGCCTCTGTATTGCAGGCGGCAGGCTATGAGGTGTCGAGAGAATTCTATGTCAACGACGCAGGAAATCAGATTGAAAAGTTCAAGACCTCTCTTGAGGTGAGATATCTACAGCTTTTTGACCCGAGCGTTGAAATGCCCGAGGACGCATACCTCGGCGAGGATATCACAAATCACGCAAAGGCATTTGCCGAAATCAACGGCGATAAATATGTGAACGCTCCGAGCGAGGAGAGAAAGCAGGCGCTTTGCGACTTCGCTCTGCCGCAGAATATACAGAAGCTCAAGGACGATTTGCGCAAATACCGCATTGAGTATGACAACTGGTTTCTTGAAAGCTCACTGCACCAAAGCGGCGCAGTGGCTGAAATCATCGAAAAGCTCAAGGCAAGCGGCCACACCTATGAGCAGGAGGGCGCATTGTGGTTTAAGACAACCGACTTCGGCGAGGACAAGGACAGGGTGCTTGTGCGTGCAAACGGAATCCCGACCTACCTTGTTCCCGATATCGCCTACCACTACAACAAGCTTGTGACAAGAGGCTATGACGTTGCAATCGACGTTCTCGGCGCTGATCATCACGGCTATATTCCGAGAATGAAGGCTTCTATGGAGGCGCTGGGCGTTGACTCGAACAGGCTTGATATGATAATTATGCAGATGGTCCGCCTTGTCAAAAACGGCGAAACCTACAAGCTTTCAAAGCGCAGCGGCAAGGCGATAACGCTTGAAACACTGCTTGACGAGGTTCCCGTTGATGCGGCTCGCTTTATGTTCAATATGCGTGAGGCGAACACTCAGATGGACTTTGACCTTGATTTAGCTGTTCAGCAGGACAGCCAGAACCCTGTTTATTATGTTCAGTACGCACACGCAAGAATCTGCTCTATCATAAAGGCGCTCAAGGAGGACGGCATTGAGCCGAGAAAATGCACTCAGCAGGAGCTTGAGCTGCTCACAGCGCCCGAGGAAAAGGAGCTTATACATCACTTGGCTTCATATACAAACGAGATAATCTCGGCGGCTAAGGAGTATGACCCGACAAAGATAACACGCTTTGTGCTTCAGCTTGCATCTCTGTTCCATAAGTTCTACAATGCGTGCAGAATCAAGGGCAGCGAGGAAGGACTGCTTCAGGCAAGGCTCACGCTGTGCTTAAGCGTTAAGAGCGTTATCAGAAACGTGCTTGATATGCTCAAGATAAACGCCCCCGAAACGATGTGATGCGGAGAGAATTCATAATTCATAATGCATAATGCATAATTCATAATGCATAATTTTGGTGGTCGCCGCAAGCGGCTTACCCGAAACACGGTTGCAGGGAACGGGCTTGTCCGTTCCGGCTCGCTGCGCTGAATGTCGTTTAGGATTTGTAGGGACGACCCTACAGACACGATTATTATATTCATCAAATCGCCCCGGAACGGTCTTGGCCATTCCGGGGCGAATTCACAGTCTTGTTATGAGTTATTCTTAATTTAAAGAGCCGCTTGCGGCTCTCGCCGCAGCTTCACTCTTCATCTTTAAAGCTGTCGCTTATGCTGTATATGCCAGCGCAAGCTTCTGAATCATTATTGCGTCATATATTTTTATGCTGCCGTCACCGTTCATATCGGCGTTTGTCTTGTTCTGACCCTCAAGCGAGATTATACCGAGCGCTGCTTTTTGCGCTATTGTGGCGTCAAGCAGGTTTACCTTGCCATCACCGTTTGCGTCACCGTTTGCGTCGCCCTTTACAAAATAATCTGTCCACTCACCCAAATAAAGCTCGCCCTTTGTCGGGTGATGCGTCATATTCTCGTAATCGGGAATCCAGATCTGATTTGTCTTGAGCGGTGCAATGAGGTCATCGGTCTGTGCGCCGTTGCCGGCGTTGTTAAAAATGACGTTCTGTATGCTCTTGTCAAGTCTGTATTTCCATATGCCGTTTCCACAGTCTGTCATCGGCTCGCCCGGCCAGCTCGGTGTTCCAACCTCGTATGAACCCCACCAGAAGATATAAACCTCGTCCCACTGCGTCTTTGTGTTGTCATAATAAACATAAATACTGCTCAGTGTTTTTTTCATTGCTACCTGTGCGTCAGTCTGTGCGGCGGCAACCTCTACACCGTTTGTTGCGGCGTTTATAGCGTTGATTCCGTTTTGATATTCCGCAAGAAAGCTGCTCCATTCATCGGCTGTATAATCAGCCTCATTAAACGAGTCTTTGTATTTTTCGAGCTCGGCAAGCGCACGGCTCTTAGCTGTCTGAAGGTCGATAAAAAGGCTGTCCATAAAGTTTTTGCGTGCCGAAATCCAGTTAAGATAATACGAAAGCTGACTTTTGTGAGTTGCTCCGGCAGCGTCTACAAGAATGGTAGAATTGATATCCCAGTGTGTATAATTCAGCCTTGCGCTGTCGGAAACAAGGCTTGAATACTGCTCAAAGCTCTTGAGCCTGCCTGTTCCTTCTGTGTAGCCGTTTAATATGTCAAAAGCAGGGACAAATTTCTGATTCCACAGTGCTTTGGCGGCTTCAATAAAGTCGCTGTGCTGTGCAAGCTGACCGATAACGGTGTAGTAATCGGTGTTGTAGCGCTTTGAAATGCCTGCGAAAACCTTGTCGTTTGACTGCATAGAAACGCCGTCCTTGGATGCACTGAGGTTGCCGAATGCAACGTCATAGTCCCACACCGGTGCGGCGTGAAGCTTGCCGTCGCCCTTGGAGTCGGAATCCTTGTAGAAGAAGCAGCTTGAAATGCCTGTGTCGATGTTTACCGCAAGCTCCTCGAGAAGATACATAAGTACGGCGGATTCAAGGTCAAGATAATCCGTGTAGTGCTTGCCCTTTGAGTTGTAGCCCGTGTCGGAATACAGTGCGTCCTCCATATCCTGCACAAAGTCGGCTATGTAGTTGACCTGCTCGATAGAGTTGACTGTTTTTAGGTCAACCGCCTGTTTTCTTGTAGTTATAAAGTGGCACGGCTCCTCGGGATTTACAACATATTCAAGCAGATAGCCGCCTGTGATGTCGTCGGGGTTAAGCGGAAGTTCATAGCCCTGTCTGTTGCCCGATTTTGTGAGTGAGTATGACTCAATATCGTCATTCTGTCCTGCGGCTAAAAGAGCGTCCTCGGTATTGCCCTGCAGGTCGGTGATGCTGACGAGGTTGTTTTTGCCGAGCTCAACCTTTTCGCTGAGCTGATATGTGCCGAGGTATTCGCCGTTTGCGTAAAGGTCAAGGAAGCGTGACTCGGGCGAAAAATCAAGTCCGACCTCGTCTGCAAGGTCATAAGCAACACGGTTGCGCAGCATTGAGTGCTCCTGTGCGTTTGCAAGCAGACACCACTTTTTGCTCGACTTCATACCGAGCAGGCTTGCCTTTTTCGGCAGCTTGATGTTGTACGGCTTTTTGTCGAGCTGCCAGGTTGTGTTGCCCCTGCCCTTGATTGAATCGAGCGCACCGTCATAGGAAACAGCACCCTCGCTGTCAACGAGAAGCATTTGACCCGATTCGGCAGTTTCGTGGTATGGATCTGCGTTGATAGCGTCCATACTGCCGCTTTCGGTTGTGACAAACATTGAAGCGATGCTCGATGACTGCATAATGTAGGCGGTGTAGGCTTTGCCGTCAGCCTTAACCGTAAATTTCTGATTTATAGGCAAGTCGGTCATAATGTCGCCGCTTGCAACAGCCTTGCCGTTGATTTCAACGCTGTCAAAGTTGTGATACAGTGCGGCGGATTTAATGTCAGCCGATGTCGGCATTAAGAAATAATATACTCTGTCCGTGTGAAGATACCATTTGACAGCGTCAATTTCGGTTACACCCTCGGTTGAACAGCCGTCAAGCCACAGTGCCTTGTCAGTGCTTGCGGCGACATAAGCCGGAACACCCGATTGGGTGTTGCCGCCGTCAAGCGCAAGCGCACCCGAAAACGGCATAACAGCCATAAGCACGCACAAAAGCAGTGCTATAATTTTTTTAGCTGAAAATAGCTTTTTCATTGCAGTTCCTCCTGTCGAATAAATTTCTGCAATAAAATTATACCATTGATTTACTGCTTTTTATATTGCCGAAATTTTAGAAAAAATCACAGGAAATTTGTGCATTTTTTATTAAGAGAGTGGAGAGTTAAGATAGTTAGGAGTTAGGAGTTAGGAGTTAGGAATTAGGAATTAGGAATGAGGAATTGCGGCGACAACCAAAACTCAAAACTCTTCACTCTTCACTCTTCACTCTTCACTCTTCACTCTTCACTCTCCACTCTCCACTCTCCACTCTCCACTCTCAATAAATCCCCTGCACTGCAACCTCGCCGGTGCTGATATATTCGCTTTTGCCGTCGTCGGTCAGTACAATCAGACCGCCGTCGGGGGCGATGTCGCTGGCTGTGCCGCAGATTTCCTTGCCGGCTCGGCTTGTGCTGACACGTCTGCCGATTGTCGCACAAAGCGAGGCATAGCTGTCCTTGAGCGATTCAAAGCCGCTTATAATAAACTCGTTATACACCTGCTCAAAGCTTTCGGCAAGCCTTGCTACAAGCTCACAGCGGTCAAAGGCTCTGCCCTTTTCAAGGTAGAGCGAGGTCGCCTTTTCTTTTATTTCATCGGGGAAAGAACGGTTGTTGACGTTTATCCCCATTCCGACAACGGCAAAGGAAACGGTGTTGTCCTCTATCGTCATTTCGGTGAGTATGCCGCACAGCTTTTTTCTGCCGACGATTATATCGTTCGGCCACTTTATTTTTGCGCCGAGGTCGGCTATGCTGTTGACGGTATTGCAAAGCGCAAGCCCTGCCACAAGAGTAATGCACGGCACCTGCGAGGGCGCAAGCTCGGGGCGCAGCAGTATGCTTTCATAAATGCTTGTGCCCTTGGGCGACTTCCACACTCTGCCGAGCCTGCCCTTGCCGAGCGTCTGCTCGTCCGACACAACGGTCAGACCCTGTTTCTCTCCCTGCCTTGCACGCCGCTTTATCTCCTCGTTTGTCGAGTCAACACTGTCAAGAATAAGCGTCGGTCTGCCGATATACATTGTATTCAGCCTTTCCTCCACAGCCTGTCGTGACATCTTGTCAGGCTCCCACACAAGGCTGTAGCCCTTGTTTGTGGCGCTGTCAATTTCATACCCCTGCGAGCGCAGAGCCTTTATCCATTTGTTTACGCCGTTGCGTGATATGCCCAGCTTGTCGGACATCTCCTGACCCGAAACATATCCGCCCTGCCTTAATAATTCCAAAATCAAATCAACCGTACTCACAATTCATCAGTCCCTGCGATTAAATAATAAACGGCTAAATTCTGCTGTGCTTGACACATCTGTGCCGTTGTGGTAATATAATGGTGTAAAGGAACGGTTTTGGCTGTTCTGCTACAATTTGTGTTTTTTTAATTAAAAACCGCCTTGTGTGGCATCACAGGGCGGTTATTTCTTTTTTATGCTAATTATGTAGCCTGTAGCCACAATAAGAATAATAACAATCATTGCTAAATATTCCACAGCAACACCCCCAATCCATTGGGAGTCAGAACAACCGCCGCCGTTCCTTTACCTCGTGATTATAGCATAGCGACGGCGTGAAAACAAGCTTTTGCATAAATGGTATGTTTGCCGTTGCGTGTTTACTCATTTTGGTGTAAAAAGCTGTTTATTTTGCTTTTATCGAAAAATACAACGGCGCATTTATGATATTATTGTTAGACGTGACGGGGGCATAATTCCCCCGGTTGAGTTACTATAATATGAATAACGTAGTTATGCGGTTTTCAAATAGCTAAGAAAGGAAATATTTCGTATGAACAGTGCAGAAATTCTTGAGCTTAAAAAGCTCGCCTGTAAAGCAAGAATGGGCGCGATTATCGGCACCTACAACGCAAAATCCGGTCATCCGGGCGGCTCCTTGTCCGCAGCGGATATTTTTACCTATCTTTATTTCAAAGAGATGAGGGTTGACCCCGAAAACCCCAAGGACCCCGACAGGGACCGTTTTGTGCTTTCAAAGGGTCACGGCTGTCCCAGCCTTTATGCGGCTCTTGCACTGAAGGGCTACTTCCCGTTTGAGGAGCTTGAAAAGCTCCGTCATGTCGGCGCAATGCTTCAGGGTCACCCGGATATGAAGGGCACTCCCGGCATTGATATGAGCAGCGGCTCTCTCGGTCAGGGCGTTTCGGCGGCGTGCGGTATGGCTGCGGCTGCAAAGGTTGACGGCAAGGACTACCGTGTTTACACCGTTCTGGGCGACGGCGAGTGTGAAGAGGGTCAGGTATGGGAGGCTGCAATGTTCGCTTCTCACTATAAGCTCGACAATCTGTGCCTTATCGTTGACAACAACGGACTTCAGATTGACGGCAAGGTTGAGGACGTTGCCGGTCTTAGCAATTTAAAGGAAAAGTTTGAGGCTTTCGGCTTCGGCACCGCAGAGATTGACGGTCACGACTTTGAACAGCTCGAAAAGGCTTTTGACAGCGCACGTCAGTGCAAGGACAAGCCGTTTGTTATCATCGCAAAAACCGTCAAGGGCAAGGGCGTTTCATTTATGGAAAATCAGGTTGGCTGGCACGGCGTTGCTCCTAACGACGAGCAGTACAAGCAGGCTATGGCTGAGCTTGAGCAGCAGCTTAAAGAGATAGAGGAGGCGTAAGCAATGGCAGAAGTAATTAACAAGGCGACAAGAGAAAGCTTTGGTATGGCTCTTTGCGAGCTTGCAAAGACAAATAAAGACATTGTTGCGCTGGACGCCGACCTTTCCGGCTCAACAAAAACAGCTATGTTCCAGAAGGCGTTCCCCGAGAGATTCTTCAACTGCGGCATCGCCGAGGGCAATATGATAAGCGTTGCGGCAGGTCTTGCCGCCAGCGGCAAAATTCCGTTCGCCGCATCATTTGCAATGTTTGCAACGGGCAGAGCGTACGAGCAGATAAGAAACTCGGTTGCTTATCCGCATCTTAATGTTAAAATCGCAGGCTCACACGCAGGCATTTCTGTCGGCGAGGACGGCGCAACACACCAGTGCTGTGAGGATATCGCACTGATGAAAACTCTGCCGGGTATGACAATCATCAACCCTGCCGACCACTGGGAAATGACAGCGGCTGTCAAGGCGGCTGTTGAGTATAACGGTCCTGTGTATCTGCGTCTGGGCAGACTTGCCGTTGACAGCTTCAACGACCCCGATAATTATAATTTTACTCTCGGCAAGGGCATCACTCTGCACGAGGGCAACGACATCACCGTTATCGCATCGGGCATTGTTGTCAAGGACGCGCTTGACGCCGTAAGAGAGCTTGAGGCTCAGGGCATCAATGCAAGACTTATAAATATCCACACAATCAAGCCGATTGACGAGGACATCATCGTTAAGGCGGCTAAGGAAACAGGCAGAATCATAACCGTTGAGGAACACAATGTTGTCGGCGGACTCGGCGACAGCGTATGCGATGTTACCGCAAGAAAATTCCCTGTTCCGGTTACAAAAATCGGTATTCAGGATCGCTTTGGCTATTCAGGCCCTGCAAAGGAGCTTCTGAAGCTGTTCGGCCTTTCAAAGGAAAATATAGCAAAGGTTGTTTCCGATATAGTTAAGAATAACTGATTTCTATATTATATATTAATAATTCTGGTTATCCCTTTAAGAAAGCAGTTTTTGTTGAGAGTTAATTCAAAATGCATAATTCATAATTCATAATTATGGTTGTCGCCGCTTTGCGGCTCTTTGAATAAAGAATTTACTTGTAAACAGGTCTGTGAGGTTGTAGGGAACAGGCTTGCCTGTTCCGGTTCGCTCTGCTGAATGTTTAAAATGCTTCTCGGTGAAGGGCTTTGATTAATAAAAAGCTTAAACCCAACAACTCAAAGCTTTCGACTCAAATTTCTAAACTAAATCATCGTTTAGCTTACTCAAGGGGATAACCGGATTAATAATTAAAAATTCAACGTCTCCCGTACCCTTTGGCGCAGGAGACGTTTTTTTATAGAGTGGAGAGTTAAGAGTTGAGAGTTGAGAGTTGAGAGTTGAGATAATTCGGAACGAGGTTGTAGGGAACGGGCTTGAAACGAGTCCCTTCTTAATTCAAAGAGCCGCTTTGCGGCTCTCACCGCAAC
>CAUDCW010000022.1 GCA_958448165.1 uncultured Oscillospiraceae bacterium
TAAGCAAAAACTGATTTAAGGGAAAGGGATTTCGATTTCCCTTTCCCTTAAAAATCCCAATCCTTGAAACGACCAAAGGGCAAGCCCTTTGGAAACCCGCTATGCGTTCAGCTTTGTGTGATTGTCAAGCTGTCTGTCACCGCTCCTTTTCCAATACGGACTTTCTTCGGGTGCGTTTAATGGCACTTTATGCACTTACAACGCATAAAGTGCCAAGTAAACGCTCAAACTTTTTATTCTCGTTTTATTTTGCTCGACCAAACGTTATATTATGGATATGCAAAACTGAAAACTGAAAACTTAAAACTCTTCACTCTCCACTCTTCACTCTCCACTCAAAACTCCTCACTCTGTGTCGTCGGCACTGCGCAGTCCTGCCGTGATTTCGTTTTGAACCTGCTCGCTGTAGGTGGTTGCATAATATGCAATTGCCGGCTCTGTGTCTGTTGCCGCCTTGTGGCAGAAGTAATAGTAATTTGTCGAGTTCGGGTTAAGCACTGCGGCAATCGCCTTTTCACCCGGGTTGCACACCGCACCGGCAGGCAGACCCTTTATCTCATAGGTGTTGTACGAGCTCTTGAAGGTGTCCTTCTGCTCGTCGGGAACGTCTTCCTCAGACAGATACGGATAATAAACCGTAACGTCCGACTTGAGCCTGTTCACGTCATAATCGCCGTAAGGCGTCATACCGTCTGACGAGTCGGTTGCAAGTCTGTTATAGAATATCGACGAAATATTATACATATCGTGCTCGTCGGCAGCCTCAGCCTGAACGAGTGAAGCCATATTGATGACGTAGTCAATCGACAGTCCCTTCAGCTCGGCATATTCGGCAATCGACATTTCCTCGCTGTAGCCGGAATAACGCTTAGTGTCAACATAAATCTTCTTGCGGAAGTTGTCAAGGAACTTCTCGACAACATTGTCAACGCTGTCATTTACAAAGAATGTGTAGGTATCCGGGAAGAGATAGCCCTCAAGCTTATAATAACGCTCGTCTGCGTTGTCAATCGCCTGCAGGAAATCGTACTTCTCGTCATACTTGTCGCTTGCGCAGGCTTCAAGGAACTTATCCATATTGCAGACGCCGTTTTCCTGCAGCAGCTTTGCAATCTGGCGTGCGCTCATACCCTCGGTAAAGCGGACAGAAACCGTGCTCTTCGGTCCTGCGTTGTATATCAGGAAGTTAAGTATTGCCTCGTAATCCATATTTGTTTCAATCACATATGTGCCGTCAAGGAACGGCTCGCCCGACTTTGTCACGGTGGCATAAAGCTTGAAGAACAGCGGCTCCTTGATAACCCCGTTTTCAACAAGGATATCGGTCACCTGGTCAAGCGTTGCATTTTCAGGAATTGTAATCGTAACGGTGGTTATCTTCTGTGACGCCGCCGTTGAGCCTGCACTGCCCGATGCATCAGTGCTTACGGTTGTTGCGCCTGCTCCCCTGTTGATGGCGAGCATATCGTTTGTTCCTCTTATCAGGAACATTCCCAGCATCACGGCGACAAAAACAACCATCACAAGCCACACAAGCTTGAACATACAGCCGTTTCTTTTCGCCTTTTTCTTGCATCTTTTTTTGACAAGCTTTTTATACTCTTTCAGGCTCTCCTTGTCGGCAAGGTCCATGCTTTTCTTGATGTCCTCGCCGCTGTAGCTGCTTATCACAGCCTCGTCCGCCTCAAGCTCCTCGCTCTCTTTTTTTGCGGTTGCAAGTGCGTCAAGCTCCTCCGCAGTAAGGCTCGGCTGTTCGTCGGCTTCGCCGTCCTTTATGTCAAACTTCTCCTGCGCACGCTTTGCAAGACGTTCAATCTCCTGAGTTTCGCTTATTCTGTGCTCCTTTGGCGTGAAGTTCTCGATAGCCGCAGTCTTTTCGGCATAGCTTTCAAGCTTTGGCTCGTCGTCGGTTCTGCCGACCTTATCAAGGTCAGGCTCGACATACACAGGCGGCTTAAAGCGGCTTTTTGTTTTCTGCTGTGTGTTATCCGCCGCTTTTTTTGGCTTTTTGGGCGGTTCGGGCTTTCCGACCTGACGCTTTATATCGCCGAGAAGCTCGTCAACGCTTTCTTCCTTGGCGACGGGTCTTGCCTTTTGCGCCTGCGGTGCTTCGCCGCCGAAACCGAAGTCGTCAATATGCAGCTTAAAGCCCTGCACCTTCTTTTTTCTCGCCTCGGCAACAAGCTCCTCCTGGGACAGCTCGTTGCCCTTTCTTTCATCACTCATACGAAACCTCCTGCCGCACCGCACAACGGCACAGCGCTATTCATTATTATAAACGTTTTTATCCGTTATTATCATATCAACCCTGCAATCGGTGCTGTACCGAGGCAGGCTGTCAAGCAAAAATTCTTCAAAGCACAAGCCGACCTTCACGCCGTCAAAGTGCGGCAGAAAGCGGTCGTAATATCCCTTGCCGTAGCCAAGACGGAAGCCGCCCAAGTCAAACAGCAGCCCGGGAACAATGCACAAGCCGCTTAAGTCATCGGCTTTTTCAAGGCCCTCCCTCGGCTCGGCTATGCCGTATGCGCCGGGGGACAAATCGCTGATTGAATTTATGTAATAAAAGTCAAGCCTGCAATCAGCCCTGCATTTCGGCACTGCAACAGCCTTGCTGTCCTCAATCGCCTGCGCTATCAGGCGGTGCGTGCCAACCTCACTGCCCGTTGAAGCATAGCAGAATATCTGCTGTGCCGATTTGTACTGTTCAAGACCTGTGAGCCGAGCCGTTATCAGCTCATCTCTTTTTTCACGCTCATACTCGGACAGCGAATTGCGAAGCTGTCTGTACTTTGCTCGAAGCCTTGACTTTTCCTCTCTGATATCGTTTATCTGCATTGAAGCGACTCTCTTACCTTACGGCTTTTTTCGCCGCCTGCAAAAAGTGCGGCAGCCGCAAGACCGAACTCAATCGCCGCACCTGCACCCTTGCCCGTCACAATTTTGCCGTCTGTCACCGCAAGCTCGTCCTGACACACAATTGCGCCGTCAAGCTCCTGCTCAAAGCCGGGGAAGCAGGTCGCCCTCTTACCCCTGAGAATTCCCATATGACCGAGAATTGACGGTGCGGCACAGATTGCGCATATCGGCAGGTCGTTGTCACGGCAATAGTCAACACACGCCTTTACAATCGGCGATTTTTCAAGATTAAGCGTGCCAGGCATACCGCCGGGCAGTACAACGCCCTCAAGACCGTCCGTTGTGATTTGTGCGTCTGTAAGGTCGGGGATAACGGTGATTTTGTGCGAGCCTGTTATCTGCCCGCCGCCGATTCCGACTGTCTTTACCTCAACGCCGCAGCGGCGCAGTATATCAACAGGCGCTAACGCCTCGGTTTCCTCAAAGCCGTCCGCAAGAAAAACATATACCATTATTATTGCCTCCTAATCAAAGCTTAGTCCAAGATAAGCGTTATAATCAAAATCAACCTCGGTTTTGCCGTCAAGCGACAACGCCATACCCATTTTTATGCTCCTGCCACCTTTAACAAAGGACGGACAGCGGACACTCAGGTGTGAAACACCAAGGCTCTTGCCGAGCAGACAAAGAAAGCTGTCGGCATATTCGGGCAGGCACACAAGCTCGTCAACAAAAATGCCGTATTCATCGGCGGTGTAAAACGCATAGCCGTGTTCACAGCCAAGCACACCGCCGCCGTAGCATTTGTTCACTGCGGCGCACGCCGACAAATGGGGGCTGTGCCAAAGTACACTCCCCCTTATACTCATACATATATTAAACCTTAAACTTTGCCATATGTCAAATGAACTTTTTGTTAAATGGCAGGTTTCAAGGGATTTTTTACTCATTTTGCCAATTCTGTCTATATCGCAGTCCGTCACGGACGAATGAAAAGCCTCTTTATATCCGATTTTGGCATAATAGTCATACAGGCTCTCGCTTGCAGGCTCCAAAATTGAGAAAACATCGCCCCGCCTTTTTGCATCGTCAAGCGCATATGCAATAAGCTCCTTCATTATGCCCCGACCTCGGTATTCGTGCGCTGTGCAGGCGCCCATAAGGTAGTGCGCTTTTGCAGTTTTTCCGTCAAGCGCAATTTCACACGGCAAAAGATAAAGCGCCGACACGATTTCGCCGCTTGTCACTGCGGCATATGCACAGCTAACATCAAGCACAGAGCCGAACATCACTTCTGCCGCCGCCTTGCTTTCGTCAAAGCAGTCAAGATACAGCGTTTTCAGCGCAGGCAAATCTGATTTTTGAGGTCGTATAAGCTCCGGCATAGCGGACATTGCTCCTTTCGCAAGCAGGGAAATTTAGAGTGGAGAGTGTAGAGTGGAGAGTGAAGAGTTGAGAGTTGAGAGTGGAGAGTTTTAAGTTTTGAGTTGAGATAATTCGGAATCGAAGAAACCCGAAACGAGTTCTTTCTTAAATCAAAGAGCCGCTTGCGGCTCATACCGCAATTCCTCATTCCTAATTCCTCACTCCTCACTCCTCACTCCAAACTCACTCTACATTCAGCAGAGCGAGCCGGAACGGTCAAGACCGTTCCCTACGAACTAACAGCCTTGTTACGAGTTAATTCTTTATTAAAAGAGCAGCGAAGCTGCGACTACCACAACTCCACTCTCCACTCTTAACTCTCCACTCTTAACTCTCAACTCTCCACTCTCGCTTCAAGCTGTTCCAGCAGAATTGAGGGCTTGTACGAAAGCTTTGCTCGGCGCAGACCCTCTATGCCCATATCCTCCTCACGGTTTATAAGCTCAAACTGCGTGAGCGTCCTTGCAAAATAGCAGTTTACGGCGACATAAAGTCCTTCATAGCCGTCAACCGCCTTTTCAAAATGCGTAACAAACGCGCGGCGGCTTATCGGCTCGCCCATCGTCATCGCAACGGGTTTGCCGTCTATCCTCAGAACCGCTCCCCTGAAATTGAGAAGCTCAAAATTTTCAAGCGCATTTTTTATCGCACAGCTTTCCTCGTCAATGCTTTCATCGCTGTTTGAAGCCTTGCTCCATTGGCGTGCAACGGCGAGTGCGTCCGCCTTGTTGGATTCGTCAATCGGCTCAAAGCTGAATTTGTAGCTTGCCTCAAAACGATTGAGATGATTGCGCTTTGAGTGGAGCTTGCGCCCGGCAAGAGTCGCAAGCTTTTCGGTTTCGTATATATATTCCGCAAAATCACGGTTTTCGCTGAGTGCCAAGCCGCCGAAAAGCGAGTTGATGTATTCAGCCTGCGGTCGGGTCAAGCCGCCGAAGCAAAGCGGAAAGCCGTGTTCATCGGCGTAATTCTTCAGCGCCGCAAGAGCCTTGTCAACGTCGCCGACGCCTATCGGAAAGGTGAAGCTTGCCGAGCCGTCGCCGTCAAAATATCCCTTGAGTATGAAGTCGCCGAAACGGCAGATTTTTGTGCCGTAATAGTGCGCCCAGAGATAATTTCCGCCGAACGGTGCGTCAAGGGTGATAAGGGGGCTGACCTCGTTCGCTTTGGCAAGGATTGCGTTGTACCAGTCGATATCATCTAATTTTACGGTGTTGAATTCAAGCATAATTCAAATGCTCCAATCAGTCCGAACGGCTCACCGCCCGGGATTCATATAAATTTGCGAGAGGGAGTTTTAAGAGTGGAGAGTTAAGAGTTGAGAGTGGAGAGTGGAGAGTGGAGAGTGAAGTTGCGGTGAGAGCCGGAACAGGCAAGCCTGTTCCCTACTCCCACGTTGCGAAATTCATCTTTACTCTCAACTCTTCACTCTTAACTCTCTATTCAAAACTCCTCGTTCAAAATCAGTTTATCTGTCAGCTTCGCTATTTCGGCTGAAATGTCGTCAATCGACCTCATTTTTCCGTCCCTGACACAGGAAATCACATTCCAGTTCAGCTTCATAGCCGAATAACGCGCGCTTTCTCCGCACTGAGCAAGATAAGCGAGGTTTCTCTCGTGCAGATCCTTTTTGCTTTCGTCGCCGTCATAGCGGCGGCTCATAAGCGACTGCGAGATATCCGTCGGTACATCAAGATAAATCACCAGATCAGGTCTTGGTATGCCGAGGCGACCATACTCAAGCTCCTCAAGCCAGCGCAGATATTCCTCACGCTCGCACTGCGGCACCTTTGTCATCTGATAAACAGCGTTTGAGGTGGCGTATCTGTCGCACAGAATAACCGCCCCGTCATCATACGCCTTTCCCCAGTCTTTTTTAAAAGAAGCGTAGCGGTCAACCGCATAAAACGCCGCAGCGGCATAACCGTTGACGTCGCCCGGGTCTGAGCCGAATTCGCCGTTTAAATACATTTTCACAAGAGCCGAGGATGGACTGTCGTAATCCGGAAAAGACACACGCCGAACCTGCACGCCGCGAGCCGACAAAAGCTCATACAGCCGCGCGGTCTGCGTTGCCTTGCCGCTTCCGTCAAGGCCCTCAATTACTATTACCTTACCCATTTTTATTCATTCCCCAGGTTCAAAAAATATTCCCTCATCTGCTTCGGCTTGCCGCAGCTCATCTTGCCCTCGGGGCATTTGCCGCTCATACAGGACGGTCCGCTGTTTTTGAACAGGGACGGTGCTGCCTGCTTGCACAGCCGCAGCATCTGCACGGCAACCTCACGGATTTCCCACTGCGCTCTGTTGCAGCAGCGATGAGCAAAAAAGTTCCACAGGGAGCGAGTATTCATAGTGACAACAATTGCGGTTGTGCAGGCGTTCGGCAGGATAAAGCGTGCATCCTCGTTTGCCTTTTTAATAACCGCACTGCAGGCGGCTTTGTTGAGGGCTTTGTACTGCTCGATAATTTCGTCATCAGAGCCGTCAAGCTCGGGGTTTGTGCGCTTTATTTCGGCGGCGGCGAGCGCATTTCTTATTTTGGTGTAAGCCGCACGCTGCTGTGAGATTATATTCTGATATTCCTCAAGCGCTTCATTGCAGTTCTGTATTGACGGCGGAGTGACAAAATCAAAGCTGTTGCCGTCAACATATCTCTGCGACTGCTGACTGTAGGAGGCAATCCTGTGGCGTACAAGCTGGTGCGAGCAGGCGCGGGAAATGCCCTCGATTGCAAAGGTAAAGCTTGCGTGCTCCATCGGGCTTGCGTGACCGATTTCCGCAAGCATATTGACAAAAGATTCTGTTTTTTCGGGCGTCAGTCCCTGCTGGATTTCGTCGATGCCGACAGGCGAATAGCACAGCTTAGCGGCGGCGGCGACCGTCTGTTCGGGGTTTGGTGTGTGGGCAATCAGATTGACCTTTATCGCCATAATTATTCTCTCCGTTTCTTATGATAATTGCCGAGAGCGAAACAGGTCCTCACGGTGCGGAAAGTGTAAAAGCATCTGTCACAACGTGTGAATTTATCCCCCTGGGCAATTTGTCTGTAAATTATATCACTTAATTGTAACACTAAATCGCATTTTTTTCAAATAAAAATCCGCCGAAAATCGGCGGCAACCTTTTTCTCCACTAACCACTCTTCACTCTCCACTCTCCACTCTCCACTCTTCACTCTTCACTCTCCACTCTTCACTCTGCGGTACAGCCGCAAAGCAGTGCATACAAAAACCGCCCCGGTTGTCCGGAGCGGTTTTTGCAATTATTCAGTTATGATAATCATTTGACAATCTGAATGATAATCCAAAATCAACTAATCTGATAACCAAAGATAATCAAATGAGCGTAATCAAACTAACTATTAATTATTCAGCAACCTTTTTCTTAGCAGCTACAACAGCTACGCCGAGAGCAGCAACAAGAACGATGCCAAGAACAACGAACGGTGTTGAATCACCTGTTGTTGTTGTGCCGCTGCTTGTTGTTGATGTTGTAGATGTGTTTGAACGTGTGCTGCTTGTTGAGCTTGTGCTTGATGTTGAGCCGCCTGTACTGCTGTTGTCGTTAGAGCCGCTGTTGTCGCCTGAGCCGCTGTTGTCGTCTGAACCGCTGTTGCCACCGCCAACGCCGAGAAGTGTCTTAGCCTCGTCAAGCATTGTGAAGTCGCTAATTGTTTCAAGAACAGCTACAACCTCATCGCCGTTTGTGCCTGCCTTCTGCATTGCTGCGCTGAGAACCTCTGCGGTTACATACTCAGGCTGAACAGAAAGATAGTTCTTGATGAAGTTAGCAACCATCTGAGCACCACTCTCTGTCGGAGCAAGAACCTCACCAACGATGTTACCGATTGAAGAAACAGCAAGGTGCGGACCTGCAACGCCCGGGTCAACGCCGTCCCAAGTTGTTCTGCAAGCAGTCTTGTTAGAATCCATCGGGTTCTCAATCATTGTGTTTGTGTCAGAAACTGCAGTCTTTCCGATGCAGTCATCTGTCAGAACAAGGTCGTATGTCTGAGCACCTGTGTCAATTGAGAAGATAACCTGGTCAAACTGACCTGCCGGAACTTCATAAGACCACTTGTTGCCCTCAACCTTTGTCATTTTCTCGTTCTTTGTCTGCCAGTCATAAAGAGCTGTGCCGTCAGAACCGTAAACGTGACAGTAAGCAATCTTTGCTACATCCCACGGACACTCCCAATAAATTGTACCGCCGCTGAATGACGGGCTTGCAGCAGAAGCTGTGCCGATAGCCATTGTAGCCATTGAAGCAACCATCAATACAGCAACAAGAACGCTAAGAATTTTCTTTGCCATTTTAAGTTTCCTCCTAAAATTTGTCAGAAATTATTTGAAGCCGCGCTTCATTACGATAATTATACTCCTCAGTATTGAAAACTGCAATAGATTTTTTTACAATTTTGTCTTTTTTGTTACTTACATAAAAAGCACAAGAAAAAACTGTAAAAATTTACGCATAATTCCGCCTATTCTTCAAATCCCGCCCCGATTTTGGGGCGGGATCAAAGGTTTTTAGCAAACAAATTATTACTTAATTGTAATAATTATTTCTCCTCAGCCTTTCTCTTGCGAGATACAAGAGCAACGCCAAGACCTGCAGCAAGAAGAACAGCAACGATAGAAAGAACAGCTGTGCTCTCTGATGTCTTTACTGTGCCCTTAGCTGTGTTAGAAGTGTTGCTTGATGTGCCTGTACCTGAGGTTGAGCCGCCCGGTGTGCCGCCCGGAGCCTTTGTCGGAGCTTCTGTCGGGTCTTCCGGCTGTGTCGGAGCCTGTGTCGGCTTCTCTACAGGTGTGCCCTGAGGCGGAATGTATGAGTAGTCCATATCATAGTACGGGTTCTGAGCCTCATCGAAGCCGTCAACATCCCAGTAAATGAGTTCGCCGTTCTCGTCAACAAGGCCAGCCTCTGTCTTAGCGCCTGTCTTCGGCTCATAGAATCTCCAGTCAACAGTACCAACTGTCTGTGTGATACCTGTAAGCGGATTTTCAACTGACTTCTCGCCAACTACAAATGAGATACAACCGCACAGGTCTGTGATGCCTTCGCCGTCGCCCTCGCCCTCAGCAGTTGCACCGAGTGAGTTGTAGAATGAATCCTCAACGTTGATATCCTCTGTCTGTCTTGCAGCATTAGCCTTGTCAATGTTGAAGTCAGGTTCAGTCGGAAGACCGCCGTTGATACCGTTGTTCCAGATAATGAACGGAACGTTTGACTTGCAAACTGCATAGTAGATATTGCCGAACTGAGCCTCGATTTCAGCAGTAGCTGCTGCAATCTCTTCTGCAGTTGCGTCCGGATTCATTGTCTTGAAGTAGTTAATCTTGAAGTCTGCAAGGCTCTTAGCAGGTTCGCCCGGCCAAGCAGCGTTGCTTGCCTCGCCCTTGTACCAGTAGAAGCCGATTTCAAAGCCTTCGCTCTTGTACTGAGTATTGTCATTGATCCATGACTCCGGTGCTTCGAAGTAGTAAATCTTGTAATAGCCGTTCCAATCCGGATCTTCCGGATCAGACTCTGCCTGCTGGTTGATGATCATACCGTCAGGCATCGGGATACCTCTGTATCTACCGTAAGCGTCTGTTGTCGGCTCTGTAGCCTCTGTCGGCTCATCTGTAGGTGCGTCTGTCGGAGCATCTGTAGGTGCAGCTGTCGGTGCGTCTGTCGGAGCATCTGTCGGTGCAGCTGTCGGAGCATCTGTCGGTGCATCTGTCGGTGCAGCTGTCGGTGCAGCTGTCGGTGCATCTGTAGGTGCAGCTGTCGGAGCATCTGTCGGTGCGTCTGTCGGTGCAGCTGTCGGAGCGTCTGTCGGAGCGTCTGTCGGAGCATCTGTAGGTGCAGCTGTCGGTGCATCTGTAGGTGCATCTGTAGGTGCATCTGTAGGTGCATCTGTCGGAGCATCTGTCGGTGCATCTGTCGGAGCGTCTGTCGGAGCTTCTGTCGGCTCATCTGTCGGAGCTTCTGTCGGCTCATCTGTCGGAGCTTCTGTCGGCTCATCTGTCGGAGCTTCTGTCGGCTCCTCGCCGAGAGCAGCAAGAACCTTGTCAGCAAGCTTCTCGTCTGCTGCATACTGCTGCCACTTAGCAGTTTCCTGAGCTATTTCTTCATCAGTAGCAGTCGGGTTAGCCTTTTTGAAAGCTTCAACCTTGCTGCCTACATAGTTTGTAACAACCTGGTCAACTGTTTCACCCGGAAGGAGTGAACCCTTAACCTTTGTACCGTCAGCAAGCACTTCGTCACCGCTCGGAACTACGTTGCCGAGTGAAGAAAGAACGAGGTGCGGGCCGCTCGGTGTGCCCTCGCACAGAGCAACAGGGCCTTTCTTAGAGGAATCCATAGGATTCTCAAGCTCTACCGATGTGTCAACCTTAAAGGTCTTGCCGATGCACTCCGGATAGAGAGTAGTATCATAAGTCTGAACAGATACCTTTGTGCCTGTAGCATCGTTGCCGGCTGCAGAGAAAATAATCATATCCCACTGCGGCTGTGTGCCGTCCTCAAGAGCTACAGGGAGCTTGGCAATGTCGAAGTAATAAAGACCCGGGTTAGCCTTGTCCGGCTTCATTCTTTCAGCCTTTACCTGCCAATCGGCATAGCCTTCGCCGCCGTTTACCCAGATGTGGGCATAAACATTGCAGCCCTTGCTGCCTTCGTAATCATATACAGCAGCCCAGGCTGCGGGCATTTCAAAATAAATAGTGCCCGTTGTGTCGGCAGCGCTTGTGGTAATCATGCCAACGCATGCCATTGAAATCAGCATTACTGCAACAAGCACAATGCTAATCAGTTTTTTGCGCATTTTTGTCTCCTCCTATAATTTTGATAATTTCCGAAGCATGCACTACTTCAGCGTTACAATTATACTACATAGAAATGTAAACTTCAACTAAAAATGGCAATTTGTTGTCATTATTGAAACGAATTGTATATTTGTCATAATAGCCATTACAGTTTTGTAACAAGTTGCACAAATCCTTTGCGGCTGCGCCGCAGAGTTAAGAGAAGAGAGTGTAGAGTGGAGGGTGGCGGCATTGCCGCAGAGTGGAGAGTGAAGAGTTGGTTGTCGCAGCTTCGCTGCTCTTTGAATTGAATAAAACTCGTTTTAGGTTTGTTGTGCTTCTGAAAACTTCGTTACCTTTCAGCTTCACTCTTATTCAGCTTTTTCGATGTCCGTGTTAGCGAGGTTAAAATTTTAGTTTCAGGCTAAAACCTCGTTTCGGGTAACATCTCCACTCTCCACTCTCCACTCTCCACTCTCCACTCTTCACTCTCCCACAAAGTCGTAGGGAACGGTTTTGACCGTTCCGGGATAGATGCAGTTACTGCGATGATAAACAAAATCAGCATAGAATATACCACTGTGCGGTTCGAGCCGGAACAGGCAAGCCTGTTCCCTACAACCTCATTCCTAATTTCTCGTTTCTCATTCCTAATTCTCTCAACTCTCCACTCTTCACTCTAAACAAAAAAGGGCGGATTTCTCCGCCCCAAATTGCTTGAATTATCAGTAAGGGTTAAATTACTTAACCTCAACCTCTGCGCCAACCTCAGCAAGCTTAGCCTTGATAGCCTCAGCGTCGTCCTTAGAAACAGCCTCTTTAACCGGCTTCGGAGCGTTGTCAACAAGCTCCTTAGCTTCCTTAAGACCAAGACCTGTGATCTCACGAACAACCTTGATAACCTTGATCTTCTCAGCGCCTGCAGCCTTAAGAACAACGTCGAACTCTGTCTTCTCTTCAACAGCAGCAGCAGCGCCTGCAGCCGGAGCAGCAGCAACTGCAACCGGAGCAGCAGCAGAAACGCCGAACTCCTCTTCGAGTGCCTTTACGAGCTCGCTGAGCTCAAGAACTGTAAGATTCTTAACATCTTCAATTAACTGTGTAACTTTCTCTGACATAATAATAACCTCCGTAAATTAATTATACTTTAATTTTAGTTTCGGGCAATTAAGCACCCTTCTGTTCTGCAATTGCGTTAAGTACGCAAGCAAGGCCTCTGATATTGCCGTTAAGCACAGTAACGAAGCCCGAAATCGGTGCGTTGAGTCCGCCGAGAGCCTTTGCAACCAATACTTCCTTGCTCGGAAGCTTTGCAAGGTCCTTAATCTCGTCAACGCCTAAAACGCCGCCGTCAACATAACCCGACTTTATCTCGAAGTTCTTGTTCTTCTCTGCGTACTCGCACAGAATCTTTGCTGCGGCAACATAATCCTCTTCGCTTGTTGCAAGAGCTGTTGTGCCCTCAAGCACCGGGTCAAGACCCTCAATGCCTGCGTCCTCGGCAGCTCTCTTAAGAAGAGTATTCTTAACTACAGTGTATTTAACACCTGCCTCACGCAGATCCTTTCTGAGCTTTGTGTCATCGGCAACGGTGATACCCTTGTAGTTTACAAGAACGCCTGCTACAGAGCCTTTAAGTCTTTCAGACAGCTCGGCAACGACAGCCTTCTTTTGTTCAAGAATTTTCTCACTTGGCAAATTTATTCACCTCCGCTTTTGGGATTGTGCATAAAACAAGCCCCCCTGACGTGCAGAGGGGCAGAATAATTTTATAAAGAAATAAAATTATGCTCCGAACCTCGGCAGGCAGGATAATCCTTTATGCGTTATGCACCTGCTGTCTTAGGAAAAGAACAGCTTAAATATAATACCACACAGGATAAGTCCTGTCAAGTATTTTTTGATCAGCCCTCAGAGCCCTGACCGCCAACCTTGTTCGGGTTAAGACGAACAGACGGACCCATTGTGCTTGTAACTGCAACTGATCTGATGTACTGACCCTTTGCAGCAGCCGGCTTAGCCTTAACGATAGCGCCGAGGAGAGTGTCAAAGTTCTCCTGAAGCTTCTCTACGCCGAATGAAGCCTTGCCGATCGGGCAGTGAATGATGTTTGTTTTGTCAAGACGGTACTCAATCTTACCTGCCTTAGCCTCTTTAACAGCCTTAGCGATGTCAGGTGTAACAGTACCTGCCTTCGGGTTCGGCATAAGACCGCGAGGACCGAGGATTTTACCAAGACGGCCTACAAGACCCATCATATCGGGTGTTGTGATAAGCACGTCGAAGTCCATCCAGTTCTCCTGCTGAATCTTCTGCGTCATATCCTCTGCGCCTACAAAGTCAGCGCCTGCCTCTTTTGCAAGCTTCTCGTTTTCGCCCTTGCAGATTGCAAGAACCTTAACGTTTTTACCTGTGCCGTTCGGAAGAACGATTGCACCTCTGACCTGCTGGTCAGCGTGACGGCTGTCAACACCAAGCTTTACGTGAACTTCAACAGTCTCGTCAAACTTAGCCTTAGAAGTCTTGATGCAAAGGTCCATAGCCTCGGCGGTATCATAAAATTTTGTCTTGTCAACAAGCTTTGCGCTGTCAACATATTTCTTTCCGTGTTTCATTGGTTTGTCCTCCCTGTTGAGTGGTAAAATCGGATTTAGTCCTCCCACCCGGGCTTAATCAATCGACAACTTCAATGCCCATGCTACGAGCTGTACCGGCAATCATGCTGATTGCTGATTCTACGTTAGCGGCATTTAAGTCAGGCATCTTCTGCTCTGCAATCTTTTTGACCTGCTCACGGGTTATCTTTGAGACCTTTGTCTTGTTCGGCACGCCTGAACCCTTTTCGATTCCGCATGCTTTCTTGATGAGTACAGCTGCAGGCGGTGTCTTTGTAACGAATGTGAAAGAACGGTCTGCATAAACTGTGATTACAACCGGAATAATCAAGCCTGCATCATTTTTTGTGCGCTCGTTGAATTCCTTTGTGAACGCCATGATGTTTACGCCGTGCTGTCCGAGTGCCGGACCAACCGGCGGCGCCGGTGTAGCTTTTCCTGCAGGTATTTGCAGCTTAATAAAGCCAACTACCTTTTGAGCCATTTTTTTGCACCTCCAAAATTCGTGGTATTTTGCGGAGCGGTGTTATAATTTCGCTCCTCCCACAAGGGGCTTGAGCCCCTCAATAATAACATTCGGCAAGCCGAGTGATTATTAACGTGTTAATCTACGAGTTCCGCCTGGTTAAGCTCCAGTTCAACAGCGGTATCCCTGCCGAACATTGAAACAGTAACCCTGACGATGTTTTTGTCTGCGTCGATTTCATCGACAACGCCCACAAAGTCCTCCAAAGGACCGTCGGTAACTCTTACCGAGTCGCCGACCTTGTAGGCAACCTCGACCGAATGTGACTCAACGCCCATCTTCTCGACCTCTGCGTCGGTGAGCGGAATCGGCTCGGACGACGGGCCGACAAAGCCCGTGCAGCCGCGAATATTGCGGACAACATACCAAGTTTCGTCTGTATATACCATTTTGATAAATACATAACCGGGATAAATCTTGCGCTCAACCTCACGCGACTTGGAATCCTCGATTTCGGTCACGGTTTCGGTCGGCACCTTCACCTCTCTGATTAAATCCTGAAGACCTCTGTTTTCAACAGTTTTTTCAAGATTTGAAGCTACCTTGTTTTCATACCCGGAATAGGTATGAACAACATACCATTTTGCTTCTTCAGGCATTGTTATTCACCCTCTCCGTGTCAATTAGGTTCCGCTTGTCTGCATAATGAGTCCGAGCAGAGCATAAAGACCTCTGTCAAGACCGAAAATAAACAGACCGACAATGGCGATAACGGCAATAACAATTCCCATATTCTTGAAAACTGTCTTTGGCGTAGGCCATGTAATCTTTTTGATTTCAACCTTACATTCACGGAGATATCTAACTATTCTTGAGAAAATATTCGGCTTTTTTGTCTTGCCGGCAGAAGCTTTTTTTTCTGTCTTTTTCTCGGCGTTTTTCTCAGCCATTTTAATACCCTCCGCTTATTTTGTTTCTTTATGAAGAGTGTGTTTCTTGCAGAAGCGGCAGTACTTGTTCATTTCAAGTCTGTCCGGGTCATTCTTCTTGTTCTTCATAGTGTTGTAGTTGCGTTGCTTACACTCTGTGCAAGCCATAGTAATTTTAACTCTCATTAACGGCACCTCCGATTTTCGGATTAATATTCTACGCCGGAGCTCCGGCTAAGCCTCCCTCAAAAAGGGCAAAAAAATAAACCCCTTTTTACGAGGTAAGCCCATTTTATCATATATTTCTCCGCCCGTCAATAGCTTTTTGCGGATTTTAGGTTTATTTTTCGATGAACTTGGAGTTCGTAGTTTGGAGTTTTCTGTTTTGAGTTGAGTGGACAGAAATGCGAAACGAGTTCGCAGGAAACCGGCTTGCCTTTTTCGTTTTCTTTACTCTGTGCGGTAATCGTAAAAATCGGTAAAGATATTCACTGTTCCGGATAGTTTTTATACGCACAAGAGCTAAAGGTAACAGCACAGCAAAGTGCAAGAATCAACATTATACCTGCCGTCTTTTTCATTTTGTCCTCCTATACTTCGGGGCATATCGGCTATGGCGCAACTATAACCTCTGAAATGTGAACGGGGAAAGCCGTATAATCCAATTTAACTGTAACATGACATTGCGGTGTTCCGTAAACAACCTCATTTGTGATTCTGTCTGTTACCGTATATGAAAACGTATAATAAGCGTCCGTCAGAAACGGCAAAACCAAAGGAACGGTGTTGGAGCGCTCGGTTATAAATGAAATACCCTCCTCCGATTCAGGCTGACGAGGGTTCATACTTTTGTATTCCTGCTCACTGATAATATGAGCCAGACTGTCATCATACGCTTCACCGTTTATGGCTTTTGAAACAACTGTGTTCAGCGCAAACGACACATAAACGGAATACAATAAATACAAAACCGCCAACGCCGCCAAAAACAATAATATAAAAAATGCGACTCCGTGTTTTTTATGCTGTGAGCTTCTCATCATTTTCACCTGCAATTCCAACAAGCTCTTGTCTTTCTTCAAGTATATCACAAGGGTTCGGCTTTGTATATTCATTGTTTGACCAATTATCCCTACTCAAAACTCAAAACTCTAAACCCAAAACTCTAAACCCAAAACTCTAAACTCAAAACTCTAAACTCAAAACTCTAAACTCTCAACTCTCAACTTTTATCCCAAACAGCCTTGCGGCGTTTATATACATAATATTGTCATAGTCGGCTTTGCTTATTTGCTCCCTGAATTCGTTGAAATACTCCTGATAAAGCGACCTGACGCCTGCTTTGTTGTGCAGATATGTGTCTTTGCCGTCGATCGGGCTGTCAGAGCCGAACAATATCTTTTCACTGCCGTAACGCCGCACAGCTTCAAGCGTACTGCCGACAGGCACCCACGTTGTGTCGCCGTACAAATTCGGCAGCTTGCCGAGAAGCTCTATCGCCTGAAGATTGTCACTGCCCAGATCCATATGGACCATAACAAAGTTAAGCTCGGGATGCTTTTTTGCGGCGTTGAAAAGCCGGATTGACGAAGCCTCATCACAGCCGCCCGTGTGCGAAACCACCGGCAGATTATATTCCGCCGCAAGCTTATAAATCGCCTCAAGCCTTTCGTCGTCGGGAGCAGTTCTTGAATGAAACGGGTGCAGCTTAAACCCGTATATAACATCTCTGTTTTCACGGAGAACACTCACAAACTCCTCATCGGGAAGCTCGCTGTTTATCTTCAGCCACGCAAGAACGCCTGTTTTATTGGGATTTCTGCGTGCAAAGCCGACAGTGCTTTTCAGCACACTGTTCTGTGACTTCTGCAAAAAGGCAGGGATTCTTCTGCCTTTGTGGTCAAATTCGGCGCACTCAATATTTGAAACGAGGGAAAAACCGATTCCGTATCTCTCCATTGAGTAAAGCACCTGCTTTTCTGTCATACGGAAATTCAACATTTTGCCGATATGCACATGAGAATCAATAATCATAATGTCACCCCTGTTAAATACAAAATCTGCCCGACTAACCTCGGTATCGGCAATCGGGCAGTTAAGAAAAGAATGAATAAATCACGCTGAAAGCTGTTTGCACAGCTTTCTTGCTGTTGTGCTATGTATCATTCACACAAGCCTTGAACCGCACTCTTCACAAAAGCAGGTTTCGGGGTCGGTTGTGGTGTACGAGCATTTCGGGCATTTTTTAATTCTCGGCTTTGCCTGTGCGTCCGGCTGAGGATTAGGCTGAGGATTGCTCTGTCCGCCGCCCGATATCGGCTGATTTACAACGGTGAGCCTTACGCCGCAGGAATTGCAGAACATCGCTGCGGAATCCGTCGTTTCCATTCCGCATTTCATACATTTTCTTACGGTGCGGATCTGTTGCTGCGGCTGTGTCTGCTGCTGCGGCTGTGTCTGCTGCTGTGGCTGTGTCTGCTGCTGCGGCTGTGTCTGTGGCTGTGGCTTTGCCTGCTGTTGCGGCTGCGGCTGTGTCTGCTGCTGCGGCTGTGTCTGTGGCTGCGGCTGTGTCTGCTGCGGCTGTGTCTGCTGCGGCTGTGGCTGTGGCTGCGGCTGTGTCTGCTGCTGCGGCTGTGTCTGTTGTTGTGGCTGTGTCGGCATCGGATTGCCGCAGGCGGTGCAGAAACGCATTCCGTTCTGAACATATGTGCCGCATCTTGCGCATATCTGAACATTGCCGTCCTGCGGCGGCTGAACCTCACGCTTCGGCATCGGGTTGCCGCAGCAGTTGCAGAACGAGGAATTGACAGACACCTCTGCTCCGCATTTTTCACATTTCACTATGCCCCTTAACACCTGAGCCTGCTCACGGTACTCGGATATCCTCTGCTGAGAAGCGCTGATCGCCTCGATATACGGCTTGAAGTCCGCCTCGCAATCGGAAAAATGAAGCGAAACGTACAGCTTTCCTATCTGAAAGCAGAGGTTGTTTATGTTCCTCTCCTCATCTGAAATCATCGAGTTAAGCTTTGCGGCGTCAGCCATATTTTTTGTTTTCTGCCCTGCGTTTGAAATTTTTCTGCCAAGTTCATCAAAAAATGCCATATTATTGCCTCCGACAATTCAAAAGTATTCACGCTCTATTCAGCAACGCACGCCGAAAATGCCCAAGCCGAACCGTGCAATCTGTCGCACGGCGCATATCGGAACGGGCGTCATTCGGGTGTATATTAGACTAAATATTCTTTTTAATTATACTCTTTATTGTCAATATTGTCAACAAATATCGGCACTACAGATAACCCGGAGTTTTTACCCGTCCGTGCAAAAATAATTCATAGTCTTTCAAGAAAAACACAACGCTGTTCAAGATTAAGGAATGTTATTCTGACATCAATTTCGTCACTCCGCCGAAAGACAGAGTAGCGACATCATTGTTACCTGATATATATCCAAGATATTCTTTAGCATTTTAAAGTAGCTTCAAATCGCTTCCTGCGGCAATAGACAGCAAACAAGCAACAAAACTCCGCCCTCTTTCAAGCGGCTGAGGAAGGCTGCTTCGGACTTCATTTTGATTAGGGAACGCATCGCTTCAAGTATGCGGTATATTTAGCTGCTGTTCGTAAGACCCGGGTTTTGCCCTTAAGTTGAAGGCGTTCCCACAGGCGGGTCAATAAAGGTTAATGAGCTGATACTGTCAAAGTAGCGGTCAAGTCGTTGCACTCGCGCTATTCTCCGCATTGTTTGCTCGGAGATATAAACCCTTTTTAATGCGTAACATGCAAAGAAAGCACCAACTCCCAGGAATCTCAGACTGTCGGGAAGATAGACCTCCTCCAGCTTCTCACAGCGGAGGAACGCCCAACGATCAATTTCCTTAATGCTGTCGGGAAGCTTCAGACTTCTGAGGTTTTTACAGCGCAAAAATGCATAATCTGAAATTTGAGTTAACCCGGGCGGGATAACAAGAGTTTCCAAAGACGCACAATCCTGAAAAGCATGGCTGTTAATACTTTTTAAACTATCGGGGAAAACAACAGTTTTCAGCTTTTGATTGTTGCGAAAAGCGTCTGTACCGATTTCAGTCACGGGCTTACCGTCAATTTCATTCGGAATCACTACTTTTGATGAATTGCCGATGTATTTATTAATTGATATGCCGCCATTTCTCTTTTGACTGAATTTGAAGTACTTCTTATTCGTGGGAGCAATCCCAATTATTTGGTACTGCTCTGAGGAATCGTCATTTTTCGCTTCGGGTTTCAGAAGCTCCATCAAGATGTCAATGCTCTCCTGCTGTTCTTTTGTAAGGGGAGCCTGAGCGGGCGTTTTTATTGTCTGTCCGCTGAAAAGAAATGCACCGTCGGCGGTTACACCGACCGTAAGCCCCTTGTCGGCAAAAATATCGGTTATATCACGCCATTCTGCCACATTGCACTGACCGTAGGTGTTGTCGCCTGTTGCATAAACCGTGCCGTCGCTTTTCAGCGCCGCCGTGTGAAAATCGCCTGCTGCAACCTTTGTCACAGACCGCCAGCTCTGTGTGTTGCACTGACCTCGGCTGTTATCTCCGTGTGCAGAAACCGTACCGTTGTCATTGAGCAGCGCAATATGCGCATAGCCAACCGCAAGCTTTCGGTTCTTCAGAATATCACCGACACTGCCGCACAGATAGCTTTCCGTTCTTTCCTGCTCGTTCAGCTTAAAATAGGTAACGATTAATTTCGTTTGGTTCATAAGCTTCCTCTTTTCATTCTGTTATCTTTGGTGTGTTAATATCGAAAATATTTTTATCAAAAGAAGAGGTAATCATAGTTTTTCAGTCGCTTCTTTGTTTCAACGGAAATCTCTGTTCGACGCCTCACCGCAGACGGAAATGCGAAGTTTCCGATTGCTTCAATACTGTCCGGAATCACTAATTTATTTAAAGAATAATTCTCTCTAAATGCATAAACACCAATTCTTTTCACGCTCTCGGGAAGTATCAGTTCCTCTATGTCACAATTAAAAAAGGCATCATTACCGATTGTTTCCACTCCATATGGCATTACTAATTTTCTTAAACTAGCATTGTGAGAAAAGGCTGAGTCACCTATTGTTTTCACGCTCTCGGAAAGTATCAGTTCCTTTATGCCGCAACAACTAAAGGCATTATTACCGATTGTTTCCACTCCATATGGTATTACTAATTTTCTTATCTTTGAATTTAAACAAAAGGCTGAGTCACCTATTGTTTTCACGCTCTTGGGAAGTATCAGTTCCTCTATGCCACAACACGCAAAGGCATGATTACCGATTGTTTCCACTCCATATGGCATTTCTATTTTTGACAGCTTTTTACAACGCATAAAGGCTCCAGCACCAATATATTTCAGATTTTCAGACAATACCAAAGCTGAAATTTTGTGTTTTTTATAGAACGCTTTTTTGCCAATAGAGCGAACGGGTATTCCGTCAATCACTTCGGGAATTACAACAGTTTTCGCATTGCCTTTGTATTTTGTGATGCTGGCTTTAACGCCGGTTATTACGTATTCAAAGTCATTGTAAACACCGGTCACAGGCTTTTCCGTTTGATCATACATTTGACCCGCCTTTGTCGGAACAGAAGCACTGCTCGCAGGTGCTTTCTGTTGAGGTGCTGTTTTCGCCTCGTGAGTCGTCATAATTTTCCCGTCTGCCGTAACGCCGACCGTAAAGCCCTTATCGGCAAAAATATCGGTAATATCACGCCATTCTGCCACATTGCACTGACCGTAGGTGTTGTCGCCTGTTGCAT
>CAUDCW010000023.1 GCA_958448165.1 uncultured Oscillospiraceae bacterium
ATTCCTGAGATTGATGAAAAGGAGTTTGCAAGATGAATATGTTAAAGCGCAAGGAAAAACCTGTTGTTAAAAAGTTTTACAGCGTGGCAAACAAAAATGCCCCGTTTGCCTATGTTGAGGCATACAAGATGCTCAGCACAAATCTTGAATTCATCACAGCGGCAGAAAAATGCAAGAGTATTATGATAACCTCGTCGCTTGCAAACGAGGGCAAAACAAACACATCTCTTAATCTTGCTCTCACTCTTTCCGGCTACGGCAAGAAGGTTTGTCTTGTTGAGTGCGACCTTCGCCGCCCGACAATTCACCGCTTTTTTGACGCTCAGCGCAAGACAAGCGGACTTACCAATGTACTGATGGGTCAGGTTGAAATTCAGGACGTCATCAGAAAGGTACGTGACAGAGATCTCGGCATACTGTTTGCAGGCGCTACACCGCCGAACCCATCTGAGCTTCTTTCAAGTCCGAGAATGCAGGAGGTTGTAAAGGAACTTGAAAAGCAGTATGACTACATAATTTACGATACTCCACCTGTTTTTGTCGTTACCGATGCTGCTGCGCTCGGCAAATATATGGACGGTGCGGTGCTTGTTGTAAAGCACAATTCAACTGATAAGAATGTTGTTCTTAAGGCTAAGAAAAACCTTGAGAATGCCGGTGTAAAGATATTCGGAGCAATTTACAGCGAACACAGCGAAAAGACGGGGTCGTATTCAAATTATGGCTATAACTATTACTATTATGACAGTCATTCAGGCGAAGACGGAAAGAAAAGCGAAAGCAAAAGCGGCGATGATAAGGAAAATCATTGATTTGTTTTGTAACACTAATGTGTAATAATTCTGTAAAACAAATTTGAGGAGTGTGTAAATATGGAGCTTGATGTAAGAGGTATTGCGGTTTATGAAATGCTTGCTGCTGCCGATGCTTCAAGTGTATCGGAAAGAAGTTCAGAAAAATTTGAATATAAAAGCAAGCCTTTTTATAACTTTTTTAAACGGGCGTTTGATATTGTCTGCTCGGCTTTGGCGCTGATAATTCTGATTCCGTTTTTTATTGTTATTGCGGCGGTCATTATGATAAGCGACCGCAATTTAAAGCCGTTTTTCGTTCAGAAACGCTGCGGCAAAAACGGTAAGCTGTTCAGCTTCATTAAATTCCGCTCAATGTGCGTTGACGCAGAAGCAAAGCTTGCAGCCTTGCAGGAGCAAAACGAGATGGACGGTCCCGTTTTTAAAATAACTGATGATCCAAGAATCACAAAGGTCGGCAAATTCATCAGAGCAACAGGTATTGACGAGCTGCCTCAGCTTTTCAATATTTTTGTAGGGCAGATGTCCTTTGTAGGACCTCGTCCTGCTCTTCCGAAAGAGGTAGAGCAGTACAGCGAAACAGACAGATTAAGATTGCTTGTAAAGCCGGGTCTTACCTGTTACTGGCAGATTCAGCCGAGAAGAAACTCAATCTCATTTGAAAAATGGATGGAGCTTGACCGTAAGTACATAAAAGAGCGCAGCTTCCGGCTTGATATTAAGCTGATGTTCAAAACTGCACTGACTGTGTTTCGCAGGGAAGGCTGCTGATGAATATATAAAGTGTAAATGTGGAGGCACTATGGTTGAATATAATGTAAAGCTTAACGGCAAGACAATATTTGTTACAGGAGCAGCAGGTTTTATTGGAGCAAACTTAGTAAAACGACTGCTCAATACTTACGATGATATTACGGTTATTGGCATTGATAATATGAATGATTATTACGATGTTAGCATTAAGGAGGAAAGATTAAAAGCTTTAGAAGATAAAGCTTCTTTTGTTTTTGTTAGGGGCGATATTGCCGACAAGGCACTTATCACTGAAATTTTTGAAAAATACAGACCCGATGTTGTTGTAAATCTGGCGGCTCAGGCAGGCGTGCGTTATTCAATAACAAATCCAGATGCGTACATAGAGTCGAATTTAGTCGGATTTTTCAATATACTTGAGGCTTGCCGCCATTACCCTGTTGAACATTTGGTTTACGCAAGCTCTTCAAGCGTTTATGGCTCCAATAAAAAGGTTCCGTACAGCACTGAGGATAAGGTGGACAATCCTGTTTCTCTTTATGCGGCTACAAAAAAATCAAACGAGCTTATGGCTCACGCCTATTCAAAGCTTTATGATATTCCGTCAACAGGACTGAGATTCTTTACTGTTTATGGCCCTGCCGGACGGCCTGATATGGCTTATTTCGGCTTTACAAATAAGCTTGTAAACGGAGAAACCATTAAGATTTTTAATTACGGTAATTGCAAGCGTGATTTTACATATATTGACGATATTGTAGAGGGTGTTGTACGTGTTATGCAAAAGGCACCCGACAGAAAAACTGGTGAGGACGGTCTGCCGATACCGCCGTATGCGGTGTATAACATCGGCAATAATCAGCCTGAGAATCTGCTCGATTTCGTTGACATTCTTCAGCATGAGCTTATTTCAGCAGGAGTTCTGCCGAGTGATTATGACTTTGAAGCACACAAGGAACTAGTGCCGATGCAGCCCGGTGATGTACCTGTTACCTATGCAGATACAGATGCATTAGAGCGTGACTTCGGCTTCCAGCCGTCAACAAGCCTGCGTGACGGCTTGCGTAAGTTTGCACGCTGGTACAAAGAGTATTATATGTGAGGTGTGACGAAATAAAATGAGTTTAAAAAACATTGAAAAGCATAAAATAGCCGTTGCAGGTACTGGCTATGTGGGTTTGTCTATTGCTACTATTCTGTCACAGCACCACAAGGTGTATGCCATTGATATAGTGCCTGAAAAGGTTGAGCTGATTAATAACAAAAAATCGCCTATTCAGGACGAATATATAGAAAAGTACCTTGCAGAAAAAGACTTGGATTTAACCGCAACGCTTGACGCAAAGGAAGCGTACAGCAACGCCGATTTTGTTGTAATAGCCGCACCGACAAATTATGACAGCAAGAAAAACTTCTTTGATACATCGGCGGTTGAAGCTGTAATTAAGCTTGTTATGGAATATAACCCGAGCGCGATTATGGTAATAAAGTCAACAATTCCCGTCGGATATACACAGAGCATAAGAGAAAAAACAGGCAGTAAAAACATTATCTTCAGTCCTGAATTTTTACGAGAATCAAAGGCTTTATATGACAACCTATACCCGAGCCGAATTATTGTCGGTACTGATATGCACGACAGCCGCCTTGTAGAAGCCGCCCATACCTTTGCATCACTCTTGAAGGAGGGCGCAATAAAAGAGGATATACCAACCCTGTTTATGGGATTTACAGAAGCCGAAGCAGTAAAGCTTTTTGCTAATACATACCTCGCATTGAGGGTCAGCTATTTTAACGAACTGGATACATATGCCGAGATGAAAGGCTTAAACACTCAGCAGATTATAGACGGCGTTTGTCTTGACCCGAGAATCGGCTCGCACTACAACAATCCGTCATTTGGCTACGGCGGCTACTGTCTGCCAAAGGACACAAAACAGCTTCTGGCAAACTACGCCGATGTTCCCGAGAATCTGATTGAGGCTATTGTTGAATCAAACAGAACACGAAAGGATTATATAGCAGACAGAGTGCTGGAGCTTGCCGGTGGATATGCGGCTAACAGCGATTATGATGTTGCCTTGGAAAAAGAGGTTGTTGTTGGCGTTTACCGTTTGACAATGAAAAGTAACAGCGACAACTTCCGTCAAAGCTCAATTCAGGGCGTTATGAAGCGCATCAAGGCAAAGGGAGCGACCGTAATAGTCTACGAGCCGACTCTCAATGACGGTGAAACCTTTTTTGGCAGCAAAGTTGTAAATGATTTAGATAAATTCAAATCGCTCAGTCAGGCGATTATCGCAAATCGCTATGACAGCTGTCTTGACGATGTTAAGGACAAGGTATACACAAGGGATATTTTCAGGAGAGATTGAGAGAGTGTTTGAATATGAAAGTAGTAATATTAGCCGGCGGTTTCGGCACACGAATTTCCGAAGAATCTGCATTTAAACCAAAGCCTATGATTGAGATAGGCGGTATGCCGATGTTGTGGCATATTATGAAAGGGTATTCCTACTATGGATTTAATGAGTTTATTATTTGTGCCGGGTATAAGCAGCATGTAATTAAAGAGTGGTTTGCGGATTATTTTCTTCACACCTCAGATGTAACCTTTGACTTTACAAACGGAAATGAAATGATAGTTCATAATAAGCACGCAGAGCCGTGGAAAGTAACTGTGGTAGATACAGGATTGAATACACAAACAGGTGGACGAGTAAAACGCATCAAGGATTATGTCGGCAATGAAACCTTTATGCTGACCTATGGCGATGCGATAGGCGATATAAATATTAAAGAACTTTTAGAATATCACCGCTCACACGGAAAGATCGGTACAGTCACTGTTTATAACTTCGGGCAGAACAAGGGTGTGCTTGAAATCGGAAGCAATGGCACTGTTGAAGCCTTTCGTGAAAAAAGCGATTTGGACGGAGATTTAATAAATATAGGATTTATGGTATTTGAGCCTGATTTGTTCAACTATATTGACGGAGATTCAACTGTTTTTGAAAAGGAGCCTATGTTGCGACTCGTAAATGAGAATCAGCTTATGTCCTATACTCATAAAGGCTACTGGCAGTGTATGGATACCCTGAGGGAAAAACAACAGCTTGAAAAGCTTTGGGAAACTAAGAAAGCACCGTGGAAAATATGGGAATAATTGCGGAGGACAGGAAAATGGGTTTTGATTTGAGCTTTTACAAAGATAAAAATGTGTTTGTAACAGGCCATACGGGCTTTAAAGGCTCATGGCTTTGTAAAATGCTTGTCAACGCCGGAGCAAATGTAACGGGTTATTCTCTTACTCCTCCGACAAAACCGTCTCTTTTTGAGATTGCCGGGATAGAAAAGGATATAAATTCTGTAATAGGTGATATCCGTGATTATGATAAATTAAAATCCGCATTTGATGAGGCGCAGCCTGAATTCGTGCTTCATCTGGCGGCACAGCCTATTGTTCGTTACAGCTACAAAGACCCTGCTTATACATATGAAACAAATGTAATGGGAACAGTCAATATTCTGGAGTGTGTTCGTCACAGTTCCTGTGTTAAATCGTTCCTTAATGTTACAACTGATAAGGTTTATCTTAATAAGGAATGGGAGTGGGGTTATCGTGAGAACGAGGAGCTTGACGGCTATGACCCGTACTCAAACTCAAAATCCTGCTCGGAGCTTGTAACGCACAGCTATAAAAACAGCTTTTTCGGTGACGGCAGTGTTGCAATTTCAACTGCAAGGGCAGGCAATGTTATCGGCGGCGGCGATTTTGCAAATGACAGAATCATTCCCGACTGTATCCGTGCTGCAATAAATAAAGAAGATATTATCGTAAGAAATCCGTTTTCAACAAGACCCTATCAGCATGTTTTAGAGCCGCTTTATGCTTATCTTATGATTGCGGCTATGCAGTATGAGGATAATAAGTTTGCAGGTTATTACAATGTAGGCCCTGATGACTGCGACTGCTTTCAGACAGGCGCGCTTGTTGATTTGTTTGTCAAGCACTGGGGAGATGGATTAAAATGGATTAACCGCTATGACGGAGGACCGCATGAGGCGAATTTCTTAAAGCTTGACTGTTCAAAGTTGAAAGCAACATTCGGCTGGAAGCCACATTGGAATCTTGACAAGGCGATTGAAAAGGTTGTCGAATGGAGCAAATGCTGGCTCGACAATGGCGATATAAGAGCTTGTATGGACAGGCAGATATCGGAATTTATTAATGCATAATAACTTATGAGGATCAATAATATGAAAAATGTAATTATCACGGGTGCTGACGGCTTTGTCGGCAGCTACACGGTTGAATGTTTTTTGCAAAATGGAGTTAATGTTCTTGCTCTAGACATAGGGGAAAAGGCAAAAAGACTTCAGGCACACGACAGGCTTCAATATAAGAAGTGTGATATAACGGATATTGATGCCTTGCTAAAAATCATACCGAAAAATGTTTATGATACATTTATTCACTTTGCGTGGGCAGGCTCAGCCGGACCGGACAGAGTTGATTACAATCTGCAAATGAAAAATGCTCTTAACACGGTAGAGTGTATGAAAGCCGCAAAAAAGCTTGGGTGTACTCGCTTTGTCTGTGCAGGAAGCATTATGGAATATGAGGTAGAGGCGGCAATTCACTCGCAGGGCAGTAAACCGGGTATGGGATATATCTACGGTATGGGCAAGCACATTGCGCATTGTATGTGTAAGTCTGTTGCGGTGGATATAGGCATTGAGCTTGTATGGCCTATGATTACAAACGCATACGGTGTTGGTGAGCTGTCGCCAAGATTTGTAAATACAACGCTCCGAAAGATTATTAATGGCGAACCGCTTCTATTTACCGCTGCAACTCAGAACTATGATTTTGTTTATGTCACCGATGTAGCAAAAGCGTTTTATCTCATTGCAAAGAACGGCAAGCCGTTTTGTGAATATATGATAGGCAGCACAAACGCCCGTCCGCTAAAGGAGTTTATCCTTGAAATGCAGCAGGCTTGTGCTCCTCAGGCGACGCCGCTCTTCGGCGATGTTCCGTTTACCGGCACAAATATGCCCTTGAATACTTTTGATACAACTGATACCCAAACGGATTGCGGATTCAAAGCTGAGATAAGCTTTGCAGAGGGTACAAGAATGACAATGGAATGGCTCAAGACACTGTAAGCGGAGGTAAAGTAATGGTTCAGAAATTCGATTTCAAAGAGCTTGATTTAAAGGGTGCGTATCTGATAAAACCTTTCTACGCAACTGATAACAGAGGCGGCTTGATTAAGGACTATAACATTGACGTTTTTAAAGGCAACGGAATAGACCATGAACTTAAAGAGGTATTTTACACTGTTTCAAAACGAGGCGTTATCCGTGCTACGCATTTTCAGCTGATAAAGCAGCAGCCAAAGCTTGTTCGTTGTATCAGCGGTCATGTTTATGATGTAATTGTTGACTTGCGTCCCGATTCTGAAACCTATGGTCAATGGAGGGGCTTTCACTTAACAGCAGAAAACACTGACAGCATTTTGGTTCCGGCAGGCTTTGGACACGGTTATCTTGTAATAGACGATTCAGTTGTCAGCTATAAATGCGCCGAGGTGTTTTTTGGCGAGGGTGATTCCGGAATTATGTATAATGACCCGGATATAGGAATAGAATGGCCGTTTGAATTGATTGGCGGCAAAGAAAACCTGATAATCAGTGAAAAGGATCTCAATTTGATGACCTTTAAAGAATATACTGAGAAAATGACAAAAAACTGACGGTATACTATTTTCGCCTGAGTCAGAAAGGTTGTAGTTAAATGAATGTAGTTTATTCGGCAAGTGATTTGTATTCTTCTCTTGCAGGAATTTCTTTGACTTCTCTGTTGATGAATAATACTGATGTTGACAAAATTAATGTCATCATAATGGACAATGAAATCAGTGATGAAAATAAGGCAAAGCTTAAAGCAACTGCCGACAGATATAATCGGGATATTCGCTTTGTGCCGTTGTCAGCCTCATTAGAAAATACCGATATAAATCTGCAAAAATGGAATATCAGCACATTCGGGCGTTTGTTTGAGGCTTCTTCACTGCCTGATGTTGACAAGGTAATACATATTGATTGCGATACGGTTGTTGACGGTTCTCTGAAAGATTTATGGGAGCTTGATATGACCCATGCTATAGTTGCCGGGGCACCCGATTGTCTGAGCGATGATTATAAATTCAATATAGGACTGATGCCGGACGATACATATATTAACGCCGGTGTTATCGTGATGAATTTACAAAGAATTCGTGAGCTTGGCATTGAAAAGCTTTTTTTGAAATATATAAGCGAGAAAAGCAAGCTTTTAACTTATGTAGATCAAGAGGTTTTAAATTCCTGTGTACCCGAAGAAGAAAAGATAGAAATTCCTCTTCGTTATAACTCATACAGTATTTTGCATTATCTTTCATATAAAAGGCTTAAATCTTTGCGTCACGTAAATCATATGTTTTCTGAGAAGATTTATACTGACGCTGTTGAAAATGCAGCCATACTTCATTATACAAGTTGTTTTCTTGAGGGTACCAGACCGTGGGTTGAGGGGGATAAACACCCTAAAAAGGCTCTTTTTGAGCACTACAAGGCAGCTTCTGAGTGGGATGATATGGAGCAGTGGCAAGATAGTCGCGGTGCTTTAAAAAAGTTTATGTCGTTAGCGGTTAAACTTATTCCCAAATTTGTTTTAGCTCCTGTTGTAGGATATATCCACGGCGTCTATATACCTCGACGCAATAAAAAAAGACAGGAGGGCAACTGATTTTATGGGAATGAAAATTTTGAAGCTTAAATATCACATTGCTGCTTCCATTAGAATATTTTTCTTGAAGCTTTTGTTTGGTAAGCGCTTCTCTATAGGAAGCGGAAGCACTTTCAGGCGTTTTTTTAATATATATTTGGAAAACGGTGCTCAAATCAGCATAGGTAAGGACTGCTTTTTTAACCATGGCTGTTCGATAAACGCTCTTAAAAGAGTAAGCATAGGTGATGGGTGCATTTTTGGTGAAAATGTTAAAATATACGATCACAATCATCGCTTTTCCGATGACGACACAAAAATAAAAGAACAGGGTTTTACCACTGCAACAGTAAATATAGGAAATCATTGTTGGTTTGGCAGTAATTCTGTTGTTCTAAAGGGCGTTCAAATAGGCAACAATTGTGTTATAGGTGCCGGAGTTGTTGTAAGCGATGACATTCCCGACGATTCAATCGTAACTTCAGGCAGAAAATTAAGTATCACTAAAATCAACAGATAGTCTGTTTATAAAAGAGGGAAAAATAGAATGGAACCAATCAGAATACTTCACGAAAATGTAATTATGGACCCGGGTGGTATTGAGGCGTTAATTATGAATGTGTACCGTCACATTGACAGGGAGCTTGTTCAGTTTGATTTTATGGTACACAGACCCGACCATGCGTTTTATGAGGATGAAATTGCCTCGTTAGGCGGAAAAATATATCGCACACCAAAATTCAGCCCGTTTCCGGGCAAATATCAGGGCTTTATGCAAAGTGTAGAGAAGATTTTGCGTGAACATCCGGAATATAAGGTTATCCATGCACACGCTGAACTTAATCTCTGGCCGCTTATGGTGGCAAAAAAGCTTGGTATACCTACCAGAATTGCACACAGCCATAACGCCAGAACCACCGTAAATTTAAAATATTTCTTTTTCCTCTATGAAAAGGCAAAAATAAAAAAATATTGCACGGATATGTTTATGTGTTCCACACCGGCAGGCAATTGGACCTTCGGCAAGGATACTGTTGCTTCAGGAAAGGTGCAATTTATAAAAAACGGTATTGAAACCGAACGCTTTGCCTTTAGTGAACAGATAAGAGTGGAAAAACGCCGTGAACTCGGCGTAGGCGACAAGCTTGTTGTCGGTCATGTCGGAAGGTTTATGCAACAGAAAAACCATACATTTTTAATCGATATTTTTAAGCAGATTCATAAGCAGAATCCAAACTCTGTTCTCGTGTTAATAAGTGACGGACGGTTGATGGATGAGATAAAGAGTAAGGTTAATGCTCTTGGCTTGGGTGATTCGGTAATGTTTCTTGGAAATCGGAGAGATGTTAATGAACTGATGCAGGCTATGGATGTGTTTCTCTTTCCGTCATTGTGGGAGGGTCTGCCGCTTACAGGTGTTGAGGCACAAAGTGCAGGACTTCCTGTTGTCATGTCCGATGTTATTACCGATGAGGTTTGTATCACTAAAAATATTTATAAAATGTCACTAAAAGAAGATGCAAATGCCTGGGCGAACAAGGTGCTTTCTGTTTGCGATGGCTTTAAGCGCTACGATACAAGGCAGGAGGTTATTGATTCCGGCTTTGATATAAGAACTACTGCGCAGTGGCTTCAGAATTTTTATATTGAAAAATATAATCAGTCTCAGGGGTGAGAATCGGCATAATGAAGAAAAAAATATATTTTGTTGTTCAAAAATTAGCTGACGGCGGCGCAGAGCGAGTGGTTTCTGTCCTCTCAAACAGTTTGTCAAAAATGGATGTTGAGGTGGGCGTAATAATTTGCTTCCCTGTCGGCAATGAATATGCCCTTGACAGAGGTGTAAACAAAATCTATCTTGCACAGAGCAGAGAAGAATACTTTTCTTGGAATGCTCTGACAAAACTGAAAAAAATACGTGAACAGTTAAAGGCACTTAAGCCTGATTATATTATCCCTTTTTTGTATTTTGTGGGTGTATATACAATGCTTGCAAATGTCGGACTCAAAGGCAAGCTGTTACAGACAATAAGAAACGACCCAAAATCTTCTCCAAACACAAAAGCAATGCGAGCTTTGTGGTACATTATGCTGTGTAATATGTGGAGGGGTTTTGTACAAAACAAAGAACAGTTTGATTTTTTTCCAAAATTTATCAGCAAGAAAATGGCCATTCTGCCTAATCCCATTGCAGACGAGTTCTTTAGTATAGAACACATTGAACGTCCGATAAAAAAGATTGTCAGTGCAGGTCGTTTGCAGGAGCAGAAAAACTTTTTTATGCTTATTGAAGCGGCTGCTGATATTAAAGCAAAAGGAGTTCAACTCCAGATAGAAATATACGGTGAAGGCGATTTGCGTGATAAATTGCAGAATCGTATTGATGAGCTTGATGTATCCGATTATTGTCGGCTGTGCGGGCGAAGCGATAATATACGTCAAGTGTACGAATCAGCCGATTTGTTTGTTATGACTTCAAATTATGAGGGAATGCCAAATGCCTTAATGGAGGCGATGGCAAGCGGTCTTCCGTGTATTTCAACTGATTGTCCGACGGGTCCTTCTGACCTTATTCAAGACGGAGTAAATGGCTCATTAATTAGAATTAACGACAGCAAAACACTTGCGCAAAAGATAATCGAATATGTAAATAATCCCGCTGACTCTTTTAAAATGGGTCAAAAAGCTAAATGTATGGTGCAGAATATTTACAGTGCTGATGTCATTGCACAGCGCTTTTTAAAAGAAGTTTTGTTAGAAAATCAGAACTAATATACAGTGTAAGACGGAGGATGTTATGGCTAAGAAGGTTGCGTATATTACAAGACATACTGTTTCAAATTACGGCTCGTTGCTGCAAACCTACGCAACCCAGAAAGCGATTGAAAAATTAGGTTACGAAGCAGTTTGCATCAATTATTGGAGGGAGGACGAGCTTCTTCCCAATTTATCCAAAACACTGCTGCAAACCTCACGGTGGAACAAGAATTTATTAACAAGGCTTTTATATATGGTAACTCAGCGTCCTGTCTTTACAGCCGCATTGAAGAAGTTTGAGAATTTTAGAAAGCCTATGCTCAAGCTAACTGAACGTGAATACCACACAGTTGACCAACTTCAAGATAATCTTCCGCTAGCTGATGTTTATATGACCGGCAGTGACCAGACATGGAATACTATTACAAAAAATGAAGTTGATCCTGCCTATTTTCTTTCTTTTGTTCCTGATGACAAGAAGAAAATAGCCTATGCCGCCAGCTTTGGAACAGGTTCTGTAAAGCAAGAGGACAGATTAAAAATTAAATCGTGGCTCAAAAGATATGATTCAATTTCAATCCGTGAAGACAGCGGCGTGAAAATTGCAGAAAGTATGGGCGTTAAAGCACAGCAGGTTCTTGACCCGACATTTTTGCTTGAGCCTGAGGAATGGATTCAGCTTTTGCCTGAGCGTGTGCCTGACGAAAAGTATGTGCTTGTATATCAGCTTCATCCCTCAAAAGCTTTTGATGAATACGCTAAGGAGTTTTCAAAACGCAAAAAGTTGAAGCTTTTACGAATTCATCCCTATTTTCATCATATTGCTAAAAACGGAAAGTTTATCTATTGTCCTTCTCCTGAAGAGTTTTTGTGGTATATTCATAATGCTGAGTATTTTATCACTGATTCTTTTCACGGGACAGCGTTTGCAATCGGACTTAATACTCAATTTATTAATATTCTGCCCAAGATGACGAGTGAACGAATTGAGAGTATTCTTAATGTCGTTGGACTGCAGAACCGTGTTTTGAAATGCTTTGACGATTTCGGAATTGCAGATATACAAATAGACTTCAGTGAAGTTAATCGTAAAATACGGCAGGAACGCATGCGTTCATTGGAAGTATTAAAACAAATGATAGAGGAATAAGCTGAAAATACTTGTCGTGTTTTGCTTGAACTGTAATGTGAAAGGAGTTTATTGTCATAATTATGGAAAAAATCCTAAGCATAGATAAAAGCTGCTGCGGCTGCGGAGGCTGTGAGCAGGTATGTCCTAAAAAATGTATTTCCTTTCAACAAGATCAAGAGGGCTTTTTGTACCCGAAAATAGAGGAAGAAAAATGTATTTCCTGCGGTGCCTGCGTTAAGGCTTGTCCGATTATTAATAAGGCTGAATACCATACTCCTAAGATGATTCTTGGCACGAAACTAAATAATCCGGACAGAGCACAAAAAAGCTCATCAGGCGGTGTTTTCGTTCCGCTGGCTGAAAAAATCCTTGAACAAAACGGCGTTGTGGCGGGATGTGCTTATGACAGTAAACTTACGGCAAAACATATTATTGTAAGAAGTAAGGCTGATTTATTCAGACTGCAAGGTTCAAAATATGTGCAGAGCGATAACCGCAACATATACACAGAAATAAGGCAAGAGCTTATTAATGGTGTTCCTGTGTTGTACACCGGAACAGGTTGTCAGGTTGCAGGATTAAAACAATTTCTGCGCAAAGATTATGACAATCTATTTTGTGTAGATATTGTGTGTCATGGCGTTCCCAGCCCAAAACTGTTTGAAAACTATATTAAATACATTTCCGAAACTGAGAACGCCTCGGTAACAGAATTCAACTTCCGCAGTAAGAAAAAAGGATGGGGCTTGAATTATGAAGTAAAGATCGGGCGTTCAGGTTACGTCGGATACGGATTTGACGATCCGTATTACAATGCATTTCTCCGCTGCTATAACTATCGAGAAAGCTGTTACGAGTGCAAATATGCCTGCTTTGACAGAGTGTCTGATATTACTTTGGCTGACTTCTGGGGAATTGAGTCAATTGCTCCGAGCTTTTATGATAAAGCCGGGGTATCATTGGTATTAATTAATACCGAAAAAGGAGAAAAACTCTTTTCTTCTATTAAAGAGCAGGTAGTTACATTTGAAACAAATAAAGAAGATGCGGTAAGGATGAATTCAAACCTTATTGCGCCGTCACAAAGACCGGACATAAGAAATACAATTTACAACGGCTTTGACGGTGACTTGAAAGAATATTTCTCTGAAAGACTGGCAGTAAAGACGAGCTTAAAAACAAAGCTCAAGAGGTTAATTCCGATTTCTCTCAAAGGGAAAATTAAGTATTATTTACGAAATAAGAACTGATAAGCAACAGGAGGTACTGTTATGTCTGTTTCAAACTTCCATCTTAATGACTGGCTCTCATCCAAAGGCTTTTTTAATTGGATGCCGGATAAAGCTTTTTTGAAAATGAGATATAAAAGAAAGTTCGGTAAAAAGCTGAATCTTGAAAATCCGCAAACCTTTAACGAAAAGCTGCAATGGCTTAAGCTATACGACAGAAAACCCGAATACACTCAAATGGTTGACAAATATGAGGCGAAAAAATATGTTGCCGAGCGAATCGGCGAGGAATATATTATTCCGACCTTAGGTGTTTGGGAAAAATTTGAGGATATTGATTTTGATTCCCTGCCAAATCAGTTTGTGCTAAAATGTACACACGATTCAGGCGGACTTGTAATTTGCAAGGACAAAGCGTCATTTGATAAAGAAGCCGCAAAGAAAAAAATAAATAAGTCGCTGAAGGTTAATTACTATTTAAAAGGCAGAGAATGGCCGTATAAAAATGTTAAGCCGAGAATAATAGCCGAAGAATATATGGAAGATGCAGAAACAAAAGAATTAAGAGATTATAAATTTTACTGTTTTAATGGTAAAGTAAAATATTTGTATATTTCTGAGGGGTTGGATAATCATTCAACCGCAAAAATTAGTTTTGTTACACTTGATTGGACTTTTGCTCCGTTTAATCGTTCAGATTATAAACCGTTTGCTTTGCTTCCGCAAGAGCCTTTTCATTTTAATGAAATGATAAAGATTGCCGAAAAATTATCATACGGTATAAATTTTATGCGAGTTGATTTATATGAAATTAATGAAAAAGTTTATTTTTCCGAACTAACTTTTACACCGTGCAGTGGATTTATGCCGTTTCAACCTAAAATTTGGGACTTAAAGCTAGGTGCCGAATTAGAATTGCAAAATATTAAGCTGTGATACTATACATAATATGAGGTGGTGGAAGCATGAAAACAAAGGTGAAAATCGAAAAATATATAGATACTTTTGCGATTTTATTTTTCTTTGTTGCAGTGTTTGCATATATGCCCACGGCAAGAAGTGGGGATCGTATTGTCTGGATAGTTGCTATCGCTTTTTTGCTATTGATGGCAGCAAAAAATGTTTTTTTTCATAAAACAACGGTTTCTCTTGACAGCAGTTTTTTATGGTATACTTCTCTAGTGGCATGGGGTGCGTTAACCTGCTTTTGGTCTCTCTATACATCTCGTTTTGAAAACTATTTTCAAATGTATTTCTTGGTTGTCGTTTTAGCTATAATAGCGCTGAGTACTTTTATGAAAAGTGAAAAAGATATTGATAGAATGTTCTATCTTATCATTATTGCAGGATGTATCGCAGCAATAAGATTTATGGCTTATACACCATGGGACACAATATTTGCCGAAGGATATTATTCGAGAGGAACTTTTGGAAGCCTTTTGGATAATGTAACAAATTACAATAATTATATCAATCACCTGTGTATTATATGCGTGATTTCTGCTTTTTACTCTATTGTTAGAAAAAATAAATGGTGTTATTTGGCTTTTGTCTTCCTTTGCTGTGTCTTGATTCTTGGCGGAGCAAGAAAAAACTTACTTGTTATTCCGGTAGCTATTCTTATTTTTGCTCTTTCAACCGGCAACTTTATCAAGAAATTAAAGTCTCTTATAATAGCTGCTGTTATTATTTCAATCGGCACTTATTTTATTATGACAATTGACCTACTGGAACCAGTAAAAAATTCTTTAATAGGTATGTTTAATGGCTTTATTGGTGAAGAGAGCGGGATTGTTGATACCAGTACATACGAAAGATTATATTTGATTGAAACAGCTAAAGAGGTTTGGGGAGAACACTTTCTGCTTGGTGTTGGCTGGGATAATTTTTGTTATTATAATATGCTTCACTTATATGCTCACAACAATTACTATGAATTACTTGCGTCAACAGGAATTATAGGTTTTATGATATATTATTTCTATTATATTTTTAGAGCAGGCCAAATAGTAACAAAAATTATAATAGGGCAAAAAAAGACTTGGGATATATTATTGTTAGGTGTAGTGGTTGGTCTTATGGTGCAGGAATACGCAACGATAACCTTTTACGGACGAGAAAGGATTATTTTACTTTTAGTGGTCTTTTTGGCTCATTCATTAGCTTCGAATAGAAAAACATTGAAAATAAGATTGTAAAATCAGAAGTGTTTCAGATATAGAAAAAGTATTTTAGTTCTATTTAAATTCAAAGAAAGTGAAAAATATGCGAAAGAAAAGATTAATTTGGAACACAGCTTCATCGTTGTTGTTTCAGCTAACCACAATTATATGCGGTTTCATTTTGCCTCGGCTCATTCTGCAATACTATGGCTCGGATGTAAACGGCTTGGTTTCTTCTATTACTCAGTTTTTGCAGATTATAGCTTTTTTGGAGCTTGGTGTGGGAGCTGTTGTTCAATCTTCTCTGTATAAGCCGCTTGCAAATAAAAACGAAATAGAAACGAGCAAGATTATTGTATCAGCACAGCGCTTTTTCAGGCGTCTTGCTATAATTTTACTTGTGTATGTTGTTTTCTTATTCTTTGTTTATCCGCAGTTTGTAGAGTTTGACTTTTTTTACACAGCTATATTAATCCTTGCTATGTGTATCAGCACATTTGCACAGTATTACTTTGGTGTTGTTGACAGACTGCTTCTTACCGCCGATCAAAGGGGTTATATCCAATATACAGCCCAAACCGTAACATTAATTTTAAATACAGCAGTATGTGCTGTAATGATATATTTCGGTGCTTCTATTCATATAGTAAAGCTAACAACCTCGCTGATTTATCTGATACGACCTGTTGTTTTAAGATTGTATGTTAATCGCCACTACAAGCTTAACAGGCACATTAAATATGACTCCGAGCCGATTAAGCAAAAGTGGAACGGTGTGGCTCAGCATATTTCGGCTGTTGTCCTTGACAGTACCGATTCCATCGTTTTAACGCTCTTCAGCACCTTGTCATCAGTATCGATTTATTCTGTTTACCATCTTGTAATATACGGGATAAAGCAGTTATTTACTTCAATGACAAACGGAATACAATCCTTGCTTGGTGAACTGTGGGCACGGCAGGAAATTGAAGAGCTTGAAAAAACATTCTCGTGGACAGAATGGTGTATTCATACGGGTGCGACCTTGTTGTTCGGCTGTACCGGCTCATTGATAGTGCCGTTCGTTATGGTATACACAAACGGAATCAATGACGCAAATTATGTTGTTCCGGATTTTGCAATTTTAATTACAATTGCCCATGCTATGCACTGCCTGCGGCTTCCTTATAATATGATGATTTTAGCCGGCGGTCATTATAAGCAGACGCAGCATAATTATATTATTGCGGCAATAATTAATATAGTTGTTTCAATAGTAGTTGTAAGTTTTTGGGGACTTATAGGGGTAGCAATAGGAACGCTTGCTGCAATGCTGTATCAGACAATATGGATGGCTTACTATAACTCAAAGAATTTTATTAAATGGAAATTTAAGTATTTTGCAAAACAGTTAGTAATTGATTCTGTCACATATGTAATAGGGTATTTTGCCTCTGGATTTATTAAGCTTGGAGATGTGAGTTATATTTCATGGATTTGGATGGCTATTCCTGTTGTTGCTATCTGGTCGGCTGTTGTTGGAATGATTAACATCATTTTTTACAGAGATAAGATTATGCAATTAATTAAGACGGTCAAAAAACGCTTTGCAAAATAAAATCTAATCGGTATTTTACAGTGAAAAAGGGACGAGAAATCGTCCCCTTTTTGTGTCTGTTTATTTATTTGGAACATATGTTAATCGACACCCAAAGCCGCGATTGTAAACGCTTCTGTCGCTATTAAAGTGCCACGCAAAACATCCTGAATAGCTTGTGTACGACCAGCGACCTCCAATTCGCGCCGTTTTGTAACCGTTCAGATTGGAAACAATCCACGTATAGTCACCTACCGGAAGAGATGACGTACCTCCAATCTCAGATGGTATCATTAACCAATCGTAGTTTTCGCTTCCATAACCTATTGCTTTTATAAAGCCATCGAAATTAGGAAGTGTAAATCCAGTTGGAAGATAATTTCCACTGTGAATTGATTCAGAAAAATTGTAATTGTTTGCAATATACGGTTGACCGCCTGACATTGTGCCATCACCCCATATGTTAACGCCTTCGACATACTTCCAAATGTTTCCCCAAACATTTTCGACTCCTCGGTAAGAAATTGCTGTTAGTCCATTTTCTCCATCCGCCTGTCCGGTTGCATTTCCAAGTGTAGCGGTTGCACCGGTAGTTAAAGAGTTGTTCTCATCACTCGGAACATCCGAAAGCTTTACAATACCCTGTCCGACGGCACTTTGCATATTCATTGTTCCGTATTCTATCATCATCAAAAGTTGATTTGCTGAAACAGATTTAACTGTGTCAATGTGCCATCCTGCGCCTCGGTTTGATGCAAGCTTTTCTGCATTACTCAGTGTCAAATTTTGTTTTTTACCGCTTACTGGTTTTGAACCGGAAATAGATGACAGCATATCTGCATTGAAATCTGCAATCTGTTCGTCATTTCTCAGATAATCATCTGCCGAACTGTCAAAGATACAACCCTCATAAGCAGAATAGAGAATATAATCCACCTTTTGCCCGTCCTCGCCGATAAAGGCAGGATGAAGCTTAAACCCTGCGTGAGGTCTTGATGTAACGTAATAATTCGCTTTTCGCAGATGATAGCCGATACCCGATTCCTTATTCTCATCGTAAATTACAGGAACAACCTTGTAGTAGAATGCAGGCTGGTAAACCATCACCTGTCCGTTGCTGCCGTCCTCGGCGTAGCTTTCATCGCCGAAGTAAGCCGTTATCGTGCCGTCATCAAGAACATTACAGCGTTTTCTTCCGCCGAACATCTCAAACCTGTCAAAGTCCTTTCCGGGCGTTAATCCTGCCGCACCTGCAAAGCGCGTGAACTTTTTCTTTTCATAGTCAACCTGTAAGCCAAGAACGTCATCATCAAGTCCTATATTCGATTTGATTTCAGATATTTCTCGGACAGCGTTTTCCGTAACGCTTTCAAGGTCAGATATTCTCTTGTCAAAGTCGCCGTCGGTGTTCGTCAGCACTTCAATATTATCCCGAACTGTGGTTAACTGCTCCCGAATATTGGTAATATCGCTTTCAGCCTCTGTAAGCTTTTCGCAGTTTGAATTTACTGTATCCTGTAAATTTGATAACCTTTTTTCGTTGTCGTTAATTTCTGTTGCATAATAGCTCAGATTCTGCTCGATGCTTTCAACCCGTGATGTAACCTCGGTCACCGTGTCGGCATTTGCTCCAACGGTGTTTTGTAAAGACTCCAGTGCTTTCGTTGCTTCGCTTGCTTCAGCGGTCAATCCGTCAATAGCAGCAGCTTGTTCTTTAAGCTTTTCCTCTGCTGTTGTCAGTCTGATGTTGTCTGAAGCGATGCTTTCTTTTATCTGCTCAAGCATACCTCGTTCTTCACTGTCGCTCAGATATGCTGAAATGCTCTGTATCATCAGCTTTGTAGCACTTCCGTCTGTCGGAGCGGGAATATAAACGCCCAGTCCGTTGAATGCGGTCATATCACCGCCCAGCTTAAAGCTTTTGCCTGTGCCGCCAAGCAGCGCCCATACCGTCACCCATTCACCGTCAGGTATCGTCTGGCAGGAGGAGTTGTTGCCGATGTATTCGGTTATGTTTGACGCAATTATATTGTTATCGCAAAAATAATTGTAATACCCCTGATACCTTCCGCATATCGGGAAAACCTTCAGCGCAGTTCCTACAGCCTTTATCCTCATCACTGCAAGCACCTGTCTGCTGCCGTTTTTTGTAAGCTGTATTTCTTTATCAAACAAAGCATAGACCGAACCTGCTTTTCCGGCGACGCCTTCGGCTACTGCGCACCCGTCCTCAGCACTCAGTGTCAAGCTGCTTTTATAAAATCTGTCAGTGCCAAGGTCATCAGCGGTAAATCCGACTGAACGCCTGACGCAGTTTTCAGCGTTTAAAAACCTCATTGCGTTTACGGTCGATTTTTCTGCGGCTGTGATTCTCTTTCCGAGGTCGCTGAATGTCCCTCGTGCGTTTTTAAGTTCTTCGTCGGAAACAGTCACGCTTTTTATCTGTGCAGTTAAATCCTGCAAAGCAGAAAAATCAGAGGTTTCTTCAACTTCGCCGGTTGGAATAGACTTTTTAACGTCAATTTTAAATATTTCGCTTGAAACAATTGCACCAGACTCGTCATACAAGGTCACCTGCACATCGTGCAGACCTGCTTGTGCAAGCATTGTCGAAGTCAGGACAACTATAACCGTGTTGTCTTCAACTTCACAACCGTTAAGAGCAATCAAGCTATCGTTAAAGCTGCACTTAACTTGTGCAGAACAGCCGCTCAGCTCCAAAGGAATACCGTTTTGTGTGAAGCTTACAACAAGCCGCCTGCCAAGGTCATCACCCTGAACGGTAATCGGAATGTTGTGCACATCTTGCCCGGATAAAACCTTTCCAAGATATTCCTTACCGTTCTTTAAAGTTTCTACGGTAATCGGATAATCAATTTTTATTGCCATTGAACCACCTCATAAAATAAAAATATTTTCGGCGATGCTGATTTCAGCACCGCCGAATAACTCCGCCTGATTTAATTATAGAACAATTGTTTGTATATTAAAAGCTGTTTTACAAAAATAAATACCGCTGTTCCGATATAAGAACAGCGGCAGATTTTGCGTACAAAAGACTTGACACAATCAATTAAAAAATATGGTTATCCCCTTAAGTAAGCTAAGCGATAATTTAGTTTAGAGTTGAGA
>CAUDCW010000024.1 GCA_958448165.1 uncultured Oscillospiraceae bacterium
AACATGATAAGGATATTATAGCATGTATTGTCAGAGTTGCCCCACACAAAAGGGTGGGAATTTAGGATTTTTGCGTATCAGCTCTTTATCGAGGATCGGCGCCTCCTCGAAAATATGGGTCTAGTCGAAAAATCATCCGTCACTGCATTCCTCGAGGACTACTACGAAAAACATCCACTAGATAATTCATTCGAAGGAATCCTAGCTCGAAAAACTGGCCTAACGAAAGAGAATGTAATTGCAACAATTGATACGATTAATTATCTAACCTTTATCGCAAATTATAATCCAGATGGATATTATCCACTAAACTACGTAGAGCCAAAAGCAGAAAAAAATCCAGATAAAAGATACTAAGTATATAGATTTCGAAAACTTTATTTCATGCAAGTTAAATTACTATACAGACATAAAGAAAGCGTATTTCGTAACCGCATAAAAAGGGAAGTCGCAAAGCGGCCTCCACTTTTCTGATCAGGAATATTACTCGTAAATCCTCAAAAAACCATCATCGGCGTTCAAAAAAACATCATCGAGATACGATTCATTAACATCATTTTGGCATTGTTCAAGAAGATATGCTGTCAATACAATTATATCAATCGGTGTTCTTGGTCCATCCTCCTTTTCCGTTGCAAAAGTATCTTGTTGGCAACGAACATACACTTCAATACTATGGCCATATGAACCGACATGGAGCTCATTCAAATATCGATACTCTATGAAATCTTCACTATTCGTGTTCGTAGGCGAGGTAACAAATGCAGTAAATTGCGACTTGCCGAATTCGCTATCTTCGACATAACGAAAGAAACCAGGCGATCTCGCAACTCCGATACTATCGTCTCTCTCATACCCGAGAGCTTCAAACATCTCAGTTCTATGCCAGACGTCTCCGTCAATATAGTCCCAAATGTTTGTCTTGCAGAGAACCTCAGTTCCATCGACTTCATAAACATACATGCCGTCCCTCATCTCAGGTCTTCGATTATCCGCCTCATCCGCTGGTTCCTCCGGCTCAGCCGTAGCCTCGCCATTGTTTGCGTTGCCGTTGTCGGTGATCGTGCTGTTTTGGCCTTCAGAACCGGTTGCTCCCGCGTTCTGCTCGCCTTGCTGCCCGCAGCCCGTAAGAGCCAGGGCGATCACCATGAGTACTGCTAAAATCCCTAATAAACTTTTCTTCATGTGTCTATACCTCCTATGTAAGTCAGTAAACGTTCAAATTTCAGAATTTACGCCATATCTGCATTATGTGACGTTTGTCCTTGTTCAATATTATATTTGCAGAAAGGGACTTTGTCCCCACACAAAAGGGTAGGTGTAGTGTTTTTTCCTAAATATCAGCGCTTTACCGAAGATCAGCGTCTTCTTGAGAATATGGGCCTATTCGAAAAATCATCTGTCACTGCTTATCTAGAAGAGTATTATGAAAAGCACCCGCTAGATAACTCATATGAGGGCATCCTCGCTCGCCGCTCCGGTTTAACTAAAAAACAGGTCGTAGCCTATCTAGATAAGCTAGATTATCTTGCAAAGGTCGTCGATTACGACCCGACCAATAAAGCTCCAATACTCAAACAAGAGGCACAGAAGCTATATCGATTCCATGTAGACTCAGAAGATAACGCCGAATATATACTTGGCGTAAATAACTACTATATCGAAGATCGCAAGATTAAAAACTTCGCAGTGTAGAAAAATACCCAGCCAAATTGGCTGGGTATTTAAATTGCTACTCAGGGATCACATAGCCGTTATGTGCTTGCCAGGACATAAACTCACTCGCCATAATCTCGTCCTCGGTACGCCCGAGTTGTAGCTGCTCCATTTCATATGCGGAGAAACAGATTTGTTCTAAGCTAATCGACCACGCAGACGAAGGTACGCAATAAATCATCTCATCGTATTCGTAATAGTTTGACCTACCAGCAACCTCTATCGACGTATAGTCGTAAATATTTTTACGAGCCATGCCAGGATTCAATATAAAATCCCAACGAGTCTGATTCGGATCAACCTTGGCTGCTGCGCGGCGCGAATTCTCAAAATCCGCAGTCGTAAGCCCAATTGCCTCTGCCATATCTTCGAAATGCCAAACATAGTAGGTACCACGAAGCCCTTCTTTTGCCTCAATAAAATCCCAAACATTTGTCTTGCAAAGAAGTTCCTTGTCGCCGACATTATAGTGGTAATATCCGCTACCGTCTTTCTTAACAGTCTTGATATAAGCCTCGTCGCGATCATGATACCAATGCATAAGCTTAACTACGTCGCTTCCATCCGGCTTTTCACCGATGTCCATCACGGGTTCGTCATCGACAACAGGTTCATCGATAGATTCCTTGCTAGGTTCACTCACGCTCGCACCATTTCCGTATTCAGATCCAGCCGCCCCTGCGTTCTGCTCGCTTTTCTGCCCGCAGCCCGTAAGAGCCAGGGCGATAACCATGAGCATTGCTGTCACTATCCCTAAAATTCTTTTCTTCTTCATGATATCATCCCTCCTATATGCATATTATATTTGCATAGTAGGCCTTTGTCCCCACACAAACGGGTAGTGTACGGAATGTTTTCAAATTATTTTCTGAAAACTACCTGATTGTGTGGGGCACTTTTTTGTCGCTTCAGGTAAAATAAACGTAATTCCATGTTGAGACGTTATACTTGGCAATTAGGAGGAAAACAAAATGAGAAAAATCGCGTTATTACTTGTTTTATGTATGCTGTTTGGTCTTTGCGCCTGTTCCAGTCAACCGGAGGATTTAAATGAACCCTCAAACCCACAGGAAGCAGAAACCTCACAGGAAACAGAAGGCAGTGAAGAATTTGATCCGGATTTCATGCTGGATATGCAGACATTGGAACTGATCATGCCGGATGGAGAGGAGAACCGGATCCATCAGATCGACGTAGCAGATTCAACCAATTTCTATTTACGGGAAGAAAACGGAGAAGAATCGTTATATGAATGCCATGTGAGCAGTGAGACTTTTTACATGATTGATAATTCGACCGGTACATATTTTGAAGGGACCTATTCTGTTTCTGAAAACACCATAACAGTTTCTGTAACGGATTACGACTATGGTGTGCAGCCGGTGGATATAGCATGGCAGGAAAAGACGTACACCATTACAGATGGAGATGGGTATGTTATCCAAACAAATTTGAAAATCAGTCCATGGATTAAACAGAGCAATGCCGAATTACTGGATGGTGCCTGGAATGAAATCTCCAACGAAGAATTTCCAAGTCTAAGCAGAATGGGAATCAGTGAAGGACATCTATCAAAAACCTATGGATTGGATGTAAACTGGTCAGAAATCGTTTATGCAGTAGGAACCCTTGAAGCATTCAATATGACGGATGGATTTGATATTACCAGTTCTAATTCGCATGATACATTTTTTATTCTTGGTGGGGCAAGACCGGAAATGATGATGTACGTAGCGTATGGCAATCAAGGAGAATTGTTTTACAATGTCAATAATACGGGAACTGCTGTTTTTTCAAAAAGCAGTTTGCTTGGCATTGGAGCCTCAATGGAAACAAATCATTGGGGGCCGGTTCCATTTGTGATTGCTTATGCACTAGAAAAGACACCTAACTATCCCGACGGCAATCCTGCTCCCAAAGATTGCGTTTTTGCATTTGGCGGAACTGGAGGACGATTTGTTTCATTCGACCAAAAAGTTATTAGTGAAGATGAGTTTCATCTGGATATTACATGGTAACACGAGATAAAATAACTGCTTATAATAATTCAGCCGGAGTCCGCGAGGAACTCCGGCTGACCGTTTTCATAATTCCGCGCCCTCTCAGCCTACTGCCACGCAAACCAGCGCTTTTTGCACAAAATGCGGTGCAAGACTGAAAAACAATCCGGTAGGATTTCCGTGGTTCATGAATCATGGAATCGATGGTGAGGTTCTTGCCTACCAGCAGCTCGTTTCCTTACTCGGATTAACCGCAAAGGAACAGAAACGCATCTCGCCCATCGAGAAACCGCAGGACAACCTGAAATATGCCATGCGCCTGTTTCTCGTTCGACTTGGCTTTATTGGAGATGAATATAAGCAGTCTCGCAAGATTCTGCCCCGCAATCTCTCCGGCAACAGTAGCTGGCGAAGCGGTCATGTACCAGAAAGGCATATATCTGCGCCTAGTGAAGCGGAGGTGATAACACATGAGAAATAACAGAATTCCATCAAGAGAGTCGGTTCAGCACTTACGTGAGCAATATCCGAAAGGTACTCGCGTTGAGCTAATCTCTATGAACGATCCGTATAATCGTAAGCTGAAGCCCGGCGATCAGGGTACAGTTTCCTTTGTTGATGATATGGGAACCATATTCGTCAATTGGGACTGCGGCTCCGGTCTCGGCATAGTTTATGGCGAGGATCAAGTCCGAAAACTGTAATCTCTACCTAAAGCCAGCCCCGGCTGGGACTGGCTTTTTCAATATAAAAGAAACTTTAAAAACTAAGCATTGTGATTGGCTTTCTTCGCTTGAAAGAGCTATCATGCGATGACTACCAATGAAAGGAGGTATATTCTATGAGCAATACTGCAATGGCAAATACGGCTCAGGCGCTTATGGACTCCATGACGCCAAAATTTGCCGTATCTTATCTTCGCGTATCCACTCGCGGACAAGCTGAGCGTGGCGGCGGAAATGATGAAGGCTTCTCCATTCCAGCTCAGCGCGAAGCAAACAAGAAAAAAGCGATGTCTATGGGCGCAATGGTTGGCAAGGAATTTGTCGATCGTGGCGCATCCGCTAAATCAGCAGACCGCCCACAGCTTCAGGCTATGCTTGAGTATGTGAAAGAAAATGCCGATCGCGTAGATTACGTAATCGTACATAAGATCGATCGTCTCGCACGAAACCGTGACGACGACAGCGATATTATGCGCGTATTGCGTGAGTGCGGCGTTCAATTAGTATCCGCATCCGAAAGTATCGACGACACCCCAGCCGGAATGCTTCTTCATGGCATTATGAGTTCTATCGCTGAATTCTACTCACAAAATCTGGCGACAGAAGTAAAGAAAGGCATGGGTGAAAAAATCAAAAGTGGTGGTACTGTCGGGAGAGCTCCAATAGGCTATCAGAATGTCCGCTACGTTGATGATAAAGGACGTGAAGAACGCACAGTTATTATCGACCCTGATAGAGCTCCCTTAATTAAGATCGCTTTTGAGGAATACGCAACCGGCAACTGGACGGTTGCTGACCTAGCCGATCATCTAGCCGCCTGCGGCTTAACCACTCGCTCTACACCGAAAATACCATCTCAGCCAGTCACTCTAAAAACATTACATAAAGTTCTCGTAAATCCATATTACAAAGGTGTCGTGAAGTATAAAGGCATCGAATATCCCGGAAGTCATGAGGCTCTTGTAGATGAAGAAATGTGGGATAAAGTACAAACCATCTTAGCATCGAGGCTAAATGGAAACCGCAACCTAAAACACCCGCACTTCTTAAAAGGCAGTATATTCTGCGCCTACTGCGGCGAACGCATGCTTGTTAGTAACGAAAAGAAAAAGAACGGCACAGTATATCTGTACTTCGTCTGCGGAGGACGCCATAGTAAGAGAAAGCCGGATTGCAAGACAAAGGCAGTATTAATAGATGTCGTGGAAAAAGAAATAGAAAGAATTTATGATACTTATCAACTTCCGACCGAAGTGCGACTTCTCCTCGAATCTCAAATTCAAGCACTCATCGCTAAAGAGAAGACTAAATACGAAAGCGAATTAGATGGGCTAAAAGGCGAAAAAGCCAAACTAGAGAATAAACGCAAGAAATTACTTGAGGCTCATTATAACGATGCAATACCGCTTGACCTTTTGAAATCCGAGCAACAGAAAATAGCTAAAGAACTATCTCATATAGATCATGAGATAAAAATGCACAATACTACCTTCGAACAAATTTCTGCAAACTTAAAATTAACCTTGGATATAGTCGAAAATTGCGGAGAGGCATATAGAAATGGTAGCGATACGATAAAGAAATTAATGAATCAAGCCATATTCGAAAAGTTTTACATTAGCAATGGAGAAAATACTGAATTCAGCGTAGATGTAACATTTAGAGCTCCTTACGACCAGATACTGGAGCCTATCAGGGATGATATCTCGTCCGTAAATGCCGCAATGAACAGAAGCTCCGCAAAAGTGAGCAAATACATAGGCATAGCAAAAGACCACATCCGTAAAATCTTTGGATGCGGTCTTTATGCGGTTAATAATTCCACTTTATACGAAACTTCCTCGAACGATTCAAATTTTTTTGAACCTAAAAGTTCGAGTAAGGTACTTTTGGTGGAGGTGAGGGGAATTGAACCCCTGTCCGAAAATCGCTTACCGAGGCTTTCTACGAGTGTAGTTGATGCTTTAGCTTCCCCAAAAGCAACGCCCATCAACAGGCTTTGCAATCGGGTAGCCCTTTAAGTCATGACCGGATACAAGGCTCTTTCCGGTTCACGTTCACTGCTAATCGACGCTCTTATCCGATGCGCAGTAAAATCGGACAGAACGGCCGCCTAAATCAGGCAGCTAATGCAACTTTATTGTTGTCGTTTATTTTTTAAATTGCGGATTTTAAAGCGGTTCCGCACCGCTACTCGCTTACCGGGGCTTACAATCCCCGTCGAAACCTTTACACCCCCATATATGGCAATGTCGTTAAAACGCCATTACGGTGAAATATGACTTGCAGTCATATGAAATTTACCTGTCGGCAAGTGAAATATTGCTGCGCAATGTGATATATTTACCTGCGGTAAATGTTATGGGTCGCTTCGCTCCGATTTAATTAAGTAGCCGCAAAGCGGCTGCAGCCTTAATATTTGCCAAAGGCAAATATTTCATAGCGAAGCTATTTCATATCGCTTTGCGATATTTCATAAATCCCGTAAGAGATTTATTTCATTGCGGCAATTTGCCGCCTATCCTCTGTTCTGCTCCTTGAGCGCTCGCTCCATTGTGCGCTTTGCGTCCTTTTGTGCTATGTCGGCTCGCTTGTCATAGAGCTTTTTGCCCTTGCAAAGTCCGAGCTGAAGCTTGACCCTTGAGCCCTTGAAATAAAGCGACAGCGGAATAAGCGTATAGCCGCCCTGCTTTACAAGGCCAAAAAGCCGCAGTATCTCTCTTTTATGCAAAAGCAGGCGGCGTACACGCATCGGGTCACGGTTGAAGATATTGCCCTGCTCGTATGGACTGATATGCATTGCATTGACGAATATTTCGCCGTCAACAACACTGCACCAGCTGTCCTTGAGGTTCACCCTGCCTGCACGCAGAGATTTTACCTCTGTGCCGCAAAGCTCAATGCCTGCCTCGAGGCTTTCAATGACAAAATATTCGTGGTAGGCTTTTTTGTTCTGTGCTATTGTTTTTGTGCTTTCCTTTGCCATCTTATCGCCTCCGACGTTTAAAAATTTTATCACACTTTAAATTGTGCGTCAAGCATAATTCATAATTCACAATTCATAATGCACAATTCATAATGAATAATTCAAAATTGTGGTTGCATGGTTTATTATACCGCCAAGCTTATTATATCACAAAACACCGCAAACACTGTAAAAACGTGTCGGCTCAATTCAGAGCTTTTCTATTATTGTGCATACGGCGTGTGCCGAAATGCCCTTAAGTTCGCCCGTGAAGCCGAGCTTTTCCTCGGTTGTCGCCTTGACGTTCACTCTGTCGCCGTCAATGCCGCACATCTGTGCAATGTTGCTCTTCATCTGCCCGATAAACGGCGCAAGCTTCGGCTTCTGCGCTATCACGGTGCAGTCTATGTTATTGACCTTAAAGCCCTTTTCTTCAAGCAGCTCAACCACTCTCTCAAGCAGCTTCATACTGTCTGCGCCCTCATACCTCGGGTCGGTGTCGGGAAAGTGCTTTCCGATATCACCCAGAGCCGCCGCACCGAGAAGTGCGTCGCTCACTGCGTGGAGCAGAACGTCTGCGTCCGAATGACCGAGCAAGCCAAGCTCAAACGGAATTTCAACTCCGCCTAAAATCAGCCTTCTGCCCTCAACAAGGCGGTGTACGTCATAGCCGTGACCAATTCTCATCGTGACTCCTCCATCAGCTTTTCGGCAATCGGAATGTCCTGTGCCGTTGTGATTTTAATATTGCTGTAGCTGCCCTCGCTTACAAACACCTTACAGCCGCTTTGCTCGAGCAAGGCGCAGTCGTCGGTGTATTCCCTGCCTGCTTGCTGTGCCGCCTGCATCGCCGCAAGGTAGCTTTGCTTTTCAAAAATCTGCGGCGTCTGTATTGCAATCAGACTTGAACGGTCGGGAGTTTGTGCTATCATTCCGCTTTCATCAATTATCTTTATCGTGTCCTTGACCGGCACTCCGGGTGCCGCTGCGCCGTATTTTTCGGCGGCTTCGGCTGTTTCCTCAATTATTTTTTCGCTCACAAGCGGTCTTGCGCCGTCGTGAACCGCCACATAACCGCACTGCTGTGACACAAGCGGAATTGCGTTGAACACCGACTGCTGTCGGCTGCTGCCGCCCGGTGCAAAGCACTTGAACTTGCTGACGCCGTACCTGCGCATCAGTCTTTCAAACTCACTTCTCTCCTCGTCACGGCACACGATTATGATTTCGCTGACAATCGGACATCGCTCAAACGCAAGTGCCGTATGCGCCAGCACCTCAATGCCGCAAAGCTTCATAAGCTGTTTGCTCTGTGATGATTTCATCCTGCTGGAGCTTCCCGCCGCAGGGATAATTACCGATAGCTTCATACTGACCTCACTGGAAAATTGCGCCTACCGTTGTATTATACAAATCGACGCAAATCGTTTCGACATTTTCATCGTCCACATTCGACAGCACTATTACATTTATGCCGTAATCAAGGCTTATCAAATCCATTGTGTAGCAAGCCATTGACTGCCCCGTATGCCAATAGTAGCCGTTCTGCGATATAAACCAGCCGTAGCCGTATCCCATACCGCCGCCTGAGAGCATCTGATTCATTGAGCTTTGGCTTACTACCTCGCCGTTAACAAAACCATTGAGCCACTTGCTCATATCAACGGTGCAGGAGGCAATTTCGCCTGCCGCTCCGAAATAAGTGGTGTCGGACTTATCGCCCTCGGAGCCGTCAATCAGGTAGCCTACCGCATCGGCATCGTTCATATTCGTCGTTGTGTTTGTCATACCGAGCGGCTTTAAAATATTATCCTCAACAAACTGCTCATAGGTCACGCCGCTTTGCCTTGCGACAATCTCACCTAAGAGCATATAGTTTGTGTTTGAATATTTAAACGACGAGCCGGGCGTGAACTCGATGCCGTTTGAATTTGCAAACTTCAGAACATTCTCAAAGCTGCACGGCTCCATCATATCAAGCTCGCCAATGTTCTGGAGGTAAATCATAGAATTAAGAAAATCGGGTATGCCCGAGGTCATATTGAGAAGATTTTCGACAGTCATTTCGCCGCCGCAGACATACTCGGGAATATATGTATCAACCGTGTCATACACCGAAAGCTTGCCCTGCTCCTGCAGCAGCATTATTGCCGCCGCAGTGAACTGCTTTGTAATAGAGCCAAGCTCAATTTTAGTGGCTGAGGTGTTCGGCGTTGCGTTTGATTTGTCGGCAAAGCCGTGCGAATATTCGGCAAGGTTGACACCGTCAACCGAAATGAGTATTGAACCCGAAAAATCGTACTGCTCCATATATTCATCAAGTGCGGTCTGAAGCCTTGCCCTGCGCTGAGCCGTAACCTCGTCGTCGGTTGGCGGCTCGGTGGGCGGCTGTGTTTCCGCCATAACGGAGCTTGCGCCAGACGTGTCGGAAGCTGTGCCTTGCTGTGAGCAGGAGCAAAGCAGAAGAAGAGATGCCGTAAGGATTGACAGTGCGGATACAGCCGACTTTCTGTTAAAAAAATTCATCCGTTTCCCTCCGTGTGAACTTTGCGTTCACCGATTAATATAAGCCCTGTGGCTTGTCGTTTATTGCGGCGTGAACAACTCAGCCTGCAGTCAGTCGCCATACGGCAGATTATTCCTGCGGATAAACAAGCTGACTGTCTGTTATATTTTCAAGCGTTTCTTCAAGAAATTTTTTCGCCTCGTATTTTGCCATCGGCAGGTTCTGGTCAAGGTAATTGCCGCAGGAATAGGCGTCTGCACCGGGGATTTCGCCCTCAAAATTAGCCATAAAGCCGAACATCTCACGGACTATCGGCAGTGCGTCCTTTGAGGATAAATCGCCCTTTAATATCAGATAAAAGCCTGTGCGGCAGCCCATCGGCCCGAAATAGATTGTTTCGTTCCTGTATATATCGTGGTTGCGTAGAAAGGTTGCGCCGAGGTGCTCCATCGTGTGCATTTCGGCAATATTTATGACCGGCTCACGGTTCGGCTTTTTCAGGCGGATATCAAAGGTGGTCGCCATAACCCCGCCGTTTTTGTCATAGTCCTTTCGTGAAACATAAAGTCCTCTGTCGAGGAGAATATGGTTTATTCTGAAGCTTTCTATTTTTTGCATAGATTTACCCCCTTTTTTTAGAGTGGAGAGTGGAGAGTTGAGAGTGAAGATGAATTTCGCAACAAGGTTGTATGTTCGCAGGGAACGGTCAGGGCGGTGCAAGCACCGCTTTTTAGAGTGAAGAGTGGAGAGTGGAGATGAATTTCGCAACGGGTTTGTAAGTTCGTAGGGAACGGGCTTGCCCGTTCCGGGATAGATGCAGTTACTGCGATGATAAACAAAATCAGCATAGAATATGCCACTGTGCGGTTCGAACCGGAACAGGCAAGCCAGTTCCCTACAACCTCGTTTTCACTCTTAACTCTCCACTCTTAACTCTCCACTCTCCACTCTTACTTCTTCGCCGTTATCTTCTTCTCTGTGCCGTTTAAAATTCTCTTGATATTCTCCTTGTGCTTGAGGACAACGGTAAGACCGACAAGCGCCATACAAACTGTTGCAACTATCGGATAAACAATAGTGTGACTTCCGTCTGAGCCGCTAAGGCTCGGGAGATAATCGAGGAAGTATGTAATGCAGAAGGTGTATATCGGCAGCATTATTGCCGCAAGGATAGACGCCTTTGAAATTGTCTTAGTGATAAGGAATATTATACCGAACGTCAATATAACCGCAAGGAAAACTCTCCAGTCGGCTACGGCAAGCATAGCCGCAACGGTTACAACGCCCTTGCCGCCCCTGAAGCCGAAATAAATCGGGTAGATATGCCCGAGCATACAGCACATACCGGCGATGAACTTGCCGTAGCAGATAATCTCGCTTTGCAGCACTGCGCCACCCGATACGGCAGGAATCGTGGCAAACAGAAGCCAGCCTGCTATAACAGCAATAATGCCCTTTAAAAAGTCAAAAACTATCGTGAACACAGCCGGACCTTTGCCGACAGAGCGCAATACATTTGTAAAGCCTGCGTTGCCGCTGCCCATTGTGCGGATATCGGCGTGGTTGTTGACAATTCTTGTGATAATGATTGAAAAGCTGATGCTTCCGAGCAGATATGAAATAACCATAGTCAGCACAAGCTGAAGCCAGCCGTTGGAAAGTAGGGTCAGATATTCCTGCATTTGTAATACTCCTTTAAAGAAAATGAAATGTGCTGTGAAGCCGCAGAGTGGAGAGTGAGGAATGAGGAGTTAGGAATGAGGAGTTGCGGTTGTCGCCTGCGGCTGTTTAATTTAAGAAAAAGTCGGGTAGTATCCTCGCCTCCCTCGGCAGAGGGAGCCAAGACCCCGTTTCACAATTTCTGTTCACTCTCAACACTGACCACTAAACACTAAACACTAACCTCTCCACTCTCCACTCTTCACTCTGAATTAAGGAAACACTGATTAAATCGTTTGTGCATATTGCGCCGTCAGATTTTTCGTCAGGTTGGACAAATAAACCGCAGTAATGCTGTCGCATTACGAGGATTTTTTGGTCAGGCTGACGGAAAATATGCAAGCAAGATGTGCAAACAGCTTTTAAGCGTGATTTATTCAGTGTTTCCTTAAGCATTTTCTCCTCTTTCTCTTATGACAAAGCGTATCGGCGTGCCCTCAAGACCGAAGGTTTCTCTGATTCTGTTCTCAAGGTAGCGCTGATAAGAGAAGTGGAACAGCTCCTGATTGTTGACAAAGCAGACAAATGTGGGCGGCTTTGTTGAGGCTTGCGTCATATAATAGATCTTGAGCCTTTTGCCCTTGTCTGACGGCGGCTGAACTCTCAGCGTTGCCTGCGACAAAAGCTCGTTGAGCTTGCCTGTGCGTATTCTCATAGCGTGAGAATTTGCAACCTGCTTTATAAGCTCAAACAGTCTGTCAAGGCGCTGACCTGTTTTTGCCGAAATGAAAATCATCGGCGCATATGACATAAACGAAAAATCAACGTCAAGCTTTTTCTTGTACTCGTTCATCGTCTTGTCGTTTTTCTCGATAGCGTCCCATTTGTTGACGGCGATAATGCACGCCTTGCCTGCCTCATGCGCAAGACCCGCAACCTTTGAGTCCTGCTCGGTGAAGCCGTCCTGCGCATTTATCATTATAACACAGACATCGCATCTTTCAACAGCCATTTTTGCTCTTATTACGCTGTACTGCTCGATTTTGTCGTCAACCTTGTTTTTGCGGCGCAGTCCTGCGGTGTCGATAAAGTTGAACTGACCGTATTCGTTCTCGACAAGCGTGTCGATTGAATCTCTTGTCGTTCCTGCTATGTTTGAAACGATGCACCGCTCCTCGCCCGAAATTTTGTTGATAAGCGAGGACTTGCCGACATTCGGCTTGCCGATAACGGCAACGCTGATAATCTCGCCGTCGTCGTCCTCGTCGGTGTTTTCGGGAAGATACGAAAATGCTTTTTCAAGCAAATCGCCCGTTCCGTGACCGTGCACGGACGAAACCTGCACAGGGTCGCCCAAGCCGAGGTTGTAAAACTCGTAGAATTCAGGTTCAGGCTCGCCGATTTTGTCGCACTTATTGACGCACAGCACAATCGGTCTGCCGCTTTTCTGGAGCATTACGGCAACGTCCATATCGGTTGCGACAACGCCCGAGCGCAAATCCGTTACAAGTATAATAACGTCTGCCGAGTCAATGGCAAGCTCTGCCTGACGGCGCATCTGCGAGAGTATAATATCGTCCGAGTACGGCTCAATACCGCCCGTGTCGATGAGGGTAGCCTTTCTGCCGGTCCATTCGACCTCGCCGAAGATTCTGTCCCTTGTAACGCCGGGTGTATCGTCAACTATTGAAATTCTCTTGCCTGTCAGCTTGTTGAAAAGCGTGGACTTGCCCACGTTTGGTCTGCCGACAATGGCTATAACGGGTTTTGCCATTTCGCATCATCCCTTTCCTTATTTTTAGAGTAGAAACGGGGTTGTAGGGAACAGGCTTGCCTGATCCGGTTCGCTCTTATGAATGTTATGTTCTATGCTGATTTTGTTTTAATCGTAATAACTGCGCATATCCCGGAACGGTCAAGACCGTTCCCTACGAACTTACAGCCTTGTTGCGAGTTAATTCTTAATTCAAGAGCCGCTTGCGGCGACAACCACAATTATGAATTATGAATTATGAATTATCTTAACTCTTCTCTGCACTGCTTCCCGTAATAACGGCAAGCAACGCCTGCCCGTCATTCGGCACAGCGGTAAGCTTTATATTGAGTTCACGTTCAACATCGTCTGTTGAAACATCGTCTAAAAACAAATCGCCCTCACGGCGGAGCATTGCACTTGATATAATCAGCTCATCGCCCAAGTCAACGCCTTTGAGCTGATTTATCAGGTCGCCGCCTGTGACAAGTCCCGTCACGTCAACCTCGCCGCCGAAAAATCTGTTCTCAATCCCGACAACCTGAACCGTTATATTCGGGAATTTTTCGCTGATTTGTGCAAGCAGGTCACGCAAAAACGCTTCGGGTGCTTTGCCGCAGGCAAGTGTTACCTTTCTTTTTATGTCGGACGGCTGTGCTTCCTCAAGCTCCCAATCAAATTCGTCCTTAAGGCAGGACAGCAGTCCCACGCCGTCCTCAAGCTGCATAAAGCCCTCGTAAAAATCGGCGTTCGGCAGCTCTCTTTTCGCCTTTAAATAGAATTCGTCTGATGCAAAGACTATTCTTCTGCCGTATTTTTTTAGGAACTGCTCTCCCCTTTTTTCGATTTGGTCAAGGGTTTTCGCCGCCGTTTCCTCGGTGTAGGATTCAAGCGGATACAGACCCTCACGGTGAGCCGTGAGTCCCACAGGCACAACTGCGATGCTCTCAATCTGCGGGAACAGCCGCTCTAAATCGTCAAGAGTTCTGTCAAGCTCCTGTCCGTCGTTGATGCCGGGGCAGGACACTATCTGGCAGTTTATCATTATGCCGCCTTCGGCAAAGCGTTTTAAAATATCAAGCGCCTTGCCTGCAAAGCGGTTGTTGAGCATTCTGCACCTGAGTTCAGGGTTTGTTGTATGCACAGACACGTTAATCGGGCTTATGTGCAGCTTTATTATTCTTTCAATTTCGTGCTCGGTTATGTTTGTCAGCGTGACATAATTGCCGAACAGGAACGAAAGGCGCGAATCGTCGTCCTTAAAATAAAGGCTTTCACGCATACCTTTGGGCAGCTGGTCGATAAAACAGAATATGCACTTGTTGCGGCAGGAATGTTGCTTATCCATAAGGTAGGTTTCAAATTCAAGACCCAGCTCCTCATATTCGCCCTTTTTTATTGCTACGGAGCGAACCTCGCCGCTCTCACCCTGAATTTCAAGCGTCAGGCTTCTGTTAAGCTGATGAAAGCGATAGTCAAGCACATCGGCGATTTCCTCGCCGTTGATTGTCAGCAGGCTTTCCCCCGCCTTTACACCGGCTTTGTCGCATCGACCGCCCTTTGTGACAGCTTTTATTAATACAGGCATTTGTACACCCCCGGCAAAGTCATTTGAATAATGACTTTGCAATGATATATGACCTGCGGTCATATGAAATTCGCCTTATGGCGAATGAAATATTTGCTTCGCAAATATGAAATTTTTCCTTCGGAAAAGTTAAGGGTCGCTTCGCTCCGAAAAAATATTTTTTCTTAATTAAAGAGCCGCTTGCGGCGACAACCTTAACATTTGCCGCAGGCAAATATTTCATAGCGAAGCTATTTCATATCGCAAAGCGATATTTCACAAATCCCGTCAGGGATTTATTTCATTGTTGAACGGGTTTTCCCGTTCAACAAAAACAGCGGAGAGGATTTCGCCTTCCTCTCCGCCTTTGTGTCATAAAAATAATTAAGCGTCCTTCTTGACTACTTCTCTGCCGTTGTAGTAGCCGCAGTTCGGGCAAACCCTGTGAGCGAGCTTATATTCGCCGCAGTTTGTGCACTTTGCAAGAGCAGGAGCAGAAAGCTTCCATACGTTTGATCTTCTTGTATTCTTTCTCTGTTTTGAAGTTTTGTTCTTCGGTACTGCCATTATTCAGCGCCTCCTTAAAGTAGTATTTGTATTTTGAGCATTTACTCTTAACTTAATAATTGCTTAAGGACCTCAAGCCGAGGGTCCGTTGCGGTTTTGCTGCAGCCGCACTCGCCGTTGTTCAGGTTTTTGCCGCAGTTCTGGCACAAGCCCCTGCAGTCCTCCCTGCACAGATATTTCAGCGGAAGCTCCAGCAAGATATCGGTGGTTACAAGCTCGTCTAAATCGAGCGTGTAATCGGGCACTTCAATGTAGTCGTCATTACTGTCGCCGCTTAGGGAAACAACAAGATTATGTTCAAATTCCAAGGACATATTCGTGTTGGTCAGCGAAAAGCAACGGTCACACGGACGGGAGTATAAGAATTCAGCTTTAATGATAAGTCTTACAGTTCCTGCCGTGTTAACCGCCTCAGCCGTCACAGCCACAGGCTCAGGCATGGGGTTAACTCCGTCCACCGCAACCGAGCTTAAATCAAGCTTATAATCTGCAAGGCTGTGCACTCCCTCATTAAGAAAAACGTTCTTCAAATCAAGAAGCATAAGCACACCTCGCACACACAAATTGCGGCACATTAAAACACCGAATAATATTATACAGTTACGGCATTGTTTTGTCAATGATTTGTCGCCGATTTAAGAAAATAATTCGACGCAGATTTTGCACGGATTTTTGGTTATTTTGTCGGCTTCGCCGACATTTCCCCTAACAGGGGAATTTCCCTCCTCAGAGGTAGCCAAGACCTCGTTGCAAAATCCGGCACATTTCTAATTCCTCATTCCTAATTTCTCATTCTCTTTCATTCTGCATTATGAATTATGAATTATGAATTATAAATTATGCATTCTCTTCACTGTAACGAAAGCTTCTGTATTGAGATTGCATCGAAAATCGTCACGCTCAGGTCGCCGTTGATATCGGCTACGGCGGTTTTGAGTATATCAAGGGAAACCGACTGAATTGCCGCCTTTTGTGCGGTTACGGCGTCGATAAGGCTCGCCTTGCCGTCGGCGTTTATGTCGCCCTCGTCAGGCAGTACCGAGAATGTGAGATTATTTTCCGCCGCATACTGCTGAATATACGAGCCTTCAAAGCCGTAAACCACAGCTTCGTCATCGGACCAAGTAAATGTAAATGCGTGTATTCTGATCTCCTCAACACTCCTTGGCACCACGATTGTCTTTAAGCTACTGCACAAGAAAAAGGCCTGTTCTTTAATTAATTTGACCGAACCGGGTATGGCAACCTCGGTCAGGTTTTTGCAGTTCCTGAACGCCGACAAGCCTATTATTTCAAGGTTTTTCGGCAGCTTCAGATCCCGTATGCCGCTTGAATCAAAAGCACAGGTGCCTATTTCCGTTACTGTGTCGGGTATTGTAACCTGCTCGATAATTTCGTTGCTGTTGAAAACATACGGAGCAATTTTCTTTACGCCGTCAGGAATATTCACTTTTTTGTCAGTGCCGTTATACTTCACAAGCACTTCGTCACCGAGTATGACAAACTTCTCACGGTGATTTTCAAGAAACGGAGTATTATCAAATGCATATCCCTCTATGCTCTTGACGCTTTTGGGAACAGTCAGGTTTTTAAGCGAAGTGCAGTCCTGAAAAGCATACTTGTCTATTTTGGTGCAGCCATCGGGTATAACAATATTATCAAGAGCCGTACAGCCCTTAAAGGCTGCGTCACGGATTTCGTTTATGCCATCGGGCAATGTAAGGCTTTCAAGGCTTGTGCAGTTTTCAAAAAGCGATGATCCGATGTTCTGTATTTTACCGAGGTCTGCATATTTAAGGGAGGTACAGTTCTGGAATGCATTAAAGGCTACCGACTGCACACTGTCGGGTATGGTTATGCTCTCAAGCTTAGCGCAGTCGGCAAATGCGTAATAGTATATATACCTTACATTTGAGCCGAGCGTGATTGAAGTGAACTCAGAGTCACGGAATGCACCTACAGGTATTTCGGTTATATTCTCGGACAGAACAACCGTATCCGCAAAGCAGCTATTGAAAAGCCATTCGGGTATCGTCTTGACGCTGTCGGGAACAACGATGTTCAAATTATTTTTATTGTACCAGTACAGCAAGCCATCGCCGACAATGTAGAAATCGCTTTTCTTTTTTGCTTCAACAAGGAAAGCCGCATCATCAAAGGCGCCTTCCTCAACATTCTTCAGGCTTTTCGGAAAGCTGATGTTCGTAATACTGCTGTCAGCCAAGGCAAGCTCACGGATAGTCGTGACACCCTCGGGAATTGTCAGGCTGTCAAGCTGAGCGCCTAAAAATACGCACTTGCCGATTTCGACAACCTTGTTGCCGTCGAGCGTGGACGGTATTGTCAGATTCCTGTCTGTGCCGTTGCAGCCTACAATAGCCGCACCCTTATCCGTCAGGGTGTATTCATAAATGCTGCAGGTGTAAACGGTTTCGTCGGCGGCGGAAGCTGTCACAGCCGTTATCGGGCATACGGTGATAAGCATAATCAGCGCAAGAAGAATTGAAATTACTCTTGTTCTTTTTTTCATATTGCTACCTCCAAAAATGTATTGCGGGTATTTTAAGAGTGGAGTGTTGAGAGTGGAGAGTGAAGTTGCGGTGAGAGCCGCAAAGCGGCTCTTTGAATTAAGAAGGGACTCGTTTCAAGGCAGTGAGTTCGTAGGGAACGGTCTTGACCGTTCCGGGACAGACGCAGCTACTGCGATTTCAAACAAAATCAGAATAGAGTATAACATTCAGCAATTCGAATCGGTACAGGCAAGCCCGTTCCCTATACCTCATTGCAAAATCCGGCACATTCCTAATTCCTCATTCCTAATTTCTCATTCTCTTTCATTCTGCATTATGAATTATGAATTATGAATTATAAATTATGCATTCTCTTCACTGTAACGAAAGCTTCTGTATTGAGATTGCATCGAAAATCGTCACGCTCAGGTCGCCGTTGATATCGGCTACGGCGGTTTTGAGTATATCAAGGGAAACCGACTGAATTGCCGCCTTTTGTGCGGTTACGGCGTCGATAAGGCTCGCCTTGCCGTCGGCGTTTATGTCGCCCTCGTCAGGCAGTACCGAGAATGTGAGATTTTTTTCCGCCGCATACTGCTGAATATATGAGCCGTCAAAGCCGTAAACCACTGCTTCGTCATCGCAGCAAGCAAATGCATCGATTTTGATTTCCTCAACACTCCTTGGCACCACGATCGTCTTTAAGTTCTGGCACACGAAAAATGCACTGCTATTAATTACTCTGACCGAGCCGGGTATGGCTACCTCGGTGATGTTGCTGCAGAACCTGAACGCCGACGGGCCTATTATTTCAAGGTTTTTCGGCAGCTTCAGATTTCTGATGTTTGTAGAAGCAAAAGCATAGAGGCCTATTTCCGTTACGGTATCGGGTATTGTAACATACTCGATAATTTCGTTACTGTCGAAAACAATCGGAGCAATTTTCTTTACGCCATCAGGAATATTCACTGTTTTGTCCGTGCCGTTGTACTTCACAAGCACTTCGTCACCGAGTATTACATACTTCTCACGGTGATTTTCAAGAAACGGGGTGTTCTCAAACGCATATTCGCTTATGGTCTTGACGCTTTTGGGAACAGTCAGGTTTTTGAGTGATGTGCAGTCCTGAAAAGCACACCAGTCTATCAGGGTGCAGCCATCGGGTATAACAAGATTATCAAGAGCTGTACAGCCCTTAAATGCTGCGTCACGGATTTCGTTTATGCCGTCGGGCAATGTAAGGCTTTCAAGACTTGTGCAGTTTTCAAAAAGCGATGTTGCAATGTTCTGTATTTTGCCGAGGTCTACATATTTAAGTGAGGTACAGTTCTTGAATGCTCTATAGGCTACCCACTGAACACTGTCGGGTATGGTTATGCTCTCAAGATTAGTGCAGTTGGTAAACGCATAGCTGTGTATACACCTGACCCTTGAGCCGAGCGTGATTGATATGCACTCAGAGTCACGGAATGCCCCTTCGGGTATTTCGGTTATGTTCTCAGACAGAACAACAGTATCAGCAAAGCAGCGATTGAAAAGCCATTCGGGTATCGTCTTTACAGTGTCGGGAACAACGATGTTCATTCTGTTTTTGTTGTACCAGTACAGCAAGCCATCGCCGACAATGTAGAAATCGCTTTTCTTTTTTG
>CAUDCW010000025.1 GCA_958448165.1 uncultured Oscillospiraceae bacterium
AGATTTATTATATCACTCACTTCCCGTTTTGTCAAGACTTTTTTACGAATTTTTTAAGCCTTTTTCAAGACTTTTCTTCGCTCTCTTGCGACAGCTTTAATATTATATCAACTTCACTCTTGGTTGTCAAGCATTTTTGACGTTTTTTTCGTATTTTCGACTCTTTCTATTATTCGGTGCAAAATATCGAATGTCAATTAGATTTTATAGTTATTTTTAACAAATCATTTTTCTTTTTTTCATATAAATAGAGTATAGATTTTTTTTGCTCAAATGATATAATTAATTTTAATAACATTCTTTGGTTTAGGAGCGTAAGGTAACATGAGTTGCAAACATATAATCACAATAGGACGTCAGTTTGGAAGCGGCGGCAGAGAGCTTGGAAAGGCTGTTGCTGATAAACTTGGAATTAAATATTATGATAAAGAGCTTATCTCTCTTGCTGCCAAGGAAAGCGGATATAACCCTGAAATATTTGAAAATGTTGACGAGCGTGCTACCAACAGCTTACTTTACAGTCTTTCAATGGGAATTTATAACCTTGGCAACGGCTATGCACCGATGCGTGATATGCCTGTAAACGACCAGCTCTATCTTTTGCAGCATAAGATTATCCGCGAGCTTGCAGCCGAGCCCTGTGTTATTGTTGGCAGATGTGCCGATTATATTCTCAGAAATAACAAAAATCTTCTGCGCATTTTTGTGTATGCAAATCTTAAGGACCGTGTTGAGAACGCTATAAAAATTCATAATGTTCCGGAAAACAAGGCTGAATCTACTGTAAAGAAAACAGATAAAACAAGAGCAAATTACTATAATTTTTATTCAAACCAGAAATGGGGTGCTGTTGAGAACTACGACTTATGTATTAACACCTCGACAATCAGCCGTGAAAATGCAACAAAGATCGTTTGTAATATTGTTGACAACTAAAAACTTATACACAAAACAGGAGGCTGACATCAGATTTGTCAGCCTCCTGTTTTTGCCCCTAAAACGCTTCGAGGGCTTGCCGTTTTCTTTGCTTCTATTATATTCAGTGAGCGTTATTATTATTCAGAAATTCCGCAGGGTCAACAGGTTTGCCGTCCTGACTTATTTCAAGATGAAGGTGTGCTCCGTCCTTTTCTTCTCCAGGCACACTGTCAAGCGTTCCGATAACATCGCCTGCACTGAGGTGTGCTCCGATTTTCAGCCCCTCGGCAGCCATTACGCCGCAATAGGTCACTACACTTCCGTCGTTGTTTTCTGTAACAATAATTCCGCCCAGAATCTCGTCCGTCTTGATTGACTGAACAGTTCCCGTTGTAATCATATGAACGGACGCACCTTTTTCACTTTTAAAATCAGTTCCGTAATGAGTGCGGTAGTCGCCGAAGGTTTTGGATTTTACAGGTGTTGCTCCGCTGTACTCCTTTAGCACCTGATTTCCGACAGGATAAAAATACTCAGCGTCGCTTTCTGTTTCCTCTTCTGTTGCCTCAGTATCCTCCGAAGCATCTGTCGGCAAAGCCGTTTCAGCCTGGTTTGCAACATTTGCTGTTTCCGGCTGTGTTTCTGTTTCCGCCTGCGTTGCCTGTTCGATTGTGGAAGCGTCAGTCGCCTTGCTGCTGTTGTCAGAGTCAGGCTTGGTTTCGATAACGCTCGGCTGCATATAATCGCTGACTGATGTATAAGCCGACCACGCCGCTCCTGCCATTGCTACCATACACAGCGCAAAAATGATATAAAAACCTTTGCCGTACTTTTTTCTTTTATCTTTCTTATTGTCAGGTTCTTTTTTGTCCATAAACAATCCTCCGTTTTCTTTGTTGCAAAATTATTATTGACTGCAATTCTGCTTCTTATTCATATCAGTAAAAATCAGCCGCAGCAACAGTTTATTTTCAAGCTTAAGGAGTCAGCAAACAAAATTAAGCCGTGATTTTAAGCTAAAGGAAACACTGAATAAATCACGCTGAAAGCTGTTTGCAAATCTTCCCCCCATATTTTCCGTCAGCCTGACCAAAGAATTCTCGCAATGCGACAGCATTACTGCGGTTTATTTGTCCAACCTGACGAAAAATCTGACGGCGCAATATGCACAAACGGTTTAATCAGTATTTCCCTAAATTTAATAATAATATGTTTAAATAATTGTGTGGTTATTATCATTTTGTTAATTTCAATTTAATCTCACTCTTTTTTCTTGAATGAAAAACTTATTTGTGGTAAGATAAAAGTGCATTTTACTAAATCATTACAATATGTATTGCTTACTCAGGAGGTATGCGGTTTGAAAATCTATAAAAAGGCTGCGGCTGTTTTATTATCGCTGATTGCAGCCGTATCTATTGCAACAACAACAGTTTTTGCCGAGCCGACAGAAACCGTTGACGACCCGCAAACATCGGTGGATACACCCGCTGAAGATCAACCGGGCAACATCGGCGACAACGAACCGGCACAGCCGGTTATCCCTGACACGCCTGCCGACAGCACCCCGAGCACCGGCGGCAACGAGTCAACCCCGAACAGCAACACCGGCGGAAATAACTACAACAGCTATGACGACAACACGAATTACTATAACAACCAGACCTATTACTACGATGACTCATATTCAAGAAGCGGATCGGTTGTTGACCGGGATAACGATTATTATCAGCCGGGAACTATGGGCGAAGACTCAACTCAGCCGGTTGTTGACAACAAGCTGTATAACGCAAGTCTTGCAGGTGATTCGGCAGAAATGAACGCCGACGACTGGAACATCGCTCTTACCCTTGACGATACAGACAGCGGCAATGATTTCAACTTCATAAAGAACAACGATTCTGCCGATGATTCGGTTTTATACCAGTTAATGCTGTTTGGCGGCGTACTGCTTATCACCGTTGCAGCTTTCGGAATTATTCTGATAATTGTACTGACCGTCAGAACAAGCAAGAGAAACAAGCGTCTTATCGCAAAGGCTCAAGCCGAGCAGATTGTTGACATTTCTTCCTTTGATACTCATTCAACTGTTCAAGCCGAAGAAAAGCCTGAAGCTGAAACTGATTTTGGGAGCAGCTCCGAAACAGCCAACAAATCAGAGCTCGCTGACAAAGCAAGCGACAGCGAAGGCAAGGTTGACGTCGATAACCTTGACCTTTCAAAGTATGACAAATATTTATAAAATTCAAACACGCAAAGCGGCAGAGAACCGATTGATTCTCTGCCGTTTTTTATGTCCTGTTTAAATAATAATCGTTTCAATTGTTTGCCGAATTTATCTCTCGCATTTTCTTCTGAATTCTTATATCGCTGCCCTCAAAATGCAGACGGCGGCAATAGCCGGTTACACGAGAAACAAATCGGTCTGAATAATTCTTCTCAAGCTCGGGCAACGACAAATTTGTGTTGATTATTGTCGGCTTGCCTGCCGTAATTCGTGAATTGAACACATTGTAAATTGCACCTCTTGAAAAGTTGTTCAAAAACTCGGTGCCAAGGTCGTCAATGATAAGCAAATCGCAATCCGACAAGAGCTTTGGGGTTATTTCTTCGTCCGACACTTCACGTCCGAACTGATATTCCTCAAGAGCCGACACCATACCGGGCGCAGTAATGTATATTACTCCTTTGCCCTTTTTTATCACCTCGTTTGCAATCGCAAGCGCAAGGTGGGTTTTCCCAAGCCCTGTTGCACCCGTCATAATAATGCTGTCACTGTCGCTTTTGAAATTTTCTGCATATGCACGGCAATAATTAAAAATATTGCTCATCTTATGGCGGCACTCACCGTTATAAAACGACAGATCAAAGCTTTCAAAATCCGAAAGCGATAAGGGTGAACGGCGGTTGAGGTCATCACAGGCAATTTGCTTTAAAAGATTTTTGTAGCAGTCGCATACCTTTCCGTCAATATTTCCCCTGTCGCCGCAATGAGGACAGGTGTATTTCGGCTTTAAATCATCGGGCGATATCCCTGCCGCCGTATAAATTGCCGACAGTTCTTTTTGCAGTTCAAGATTACGCTTTTTTATTTCAAGCAGCTTGGTTCGGTCACCCGAAAGAGTTGCCCTTGCTATACCCGTAAAGGTGTGGGCAAGCTCCTCGTCAATTTCTTTGGCGTGTGGATTGGCTTTGTAAAAATCAAGCTGAGCCTTTTCTGCCCTTTTCACAGCCGAAAGCCTGCGCTCGCTTAAAATTCTGTCTGCTCTTTCATATACGCTTTTGCTGTAGCCCATTTATTCGGTCACCGCCTTACTTGAATTCGTCAAGGCTCTCTATCTGAGCCAGATCGTAGGATGTCTTTCTGTCTGTAGCTTTTGTCTTGTTGTTGCCGCTTTGCTGAAGGCTCTCAATTTCTTTAACGGTATGCACATCGCTTTTGTGCCACTTTTTTATGATGCCGTCAATATACCGCAGGTTGTATTCTCCCTTTTTGTCAACGCAGGTTTCATAAGCCAGACGGATTGCATCACGCTTGAAGCCCCATTCGTTAATCCAGCGGTTTGCAATTTCAAGCTGACTTTTTGTCGGCGAGCCGACTGTTTTTAATCCGAATATTTCGCTGACTGTTCCCCACGCACTGCGCTGGTCAGAGTATTCTCTGATCTTTTCCTCAGCCTTTGCAACGTTGTCAACACCCTGCTGTGCCCACGAAATGCCGACGCTTTCGATATACTTCATACCGAATTTCTCCCGACTGACGCAGAACTGCAAAAGCATTGTTATAACGTCAACAGGCAGACCGTCCATATCGTGCAGATTGAGCAGTATTCCCAAATCTCCGGTTGACAGCGGCTTACCGATGATTGTCTGCGCCTCTTCCGCCAGAAAGGCAAACTCCTTGTCCTTCAACACTCTTTCGGCTATGTACGGTCCTGTGGGTCTTGGCGGACGTGTCGGCTTGCGCTGAGGCTCCGGCACTCTTGCGGCAACAGGCGTTTCCGTCACAAGCGGCGCATTGCTGTTCTGCACACCGATATCTGATTTTTGCGGTGCAAGCGACGAATCCTCACGCCTGATCAAGCCGCAGTTTATCCAGAAATTAACGCTGTCGGCAACGTCGGCAGGATGCATCGACAAAGCCTGACCGATCTGATCTGTTGTTATATTTTCGCCGCTGTGACGCAGAATATAAAGCAACACCTTTAGCTGTGCTCCGCCTGAAAGCTTGATATGCTCGTCAACAACAGAATTTGGAACAGCAAAAACGCCGTTCCATTGACCTAAATCTATTTTAATATTGTCCATTTCAATTCATCCTATAATTTGTGATGTGATAAGTATAACACAAATCATCACACCAAAACAATATTTTATAAGAATTATTTCCCCGGCAATAAAGGGATGAATAAACAGGAAAAATCTGCTGAAAATAGCGATAAATGAAAATTGGGAGAGATACAATGGCTCTTTGCTCTGACATAAAAAGCAACGCAATTATTCTTGAACAGTTGCTGAAAAGCGATGAAAGCTTTGACATAATCAACCGTCCGCTTGTGATAAACGGACGTAAGGCAAGGCTGTATTTTGTTGACGGTCTGATAAAAGACAGCGTTATGGAAAAGGTCCTTGAATTTTTGTATTCCGTCGAAGACAAATGCTTTATGAAAAGCGCAGACACCTTTCTGCGGTGCTGTATGCCATATGTTGAGGCGTCAACAGAGGAGGATGAAAAGAAAGCCGCAACGGCAGTTTTTTCGGGTGTATCGGCACTGCTGATTGACGGCTTTTCAAAAGCCATTCTGATTGACGGCAGGTCTTACCCTCAGCGTGACACAGCCGAGCCTGAAAAGGACAAGGTTCTGCGAGGAAGTCACGACGGCTTTGTTGAAACACTTATTTCAAACACAGCGCTTGTCCGCCGCAGAATACGCTCGCCACAGCTTCGGGTCACTCCATTTGTAATAGGCAGAAGCTCAAATACTGATGTCGCACTGCTTTATATGGACGGCAGAGCTGATGCAAAGCTTGTAAAAAAGCTCGAAAAATCTTTAGGGGAAATGAACTGCGACTCGCTCACGATGAATCAGCAAAGTCTGGTCGAGCTTTTGTTCGGGCGAAAGTGGTATAACCCGTTTCCTAAAATCAAATACACCGAAAGACCCGATTCGGCGGCGTCGGCGATTTTAGAGGGCAACATTGTAATATTGGTTGACAACTCGCCCTCAGCTCTTGTACTGCCCACCTCGATTTTTGACGTTATGGAAGAAGCCGACGACTATTACTTTTCTCCGATTGTCGGCACATATCTGCGCCTTGCAAGATATATCGTCACCTTTTCAACCCTTATCATAACTCCGCTTTGGCTGCTTGCGTTAAAATATCCCGATATGCTCCCTGCGGCTGTGCAGTTTGTCCTGCCAAAGGACCCGGTAAACTTGCCGATATTCTGGCAGCTTATTATACTTGAAATTGCAATCGACGGTCTGCGCCTTGCATCGCTGAATACTCCGTCCTCGCTCAGCACGGCGCTGAGTATTATCGGCGCAATAGCTTTAAGTGATTTTGCGGTTTCATCGGGCTGGTTTTGCAGTGAGGCTATCTTATATATGGCGTTTGTCGCCGTTGCTAACTACTCACAGCCGAGCTATGAGCTGAGCTATGCTCTTAAATTTATGCGTATTATCCTGCTTGTGGCAACACAGCTTTTTGGCATTTTCGGCTTTGTCGGCGGTTTTGTCATCGTTATTGCAATCACATTAATGAACAAGACAATTTCGGGCAAAAGCTACCTTTATCCGCTCATACCATTCAACGGCAAGGCACTGCTGCACAAGGTACTGCGCTTTAAAAAATCAGGCAACTAAAACAATCTGCTTGTAAGCACCGCCATAACCATTCCCGTGAAATCCGCCATAAGCGCACACGGAACGGTGTGGCGGGTTTTGCTTATGCCGACACTGCCGAAATATACAGCGATTGCATAGAATGTTGTTTCGGTTGAGCCCATCATAACACTTGCGGCTTTGCCGATAAAGCTGTCTGCGCCGTAGTTTTTGTAAATATCATTGAGTACCGCAAGCGAGCCGCTGCCCGACACAGGACGCAGAAGTGACAACGGCAGAAGCTCCGGCGGAAATCCGAGCGGCTCAAGCAAGGGCAAGGCAAGGTTGATAACAGCGTCAAGAAGTCCGCTTGAGCGCAGCATTGTGACCGCACACACAAGCGCAAGAATAGACGGTATTATTTTAAAAACAGAAGCTATCCCCTGTCTTGCGCCCTTGATAAAAAGCTCAAAGACAGGCAGACGGCGGATTAAGCCTGCACCGATTATTACAGTCAGCACAACGGGAATAACATAAATTCCTATATTCACAGACGGCATCGCCTGCCCTCAAAAAGTTTTGCACTGCAAATCCCGACAAGCAATGCGACAACCGAGCAAATCCACACGTTTGTTATTATTCCCATCGGGTCGGCGCTGCCGTTTTCCGAGCGCAAAACTGCGACAGTTGTCGGCACAAGCTGCAAGGACGCCGTGTTAAGAACAACAAATATCACCATCGCGTTGCTTGCCGTATTAATTCTGTTTCTGTCCTGCATAAGGCTCATTGCACGAAGTCCGAGAGGAGTTGCGGCATTGCCGAGTCCCAGAAGATTTGCCGAAACATTCATCGAAACCGCCGAGCAGATTTCCTTATCCTCTGCAAATTCGGGCATTATAAGCTTAAACACAGGTTTGAACAGCTTTGCGATTGCTGCGGCAATTCCGCTTTCTTTTGCAATCTCCATAATCCCTGACCAAAAGCACATCATACCTGCCGTTGCGGCGATAAGTGCAAGTGCGCTTTTTGCCCCCTCCATAACACTGTCCGTCATAGCAGAAGCTCCGCCGCAGAAAAAAGAATAGACAATACTCAACAATATAATCCCCGACCATATATAATTCATCATAAAAACATCAATTCCCAACTTAATTTGCAATTTATCTTGACATATATACCATAAATTGGTATAATTACTACATTAAGTGCAAAAATACGAAAAAGGAGGTTGAAAAATGAAACCGGCTGGATTCCTATGCAACATTGATAACCTTGGCAGGATCGTTATACCTGCACCGGTCAGAAAGACATATGATTTGAATAAGGGTGACGCAGTTGAGATTTTCACGGACGAGAATGGAATTATGATGAAGAAGTATAATCCGTCGTGCATTTTTTGCGGCAGCGTTGAAAACACGTCGAGCTTTAAAGGCAAAATTATTTGCGAAAGCTGTATAAAAAAGCTTTCAAATCTTGTTGATGAATGATATACATAATCTTATGCGACAAAAACGCAGAATATTCGTTAAGCAGTGTAATTTCTTGTATTTTAGGTGTGAAAAATTAATCAGCAATCCAAACCGGCAGAGCAATCTGTCGGTTTTTTGTGCGCAAAAAAATAGCGTTTAGCGAAGCTAAACACTATTTTTAGAGTGTAAAGTGAAGAGTTGAGAGTGGAGATGTGAAACCCGAAACGAGGTTGAAGGGAGCCGACTCGCCTGTTCCGGTCACACCTAAGAATGTTATACTCTATTCTGATTTTGTGATACATTGCAGTAAATATGCCTATCCCGGAACGGTCAAGACCGTTCCCTACGAACTCACGGATACGTTACGAGTATTTCTTTATTCAAAGAGCCGCTTGCGGCGACAACCATCACTTCACTCTCCACTCTTAAAACTTCACTCTTAAATAAAACTCCACTCTTTATCAAGTTTCCGACTTAATCGTTTTTCTCAACGGCTATTGTAACATCCTCGCCGTTTACGCTCCACTGCTTTTCGTAGCCTTTTTTGTCGTTGAGAATAAGCTCGGTTGCAAGAACCTCGGATTTAATCTTTTCGGCGTTCTTTGTCATAATATCGGCAATCTTTTCATTATCCGACACATAAACCTTTATCGAGTCGATAACGTCAAAGCCTGCTTCCTTACGCATTGTCTGAATCTTACTGATGATTTCACGCACAAAGCCCTCTTCGATAAGCTCGGGTGTGAGGTTTGTGTCGATAACAACGGTTAAGTCGTTGTCGCTTGCGCTTACATAGCCTGACTTCTCCTGCGAGCTTATGAGCAAATCTTCTTCTGTCAGCTCAACCGGGTCGCCGTTTACTTCAAACTTTAATGCGCCCTCAGCTTTAAGCTGTGCCATTGCGGCGCTGCCGTCAACCTCACTTAAATAAGCCTTGATGCCGCCGAGCAGCTTGCCGTATTTTGGACCTACTGTTCTAAGCTGCGGCTTGAACGAATATGAAGTAAACTCGCTTACGTCTGAAGCAAACACAACATTCTTAACATTAAGCTCGCCTGCGATAATGTCGGTGTAATAATCAGACAACTGCCAGTCAGCCTTGATATACATTTTTGCAACAGGCTGCTTTGTCTTGATGTTTGAAGAATTTCTGCAGGAGCGGCCGAGTACAACGGCGTCAAGCAGATGCTCCATATCAGCCTCAAGCTGCAAATCAATGTGGCTTTCATCATATGCAGGGAAATCACAGAGATGAATACTTTCGGGAGCGTTCTTGTCAACGCTTCTTACAATATTCTGATAAATCTCCTCTGTCATAAACGGAATAATCGGAGCTGACGCCTTGCAGATTGTTAGCAGTGCTGTGTAAAGGGTCATATAAGCGTTAATCTTATCCTGCTCCATACCCTTGCTCCAGAATCTTGCTCTTGAACGTCTTACATACCAGTTTGACATCTCGTCAATAAAGTTCTGGATTGCTCTTGTGGTTTCCGGAATACGGTAGTTTGAAAGATTCTCGTCAACGCTCTTTACTGTTGAATTAAGCCTTGACAACAGCCATTTATCCATTACCGACAGCTTGTCATATTCAAGCTTGTAGTCGTTCGGGTTGAAGTTGTCAATGTCGGCATAGAGAATATAGAAAGCGTAGGTATTCCAGAGAGTTGAAAGCACCTTGCGCTGACCCTCGATAACTGCCTTATCGTGGAATTTGTTCGGCAGCCACGGTGCGCTGTTTGAAGAGAAGTACCAGCGGATTGCGTCTGCACCGTGCTTTTTGAGCGCCTCCATCGGGTCAACAGCGTTGCCCTTTGACTTTGACATCTTCTGTCCGTTCTCGTCCTGAACGTGACCGAGAACGATTACATTTCTGTACGGTGCTTTGTCGAACAGCAGGGTTGACTCGGCAAGCAAGGTATAGAACCAACCTCTTGTCTGGTCAACTGCCTCTGAGATAAAGTCAGCCGGGAACTGCTGCTCAAACAGCTCTTTATTTTCAAACGGATAGTGATGCTGTGCAAACGGCATTGCGCCCGAGTCAAACCAGCAGTCGAGAACCTCGGGTACTCTGTGCATCGGCTTGCCGCAATGCGGGCAGGTGATAGTGATTTCATCTATATACGGGCGGTGAAGCTCAACTGTCTTTGCAGCCTCGTTTCCGCTCATTTCAAAAAGCTCCTGACGGCTGCCGATGCAGTGCTGATGACCACATTCACATTCCCAGATATTCAGCGGTGTACCCCAATATCTGTTACGGGAAACACCCCAGTCAAGCACATTGTTGAGCCAGTCACCGAAACGTCCCTTACCGATTGATTCGGGAATCCAGTTAACGGTGTTGTTGTTCTTTATCAAATCGTCCTTAACCGCTGTCATCTTGATGAACCAAGACTCACGAGCATAGTAGATAAGCGGTGTGTCACAGCGCCAGCAGTGCGGATAGCTATGCTCAAACTTCGGAGCGTCAAAGAGCAGCCCCTTCTTTTCAAGGTCAACAAGCACAAGCTTGTCTGCGTCCTTGCAGAAAACGCCCTCATACGGTGTTTCCTTTGTCATATTGCCCTTACCGTCAACAAGCTGAACAAACGGCAAGTCGTAGTTTCTGCCGACCTTTGCGTCGTCCTCACCGAATGCAGGTGCAATATGAACAACGCCTGTACCGTCTGTGAGAGTTACATAGCCGTCACAGGTTACGAAGTGCGATTTCTTGTGCTGTTTTGCGATGATTTCATTTGCACCGTCAAACAGCGGCTCATACTCCTTGTATTCAAGCTCCTTGCCCTTGTAGGTTTCAACTACCTCATAAGGTGCGCTCGGCTTGTCGCCGCCGAGTATTGTTTCAGCCAGAGCCTCGGCGAGATAATATGTGTAGCCGTCGGCTGTCTTAACCTTTACATAGTCCTCGTCGGGATTAACGCAAAGAGCTACGTTTGAAGGAAGCGTCCAAGGTGTTGTTGTCCATGCGAGGATATATGCGTCCTCATCCTTAACCTTAAAGCGAACAACGGCAGAACGCTCCTTGACATCCTTATAGCCCTGAGCAACCTCGTGTGAGGAAAGCGGAGTTCCGCAGCGTGGGCAGTAAGGAACAATCTTGAAGCCTTTGTAGAGGAGCTTTTTGTCCCAGATCTGCTTCAATGCCCACCACTCGGACTCAATATAATCATCGTGATAGGTAACATAAGGGTTATCCATATCAGCCCAGAAGCCGACACAGCCTGAGAATTCCTCCCACATACCCTTATATTTCCAAACGCTTTCCTTACATTTGTCGATGAACGGAGCAAGTCCGTAGGACTCAATCTGTTCCTTGCCGTCAATATTGAGCAGCTTTTCAACCTCAAGCTCAACAGGAAGTCCGTGTGTATCCCAGCCGGCTTTTCTCGGAACCATATAACCCTTCATTGTCTTGTATCTCGGAATAGTGTCCTTGATTACACGGGTCAGAACGTGACCGATGTGCGGCTTGCCGTTAGCTGTCGGCGGACCGTCATAAAATGTGTAGGTCGGAGCGCCCTCACGAGCCTGCATTGATTTTTCAAAGATTTTGTTATCTTTCCAGAACTTTTCTGTTTCCTGCTCTCTTTCAACAAAGTTGAGATTTGACGAAACCTTGTTATACATTGCAAAAACCTCCTGTAAAAAATAAAGTCCCATCCGTATAGGATGAGACTGAAACCTCATAAACCACCTGTTTGGAACAAAGATATAAGCCGGAGCTTATTCCCAAAAGTGCGCCCGTAACGCAGAACTGCGGCATATACTACTTAATTTCGCATATGCGGCTCATAAGTGATTTTCGCCCGAAATTTACTCATATCCGCTTTCACCGCACGCAGACTCTCTGTGATTTTCAAGAACGGGGTACTGTCTTAATCATAGCCTTTACATATGAATTTTATCTTAATTAATATAACAAAGATTTGTATTGTTGTCAAGGTGTTTTGAGATATAAACTCAATTTCACCCGACAAAAACGGGCTGCCGTTGCGGCAGCCCGAAGCAAGTCTTATATAAAGCTTATTTTGAAAGTCTTTCCTTAAGAGCAGCGAGCTGATCAGCGAGCTTCTGCGGAAGCTTGTCGCCGAACTTCTTGTAGAATTCCTCGATGCCCTCGGTTTCCTTGAGCCACTTCTCGTTGTCAACATAGAGAATGTCCTCAAGAACCTTCTTGTCCATATCAAGACCCTCAAGGTTGATATCGTCAGCGTGCGGAACATAGCCGATTGCTGTTTCCTGAGCGTCAGCCTCACCCTCGCATCTCTTGATAATCCACTCAAGAACACGGAAGTTGTCGCCGAAGCCCGGCCAGAGGAAGTGACCCTCGTCATCAAGACGGAACCAGTTAACATTGAAGATCTTCGGAGCCTTGTCGCCGAGGATTTCGCCCATCTCGAACCAGTGTCCGAAATAGTCACCCATATGATAGCCGCAGAACGGGAGCATAGCCATCGGGTCACGGCGAACAACGCCTACTGCGCCTGTTGCTGCTGCAGTTGTTTCAGAAGCCATAATTGAGCCAACAAATACACCGTTATCCCAATCTCTTGACTGGTAAACAAGCGGAGTTGTCTGAGCGCGTCTGCCGCCGAAGATGATAGCTGAAATCGGCACACCTGATGTGCTGTTGAACTCAGGGCTGATGCACGGGCAGTTCTGAGCAGGAGCTGTGAAGCGGCTGTTCGGGTGAGCGCCCTTCTCTGTTGATGTTTTGCCGTTCCAGGGGTTGCCCTTCCAGTCTGTTGCATTTTCAGGCGGGTTCTTGTCAAGACCCTCCCACCAAACTGTCATATCGTCATTATTGAGTGCTACATTTGTAAAGATTGTACCCTTTCTTGTTGAAGCAAGAGCGTTCGGGTTTGATTTCTCGTTTGTACCGGGTGCAACGCCGAAGAAGCCGTTCTCAGGGTTGATAGCCCAGAGTCTGCCGTCCGGTCCCTTGCGCATCCATGCGATATCGTCGCCAACGCACCATACCTTGTAGCCCTTTTCTCTGTAGCCTTCTGGCGGAATGAGCATTGCAAGGTTTGTCTTGCCGCAGGCAGACGGGAAAGCGGCGCTTACATACTTAACCTCACCCTTCGGATTTTCAATACCGAGGATAAGCATATGCTCAGCCATCCACTCGTCGTTCTTGCCGAGGTAAGAAGCAATTCTGAGTGCGAAGCACTTTTTGCCGAGGAGTACGTTTCCGCCGTATGCAGAGTTAACCGAAATAATATAGTTATCCTCCGGGAAGTGGCAGATATATCTCTTCTCAGGGTCGATATCACAGCAAGCATGAAGGCCCTTGATCCAGTTTTCGCTGTCGCCGAGAACATCCTCAACAGCCTGCCCTACACGGGTCATAATTGACATATTGAGAACAACATAAATTGAGTCTGTTACCTCATAGCCAATCTGAGCAAGCGGTGAACCAACAGGGCCCATTGAATACGGGATAACATACATTGTCTTGCCCTTGTAGCTGCCTCTTGCGATGTCAAAGAGCATTTTATATGCTTCCTGAGGATCCTTCCAGTTGTTTGTCGGGCCTGCATCCTCTTCTTTTCTTGAACAAATAAATGTTCTGCCCTCAACACGGGCAACGTCGTTTTCCTTGGTTCTGTGAAGATAGCAATCGGGAAGCTTCTCTTCATTAAGCTTGATAAGCTCACCTGTAGAGCAAGCCTCAGCGCGAAGGTCGTCAATCTGCTGCTGTGAGCCGTCAATCCAAACTACCTCATCAGGAGTGAGGAGGTTTTTCATTTCTTCGACCCAAGCAAGAACTGATTTATTGGTTGTCATAATGAAATATCCCCTTTCAACCCATTATGGGTTTGTTTGTTATTATTATAATACATCTTTTTAAAATAAGCAATGGATAATTTGTTAATTTCCTGTCAATTAACGGCAGATTTTCCGTCATAATGAATAATTGTATCTTATTTCCTGCAAAATACAGCGAATTAATACTTAATTATAATTATATTTGCAATATCTCACAGACTTTTTGTCAAATAAGGTTCATATTTGACGACATAAAAATAGCGCAGCATTACACTGCGCTGAAATTTTTACTATTGACCCATATGGTTATCACATTTAGTAAGCTAAACTCAAAACTCTATTAAATCGATATTCCGCCTATTCATTCACCGATTTATAAATTTCAATAAGCTTAGCACGTTTTATCATCTTGCCGTCATAGAACACAAGCTCGTTTTCGTCGCCCTCAAGCATAGTCGGGTCAATTGGGTTTTCTTCAAGCTGCGCAACCAACAGCGCATGAGTGTCGGCAGTACTGGGGTCCAATTTATCCTTAAGATTTTTGCCGTCTTTTTCTATAAGCAGCTTATCAATGGACGGGTAAATAATCGCCGTTATTACATAAGCCATTGTCACGGGAAGAATAACAACAAGAAGAATCATTATGGTAACAAAAGCACCCAGATAGTTTCCCGTGAACGAAAACAGTGTGGTTACAATTGCAACGCAGGCGGCACAAGAGAGAAGTGCAAGCAGGTTCTTGGGCAGTTCGCCGAGCGACATAAGCGCCGCATTTTTGTATATGTACTTCAGCTTTATGTCAAGAGTAACCGTAATAACAGGAACGTAAAAAAGGCAGAAAACCGAAAGTATAGTAACGGCAACGCACAAGCCGAAAACTACATACATAACAGCGTTGTAAGTTCCCGCCTGATAATAGAATATCAGTGCGAAATAATCAATCAGAGCGACAATATAAAAAATAAAGCCGTGGATAATTGAATATTTCAGGTTAGCCTTGACAGCCCCTAAAAACGGTCTTACTCCCTTGACCTCTTTGCCGATTATTATGTCCTTTGCTACCTTGCAAAGGCCGCAGTAAAACGGCATTAAAAACCAGATGGGCAAAAACTGGATAAACACAATCTGAGCAGTGAAATTCTCGATAACCCACACGAGTGCAAACGAAATTATCATCGGTATTGCGAACATAAGGTTTGCCAGCACAAGCTGAGGTATAAAGTGCAGATACTTTGAGAACAGACCCGTAAATTTTTTCTTTTCTTTCTTCATTTATTTAAAATTCCTTTCCGTAAGCGCAGATTAAGCACCACGAAACAAGCAATGCGTTAATTAATCAGCGTTAACCTCTTACCGTTTTTGTAAAAAATGTCGATAATATTGTATCACAGACTCAGGTAAATGTAAACATATGCGAAAAAAAAGCGGTAAAAAGTACGTCTGTTATCGCTCCGGCGGCTGTCAGGAGCAAAACAGCACTGCTTTTTTGAAAGAAAGACAGCATATCCGGCTTTTCAGGCTCGGTGTTATTTTTGTGCGGAACAAAATATCGCCAAAGCTTCTGCGACAGTTTAAGCGAGTGCTTGCACTGAAGCAGCAATGATAAAGACGACAAAAACAAGCCGGGCAGCATTACGATAACATAAAACACCGCGCCCTGAAACGAGTATTGCGCAATAAGATAACCTGCGCAAAGTCCCGCACCTATCCCTTTTAATGCGATTACAGCCGGTATGCCAATCGTTCCCCATAGCGACAACCCCAGAAGCAGAGCCATTATGTAAAACAAAAAATATGCACTCATCGACGCCTTGAACCCCTCAAAAAGTCCCTGAGTGATTCTGCCCTTGAAATTGCTGATAAAGATAAAATCAAGGCTTTTCATCGTCTGCTCGTCCCCGTATTGTGCAAGAATACAGCCGCAGACAATGCCTGCCGCAAGGAAGGAGGTCAGAAAAATCATCAGTCCGTATTTCTTGAAGCAATATGAAAGCTCCTTGGGGAAGCTCCGTCTGTCCCGGCTTGATATAAAAAACAGGCCCTTCATTTCATCATTCCTTTAAGCTTTTTGTTAAAGAATATGAAATAAAGAGCCTTAATATGAAAGTTATTCTTATTCTCCTGCCAACTCAATCGCACGCTCTGTGCAGGCGTGCATAGCGTCCTTTATGGTCTGCTCGGTTTTGTTTTGATAAAAGACATCAAGTGCCTTGAGGGTTGTACCGCCGGGTGACGAAACCTTCTTGATGAGGGTTTGCGCATCGTCGCCGCTTTTCAGAAGCATCTCGGCACTGCCCTTCATTGTGGCACAGATAAGCTGCATTGCGGTGTCGGCATCTATCCCCTGCTCAACTGCATACTCCTGCATAGCCTTTGCAAAAAGATAGAAGTACGCCGGACTTGAACCATTGACGGATATTATTGCGTTCATCTTGTCCTCGGATATCACGGCTGTGATTCCGCTGTTGCGGAACATATCCTCAACCTCGTCAAAATCGGACTGTGTTACATTGTCTGTCTTGCTGAGTGCCGTTGCGCCGCAGCCGAGCAAAAGAGGAGTATTTGGCATCACACGGACACACGGGCAAGTGACGCCGAGGTTTTTTTGCAGATATTCAGTGCTGATGCCTGCGGCTATCGACACGACAACCTTGCTTTCGTCACACACCGTACTTAGCTCCCGAAGCACAGTCGGCAATTGCTGAGGCTTTACGGCAAGCACCGTGTAATAGCTCTCACGCATAACATCGGAACCGCTGTCAGCAATATTTAATCCCTTGTCAGCCATCAGTCTGCACTTTTCCTCGTCAACGTCAAAAACAGTCAGTCTGTCAGGTGCGATTCCGGCTTTCAGCATACCGTTGATTATTGCGGTCGCCATATTGCCTGCACCGATAAAGCCTATTTTTTTGTCCATAATATGTATCCCCCTTGAAATGTGTTTTACAATTTATATAAATTTTTGTTTAGCGCATAAAATATGCAGATTAAAATGTTTGCACACATCGGCGGCATTTTATAATATCGCATTAATTTATATTATCTTTAATACTTTTTGCGCTCATGCCGCGCAGGCACTTACTTTTTTATCAGAAAAAAGTAAGC
>CAUDCW010000026.1 GCA_958448165.1 uncultured Oscillospiraceae bacterium
TTTTTTCAAGACTTTTCTTCGCTCTCTTGCGACAGCTTCACTATTATATCAACTTCACTCTTGGTTGTCAAGGTTTTTTTATTATTTTTTTGATAATTCGACAAATTTCTTTTTCTGTTTATCCCTGTGCTTGAATTCGTGCCGATTGCGCTTAATTAACAGTATAATTTTTTCATACGGTGAAACAATTTTATTATCTTTAAAGGTCGGTGATTATAATGAATAAGAAACGCCCGGTCGCATTATTTCTGATTTTATCCTTTATAATTATGCTTTTGACCGCTATTTCTTCATCTGCTTTGTCAAAACAGGGCAGCTCCGGAGATGAAGTTACCGCAATTCAGACAAAGCTTTACGAGCTGGGATACTACGGCGGCAAGATTGACGGCATTTTCGGCTCAGGTACAAAAAACGCTTTGATAAACTTTCAAAAGGACAACGGTCTTACTGCAGACGGAATAGCCGGAACTAAAACACTGCAGGCGCTGGGCATTTCGCAGAACGGTTCGAGCGGTGAATTCAGCGAAAGCGAGGTTGCTTTGCTTGCAAGAATAATCTCCGCAGAAAGCCGAGGTGAGCCATACGAGGGTCAGGTTGCGGTCGGTGCCGTAATACTGAACCGCATATCTCACCCCTCTTTTCCAAACACCTTAGCCGGTGTTATATATCAGCCCGGTGCGTTTTCTTGTCTTGACGACGGACAAGTGGATCAACCGGTTGCGGAAAGCTCCAAACGAGCCGCAAGAGATGCAATGAACGGTTGGGACCCGACCGGCGGAGCTATATACTATTATAATCCCAAAACTGCAACCAACAAATGGATACGCTCAAGGCCTGTTATTACGGTCATCGGGTCGCACAAGTTCTGCTCATAATTTTCTGTGCGTTTTAAAACCGCCCTAAGAATCACTCTTAAGGCGGTTTTATAATCATAATTCTGTTTTCGGCTCGTCCTTATACATTATAGATACTGATGCGTTATCTCCACAAAGGCGCAGCCCTGAGCAGGAATAAGCAGCTTGCCGTCGATAATCTCAGTGCCTGCAAGAGGAGTGCCGTTTCTGTATCCCGGCGGAATATCAATAGCAGCGTCCTCTTCGTCCGTATTGAAAGCACAGAACAGCGCCGTCTGATTGTCGTGGCGGATATACGAAAGCTGCTTGCCCGACGAAAAAGCATTAACCATTTCTCCGCCTTCAAGCGCAGAACAGTTCTTTCTGATTTTTCCGAGTGTCTTGTACCAATCAAGCAAATCCTCGTCCTCATTTCCCCACGGGAAGCAACCACGGTTGAACGGATCACGATAACCCTCCATACCGACCTCATCGCCGTAATAAACGCAGGGGAATCCCGGAAGAGTATATTGAATACCCACTGCAATCTTCAAAAGCTTTATTCCTTTTTCTCTCTGCTCCGGGGTAAGCTTTGTATTCGCCTGCCACTCACGTCCGTTGCCGCCCATCGGCTCGCCTGCGATTACCGTCAGGATTCTTTCGGTGTCGTGCGTACCAAGCAGGTTCATCAGAACATCGAGAACCGGCTTTGGGTAATTTTCAACAACCGACATTATCCTGTCCATAATGTTTTCCGCATCTGTACCCTTTACATAGTCGATTATAGCCGCACGGAACGGATAGTTCATAACGCTGTCAAGCTGATTTCCCAGAAGGAACTTTCTTCTGCCGCCGTAGCTTTCCTTTGTCGAAGCGTCCTCCCAGACCTCTCCGATAACAATTGCTTCGGGATCCTCTGCCTTGACTGCGCTTCTCAGATTTTCTATAAATCCGTCGGGAAGCTCGTCCGCAACGTCAAGTCGCCAGCCGCTGTTGCCGGCTTTTATCCACTTGCGAACAATGCCGTCCTCGCCGTTGATATACTTATTAAACTCGCTGTCAAGCTCGTTTACCTCAGGCAGTGTGTAAAAGCCCCACCACGAGTTATATTGGTTTGGCCACTGAATAAAATTGTACCAGCTGTAATACGGCGATTCCTTTGAGTTGTAAGCACCGAGCGTGTCGTATCTGCCCGAGCGGTTGAAATACACACTGTCGCTGCCTGTATGGCTGAAAACGCCGTCGTTTATCACTCTGATGCCGCGCTTTTTTGCTTCGGCACAAAGCTCCTTAAAATCCTCCTCGGTGCCGAGTATAGGGTCAATTTTGCTGTAATCACCCGTATCGTAGCGATGGTTTGAGTAGGCCTCAAATATAGGGTTAAGATATATGCAGGTCACGCCAAGCTCTTCCAGATAGTCAAGCTTCTGCGTTATTCCCTTGAGGTCGCCCATAAAGAAGTCCGAGTTAGTGATTTCGCCGTGCTCGTTAGGTTTCCATTCGGGCATCTCGCCCCATTTTTCACGCAGAGTTTTGTCGGGATAAATGTTCTCTTTCTTCTCGCCCGAAAAATTGAATCTGTCGGGAAAAATCTGATACATTATGCCGCCTCTCGGCCACTTTGGCGTTTCAAAGCCTTTTTTGTAACAGGTTATCTGCCATGATGTAGCACCCGGCGAACGGTCAATCACCGATTTAAGCTTTGAGCCGGCAGGGTTAATATAGCGGTCGCCCTCATTCGTCTTAAGCCTGAAGCAGTGCCAATACAGGCCGATTTTGTCAGGTGTAAAATGACAGTCCCACATCTCGTGTTCGTCGCCGTACATTCCGCACCAGAACATACTGTGAAACGAAAAGTCCCACTGTGTGTCGCTCTTTATCATAAGCTGAGCGCTGTAACACCCAAGGCTGCGCGGCAAAATTATGGTAAAGTGAATGTCTGTTCCCTCTTCTACCGCACCCATAGGATTTCTGTAGAACGTATTTCTTGAATCGTAGATGGTGTTAATGTTCAACTTTATCAACTCCTGTTTGATTACTTATACAATTTTGTACCCCAATGATAAGATTATACCTTAATCCCTTTACATTTTCAAGCAAAACGCCGATAAACACCGCAAACATTCTTCCTCTTTCGACCGTTAAAGAGTAAAATTAATATTTTATTCATAAAAAGGCGAATCCCGTCTTGTTTTTTCGCATTTTTTATTATAATATAGTAGCATAAAATAATGGAGGTAGTAACAAATGAACCAATTCAACTCGCCGTACGGCGCTTCCGGGCAATACATTGCCGCTTCGCCGTCATCGCATTTATGCCAGTACCTGAAAAAGCCTGTAGTTTTCACTATCGGACTTCTTTCAACTCTGAGCGCAATTCTTTCATTAGCAGTCGGGGTAATTTTGTCCGGTACGCTCAACACCGCTTTCGGCTTGCTGGCGCCGTACATTAATTCTTCTCAGAAATCCTCATTTGAATTCGCCAAGAACTTCTTTTCAACCTATATGCTTGTCATAGTCGTTATCAGCACTGTCATGGCGCTTCTGGCGTCTGTGCCGTACATTATAATGTTTTTCAAAAGCAGAGGCGGCAAAAACCCCACAGGCTCGGTCACGGTGCTTCAGGTTATTGCCGTTATCAATCTTATAGGTGCTTGCTTCAGCACACTGGTAGTTGTGCTTTATTTCTTTATATTTGCATTTGCAGCATCGTTTATCTCTTCTTCAAGCTCGTTTAATCTTTATGGCTCTTCGTCAACCTCAGCGGGAGCAGGCGTTTCTATAGCTGTTCTGATAATATTCTTCATTATTTTTTCAATTGTCATCGCACTGAACCTTGCTTACTGCATAAATAAGGTCAGGCTTGCCGGCAGTGCAAAAAAAATACTGAATGACTGCGAAACCAGGCTTAAAGGTGCTGGTTTTGTCGGCGCAATGAATGTCATTATGTCAATCTCCCAGATTTTAAGTTCAATTACACTTATTATAATGGTTATCGCTCTGCTTGCATCGCCTTCATCAGCTTACGCAACCGTACGCTTCAACGGAATAAGCATTAATGTTCTTTCGGAGATAATAAACACGGTAGTCATTATACTGATTATCGCCTGTGTTGTATCTGTATTGAGCAGTGCTGTTATGATAGCAAAGGCAATCGCCGCATTCGGTGCAAAACGCCATATGAGCTATTTCAACGGTTCGCCGCAAGCACCGACAGGTCAGTATAACAATGGGTATGCGTCAAACAGCTATAACAGCGGATACAACCCGTATCAGAGCAATTATCAAAGCACTGACAGCCAATACAACAGCACATACACCGATACAAGCAATTACGGCAACCCGTATTCAAACGACAGCCGGAACGGCGGAGGCTATTAAGTCCGAGCACTTATAAGCAATTGTGCTGTAAAATCGCCGTACAGGGGCAGCGAAGGCTGTCCCTATTTTGCAAATAATACTATTATTGTTATTGTCAAGGGAGCAGGGAGTATCGAAAGCAGAAACTGTCCGGGTAATCTGCAAAGGCTATGTTATACAGTCGCAAAACGTAAGAAACGCTTTTTACGGCAGGAATCACCCGTTTCTTCAAAATATTCAGTTACTTGGGCTTTTCCGATACGACCAAAACAGGGGAAATTTTAAGAGAAAGTGGTCTTATTATGTTGCAAAATTTTCTGACAGTAGGTCAGCAGGTACTAATAATTTTTATTCTGATAGCAGTCGGCTATATCTGCGGCAAGGCAAAGCTGATAAAAGAAGAGGGCGCACAATGCCTGACAAATGTTGTTCTTTATGCAGTTACGCCGTGTCTTATGATAGAAGCGTTCCAGCGTGAATTTGATGCGCCTATGCTTTTGAACCTCGCCATAGTCGCCGCTGCGGCTTTCGGCGTGCATTTCATATCAATTATAATTGCAAGGCTGCTTGTGTATGACAAGGACAAGTCACGTCAGCTTGTGCTGCGCTTTTCGGTAATTTTTTCAAACTGCGGCTTTATGTGCCTGCCTCTCGAAGAGGCACTGCTCGGCAGCGACGGAGTTTTTTACGGCGGTGTGTTTGTCGCAGTGTTCAACATTATGCTGTGGAGCTACGGACTTGTTATGATGAGCGGCGACAAAAAACAGCTTTCCGCCAAAAAGCTTCTGCTTAATCCGGGCATTATGGGGGTATTGATCGGTCTTATATTCTTCCTGTTCTCAATCAAGCTGCCCGACATTGTTATGGCGCCGATTTGCTTTTTGTCCGACCTCAATACACCTCTACCGATGCTTGTTATCGGTTACTATCTCTGCAAGACAAACATCAAAGAGGCTCTGTGTGACAAAAAGGCTTATCTTGCAATTGCTCTGCGGCTTGCCGCAATTCCGCTCATCAGTCTTGCCGTTTTGTATCTTTGCGGAATAAGGGGAACAATTCTGCTTTCAACCATTATTGCCGCTTCGGCTCCCGTTGCCGCCTCAACAACTATGTTTGCAACAAAATTTAACAAGTCGGTTTCGGTATCCGTGAATTTAGTATCGCTTTCAACAATCTTTTCAATAATCACAATGTCGGCAATAGTCGGCTTTACACAGGCAATAGCATAAAGGAGATAAAAATGAAAAAACAAAAAATCAGTCTTGCACTGTCAGCGGCGATAATCGCTCTTACCGTTTTAATGACCTCCTGCTCTTCTCCGGGCAGCAGCAGTGTGCAAAGCGAGACGGTTACTGCAACCGAAGCGCCAACCCAAAGTCCCGAGGAAAAAACGCTTGAAAATATGACTCTTGAACAAAAGGCGGCTCAGACCGTTGTTGCAGGACTCTCCGGCACAGAGGTTGACGAGGATTTTCAGGCGCTTGCCGACAGAGGAATCGGCGGTGCGATTTTGTTCGGCAGCAACATAACGGATTCGTCACAGCTTGTAACTCTTACAAATCAGATAAAAGCGTGCGCCGGCGAAGTTCCGATTATGATCGCTATGGACGAGGAGGGCGGCGACGTCACAAGACTGCCTGATGATGTATTGAGTATGCCGTCGGCATACTCTATCGCCTGCGCGGGCAGTACAGAATATGCAAAGCTTGCCGGACAGAACCTCGGCAATCAGATAAAGGCGTTTGGCTTGTCAAGCGGTTTTTCGCCTGTCCTCGACATATGGTCAAACCCCGACAACACGGTTATCGGCACCCGAGCCTACGGCACAACCGCAGATGAAGTCTGCACCTACGGAACAGAGGCTTTGCGTGGAATTATGTCAACGGGTACAATAGCCGTTGCAAAGCATTTTCCGGGTCACGGCGACACCGATGTTGACTCGCACTACGGTCTGCCCGTAGTGACAAAAACAAAAGCCGAGCTTGAAGAAATGGAGCTTAAGCCGTTTAAAGCGGCAATCGCAAGCGATATTCCCGGTATTATGGTAGGGCATATCTTATGCAGCGAGCTTGACCCCGACAACCCTGCAAGCCTGTCAAAAGCAATAGTCACCAACCTGCTCAAGGGTGAGCTTGGCTTTAACGGCGTTGTTTTCACCGATGATCTTACAATGGGCGCTGTATCGGAGCAGTACACGGCAGACGAAGCGGCGGTCAGGGCGTTAAAAGCAGGCTGTGATATGTTGCTTGTCTGCTTTGAATATGAAAACGCTGAGAACACAATCGACGCTATAGTTTCAGCTGTAAAGAACGGTCAGCTCTATGAAGAAAGGCTTGACGACGCAGTTCTGAGGATTCTTGCAATGAAAAGCAAATACAACGTAAGCTCAGAGCAAATCAGCGAACCCGATATTGAGGCAATAAACGAAAAGACCATGGATTTTCTGGAATAACGGCACACAAAAGAGAGTTAAGAGTGAAGTTGTGGTTATCGCCGCAAGCGGCTCTTTAATTAAGAATTTACTCATAACAAGTCTGTGAGTTTGTAGGGAACAGTCTTAACAGTTCCGGCTCGCTCTGCTGAATTCTGAATTGTAACGAGCTCTTGGCTCCCTATGATGAGGGAATCAAGAACTCGCCTATACCTAAAAACTTAAGGAAACACTGATTAAATCGTTTGTGCAGATTGCGCCGTCAGATTTTTCGTCAGGTTGGACAAACAAACCGCAGTAATGCTGTCGCATTACGAGGATTTTTTGGTCAGGCTGACGGAAAATATGCAAGCAAGATGTGCAAACAGCTTTTAAGCGTGATTTATTCAGTGTTTCATTAATATTTTGAAAATATTTGTCATTTGACGATTTATTTTTCCGCAAAATATGCTATAATATCCGCATAAATGATTAATATTACTAAGTGCCGATTTTATCTGCACTTTATAAACGGAGGAATTTCAATGAAAAAAAGAATTACTGCTCTTCTGCTCGGCAGCTTATTGCTCGCCGGTTCAATGGCAGGCTGTTCAAACGGACAAAGCTCAAACACAAGCTCAGGCGAAGGCAGTAGTGCCGCACAGACCTCGTCATCAATCTCAACGGCAACCGACGAAATAGGCAAAAAGATGCAGGAGGTTACAAAAGCACTCGAAAAAGACAAGGACGCTACCTCGGTTGATATGAACACCCTCAATAACTTCTACTCGACACTTGCAGGTTCAAAATACAAAATCTGCGGCAAGGCATCAAATTACAACTGCGAAACATACAACGGCTATCAGATCGCAACCGTTACACTCACAAACGACGGCTTAAAGTACATAATCAGCCTTAAATTGGCAGACGACTCAATCAAGGACGGCGACTACCTTGAGGTTGAGGGCAAAATCGGCAGCAGCCTTTCATCTGATTCATCAAACGGCTATGCATCGTTTTCACTGTCAAACTGCGTTATAACCGCCAGAGGCGACGAGGTTAAGAAAAACGTAAAATAATATAAAAACAATCTAAAAAACACATCAGCTCCCCGACTTGGTGCTTCGTCGGGGAGCTGTTATTTATTTTTATAAAATTTTACAGGGGCAGAGGTGGCGATATATTTTTATTATTTTACTGCGTCAAAAGCCTCTTGCAGGTCAAAGAGAATATCGTCAATATGCTCTGTACCGATTGAAAGTCTTATCGTGTTCGGCTTGATGCCCTGCTCGGCAAGCTCAGCCTCATTGAGCTGAGAATGTGTTGTTGACGCCGGGTGAATTGCAAGCGACTTAACATCGGCAACGTTTGCAAGCAGAGAGAACACCTGAAGATTATCAATAAACTTCTTCGCTGTTTCCTCGTCGCCCTTAATCTCAAATGTAAAGATTGAACCTCCGCCGTTGGGGAAATATTCGTCATAAAGAGCCTTGTACGGTGAGCTTGGCAGTGACGGATGATTTACGCTTTCAACCTGAGGATGATTCGCAAGGAATTCAACAACCTTCTTTGTGTTTTCGGCGTGACGCTCAACACGCAGAGAGAGCGTTTCAAGTCCCTGCAGGAATATAAATGCATGGAACGGCGAAAGAGTTGCGCCGGTGTCTCGCAGAAGAATTGCACGGACATATGTTACAAGTGCGGCTCCCGGAGCTGCCTGTGTGAACACTGCGCCGTGGTATGACGGGTTCGGCTCGCTGAACTGCGGGAACTTGCCCGATGCCGCCCAGTCAAACTTGCCGCTTTCGATGATAACGCCGCCGATTGCCGTTCCGTGACCGCCGATAAACTTGGTTGCAGAATGAACCACAATGTCAGCGCCGTACTCAAACGGTCTTAACAGATAAGGCGTTGCAAAGGTGCTGTCAACAACAAGCGGAATGTTGTGCCTGTGTGCAACCTCGGCAACCTTTTTGATATCAATGAGGTTAGAATTCGGGTTGCCAAGACTCTCGATGTAAAGCGCCTTTGTGTTCTCGTTGATTGCGTTTTCAAAAGCGCCGTCCTCGTCCGGGTCAACAAAGGTTGTTGTAACACCGTAAGCCGGCAGAGTATGCTCAAGCAGGTTATATGTGCCGCCGTAGATTGTCTTTGCGGCTACAATATTGTCGCCTGCCTGTGCCAGAGCCTGAATTGTATATGTTACAGCCGCTGCACCCGAAGCAACCGCAAGAGCCGCTGAGCCGCCCTCAAGAGCAGCAATTCTTTTTTCAAAAATATCCTGTGTCGGGTTTGTAAGTCTGCCATAGATATTGCCTGCATCTCTGAGACCGAAACGGTCTGCTGCGTGCTGGCTGTTGTGGAAAACATAAGATGTTGTCGCATAAATCGGAACTGCTCTTGCATCTGTTACCGGGTCTGCGCTTTCCTGTCCAACGTGAAGCTGTAATGTTTCAAAATGTAATTTTCTTTCGTTTAATGTGCTCATTGTATTTACCTCTTTCAATTTTAATTTTTTATTTTAATTTGTCTTTACCGTCCGGCGTTGTGCCTGAAATAAATACAATTTCACATTCGTCCGTTTCTGTAATTCTGCCTTAACAAGGCGTTAAATAATACTCTCATTATTCTTCCTCCCGGAATCAGGGCGGATTTCCCGAAATACAGCGCCAATATATCACGCATCATCTTGATTGCAGATCGGATTTACCGGTTCTGTATTCCCTATATTTCCTACCTGTTTACTATGCATTGATTATATCATCTCATTTTCTTTCTGTCAACACTTTTTTCAAAGTTTTGCTGTTTAAAATTGTTTCCTTGACAAACTGCGGATTTCGGGGTATTATACTTACTACTCTTATAGGTATTGTGTTGACAAAATTTGTGGCAGAACATTTGGAGGGCGGCTATGCTTAATCAATTTTCAAGAACCGAATTGCTGTACGGAAAAGACGCAATGGAAAAGCTTGCGCAGGCAAGAGTTGCTGTGTTCGGTGTTGGCGGAGTCGGCGGATACACCGTTGAAGCGCTTATCAGAAGCGGCATCGGCGCTATTGACCTTATCGACGACGACAAGGTCTGTCTGACAAACATCAACCGACAGATCTATGCGACAAGAAAGACCGTCGGAAAATATAAGGTTGACGTTGCCGCCGAGCGAATAGCCGAAATCAACCCCGACGCTGTTGTAAGAACCTACAAAACCTTTTATATGCCCGAAACCTCATCGCAGTTTGATTTTACACAATACGATTATATAGTTGACGCTATCGACACAGTAAAAGGCAAAATTGAGCTTGTTATGAACGCCGCAAAGGCAGGCACGCCGATAATAAGCTCTATGGGCGCAGGCAACAAAATTGACCCGAGCGCCTTTGAGGTAAGCGACATCTTCAAGACTTCCGTTTGTCCGCTGGCAAGGGTTATGAGAGCCGAGCTTAAAAAACGCGGAATCAAAAAGCTGAAGGTTGTATATTCAAAAGAAAAGCCGATTGCCCCTGTTGACGATATGGCTATAAGCTGCCGCACAAACTGCATTTGTCCGCCGGGAACGGCAAGAAAATGCACTCAGCGCCGACAGGTGCCCGGCAGTACGGCTTTTGTGCCGTCGGTTGTCGGTCTGATTATCGCAGGCGAGATAATAAACGACCTCACGGGAAAGCGCCCTGAGAGAAGCTGAATTGTTATTTTAGTATTGAGTTTTCAGTCTTGAGCAGAGCTAATGCGAAATTAAAGAATACCCGAAACGAGTTCGTAGGGAACGGTCTTGACCGTTCCGGGATAGGCATATTAACTGCAACGCTTTACAAAATCAGAATAGAGTATAACACTCTGCGGCTCAAGCCGGAACAGGCAAGCCTGTTCCCTACAATCCCGTTTTGGGTATTCTTCAATTCCTAATTGCCCATTCCTAACTCTCTTTCATTCTGCATTGTGAATTATGCATTATGAATTATGCATTATGAATTATAAATTCTCTCCACTCTAAAAAACGGGTCATCACACGATGACCCGTTTTTTCTATATAACCCAGTCCCAGAACTCGCCGTTCTGCATATCCTTTGGCCGGCTGAAGCTGAACTGCAGCTCGGGATTTTTAACGCTTACCTTCATACCCTCTGATACAGAGTTTACGATAAACGCATTACCGCCAATCGTCGCCCCGTTGCCGATAACCGTTTCTCCGCCGAGAATTGTTGTTCCCGAATAAATAGTCACATTGTCGCCGATTGTCGGGTGTCTTTTAACGCCCTTAAGCTGCTGACCCTTTCTTGTTGACAGCGCACCGAGTGTAACACCCTGATAAATCTTCACGTTGTCGCCTATAATTGTGGTTTCACCGATTACAATGCCGGTGCCGTGGTCGATAAAGAAATACTTTCCTATCGTTGCGCCCGGGTGAATGTCTATCCCCGTTATGCTGTGGGCATATTCGGTCATCATTCTTGGTATCATCGGAACACCGAGAAGCAAAAGCTCATGAGCGATTCTGTAAACCGTCACCGCAAACACGCCCGGGTAAGAGAAAATAACCTCGTCTGTGCTGTATGCGGCAGGGTCGCCGTCAAACGCCGCCTGAATATCGGTGCTAAGATAATCCCTGAGCATCGGAATTTTTTCAAGGAATTTGTCCACAATCTCCTCCGCTTCCTTTAAGGTGAGCGAACGGCCGCAGTCCTCACAAACCTCTCGGTTGCCAAGAGCCTTGCCTATTTGCTTTTTAAGGTTGCATTTCACAAATTCAAGCCTTTGACCTACAAGGAACTTTATATATTCAGCGCTGACCTTGTTTGTGTCGAAATAGCCCGGAAACAGCAATTTTCTTATTTCCTCAAGCACCTTGATAACAATTTCCTTGTTGATTATATTATCGGCGTCAATACGGCTTGTCAGCTCATATTTATCATAGCTTTCAAGAATAGTATCAACAAGCCGGTCCATTTTATTTTCTTTATTGTCCATAATTCAGCAATGAACTCCTTTCTAACTCACATTCTGCATTAATATTCAAAAAGCTTTTAACACTTACTAACATTATATGTATTCTAATGTTATACTAACACAGCCTGATTTCAAAGTCAATCACCGACGGTGATTTAAAAAGGTCGGTGCAGCCGCAGCCGCCCCGACCACAAGATTATCTTATCTGTCCGTTGCCGTTTATGATAAATTTCATTGATGTAAGTTCATTAAGTCCCATAGGACCTCTGGCGTGCAGCTTCTGGGTGGAGATGCCGATCTCTGCGCCCAAGCCGAACTCTCCGCCGTCTGTAAAACGGGTTGAAGCGTTCACATATACAGCCGCACTGTCAACTCCTGCGGTGAATATTCTTGAATTCTCATAATTCTCGGTAACAATACATTCGCTGTGTCCGCTTGAATATTTTGCAATATGGTCCATCGCATCGTCAAGACTGTCCACAACCCTTATCGCAAGCTTTAAATCAAGATATTCTGTGTACCAGTCGTCCTCGGTTGCCGGTATAACGCTGTCGCCCAGAATTTGTCTTGTTCTCTCACAGCCGTGAATTTCAACGCCCTTTTCGTCAAGCCTTGCCTTGATAACCGGCAAAGCCTTATCCGCAATTGCTTTGTGAACAAGAACAGTTTCAATGGCATTGCACACAGACGGACGTGAGGTTTTTGCGTTGAACACAATATCAGCCGCCATTTCGATATCTGCGCTTTCGTCAACATAAACATGACAGTTGCCGACACCCGTTTCAATAACGGGAACCTTTGAGTTTTCCACTACAGCTCTTATCAGCCCTGCACCGCCTCTTGGGATAAGCACGTCAAGATATTCGCTGAGTCCCATCATCTCTATTGAGGACTGACGGCTTGTGTCCTCGACAAGCTGAATCGAATCCTCCGGCAAGCCTGCGTTCTTTACCGCTTCTCTCATAACAGCGGCTATGCTCATATTTGAGTTTATAGCCTCCTTGCCGCCTCTGAGTATAACGGCACTTCCGGCTTTAAGGCACAGTGCGGCAGCGTCTGCGGTAACATTCGGGCGAGCCTCAAAGATAATGCCGATAACGCCCATCGGCACTCTTACCTTTCTGACCTCAAGTCCGTTTGCAAGCACATTTCCGCTCAGGGTTTCGCCTATTGGGTCACGCAGCGCCGCAACCTGCTCACAGCCCAGAGCCATTCCGTCAATTCTTGCGTCGGTCAGCAAAAGGCGGTCGATAAGCGAGTCTGAAAGTCCGGCTTTTCTGCCGTTTTCAATATCAATTGCATTTGCCGCTTTTATCGCTTCCCTTTCGTTTCTCAGCGCGTCGGCTATAGCCAGAAGAGCATTGTCCTTCTTTTTACCTGCAACGGCAAGAATTCTGCTTGCCGCCTTAGCTTTTTTGCCCATTTGTTCAAGTACTGTCATTTCGGTCATCTCCTTGTTATTCCTGAGGAGCAAAAGTAGTGCCCACTGCGTTATTTTCAATCAGATCATAAAGGTTCTCGGGTCTTGAGCCGTTGATGATACTGCAGGTTATGCCTGCCTCGGTTGCGTGCAGGGCGGCGCTCAGCTTTGTTTTCATTCCGCCTGTTCCTCGGTTTGAGCCTGCCCCGTCTGCCGCCATCTCAAATATCGTGTCGTCAATCTTCGGTATCGAGGTTATCAGCCTTGCATCGGGAAACTCCTTTGGGTTTTTGTCGTAAAGTCCGTCAATGTCAGACAGTATAATAAGTCTGTCGGCGTGAATCATTGATGCAACCATAGCCGAAAGCATATCGTTGTCGCCAAAGTTCTCGCCGGGCAGCTCATCAATTGCAACCGTGTCATTTTCATTTACTATCGGCAGTATATTCATATCAAACAGCGTTTCAACTGTGTTGATAACATTGTTCTGCTTGTGCTGAGTTTCCACAACGTGCTTTGTCAGCAGAATCTGCGCAACCGTGTGGTTATACTCGCCGAAAAACTTGTCGTACATAAACATCAGCTCGCACTGACCCACAGCCGCCAGAGCCTGAAGCTGCTTTGTTTCCTTCGGGCGTTCGGGCAAGGCAAGCTTACCCATACCGACGCCGATAGCACCCGAGCTTACAAGCAGCAGCTTGTTGCCCCTGTTCTGTAAATCGCACAGTATTTTGCACAAATTCTCCATACGGCGCAGATTGAGTCTGCCGTTTTCATATGTAAGGGTCGATGTGCCAACCTTCACAACTATTTTTTCTTCCATCAGACTTCCCCATTTCACAATGTATATATATGAAATTTTATCACAATAAAGAATGAAAGTAAAGGGTTCAAAAACAAAGCCGAGGCGAATTGCTGTAGGATTACAATTGATGTGTTACAAAAGAGCGAGGTAACAAAACCGTCGCTC
>CAUDCW010000027.1 GCA_958448165.1 uncultured Oscillospiraceae bacterium
TTCTTTCTACCGGCGAAGTTTTCTAATTTTGTAACACATCATTGACAAACCTACAGGTTTTTAGCTCTGAAAATGTTACAGATGTTCAACCATATACAGATATGTCATATCTTGATGCTATTCAAGAGTTGAAAAGTAAATCTGAACTTTTAGCAATACATAAAATTCCTCAAAATAGAATAAGGGAATGGCATAGATGTCAATTACAGGACGGTGTGTTACGATTTAAGTTATATAAAGACAATGCTGACGATTTGTATTATGACATTGCTGAATACCAGTTTAAATCAAATGATAGTTTAGTTTATCCTATAACATTCACTTATTCTAATCCTGCCGAAGTTTACGAATTATTTTTTACTCCACCGCTTACTTGTGAAGTTGCTTCATATAGGCTTTATGGACAACCTAAGTTATCAAAGCCTGCGGAGCTTAAAGGTGTAAAACAAAGCTTCACTGTTGATTGGATTGCAAATAGATGTAAATGTCAGTGCTTTATTAAAGATAATGATTTATGGATTAAACATAGAGATTTCTTTTCTGCAACCCATAGACCTAATAAGGAAGATATAGGCACTCCGTTAGTTTACAGGGCTAAAAAATATTTTGGTAAAGATTTAAGCTAAGGAGATATGAAAAATGAAAGAAGCTTTGGTGGTTAATCTGTTTGGCGTTCCGTGTGCAGGTAAAAGTACAGGAGCAGCATACATATTTTACAAATTAAAGACACTCGGATTGAATGTTGAATTGGTTACGGAATTTGCGAAAGACAAGGTTTGGGAACAGAATGATGAAGCACTGAAAAACCAAGCGTACATATTCGGTCAGCAGACATTTAGGCTGTCAAGGTGTGTTGATAAAGTTGATGTCGTCATTACAGATAGCCCGTTGCCGTTATCAATAATCTACAACAAAGATAAGAGACTGACTGAAAACTTTAACAAGTCAGTTATGGATGTTTTCAATTCATATGAGAATATTAATTATTTATTACATAGAGTCAAGCCGTATAATCAAGTCGGCAGATTGCAGTCTGAGCAAGAAGCAAAGTCACTTGAAAGACCTGTTTTCAGACTCTTGGAAGAAAGAAGTATTCCATATAAGGTAGTTGGTAGTGATACTACTGGCTATGACATTATTGTGAAAGATGTTATTGCAAAAATTTGAAAAGGCGTAAAAACCGAGTAGAGTTAATCCCTAAATTTGGACATCTAATTTTTAATAAAATACGAATTTTATATAGGAGTTATTATGAATAAAATATTTGAATGGAAGCAAGTAAAAGTTGACTACCCACTAAAGGGCTTTACACGCAACGGATATGAATTACACTCGCCAATATATAAAGACGGAGAGTTAGCTCTTATAGTTGAGATGAAACCAAATGATTGGTTCTTAGTCGGCGGCAGATTGGGCATAGACTTGGTATGTGATGCCGATATCCCAAATTCTTTCAAGAGTGCAGAAGAAGCAAAAGAATACATAGAAGCAGAAATAATTAAAATATTTGCAAGTTATTATTTTGAGTATGAAAGTAAGTTTAGTATGGGGGAAAAGATGATAAATAAAGATATTCAAATAAAGTATTTTGATAAAGAAATTGATAAGATACATAAGATTGAAAAGGGCGATTGGATTGACCTTAGAGCCGCTGAGACAGTTGCTCTCAAAACAGGGGAGTTCAAGCTAATTCCTCTTGGTGTAGGTATGATATTGCCGGAAGGTTATGAGGCACATATTGTTCCTCGTAGTTCTACCTTTAAGAAGTGGGGCATTATCCAGACCAACCATATGGGTATATGAAAATCTATTGCATTATGTGAAGGAATAAAAAACAAAAGGAATGTGGTGACCATCCGTAAAAAAGAAATAATAACAAAAGAACAAGAAAACTTTATCGTAGAGAATTATTTGACTTTAAGCTCAACAAAGATTGCAAATGTAGTAGGATGTAGCGTAAGTAAGGTGTGCAATACTTGGGTTAAACATGGTCTCAAAGGAAAGACTAAGCGTGTATATCCAATAAAAAACGAAAGATTTTTCCAAGTAATAGATTCCCCTATTAAAGCATATTACCTTGGTTTTATTGCATCTGATGGTTGTTTATATAAAAAAGATAGCAACGCAAATAATATTGTCAAAATCACCTTGCAAAAACAAGACGAATACATACTTAGAAGATTTGCAGAAGAAATCGGAACGCTAAAGCCATTGAATTATCACAGTGGAAAATATGTTTCAATCGAGATATGCAGCAATGCAATGTTTGACGACTTAAAAATGTTAGGGTTATCTCCAAGGAAAACTTATGGCGAAACCATTCCAGACATACATAGAGATTTAATGAAATACTTTATTCGTGGCTATATGGATGGCGATGGATGTATATCATATAATCAAAGTTTAAATAAAACAAACATTTCCATTAGTGGCTATGAAAACAATTTGATGAAGATACATGATTATTTGCTATCTAAAAACATTGTCTCGTCATTTGTAAGAGATAAAAGGAGTTATAACGAGGGAAATGGCTCTTTTGGCTCTCTTGTATTAACAAATAATATTGCCAAATATTCGTTCATCAAGCATATATACGATAACGACAATTGCCCTGTTTTAATTCGCAAAAAGAAATTAGCAGATAAATTTATAAACGAAATTGAAACGCAACAAGAAAACAAACCTTCATATAAAACTGCAATAATTTATTATAAATATGCCGTCCAAAGAGTAAGCTAATATCTTTTTGGATAATCATTGGGCAAAATCGGTGAAGTCCTCCAAAAATACAGGATAATACCGAGGTAACTATATAGATTACGCAAGGCTGTATAGTACCGTAGAGCGTAGTAGGTGAATAAATATAATCCTGCCAAGAGTGTCCAACACTTTAGCATAACATAGTGAAAATGTACGCCGAGCTTATGCAATGGGAAAGCATAAGAACCATAGGATAAAAAGCCTATGGGATAACAAAACTGATAATTGACGAATCGTATTGTGGCGATAACGACCAGTGGATGTTTCCTGCTTATGCTATGAGAGATACAACAATCAATAAGAATGAGCGAATTTGTCAGTTCCGAATTGTAGAGAAACAGCCCAAAGTTCGGCTTGTGGAGGTTGAGCATTTAAAAGATAAGGACAGGGGTGGATTTGGGAGTACAGGAAGTAAATAAGGCGGTTGCATATGCACGATATAAAACAAATACAAATGTTGGATGTTAAAGACATACAAGGAATATTTAAATGCAGTAAAAATACGGCTTACAGATTAATACACTCCGACGGGTTCCCAAGCATAAAAGTTGGGCGAAAAATGTTAGTTTCAGTTACATCTCTGAATAAGTGGTTGGCTCAAAATGAAGGAAAAACATTTCAAATAAATTAATAAATATTCACTCTTTCTGAATAATGATACAGAGTCAATTTTTGAAAATTTTTTTAAAAATACCCTTGACTTTTGTTGTCAAATTAGATATAATAGGAACTGAAATTAAGAATTGTGTATTATGGGTATTCTAAAATCAAACTGTTGTCAAACTGTTGTCAAAATGATTTGCAGCCCTCAATAAACCCAGTGTTTAAGCCAAATATTATTCGTTATAACAGTGCCTTCTAAGCAGTAGGTCAGGGGTTCGAGTCCCTTTTGGCGCGCCACAGTAAAACCCTCAAAAACGGCTTAAACGCTGGATTTTTGAGGGTTTTTCTTTTGTTAAATGTCGATTTTATAATTCACACAGAGAATAATAACTCCGCTTTTTTCCATTGAATATCACCTTTTCAAAAATAAATGGTTGTCAAAATGGTTGTCAAAATACACCCTTAAATCGAGGACATACCGGAGGAAACTGATTGAAAGCGGATAAAAAGCTGACTGTAAACGCTGTATTGGCTGAGAGCCGCTTGTCGGTTATTCTGCGTGTGACATACATAAAAGGATACGGAAAAACAACAACGATGAGGCTCTCGCAGAAGTTATATCAGCGGTAAGAGAATAGACCGGTTGGGTGCATAAGAAACTCTACGCTCCTGACAACTCGCAGGATTTTACGTTAATATCTGAGTGTCTTTACCCATTCAGTTATCTCTGTTTCGGATACCCCGGAAGAAAATCTCTTGCCTTCAAGTCGGTTACCGCTTCCTGCCACTTCTTTGAGCAGTTCGTCGCTGTTACCTAAACCGGAGCTTGCCGATGTGCAGAAAGGGATTACTGTTTTTGGCGTAAAATCATTTGCTTCAATAAAACCATTAACAGGCCATGCAGCAATACTTCACCAGATTGGGTATACTATGAACACGGTGTCATATTCATTAAAGTTTTCAACTGTTGCAGCCACAAGGGGAACATTTCTTTCGTCCGGATTATCGTGTTCATAAACAACACGGCTGTTTTCATTGTTCCTATTCAAATCCTCATCGCTGTAAGGCTCTACCGGTACAAGTTCAAATAGATCTCCGCCTGTCGCTGAAGCAATATATCCTGCGGCTTCTTTTGTTTTTCCTGTTGCGGAGTAATAAACAACTAATGTTTTTTACCTGAATTTTCAGAAGATGTTTTTTGTGCTTCGGTATTCTCGCTGTCTGATTGCAGGATGCCCGAAGTTTCGGACTTGTCGCCGTGGCCGTCCGTACCTTGACTGCCACAGGCAGTAAGGGATAATATAATCAAAATGCTTGTAATGCATAAAAATAGCTTTTTCATATTCAACCTCTTTTACCAGCATTTATTTTGTGCAGTCCTGTTGCTTTTATCTTTCCTCGAAATTCAGATAAAATTATTTAGAAAATCCTCATTAATTTCTTGAGAAAATATCTTCAAGTTTTTATTGACATCAGCACTTATTCTTGTTATAATATTAAGGCAGTTTGCGTGAAGATGCATTTCAGACGCAGTCATTTGCGGTTTTGATTATATGAACCGTTGCAGAAACTCTCACTGTATAAAAAGTGAGGACAGTATAATTAATATGCAGGTATGGCGGAATTGGCAGACGCGCATGGTTCAGGTCCATGTGAATGCAAGTTCATGCAGGTTCAAGTCCTGTTACCTGCACCAGTATGAGTGTTCATAACGGATTTATGTTATGGACACTCATTTTTTATTTAATTTCATCCGGTTTGTATGTGGTGAGCAGGTTGATGTGCCTGCTCACCATTTCTCTTATGCGGATTTTTCTGTGGGAATATACTCCACATCTACGCCCTTACGGGTGTTGGCTTTGTAGTTTTCGTCATCTGATGACGGTAGTTCCAAGTAACCGACAAAACGATAATAGATGACGATGCGTTGAGTGTAGTTCTTTTTGCCACCTTCTTTTTCGTACACATCAATGTGGTCAATAAGTTCCCGGAGCATTGGTGCGGTTAAGGATTCCATCTCCATAAACTTTCTGACAGCTTTAAGAAAGTCATCTTTGTTTTGCTCCATTTCACTGATTTTGGCAAGGCGCTCCTTGTACTCAAAAATCTTTATTTTCAGTTCAAGACGTTCAACCTCGTATTTATGGGATAGCTCCATATACATCTCATCGCTCAACTTGCCCGATACATTGTCCTCATAGGTTTTGGCGAAAAGCGAAGTGAGCATTTCATTTCGGGCGGTTGCCCGATTTAGCTCTGTTTCCAAGGTTTTCTGTTCCGCTAACATATCGGCGTTGGTTTTGTCTGCGAGGAGCTTTGCAAATTCTTCCTCGTGAGATTCCAGATACTTTGCTAAACGACGGAGTTCCAGCATTACGACCTGTTCGATAGCGTCGGCTCGGATATAATGGCGGGTTTCGCAATTCCCACGGGTATCCTTCTTATAGTTAGAGCAGCTGAAATAATGGATTTCTTTGTTAGTGGTATTTGTGTGATACCGAAACTTGCTGCCGCAATCGGCACGGTAAAGAAAATCGCAAAACATATTCTTCTCGCCGTTTTCCTGTTTAGGAGCACGGCGCTTTGTCTTTACGACAAGCGTCTGCACCGGCTCAAAATCATCACGGCTGATAATCGGCTCGTGAACATCCTTGAAAATAACCCAGTTTTCTTTAGGATTGTCGTAGCGTTTCTTATTCTTGTATGATTTGGAATACGTCTTGAAGTTGATGATATCGCCGCAATACTCCTGCTGGGTAAGAATCTTTGTAACGGTAGTTTTGCACCATTTATATTTGTTAGGCTGTGTGACCTTACCGCCTTTACGAATACCCTTTTCTTGCCAATACGCCATAGGAAACAGCACCTTGCGCTCCTGCAATATACGGGCAATCGTTTCGTTGCTCTTACCTTCAAGCGCCATTTTGAAGATGTCACGAACGACCTGTGCCGCTTCGGGATCAATAACCCACTTCTTAGGATTATCGGGAGATTTGATATATCCGTATGGCGGTGGAGCTAACGGCTCGCCTGTGCTACCCCTGATACGATAGGATGATCGACATTTTTTGCTAATGTCCCTTGCGTAAAACTCGTTCAACACATTTTTGAACGGCGCAATTTCACTTTCACCTTCGTCGCTGTCGATATTATCGTTAACGGCGATGAAGCGAATATCTCTATCGGGAAAATAGGTGTCCATATAATATCCGACCATATCGTATCGCCGTCCGAGACGGGACAGATCTTTGACAATCACCGTTGAGATATATCCGAGGTCAATGTCCTCGATAATCTTCTGAAAACCGGGACGCTCGAAATTTGTACCGGTATAGCCATCGTCAACATAGTATCGGGTATTGGTTAGCCCATTTTCCTTTGCGAAACGTTTTAACAATTTCTTTTGATTGGCGACCGAGTTACTGTCACCTTCCACGCCGTCATCACGAGAAAGGCGGCAGTACAAGGCGGTAATGCCTGCCTTATCCTGTTTCTTCTTCGACTGCAATGTTATCCTCCTTTCCGACAGCCGAACACACATTTTCTGCTGCCATAGTATCATTTTCCTTGGTGATTATCAAATGTGCGAAATCGCTGTTTATTATCCTTTTAACACAAGTCGGGAAAGAGGTGTTGTCCTCTTTCCGTCCTGTGTGCTTGAACGCCGACGACACAATGTAGGTAGCGCCGTTGACTTTGTATTCGTGTTCTCCGCCGTAAAGCGACTGAATAATGCTCATTATCTTTCCTCCCTGCTGCGCTGTCTGCGCCTATAATCGTCCTGTGCTAATTTGAGTAAGCGTTTGTAAATATCCTGTGGCGTGTATTTCTTCGGAAAATATTTACTCAGCTCGTCATACTGAAAGCTGATTTTCTCTCGCTGATTCGGTTTTTCCTCAGATATGATTTTTGATATGGTTTCACTGTCAAGTTTACCTGACTGAGAGAGCTTTTTCATTTGGATTGCCTGTGAGAGCGAGGGCGTTTTGCCCTCCAGCTCTATTGTTTCAAACAAATCCTGCTGTTCGTATTCGGTTAGATAGGATAGCTCCACGCCTACAGAAAATGCAATACGCTGTTCATCGACCATTTTGAGAATATCGGGGATGAGCTTAGTCAGACGGATATAGCGTTTTACTGTATCTTTGCTGGTTCCCTCCTGTTCGGCAATCAGCTCAGTCGATAACTTCGGTGCAAGTTGCTCCGAAGTGAGATCGTTGCGTTGTCCTTGATGCTTGAGCGCTTCGGCTTTCAGCTTGTAAGCGAACGCCTTTTCTGACGGCAGAAGATGCTCACGGTGGAGATTGCTATCCACCACCATAATCACCGCTTAATCACGGCTGACGGGACGAATAAAGGCAGGTACTTCTGTGAGCCCTGTCTTCTGCGCCGCACGGAAGCGGCGGTGTCCCGATATGATTTCATATTCATCTGTTGTGTCCTCTAACGGACGTACAATCAGCGGCGTCATAATGCCCTGCTCCTGAACGCTCTCAATTAAGCTGTTCATCTCATCGTTGTCAAGCACCTTGTAGGGGTGGTCTTTGAATTCGTGTAATTTGTTGATTGATATATTGGTCATCGTTCATAACTCCTTTGTTTTGATTTTTGATTCTGTTTTTTGTTTAAACCATAGGCTTCATTTCTTGCCTGCGTTTCTATACGGATGTTTTCTTTGATTTTCGGATTGTCCTCGATAATTGTTTCGGCGATCCGTTTGTTTTTTCGGAGCTGACGCAAGAGTGTGGTGCAATCGTCACGGCTCTTTTTTAATTCCGATATTCTGCCCTCGTCGTTACAACGGCGCAGCTTGTTGTATATCTTTTGGCGAAGCTCGGTGACTTCCTTGATTCCCTGCTCGGAGTGACTGATATAATCCCGAACGTCATCAAGCGTATTGAGCTTTTGATTAGACACCAGCGTTACCTGTCGTGAAAACCTGTCTAAATGCCGCCACGCTTCACGCATTTCGGGCGATAAAGGTCTGCGTTGATTCCGCTTAGGTAGCTTGCCTAACAGGTAACAATAATGCAGATAGGTTGCGTATAAACCGCCAAAGCACTTGAGCAATTTAAAACTGCCACGGTACTTTACTCTCTTCGGATGAAAATCTCTTATTATTACTCTGCCAGAATGATACTCGTCAAAATGTCTGTAGCCGTACTGTCGATAATGAACCTTGATTCTGCGGAGGATGGCGTCATTGGTATATTCTTCACCCAAGCGGTACATCCTTACAGCCTTGTTACTGTTTACGGAGCGAATCGTCCAGTATCTTCGTCGGGGATTTGTATTGACGACATAGCCCTGACTTTTCATCACTCGATCAAAACTTGATATGCTGTATGAATGCTCTATACCAAAGTCAATTGCTTCACGCATAAGATTGAAAGTGGTCGGTTCTCCGTTCTTCTCAGCAAAGTAAATGCTTCGGGGCGTTTTACCCTTTGGATTTTTGATTAACGTCAAACCGTACTCGGAGCAAAGCTCGTCGGATAAACCTCTAAATCGCCAATACGCTCCTTCGTTGCAGTTGAATTTCCTGCCCGTCCACATATTGATACTATTTATGACGAAGTGGTTGTGTAGCGTACCTGTATTTAGATGAGTCGCTACCAACACCTGATGGTCGCTGCCCCACATTCTCTTGGCAAGTTCAATGCCAAGCTGATGGCATAGTTCGGGAATAACTTCACCAGTCTTAAAGCTCTGATAGGCGTGATAAGCGATGTTTCTGCCTGTTTTTCCGAAACGCTCCTGTACGGCGAGCATTTCTTTAAAAGCTGTTTCAGCATTACAGTTCACGCCTGTGACAAAACAGGTTTCTTCATTAACAGTCTTGTCGCTGCTTTCGGCGTAGTGCAGAACAGCCTTCAAATCCGACAAAACCGTTTTGTCTGGATTGGCGGCGTATTGAAGCACACGGGACAGGCTATCCTTAATTGCCCATATTTTGGTCGTTGCCATTGCCGTCCTCCTTTTCGTAATAAGCATCGAGTAACCATTCTCTGATATTTATTAGGTTGACCTCGATCTCGCTTTTGGAGAACTTCGATAATTTGTTCAACAGCCATTCCGTAGCATCATACGCTCTGTGAAGTGTTGCGCTCGGAGCGGCGCAAATCTTTTGATTCAACCCAGCTTTTCGCAAAAAAAGGCGAGAGAGAAAGCCCTGCTCGCTTGGCAAAGCGTTCCAGGGCTTTCTTCTCTTTATCCGTCACTCGGATATTGATATTTATATTTCGTTCTAGCATTTGATTGTCCTTTCTGTATGGGGTTTACAGGGGCTTAGCCCCTTTCGGCGTTTCCGCCGTCGGTTTTGGCTTTACAAAACCTATGCTTGCTACAGTATAAGACACAGCCACGTAGTGCATTTTCTTCCGTTATGCTGTGCCTTATACTTTATATATAGCTGTCTCAATAATCCTAAACATCTCGGTGACAAAAATGTTGTCAGTTTTTCGGCAAATGTCGCCGGAAACAGCGAGATTTGTACCGTATAATAATAGCGGTGACATTTTGCCTGAATATTGGCAAACTTGTGACAGCAAAAGTGTCGCCTAAAAGCTATCGAGAAATTCGAGCATATTTTCGTCGGCAGCACTGTCTTTTTTCTCTGAAACAGGAACAGCCTGCTGCGGTTGAGCAATAGGCTGAGTGAGTGTAAGCAAATTCAGCAAAGGCGTGAGCGCTTTCAGATTGTCCTGAATCGTAGCGGTAACACGGTTAAGAAATCTGTCCTCGTTCTTTCGCTCCTCTATCAAATCAAGGTATTCGTTGATAGAGCGTATCGCTTCCTTGCTGATGGAACGCTCGGAATTTTGCAGATAATCATATACCCGTTTCTCCGATTCAACATCCAAGTTGAGGCGGAGCGTTAAATTCTTGATCATATCGCACCGCCGTTCTTACTGAGCTTTGTGTAGGCGATATACTCATAACCCTTTGCTGTGGCGCAAATATCGGAATTGATAAATACTCTGTCTTTATCGTACTCTCCGAAATGACGGATCAAACAACCTCCGCCACCGACAACATACAGTTTCATCAGCTTTGGATTGTAGTCGTGCTCACGGAGCTTGCGTAAAATCTCGGCAGTATAGGCTTTCGTCGCCGTAATGATTGTCTTAGATATTCTCCATCAATATCCGCTGTGCCTTTCTTGAGGACTTCCGTAATGATACTCTCGTCAAGGTTAGTGTGGTGTTCTCTCATCATCGCTTCACGGACGGCGAGAGTACATTGATACACGCCGTATTTCTCGGTAAACATATTGAGCATATCGGGCTTACGGTCGGAAATCTTCAAGAGATTCATCGTACCGTTGCCGATGTCGCAGAGCATTGTCGTACCCTTGAATTCACCGAGCGTTTCGGCAATCGCCGCAAAGCCCTGCGGAAACAAGTCGGCTCCGATGATTTCGATATGATAATCAGTCCTGCGGAAGTTGAAATCTACTGTTCGATGTTGAAGCAGGTATTTCTTGAATTCCTCTTTTTGCCGTGTTACCCAAGTTAGCGGAAGTCCGGCGGCGATAAACACCTTTGCTTCGGTGATACGTTCACGGTTAAGCTCTCTGGCTATAGCGGCAAGGGTGAGGATATAGTAATCCTCGTCAGTAAATTTGTCCGCCGTAAATTCCTTGTGACCAACGCCAATGGAGTAATACTTGTTATTCCAAATGAGTAGGTCGTTAGTAAACGGCGGCTCGATATCACTCACAATTACGCCTGTGGGGAAACAACAGTTTGCGGTTTTCATATTGCCGTAACCGTGGTCGATACCGATAATCTTATAATCGTTTAGTGTTTTCATATAATCATCCTTTCAATGTTTCGTTGTAGGCGAGTATGTCGCCGTAGAGTTTTGGAAAAGCAGGCAATACGCATTTCAAAAGATAGTTGCAGTAAATGCCATACTTGCTGATCAGCTGAACGCAGCTGTGTTCTTCGCCGTCGTCGAGCAACAGACAGTTGCCGTCAATGCAGTTGCAGCACGAATGACGGACAATGCGATTTACTCTGTCGGACAGCTCTTCGGTAATTTTCAGTACCATAGCTTGTACCTCCTTTCGTGTATTTTGGAGGGCTTTTCGTCCCTCTACTGTATTAAATACACGATAAAACGGGATTTCGGGGTTTTAAGAAAACATAGTAAAAACAAAAAAGAAAACACCTCAAAAGTGGCTTGATTACTACATAATCAGGATTTAAATATAAAATTATATACTACGGAAAACGAAAAGCTCAAAAAATTTTTCTAAATCAGAGCAAAGGGCGTTTTATGGGACACATATTTTGATAGAATTGATAGTGAGGAGGTGTTGATTATGGAAAAAATCAGCTTTTTCAGTGCCGATTTTCGTGACGGAAGAATACGAATTGGCAACAAATCTTATCTTGCAGGTACGTTCGCTACACACCTTTTGAATCAATACTATAAGGACGATACGGCGGCTCGGATGGCTGTATACAAACAATACAGCTGGCATTTATACGATACGATCTCTGCCGGTTATCTTGATAACAATGATGTTTTACACTCCGGGTGGGAGATCCGGCAAACCTTAAAAACCTTACCCAAGCTGCAACCGTTCACTAAGCTGGATGTTGAAGCAGAGCGTATTAGAATATCTGAACTTTTCACAGAAGAAAATGCAAACTTTATCCGAGAGCATTTCAATACAAAGGCTCAGATTTTAGCTATGGGAATCAATGAATCTGCTTTGGATTTACTGCCGATCGAAATAGATAAAGTTCAGCAAAAAACAGCGGATAACCTACTTGATGATATGATGACAACGCTGACTTTTTATGATCGTATCAGCAACGATATGAGAGAAGCGTTTGAGGGCTTAACTGAGTTTTGTAACAGACTTGATGAAGCGGAACGCTTTGACGAGCCGCATCTATTACCGATTGCATTGGATATATTCGGCAATGAAAAACTTGATGTAACATCCGAGTATGTCGCTATGCGAAAGACAGCTAAAAGCAAAACGATGGTTACGGCGAGAAGGATGTTTTTTGATAATTACTACAGCTTTGTTCTGACAGATTTCTTCGAGGGGTTGCATTACGGTCATTATCCGAGAAGGTGTCCGATCTGCAAGCGCTATTTCCTGATGACTTCCGCAAGGCGGCAAGTGTATTGCAACGGAACTGCGCCCTATACGCTGAAAGGAAAACCAATCACCTGCCGTGAATATGCGGCGAGGATGAAGGAAAAGGAGCTTTCCGAAGGCAATCCAATCAATCCAATTTACAAGAGTCGCTGCTCTGCAATTCGTGTAGAACAAAAAAGAAGCACCATCACAGCAGAGTTTGCTGCAATGGCGCTGAAGGTTGCTAAAGAGTATTGGCAAAGGGCAAAGTTTGATGACGATTATGCTAACGGTCAATACAAAGCAGATATGAAGCGTGAAAATTTATATATGGAAACGGACAGGAGATTAAAGCAAAAGTGAGCCATATCGAGAAAAAAGAATTTGAAATATACCGCATTATTCCTCCACCGCCTGAATGGGACTTGCAGGAGTATATTCGGCAGTATATCCAGACCGGCGATGACAATTATTTCTATTGGTTCCTACACTATTACGAGCCGACGCTAAATGAAAAGGCGAAATCTTTTAGGAATAAATATTCAATGGAAGAGCACTTTGCCGATATAAAGCAAAGCCTTGTAACAGGCTTATGCAAGGCTTTAATTAACTTCGATATTTCCATATCTCCGTTTCTGCCTTATGCGCAGAGGTATATGGAGCGTGAGGCGCATAACTATATCCGCACAATGCGGACGGGCTATTCCGTGCAAAGCGAATTTGAATACGCCCGACTTCGTAAAGTGATGGATGTTTTCAATCATTCAGGCGGTGAGTTTACGGAGGAAACCATTTCACAGGTCGCAACGCAAATCGGTGAAAGCTACGAAAAAACAAAGTCTATTATCGAGGGCGGCATCCTTACCGAAAATTATACGGATGTTCAGAGTAATGATGAGGACGACACAGGAACGACCGACTTCCTTCTGTCGGATTCCTCGCTCAATCCCGAAAATATCTATTTCAAGCAGAAGCTTTATAACAAACTGTATGAAGCCTATGACAGCTTGGAATATACGGAGAAGATAATGCTCGCCCAACACCTCGGCTTTTGCCCAGAGTGTTTCAGCACTCGCTACGCTGACAAGAATGATTTAGACGAAAACGACAAGCCAAAAGAAAAGCTCATCAAACCGCTACCTTATACCGACATTGCAACTGACCACGGGTTTAGCGATGCAGATACGGCAAAGAGGGTTTGTGTAAAAGCCTTTTCAAAAATAAAGCATTATTTGTTTAGCTAATTCATATTTGATATTTAAATAATGAATATTACATGACACTATCAATTCGGTACATTGTAGGTTTGTCAATGATGTGTTACAAAATTAGAAAACTTCGCCGGTAGAAAG
>CAUDCW010000028.1 GCA_958448165.1 uncultured Oscillospiraceae bacterium
TAATGGCACTTTATGCACTTACAACGCATAAAGTGCCAAGTAAACGCTCAAACTCTATTCTCTCGTTTCATTTTACTCGACCAAAACTCAGCAGAGCGAACTCTCTCCTTCCGTCACGCAGTAGCGTGACACCTTCATTTCACTCTTCACACTCCACTCTTAACTCTGCGGCGCAGCCGCACAGAGCCGCTTGCGGCGATAACCACAACTCCACTCTCAACTCTTAACTCTCAACTCTGCGGTGCTTGCACCGCTTTATTTATCCTCAAGTCCCTTAAGCTCCTGAATTTCTTTCTTGTCAAGGCGGATTGAGCCATCCTTTACAAGCTTGACCTCTTTGACCTTGAAGATATGCGGAGCAGCCTCGGGGAAACGGTCCATTTTGACCTTGAGCATACCCGTAATAAGGTTTACGTCAATAACCTCTCCCTTGCCGTCAGGAGTATTGACAATAGCACCGACCTTCGGCGTTTTCTTGAGCAAATCAAGATATGCCTCCTGCTCATATTTAAGACAGCACATCAGCCTGCCGCAGGTGCCCGAAATCTTAACCGGACTAAGCGACAAGCCCTGTTCCTTTGCCATTTTTATCGAAACCGGCTGGAACTCGCCGAGATAGCTTGAACAGCAGAACGGTCTGCCACACACTCCCAATCCGCCGAGCATCTTTGCTTCGTCACGCACGCCGATTTGCCTCAGCTCTATCCTTGTGCGGAACACCGACGCCAGATCCTTGACTAGCGCACGGAAATCGACCCTGCCGTCGGCGGTAAAATAAAACATAACCTTGCTGCCGTCAAACGTGTATTCCGTGTCGATAAGCTTCATTTCAAGTCCGTGCTTTGCAATCTTCTCTTCGCAGATTTTAAAGGCACGTTTTTCTTTTTCCTTGTTCTGCTCAACAACCTTTAAATCCTCAGGCGTTGCACGGCGGATAACAGGCTTGAGAGGATGAACGATTTTTTCATCGTCTATCTCACGGTTCGGCATCGCAACCAGACCGCATTCTATTCCTCTTGCGGTTTCGACTATTACCCTATCGTATTCGTCAAATTTTTCTCCATTCGGATTAAAATAATAAATCTTTCCGACCTCTTTGAATCTTACTCCAATTACCTCTGACATTTTATCCTCCGTATCCTTTATCACATATATTTGTTATATCGTAAATTAATGGCAAGCTGTGCACCGACAAGCGACAAATTCACATTTTTTCTTATATAATCCGCCGCTGTTGATATGCTCTGCTGCATACCGATAAGCCCCCGTTTTTTCACGTTCATCGAAAGCTCCTTTACAACAGGCTGTTCGCCGCCGAGCGTTCCGGTTATACCGCAGGCTGTAGCCGCTCTGACAATTTCACTAAGGGCATTAAGCGTGTCGGCTGCAAGCTGTCTGTCATCAAGTGCCGAACAGGCATAAACAAGCGGAATTTCCTTGCTTTGGCACATCGCTTTTGCTATGTTTTCAGCCAGTGCTTTTGCTTGCTCGTTGTTGCCGCCATCGGTGTTCAGTCTGAACAGGCTACACCGTGAACGTATTGTCTGTAACAAACCCAAAGCATTTTCACACAGCAGAATAAAAAGCATAGGCTGCGGCGGCTCTTCCATAAGCTTTAAAAAGGCGTTCTGTGCCGCCGCCTCCATTTTGTCAGCCTCGGGAATGATATAGACTTTACAGTCGCTTTCGTTCGGCATCAACACCGAATCAGCACAGATATTGCGGATTTCAGAAATTTTAACGGCGTTTTTCTTGCCCTCTGTCTTAGCCGTATAGACGTCGGGGTGGTTGCCGCCCTTAAGCTTACGGCACGATGCACACTCACCGCACGGTCTGTTTTCTGCCCTGCAAACCGCCCACTGTGCAATATACAACGCACATTCGCTGAGAGCCGCTTTATCCGAGGACTCAAGCGCAACGGCGTGTGGAACTCTGTTTTCTGCCATAAGCGACAATAATTCAGCCGGAATCAGTCCGTCAATTTCCGCCACGCTATCCCCTCCCGAAAAAAACATATCAAAATAAGCAATTACGCATCTGACAATTTAATACTATCATAACATTTTATAGGGAAAATTACAAATATTTTTGTAAAGGAAACACTGATTAAAATGTTTGTGCATATTGCGCCGTCAGATTTTTCGTCAGATTGGACAAATAGAGCGCAGTAATACTGTCATATTGCAAAGCTGCAAGCAAGATGTGTGAACAGCTTTCAGCGTGATTTATTCAGTGTTTTCCCGGCATCAGTCTGTCAGTTCATTCATAACAAGACCCGTGATAAGCTTCGGATAGAAATATGTCGATTTCTGCGGCATCTTCTCGCCTGCCAAGGCAACATCCCTTATCTGCGTAACCCTTGTCGGGTTCATAATGAACGCACACTGGCTTTTTCCCGTCTGAACGCTCTCGATAGCCTCCTGCGTTTTTCTGGTATATAAAAGGTTGGTCTGATTTGCCATATTCTCTTTATTTATACCGAATATTCTTTCAAGTATAAGGTTGTGCAGGACGGTTACATCAAGACCGACAGATGCGTCGCTGAGAGCCGGTAAAATGCTTTTCATAATACTTTTATCCTTAAGCCTTAACAGATAGCAGCTTACGCCGCCGCAATAAAACGCAAATGCGGTTTTTCCGTTTGCGTACTCATTGGCCAGAGTATTGTCAACCATACCTATGTTCTCTATCTTCTCGACGTCAAAATATTTTTCGCAGCGTTCAAGCACATTCCGCACCGATCTTTCATTAAATACAGGAAGATTTCTGACAATGCGGTGAGTAGGCAGAACGACAAGCCCCGGATGCTCCATATCAACGAGCATCATCATCTGATAATCGACTGGGTCGCCCTCTTTTGACAGTCCGTTTTCACGGCAGTAATCCCTGTATGCAAGAGCGGTTTCATAGCGGTGGTGTCCGTCGGCTATATACAGCTTTCTTTCGTCAAAATCGGAGCAAATTGAATTTATCTGTGCTTTATCACGGACAATCCAAAGCTTGTGTGCAACACCTTCGTTATCAGTCAGCGAAATATCAGGTTCTCTGAGCGACAGAAAGTCGAGCTTTTTTGTCGTCTTATGCTCGCTGTCCATATATAAAGAATAAATCTGGCTGAAGTTGCAGTTTGTCGCTTTCATAAGCTCCATTCTGTCCTCCTTAGCCTTTGACAGAGTGTATTCGTGAGGCAGAATTACGCCCTTTTCAAACTCCTCTATTTTAACGGCGGCGATGATGCCCTTGACAGAATATCTCCTGCCGAGCGCTTCAAAAACCTCCTCATAAATATAGAGTGCAGGCTCCTGCTCACGCATCAGTACACCGTCGGCTTTCATCTTTTCATAAAGCTTTTTAGCCTTGGCATACGGATTTGCTCCGCTCGGAAGCTCCAGCCTGATAACATTATTTTCATTTATTTCAATATAGGATTGTCTTTGCTCTTCGCTGATTATGTCATAAGGCGGACAGACAAGCTGTTCGATTTTCCCTGCTTTTTCCGTGTTGAAACGTATGCCCTTGAACGCCTTTACTTTAGCCATAAAAAACAACTCCTTCAGTTTCAGTAAGTAATAAAACAGCGGCGGCAAAGCCGCAGTATATCAGCCTCGTCGCCGCAATTTGTCAAGCCTCCATATCAGAAAGCTTCTTATATATCATATTTGCGCACATATACACATTACCGCCGCCAAGCGTAATGATAAGATCGCCCGCTTTTGCATTCTTGCAGACATAGTCCGTGATTTCCTCAAAGGTTTCAAACCAGACGCATCCGTCAATTTTTTCTGCAAGGTCCTTTGAATAGATATTATAGGTGTTGGTTTCACGCACCGGCAGAATTTCGGAAAGTACCGCCTTATCGGGTATTGACAGCGCCTTTGCAAAATCATCAAGAAGCATTGCTGTTCTTGAATATGTGTGCGGCTGGAACACAGCCCACACTGTATCAAAGCCCATACTCATAGCGGCAGTCAGGGTTGCGGTAAGCTCGGTCGGATGATGCGCAAAATCATCTGCAACTGTTATTCCGCACTTTTTGCCGAGCACCTCAAAACGGCGGTGAACGCCCTTGAACTGTTCAAGATTGTGCGCTATCTTTTCGCCATCATCGCCCAGATAATGCGCAACAGCAGCACAGGCAAGCGCATTTAAAACATTATGTCTGCCGGGAACGCTCAGTCTGACAGAAGCAAGCTTCTGTCCCTTATGCATAAGGTCAAAGCTCTGCTTTGCGCCGGGCAGTGTGGTGATATTCTCGGCATAATAGTCGTTGCCGCTGTCAAAGCCGAAGAAAAGCTTCGGGGTTTTTATGCTCTCGACAACATCACGGCTGTTTTTGTCGTCGCCGTTGACAACAAGAAGCTGTGAGGTCTGGGATGCAAATTTTGTGAACGATTTTTTTATGCCGTCAAGCGTCTTGAAATAATCAAGGTGGTCGGCGTCAACATTAAGGATAATTGAGATTGCGGGATGAAGCTCCAAAAACGAGTCAACATACTCGCAAGCCTCACACACCATTATATCCGAACTGCCCACTCTGCCGTTGCCGCCGATAAACGGCAGCTTTCCGCCGATAACGGCTGTCGGCTCATAGCCGCTGCCGACAAGTACCTGAGTGAGCATACCAGTGGTTGTCGTTTTGCCGTGAGTACCTGCTACGGCAACAGACCTTTTGTAGCGGTCGGCAATCAAGCCGAGCATCTCGCATCTTTCGGCAACGGGGATTTTCTTTTCTCTTGCCGCCGCAAGCTCCGGATTGTCAGCCTTGACAGCCGAGGTGTAAACCACAAGCTCGGCACCGTCAACATTTTCGGCTTTATGCCCCATAAACACCTTAATGCCGTAGTCCTTGATGCGGTCAAGAGTGTCGCCCTCGCTGATATCGGAGCCTGTTATATTGTAGCCCTCTGCGTGAAGAATCTCGGCAAGAGGACACATACCCGAGCCGCCGATACCGATAAAATGTACGTTTTTAACTTTATTTAAAATATCTCTGTCTATATTATTATTTTCTTTTCTCAAAAGAATACACTTCCCAAGCCATTTGTATTATTATCTTATTATATATCCAAACTGCAAAAAAATAAATATGTTTTGGAAATTTTATCCGATTTATTTAAGGATTTATTTAAGATAAACGATATTTGTCGCAAGAAAGGCGGTCGAATTGTTGATTAAAACGCTGAAATGATATATTATATTGTTATCAAACAAAAGCGAGGTATCACCCCTTGAAGCTAAAAAAGAACGACATTATAAGGCTTGAAATAACAGGAATGACATCACAGGGCAGCGGCGTCGGCAGATATGAGGGAATTGCAATATTTGTTGCGTCCTCTGCAATCGGCGATGAGCTTGACGTGAGGATAATAAAGACCTCAAAAAACTACGCAATCGGCAGGATTGAAAACATAATCACACCGTCAGTCTCAAGAATAGCACCCGACTGTCCCGTGTCGGGTTCATGCGGAGGCTGCACCTACCGTCATATAGAATACGGCGAGGAACTGAAAATCAAGCGGCAGAAGGTGATTGACGCCGTGACAAGAATCGGCGGACTTGACGAAGAAATCGTCGGTGAAATAGTCGGCGCTGAAAAGTGCGACGGCTACCGCAACAAGGCTCAACTGCCGATTGGAACAGACCGCAGCGGCAAATACATCGCAGGCTTTTATGCTTTTCACAGTCACAGAATAATCGACAGCGAAAGCTGTCTGCTTCAGCCGCTGATATTTTCAAAGGTATGCGCCGTATTCAGAAAATGGTGCGATATTTTTAAGCCGAGCGTATATGACGAGCTTACCCACAAGGGCCTTTTGCGCCATCTTTACATAAGATACGGCGAGATAAGCGGCGAAATAATGGTGTGCCTTGTTATTAACGGAGAAAAAATCAATGGTGAGCAACAGCTTGCCGAGATGCTGAAGAACGAAATAGACGGCTTCAAGAGCCTTGTGATAAACATAAACCGTGATAAAACAAATGTAATACTCGGCGACAAATGCCGCACAGCCTACGGCGACGACTACATTACGGACACACTGTGCGGACTCAAATTCAACCTCTCTCCCCTGTCGTTTTACCAGGTCAACCGCACACAGGCACAGCGGCTTTACGAAATCGCCGCCGAGTATGCCGCACTCAGCGGTGACGAAATTCTTTTAGACCTTTACTGCGGCACAGGCACGATAGGACTTTCTATGGCGAAAAACGCGCGCAAGCTTGTGGGCGTTGAGATAATACCGCAGGCGATAGAGAACGCAAAAGAAAACGCAAAGAACAACGGTATCACAAATGCCGAGTTCATCTGCGGCGACGCGGCAAAGGCAGCCGAGAAACTTAAAAAGAGCGGAGAAACACCCGATGTTATCATAGTTGACCCGCCGAGAAAGGGACTTGCCGCCGAGCTTATCGACACTATAAGTCAGCTTGACCCGAAAAGGGTTGTGTATGTTTCGTGCGACTGTGCAACGCTTGCAAGGGATATCAGGCTTTTCGGCGAAAAGGGATATTGCGTGCAGAAGCTAACGCCGGTTGATTTATTCCCAAGGACGGCACACGTCGAGACGGTTGTTTTGATGTCAAAGGTGAACCCTAACAAGTAAAAAACATATTGATTTGTAAGGCTTATTCAGGGCCTATCGTTAAACGGTAGGTTTGTCTCTGGATAAGCCTTTATTTTTTGCTGCAAAATGCTTTATTGGGAACAGGTCCACTAATTAAGGTTGACACTAAGGTTTTGACAACAGCTAAAATGAACCCTTTGAACCCTAGCTACGCACACTAATTTTGTCTGAAATATTCTTTTGGTATTTAAATACCAAAAGCTATTGACAGGTAATAAAGTCGGTGATATACTATCGTTAGAAAGTACAAGAGTCTATCTTTTTAAGGAGGTATATTGCATGAATAAGGACAAAGATAGAATTGATAGAATATATTCCTTTTTTAACGCTATCAGAGGCACTAATTCACCAAGCGAATATGAAAGTACATTAGCAGTGCTAAAAAAAGTAATAGATATACACGAGCAAGCTATCGACGAGCTTAGCGATGATGATTTGTACAGCATCATGAGACATGCAGCGGCAGATTTCGAGGTAATCAATCCCTTCCCTGATAAAAACAAGTTTCTTGATGTTTACAGAACACTCAGAGATTTTGAGACTGTTACTTGGTCCGACATCATTGAATATGGCGACAGACGTACTAAGTTCAGAGTTCCGGAAGCGCTGGTTGATGAAATGGAGAAGAATTTTATTGATGGCTTCCAGGAAGTTCTTATTCCAGAAGCAGAAAAATTCTCACCTTGCTTGGAACGATTAGTTGAAGCGCACAACGATTCGCATTTTACATTGACTTCTATGAATCCGTTTTATTATAAGGTCCTTACAGAAATGTTCAGTGACAACGATATGGTTGATGTTAAGCAGACGAGTATTTATGAGTATGAGTTTTCATCCGAGAAGTTTGACTTGATTCTTGCGGTGCCGGTATTCGGCGTCAGAGATAAAGCGGATGAAAATAGAAACTTCATCTGCAGAGAGTACGATTTGATTGCGGCAGAAAACTTGGCACTTCATTTGAAAAGCGAAGGTATATTGTCTATTGTCCTCCCGGCTAGAATCACATTTGGCGGTGGCAACGTTAGAGAACTCCGTAATTTCATTCAGTCGATGTACTGCTTAAAAGAAATCGCAGATTTGCCGGCGGGCATCTTTGAAAACACTGGAGTAAAAACATACTTGCTTACAATCACAACGGGCCGAACTGATGAAGTGGTTATTAAGAGATATGTCACCGACACAGAAAACCCAAGAAAAGATGGTCTGAATAAACTTATCGTCCAAGATGACACTTTCGTTTTGGAAGATGAGCTTTACGATATGGGAGACTGGAATATCGACAGAATTTTTGAATCGCAAGATGAGGACTGGATTAAGTTTCAGGAATCTAATGTGAAAAAACAGGAACTTGGAACAGTAGCTTCTATATTTAGAGGTAAGGCTGTTAACAAGAAAGATCCGCATGGAAACATCGGTGTGGTGAATATTTCAAACATTGGAGACTACGAAGTGGATTACTCATCACTTGATCATCTTGAAGAGGAAGAAAGAAAAGTTACCAATTATTTGCTTCAAACTGGTGACCTACTTATTCCGGCAAGAGGTACAGCAATTCGAGTAGCAATCTTCAAAGAGCAGCCTTACCCTTGCATTGCATCATCAAATGTAATTGTGATAAGATCTACGGACGAAAGTTTGTCCACCACTTTTTTGAAGCTGTTTTTCGATAGTCCGCTTGGCAGAAAAATGCTGGTAACCAGACAGCAAGGTACTGCAGTAATGAACATCAGCTATAAGGAATTGAACCACATAGAAATTCCTCTTCCTTCTATCGAGGAACAGAAATCTATAGCTGAAGAATATGAAAAAGAACTCGAAGCTTACAAGAAGGCAATCCAGGCTGCAGAAAACAGATGGTCTTCCACATTGGCAAGGCTTCAAGGAAGGATATAAGGTGATTAAATGTTAGGAGCAATAATTGGTGACATTGTTGGGTCACGTTTTGAATGGAATAATCACAGGGATAAGGACTTTGAGTTTCTTACGTATAAGTGTTTCCCAACTGATGACAGTATTATGAGTTTAGCGATTGCGCAGGCAATCCTGGTAAGTAAACCAGACTACAGTGATTTGCCGAAAAATGCAGTTGAGTGCATGCAGAGTGTCGGAAGGAACTATCCGAATTGCGGATACGGCGGCGGTTTTTATCGCTGGATGTTCTCTGACAATCCTCAACCATATAACAGCTATGGAAACGGTGCCGCTATGAGAGTCAGCGCAGCAGGTTTCGCAGCGGAAAGTTTGGAAGAAGCAAAGAAGCTTTCCAAACTGGTTACAGAAGTGACTCACAATCATCCAGAAGGGATAAAAGGTGCAGAAGCTACAGCGGTTGCTATCTATATGGCTAAGACCGGCAGCAGCATGTTAGAAATCAGAGATTATATTGATAAGCATTACTATCCTATGAATTTCACTCTCGATGAAATCAGGGATACATATGAGTTCAATGAAACCTGTCAGGATACAGTTCCTCAGGCGCTGCAGGCGTTCTTTGAATCAACTGGATTTGAGGACGCGATAAGAAATGCTATCTCCATTGGTGGAGATAGTGATACCTTAGCCGCTATTTGTGGTGGTATTGCAGAAGCGTACTATGGAATACCTACAGATATTAGAAAACATGCACTCACCTTCTTAGACCAGAAGTTGATGCAGTTGCTAGTTTTATTTGAAAATAAATATCCGCCGGTTATGGAAAAGAAACGTGACGATGTGAGTGTAAGCATCAAACGTTCCGCAGATAAGAAAGTAAAAACAGGAGGTCGTGGTTCTATGATTCAATCGGCTACAGAAGTGGCAGATCAGGAATTGAAAGATTCCATTCCTGAAAACGAAGAGACTACAAGTAAAAAGTTATTTGCTCACCTGTATGAGGCCTGCAATATTTTAAGAGGACCTATTAACCAGGACGAGTTTAAGGATTACGTAACACCAATCTTGTTCTTTAAGAGAATCAGTGACGTGTACGATGAAGAAACACAAGATGCATTGGAAGCTTCCGGCGGTGATGAGGAATTTGCAGCTTTTGATGAAAATCACAGTTTCATTATTCCGGAGGGCTGCCATTGGGGTGACCTGAGAAACGCAAGTAAGGACATTGGTAAGATAATCGTTAAGGCTATGAATGGTATTGAACGTGCAAATCCAGAAACACTTAGCGGAGTATTCTCCAGCTTTGATGACGTTACATGGACTGATAAAACAAAGTTGACAGACGAAAGACTAAAAGACCTTATCGAGCATATGTCAAGTCTGAAAGTTGGAAATAAAAACTACAGTGCAGACGTTATGGGTGACGCTTATGAGTATCTCATCAAAAAGTTTGCAGACCTTTCGAAGAAGAATGCGGGTGAGTATTACACACCTAGAACAATCGTTAAGCTGATGGTTATGTTGATGGATCCTAAGCCGGGCGACACAGTATACGATCCAGCCTGTGGTACAGGTGGCATGCTTATCGAAGCTATCCGACACATCGATAACAAGCAGACAACTTACGGTAAGATTTATGGTCAGGAAAACAACCTGTCTACATCTGCAATCGCCAGAATGAACTTGTTCCTTCATGGTGCTAATGATTTCAAGATTACACAGGGTGATACACTTAGAAACCCTAAATTTTTGGAACATGGCAAGTTGAAGACATTCAATTGCGTTCTTGCTAATCCACCTTTCGGCCAGGTAAAATGGGGCGCTGATAGTTTTGAATCTGATAAATACGGTCGTAACATATGGGGCTGTCCATCGGATTCAAATGCCGACTATGCATGGTTACAGCATATGGTGAAATCCATGAAACCTATGGATGGTAAGGTTGCGGTAGTTCTTCCACAGGGTGTTCTTTTCCATAGTGGTAAAGAAGGAGATATTCGTGAACAGCTTATTAAGAGTGACATGATTGAAGCTGTTATAGCTCTTGCTGGTGGTGTGTTCTACGGAACTGGTGTATCTGCTTGTATCATATTCCTTAATAACCATAAGAAGCCGGAACACAAAGGTAAGGTTTGTTTGATTGATGCTACGAAAATATATACTCCGCAACGAGCACAGAATGTTATGGAAGAAAAAGATATTCAAGAAGTGTTCAAGCTTTATCAGGATTACACCGACGTAATTGAAAAATGTAAGATTGTTCCTATTTCAGACTTGGATGCAGCCGGCAACACATTAGCCGTTAACACTTACATCGAGAAAAAGAAGCAAGAAGTTGTTTCACCGGAATTAGTAAGAACGCAGTATTATGAAGCAGTTGAGAATGTAAATAAAGCAGAAGCAAGACTGAAAAAACTTTTGATTGAAGGAGGCTATATTAATGAGTAATAAGATTACAATAGATGAACTTGAAAAATACCTCTGGGGATCTGCCGTTTTGCTTCGCACACATGTTGATGCAGGTGCGTATAAGCAGTACATCTTTCCCCTATTATTCTTCAAGCGTTTAAGCGATGTATATGATGAAGAATGCGAAAAAGTCAGAAAAGAGTATGGTGAAGAAGCCTTAGATTGGGAAGAAAATCATCAGTTTATGATTCCGGACGGCGCTCATTGGAATGACGTGCGTAACGTATCAAAGGATGTTGGTAAAGCATTAAAAGATGCATTTCATGCTATTGAAGTGGCTAACCCTGAAAAACTTACCGGAATTTTTGGCGATGCTTCATGGACAAATAAAAACCGTTTGCCGGATAGATTGCTTAAAGATTTGATGGAGCATTTTAGTTCTAAAACTCTTTCTATTGAGAACTGCCCGGCAGATGAACTTGGCCAGGGATATGAATACTTAATCAAAAAGTTTGCTGATGACAGCGGCCATACCGCACAGGAATTTTATACCAACCGTACTGTTGTAAACCTGATGACAGAAATGTTGAAGCCACAGCCTGGTGAATCTATTTACGATCCAACGTGTGGCAGCGCAGGTATGCTTATTTCTGCAGTAGCGTATCTTAAGCAGCAGAAAAAAGAGTGGCGCAACTTGTCTATCTACGGACAAGAAATCGTGACGCTTACATCTGCAATTGCAAGAATGAATTTAATTCTTCATGGCGTACAGGATTTTGAAATCGTAAATGCTGATACATTAAAAACACCGGCCTTTACAGATCATGCTAAACTAAAACAGTTTGATATCGTCCTTGCGAATCCGCCTTACTCTATTAAGCAGTGGGACAGAACAGCCTTTGAAAGCGATAAGTATGGACGTAACTTCTTAGGTGTGCCACCTCAGAATCGTGCTGACTACGCATTCTTCCAGCATATCCTTAAATCACTCGATCCGAGAACGGGACGATGCGCTATCCTGTTTCCTCATGGTATTCTTTTCAGAAATGAAGAAACTGAAATGAGAAAAAATCTTGTTGATACAGATATGGTTGAATGTGTAATTGGTATTGGTAAAAACCTATTTTACAATTCTCCTATGGAAGCATGTATCGTTATCTGTAGGGCGAATAAACCTGCAAATAGACGAGGTAAGGTCCTTTTTATCAATGCAAAGCATGAAGTAACCAGAAAAAATGCCCAGAGTTATTTGGAGCAGGATCACATTGATAAAATTGCAAACACATATTTTGATTTTGCTGAGATTGACGGATTTTCTGCAGTAGCAGATTTGAAAACAATCAAGGCAAATAACAGCAAACTTAGTATTGCTTTATATGTGAGAAATTCAGATAGCACTATCGAAATCCCGGATTTCGATAGTGCGCTAGAAACCTGGCTTAGCAACAGCAGTAGCCTTCATAAGGAATTAGGTGAACTGGATAAATTGCGTGAAGGGAGGAACCAGTAATGCAACATTATGTATTAGGAGATGTTATAACCGAAATATCTGAAAGAGAGAACAATCCTTCTAATTCTAAGTACGAGCGCTTCGTAGGGCTGGAGCATTATGTGTCTGGAGAAGTAGAAATTGAGAACTATGGCTCAACTGCAAATTTGAATTCTGCTATGAAGGTGTTTAACTCCGGGGATATTTTAGTTGCCAGAAGAAACGTATATTTGAAAAGAGCTTCCGTTGTTTACTTTGATGGATTGACATCGGGTGACTCTATTGTTTTGAGACCTAAGAATGAAACGATAGGCAGAATTTTACCGTTCATTTTGAATACGGATGATTTCTGGGATTATGCAGATCAGTATTCTGACGGAACAATGTCTAAAAGATTATCACCTAAAGTCTTAAAGCAGTATGAATTTGACCTGCCAGATGATAATTTGGAGCAGCTCGCTGATATTTTGTGGGCAATGGTGGATGTGAAAAAATCATATCAACGTTTGCTTAAACAAACTGATGAACTGGTGAAATCGCAATTTATCGAGATGTTTGGAGACCCGATTACAAATGACTATGGATGGCCAACGGAACCTATTAAGAAGGTGGCACCTGAGCATAAACCAGACATTCCATCAGAAAAAAAGTATTGGTGGCTTAATCTTGACATGATAGAAACTTACTCTGGAGTTGTTATTGAAAAGGTGTATTCAGAACTGGAGTCTATAGGAAATTCAACATCTACGTTTGATGCAACAATGGTGCTATATTCTAAACTAAGACCGTATTTGAACAAGGTTGTAGTGCCTGAAGGATATGGATACTGTACAAACGAATTGGTAGGATTAAAACCAGACGAGAATGTTTTGAATAAGCATTTTCTGTTTAATTTGCTTCGTAGTGATAACTTTGTATCTTTTGCAAATAGTTTTTCAAGCGGAGCACAAATGCCAAGAATGCCGGTAAAAATATTAAGAGAATTTCAATGTATTTTGCCACCGATCGATTTACAGGAGAAGTTTGTAATGATTGCTCATCAGAGCGATAAATCAAAATTT
>CAUDCW010000029.1 GCA_958448165.1 uncultured Oscillospiraceae bacterium
TGTTGTGCCGTTGATTACAACGCCGTCCGGTGATGTCGGATCTGTTGTTGTAGGAACTGTCGGATCTGTCGTTGTAGGAACTGTCGGGTCTGTTGTTGTAGGATCTGTCGGGTCTGTAGTTGTAGGAACTGTCGGATCTGTCGTTGTAGGATCTGTCGGGTCTGTGGTTGTCGGGTCTGTCGGCAGTGATGACGAAGAAAGCGATGTTGTGGTTTTTGCGCCGGTTACTGCGTTTTTGTTCATATCGTAAAGCTCATCAATCACTGTTGAAATATTAACATTTCCGCCAACAGCGGTTACCTTGTACTGAAGAGTAATCAATGTTTTAGCTGTTGAGAAGCTGTAGCCCGAAGATGCGTCAATGGCGTTGAAATAAACTGCCTTTGAGCCGTCATTCGGAGTAAAGTTTACAACAAGATTGCCGTTTGTGAGGTTCGGGCAAGCTGCTGTCTGAGATGAAGTTAGAAGTGAAAGTGAAGAAGTTGAGCCTGACAAAGAAACATGTCCGCCGATTGTTGAAAGCTTTGCTGCGTTCTGAAGAGTTGTTGTATATGTAATAGTATCTCCAAGAGCGAATGTTTCGCCGTTGACAGTAAGCTTTTGCGGGTCGGTTGTTGTTGGGTCTGTCGGGTCTGTAGTTGTAGGATCTGTCGGATCTGTAGTTGTAGGATCTGTCGGAGTTGAGCTTACAAGCGTTACTTTATAGCTTGTTGTGCCTATATAGTCCTTGACGTCCATATCGTATTCTTCAATAATTTTGTGAGAAAGTGTTGTTGTACCGCTCTGTGCGATGACCTCAAACTGTGCGACTGCAAGCTCTGACTCTGTTGTAAAGTCGTAGCCTGTTCCTGCATTCATTGAGGAATATCCGACGCCTGCTCCGTCAGTTTCGTCAACATAATCTCTATTGACCATGAACGAGCCTGCTGATGAAAGCTTTGCAGAGAAGATCGAGTTTTTTGTTGCATAATCGCCGTAAAGCTTCAGATAATTGCTGTCATACTTGAAAAAGCCGCTGATGCCCGAAAGAATCTTGTCAGCCTGATGCTTAACAGTAATCTGAACAACATCACCCTTCTGATATGTAGTGCCGTTGATTACAACACCTTTTGCAACTGTCGGGCCTGTTGGGTTTGTCGGGTCTGTTGGGTTTGTCGGGTTCTCATAAACGCTCCAGCTACCCAAAAGTCTTCCCTTATCATCTCTGTCGCTTGACGGTGTGAAGTAATTCTTTGTTCCGTCATAGCTTGATACTGAATCACCTGTCTGATCACCGCTGCCATTGTTGAAAATAACTTTGGTCTGATCTCCGGGCATTGTGTAGCTGTAAACATTACCGCTTACCTGTGTCATAGCCGTTCCCGGCCATCCTGTTGCTTCACCGCTGTTGCCGCTCCATACGTAACAATTAACGGTGTTCCAGCTGTCCGGCTTTTCAAAGTAGATGACATCGCCGCTTGCCGCAGAAACACTGAATGTTCCCGCAGTAAAGAACACAGACAACGCCATCAACAGTGCCAGAACAACTGCCAGTGGTTTTTTTGCCTTAACCATTTGTTTCAAATCCTTTCCAAAAAAATCCAAATTTTCGCATTTTCATGCTGTTTATAGTATATCAATATCTTGGGATTCAAGTCAACAAAATTACAATATTTACATCTGCAACGACGAATTTTTGTATGTTTGAATATAAATAAAATTTTACTTTGTATGATTTGCACAGGATTTTTTCAGCAAAAAGCTGCAAGTCACTTTCTTCCTTTCTATAATACAAAGGCGACCGTGTCGGTTTTTATCACATTCTGTCTGATTGCAGGTGTAATTATCCGACCTCTTTATCAGGCTTGCTATTACGTTTTTTCTGTTTATATTGCTGTTGTCCAAGAAACGGCTCAAAACGCAATTGTTTTGAGCCGTTTTTGTGATTTACGCTATAGAGATGATTTAAGAAAAATTATTTCCACTGAGCATAAAGGACAACTGTGTCATCTGCAATACCTGTCAAGCTGGTTAATTTTGCACTTGCCTTATATACATATTTGGTCCATCCTGCAGGCTGACTGCCCTCTTTGTACCAGCCGGTTGATTTTCCGTTGGTGTAACGCCACTGATCCTGAGCAGAGCGGTATGCTGTCCAGCCTGCAAATGTTTTTCCTGCATATGTAAATTTATTCGGGCTTACCTGTGCTGTTACACCGTAGGTGAGGATGACATCATCCATAGAGCCTGTTCCGCCGTTTGCGTCATATGTAACGGTATATGTTTTATCCGCCCACTGAGCATAAAATACAACTGTGTCATCTACGATACTTGTCAGGTTAGTTAATTTTGCAGTTGCCTTATATACATATTTAGTCCATCCTGCAGGCTGACTGCCCTCTTTGTACCAGCCGGTTGATTTTCCGTTGGTATAACGCCACTGATCCTGAGCAGTACGGTATGCTGTCCAGCCTTTGAATGTTTTTCCTGCGTATGTAAATTTATTAGGTCTTACCTGTGATGTTACGCCGTAGGTAAGGATTGAATCCTCCATTGTTCCCTTACCGCCGTTAGCGTCATATTTAACGGTGTATGTACCGCTTGACCACTGAGCATACAGTGTAACGGTGTCATCGTTAATACCTGTAAGGCTGGTTAATTTTGCGGTTGACTTATATACATATTTTGTCCATCCGTCAGGCTGACTGCCCTCTGCATACCAACCGGATGATGTGCCGTTGGTGTAACGCCACTGATCCTGAGTTGTACGGTATGCTGTCCAGCCGTTGAAGGATTTTCCGCCGTAAGTAAATTTGTTCGGGCTTACCTGTACTGTTACGCCGTAGGTGAGAATCATATCTTCCATTGTACCCTTACCGCCGTTTGCGTCATATGTAACGGTATATGTGTTATCCTCCCACTGTGCGTACAGGGTTACGGTGTCACCGCCGACTTTTGTCAGGTTAGTTAATTTTGCGGTCGGCTTATAAACATACTTTGTCCATCCGTCAGGCTGACTGCCCTCTTTGTACCAAGCTGACGAAGTGCCGTTTGTGTAGCGCCACTGATTCTGAGCGGCACGGTATGCTGTCCAGCCGAAGAAGGTTTTTCCGGTATAAGTAAATTTATTCGGAGAAACCTGAGATGTAACTCCGTAGGTAAGAGTCATATTATCCATTGAGCCCTTGCCGCCGTTTGCGTTAAATGCAACGGTATATCCGCTGGTCTCCCACTGAGCATAAAGTATAACCGTATCATCGTTTACATCGGTAAGAGCAGATATTTTTTCGGTCGCCTTATAAACATACTTTGTCCAACCTGCCGGCTGACTGCCTTCTTCATACCAGCCTGTAGATGTTCCGTTTGTGTAGCGCCACTGATTCTGTGCTTCACGATATGCTGTCCAGCCGCCGAATGCCTTTCCTGAGAAAGTAAACTGATTCTGGCTGATCTGTACGGAGCTGCCGTAGGTAAGAATCATATCCTCCATCGAACCGCTGCCGCCGTTTGCGTCAAATGTAACGGTATATGTGTTATCCTCCCACTGTGCATAAAGTGTTACGGTATCATTATTGATAGCTGTCAGGTTAGTAAGCTTTGCGGTTGGCTTATAAACATACCTTGTCCATCCGTCAGGCTGACTGCCCTCTTTATACCAGGCAGATTTTGTGCCGTTGGTGTAGCGCCACTGATTCTGAGCGGCACGGTATGCTGTCCAGCCTTTGAATGTCTTTCCGGTATAGGTAAATTTATTTGCGCTTACCTGCGTTGTTACACCGTAGGTGAGAGTCACATCGCTCATAGAACCCTTGCCGCCGTTGGAATTATACCTAACCGTATAAGTTTTTTCAGCCGAGGTTACAATAGACACTGCGTAGCTTGTTGTACCGGACAAATCATTAATGTCCATATCGTACTCTTCGAAGATTTTGTGTGTGATTGAGGTTGTACCGCTTTCTGCGATAACCTCAAACTGTACAGTTGCAATAACAGTCTCAGTTTTGAAGTCATAACCTGTTCCTGCGTCCATTGCGGAATATGCGATACCAACGCCCAGCGTTTCGTCAACATAAGCTCTGTTTACAAGAAAAGAACCTGATGAAGAAAGCTTCTGTGAGAAAACCGAATCGACAGTTGTATAATCGCCGGAAAGCTTTACATAATTACTGTCATACTTGATAAAGCCGCTGATGCCTGCAACAGTCTTGTCTGCCTGATGCTTTACCGTCAGCTGAATAATATCGCCCTTCTGATATTTGGTGCCGTTGATTGTAACGCCGCTTGCAACAGTAGGAGCTGTTGTCGGGTCTGTGGCAGGAGATGTGGCAGGCTCCGTTGTTGTAGGAACTGTCGGGTCTGTCGTTGTAGGAACTGTCGGCTCCGTTGTTGTAGGAACTGTCGGGTCTGTTGTTGTAGGAACTGTCGGGTCTGTTGTTGTAGGAACTGTCGGGTCTGTCGTTGTAGGAACTGTCGGGTCTGTTGTTGTAGGATCAGTTGCGGTCGGGTCTGTTGAAGCCGAGCTTACAAGCGTTACGCTGGTGGTTATTGTGCCTGAGATGTCGTTGAGGTCAATATCATACTCTTCAAGAATTTTATGAGAAAGTGTTGTTGTGCCGCTTTCTGCAATAACCTCAAACTGTGCAACCGCAAGCTCTGATTCTGTTGTGAAGTCGTAGCAAGTGGCGACGTTCATTCCGGAATAAGCGATACCTACACCGTCTGTTTCATCAACATACTCTCTGTTAACCATGAACGAGCCTGCTGATGAAAGCTTTGGCGAGATGAGTGAATTCTTTTCATTTAATGCATAATCGCCGTAAAGCTTCAGGTAGCTGCTGTCATATTTGATAAAGCCGCTTACACCCGAAACAAGCGTATCATTCTGATGCCTAACTGTAATCTGTATAACGTCACCTTTCTGATATGCAGTGCCGTCGATTACAACGCCGCTTGTTGCCGAAGAAGTAATCGTAGTAGCGGTTTTGGCACTTGAAACAACGTTTGTGTCCATGTCGTAAATTTCGTCAATTGAAGTTGAAATATTCACTGCACCGCCTGCTGAAACAACCTTATACTCGAGCGTGATAAGGGTTTCTTCGGTTGAAAAGCTGTAGCCCGAAGAAGCATCAAGAGCATTGAAGTAAACATTGCTTGAGCCGTCGTTCGGCTCAAAATTAACTACAACGCTTCCGTTTGTAAGTGCAGGACAAGCTGCACTCTGAGATGCAGTAACCAGGGCCAGTGCGCTTGTATTTCCCGACACTGCCACATGGCCGCTTATACTCGAGAACTTATCTCTGTTCTGCAGAGTAGTTGTGTATGTTACTGTGTCGCCAACACTGTACTCTTCTCCGTTTATTGTCAGTGTTGCCGAGTTTGTCTGTGCTGTGCCGGCAGCAGAAGCAGAGGTTGTACCTACGAATAAAGCTGAAAAAGCTATCAGTACAGCCAATACAATGCTTATGGCACGACGATTTGTCTTACCCATTTTCTCAAGTCCTTTCATAAATAGTCCTATTTTCGCATTTTCATGCTGAGTAGAGTATATCAGCTTTTTTCTTCATAAGTCAACAAAATAACAGTATTTTCTACTCAGATAAGTAAATTTTGTATCTTTTAATATATTTAAAATTTATCTTTGTGTGATTTGCATATAAATTTTCCTCATTAAAACGCTCATTATTCTGTTATTATTCAATAAAGAAAATACTCCTGCACTGTAGCCGAAATGCAGTGCAGGAGCATATTATGTTGATTACGATTCAGGCTGTTCAACCTTCTTGATTTTGAAAATTTTTCTGAGCACAAACCCCATAATCGGAGAGCTTTTTATAACAACCACCTTCAAATCCTCACCCCCTGTTCATTTTCTCATCAGACAACATCCGAGCATTACAAGCAGAACCACCACAATAAAGGTAAAGCATCCCTCCGGCAGCAGACACGAGGTTACTATTCCTGCGGCAAAAGCTATTGCGCATTTGCCCCTTGTTCTACAACAGTTCATTGTATCAATTCCTTTTCAAAAGCTTATTCCTACTTTTATATTACTCAGCAAATCAAACTTTGTTACAATTGAATTTATCCTCTGTATTGTGGTATAATCCCGATGAGGTGAAGAAAATGATTAAACGACTTACATCAAACGCAAGAAAGCCAAGCGGCTTCTGGGGCTCGATGATGATAAAAAAAATGAACGCCGGTCACTTTGAAATGACAAAATGGGCGCTCGGTAAAATTGATTTGCCAAAAGACGGCATTATCGCCGACATCGGCTGCGGCGGCGGCAGGTGCATAAAGCTGATTTCCAAAATGAGCAATGTCGGAATTTTCGGTGTTGATTACAGTCCGCTGTGCGTTAAAAAAGCAACCGCAAAAAACAAAAGGGAAATAAAAAGAGGACGTATAAAAATTTATGAAGCAAGCGTTGAAGCACTTCCGTTTGATAATAGCAGTATAGATTGTGCCGTTTCGGTGGAGTCGGTTTATTTCTGGAACGATCCCGACGCCGCTTTCAGCGAGATAAAGCGTGTCTTAAAGCCGGGCGGCAGCTTCAACGTAATCTGCGAAATGGTAAAAAACGACGACGGAACGGGCGCACACACCGAGGTCGCCGAGCTTTTGAAGCTTAATTATTACAGCAAAGCGGAGCTTGAAACAATTTTTGAAAGAAACGGCTACACAGAGATAACTGCGTCCTTTGATAAAGAAAACACATGGCTTCTAATAAGCGCAAAAAAGCAGGGATAAATCAATAATCCCTGCCTGAATAGCACATATTTTACATACAGTCTGTGAACGCATCCTTTATTCTTTTCTCTCAAGAGTAAAGGATGCTTCGTTTGTTTTCAGCAAAAGAATTTTGCCGTCCTCCTGTGTAGAATAGTAGCCGTCATATATAACGGTGTCGTCCTGCTTTATTTCAAAATGACGGCTGTTCTTGTTAATCGAGAAAATAATATCACTGTCATCGCCGTTCAGATTGATTTTTCCGTCGAAATCAATAATATTTTCTGCGTCGGTAATATTCAGATAAAGATACGGTTCTTCCGATATATATTCGCCCTTTGGCTGCGGTTCTCCGCAGGAACAGAACAAAACCGGAACAATCAAAAGCATCAGAACTGCCGATATAATGACAGAATATTTTTTCAACACAACAACCTCCAACTGAAAAAAATAGTTTTAAATTGACAAAATTATAGCACTAATTAGTTAAAACGGCAAGTTTTTATGTATATTTGCTTCAAAAAACGATTAAAAAGGTCAATAACACCAAATTTTTTTAAATTTGCATAAATTTCTACATTTGGCATAAAATAACTCTGATTTGCAATTTGACTACAGTTTATTTTAGACAAAAATTAAGAGAATTTAATTTAATTGTTACAATATTGTATCATTGTAGATTCACATTGGTAACATTTTTGTTAACATTGTCAATTGATTGTTTAAAAAAGATGATGTATAATAGTCGCAAGTGTAAGGAGGTTACATTTATGTCATCAACTGAACCACAGAATAAGACAGGCTCCAAACGCCTTTCTTCCGCTTTGAGAAACATAAAAATAAAATCCACTCACCTCAAAGTTGCCGCCTGCGCCATACTTGCAGCCGCTGTCGGAATAACCGGCACGTTCTGTTTAGCAAGCAACCCCGGCTCTTCGAAAATAGTCAACCGTTCTTTATCCGCAGGGCTTGACAACAGCGCAATTAACCCGCAGTATATTGAACATGTAACACGAGCATATTCAGAAACAAAGCCAACGGACCCGCCGACCGACCCACCGACAAAGGCGACCGAGGCACCGACAAAAGAAAAGAAGTCCGACAAGAAGAAGGCAACGCAGCCGGCTACCAAGTCGTCAAAAAAAGAAAAGTCAAAGGAAAAAGCAACGGAAAAGGAGACCAACGCTCCTACAGACCCGACAGTCACAGAAACAGAAACAGTTGTAATTCCTGAGGACACGCAGAATATTCAGATCGGAGCTTCAGCCGGAAGCGGCGAAAACACGGTGATTTACGAGGAAGAAACCGTACCGCTCACCGATGAGGAAATTGCCGCTCGCGAACAGCTTTATCAGCAGCAATGGGACGCAGGCTATATAATGGCAGTTGACGCTCCCGATTATAACTACACTCCACAGGCAATTAAGCTCAGCGACAAGGACCGCGATCTTGCTTACAGAATCGTTATGGGCGAGATGGGCAGCGAAGGCTTTATCGGCTGTGCTATCGTTGCACAGGCTATCCGTGACACAATGAACCTTGAGGGCTACACCTCTATTCAGGAGGTTATCGACAAGTACGGATATGTCGGCAGTACAAGCATAACACCGAATCAGGACAGCATCGACGCAGTAAACTTCATCTTTGATGAAACAGGCAGTGCCGTTCAGCACAGGGTTCTGTACTTCTATGCAACATGGATAAACAGCGACTGGCACGAATCGCAGAACTTTGTTGTTCAGTACAGCTGTGTAAGATTTTTTGACAGATGGTTCTGATAATCCAATAGAAAATTTAACGGCTTCGGAAAATTCCGGAGCCGTTTTTTGCTGTCTGTTCAGTCTGAAAAACATTTGACTTGAAAACAGCCTGAGATTAGGATAAACTAATATCAAGTATAAAATAACAGAGGGTGATAATGTGACGGACAAGAAAATAATCGAAGAATACAACAAGCTTTGTGAAGAAATAAACTACCACAACGACAGATATTACAATCAGGACAACCCCGAAATCAGCGACTATGAGTATGATATGCTTCTGCGCAGGCTTGAAACCATAGAGCAGGAGCATCCCGAGATAAAGAGCGACTCCTCCCCTGCCATGCACGTCGGCGGCAGAGCGTCTGCAAAGTTTTCGCCTGTTGAGCATATTGTGCCTATGCAGAGCCTGCATGACTCATTTTCTCACGGCGAGCTTCTCGACTTTGACAGACGGGTGCGTGAAACCGTGTCGTCGCCCGAATATGTTGTAGAGCCGAAGTTTGACGGTCTTTCAGTATCGGTCGAATATGAAAACGGCATACTTGTAAGGGCGTCAACAAGAGGTGACGGACTTGTCGGCGAGGACGTAACCGACAACATTCTGACGATAAAATCACTGCCGCATAAATTAAAAAAGCCACTGCCCTATCTTGAGGTCAGAGGCGAGGTTTTTATGTCCAATGAAAGCTTTTTAAAGCTTCTGAAAAAGCAGGAGGAAAACGAGGAAAAGCCCTTTAAAAATCCCCGTAACGCTGCGGCAGGCTCACTAAGACAAAAGAACAGCGAGATTACAAAACAGCGTGAGCTTGACATCTTCATCTTCAACATTCAGCAAATAAGAGGAGCGGAAATCACCTCGCACAAGCAGTCGCTCGATTTTATCGGCGAGCTTGGTTTGCCGAAGCCGCCGTTTTACAGCTGCTGTAAATCAATGGAGGACGCAATTGACGAGGTTGAGCGAATCGGCTCTATGCGAGGTGAGCTGCCGTATCAGATCGACGGAGCGGTAATCAAGCTTAACGACTTTGAAAGCCGTGAGCAGCTGGGCAGTACGGCAAAATTTCCACGATGGGCAGAAGCGTACAAGTTCCCGCCCGAGGAAAAGGCAACAAAGCTTATTGATATAGAGATTAATGTCGGCAGAACGGGTGCGCTTACACCGACGGGTGTATTTGAGCCGATAACGCTTGCAGGGACAACAGTCAGCCGTGCCGTTCTGCACAACGAGGATTTCATAAAGGAAAAGGATATAAGAATCGGCGACACCGTGATACTGCGGAAAGCAGGAGAAATTATCCCCGAGGTTGTTGCACTTAAAGAGCACGGTGAGAACACCGTTCCGTTCAGAATGCCCGAGTTCTGCCCGTCCTGCGGTGGTCCTGTCGTGCGTGAAAACGGCGAAGCCGCCGTACGCTGCACAAACACCGACTGCCCGGCACAGCTTATGCGCCATCTGATACACTTTGTATCCCGTGACGCAATGGATATCGACGGACTCGGTCCGGCTGTGCTTGAACGCCTTGTAAATGAGGGTATGATAAGCTCTCCTGTCGATTTATACAGTCTTGATTACGATAAAATCGCCGCATTTGACGGTATGGGCGAGCTGTCGGCGGCAAATCTGAAGGCGTCAATCGAAAAATCAAAGTCCAACGAGCTTTACAGGCTTGTTTTCGCCCTCGGAATACGCCACATAGGACAAAAAGCGGCTAAGCTTTTATGTGAGCATTTCGGCACAATTGAAGCCATAATGTCGGCTGAAAGCGACGAAATAAGCAATATAGACGGCTACGGCAAAATAATGGCTGACAGCGTTTGCGAATATTTCTCGCTCGACAGCACCAAGGAGCTTATATCAAAGCTGCGTGAATACGGTGTAAAAATGCCTGCCACTGAAAAGCAGGCAACCGACAGCAAATTCAGCGGCAAGACCTTTGTCCTCACAGGCACACTGCCGACTATGAAACGCAGTGAAGCTTCAAAAATAATAGAAAGTCTTGGCGGTAAGACCTCCTCGTCTGTATCAAAAAAGACAGATTATGTCCTTGCAGGCGAAGAAGCCGGCAGCAAGCTGACAAAAGCGCAGAGCCTTGGGATAACGGTTATCACCGAGGAAGAGTTTTTGAAAATGGTCAACGGGGGTTAAGAGCTAAGAGAGTGAAGAGTGAAGAGAAGAATGCATAATTCATAATGCAGAATTCGGAATTGGAGTGAACAGAAATTGTGAAACGAGGTCGTAGGGAACAGGCTTGCCTGTTCCGGTTCGCTCTTATGAATGTAATATCTATTCTGACTTTGCTAAAAATCGTAGTATCTGCTCCTATCCCGGAACGGTCAAGACCGTTCCCTACGAACTCACAGACTTGTTACGAGAAAATTCTTAATTCAAAGAGCCGCTTGCGGCGACAACCACAACTCCACTCTTCACTCTCCACTCTCAACTCTAATTTATGTCTTTACTTTTCTTCCTTTCTATGTTAAGATTTTATTGTATTAAATCGTGAAATTGAATTTGGAAAGGATATGTAATTATGAATTCAAAAATTCAGGATGAACACACCGATTTTCTTTTTAAGGCTATTCTGTCGCTTAAAACAGTTGAAGAATGTTACTGCTTTTTTGAGGATTTATGCACGGTGCAGGAGCTTAAAGCGATTTCGCAAAGGCTTGTTGTTGCAAAAATGCTCAGCGAAAAGCGTGTTTACAGCGATATTGTTAAGCAAACAGGGGCTTCAACAGCAACAATCAGCCGTGTGAACCGTTCTCTCACCTACGGAAGCGACGGCTATGCAATGGTGTTCAAAAACATTGAGGAAGCAGAAAAGGCAAAGCAGAAAAAGAACGAGGATGACATAAAGTGAGCGGCAGTTACACTGTTTTTTCGGAATTTTACGACTCGCTGACTTCAAATGTGCATTACGGCGACAGGGCTGATTATATTGAAGCACTGCTCAAACGCTGCAATCACAACCCCGGCATTACTCTTGACCTTGCCTGCGGCACCGGCAGTCTTACTATAGAGCTGAAAAAACGAGGCTTTGACATCTACGGCGCAGACGGCAGCAGCGATATGCTGATGATAGCGCAGCAAAAGGCGTATGACGAGGAGCTTTCTATCTTATTTTTATGCCAGAAAATGCAAAAGCTCGACCTTTACGGCACTATTGACACCTGCATATGCACACTTGACAGCCTGAATCATATAATAAATAAAGAGGAGCTTCAAACGGCTTTTGACAAGGTTTCGCTTTTTATGAACGAGGGCGGACTTTTTGTTTTTGACGTGAACACCGTTTATAAGCACAAAAGCGTTCTTGCGGACAACGTTTTTGTCTATGATAAAAGCTCTGTTTTCTGTGTATGGCAGAACACACCGCTTGAAAATAACATCACAAGAATTGACCTCGACTTTTTTGAACGCTCCGGCAATGTGTATCACAGAAGCAGTGAAAGCTTTTGCGAAAGAGCGTACACAGACAAGGAGCTTGAGGAAATAATAAGTAAAGCAGGCTTTGAAATTCTTGACATATTTGGCGAGATGACGTTTGAACCGCCGAAGGAAAATTCACAGAGAAACATTTATATTGTAAAAAAGGTAAAAAAGACAGAGGTATAAATTAATGGATAAAATCATAAGATGTATAACATCGGACGGAGCAGTTATGGCTTCGGTCATTAACTCAACCGATATAGTATATACTGCTCAGAAGCTGCACAGCACCTCCCCTGCCGCTACTGCGGCAATCGGCAGACTGCTCAGTGCGGCTTCAATGATGGGCGCACAGCTAAAGCAGAAGAGTGCAACTCTGACTGTCAGAATTAAAGGCGACGGTCCTTTAGGCACACTTGTGACGGTTGCAGACAGCAACGGAAACGTGAGAGGTTATCTTGAAAATAACACCTGCGAAACCGAGCATTACCGCAAGGGCAAAATAAATGTGTCTGCGGCGGTAGGAAAAAACGGATATATCGACGTTATGCGTGACTACGGCACAGGCGAACCGTATATGAGCCGAGCAGAGCTCGCTACAGGCGAAATCGCCGAGGATATAACGTCCTACTATGTCCAGAGCGAGCAGATACCCACAGCCTGCGGTCTGGGAGTGCTTCTTGACAAAGATAACGGCGAGGTTATGCTTGCAGGCGGCTTTTTAATTCAGCTTCTCCCCGGCGCTGACGACACAGCCTGCGACAAGCTTGAAAAAAACATCGCCGCGCTTGAGCCGATGACAACGATGCTTGCAAAAGGAATGAGTGTTGAAGAAATCTGCCGCACGGCGTTGCAGGGCTTTGAAGTTGAAATTGTTGACGAACTTCCCGTTCACTATGTCTGCAATTGCAGCCGCGAGCGTGTTATCAATTCAATAGCGTCGCTCAGGAATGACGAAATTCAAGCTATGATTGACGAGGACGAAGGAGCCGAGGTTGTCTGCAATTTCTGCAACAAAAGATACGTTTTCGGCGCAGATGATTTGCGTCAGATAATCGAGCTGAAGGCACAAAATGAAGCTCAAAAATAAAAAATTGATTTTTTTTAAAAAAAGTGTTGACTTTTCATCCGTTATGTAGTATTATAATAACCGTCGCTGATGAACAAGTGGTTGCAAACCACAAGATGTTGTTACGGCGGTTAATGTGGGAGCATAGCTCAGCTGGGAGAGCATCTGCCTTACAAGCAGAGGGTCATAG
>CAUDCW010000030.1 GCA_958448165.1 uncultured Oscillospiraceae bacterium
AAGACCATATTCATATTTTGTTTGAAGCGACACCGCAAACTCAGCTTTCTACATTGGTGAACAATTATAAAACAGTAACGTCACGACTTCTCAGAAAAGAGTTTGCTGAAATGCTCGCTCCGTATTATTGGAAACCGTACTTTTGGAGCAACTCATATTTTATTTGCTCTGTTTCAGACAGAAACGAAGCATTACTCCAATCGTATATCAATAGCCAAGAAAGCTAACTCCTCCCAAGCCTGCGGCTATGGAAGGAGAATGCGCTTTCCTTCGTTTTTAATCAAAAGGCTTGTCTGAAAAATCATCCCAGAATTTTTCTCTGCCGCCAGGTTTCTCACACGGCGAAACAAGCGGTCACTGAATACTGTCCTCAATGCGTGTCTCTTTCCACTCGATCTTGTCTTTTGCCTGTTCAAAGCGGTCAAGTCCTGTCTTATTATTAACAAGAACAAGCGACACGCCTTTATTGTCATTAAAACCCGGTACAGCTTTGTCAATGCCCCAATAGTAATTGCAGCAGCCGGGCAGATTGCAAAACAAGCCGAGCAGCCGCAGCAGTTTTATTAATAGGAAAACAGCATCGGAATTTCTTTTGCTTCAGCTTTGCTGTTGATATCGTCCGTTGATACACTATTTGTATTTTTCTTTTCCTCTGTCATTGCAAAAGATTCTCCCTGCTTACAGTATTGAGTGAACAGAAAAAATGATTTGAATTATCTGATTTGAGCGAGTTATGATTTTTTCACTTTCCTCATAAGCTTTCTGACAAGCGCCATAATCATTTTTCCGTCTAATATGCAAAACATAGCTATTCCGATTGCTAAATTCAGTATGTTGCACACTGTGTTGTTTACAAAGCAGAGAACGCTCATAGCAATCAAAACAAGCACAACTATTACTATTCTTTTCAGGTCATACCTTATATCCACAAACTTTTTAAGGTCGATCATTCTGTAAATACACAAGAACAAATAGCTGATAAGTGTTGAACCCGAGGCGGCATACAAGCCTATCCATTGTATTGTAGCAATATCAAACACAAGATTGCACACAGCAGCCAAGGCTGTTGTGATGCCGACGCTGGTTGTTTTTTTATAAGCAACATATACGCCGCCGAGATATGCCGCTATACTTAGAAAGAATATAGCCAAAAATAAAATTGTCATATGACAATATGCATCCTCGTAATCACCTTGAATAAGCAAAGAAAACATAATAGGAGCTACCGCAACAAGCAAGCCGAAGACGCCCGCCATAAAATCAAAAACCGCCCTGAACATCTGCGTATAATAAGTCGACGCATCATCGTCCTTTGAGGCCATAGAGGCATTTTCCTGCCACGCCATATCAAATGTATTTGCAGCAATCATAAGCAACTGAGGAATTTTATTTGCAACAGAATAAACAGCATTGGCGGCAACACCCATAAAGAAGGTTACAACCAATCTGTCTGACAGACGCATAACCCACATTGACATACTGTTCGGCACCATAGGCCATGAATATTTGAGCAATTTCTTTACAGTGCTTTTGCTTAGCAACGAAAAGTCTATGTATCTGTGCAGGCGTGTTCTGAATATAAGATATAAGAATTCGACAGCGACAGAGGCTATCAGAGTGAGTGTAGCGCCAACCAAGCCTGTTCTGAGCCACAAAACAAAAACCAGTGCAAACAGCAATCTTCCGCAGGAACCGATTATTGCGCTTATGGAATAATCCATATTTTTCGACAGACCTCTTACAATCTGACGTGCTGTGTTAACCAATATATCAAAGATGAAGTAAATGCATATAAGCCATCTTACAAGCGGCTCTAACTGAAAAAGTGCAAAATATAAAATAATCAGAGCTATTATTGAAACAGGAAACGTAAAAGCAAAAATATTTGTAACGATTCTCTTTTCTTCCTTTAAATCACCTCGGACGTCAATTAAAAATCTGAACGCAGCTGTTTGAATCTGTAACGTGACAGCAGGCAGAAGCAGAGAAACCAACACGGTAATAAGGTCATATGTACCGTACTCCTCCTGCGTCAGATAGCCTGTTAATATAGGCAGAACAATAAAAGAAGCAAGTCGTGGTAGAAAATTTCCAATTGCAATTATAATTGTATTTTTTATAAGCTTTTCTTCGCGTTTCATAAATTGATATTATCCCCCATATTGCCAATCCACTTAATAATTCTCATATAAATATTTGCAAACTCATAGTAAACAATGCATAGCTCATTTTCTGGCTAAATAAACAAGCTTATGAACATTATCATAATTTTATTCATAAAATAAACCGCCTTATTATAGCTACTCATTCAGTGCATATGCGTAAACAATAACATCATCAAAAAGAAAGGAAGAAATAGACTTAATAAATCATTTGTTTCTAGAAATTGTTAACTGTTACAGATATACCAAGAGAGACTAATTTTCTGCTGAAATTTTATATACCACTACCCTTTGAGCAAGAAAGAATACTGCGAGCAACGCCCACGTCCACTCAGACGAATACAAAGTGCTGGGTGAAATACAGCCTATTGCAAAAACGACACCGAACGAAATTGCACCGCAGATAATGTAGCACGCCTCATTTCGTGTTTTGTCGCTTCTGTATGCTTTTATCAGCTTAATATAATACTTAATCCAAGTTACAGCCACGATAGCAGCAATTACGGTGCCTGAACCGACAAGAATCTCAAGCCACCAGTTGTGTAAGTTTGGTATATTATTTGTGAACCTTGTTCCGTAATTGGTCATCCAATATTCAACATTACCCGGACCGACGCCTAAGCCGTAAGTATCAAAATAAAAGTCTAAACCGTTTGCGTATGCGTTCATTCTGTAATAATCGGTACCAGTTGAGGCAGATGTATTGATATCAAAAGCTTTACCGATTATTTCCAATATATATGAATACACACCAGGATTCAGCCACAAAAACAGAGCAATCACCGCCGCAACGGCAATTATTCTGAAAACGATTTTGCGGCTTTTTGCCATAAGTAATACATAAATAAGCACACCTGCTAAAAGCGCAATTACTGAACCTCTTGAACCCGTTTTGACATTAAGCACCAAAGAAGAAACAAGCAAGCAAATATATATAACTTTTTGCAGCTTTCTTTTTTCTATTGAAATTGCGATAAGAAGCAATATTGCCATCAAGGACAAATAAAATGCGAAATTATTTGTATTTGTAAAGGTTGAAACAGGATATCCGTACATCGAATATTTCTCGGAATATATTGAAAACAAATATACCTTCGTGGAAACTTCCATCCAGCCTAAAAAATTATGAAAAACAAGCGCAGCAAAAAGGGAGTTCAGCACTTTTTTTAATTTACCTGTATCAGTAATAAGCCTTTGTCCGTAATAAACGAACAGAAACGCTTCAAATAGAATTATCCCGGAGCTTACGACGCTTGATTTTGACTGCGCCCAAACGAGGGATAACACAGTCCAGACATTCCACGCAAGAAGCGCAACGATCCACTCACAGTTACCCTTTGAATTATATTGGATTTTACCGTGATTTATAATAATATCAAACACTATTAGGGCTAACAACGCAATACGAACCGGATTTATATATACACCTGCCACTGAAAAAGAAAAAATATATTTAAACTGTGACAAGAATAAACAAAAGCAATACACATTAAGCATCCTAATTCTGCTTAGCCTCCTCATTACCTATAAGTCCAAGATAGCAGTGCTCTATCTGCATTGCTACTGCCTTTGGTGAAAAAGCCGACAAAGTATTCTCTCTGATTTCTTTTGAATTATATTCATGTATATTTTCGTACATATAATTTATGGCATTAAAAACAGCCTGCGTATTATTAGATTCAATCAATATTCCATTTTTTGAAGTCACAAAATTTTCTGGTCCTCCGCTTTTAGCTGCAATAACAGGCAAACCCATAGCCATTGCCTCAATATATACAACGCCAAATGTTTCGGCCTCTGAAACAAGGGCAAAGCAATCGGACTGCGCCATACACTCTGCAATCACCTTGCGTGGGCAAGCGCCGTGAAGAATAACGCATTGCTGCAATGATCTGCTGTTAATCTGATTGAGCAGATTTTCTTTTTCGACACCTGCACCGAAAATATTCAGTATTGAATTCGGATGCTCTTTATGAAAATCAGCAAAAGCATCGATCAGTAAATCCATCTGTTTTAGCTTAATCAAAGAACCGACCGATATAATGCTGAATTTCTCAGCCGTTTTATTTTTTCCGCTATGTTGAGTCGGATTGAAGCTATCGGTATCAACAACGTTGGGTATAACTTCTGAAATTATATCAAAATTACTAGCAAGACTTTTTTTCACAGTTTCACTAACTGCAATTACTCTGTCATAATAGCGGTAAGTTTCCTTACCTGTTATCAAGACAGGCGTATCAATATTTTGACGATTAATTTTTGAAAGATGCTCTGTCAAAACAAGCGGTATGTTTTCGTCTTTAAGAACCTTAGCGGTTGTATATCCTATCTCCTGAAAATGCGCATGGATAATATCGGGCTTGCCGTATCGTGCAACACACTGCTTATACAGCGATGAAAGAGCCTTTGCCCGAACGGCACGCAGGATTTTTGGGGAAAGCTTTCCGCACGGAATATTGACAGCTTCGATATTTACTCCGCTTTTTTGAAAGCTTTCGCGTCCGAATTTTCTTTTTCTGCGAAACGACCTCAGATCAAGAGCAAGAAAAACAACCTCGTGACCGATACTTGCAAGAGCCTTCGCCTGGTCAAATTCAAAAATACCGTTCTTAACATATTTTTCGGAAGGATATCCTCGTGAAATAATATATATTCTCATTTTCGGGCCCCTTTCTTGTCGGTTTTATTTTATCAATGTACGGATAATCTCCTTGACCTTGCCTTTAAGATTCCATTCTCCATAGGTTTTTGCGGCACTTTCATATGATTCTCTCATACGGGTGATGCACGCAAGTCTTTGCATCGGAATCTCCATAGGCTTTTTAAGAGAGTTCTGTAATGTATCCTGCTTTTCAAGCGGCAATATCTCAACATTATCCGATGCCAGACGGAAAAATTCATCGCCTTTCTGAGAATTGGTGATAACGAGAGATACGCCAAGCTTGTCTTTGAAATCCTTATGAAATTTTTCTACTCCCCAGTAATCGCCGATTGTGATATCACCGGGACGATCAAAGCAGCTGTAGCGGCAGTGGTAGCAGGAATTGCGGTTTATCAAGCCGTGCGAAAACATAACCGAATATGCTTTCAGCCAGCCGACATTGCGGTACTTTTTGCCGTCAATCACGGCAGAAACGCTGTAGCCTCCCCAACCGATTTCCTTGTCACGGTGCTTCAGCGAGGTAAGGTTGCCGCGTTGCTTCAGGTAGTCAATATAAATCTGAAACATCTCGGGAGATGGAATTCCATGGCAGATTATATCGCAGGTAATAAGGTTATCATAATCTTTGCCGAGGTATTTTTTCAACCCCGCTATCTGACACGGTGTTCCTGTGAACAGAACCTTCCTCCCCTGACAGAGAAGTTCCTTTGCTTGTCTGAATCTGTTAAAGGCTTTGCCCTGAACATAATATGTCGCCGCCTGCTTTTTAACCTTTTGCATCGTGTCGGCAACAGTATGCTCAATATGCCAATCGCTGTGCATTTCAGAGGCTATAACAACGCCGCCCTGATTGATAATAAGCTGAGAAAGAGCAGTAAAAGCTCCGCCGGAAGAGCTGCTGCGCCGGATATCGTCAGAGTTCTTGAACGCATAATAATGCTGTTCATTCACACTCTCAGCTTTATTATTAATCTGACAGACATTTTTGCAGTTGTTGCAGCGAATACAAAGCTCTTGATTTATTACGGGACTTAAAAATCCGTCACAATCGGGTTTCATCTCTATGGCGTGAGTAGGGCATTTTTCGTAGCAGGCTCCGCAGCCGGTGCACTTATCCTCGGGACAAATGCTGAATTTTTTATCACGGCTTACAGCATAAGCAGGCTCTGCTAACGCATCGACAGCCTCTGCCCCATCATACAGCGCTGCTTTCAAAAAGCTCTTTGAATATTCACGATAGGGACGCAGACGTTCTTCAGCCGTGTCAAAATCAATCGGTTTTTTCACATCTTCCAAAGTCATACGGCGCGAAAAAATGCGGTCCTCAAGACCGGTAATCTGAAGAAGATTCAGCAGTCTTTCATCACGGCCTTCATCACCCGAGAGAATGGCGACAAACGGCTTGTGAAGAATTATTGCAAACGCCAGACAATGGAACGAAGTTGTAACAACAAGCTGTGCATTGTCGATCTCCTGCAAGAATTCTTCAGGAGCCATTGCAAAAGTAATTTTCTGATCTCTTTTCAGAAAATCCTTTGGGCTTACAGACGATGAAAGAATATGCTTTTTGTTTTCTTTCCACCCTGTCACACGACCGAAATCATTGGGATTGAATCGTGCGTTCATATAATAAAAGGTGTAATCGCAGTCCTTTTTTCCCTGCGGAATCAGCTTTCTCCATTCTTCGGCATCAAGCAGGAACACAGGGTCCAGCACCAGGTGCGCATGTCTGCCGGTAAGCTTTTCTATAAGCTCAACGCCGTGCTTTTCACGGGTGGAAAGGCAGTCGATATTATTCAAAAGCTTTGAAAACCTCTTATGTTCGCTTTCGGGTATTTCAGCAATACCGAAGCTTGAAGAATAAGAGATTTTCTTTTTGTTGTCGGCGACAAAATCCAAAAAGTAAGCAGGATCGCCGCCGTTGTGTCCATCGTTCCAGACTTGATCACTGCCAACAATAAATTTATCATATTCTTTTTCTAACACCGATGCCTCAGAAACGCTTGAATAAACCTTATCTGTTTTACGCAGATGAGAAGAATAAAATCTGTCAAATTTTTTGCCGCGCGACCACACAAACGGAGCACCGCAGACATTCTTGATTATTCCCTTCAGATTTTTTTCTTTAATTGAGTTTGCGATTCTGACAGATACCTTATAACCGTTTGCACGGCGTTCGTTAATATAATCAATATATTCACATTCAACGCCGAGTCTGTCAACAGCCTCCTGCAAAGCGTATGCCTGCAGACAGGCACCGTAGTTATACGCATTATGGAAGGAAATCAACGCTGCTTTCATATACATATCACTCCGCTAAAGCTCTGCTCAAAGAGTCCTGATAGAACTGTTCAAGCCGGTTCATAATGTTTTCTTCATAGAACAATTTACAGTCAGAAACACAGTTTGCTGAAATCTGTTTATAATTGCCGATTATATCCTCTATTCTATCGGCTATTTCAACAGGATTATTACAAACGACAGAATAACCGGCCTCACCTTCTGCAAAGGTGTTGTCAAAGCCCTGTCCCCGTGTGTAAATCACCGGAAGTCCTTGCGACATTGCTTCAAGATACACTCGTCCGAAGGTTTCATTTACAGACGGCAGAAGAAAAATATCGTTTTTGCCGTAAGCATTTATTAGTTCTTCTTTATTCATAAACGGCAGCAGACGAACACAATCATATGCTTTTATTTTCTGATATTCCGCATTATCCTGGTTTTCTCCTATTACCGTAAGCGATGCGATATATCCGCGCCTGCGAAGCTCCTCTACAGCCTGGGCAGCCATAGGAATATTCTTAATCGGCTTGATTTTTGCAACGGTAAGAATCCTGATTGTGTTTTTATCTATACTTTTGCCTGACTGTGCAGTATTGTCTTTCCAGAAATTTTCAAGACAATTGCCGATAACGGCAGATTTTGAATCAAGCATTTTTGCCTCTTCTTCGGTCAGGAATTTTTCTGCTAATTCCTGTTTATGAGACTTCGAGAGAAACAAAACTCCACTTGATTCCTTAATTATTCTTACAGCCATTTTTCTGAAGTACGGAATACGAATAAACCCAGATAAATCTGTAGCGCGAACAGACACCACATAAGGGAGTCCGTACCTTTTTTTGATTCTCATGGCAGTGTAGCCGCTGCTCAAAAGCAAATGTGAATGAAGAAGGTCAAATTGGCTCAAATCATATGCCGACTTAAGCTGTTTCTCGATTTTCCACTGTCTTGGGAAAAAGAGCATACGGTCCAGCTTATTCCAGCACTCTCTATGAACAACCAGATTATCCATCAGCGGTCTGAATTTTTCCGCAACACCCTCGCCGTATTGCGCAGAGTTAAATGCCTTAACGGTATGGCCCTTGGCAATGAGAGAATCCATTTGCTGTCTGAAAAGCATTGCACGATGATAAAAGGTACATAAATATAATATATTCATTCCTGTATCCTCCGTTGTCTGTGCAGATAAATTCTTTTCCTGACTGCTAAAAAAGCATACCTTACAAAGCAATAGCAGCTAAAAGGCAGTGAAAGCTTCTCTATTTTCCTGTAAAGCCCCCACGTTCCTTTTACTGCTTTGAATTTATTGCTTGATAACGAATTTGCAGTTCTGCGGTATTGCGCCAGAATCTCGTGTATGCCGTAGCAATCATATCCTGATTTTAGCACCTGCAGCCATGTGGCAGCATCCTGTCTTCTGCGGATGTCCGGCATAACAAGGTATTTCTTATCAACAACAGATATGTCAGCCATAATCCCGACTGTCTGCAGATAATTGTTTGTCAGAAAACCGACATAGTCAACCTTTGGCAGCATATAAACCGGTTTGTTAAGCGATTGTCCATCGTCCGCAATAACTTCGTAAGAGGTACATGAAAAGCCGCATTGCTTTTGCAGCATAAATTCAACCTGTTTTTCAAGCTTTTGCGGCAGCCAGAGATCATCCGCATCAAGATAAGCTATAAACCTTCCGGTAGCATTTTCCAATGCACAGTTACGGGCAACTGCGGCACCGCCGTTGACCTTTTGTTTAATCAGAATTATGCGGGAATCATTTTTTGCAAACTCTTCGACAATTGAACAGGTTGAGTCGGTAGAGCAATCGTCAACAATAATCATTTCCCAGTCAGTATATGTCTGATTCTGAACAGAAACAATTGTTTCTGCGATATATTTTTCACAATTATATGAAGGCGTAATAACCGATACCTTGCCGTTCATAATTTTCAAAACCGCCTTTCGCTCAATCCCTTTGGAAAATATCTCTCGTATATACCTTGTCTTTGACACCGTCCAGACAGGCATCATAACGATTGGCTATAATCGCATCGCTTGCGCTTGTAAATCTGCCAAAATCATTTACAATTTTGCTACCGAAAAAGGTTTCGCCGTCATTTAGCGTTGGCTCATAAACTATTACGGCAGCGCCTTTATCCTTGATGCGCTTCATAACGCCCTGAATTGAACTTTGGCGGAAGTTGTCGCTGTTACACTTCATTGTCAGACGGTAGACCCCGATGACAACTTTTTTCTCCTGCGTCTTGTTATACTCACTGCCGCCGTCATAGTCATAATATCCCGCCATTTTCAAAACACGGTCTGCAACGAAGTCTTTTCTCGTTCTGTTTGAGTCAACAATAGCCTCTATAAGATTTTCGGGAACGTCCTTATAATTGGCAAGGAGCTGTTTTGTATCTTTGGGCAGGCAGTAGCCGCCGTAACCAAAGCTCGGGTTGTTGTAATGCGAGCCGATGCGAGAATCAAGACAAACGCCGTCTATAATTTGTCTTGTGTTTAATCCCTTTATCTCGGCATAGGTATCCAATTCGTTAAAATAGCTTACTCTCAAAGCAAGATATGTGTTGGCAAAAAGCTTGACTGCCTCAGCTTCGGTAAAGCCCATAAACAAAGTATCTATATCTTCCTTAATTGCACCCTGCTGCAATAACGCCGCAAAGGTGTGTGCCGCTTCAACAAGATGTTCATCGTCCATATCAGTGCCAACTATAATTCTTGATGGATATAGATTATCGTACAAAGCCTTGGATTCACGCAGAAATTCGGGACTGAAGATAAATATTCTTGCTGCCTGTTTTTTCTCTAATGCTCTTTGTATATCCGACAGGAATAGTTGATTTAATAACCATTACGGCATCAGGATTGTATTGCATTACAAGTCTGATTACCTCTTCAACAGCTGATGTATCAAAATAGTTTTTCTTGCTGTCGTAATTTGTCGGGGCAGCTATCACAACAAAATCCGCAGCGCTGTACGCTTCTTCTGCATCAAGCGTTGCGATTAAATTCAGCTCTTTTTCAGCCAGATATTTTTCGATATACTCATCCTGTATAGGCGACTTCTTTTTATTTATCAGTTCAACCTTTTCGGGAATTATATCAACAGCGTAAACCTTGTTGTTCTGTGAAAGGAGAGTTGCTATCGAAAGCCCGACATAGCCTGTGCCGGCAACGGCAATCGTAAAGCTATGTTCACCATTAACTAATTTAGTGTTTTCAATAATATCCACCCGTCAACAGCCCTCTCTTTTAAAAACGGAAACCGCTGTTTTAAGAATGAGCTTAATATCAACCCAAAAGCTTCTCTGCTGTATGTACTTTCTGTCAAGCTCCATCCATTTTTCAAAGGAAATCGAATTTCTATTGGGCTGTACCTGCCAATAGCAGGTGAGACCCGGCTTTACAAGAAGCCTGAGTCTGTCTGTGTCGCTGTATTGCTCAACCTCTTTCGGAAGAGGCGGACGGGGACCGACAAACGACATATCGCCTTTAAGAATATTCCAGAGCTGAGGCAGCTCGTCTATACCGGCGGCGCGCAACACCTTGCCGATTTTTGTTATTCTCGGGTCCTCGGTTATTTTGAAAACCGGACCGTCCATCTCATTTTTCTCTTGAAGCTGTTCAAGCTTTGACTCGGCATCAACACACATTGTTCTGAATTTGTAAAATTTGAACTGTTTTCCGTTTCTCCCACAGCGATTCTGAATGAAGAACGGTTTTAAATTCCTGTCATATATCATAATGACTACAGAAATTATAATACAAAAGGGACATAAAACTATCAATGCCAACACCGAACAGGATATATCAAAAACTCGTTTTATAAAATCATAAACAGGTTTTTCTTTGTATGTAAAATCGACTTTAACCTTCTCCTCGACTAAAGAGTCAACCGACTTCGGAGCTTCTTCTGCAGTATCATTACGCTCAACTACAGCACCGCTTACATTAAGCTCCATTGTTATCACATCCTCAAAATATTCTTCTTATCTCCAGATGCCGAAAAATTTCTTCGGCTTTTTTACAACGGGCAAATCAACATATCTGCCCTTAAATATATCCTCGCTGTTTTTCTCAAGCCACTTTGTGTATTGTGAACCGAGCTTGTTCTCAATAACAGACATAGCAGGCTTGATATTGGGCGGACGCTTTTTCATCGAATGGGCATCACTTGAAATCACCTGTGCAAGCTCCCACTTAAGATATTTCATCGCCATCACGGAACGCTCGTTATTCTTTATAATTGCCCCGGCGTTGACCTGTGCAAGACAGCCATCCATAACAAGGTCATAAAGCACAGTCGGGTCATCCGCAATATAAGGATAACGCTCGACATGTGCCAGAATAGGAATATATCCCCTGTTTATCAGCGCTCTTAATGTGTGAGTAAGTCCGTATGGACGGGAATTTACCGGAAGCTCAATAAGGATGTAGTTTGTACCCTCGAAGCACAGCGGGTCAAGATCTTCTTCATTTAATTTGACGGAAAAGAAAACCTCGGCGCCTATTTTGACAGTTATATCAGCATCCGCAAACTCCGGCTTTTCCTTCAGAAGCTTAAAAGCATTTGCCCTGCGGTCACAGAAGCTTTTTATATCGGTACGTTCAAAATTGAAATGCGGAGTTAACATAACCGAGCGTACCCTTTGACGCCGCTGAGCGTTCAACAAATCGATTGAATCCTCAACACTCTGCGCACCGTCGTCTATGCCGGGTAAAATATGACAATGCAGATCAACCATGGTTATTTTTCCTCGCCGTTTTTATGTCCGCTGTGGTCTTCCGCCTTGCTGTCATAATAGTAGTAGTTGTAGCCATAGTTGGAATACGCTCCCGTCTTTTCGCTGTGTTCGCTGTAAATTGCTCCGAATATCTTTACACCGGCATTCTCAAGGTTTTTCTTAGCCTTAAGAACAACATTCTTATCAGTTGAATTGTGCTTTACAACAAGCACCGCACCGTCCATATATTTGCCGAGCGCAGCAGCATCGGTAACGACAAAAACAGGTGGAGTATCGTAAATTATGTAGTCATACTGCTTTTCAAGTTCCTTTACAACCTCCTGCATTCTCGGACTTGAAAGAAGCTCAGATGGGTTCGGCGGTGTAGCGCCTGCAAACAGTATGCCGAGATCTCTGTCACGTACCTTTCTGATGACGTCCTGAATTTCAACCTGACCCATCAGTACATTGGTAAGTCCGCTTGTCTTGCGCTGTGCATCAAAAAAGCGGTGAATTGTCGGACGGCGTAGATCGCACTCGACAAGGCATACACTCTTACCATAACCTGCAAGAGTAAGAGCGAGATTCAGCGATGTGTTTGTTTTTCCCTCGTTGGCAAGCGATGAGGTTATCATAATATTCTTGCATTTTTCTGCAGCTGTGATGAATTCAAGATTTGTGCTGAGCATCTTGTATGCCTCAACATAGGCGAACGGGGCATTTTTGTTTGCCACACTGTAAAACTTTTTAACTACAGGTTTCTCCTTGCGCTTTAACATATTCATCTTGCAAACTCCTTTTCATCAATCTCAGGAAT
>CAUDCW010000031.1 GCA_958448165.1 uncultured Oscillospiraceae bacterium
AACCTTGAAATGACGGAGTCAGAGTCCGTTGCCTTACCATTTGGCGATAGCCCATTGCTGCAACGAGGATTATTATATACGATAGTGTCGATTTGGTCAAGCACTTTTTTCAAAAAATTTTATTTTTAAAAATGTCAACATTAAATTCGACATTTTTTCATGTTTTTATCGTTTTGCCATTTTGCACAATACGCAGCCTGTTTCATTGTATATTTTCACTTTTAGGCAGCGCAATAGTAAGGCTGCCACTCCTGCCAGCCTCTCACGCCCCCTATTCTCGTTCTTATGCAAGCTGTTTTACCTCTTCCTCGAATAGTTCCCCTGCTGAATGATAGCCATGTATTTTGCGTGGGTATCCGTTTATCCAGTTCTCTATACTCTCTACCTCTTCCTCTGTCCTGTCGTCAAAATTTGTGCCTTTCGGTATCTTCCGGCGTATCATCTTATTTGTTACCTCATTCGTGCCACGTTCCCAGCTACTATAAGGGTGGCAGTAATATACCTTTGTCCGTTTTTCTCCCTCGTTGATAATAGAACGCTGTAAGCCCTCTGCATCTGCAAACTCGCTACCGTTGTCTACTGTGATTGTCTTAAATACCCGCTTAAACATATCAGCGCCCCATTTTCTTTCTAATCTATCCAGTGCCGCTACTACTGCCTCGTCTGTATGGTCTGGCAGTTTAAATATAATCTCGTTTCTGGTTTTCCGCTCTGTCAGTACCAGCAACGTATTTTTTGACTTTCCCCGCTTGCCTAAAACGCTGTCCATTTCCCAGTTGCCAAACTCTTCCCGTGTATCTATCTCTTTCGGGCGTTTGTCTATACTCTCTCCTGCTGCCGCCCTTTTCTGTTGCCTCTGTACTTTCTTATAATTTCTCTTCTTATTCTTCTTTACTGGCAAATTCTTATTAGACAGCTTAAGGAAAATACCCTTATCAATGTAGCTGTATAAGGTCGTTACGCATACTGTTACGGAAAAGTCCCCCTCTTTCCCCTGTGCTTTCAATTCTCCCAGTACCGCAGCTGGGCTGTAATCTTCATTTACTATTTTATCCTCTATATAATTTGCGTATGCAATATCGTTTCCTATTTTAAGCTGTGTACCCCTTGCCTTTAAATTTTCCTCTGCTTTCATTTGTGCCTTGTTTGGGCTATAACTTAATGTTTCTGTATAGTCGCTATTTCTGTGCATATATTCCCCTCGCTTAAGCTCATTGTATATAGTGCTGCGGTGTACGCCCAGCTGTTCTGCTATCTCTATCACGCTATGCCCTGCTTTTTTCAATGCCTCAATACTTATACGGTCTGTCCATGTCAGCTGTCGGCTGCCTTTCTTATTCGCCATTTCTGCTACCTCTCTTTCGTTCCTGTTCTTTCCCCATATACGACGAAAAGCCGCAAACTCTTTTACAAGTCTGCGGCTTATGCCTTTACCTATTTACAACACTTTTTACAAGCGGTGTATTTCTTCTTTGCTTGGCTTAGCGGTATGCTCTTTGGGTTTTTCATTCCCGAACAGTTAGGCTTACTATGGTATTTTTTGTTGCTACGGTCTACATATACTGTAGTTTCTCCCGTATGCTGGCTTACGCTGGGCGTTGCGTCCTCGATTACGTCAAGCTCTATATTGCACCCGAACGTCTGTACCCCCCCCCAGAAATTTCCAGTATTTCTGCGGTGTAGCGGGCTTTCGGGTACTTTCTCGCTAAGTCCCCCGCCAGTTCTGCCGATAGATTGCCTATTACCTTATCGCCCCACTTTACGTATGCGGCAGGCTCTCCGTTGTATGTGTACTTTTCTACTGTAATATCTTCACTACCGGACATTTTGCTTAAAATATCCTGCCTGTTTTCTCCGTCCTCATTATTGAACGTCACGCCTACTACTTTCGTTCTGATTGTATCTAAAACCCTGCTACCAGATGCGGCGGCAGGCGCTGGTGTTCTGTTTCCGTTCTCTTTTCCTGCGCTTTTCTTTTTCAGTCCAAAATAGGCGCATACTGCCGCAATCACAATGCAACCCACCCCACCTGTTATATTTCCAGACGGCAGCGCCGTTAAACCGCTTACTGCAAATAATGCAGCCACTACCAATAAAATTACCTTTTTCTTTGTCATAGTAAGCCCTCGCTTTCGTTTCTACTTCAATTCTAAAATTTCATCAGCAGAGGCGTTAAGCTCTCTGCAAATTTTCGCAAGTGTTATTGCGTTTGGCGTAAGCTCGTTGTTTTCCCAGCGGCTTATATCTTTCTGGTATACTTGCAGGCGCTCTGCAAGTTCCTTTTGCGTCACGCCTGCCGCTTTTCGTGCTTTTTTAATGTTTTCGCCTAAATTCATGCCTTACCTCTCTTTTCTCTTGCCCTCAAAATGAAAGCAACCAGCAGCTTTACCAGTCCTACTGCTACTAAAAATACTCCTAATTTTAAAAGCATACTCTTTACTCGGCTTTGGGTTTGTGTTATATTTCTTATAGGCGGCGGGCTTATCGCCCGCCTGTTGGTTAGGGCTTTCGCCCTAACCTATGTACTTACCAATTATGATAAGTATTGTTCCTATGATTAAGTCTATCACTGCACTGATTGCCAATTCTTGCCAGTTGATAGGCTTTTTCTTTTGTTTCTTTTTCTTACCCATTGTGCCGTTTCTCCTTTCCAGTGGCTTTGCCTCTTATTTGTTTTTATCTCCTTTCCATGATTTTATTATATACCTTTTTCGGTATATTGTCAACGCTTTTATGCAGAAAATCCTATAAAATTGCAAAAAAATAGAGGGCAGACAGTGAACCGCCCACCCTCGAAAACTTAAGCTAATCTTGTGGCATAATCTAAGCTAATCCAGCCTGCGCCACTCTTCAAGCGTCCCCAGCCAACGCTTGCGCCCTGTCCGGCTTTCACTTCCACAATGGTAAATACTCCCTTTCCTGTGGTTTCTCCCGTCTTTGCATAGTTCGTGCCTGCTCCTGTTCTGATATTAAGGTCTAAAATATCTACCTGTACGCTAAACGGAACGCCTGCGCTTGCCTGCTGCCCTGCTGCGGTATATACCGCCTTGCCGTTATCATCATATACAGTATAGCCCGCCTTGCAAGCGCTCTTTGCATTTTCCAGCGACGTAAACGCCCCCAGCTGGCTTGCTGCGTCCGTCCAGCTCTTGCGCACTCTGTAATACTTTGTACCGTTTCCTGCTGCATACTTTTTATAGTATCCCTCGCCGTACTCTGCACGCTTTTTCTTTACTGTTTCGCTCTGGTCTGCTGGCTTTTCATATCCAGTAAGAACGGCATCAGATGCAGCACGCACGCTGCCCGCCTTTTTCAGTGCGTCCATTACTGCTGTGTATCCCTGCAATTCTTCCCATAAAAAGCCCAGCTGCATATTAAGGTCTGCAATGGATACGCCCGCCTGTTTTGCATGATTAAACAACGCCTGCTTTCTGCTCCAATACGTCCACTGCGCCAGCCCATAGCCTGCACTGTCCTTTACAAAATTGCCATAGCTGCCATTATCCACCGCTGCTGTATATTCTGCGTCCGTCTTACCCAGCTTATTGTTATAGGCGTTCTGTAAGTTGTTCGGCATAAGCCCGCTTTCAGCATACAGATTACCCATAATACCAGCCACGGCATAAGCATTTAAGCCCTTTCCTGTAAGAAAATTCCAGATTGTTTTTTCATTGCCGCCCTGCGGTGTTTCTGCCTGTCCGCTGATTTTACGCTTAAACTCGTCCCATGTGTGGGCGCTGGTGTTATATACATACGGGTTAGGGCAAATCTTGCCCGTTACGTCGTAATGTCTGATTACATGAGATGCAGGCACGCCGTATTTATTCATAAGGTAACGGGTAAGCTCTGCCGCTGCCTCTACTGTTGCGTCCTCAAAATACCAGTCTTTATCTGTTGCGCCCATGCTCTTTGTGTTTTTCTTCCTTACGCACATTTCAATACCGATACTATTAGCGTTTCGGCACTCTGCGTGCTTATAGCTCGACGCTCCGCAATGCCACGCTATATTAGCGTCCTCTACGCACTGCCATACCTCGCCGTTAAATCCTACAAAGTAATGCGCCGACGCATTTCTATTGCCGCCGCCATAATATCGGCAGTTGTCCTCTGCGCCGCCCAGTGCGCCTACATAATGGATAACAATATACTTAATTCTGGAAACGCTGCCCTTATTGAAATTGTACTTACTTATCTTTCTGTTAATGTTCATATTTCCTGCCTTTCCGCATACAAAATAAGCGCCTGCGGTGTCCCGCAAGCACTCTTTGCTGCTATGTCCTTATTATTCTTATCTTTCCTGTGTCCTGTGTTCCTCTACGTTGCCTGTGGTGCTGTCCCCGTCCAGTTCGTCTGTGTCCGGCAGTTCGTCCGTATACTTCGCCAGAAACTCCCGCACCTTTTCCCATACCTTTTTTACGGGCAGCCCGCATAATGCCATATTCTTAAAAATACTCACTACCTCATAGGCAATGTAAAGCAATGCGAAAAATTCAGCCACGCCCGCGGTATCAAGCCCTAAATATGTACGTGCCTGCTCCGGTATAAATCCGATTAAGTTAATCTTAATCAGTACGTCGATTGCCAGCATGAATACCAGGGAAATAAGCATACCTACTTTTCTGATAGCCCCGTCAATGCCTGCGCAGCTGTTAAATTTCTTCTCTTTGATTGCACGCAGCACGCCAAAAACCGTGTCGCACACAATCGCCAATACTACCAGCTGGATAATTTTGTTATGTGCCGCCGCCTCAATAAATTCTGTAATAGTCATGTTCATAAATCCTGCCTTTCTCTTAATTGCAAATTTTCTGCCCGCTCTTTCAGCTCTGCGCCGTCGTAGCCTGCTGTCTGCTCCCAGCTTTCCAGAGTGGCTATTAAATCAGCAATAAGCCTGCTTTGCTTTTCTATGGTTTCCTGTTGTTCTTGTACTACCCTTAGTAAATTGCTACTCATGTACTCGCTCCTGCATTCTGCCGCTTAAGCAGCCTTTTCTATGGCTGCCTCTGCCAGCGTTTCTATTTTCTTTCGTAGGTTGTAGCTGTCGGCGTGTCCTGCGTGTCCCGTCCAGCTCTGTATGCTCTTTTGTAACTGTTCTTTTGTGATTTTACCGCTCTCGCACTTCTTGATAGTACGCTTTATGCGCTTTATGCTGTCCTTTCGTACTTTCCTGTGCGTTGCCCTGTGTTTGTAGCCTACAAAGTCTATACCGTTCTTTGCTGCCAGCATGGTAGTTTTCGGGTTAAACTCTAACTTAAGCTCTTCCCGTAAGAATTGCTCTATCCGTGCAAGCCAGTTGCGCAGCTGTTCCTTGTCTGGGCTTAATATTACAAAGTCGTCCATATAGCGTATGTATGCCTCTACGCCCAGCTCATGCTTGATAAACTGGTCTAATGCGTCCAGATAGATATTTGCAAATAACTGACTGGTAAGGTTTCCTACTGGTATCCCTACGCCGTCCGGCATATTGCCGTTGTGGTCTATTATCCTGTCCAGCAATGCCAGTACCCCAGCGTCTTTTATAACCTTACGTATTTCAGTTTTTAATACCGCATGGTCTATGCTTTGGAAATAGTGGTGTATATCTGCCTTGATAGCATAAAGCGGCTGGTCTGGGTGGTATTTGTTCCACTCATACAGCCACTCTTTTAGCGTATCAGACGCAGCGTGCATACCTTTACCTTTCCGACAGGCGTAAGACTGCGATATAAACTGCTTATCAAATATAGGCTCTAACACGTTGTTTATGGCGTGCTGTACCACCCTGTCATAGAACGGCAGCGCCATTATCTGCCGCTCTTTCGGTTCGTACACCTTAAAGTAATGGTATTTGCTTGGTTCATAGGCAAGGTTTATAATATCTTCCCGCACCTTGTCTAAGTTTTCCTCTTTGTCTTTCGTAAAAATCAGTACGTCTTTTCTGTGGCGTTTACACTTTCTGGCTTTGTTATAGGCTTTCTGTACGTTTCCATAGTCGCCCATAGCCTCTAAAAGCGTAATGCGCCGCCCGTCCTTATTGGTAATGTATCCTACTCTCTTCAAGTATTAAGCTCCTGCCTTTCGCCGTAGCTACTAACCAGCAGCCGTATTTTTTCTCTTTGCCTCACGGCGGGACAGCCGCTCTGACTATAGGATATTAAACACTCGGTCTTATCCCTTTCTAAGTCCTTGCCAGTATTCCGTAGAACTCTGTGCCTGTAATGTTCTCACTAAGTCACACGCCCCACGAGCGCCAATGTTCGTATTGACATTCCACGGGTAATTGTTGCAATTCACGGCACGAGCGCCGCAATTCGCCCCATTGTTCCAGTTGCCGCCCGCTATCAGCGCCGCCAGAGGCTGTAAGTAAGCAGCTGCCCCATATCCTGCTATTTTCTGGTCTTTACCTCTTCTATCAGTTCGCCCAGCATAACGCCTATTTCTTTCAGCTTGCGGCAGCTCTCGCCGTAGTGCCGTGCGTTCATAGCGCTATACTTCAAGTCATGCGCCAGCCGCAGCAATTCTTTACTTTCCTGCAATGCCGTATCTACCGTGTATAAGTGGCTTTTCGTCGCCGTCTTATCCCACTTCATAACCTCTTGCAGCATTTCAAGAATTGCGTTTCTGGTCGCCGTCTGTAAGCTGAATTTCTCATACTTCGGGTACTTCGTAAGTAGAGGATAGATATATAGCAGAAAATCGTATATTTTCTGGTGTATAATATCTGTTTTTGTCTGTATGTCCATGCCTTACCCCCGTTTATCCGGCTGGGCTTTCGCCCGCCGTCTACAGAGAGTCACACGCCCCACGAGCGCCAATGCTCGCATAGACACCCCACGGGCAATTGCTGCAAAGCACGGCACGAGCGCCGCAATTCGCCCCATTGATCCAGCGGCCGCCCGCTATCAGCGCCGCCAGAGAATATGCGTAATACTGGTAAATGTTACCAACGTCGTAAGACTTCTCGCCTGTGTTCAATGGGCTTTTCTCGTCCCAGCCCCACGTTACGCTTGCGTGGTAGTCTGCATTTGTGGCGTGTTCCGCTCTTGTAATAAGCTCGTCCAGCCACTCCCAGACACGCCCCACGGCATCTACAACGCCCACGGAAGAAACGGCATTTACCACGCTGCCTGTTACACCTCTGCCTGTATTGCTGGTGGCGCTCCATGCGTTTGTATTTGCGTTATCCAGTCCGGCAGGGCTGCCAAAAGCATAAGCGCAAAATTCGGCATAGTTCGGCAGGCGTTTACCGCTCTTTGCCAGACGTTCTACAAAGTTGTACCAGTTCATGCTTTCTGTGCCCGTCATAGGTGCGCAGCCGTACTCTGATTTCAAGCCCTTTGCTCCGTCGTCAGAATTAAGGTAAATATCTACCCATGTGCCACCGCCTAAATATACCATACCCTCTGGGCTGCATTTCGGGCGGTGTCCCAGTGTCCATACAGAACGTGGTACAATGCCGTTGCTTACTGCACTTTCCCAGCCTGTGCCAAAAATAACACTGCTGCCATTAAGCGGCTGTAAATTGCTGTCCACCTTGCGGCAGCGTCCATAATGAAAGCCGCCGATTTTACGGCTGTTTGTAGTGTTCCAGCCTGTCGGGTATGTAGAGTTAAGGGAAATTACGTATTTCTCGTCTGCGCTGTCAATTCTGCTGTCGCAGATATATACGTAATAGTCCTTACCTACCGCAAAAGCGCTGCCTGCGTCCAGATTAGCAGCCGTAAGAATTGTATTTGCTGTCTTGAAAATTCCATCGCCGCCCACGGCAATTACGCAACCCTCTACTACGGTCAGCTCATTTGCTCCGCTGGCGTAAATGTACTCATTGCTCGGTGCTACAATATCGCTGATTGTAGCCATTTTATTTACGTTCAAAAGCGCCCTTGCGTCGGTCTTTGTAACGTCGTCCACTAATAATCTACTCATACTGCTTTAATACTCCTTTCAGTGCTGCAATGTCGTCTGTTGTCATTCCTGCCACGGTGTCTGTGCGTTCCAGCGCAATTACCTTGCAGCCCGCTTTTACCGCTTTTGAAAGTGTAAGGGCTGTTCTGTCGTTTCCCGCCTCTCCTGCTGCCGCTGCCTCGTCGGTCTGGATATGTGTTACTCCCTGCACCGTGCCGGATACGTCGCCCGCTACAAATTTCATACCTACCGCTGCCTCGTCGCAGTAATATACCGTAACCGCCTTTTTCTCTTCCTCTACAGCTGCTACGCCGCACTCAATATAACGCTGGTTCTCTGCGCTCTCGATTTTCGCCAGCAAATCTGCTGCCGCCAGTTCTCCGCTTGCTACCATAGCAAGGCAGTTGTAATAATCCTCTTTTGTCTTTAATACTTTAGGAAATCCTTTCATGGTCTGCCGCCTTTCTAAAATGTATTTGCAAGATAGGAATTACCCACGTAAGTAGCCCCTAACACTGCCGTTTCTACTGTTCTTTCGTAATGCTGGCTCATGTATGCTGCACCCATGTAACACAATCCCAGTACAGCATCATGCTTATAGTCAATGCCCCAGCCGCTTTCTACTCTCTTAAGTCGCTCGTCCAGCGCTGCTATTGCCTCTTTGGTTTCTTTCGTGCCTGCCTCTGCCTGCTTTTTCACTTCCTGCATGGCTGCTGCCAGCTCTTCAATTTGCAGTTGCAGGCTGCCTGCTATGTCCTCGCCCAGCTTGTCCTTGATACTCTCAAACCATGTGTTAAATTCGTTTTCAGCGTCCGACTGGAATAGCTTAATTTTTGCCATAAATTCTGTATAGGCGCTTAAAAGTTCCTTGTCCCAGTTGTCAAGCGTGCTTTCAAAACTGCTGTATCTTTCGTTAAACTGGCTCTCATACTGCGCAAATAAGCCCTCTGTCTTGCTTACGTAGCTGTCATATACGCCCGCAATCTCTGTAAGGTACTTTTCCATACTCTGCTTATATGCGCTGAACTCGTCCAGCACGGCTGCGCTGTAGGTGTTGAAAAAGTCCGTAAACTGCTTTGTAAGCACGCTTGCGTCTATCTCTTCCACCGTTCCTGTTACAATGCCGCAGACTGCGCTATTAAACCGCTGGTCTGTGATGTTCTGCGTCTGTATCCTTGTTACGCCCTTGCCTACGTAAATATCTGCAAGCGCAAGCTCCCATATTTCCGTAGTGCGTGTTACTGCCGTTGCTGTCGGCTTTGCAGACGGTGTGCCTTTCAGCACCGCAATATACATATCTCTTTGCGGCAAATCCCAGCGAACTACTACCCTGTCCACCCTGTTAAGCGCTCCCTCTGCCGTATCCAGTGTTACGCTAAGCGTTGCAGGATTTCTAAAGGCGTAGCCGTTGATAAAGGCATAGCCTGCATTTACTCTTATTTCCATGCCGCTGTAAGCTACTACCTGTAGCCCGTCGCTTGGCTTTGGAAAAATGCCGTTTGCAATGAAAGTAGCAAAGTACCACGCCCAATCCTCGGCTTTATATACCCTGTCGTACTCTCCGTCTACTGCCACGGCATTAAACGGTAAGCTGTTTGCCATTTCTGCTACCTCACTTTCCTAATCTGGTCTACCAGCGTCGGCAGGCTGTCGCCAAAGGTCGCCTCTATGGTTTCCTCGCCTTTCTGGTATGTTTCCGTTACTTCTGTAATACGTGCATCTATCTGTATGCCCCACTTGGTTTCTTTGCAAGTAATACGGTCGCCTAAATCAAAATCAGCCTTAAATTTTAAGTTTGAATTTGTATTTATGGTGCTTACAAAATTTATGTTCTTGCCGTAGTTTTCCAGCTCTGCGCTGCCTCTCGTTTTCAGCATTGCAATATAGGTATTCAGCGGTATTGTTACCTCTGTTTCCCCCTGCTGGTACTTTCTGGCAATGTCCGTAGCGTCGCAGAATACCTCTACTAAATCCAGCCCCGTTGCGCCCTCGCCGTCCACTGTGGTTACTGGCTGGCTGCCGTCGTCGTCAGCTGCTCCCTGCACATAAATAAAGTTGCCGTAGTTCTCTATACTGGCTGTATATTCCTGCTCGTTGACATTATCAAAATCTCTTGAAAATATGCAGGGTGTGTTACCCTCGGTATTTGTGGCTGTAAGGTCATTGCCCTTATACAGATAAAAGCCAAACAGTCTCTCTCTTTCGTTAAGCAGAATGTCATAGCCCAGCTTTCCAGCCTGCGCCCTTGCCTTTACTTCCTGCCCCAGTTGTGCGTATACCTCGTTTGCATATTCAACCGCCACGCCGTCTATGGTTTCCTGCGCCAGAAATGTAAGCAATGGAAAACGCCGCTTTGTTCCTGCTGCGCTGCCGCAGTTGTTTTTTACCATAAGATTTATAAGATACTGGTTTGTACCCGTCGCCACAATCTGCGGATAAATGCAGCGCTTATTAAGCCACCAGCTAAGCATATAGCCTTGTGCCTCTAACTGCTCTAAGCCGTTCTCGTCTTTGGTAATGTGTACGTAGGTTATCTGCGCTGCCCTGCGCCATACGCCGCCGTCGGCGGTCTTTACTTCCTTTTTTCCGTCGTGCTTGGTTATTAAGTTACCCTCTACCAGCAAACGGCTGTTATTGTCCGTAATCGGCGCAAGCAGGCTAAAAGTTCCTACGTCAAAATACTTTGTATGCCATAGCAGGCTTGCCAGCTCGTCTATAGCTCCCAGCGGCTGTACTGTCTTGTCGAATACTCTAAGCTCCATACCGTCACACTCCTAAAAATTCCTTGCTGTAGAATATGGATACTTCCAGAGAATTTACGCCGCTGGCTGCATCATACCTAAACATATTGTCGCCTATGGCAAGCTGCATAAATGTACTGTCTACATCAATGTAGCGGAAATAGTCGGTTTCTACGCCGTCCCTTATCAGCTTAGCGCCCTTGCTGCCGTACTTCGTGTTAATCTCTATCACGTCGCCCGTTTTCATAGTGGCGTTAATCTGTATAAATTCCTCGGTATCCACATTAAGCAGTATCGGGTTTGAAACTGTCCCCAGTGCTGTAAACCTTATCCTCATTCCTGTTGATACGTCGCCCTCGTTGTAGCAGTCCACTATTACGCTTTCCGCTCGGTATCCGTATATCATGCTCTTTGTGCTGTCCTTTTCGATAACGCAAGGGAAATGCCACGCAGCCACCCAGCTTGCTATATCCTCTTTTGTTTCTTCCTCTTCCCGCCAGAACGGGTTAAGGCACTCTATTTGTAAATCAAACTCATAAAGTACCTCTTTCTTTAGTATCTTAGGCTCTCCATACGCCCTGCAATCAATCACACGCTTAAAGCCGCCGTACTCATACACCAGCGTAGCACTAAGCTCTGGGTTAAATATCTTAAGCATACGGCGGCGCAGTTCCAATGCCTGCGCCTTGTCCCGTGTGTTGATATGTCCCACTACGTCTATGTCCCTCGCCTCGATACGCTGCCCTACGTAGGTGTCGCCGTGCTGTCCCATACTGTTTGTGCTGTAAATGACGCTCGTAACGCCGGAAATGCCCTCTACGTCTTTACTTATATTGCAATGGTATACGCTGTCTACTCCCAGCTCTAACCGCTCGCCCCTTGAATTTATGTAAGTCAGTTTTTCATTTTCCATGTGTTACACCGTCCTTGCTATCATTCTGAACTGTCGGGCTGCCTCTTTCTGCTGTTTTGCATAGTCCGTGGTATTCGCATAAATATACTGATTGACAACTACGCCGCCTGCTGCACTGCCGCCGCCTCTCGGCTTTGGCTTTTTGTCGTCGTTATCATACTTAAATTCATTGCCTACATTTACCTTTGCGTCTACGTCAAACTCCTGCGGTACGCTGTCCTCAATCATTTTCTTAACGCCGCCGATTTCATTAGAAAAGCCAACGCCGATACCCTGCGCCAGATATACGCCGATTTCGTCACGCATCAGCTTAGACGGGCTGGCAATTCCAAATAAATCCTTAAGGAAGTCGGTAACATTGCCTACCCAGCCGCTTATTTTGTCCTTTATCCACTGCGTAGCTCCGTTTATGCCGTTCCAGATGCCCTCTACCATGTTTTTACCGAACCCAGCAAACGTACTGCCAATATTCTTAAATACGTCTGTTATTCCAGTAATTACATTTTTCATGCCCTCTACGGCTTTGTTCTTTACTTCTGTACCCCATGTAGCCACTTTGGTAATTGCACCAGAAATGCTGTTATAAATCTTTTGCGGTATTTCCTTAACAATCGTAACAATGCCCGTTACCATGGCATTCATTACCTCTTTGGCTTTCGTAAGCATATTGTTGCCCCACGTAGCCACTTTGGTAACTGCCCCTACTATGCTGTTCCAGATTTTCTGCGGCAATTCCTTAACAATCGTAATAACGCCTGTTACCATGGCATTCATTACCTCTTTGGCTTTCGTAAGCATATTGTTACCCCACGTAGCCACTCTGGTTACTGCCCCTACTAT
>CAUDCW010000032.1 GCA_958448165.1 uncultured Oscillospiraceae bacterium
TTGCCTGCGACTCAGTAAAGACTGACGGCGGAGCAGATATAATCTGCAACGGCAAGACGGTTCATTATGACAATATAGAGGACGCCTGGAATGACGCAATGACCTATTCGGAAGCTACCGTAAAGCTTTATGAGGACTGGTCACCGAAGAACGGTTCGGCAGATTTCGGTACAGGCGCAGGCTTCAAAAACGGCGCAATTTATGTCAGCAGAACAGTAACACTCGACTTAAACGGACACAGAATCGACCGTAAGCTTACAGCGGCAAGAGATGACGGCTCTGTAATCATAACTTCTAAATACAACTCTCTCTATCTTGTAAACAGCGCAAGTACCAAGGGCGTTATTACCGGAGGTTTTACCACAGGAAAAGGCGGCGGCATTTTTGAAGAGGATTCGGGAACTGTTTTAGGCAACTACGGCGGCGTCAAGGAAATCAACAACTGCATAATCACAGGCAACAGAGCGTTAAAGGACGGCGGCGGTGTTTACCTTTCAGAGTTCAACAACGGCTGTCTGCTGAAAAACTGCGAAATCAGCAATAACTCATCATCAAGCAACGGCGGCGGTCTGTTTGCAAGAGTATCGGGATTCTTCACAGCAGAGGTTAAGCTTGAAGGAAAGGTTGTTATACGCGACAACCTTGCAAACAACAGGAACAACAACTTAACACTTGATGAAAATTCGTGCACAAAGGCAACGCTTACTATCTCCTCATTGTCAAGCGGCTCGTATATCGGAATAAACAGCACCACTTCGGACAGATGGCTCCGCATCACAGAGAACAACGATAATATCAAGAGCTACAAATCATATTTTGAGTATGACAACAGCGGCTACAGGATTGAAATTTCAGGCAAGCACCTTGAAATTGACAGAAGATAATATTTCTGCCTTGAATTAAGCACAAAAACATAAAAAGCGGCTGAAAAATCAGCCGAAAGAGGTAGGCTTGCAGTCTTTTTGCGGTGTAAAATTCAGATGTAATCGACTGATAAAAGTAAAAATAAAATAATTTCCACAGCATTCGTTACATTTGTATATGAATAATCAATAAGGAATCGGTCGTTTTGCATTCTGCAAAGCGGCCGATTTTTAGCAAATCAGAAAATTTTTTCAAAAAAATTTTAAAATTTTACAAAAATCGCCTGATTTTGTTGCACTTTTGTTGCACTTCGTATTGTATAATAATGAATAATAAGCATTTTGTCGGGATTTGGTGTAATTTATGAAAAGCAGTCACTACAAGTTTTACACTTGCTTTGCGATATTTATGGTATTACTTAACATTGTTTTAGTTGGGTGTAATTCGCATCAGACAAAAAGTGAAATTGAAGTTATTACAAGCAAAGCCGTTGAAAGCAGTACCAAAAGTTCTGAAAATAAAATATATAGTGACGACTACACATTGTTGATATATATGTGCGGAAGCTCTCTTGAAAGCAAAAACGGTTCTGCATCAGATGATATTTCAGAGCTTTTAAGTGCCGATATTACTAAAAATGTGAATGTTGTGCTTGAAACGGGCGGAACACAACGATGGAAAAAACACGGAATTTCTGCCGATAAACTTCAAAGATATATGATTGCGGATAATAAGCTCGAATTGCTGGAAGAAGAAAAGCTTTCCTGTATGGGTGATTCATCAACAATAAGAGAATTTATTGACTGGGGAACGCAGAAGTTTCCTGCAAAAAGAACAGCATTGATTTTGTGGGATCACGGAGGAGGTTTTCTCAAAGGAATATGCAGGGACGAGCTTTATAAGAATGACTGGCTGACGGTACAGGAGTTTGATACTGCACTTCAGACCTGTTCATTTTTATATAAATTTGACTTTATCGGATTTGATTGCTGTTTGATGTCAAATTATGAAACAGCATTAGTTGTTTCAGAATACAGCGACTATATGATAGCGTCCGAAGACCTTGAGCCGACAGGCGGATGGGACTACAAATCAATTGCAGATTCGCTTGGAAGCGGTGACGAAATAAAGACAATTCTCGACAGCTTTACGAAATCACACAGCAGTAAAGCAGATTACACGCTTTCTGCCATTGATTTAACACAGCTTGATAAAATTAAATCTGCATTTCAGAATTGCATTGACAGGGGAAAGACAGATTTTGAAAAGGCGATAAACTCAACAGACAGCATCGGGATTTTTTCGTCCTGTGTATATGATATGGGTAGCTTTGGCGACTCACTGAATATTGATTTTGATTTTTCGGATTGTATAACTGTTGTGAGTTCGGGTGATATGAGTAATCTTTCCGGAATCAGCTTTTGTTTCCCTGTTGACGACAGAGAAACAATGGAAGAGTATATTCAGAATTGCAGAGATGATAATTACACGGAATTTATAAAAAATAATTTTAATTTGTCCTGATTTTGTCATTATCAGAATTATATAATCAGTATGGAAAACGGAGCTGTGCTCTGAAATATAAAAAATTTTTGTAAGGAGGAAATTCTATGAAAACAAAAACTAAACTCAAAAGGGTTGTAGCTGTTTTATTAGCAGCAATCACTTGTCTTAGTGTTACGGCTTGTTCAACTCCAAAGAACATTGATGAAAAATGGGGATTGACGCTGGAAGACTACGAAAACGCAATATTCCTTGATTCAGAAACGGAATTGAAGGACGGAACGAGAACCGTTACACTGACAAGCGAAGAATCAGAACTAAAGTCCAACATAAGCAAGGACAAAGTGTGTATCACCGCTTTGCCTTTAGCTGAAGAAGATTTATTGTCTTATTCGACCGAAGATAGTGACTCTTCATCTTCAACGGACGAGGCAGATGATACAGAGGTTGTAAGCAAAGAGAAATTCATTGATGACTTTACTTTAGAGCAGAAAGACAACAAAACTCTTGTTTTGAGCTTTAAGGAAGAGGAATACGACGGTGCTTGTGTATATATGTATTTTGTTCACAAGGACTGTGTAGAAGACAAGGTTTACGCAATAGGTTCGGATTATATAGACCCAACCCAAAAAGCAGCTCCTACAGGTAAGATTGCAACAAATCACGCTAATTTGCAGGAAAATCCTACTATTGAAATAAAGATTACTAACGCAAAGCCGGTCAGTGATATAAAAGCAGAGAATATTACTTTTTCAGGTGCTTTTAAAGATTTGCAGATTTCGTCGGTAGAAGCTTCGGGCGATACAATCAAATTGCAGACAGTCGGAACAGTAAAGATTACCGACGCATCGTATGGCTATGTTGACCTTTCGGCTAAAACAAATGATGCGGAAAAAGAAATTTTTGCTTTTACCGAGATTAATAATATTGATGTCTATATTGATGCTGCAACATTTAAATACAGCGACAAAGTGTTAAGCTTTGATGTTGATGTTGCTGGCAAGGAGCTGGAGCTTTCAAATGAGGAGCTTGCTTCTTCAATAAAGCTTGATGAGTTTAAAATAGAAAAAACAGAAATTTCAAAGGATAAAAAATCATTCAAGCTTTATGTGAATGTTGATGCAAACGACATTGACGATGCGGTAAATAAACTCAACTACAAAACCCTCTCAATTGATTCAAAGGCTGTCGGCTTTGACGGAATAGAATACATAATTTCGGTAAGCACGGCTGTATTTAAGGTGAATGTTAATTCCATTGACAAGCCCGAGGGCGATTCCGATAAATACACTGCAAGTGCTGAAATCTATCCCATAAGCGGTGATTTAAAGGATCTTGAAAAATCCGATATTTCCTTTGACGGCGATTTTGCCGATGCTGAAATTACATCATTTAAAAAGACTGATAACAGCTATACCTTTGATTTCAGCTTTACCTGTAAAGATGCTGAAAAGACTATTTTCTCGGGAGTTGTAAAGCTTGCTGACGGTAAGCTCTTAAACGAATGGGGTACAGCGTCAGCCTCGCTTTCTTCAAGTGCGGAGTATCTGTTTGAAAACAGCAAAGCCTCCGGTTATGATGAGATTAAAGAATTGGTAAAAAATATCAAAATAGAAAGCAAAACTGTGTTTAAATCAAAAAACTTTGTGGATAAAATAATGAAATTACGCGAGCAGATTTATGGCGGAAAATATTCTGACGCTTTCGAAACAGGAAAAGCAGTTCTGGGAATGTTGGGAATAATAGATACCCGTTCCGGTGAACAAAAATCGCTTGAAGAAATCAGGTCAATAGTTTTGGATACAAAGCTTCTTGTTGAGAATGTAGATAAAAAAATAGTCGACCTTAACGATAAGCTTGAGCATGCATCTGCCGATTTAAAAATAGGCATTGACAAGGCAACCATTCAGACTGCTTGCAGCAGATGGGAAAACTTTATCAGCAACTATATTAATCCGCTTGAAAACAGTATGAATACTTATACTGTAAATGTTCAGAAGAAGTTTGTTGATTTCATCAGCAATAGTGACAGCCTTGATGTTTACTTTGATGTAAACGGAAATATGTCTATTCTCAAGGGCGATGTAAGAGGGAAATTGGTGTCAATAGACGGAGATGAAATTGACCGGTCCAAAACAATTACAATTGAGCTTAACAACGATAACCTACAAAACTCACTTGCAGCTCTTAAAAATCATAAGAATAAATACAGTAATGACTTGCTTGAAGCATTGAAAGCTGATTTTCTTGAAATTCTGAAAAGTAAGAATTATGAAGATCTTGAAGCTACAGATGAAAATGCAGAAATACTTTTAAATTTTATTCAGACAAAAATTTCTCTTGAAACACTGAATGAAAATGAATTCAATAATAAATTCATTGAGCAATTCAAAAATCTCTGTAATGCAATTTCCGGAACAAATACAAATTCTTCTTTAAATGCATTCTATACTTACATATCCTCTGTTTACAACTTCCAGCAGGAGGGTGAGGAAGAGCTTGTGAATATGAATAACTATCTCACCGTTGCATTATTCAGATACGGCTGCCTTGCCTCTTATGCAACAGACTACCATTCGGGAATAAGCGATGATGATACAAGCATTTCCGACGCTTGGAACAGTGCAATAAAAGCGCTTGAAAATACCGGAATACAAGAAGTTAAAGACGGCGAAAGATGGTGTTATGTAGTTGGAAGACCTGTGTCTGCAGCTTCAGCAAAGTTTGTACGACATTATCGTGTAAATTCCAGAACGAAAACTGAACATCTGAGAGCTAAGGGTGTTCATAAGACGAGCATAAAATACAAATATTATGGATTGGATTATGATTATGTAAGGCTTGAGGATCAAAAAACAAACAAGGAAATAAACTCGGCTTATGTACTCTCCGGAACTCAGCTTGCAATAATTAAAAACCGATTTGATAATATGAACCTTGGAATATCCTTTAAGGACTATATGACAAACAGTGATATTTTTAAATTGAATACAAATGCAAATCTTGTGGTTGCAAGTAGGGTAAGTACAGAAAGTATTCCTTTGGACGGAAAAGTTGAACTTACCTGCACAGATGAGCATTACTCAGATTACAATGTAGACGAAAAGTATAAAATCGGAAAAAGCAACAAGAGTGATATTTCAATACACGAAAGGCAAAATGCTGTGGTATTTGACTTAAATAACTGTTCGTATAAGACGCAAGCTGTTTTTGAAAGAGCACACTACGGTCAATCATTTTTCCTTTGGAGTAAAGATGAAGACGCTCGTTTTGAAAATACTGCATTAAGAGATACTACTTATGCTGTTTTTACAATCAGATAAACTTTGATTTATGATTACATAATTTTGTCTTGTTAAGCAAAGCGGCCCGGACATTATGTTTGAGCCGCTTTTTCACGCCGTTTCGTATCGATTTTCTAAAATTTCAAAAAAATTTTAAAATTTTACAAAAACCGCCTGATTTTGTTGCACTTTTGTTGCACTTCGTATGTTATAATGCTCTTATAATAGCAAATCTGGTTACAAAATTCTTTTTAAGAAAGGTCGAAAAATTATGAATCATTAAATTAAAGTGAAAAATGGAGTCAGTTATCCAAAATTGAAAGCTGATATCCCATTCAAAAAATCAAAAAAATCAAAAAAATCAAAACTAATAAATTTAAACGGAGGAAATTATTATGAACGTATTTGAAGCTTTAACAGTGTATGATTATGCTACAGCAATCACAGGTGTTTTGGGAGTCATTCTGGGAATTGCCCAGCTTTGTACAAAAAAGTGTATTGGCCTGTTGACAATTGGCAGTTATACTGAAGCAAGCGCAAGGAAATTTACGCTTGTATCGGGAGTTATTTACCTTGTTGGCGGAATAGTAACAGCTGTTGCACCCTTTGTAGTAAAATTTATCAATGCTCAGAATTTTGGTTTCAGTTTACCTTCTGATATTCTGATCTGGATTGTGATTGCAGTAGTTGCAATAGTATTGATTGCGCAATTTTCAATACTAAAGAGAAAGCTTTGATTTTTCAAAAAAGCCCTTATATATAATTTAGATATATGCAGTGATTTTTGAAAACAGATAAAAAGGAGCGTTTATGGACAGCAACATCAGAATGATTAATATATCCGTTGAGCTTTGCGGAATTCTTATGTGCTTAATGGGAATAGCAGTTGTGCTTATCGGACGCAGAATGGAGAGAAAAACAAGCAGATATTTTGCGGCAATATTCAGCTGTCTTGGACTATATCTTGTATCAAATATCTGCGGCTTGGCTTTTAAAGGCAGAACAGATACATTCGGATTTTATTCGGTAAGCATATCAAACTTCTGCGAGTTCTTTTTCGGTTACTTGCTGTCGCTTTTCTTTACGCTGTATATTGTGTATTGCGTAAGCAATGGAAAATCAAATAAAAGATTAAGAGCTTGCATTTTTGCTCTGTTTACAACGGAAGTATTAATGCTTGTTGTTTCGCAATTCACAGGAATATTTTATTATTTTGACAGCAGTAATGTATATCACAGAGGAGATTTATTCTGGATTTCACAGGTCACTGTAATGTGTTCGGCGGTCATAAACACCTTGCTCATTATCTTCAACCGTAAGATGCTTTCAAAAAAAGAGATAATGGCATTTAGCGTTTACATTATTCTGCCGTTAGTTGCATTAACAGTTCAGATATTCTATTACGGCTTGCTGTTGACACATTTCTCGGAAATTTTGTCTGCATTCGTAATGTTTATATTTATTCTGGATGACCAGACAGAAAAATACTGCGAAAAAGAACGAGAAAATTCCGATATGCGTGTTGCGATAATGCTAAGTCAGATTCAGCCGCACTTTCTCTATAATACGCTTACCTCTATCTACTGCCTGTGTGACAAAGACCCAAAATCCGCAAAACAGGCAATAAGCTGTTTTTCAAAATATTTGCGTGGTAATCTTGAATCAATAGGTCGCAAAACACCGATATTTTTTGAAGATGAACTAAACCATGTTCAGAGCTATCTTGTTCTTGAAAAAATGCGATTTGAAGATGAGCTTGAGGTCGTTTATGATATTAAGGCTCAGAGCTTCCTCTTGCCTGCGCTCACTATTCAGCCGCTTGTAGAGAACGCAGTAAAGCACGGAGTATGCAACGCGCCTAACGGCGGTACGGTAAAGCTGTCCACTCGGGAATTTCCCGAATACTATGAAATTGAAATAGCAGATAACGGAGTGGGATTTGATACAGAGAATTTTGATAAAAGTGAAGAAACTCATATCGGTATTGAAAATGTCCGCAGTCGTCTTGAGCTGATGTGCAACGGTACGCTGTCAATAGAAAGTTATGTAGGAAAAGGTACGACAGCAACCATAAGAATACCAAAGGAGGACTGATAATTTATGATTATTATTGCAGTTGATGATGAAAAGCTCGCTTTGGATGTTTTAGTGGATACAATTAACGAAGTTGTACCTACAGCTAAAATCTTTGGTTTCCGTCAGCCGCTTGAGGCAATAAGCTTTGCCGAAAATGAAAGCTGTGACATTGCATTTCTTGATATAAAAATGCGTGGTATGACAGGACTTGAGCTTGCAAAGCGTTTAAAGGATATTAACGGAAAAATTAATATAATTTTTGTAACGGGATATTCCGAGTATTCTCTTGACGCCTTCCGCCTTTACGCAAGCGATTATCTGTTAAAGCCTGTTGATGAGGAGCAGGTGAGAAAAGCTCTCGAAAATTTAAGAAATCCGGTTAATACTCCGCAAAAGAAAAAAGTAAAAATAAAATGCTTTGGAAATTTTGAGGTGTTTGTAAACAATGAGCCTTTGAATTTTAACCGAAATAAAACTAAGGAATTATTCGCCTATCTTGTTGACCGAAAGGGCGCGTCCTGTTCAATGGGTGAAATTACTGCAAAATTGTGGGAGGATAAACCCGACAGCGTTTCTCAGAGAAGTAACTTGCGTAACCTGATTTATGACCTGAAAAACACCCTTGCAAACGCCGGTGTTGACGATGTTATCGTAAAAAACAGAAATACTGTCAGATTAAAAACTGAGCTTGTAGACTGCGACTATTACGAATTTTTGAAAGGAAATCTTTCATCTGTGAATACATATCAGGGCGAATATATGCATCAATACTCATGGGCAGAAATGACAACAGCTACTCTTCCTGTTGTAGACAATTAAAATTTATAAACTGTCTTTTCCTGCCTTCCTCAACTGCTTTAAAAAGGGCAGAATTTTGTTGTTTATTTGTTGTTTGTTGCCGCTGAAAGTGATTTGAAGCTGCTTTAAAATGCGAAAGATAAATTGAAAATGAAATAAAAATCTAAAGGTCGGGTAGTTCTGTGTGACAGATACCCGACCTTTTAATCTTATAGTGTGGTTTTTATTTTATTATTTATTATTTATCCAGCATTTCTGTTTTTGCTCGGCGTCAGAAGATTTTCAAGAGTTTCTGCTGCGGCTTCGTCTGCCGACTTGATTGCGTGGGCGTATATCTTGCTTGTGGTTACGGTGTCGGCGTGTCCGAGCCTTTTCGCAACGGTTGTAAGCGGTACGCCGCCGGCTATCTGCAAGGTTGCATTTGTGTGGCGAAGTGAATGTATTGATATCGGCGGCAGAACATCGCTGTGCGCCTTCACAAATTTTGAAAACCAGCTTGTCAGTCTGTCCGGGTGAAGCGGCTGACCCTCTGCCGTTGTGAAAAGCCTGTTCGTGTTTACCCAGCGATCGCCCATTTTTAATCGAAGCTCCGTCTGCCACACCTTGTATGCTCTCAGGTCTGCTATTGCAGACTGCGACAGCTTTATAATTCGGTTTGAGGTTTCGTTCTTCGTTTCGTCCTCGAATATCCCCTTGTCGGGAAGATACAATGAGGAGCGGCAAACCTGAAGAGTTGAGTTCTCAAAGTTCACATCGCTCCATTCAAGACCAAGCAATTCTCCTCGTCTTAAGCCTGTGAAAAGCAGAAGCCTGATCATAGTTCTGTATTCCGTGTCCTCATTTTCAAGAAGGTCAAGCAGTGTCGCCGCCTGTATTTCGTCAAGATACTTTGGCTCCTTTTTCTCAACTCTGGGCGGCTTTGTGCGGTCACAGGGATTTGACAGCAATGCGCCCCATTCGACAGCAGTGTTGAATATTGAGGACAAAAGTCTGTGATGGTGCAGAACGGTTTTTGAGGACAGCGGCTTGCTTATATCAACGGGCGTGAAAATATCCTGCATCGCCATATTCAAGCCTTTGGCAAGCTTTTGCGCTGTTGCAAGAGTGCAGTTGCCTCCTTGAATTACAGGCGCAATAGAGCTTGAAGCAATACCTGCTCGCCGTGACAGCTCCGCTCTTGAAAGCTTATTTTTCTTGAGATATTTTTTGAGGTCAAGCTTGCATTTGTACTTCGTGTCCTGCCTTATACCGCCCTCTGCGAGGTTTTCGTAGAATGACAAAAGATGCTGCGGCTGTATGCGGTCAATCCTCATATGACCCAACGCTGCATTAATGCGCGGCATCATAGTTTTGTAGCGTGCGTATGTTTTCGGGCGAAGCTCGTTCTTTTTGTGCTTGAACCATTCCTCGGCGAAGTCCGCTAATTTGACCTTTCCGTTCATAACAAGACCCTTTGCGCACTGCTCTTCAAACAGCACCGCCTGCCGCTGAACCTCTTTTTCAATCTGCTTAGCGGTCATATTCGGCTCGGGCTTGTATGTCATAGTGTGGCGTATCTGCCTGCCGTTTGCGTCGTATCCGCCTGATACGGAAATAAGGTATGTATTCTTTCTTTTTTGTATAGCAGCCATCCGATCATCTTCCTTACACTCGATATTTTGTCATAATGCTGATTATATTATACCATATATATGGTATATGTCAAATTTGGGGAGAATAGTTGATTCGAATGTCTGAGCCGATTTTTAAATTCTGAGGGCGGAGTGAGAGCTGTGTATTCTGCTCTATTTTTATTTTAATTTAAAGGCAGTTTACAATTTTGGAGGATAAATATGAAAAACAGTAAAATTATTGTATAATTCACACAAACCACTGAGATTATATTTGGTTATAAAATGCGTAGACTTTTATAAAAAATAGCAGTATAATGAAGAAACAGCAGAATCGGTTCCAATATTGCATAGGCGGTGCGGCGCACCGAATATACATTGTCGGATACAGGATAATTTTTTGAGAAGAAAGAGGTTTTTAAAATGAGAGAAAGCAAAAAGCACACAGTGGGAAAGAAAGTCAATCGAGCAGGCTTGTGCGTATGTTTGGCAGGACTGATAGCTGTTTCGGCAGGCGTGACTTCTTATGCGGCAGTGCCAAGCGGTAATGACAGCACACTTATACGAGGCGATGTAAACCTTGACTCAACGGTAAACTTAAAGGACGCTATTCAAATCCAAAAGTTTGCATTGAGTATGATAGACTTCAATGACGAACAGAAGAAATGTGCAAATGTTGACGATAACAACAATATAAATCTGCTTGATAGTATAGTCGTACAGAAATATGCAGTAGGTATTGAAACAGAGGTAAAGGGTATTGGTGAGGCGATTACTGACCCTGTGACAGACCCAACCGAGCCTCCAACGAAACCAACCGAGCCGCCTACGACTCCAACCGAGCCGACAGAGCCGAGTGAGGCGGAATATGAGTGGGTGCCTATATATGAGAAAAGAACAAGAACTATTTGTAACGGCTGCGGTTTGGATATAACAAAAGATATAAGTCATATTTGGGATTGTGGTCCGAATTACCACAGTGAAAAGGTTTGGCTTTTCTACGGCACTGATGAGTGGGTTGTAAAGAATAAGGATGTTGGAAATAGGACATTGGTTGAAATGGAAGACCAGTATGGCAAGTATTACTCAAGCGTTGGTGTCCTCGGCTCAGACAAAGCTATCCGTGAAGCAGACCAAATGATTGTTGACCTTTGGTTCTTGCAGGATGATATTTATAAACTGGAGACAGTTCCGATTAAGGTTTGTTCAACCATAGTGGCAGATGGAGATATATGCCACGAAAACTTCATTCTGAGAAACGATAAAGAGTTTAAAGCTCATAAAAAGTTCCACGAAGCTAAGGGCGAAAAGTTCGAGTATCGTGATGCAACTATGGAAGTCCTTTACAAAAAGGTAAAGGTCGAAAAATAAATCTTCAACTCTATTTTTATTCATAAAAGTGAGAGAGCAGAGCGAGAGCTTTGCTCTCTTGCATACTATTATAAATCACCAATACACTGTGCTTAAATAATAGTATAGATATATAAAAAATAACCCGTAATCACTAAAATTTACAATTTATTCACACTATATCTACAGATTATTAATCCAGGTGTTAGATTTTTGTCTTGACAGGTCAAAA
>CAUDCW010000033.1 GCA_958448165.1 uncultured Oscillospiraceae bacterium
ACAGACGAGCCGACAGACGAGCCGACAGATGCTCCGACAGACGAGCCGACAGACGAGCCGACAGACGAGCCGACAGATGCTCCGACAGACGAGCCGACAGACGAGCCGACAGACGAGCCGACAGATGCTCCGACAGACGAGCCGACAGACGAGCCGACAGACGAGCCGACAGATGCTCCGACAGACGAGCCGACAGACGCTCCGACAGACGCTCCGACAGACGCTCCGACAGATGCTCCGACATCTGCACCGACATCTGCTCCGACAGACGCTCCGACATCTGCTCCGACAAGCAAGCCGACAACAAACGGCGGCAGCAGCACTACTACAAACAACGGTGGCAGCAGCTCAACAACAACAGGTAAGGTTGCTACAGGCGACAGCACAAATGTTGCAATGCTTCTCCTTATCCTTGCTGCAGCAGCAGGCGTTGTAGTATTCGCACGCAAGAGAATTAAAGAAAACTAATTCCAATTAACACAAAAATTTAATAAAACTTTTATGCCAAACGTGCTTAATATCTGCAAGAATATTCAGCATAAGAAAAAATAGCAAGGGAACGCCCTCCAAACCGGAGGGCGTTTTTCTTGCGTGATTTGATATTATAATAATACCTGATAAAAAGGTTATTTGTCAGTAGCTGCCGAAATCTAAGGAAACACTGATTAAATCGTTTGTGCAGATTGCGCCGTCAGATTTTTTGTCAGGTTGGACAAATAAACAGCAGTAATGCTGACGCATTACGAGGATTTTTTGGTCAGGCTGATGGAAAATACGCAAGCAAGATGTGCAAACAGCTTTCAGCGTGATTTATTCAGTGTTTCCCTAAGATCTATTCAAAACATCTCATTTTATGAGCTGTGAAAAATACTTCTCTTGACATAATATTTCTTTACAACTATAATAAAATAGAAAAAATACGAATCAAAGCGAATTGGCAAAATTTAGCCGGAAATTTAAACCGAATCGGCGTTAACTCCTCAACGAAAATACTTGCCAAGCAATCCTTTGCCTGTTCATATTTTGGTTTGTAAAATAAAACAAAATCAACCAAAAAGGAGTAACTCATATGGAAGCTAAATTAGTGGAAACAGCAAAACGTATCCGTGGACTGCGTGACCTTATGGAGATTTCGCCGGAAGAAATGGCAGCTGCAACAGGAACGACAACCGAAGAGTATTTAAGGCTCGAAAGCGGCGAGTGTGACTTTGGCTTTACATTTCTGAACAACTGTGCAGATAAGCTTGGCGTTGACATTGTCGAGCTTTTAACCGGAGAAAATCCTCGTCTTTCACATTATTCCGTTGTAAGAAAGGGTAAGGGACTTGACATCAAGCGCCGTGCTGGATTTAAATACGAGCACCTGGGCTATCGCTTCAGAAACAAGCTTGCTGAGGCTTTTTATGTCACTGCACCGTATATTGAAAATGAGCAGGATAATCCTATCACACTTTCTGTTCACGAGGGACAGGAGTTTGACTACATAATCAAGGGTCAGCTTAAGGTTGCTCTTGAGGACCATATTGAGATTTTGTCAGAGGGCGACTCAATCTATTACGACTCAAGCAGGGGCCACGGCATGATTGCGACAGGCGGTTCTGACTGCGAATTTCTGGCTATAACAATTCATGGTCCCAAAAAATAATTTAACAGGCAGAGAGGTAAGACAAATGATAAACATACATAAGAGATTTTGTAAAGAGACTTTTAAGGACGGTAAGCTTGCAGATTTCAAGCCGGTGTATGAAGATAATTTCAATTTCTCATATGACGTAATTGACGAAATTGCAAAAGAAGAGCCTGATCGCCGCGCTATGGTATGGTGCGACTCACACGGCAACGAAAGAACCTTTACTTTCAGCGATATTTCACGCTACAGCAGTAAGGCTGCAAATCTTTTCAAGTCGGTTGGCATCAAAAAAGGCGACACGGTTATCCTTGTTTTAAAGCGCCATTATCAGTTCTGGTTCGCCTGCCTTGCTTTGCATAAGATCGGTGCTATCGGTATTCCGGCTACAAATCTTTTGACAAAGAAAGACTATGTATATCGCTTTAACGCTGCTCACGTTACAGCAGTGCTTGCAACTTCTGACGGCGAGGTTCAGGAGCATATTGATGCGGCAGTTCCCGAGTCACCGACTTTAAAATTCAAGTTCTCGGTTAAGGGCAAAGGACTTGATGACAGCTGGATTGACTTTGATGAAGAGCTTGAAAAGCAGAGCGATGTTTTCCCGAGAGAGGATGTACTTGCGACTGACCCGATGCTTTTGTACTTCACTTCAGGCACAACGGGAATGCCGAAAATGGTTTACCACGACAACACTTATCCTCTCGGTCACATCATCACTGCAAAATACTGGCACAATGTTGACCCGGACGGACTTCATCTTACAATTTCCGACACCGGCTGGATGAAGGCGATGTGGGGCAAGCTGTACGGTCAGTGGTTTATGGAGGCTGCCATCTTTGTCTGTGACTTCGACAAATTCGCACCTTCAGATTTGTTGCCGCTTTTTGCAAAGTACAACATCACAACCTTCTGCGCTCCCCCGACAATTTACCGTTTCTTTATCCAGGAGGATCTCTCAAAATATGACCTCTCAAGCCTTAAGTATGTTACAACTGCGGGTGAAGCGTTGAACCCTGAGGTGTTCAACAAGATTTACGAGGCAACCGGCTTGAAGCTTATGGAAGCTTTCGGTCAGACAGAAACAACCCTTACACTCGGCAATCTCACGGGCGACAACCCGAAGCCGGGTTCAATGGGCAAGCCGTCACCGGGTTATGAGGTTGAGCTTGTTGATCCCGAGGGCAATCCTGTTGACACAGGCGTTGTCGGCGAGGTTGTGCTGAAAACAGAACATGGCAAGCCGTGCGGAATGTTCAACGGCTACTATCAGAATCCCGAGCTTACAAAGAGCGTTTGGTATAACAATCTCTACCACACAGGCGACACGGCATGGAAGGACGAGGACGGCTATTACTGGTATGTCGGCAGAACAGACGATATCATCAAGTCGTCAGGCTACCGTATCGGGCCGTTCGAGATTGAAAGCGTTATTATGGAGATGCCGTGCTGTGCTGAGTGTGCTATCACAGGTGTTCCCGACCCGATAAGAGGACAGGTTGTCAAGGCAACAATCGTGCTTGCAAAGGGCTTTGAGCCGAGCGAGGAGCTTAAAAAGGAAATCCAGACCTACGTTAAAAAGCAGACAGCGCCGTATAAATACCCGAGAGTTGTCGAGTTTGTGGACGAGCTGCCAAAGACCATCAGCGGAAAAATCAGACGAGTTGAAATCCGCGAGGAAGATAATAAATAATTCTGAATATTCCTTTTGAATTAGTTTTGAACTTTGAGTCTTGAGTTTTGAGTTTTGAGTTTTGAGCTTTAAGCATTAAGTTAATATATAAACTTAAATCCTACACATCTAAACTCCAGGTTTCCGACTCCAAACTAAATTCAAGTATGGCTTACTAAATGTGATAACTGTATAAATAATTAACTAAAAAGAGCGTTCAGTTTTTGAACGCTCTTTTTTACGGGTGCAGCGAAGCTGCGACAACCAAAATTATTCATTATTCATCATTCAATATTCATTTTTCATTAGCACAACAACTTTTTGGCTAAAAAAGCTGTTGTGCATAAAAATCGGGCGGCACACTGTGCCGCCCGAAAATATTTCAGTAACTAAAATTTTCTTTAAATTAAAGCTCTGCGAAATATTTGATTGTTCTAACCATCTGGCTTGTGTAGCTGTTCTCGTTGTCGTACCAGGAAACAACCTGTACCTCATAAAGATCGTCAGCAATCTTTGCAACCATTGTCTGTGTAGCGTCAAAGAGTGAGCCGTATCTCATGCCGATAACGTCAGAAGAAACGATCGGATCCTCGTTGTAGCCGAAGGACTCAGAAGCAGCAGCCTTCATAGCAGCGTTGATGCCCTCAACTGTAACATCAGCACCCTTAACAACAGCTGTGAGGATTGTTGTTGAACCTGTCGGAACAGGAACTCTCTGTGCAGAACCGATGAGCTTGCCGTTGAGCTCAGGAATAACAAGACCGATAGCCTTTGCAGCGCCTGTTGAGTTCGGAACGATGTTAGCAGCACCTGCTCTTGCTCTTCTGAGGTCGCCCTTTCTGTGCGGACCGTCAAGAATCATCTGGTCGCCTGTGTAAGCGTGGATTGTGCTCATGATACCGCTCTGGATTTCAGCATACTTGTTAAGAGTATCAGCCATAGGAGCGAGGCAGTTTGTTGTGCATGAAGCAGCAGAGATGATTGTATCATCAGCTGTAAGAGTTTTCTCGTTTACGCTGTAAACGATTGTCTTGAGGTCGTTGCCTGCCGGAGCAGAAATAACAACCTTCTTTGCGCCTGCGTCAATGTGAGCCTGGCTCTTAGCCTTTGAGCAGTAGAAGCCTGTGCACTCAAGAACAACATCTACGCCGATTTCGCCCCAAGGAAGCTCAGCAGCGTTTGGCTTAGCATAAATTGTGATTTCCTTACCGTCAACAATGATTGAGTTCTCGCCTGCCTCAACAGTGTGAAGGTTCTCGCCGATTCTTCCGCAATAACCGCCCTGTGCTGTGTCGTACTTGAGAAGGTCTGCAAGCATCTTAGGATCTGTAAGATCGTTGATTGCAACAACTTCATAACCTTCTGCACCAAACATCTGTCTGAATGCAAGACGACCGATGCGGCCGAAACCGTTAATAGCAACTTTAACTGACATAATGATTTACCTCCTGTGTTTTGCAAAACTTTTTGATAGTATTGCTATCTATAAATCATAGCAATACTATGATAAAGCATTTTAAGGAAGAATACAAGTCTTTGACAAAAATTTAACAAAAAATTTTTCTATTATTTGAAAATCAAGGGAAAAAACGGGCAGAATAATTCCATTGCAGAATAATAAATTTGCCGTCCTCTCGCTGAAATGAACTTGTACCGGAATATCTTCTCCGTTTTAAGATAAAATATGCACACTGATATAAGATTTACATAAATTTTTATTAATTAAAGTGGAAGTTTTACCCAATCATACTGTATCTTGCTTGACTTTTTGTTCATTTGAAGTTAAAATATAAAAGGATATATTATGCGTATCGTACAGCAGACAAACTGATACAAAAGGATAATCCAAACCGCATTGCGGTATATCATTTTTGCTCGGCTCTTTGTAGGCGCCGTTATTATATAGATAAACTAATTATTGTTTTGAAAATTCCGTTTTTTGCCGGATGTTATTTTTTAAACCGTTTTGAGTTTATTTAGTATATTTACAATTTAATATTGGGTTGTATCGCAAAATGCAGATAATCTTCATTTTTCTGATACTACCCGTAATAACGGCATCTTCGGGGCTGTTGAACTTTGAATCTTTTTTTAAAAATCAACAAAACTTAAGGAGGTGTCACTCAGATGGAAATATGGTTAGCAATACTACTTTTGGTGGTTGTTGCCGTTGTGTGCGGAGCAGTGGGCTTTTTTATGGGTATCAGCCACAGAAAAAAGGTTGCCGAGGGTGAAATCGGCTCAGCCGAGCAGGAGGCAAAGCGCATTGTAAGCGAAGCGCTGAAAACTGCCGAGGCTAAGAAAAAAGAAACCATATTAGAAGGTAAGGACGAGCTTCATCGTCTTAGAAACGAATCTGAAAAAGAGCTTGCCGAAAGAAGAAGAGAGGTTCAGCGTCAGGAGAGAAGAATGCAGAACAAGGAAGAAACTCTTGACAGAAAGCTTGAAAATCTTGAGGCAAAAGAAGAGAATGTTGCAAAACGCCTGAAAGCCGCCGATGAACGCTTTGCAGAGGCGGAAAAGGTTAAAAAGAGCCAATTTGAGGTTCTTGAAAAAATTTCGGGCTTTACAGCCGAACAGGCTAAGGCTCATTTGTTGAGTCAGCTTGACAGTGAGCTGACTCACGAAAAGGCGACAAAGATTCTTGACTATGAGCAGCAGCTCAAGGAGGAATCCGACAAAATCGCAAGAAAGATTATTTCACTTGCAATTCAGCGTTGTGCCGCCGACCAGGTTGCAGAGGCAACCGTATCTGTTGTTCCTCTTCCGAATGATGAAATGAAAGGCCGCATCATCGGCCGTGAGGGACGCAATATTCGCACTATCGAAACACTTACAGGTGTTGACCTTATCATTGACGACACGCCCGAGGCTATCACGCTGTCGTGCTTTGAGCCTGTAAGAAGAGAGATTGCAAGAATTGCGCTTGAAAAGCTTATTACCGACGGACGAATTCATCCGGCTCGCATTGAAGAGATGGTTGAAAAGTCAAGACGTGAGGTTGAGCATACAATCAAGCAGGAGGGCGAAAGAACAGTTATCGAGGCAGGCGTAAACGGTATTCATCCGGAGCTTGTCAAGCTGCTGGGCAGACTGCGTTATCGCACAAGCTACGGTCAGAATGTTCTTAACCACTCACTGGAGGTTTCTTATATCGCCGGTATGATGGCAAGCGAGCTGGGTCTTGACCCGACTATCGCAAAGCGTGCAGGACTTTTGCACGATATCGGCAAGGCGCTTGACCACGAAATGGAAGGCTCGCACATTGAGCTTGGCGTTGAGGTCTGCCGAAAGTATAAGGAAAGCGAAGCGGTTATCCACGCTATTCACGCTCACCACGGCGATGTTGAGGCGAAAACGATTGTTGCCTGTCTTGTTCAGGCGGCTGACGCAATTTCTGCGGCTCGCCCGGGTGCAAGGCGTGAAAACCTTGAAAACTATATCAAGCGTCTGCAAAAGCTTGAGGAGGTCGCTTCTTCGTTTGAAGGCGTTGAAAGCTGTTACGCTATTCAGGCAGGACGTGAAATCAGAGTTCTTGTTAAGCCTGAGGTTATCAACGACGAGAGAATGATTCCTCTGTCAAGAGAGATTTGCCAGAAGATTGAGTCTGACCTTGAATATCCGGGTCAGATTAAGGTCAATATTATCCGCGAGAGCAGAGCGGTTAATTTTGCGAAATAAAGAAAAATATTGCCGGACAGGGGGAACCTTGTCCGGCAAAGTTTTTCTTTATTTCATACCCGCAAAGCTGCGACAACCGCCACTCGTCTCTTCATTCTCAATTTTCTAAATCTATGCAAACAAAAATTTTCTTTATATATTGACAAGTAAACTTGGCGGTGCTATAATTATGACAATAAAACTTGGCAGGTCACTGCAACTTGCCTATATGGAGGAGATTTTAATATGGATAAAGAAGAAATTTTGAAAAAGAGCCGAGAGGAAAACAAAAATATGGATGTTTATGATTTAGAGGTTCAGCGTGATGGACGGAACATAGGTGCAGTTGTTGCCGTAATTTTAGCGTTTGTGTTTTTTGTAATTCAGCTTTGCACAGGCGGCGGCAAAAATTATGCGCTATTCGCCATAGCCGCATCAGTTTTCGCCTCAACTTTTATTGTCAAGGCGGTAAAGCGCAAGCGCAAGCACGAAATTGTGGTGGCGTTATTTTATACTATTGTGACTGTGCTGTTCTCAATTCTGCACATCTGCAAGCTTGTAAATCCTGCTTTTGGCTTTTAAGGTGATATGATGGATAATCTTATACTGAAAAATAACCTCAAGCAAGCACGAAGTGAGAAAAAATTGTCGCAGGCACAGCTTGCAGAGATGGTTGGTGTGTCACGCAACACGATAAGCTCGATTGAAACAGGGCAGTTTAACCCGACCGCAAAGCTGGCACTTATTTTGTGCGTTGCACTTGATAAAAAGTTTGAAGATTTATTTTATTTTTAAAGTTACAGATTGGCGGTGCAGTTTGCGCCGTCAATTTTGCTGTGATGGTGTTTTTACGGCTTTTGGAGAAAAGTACGAGCGCAAATCAAGCTCACTCTTGCTCACCGCTCCGACAGCGCATATCAAAACAAGATATATAAGCAGGCTTAAAAGCAACAGAATGATTGTAAAAAATGTGTTTTGCAAAAAATTTGTGAAGTGCTGAAGCGCTGATAAAATGATGCAGGGGAATACTGCGCAGATAAGCGGCTTAACGACCCAGCCGAATATATTAAAATCGACCTCACTGACCTTGATGAGCCGCATAAGGCTCAGACCTGTGTTTAAAATACCGCTGGCAAAGTAAACGATGATAAGCCCCTTTATTCCGAAAATTGGCAGCAGCAGGGTAATCATCGCAACACGAAAGGCAGAGTCGATGATATTATATGTAAGATAATGAAGCTGCTCGTTCAGACCTTTCAGCATACCGTCGATTACCGAGTCAAGATAGAACAGCGGCACAATCGGCGCAAGCACACGGATATATGTGATAACCTCGTTTTCGTTGAAGAGCATTTTGCCGATGCTGTCGGCGAAAAAGAAAAACACGGCAGCCGCAGGAGCCGAGAACAGAAAGGCAAAGCGGAGCACCTTTTCGGTCATATGGCGGATAGAGTTTTTTCGCACTGTGGCGGCGGCGTCGGCAAGCTCGGGTATCATAAGAGTTGAAAACGAGAGCAAAAAAGCAGACGGAAAGGTTAAAAGCGGCATAGCCATACCTGCGATTATGCCGTATTTTGACAGAGAGTCGTTGACGGAGTGACCGTAGCCGTTAAGCCCCCTTGGGATAAGAACATTTTCTGCGGCTGAAAGTCCGGTTCTGACGGTTGAAGAAAGCGTAACGGGAACGCCGATTGACGCCGCCTTGCGGAAAAAGCCTGATGAAGCGCAGATGCGGCACTTGTTTTTTCTGACGTCACGGCGATACAAATAAAATGTATAGATGAAAGACAAAACCTCTGCTCCGGTTGCGCCGATGGCAACGGCACAGCAGGCGTATTCTATGCCAAGTGGGGCGAGCGACCCTGCAAGCGCCGCAAATATCACGATTTCTGCGATTTGCTCCAAGAGCTGTTCGCTTGCCGTTATATAAGCTTTTCTTCTTGCATAGAAATATCCTCTGAAGCAGGCGGAAATCGCCAGAAACGGCAGTCCGAGCGACATAACACGCAGCGACAACACAGCTCTGACGTCGCCGAGGATAGTTTCGCAGATTGGATATGCAAAAACGTACAGCAGGGCGGCTGTGACAAGGCTTAAAGTCAATGCCGAATAAAGGCATAGTGTTGTATATCGTCTGCCCCGTGAGGCTTCTCCTCGTGCAAAACATTCTGTAACTGTGCGTGTTGCTATCAGGGTGATGCCCGAGGTTGCAAAGGTGACGCAGAAAAAATATATTGAGCAGATTAACTGATAAAGTCCTATTCCGTTTGCACCTATCGTGTTCGACATATACACCCGAAAGCCCATTCCGAGTGTTCTTGACAGCAGCGCAGAGCCTGTCATTATTGCGGCGTTTATAAAAAATCTTCTCTTTCTCACAATCCTGAATCTCCCGTTGTTTTTTCCGTATATCAATTTATATGCACAAATCACCTGCGGCTTGCACATAATAACAAATAAATGTAGAGTGAAGAGTGGAGAGTGAAGAGTGGAGAGTGAAGAGTGGAGAGTGGAGAGTG
>CAUDCW010000034.1 GCA_958448165.1 uncultured Oscillospiraceae bacterium
ATAAAGAAAGAAAAAATAAAAAAACAATAAGCAAATTTTTTTATTTTCTCTCTGCCGTATATACGAAGTCGCTAATATATGTGTGTATGTGTGTGATAATGAAGAATTTCGGAGAGCGGCAGAGAAAAGTATTAAAAAAAGGTAAATTTCTGAAAAAATCATTCGGCAGATACTTGCGTAAAGGTGGATTATGTTATAAAATAAAATAGTAAATGTTAATTTATTCACAAGCGTTTATTCATACGCTGTGCTGTGAATGGATAAAGCAGAAAGAAAGGAAGTACTAATATGAATTTTTTAAGCAAAGTAACTGTTGACGACATCAACGTAAACGGCAAAAGAGTTCTCGTTCGCTGTGACTTCAACGTACCGCTCAAGGACGGCATTATCACAAACGACAACAGAATTCAGGCGGCACTCCCGACAATCAAAAAGCTTATCTCAGACGGCGGCAAGGTTATCCTCTGCTCACACCTCGGCAAGCCGAAGAACGGCCCTGAGGAGAAGTTCTCACTTGCTCCTGTTGCAGTAAGACTTTCCGAGCTTCTCGGTCAGGACGTTGTTTTCGCAAACGATGACGAGGTTGTAGGCGAGAACGCAAAGGCAGCGGTTGCCGCTATGAACAACGGCGATGTTGTTCTTCTTCAGAATACACGTTTCAGAAAAGAAGAAACAAAGAACCTTGAGCCGTTCAGCTCAGAGCTTGCTTCTCTTGCAGATGTATATGTTATGGACGCTTTCGGCAGTGCTCACAGAGCACACTGCTCAACAGCAGGCGTTACAGACCACATCAAGGATACAGCAGTAGGTTACCTTATGCAGAAGGAAATCAACTACCTCGGCAACGCTGTTGAATCACCGGTAAGACCGTTTGTTGCAATCCTCGGCGGTGCAAAGGTTGCTGACAAGCTCAACGTTATTTCAAACCTCCTCGAGAAGTGCGACACACTCATCATCGGCGGCGGTATGGCTTACACATTCCTTAAGGCTAAGGGCTATGAAACAGGCACATCACTTGTTGACGACACAAAGGTTGACTACTGCAAAGAGATGATTGCAAAGGCAGAGAGCCTCGGCAAGAAGCTTCTTCTCCCGGTTGACACAACAATCGCAGCAAGCTTCCCTGACCCGATCGACGCTGAAATCGAGGTTGAGAATGTACCGTCAGACGCAATTCCTGCTGATAAGATGGGTCTTGACATCGGCACTGAAACTGCTAAGCTTTATGCTGAGGCTGTTAAGTCTGCTAAGACTGTTGTATGGAACGGTCCTATGGGCGTATTCGAGAACCCGACTCTTGCAAAGGGCACAATCGCAGTTGCTCAGGCTCTTGCGGATACAGACGCTACAACAATCATCGGCGGCGGCGACAGCGCAGCGGCTGTTATGCAGCTTGGCTTTGCTGACAAGATGAGCCACATCTCAACAGGCGGCGGCGCTTCTCTTGAGTATCTCGAGGGCAAGGTGCTTCCGGGCATTGCCTGCATCGCTGACAAAAACTAATTAATATATGAGTATCGGGCGGACAACATATGGAATATGACTGTTCGCCCAATTTAATATCTCGCTTCAATAAAACTGAAAGGAAGAATAAAAATGAACAAGGCTAAAAGAAAGGCAGTTATCGCCGGAAACTGGAAAATGAACAAGACTCCTGCAGAGGCTAAGGAGCTTCTTACAGCGGTTGCTCCGCTCGTTAAGGATGCAGATTGCGAGGTTATCGCCTGCGTACCGTTTGTAGATTTGCAGACAGCACTTGACGCTACACAGGGCACAAACGTAAAAATCGGCGCTGAAAACTGCCACTGGGCAGAGAGCGGCGCTTTCACAGGCGAAATTTCTGCTCCGATGCTCGCTTCAATGGGCGTTGAGTATGTAGTGCTCGGTCACAGCGAGAGAAGACAGTACTTCGGCGAAACAGACGAAACTGTAAACAAGAGAACAAAGGCTGCTCTTGCATCAGGCTTAAAGCCAATCGTTTGCGTTGGCGAGCTTCTCTGGGAGCGTGAGTGCAACATCACAGAAGAGGTTATCGCAAGACAGATTAAGCTTGATTTGTGGGACGTTACAGAGGACGAGCTTAAGAATATCATCATCGCTTATGAGCCGGTTTGGGCTATCGGCACAGGCAAAACCGCAACAGCCGAGCAGGCTGAAGAGGTTTGCGCATTTATCCGTGCAACAGTTGCAAAGCTTTACAACCAGGAAGCAGCAGACGCTCTTACAATTCAGTACGGCGGCTCAATGAACGACGGCAACGCAGACGAGCTTCTCAGCAAGGTTAATGTTGACGGCGGTCTTATCGGCGGAGCATCACTTGTTGCCGAGAAATTCGCAGCAATCGTTAAGGCTGCAAGCAAATAATTAAAGAAAACGGAGATAATAGTTATGACTAAAGAGCAAGTAGCAAAGAAAATCTATGAGCTTTCACATATCACAGGCGAGTTTCTGCTCCGTTCGGGTCAGATTTCAAACGAGTATTTTGATAAATACCTCTTTGAGGCTAACCCCGAGGTATTAAGCGAGATTGCAAAGATTATGTCAGATCTTATTCCCGAGGGTACAGAGGTTATAGCAGGTCTTGAGATGGGCGGAATTCCGGTTGTTACCGCAATTTCACTCAACACAGGTATGCAGGCTGCTTTCGTAAGAAAGAAAGCCAAGGAATACGGCACCTGCAAGCTTGCCGAGGGTGCAGACGTTGAGGGCAAGAGGGTTCTTATCATCGAGGACGTTGTAACAACAGGCGGCGCTATCATTGACGGCGTAAGAGAGCTGAGAAAGAAAGGCGCAATCGTTGAGAATGTGCTTTGCGTTATTCAGAGAGCCGACAAGGCAACCGATATTCTTGCAGCAGAGGGCTTGAAGCTTATCCCTGCGTTTACAATGGATTATATTAAGGCTCAGGTTTAAGAGATGCTGGCAGCATTTCTGAACCTTTGTGAAAGGGGTTTATGTCTAATATGAAAAAACCGGTAGCATTGATTATTATGGATGGCTTCGGCAACGGAGAAAAAAATAACGGCAATGCAATTTTTGACGCAAAAAAGCCAAATCTTGACAGACTGTTTTCAGAAAATCCGCTCACCGAAATCGGCGCAAGCGGACTTGACGTTGGTCTGCCGGACGGTCAGATGGGCAACAGTGAGGTCGGCCACACAAATATCGGCGCAGGCAGAATTGTTTATCAGGAGCTTACAAGAATTACAAAGGCTGTTGAGAAAGGCACATTTTTTGAAAACGAGGCTTTCTTAAAGGCTATTGCAAATGTAAAGGAAAATAACTCTGCGCTTCACCTTTACGGACTTTTGTCCGACGGCGGTGTTCACAGCCACAACACACACCTTTATGCTCTTTTAGAGCTTGCCAAAAAGCAGGGTCTTGAAAAGGTTTATGTTCACGCATTCCTTGACGGACGTGACGTTCCGCCAAGCAGCGGCGCTTCATTTGTTGAGGCTTGCCAGAACAAGATGAACGAAATCGGCGTCGGCACAATCGCAACCGTTATGGGCCGCTACTATGCAATGGACAGAGATAACCGTTGGGAGAGAGTTGAAAAGGCTTATGCCGCAATGGTTTACGGCGAGGGCAATAAGGCTCAGGACGCTGTTCAGGCTGTCAAGGATTCATACGCAAACGAGGTAACAGACGAGTTTGTTATCCCGACAGTTTGCGCCGAGAACGCAACAATAAAGGCAAACGATTCAGTAATCTTCTTCAACTTCCGCCCCGACAGAGCAAGAGAAATCACACGTTGCTTTGTTGACCCTGATTTTTCAGGCTTTGAGAGAAGATGCGGCTTCTTCCCATTGACATATGTTTGTCTTACTCAGTATGACGCAACAATGCCGAATGTTGAGGTTGCCTTCAAGCCGCAGTCGCTCAAGAATACTATGGGCGAGTATATATCAAACCAGGGTATGACCCAGCTGCGAATCGCCGAAACAGAGAAGTACGCTCATGTAACCTTCTTCTACAACGGCGGCGTTGAAAAGACATATCCGGGCGAGGACAGAGTTCTTGTAAAATCGCCTAAGGTTGCAACCTATGATATGCAGCCGGAGATGAGTGCATATGAGGTTACCGACAAGTGCGTTGAACGCATTTTAAGCGGCGAGTACGATATGATTATCCTCAACTTTGCAAACTGCGATATGGTAGGTCACACAGGTGTTCTTGACGCCGCAATCAAGGCTGTTGAGGCTGTTGACGAGTGCGTCGGCAAGGTGACGGACGCTGTTGCAAAAATGGGCGGTGTTTCGCTTATCACAGCAGACCACGGCAACGCCGACAGAATGATTGATACAGACGGCGAGCCGTTCACAGCGCATACAACAAACCTTGTTCCGTTCTGTGTTGTAGGCTATCCCTGCACACTCCGCAGCGGCGGCGTTCTTGCTGATATTGCCCCGACAATGCTCAAGATTATGGGACTTCCGCAGCCTGAGGAAATGACAGGCAAGAGTATTATTGAATGATAATTATTTATTATTAGTTTTAAGTTTTGAGCATTGAGCTATTAATAAAAAGCTTAAATACTGCGTCTCTGAACTGAATTGTCGTTCAGCTTACTAAAAGTGATAACTATAAAAATCAGCCCAGCCTCCCTTTATACAGGGAGGCTGTTGGAGTAAACGGTGATTTTTTAAAAGGATAATTTATAATACTAATACCTAAGGAAACACTGAATAAATCACGCTGAAAGCTGTTTGCACATTTTGCTTGCATATGCACAAACGCTTTAATCAGTGTTCCCTAAAAAAAGCACTTGCATTAAAACGCTCAAAAGGAGCTGACTGAGAAAGTTCGCTCTGTCTGAACTTTCCTAAACATTCATCAATTCGACCATCTCTCCCACCGTCACGCACAAGCGTGACACCTCCCTCGTCAGAGGGAGGCAAGGATACTATCCGACTTTTTCTTAAATTAAAGAGCCGCTTGCGGCGATAACCGCAATTATGCATTATGCATTATGCATTGTGAATTAACTTCGACACTTCACTCTGAATATCGAGAAATTATTTTCAAGAAAAATCTGACTTTTTTCGCCATTGCTCTTTATATTTTTGAAATAATAATGTATAATATATTGGTAAATCCCTGTGGTAATCTGTGGGGAACAAGAATTAATAAAACGGAGTGATAAAAATGGCATTGGTAAACGCAAAGGAAATGCTTACTAAAGCAAAAGAGGGCCACTATGCAGTTGGCCAGTTCAACATCAACAATCTTGAATGGACAAAGGCTATTCTTCTTACAGCACAGGAATTGAACTCACCGGTAATTCTCGGTGTTTCTGAGGGTGCAGGCAAATATATGTGCGGCTACAAGACGGTTGTAGGCATGGTAAACGGTATGCTCGAGGAGCTTAACATCACTGTTCCGGTTGCACTTCACCTTGACCACGGCTCATACGAAGGCGCAAAGGCTTGCATCGCAGCAGGCTTCAGCTCAATTATGTTTGACGGCTCACATTATCCGATTGAGGAGAATGTTGAAAAGACAAAGGAGCTTGTTTCTATCTGTAACGAAAAGGGCCTTTCAATTGAGGCTGAGGTTGGTTCAATCGGCGGCGAGGAAGACGGCGTTATCGGCGCAGGCGAATGTGCAGACCCGCAGGAATGCAAAATGATTGCAGACCTCGGCGTTACAATGCTCGCAGCAGGTATCGGCAACATTCACGGCAAATATCCCGAGAACTGGGCAGGCTTGAGCTTTGAAACTCTTGACGCTGTTCAGCAGCTCACAGGCAAAATGCCTCTCGTTCTTCACGGCGGCACAGGTATCCCGGCTGATATGATCAAGAAGGCTATAAGCCTCGGCGTTTCAAAGATCAATGTTAACACAGAGTGCCAGCTTGCTTTTGCTGCTGCTACAAGAGAGTATATCGAGGCAGGCAAGGATCAGCAGGGTAAGGGCTTTGACCCGAGAAAGCTTCTCGCTCCGGGCTTTGATGCTATCAAGGCAACCGTAAAAGAGAAGATGGAGCTGTTCGGCTCTGTCGGCAAGGCTTGATTTAACGGGTTGAGATAATAATAGACGTATTACGGCATTTCCGATTTGGAAATGCCGTTTTTATCTCTTGTATATTACATTTCAAACCACACAATATATAGACCTTGAATAAAAAAGAAATGATAAAAATATAAGGTTTGCATAAAATTTTGTTCAAAATTTGTAAATTTATTCCCTCTTGAAATTACCATTTGGGTGTTATATAATATAGTAAATTAGACTAATATTGGGTACTTGGCTAAAAATATAGCTTTTGCCTGATTTATGCCATATTTGTGTGGCATTTGGTTGGTGGGGTGATTCCGATGGAGATATTATTGACGGGTGCGCCGGCTTTATCGGCAGTCACACTTGTGTTGAGCTTTTGAATTCCGGCTACGACGTTGTTATTGCCGACGATTTATCGTACAGCAAGATAAAGGTTATTGACCGCATTGAGCAAATAACGGGAAAACGCCCGACGTTCTATAAAATTGACGTTGCCGACAAGGCGGCGCTTGAACTGGTTTTTGCTGGGAACAGCATTGACGCCGTTATTCATTTTGCAGGCTTCAAGGCGGTTGGGCAGTCGTGTGAGCAGCCGCTGATGTATTACCGCAACAACCTTGATTCTACGCTGACGCTTCTGGAGCTTATGCGCAAGTATAACGTAAAAAGCTTTGTGTTCAGCTCGTCGGCGACGGTTTACTGCTCAGACGCGGCTATTCCGTATGTCGAGTCGATGAAAACCGGCGGTTGTACAAGTCCCTATGCGTGGACGAAATTTATGATAGAGCAGATTCTGACCGATGTTGCTGCCGCTGACAAGGATTTCGGCGTTGTACTGCTGAGGTATTTTAACCCGATCGGCGCTCACGAGAACGGCCTTATCGGCGAGGACCACAACGGTTATGAGGATTAACCGCAGGCGGCGTGCAGATGCCGCAACATAACTCAGGTTATAAAAACCGATTTTCAAATCAAATTGCAGCAAGGCTTTGCTTCGTCTGTTTTGCAAATTCGGATTTTGTAATAATACATTTTTTAATGCTATTTTGGCATGAAGATTTTAAAGGAGGATTTTACGATGTACAAAAAGCACAGTAGAATTATCAGTGTTATTCTTGCGTTAATGCTGGTACTTTCAATGTGTTGCCTGTCAGTAAATGCTGCAGGAACGACTACAATCAAGACCCCAAGCGGTACGATTGAAGCAAATGTCGGCGATCAGGTGACAGTTAATTTCTGGTGGTATATCCCGGAAACACTTGATGGCAACGGCAAGGTTATGAAAACAAACGGATACGAGGCTTATATGGAGTTTGATAACGCCACAATTAAGCCTTCACAGGACGTTTGGACAGCAATGGGCGTAAATGAAGGCGAAGTTGAGGTTGACCCTGATGCAGCAGGCTACGCTCCTTATAGGCTGTTCCCTTTGAACTTCAAGAATTATGATGGTGAAATTGTTGAAAAGGGCACACCGATTTATTCAATAATCTACAACTGCGACACAAAGACAGGCAACGGCAACTCTGCTGTAAAGCTTATTGCAAGCAGCGGTCAGAGCGGTTTTGCTAACCTCAGCGTTGAGGGCGGCGTTCAGCTCATGAGCATAACATTTGATGTTATTGCAGCTGGCGAAACAACAGTTGCCTGCATCATTTCAGAGGGTCAGTTCTTTGATACCGCTAATCCAGGTCCTGAGCATCAGTTCTGGGATTATGAATCAGGCGATCAGGCTGTATCAACTTCTGATGTTCTTTTAAACGGCGCAGAGGTTATCTCTCACACTAACGGCAAAGGCGTTTACAACTTCTCACAGAAGCCTTTCGGTTCTGAAGAGCCGACAGCAACAGAGACAGAGACAGAAACAGAAACAGAGACAGAAACAGAAACAGAGACTGAGACAGAGACAGAAACAGAAACAGAGAC
>CAUDCW010000035.1 GCA_958448165.1 uncultured Oscillospiraceae bacterium
CCCGCCCGCTGTATACAGGCATACCGTACTGATCTGGCCTTTTACACCAACGGGCAGAGCGTATGCCTTACAGAACTGAAAGGGTATCAGGCCGCTGTCGGCAAGCCAGTCATCCAGCCCCGCCGTCCAAACAGCCGCCTGGACAAGGTGCGCTATATGTTTCAGAAGATAATGTAACGTCTTGCGCAATGCAAGCGTTCATTGCTGGCTATTGCGAAATATCATTGATAAAATCAGTATCAGAGAGGAGAAACTATTTTGAACCAGGAACAGACGAATATTACAACAGGAAAGCAAATACGTCATCTGCGAACACAATTGGGAATGACACAGGAAGAACTAGCCGGGGAATTGAATGTTACCCGGCAGGCACTATCGAATTGGGAGAGAGATGTTAATGAACCCGATTTAAATATGTTGAAAAAAATTTGCTTTCTTTTTGGAGTCAACATGGACGATTTTGCGAAGGAGGTAATAACAAAGATGGAAACATATGAAAAAAAGGAGAAACGACAATTTAATAAGTACGATATGGCAATTGGACTTTTTTATGGTGTTGGTATATTTCTTGGCATTGGTATTTTCTTTGTTGGCGGTTTTATGACAATGTCAGGTGCAGGGTGGGGAGCATCACTATTTGGCGGTGGCTGTTTTTCTCTTGTATTTGGCTTGATATGCCATGCAGTTATTACATTGAGAAGAAATGAAAAACGAGAATTATGACGATAACGAAAACTCGATGACAGCGGAAGAATTTCTTGATTTTATGCGGAAGAACAGAAGGACTGTCCCCAATGAAAAGCGTATAGCTAATAAAGATAAATTTATATGGGCAGTCAGTGAGTTATCGGAAACCTATGAAATTGACGCAGATTTGATAGAGGACGATGACGGATATACCGCATCTCTCTATATGAACTATGCTTCATATAACGGATATATAAAGAAACTGCTTGGACTTATTTTTATCTTGTCCGATGACTTTTCTGTGTTCGAAGCGAAAGATAATAGAGACAGCGATTTGTTGATGTGTTTTACTTATCACACGCACAATGTCTATCTGAAAGATAGAGAAATAACAGATTTTGAATAATGTACTTGATGGCTACTCGAACGAGCAGCCATCTTTTTTTAATATGCCGGAATACCGTATCCGTAGATAACAGAACTTCCAACCGGGTATGTTTTGGTTCTGCAAGTATCGCCTGAGTTGCCCTCAACGGTATAGACTGTACCGTTCTCGCATTTCTGAACAATACCGGTGTGGTCTGTTACACCGTCGCCCTCCCAATCAAAGAAGATGATTGTACCAGGCGAAGGCTCATACGAACCGTCTGCCCATTGTCCTCGGTCTCTGAACCATTGTACGCCGTTTACACAACCGGCATACTTCGGGATAATACCGGCGTCGATATATCCGCACTCGTTGGCACACCAAGAAACGAAGCAGGCACACCATTCTACACGGGAGTCAAATCCGTACCAAGACCAGTAAGGCTGACCGCCTACATTACCTACCTGAGACAAGGCAACCGTTACGATTTGGTCGTCGCTGTATCCGATACCGTAAAGCACCTGTGACCATAGCTGATTGTTTTCGTCCTGCAATAGCTCGGCAAGATAATCTTTCTGCTCTTGATTAAAGCCATACATAGCCGCCATTTCATCAACAGTCTTGTGCGTTACCGTGATATACAGAAATGTTTCGGTTACTGTGGTTTCGGTCTGTACGATATTGCCGTGTCCGTCGTCGCTTTCTTCGATTTCGGTAAGATAGATATGGAACTTTTCTTCTCTCATAATCTTTTCCTCCATTCATTGTATTTTGCTCTGATTACCGAAACATCTGCTTCGACATCAGAATAAATAAAGATATGTACGCTTTTGAAAACTGCTTTTACTCTGTCGGCATACTCCGCTTCGGTTTCGGTTGTCTTAAAAGGGAGCTTTACAAGTTTTATATTTCGCTGCTTGCATAGATGGCTTTTGAGAACCTCCATATGTTCTGAGCCGTTCGTAAATTCTATCGCCAGCTTTTCTGACGGAATGTAGGTTTCAAGTGGTATTCCTAATAGTTTATCCGAACCGAGCTGCACCTTTAATCCTTTTTGATTGGCGTAATAGGCGACCGCCAAGCCGGGGAATACGGAGCGATATTCTTTTTCGCACACAGTGCATTTTTCTCCGATAATTGTTCTATCGCTGATTTTTGCTTTCCAAGAGTGTCCCAGTGAACATTTCCACCACACACTTTTCATCGACCTTCTTGACACTTGTGTCGGGAGCAGAGAGTTTTTTTCGTAATCCCATTCAGCAAGCAGTTTCCTGTCCGTTGTGGCTAAATCATTGTATCCTGCAAGAACCGCCCTGTCCGCACAAACCGGGCATACTGTTCCTTTTACACGAGCATTGATAACGGACTTCCACTCATTGCCACAGGTCTTACACTTCCACCAAACATTGTGTCTTGATTTTGCGTTTACCTCATCAGGCATTAGGGGATAATTTCTTTCTGACCACTCAGCCGCAAGTTCAGGGTGCGTAGTCGCCAAGTCATTAAATCCTTTGAGCAATGTATATCCGCTACAATACGGACATCTGCTCCCACCGGAACGGGTTGAAATAAGAGTGTGCCACTCGTTTCCGCAATCTTTGCATTTCCACCAAGCCTTACTGTTTGCAAAGGCTGTTACCATTGTAGGCAGCAACGGAAGATTTCTGTCAGACCATTCAGCAGCAATATCGGGATACTGTGAAGCAAGGTCATTGAACCCTGCAAGGACTTTATTATGTGAGCAGTATGGACAGCCTGTACCGTTTACCGTTCTGCTTTTAACGCTTGCTTCCCATTCGTGTCCGTGTTTACATTTCCAAATAATCTTCTTATGAGAAGCGACAGAAACCTCAGTAGGTTTTAATTCGTTCTTTTCAGACCACTCCTGAGCCAGCAAGGGCTTCAATGTGGCTAAATCATTGATACCCTCTATTACTCTTGCTCCTGAGCATATTGGGCATTTCTCGCCCTTTGAGCGAGCTTTGACGCTCGTTTCCCACTCGTGTCCGCAAGCACCTTTCCACCACACTCTCTTATTTGAACCGAAGGTTATCTTATCCGGTGTCAGCGGTAAATTCTTCTCTGACCATTCAGAAATAAGCTCCGGGTGAACGCTTGCTAAACTGTTGCTCATAGTACAACCACCCCTTCCTCTGTGATTATCCTCATTATATTGAGAAAAACGGGATTGGTGTAGTTTGCGATGTAGCCCGAAAACTATGAGAAATGAAAGAAGCTCCTGAAAAGCCGTAACTTCTCAGGAGCTGTGTGAAACTCAAAATTATGCGATTTTTTAGTCTCTGCACCGTTTTCAGCACCGATTGGTGTAAATTTGGTGTAAAGAGGTAAATTTATCCGGTTTAGAAAGTCCCGAAACCCGCATAAACACTGGTTTTTTTCGACTTTTACTTGTCGAGGGGCTTCATTGTCGGGAAAAGCAGAACATCCCTGATAGCCGAGGAATCGGTCAGGAGCATTACCATTCTGTCGATGCCGAAGCCGATGCCGCCTGTCGGGGGCATACCGATTTCGAGGGCGTTCAGGAAGTCCTCGTCGGTTGTGTTCGCCTCTTCGTCGCCCTGCGACAAAAGCTCCTCCTGAGCCTTGAAGCGCTCCCTCTGGTCAATCGGGTCGTTAAGCTCAGAGTAGGCGTTTGCCATCTCCCAGCCGTTCATAAAGAACTCAAAACGCTCAACATAGTCGGGGTTGTCCGGCTTTTTCTTTGTCAGCGGCGAAATCTCAATCGGGTGGTCCATAACAAAGGTCGGCTGAATCATATGCTCCTCGGCGAACTCCTCGAAGAAGAGGTTGAGAATATCGCCCTTCCTGTGGCGGCTTTCAAACTCAACGCCCTTTTCCTTTGCAATCGCCCTTGCCTGCTCGTCGGTTGTAATCTCGTTAAAGTCAACGCCCGAATACTTCTTTACGGCGTCAACCATTGTTATTCTCTCAAACGGCTTGCCGAGGTCCATCTCGATGCCGTTGTATGTGATTTTTGTTGTGCCGAGGACCTCCTGCGCTACATAGCGATAGAGGTTTTCGGTCAGATCCATCATACCGTTGTAGTCGGTGTAAGCCTGATACAGCTCCATCAGAGTGAACTCCGGGTTGTGGCGTGTGTCAACGCCCTCGTTTCTGAACACTCTGCCGATTTCATAGACTCTTTCAAGTCCGCCGACAATCAGCCTCTTGAGGTAAAGCTCCAGCGAAATTCTGAGCTTCAGATCCTCGTCAAGCGCGTTGAAGTGAGTTTCAAACGGTCTTGCCGCCGCACCGCCTGCGTTTGCAACGAGCATCGGAGTTTCAACCTCGATAAAGTCCTGCGTGTCAAGATACTTGCGGATTGCAGCGATTATCTTTGAACGCTTGATAAAGGTGTCCTTGACCTCGGGGTTCATAATGAGGTCAACATAACGCTGACGGTAGCGCAGGTCGGTGTCCTTTAAGCCGTGGAACTTCTCCGGCAGCGGCTTTAAGGATTTTGACAGCAGTCTTACTGCCTTTGCGTGAACGCTTATCTCGCCTACCTTTGTCTTGAAAACAAAGCCCTTTATCTCGACAATGTCGCCTATATCCCACTTCTTCAGCAGGTTATAGTCCTCCTCGCCGAGATCATCATACCTTGCGAAAATCTGCATTTTGCCCGTGATGTCGTGAATGTCGAGGAACGAAACCTTGCCCTTTCCTCTTTTTGACATAACACGTCCTGCGATGCACACGTCCTGATTTTCAAGCTCGTCAAAGCGTTCTGCAATCTCGGCATTTTTTATGTTTCTGTCACTTGTAGTTATTGCAAACGGGTCACGTCCCATTTCCTGCAAAGCCGCAAGCTTGTCACGGCGGACTTGCAGAAGGTCGCCCGTGTTCTGATTTGAATTGTTCTGAGGCGTATTTTCCTGTGCCATTGGTATTCCTCCTGTTCTCTTTTCTTTATTCTCTGTTCTCTATTCTCTGCGGCGACGCCGCCATCTCCACTCTCAACTCTTCACTCAACTCATCATTCTCTTGTAATATCAAGAATTGTGTATTCAACAATGCCGCCCGGTGTTTCAACGCTTATAGTCTCGCCGAGCTTTCTGCCCATAAGAGCGGCGCCGACCGGCGATTCGTCCGAAATTCTGCCCTGAAGCGGGTTTGCGTCACTTGTCGGAACGATTTTGTAGGTAGCCTCCATAGCTCCGCCAACCTTTACCTTTACAAAAACGCCGATGCTGACAGACTGAGTGTCGATTTCGCTGTCGTCGATAATTCTTGCGTTTCTCAGTGTTGTTTCAATCGCCGTTATTCTTGCCTCGACAATAGCCTGCTCGTTTTTAGCCTCGTCGTATTCGCTGTTCTCGGAAAGGTCGCCAAAGGACAGCGCAACCTTGATTTTTTCCGCAATCTCTTTACGTTTTTCTGTTTTGAGCTGTTCAAGCTCCTGCTCAAGCTTTGCTTTACCGTCAAATGTGAGTAAAATTTCTTTTTGATTCTGCATTTTGCAACCATCCTTTTCGGCGTTATATTTTTGGAAACACTGATTAAATCGTTTGTGCATATTGCGCCGTCAGATTTTTCGTCAGGTTGGACAAATAAACCGCAGTAATGCTGTCGCATTACGAGGATTTTTTGGTCAGGCTGACGGAAAATATGGGGGGAAGATGCACAAACAGCTTTCAGCGTGATTTATTCAGTGTTTCCTTTAATTTTGGTTGTTGTTTTTTTGCGTTATCCGCCCGAACAACAAACAAAGCATTTACAGTTTATTATAAGCTTTTGAGTCCGCCGTGTCAAGAGTCGGAAACGCCTGTGACGCAATAACTGCCGCAATATCGGACGCCGTGAGCCGCTGTCCGCACATATCGAATTCATACGGCGAAGCCTTTGCCGCATCGGCGCAGTGAGCCACGGAATAGAGCGCCTGCGAAAAATACTCGTCGCTCAGAAAATACGGCTTGAGCGTACGGTATTTCGGCGGCAGTCCCCAGCCATAGCCGCCGACTGTTTTTATCAGCGGATTGCGGCTCTCCCCTCCTACAGTGAACATAACACAGCGCTCGCCACGGTAATTTTCAAGAGGTGAAAACCTCGGTGCGACAATCACACGGCAGTCCGAAAGCTCCCGTTCGTCATGGCACACCCGAACGCAGGCGCCGTACTCTCCCATTGCGTAATCGGGAAAATCACTGTAGGCGCCGCTTTTTGTAAGTACGGTCATTTTGCCGCACAGCGGCAGAAAAAGCGGAGCGTAACGGGCATACTCGCCGCCGAGGTCGCAAAAGCACAGCGACAATCTGCGGCACTGCTTTTTTAAAAGCGACAAAACGGTGATTGTACCGTTTATCGCCATAAGGCGTGAAAGGCTCTGCGAATAAAAGCGGCGGAAGCCGAGCCTGCGCGGCAGTAAAAGCTCTTTGTCGCACAGGACATATCCCCTTGCGCCGCCGGCATAATCGGCAATTTTGCCCCAGTCAACTCTGCCAAAGCCCGTGTGACAGGTTATATACATCACCTTAAGCCTTCCGCAGCTTTTCACCTGAACCCTGATATCGGCTTTTCTGAGCGCTCCTGCGGCACGCACAAAAAAGCCCTGACGTTTGTCCAAAGAAATATCAAGCACCGTTATCATATTATTCCTCCTGTTTTGAGTGTGGAGTTTGGAGTTTTGAGAATAGATGAATTTAGCAACGAGGGCGTAGGGAACGGTCTTGACCGTTCCGGCTCGCTCTGCTGAATGTAGAGTGAGTTTTGAGTTTGGAGTTTGGAGTTTTGAGTTTAGAGTTTGGAGTTTGGAGTTTAGAGTTTTGGTTTATAATTCCTCATTCTTCACTCTCCACTCTCCACTCTCCACTCTTCACTCTCCACTCTTCACTCTCCACTCTCCACTCTTCAC
>CAUDCW010000036.1 GCA_958448165.1 uncultured Oscillospiraceae bacterium
TCCCTGAACGACAACATTGCCGTCTTTGTCAAGAATTTCGATGCCGCAGTTAGGTATAAGCTGACCCGTTGAAACATCGGTTTTAGTGATCTCCACACTACCTTTTTCAGGCTTATTTATGAATCCATGTCCAGCCTCTGTATTTGAAATTTCTACGGTTTCGCCGTTTTTCTCAATGCTGAATGGGTACACGTTTTCATCGATAATAAAGCCGTCCGGAGCGACAGTTTCCTTTAAGAAATACTTGCCGTATTCAAGGTTTTCAATAATGTAAACTCCCTTTTCGGTTTCTGACAATTTGCCGATTTCAGACTCGCATTTTTCATCGGAATAAACTGTGAATTCTGCGCCTGAAAGCCTGTTATCAGGGTATTCCTCGTCAATTTTTGTGACGGTAACATTGCCTCTGATCTTCTCGTTAACTGTACGAATATTGATAATTTCTTCGTGTTCCGAAACAGTTACGGGGTAGCTTTCATCACTTAAAACATAACCCTCCGGAGCTGCAATTTCACGCACAATATAGCTGCCGAAAGGTACTTCTTCAAAGCCGAATTCACCCTTGGAATCGGACTCGGAAGTCATGATCGCATTGTCAGAAACAAACTCAGTTTCTTCATTGGAAAACAGTCCGAAGAGAGCGTTTTCAAGCGGTTCTTCACTTTCGGTTACCTTGATTCCTTTGACTGTTCCTCGTTTAAGAAGATTTTTAAATTGTCCGCAATCCACATACACTGTGGTCATTTCCTGACCCTGATATTCGAAGCTTACGAGGTACTTTTCACCATTTAAAATATAGTGCTCATCTGTTGTAATTTCCTGTACATAATACTTAGCGAATGGGATCTTTTCAGCGATAACAGCCTTCATATTTTCATCGAGGGAAACCTCTGCAATAAGTCCATCTTCGGGAATTACATTACCGTCTGCGGCCGTGATTTCCTCTGCGGCAAACACTCCGAAACGTACATTTTTGTACTCGGAATTCATACCGATTCCAAAAGATTCATCCTGTTCCATAAACTTCTCAAGGCTTATTTCAATGCTCTGATAATCGTTGACAAACGACATATTCACGGTATCTCTCACGCTGACCTCCTGTCCTGCATAGCTAAGCTCCACAAGCTGTGGTTCTGTGTTTAAAACGTAGCCGTATGGGGCTGTGATCTCTCTGATTTCATACTTTCCGAGGTATAATAAATCCGTTTCAGCATAGCCGTTTTCATCGGTTGTAAGTTCGGCAACAATTTCGCCTGCGTTAGCTCTGACAGTACCGTCAGCCGTTATGATATCCTCGCTTGCGATAACCTGATAAACCGCTCCGGAAAGTCCGTTTTCCTCGAACACAGGGGTATAAGTGGTCTGTCCGCTTTCATGCACTTCACCATTTTCATCAATATATATCGCACTGCCGAGAGCAGTAACAGAACTGAAAGTATCGCCGGATTTCTGAATGCTGATCCTGCCTTTCTGAGCAGTATTGTATTTTTCAACAACTACGGTTTTATCTGTACCGTCAATCGTAAATGGAACAGGATTCTCATCAAGAACATACCCGTCAGGTGACTTCACCTCATGAAGCTCATAATCACCGTAAGACAGTTCTTGCGGCAGCATTAATGTCCCGCTGTCATCTGTATAAAAAGTGTCAAGAATCATTTCTGAAGGATAGTTGATTTTCTGTGTTACATAGCATGAATCTGCACAGTCCCATACCTTGAACCCGATTCCTGAAACAGGAATAACATTACCTGTTTCAGCATCTTTCTTCACAATTCTTACAAATGAAGTTAAGACAGCGTCATTAATGAGGTAAAAATAGTTCTTTTCATTTTTGCTGACATTAACTTCAAAATCCGGCATAAACTCTGTATTTTCCCATCCCTTGGTCTGGTGAACAATATATATTCCATATGGCATTAATTTTGTTTCGGCAAAGCCGTTTTCATCTGTAATGAGATAATCACGCTCATTTTCCTTCGCATTGCCATAGCTGCCTGCATTTTTAAGATACACCTCGAATTCTGCACCTGTTTCGGGTGTTTCTATCTGTGTTGTACCATCGTCTGAATGCTTGATAATACTGATTTTGCCCTTAATAACTTTTTCACTTACTTCCTTAAAAAGAGTATTTTTCTCGATGATATAATTTTTCGGATCTGCTCCTATAATGCATACTGTTTCATCAAGGAGATATCCCTCCGGAGTGCTTATTTCACGAAGCGTCCAGTTATCTCCGCAGATATATTCTTTTGTCCTGAAATATCCGTTTTCGTCCGTTGTATAGGTATCAACCAGTTCCTCTCCATTAAAAATACCGTATACTGCACCTGAAAGTGTACCGTCTCCCTGTGCCGTACCTGTTTCCGAATCCTTCTTCACAATTTCAGCAGTGAATTTCTTCAGCCTATTTTTAAATGTAACACTTTTTGTTGCATCTGCCGTAAGAGTTACAGTCTGATCAGCAGGAACGACATACTTTACGGGAACATTTTTCTCGGAAATGGTGTACACTATTTTCTCATTATTGCTGTCATAAACAGGAATATCCGAAAGAACCGCAATTCCGTCAGAGCTTGTTTTTATGCTGTATTTCTTGCCGCCACCCTTAATTTCAAATGTTCTGTCACCATTTTCTCCGTCCTCTGACTGTTTGTTGATTTTGATTGCCCCTGTTTTAAGTTCATTATTGAATTTCACATTCACAGTCAGATCTGCATTTCCGCTTGTCAGCGTCACATTCTGCGCCTTTGGAGTTTCATAACGGGTTGCCACATTAATTTCGGAAACCGTGTAGGTAACAGGCTTTCCGGATTTCATGTCATAAACTTTAAGTTCTGAAAACTCTGCAGTTCCATTAGAATCAGTCTTTTTTGAATATGCACTGCCATCAGAACCGGTCACTTTGAATTCGATATCCTTGACAATTTTGTCCTCAGAGGTCTTATTTACCTTGATTTTTCCCGTCTGATAATTTTCATAAACAGTGACCGTCTGATTTGATTTCAACTCGTAAACTTTAGTCGAGAGAGCGTAGCCTTTCGGTGCTGAAAGTTCCTTAACATAATATGTGCCGTCGGGAAGCTTGATCGAACCGATACCGTCAGCTCCGATTGTAATTTCTCCGACCTTTGTTTTGCACTCAGAATCGGAGTAAACGCCGTACTTTGCAGTACTGCCGTCAACAGGTGATTTTCCGACAATCTGACTCGTACCGTCGATGCATTTTTTAATACTGAAAGTGGCGTCACGGGAGATTAATTTGTAGGCGACAAAGCTTTTGAACCTCGCCTTGCCGTCGGTATTATTGTTGATAACACAGCCCTGTGAACCATTGCATTCTATTCTCCAGTGCTTACCTCCATCACCGTTGCCGCTGCCTACATAGGGGGAGACGGAATTTCTGTCATATCCGAGTTTTACAAGGTAATCTAACACGGAGTCCCTGTTGTCAAACTTTCCCATGTAAAACCACATATGTCCTATCCCATTATCCTTTGCAGTACCTGATACAACTGATCCCGGAATCAGATTTTCGCTGTCAAAATACTGATGACTGTCCGCATCAAGTTTTTCATAAACGACTTCAATTGGTGAAGTTATTCCTTTGTAAGTCATGGTGCAGTTTTTGTAAGCAGAGCCGTCCGCATACTCCCAGTAATTCTGCGGAACAGGGTTATTGGACGGGAACCCGGCGGTGCTTACGCCCAGATCTGTCAGTGTTGCATAAATCAGACCGGAGCAGTCAAGACCCCTTTGGCGTACAGTTTCCATAGACTGTTTGGTAGGATTTGAAGATGAGTAAACGCCGTCGTAACCCTTGCAGTCCCAGCCGTAGGGAACTCCGAGGTATTTTGCCGCTTGCTTGATGACTTCGTCCCCTGAGAGCAGAGGCTCTTTAGCGGTTTCGGCAGCAGAGGTTTTAAAGCTGCTGAGATTTGTTCCGATCAAGGTAAAAGCGCAGAGTCCCGCCATGAGACCTGCGCCGAGTTTTTTCAGTATTCTGTTTTTAAACATATTTTTTCCTTCCTAAAAGAAAAAGGCCCGCATTTGCGAGCCTTTCATGATTTTTATTCGTACCGCACACTGCTGATGATATCGGCAGATGCGATATAGCTTTCGTTTGCGTCCACTATCTCTGTAAATTCACACATATTTTCCGTGAGGAAGCAGCCTGCCTGCGTATCAAGAACGTACCACATCCCACCTATATTAACCACGTTTGCAACGTGTCCGTACAGCTTATTTTCAGTCCATGCGAAGTAACATTCCAGACCGTATTCCCGACACATCTCATAGGTCTGATATGCGTATTGTACGCACGTTCCACTGCCGTTTACGGTCATATATTC
>CAUDCW010000037.1 GCA_958448165.1 uncultured Oscillospiraceae bacterium
TTAGAGTTATTCCCCATTACTTGTAAAAAGATAACTCCATTCATAACCAACTAAAAAGGCGGCATATCTCCATGTAAGAATAGCTTTCCGATTCTATATAATGCAAATAATTCTATGCTGTTATATGGTTTCGGGCATAAATAGGGAGCGGTCTGTTTTATGTGGAATCCTATTATATGTAATGGATAAAAATTCGGTTTTCCATCTGAAAAGGGGGAGGGGTGAAAAATAGGGATTGTCCGCTCGGTCGGGGTATATGTACCGAAAAACTCCGACCGACTTTTCAGCCAATCGGAGTTGCGATATTATTCCGCAGCAATCTTTTTCCTTGCAACGAGTTTATCCCTTATGATGGTGTAGCACTCGGTGTTCTTGCCGTCGATGTTCTTATAACCTTTCGCGGTATCGAATCATTGGACAATATCCGTCGCTTTTGCTCTGCGCTCAACCCCCAAATCGTCGTATATGGTCTGCAATCTCTCTTTAATGATTTTAGAGGGTATCGCCTTTCCGTGGGGCAAATCGGCATTTATCCGTTTGACGATTTTATATGCGAGTTCGTCCGCCGAGCATTTAATCAGTTCGCGCCGTATCTGCGTCTGATTGTATTTGAGTTCCCGCACCCGCTCTGTCCCCAATATCTCAAAGGCTTGTTTTACCAACGGGTTCCGCCGCTCGATAAGCGATAATGCGAACACGTCCGTCGAAAAAGGATTCGTGTCGGACGCTTTGAGTTCGGCGTATCGGTCGAACAACTCCTTAAACGGTATCTTGGCTTTGGCGTTCTTTTCCAACTTGGTCAGTCGGATGTCATGCCGTTCGGCGGCTGTTATCTTGTTGTCGTTACGCTCGTATTCCGTAATAAGGTTACGGCTGTCGGCATAAATCTCGGCATAGTTGCGGAAATTCAGCAGTTCCAATTTGATTCGGTTGCGGTCTATGGTCATTGTATCGGTATTGATGTATTTGTTATTGGTGTAAATCAGATTGCGTAAATCTTCATCCGCCGTCGCATATCATTTCACGAAGCGTTCGGCCTTATCCAATTCTTTTTCCGTTGCGGCTTTGAATTGCGGATAGGTGATGCCCTCGGCGTATCGTACCGTCGAGAAGATGTGCGTTATCTCTTTGTAACGCGTATCTCGTATGCGTCCTGCAATCTGCCGTATCGTCGTGGAAACGTCCAGCAGGTGATGTCGTGCCGTGCCGTCGCTCACGACGTATATTTTGCCCTGCTTGTCGTAAATGTCACACCCCTCGAAAGCTGTCGAGGTGTAGAAATTGATTTTGCGCACCGCTTTGTCGGGAATCCCTATCGAATAATCTCCGCCTAATTTCTCGCGGTTTATCTGCTCGGATGTCCCGCTTGTCGAACAGACGATTTTCACCTCGTCGGGCGAAAGTCGGGCATGATGTAACACCCGCCCGATAAAATCGACGCTGTTTACAAAGAAATGCAGATTGCAGGGAATATTGTGCGTTACGGCATTGTGGCAAAGATTTACGACCGATGCCAACGGGCTGTTTTCATGCCACAACCGCACCTGCATCGGCGGTTCGCTGGGTCAGACAATCCGCGTTGTCGGCAAGGTCTGCAATTCATCCAGCAGAAATTCCCGCTCGATGGGTGTCGCGGACATATAAGTCGCACGGCTGAATTTGAGCATTTCGGCAAGCAATCCCGTAATGGCTCGGTGTCGAAATGAATAGTCGAACAGCAGGCGGTGATATTCGTCTACCAACAGCAGGGCTTTGGCGTATATCTCCGCTCCTGCAATCTCTGCGACACGCGGAATCGCATCATAGGTGGCCATGATTTTTCAGCGGTCGTGCGCTTTTAGATAGTCGGCTATCTCTTGGTTGGTGACACCGCCGTAAACCCCCAGCAGGTCGGCGTGTTCGGGCAGTTTGTTCTTGATAAGGTTCACCGTCGGAACAGCAATTAAGGTCGGCACTCGGTTCTCGATGGCAAGTGTCGTTGCCCCGCATCCCGTCTTGCCCTTATTAAAGATGCAGTTTGCAGGTAATTCGTTGTCGAGTTCGGGGATTTGCTGGACGTGGAGTGCGTTCAAGGGTGCTGTAATGATTGAATTCATAAGTAAAGAGTAAGGAAAAAATTACACCGCATATTTTTTGTGCGGGTAACATCTTTATTAGTAAATTTAATTTCCGACACACTTTTTATGCGGCCGCATTTTTTCGGTGTGGAAAGTATCTTTATAAGGAGAATTGATTTCCGACACAAAAAATATGCGAGCAGGGCACAAAAGCAAGGGACACCGAAAATGTCCCTTACATGACCTTACCCTTACTTGTCGGATTTTCCTCTCTCGTATTATAAAGATAGCGCCTTTTTTATTGACAACAAAGGTCGAACAGCAATTAATCCGAACATTTTTATCTATGTCTTAGATGGCCTTATAGGGCTGTTTACGGGGTGGCGGAGTGTGTTCGACGGGGAAATTAATGTGCAAAATGTAGTATTAGCGGGTATTTTACATAGTCTGTTGTTCTAAAACACCTTTCGTGTCATGCAATTCAGTACTATTAGCGGTTCGGTACATAGTTCGGCTGTTCTGAAATTCCTTTCGAACACGTGTTTTAGGTGCTAATAGCGGTTTTTGCATGGTAAATAAGTGCGATGTACACGTAAAAAGCCGTAAATTTGGGTGTAAAACGCTATTTTATGAATGAGAAAGAAGCCGATGCCATCCGTAAGAGTATGTATGAATCCTTACTGATGGATGAAAACGATAAGATTGTGCATTGGGATTTCGACCCGATGCGCCGTGAGTTGCGCGAGTATGTCGATATTGCCTGCGGATGTGATGAACAGACGTATGGAATCCGCACACCGCAGTTTGAATATCGCTACTGTACGGGGAAGATTAAGATGCCCTTTGCCAAGTCGGATTATCTGGCTAACGACGATATAATCGCTACGGTTATGGGATTGGGGCTGGATGTCGAGAAATTTTGGTTTGCGCTGGTCTTTATTTACGATTATGTCGAAACCTCGTTTAAGAACTGCGGCCTTGTGAAACCCGCGTCTTTGAATAAGGCGGTGCAAAATCTGTTCAAAGAGTTAGGCGAGGATTTCACGGACGATGATATTGAAATAACCCTTAAAAAGAACAGAAAGAAAGTCGAGGTTCTGCCCGTTATAAAGCGTGGGATTTTGGACTGGTTGCGGGAAACCTATGAACGGGAATGCAAAGGCAGGAAGATTCACTATTACGGGATTGACACGGGTAATTTCGACGAAACCTATCCGAGTACGTCGTTTCGGATTTATCGGACTGTGGAGATGTATCGGGATATGCTGAACACCTTATTGGGGGACAACCGCCCGAAACAACCCGATAAGAGTGTTTCATTGAATCGGCTGTTGCTGATTTCGCGTATCTGCTACCTCTATGAATTTACCTATAACGACAGCTTTTTGTATAGCGACGATTCGTTAAAAGGAATAATTAAGTCCTGCAAAGGGCGCATGCCTGCAACTTATTCCGCTGTTTATCTGTAACTTGCAGAGGGAGAGTAAAAACGCCCTTTATTTCACTCCCCGTGTTTGGGGTGCGAAAAGTCAAATCTTTGTAGTGTCGAAAGGGATAAACCCGACGACCTGCAAACGCTTGGGCAAGGGATGCAGCATAATTTTAGCCCCTCTGTAAAAGGAGTATTTAAGATTATGGCAAATTCACATTTGCAAAATGGCGTAAACGCCAATGAAATTAACGCGGCAAACGCCGCAACCGCTACAACTGCTCCCGTTGTCGAACAGAAAGAACAACAGACGGTGCAGACCTCGCGCCGCCGCCGTTCGACTACGCCCCCGATGTGGCGTGTAATGACGCAGGCACGGCCCGTTTTCGATGTCCAACTGAAAAAGGATAACGAAATTAAATTGGCCTGCATCGACAAATTTATGAATGCGGCTTACTCGGATGCGAACAAATTCTGGGCTGATTTCATGGAGCAGGTAAATATTCTGCTTGACAGCCGCAGGTATTGCCGCGAGTGCAAAATCTTGGGCTTGAAGCCTGAATATGTAGCGGAACATATTGTGTTCCTCGGTAGTGCCACGATGAAAAAGGTGCTGAAAGACGGTGTATCCCGTACATTAGGGGCTGATGTGCAACTTTACGGGAAACGCTTCTCGCCCGAAGATGCGGACAAGTTTCTGTCGGAAGATATAAAACGTCTTCCCGAACAAACGACGGTCGCCTAATTTCAGCCAGCCGTCGTTGAAAAAAAAGGACACTCCGTATATTCGTCGGAGTGCCCTTTTTTGTTCACAATAGATTCTGCAT
>CAUDCW010000038.1 GCA_958448165.1 uncultured Oscillospiraceae bacterium
CACAACTCTCAAAGGCATTATTACCGATTGTTTCCACTCCATATGGCATTTCTATTTCTGACAGCTTTTTACAACTCAAAAAGGCTTCTTCACCGATTTCTCTCAGATTTTGGGACAATATCAAAGATGAAAGTGCCTTACAATAGAACGCTTTTTTACCTATGCAACGAACAGGCACGCCGTAAATCACTTCGGGAATTACAACAGTTTTCGCATCGCCTTTGTATTTTGTGATGCTGGCTTTACCGCCGGTTATTACGTATTCAAAGTCATTGTAAACACCGGTCACAGGCTTTTCCGTTTGATCATACATTTGACCCGCCTTTGTCGGAACAGAAGCACTGCTCGCAGGTGCTTTCTGTTGAGGTGCTGTTTTCGCCTCGTGAGTCGTCATAATTTTCCCGTCTGCCGTAACGCCGACCGTAAAGCCCTTGTCGGCAAAAATATCGGTAATATCACGCCATTCTGCCACATTGCACTGACCGTAACAGTTATCGCCGACCGCACTTACAGTACCGTCGCTTTTTAGCGCAACAGTATGAAAATCGCCGGCTGCAATCTTAACAACATTGCGCCAGCCGCCTACATTGCACTGACCGTATTCGTTGTTGCCGAATGCGGCTACAGCTCCGTCATCCTGAAGCGTAACAAAATGCGTATATCCCACGGCAAAAAGTCCTTTCCTTAAAAAGGCAAGTCCGTTAGTCGCCAGATAATGCTCCTGTCGTTCTTTCTCGTTAAGCTTAAAATATGATATGATAATGCTCTTGTCCATAAGAATTACTCCGTTTTGATATGTTGTCCGTCGATCGTCTTTAGCGAGCGTTTTTAGAGTTAATGGCTTGATTACCTTGGAATGATCTTGCCCCAGGGATCAAGACGCTCTCTTGTCTGAGGAAAAATTTTCACATTTTTTAATTTTTTACAGTTAGCGAATGAATCTGCACCAATTACACACACACTGTCGGGAATCACTATTTCCGATAGATTTGTACAATCCCCAAAGGCGTATGAACCGATTTCTTTCACGCTGCTTGGAATCGTCAATGTTTCCAGCTTGCGGCAGGAGTCGAATGCAAATCTTCCGATTTTCTCTGTACCGTAAGGGATTTCCACTTTTTCTAAATTGATACAATTGCTGAAAGCTCCGGTGCCGATCAAGCTAAGGTGTTTGGGCAGCACAAGATGCTTCACTGCAGAGCTGTACCAGAATGCACGATATCCGATTACACGAACAGGCTTACCCTGTATAAATTCAGGAACAATCACTGTTTCTTCGCGGCCGTTGTACCACGTTATTACAACGCCGTCCTCTTTCTCTTCCCATTCATAGTCGATGTAATCGGAGGTTTCGGTCTGATTCGGGTTTGGTATATTCGTGGTATTATTTATAGGCTGTTCTTGTGATTGACCCTTATTTTCATTCTGCTGTGCTCGGGCGGCAACCGTCACGGTGCCGTCCGCCTGAACTCCCACAGTGAGATGATTCACGGCGTATATGTCGGTAATATTCTTCCACGCACCGACATTACATTGCCCGTGAGTGTTATCCCCCGTTGCGACAACCGTACCGTCACGCAGAAGAGCCACCGTGTGATAATCGCCTGCAACAACCTTTGACACATTCTCCCAGCCTTGGGTATCACACTGACCGCATTCGTTGTCACCGTAAGCGATGACCCTGCCGTCCTCTTCCAGAACTGCAAAATGAGCATCGCCCACAGCAATCAAGCCTTTCTTTAAAAAGGCAAGTCCGTTGGTCGCTAAATAACTTTCCTGCCGTTCTTTCTCGTTCAGTTTAAAATATGAAATGATAATTTTCTCTTTATCCATAAAAATTACTCCGTTTTGATACGTTGTCCGTCAGTCAGCATTAAGAATTTTATCTCCCATTAGGAATTTTCTTGCCCCAGGGATCAAGACGTTTTCTTGTCTGAAGAGAAATTGCGACCTCTTTTATGTTCGCGCATCCGGCAAATGCATCTTTACCGATTCTCTGCACACTGTCGGGAATCGCTACTTCTCTCAGATTTGTGCAATTACAAAAGGCATGTACGCCGATTTCTTTGACGCTGCTTGGGAGAATCAGTGTTTTCAGTCTTCGGCACGAGCGAAATGAAGATATTCCGATTATCTCTGTGCCGTATGGAATTTCCAGTTTTTCTAAGTTTTCGCAGCTGTTAAAAGCCGATTGAGCAATCATCCTGAGGTTTTGAGGAAGAACCATACTTCTCACGTCATAATTACACCAAAAAGCATGAAATCCGATTACACGAACAGGCTTGCCCTGTATAAATTCAGGAATAACCACTGCTTCTTCGCTGCCATTGTACTCGATTATTCTGACGCCGTCCTCTTCCTCAACCCATAAAAAGTCGCTGCAATCGGTAGGCTTTAGCTTGTTTATTTCCGGTGTATTCGAGGTATTATTTGTAAACTGTGTCTGTGGATTCATCTGTGGGTATATCTGCGTCTGCGTCTGTGGATATGTCTGAGTCTGCGGATACGTCTGAGTCTGCGGATACGTCTGAGTCTGTGGATACGTCTGAGTCTGTGGATTTGACTGTGGATTTGACTGTGGATTTGACTGCGGATTTGACTGCGGATTTGACTGTGGATTTGTCTGCGGATTTGACTGCGGCTGTGGTTGAGCCTCGCTTTCCTTTTTTTGCGTCGGGGCGGCAACCGTTACGGCGCCGTCCGCCTGAACTCCGATTGTAAGGTTATTCATAGCGTAAATGTCGGTAATATTCTTCCACGCACCGACATTACATTGCCCGTAAGTGTTATCTCCCGTTGCGACAGCCGTACCGTCATTCAGAAGAGCCGCCGTGTGAAAATCGCCTGCAACAACCTTTGACACATTCTCCCAGCCTTGGGTATCACACTGACCGCAGCTGTTGTCGCCGTAAGCGATGACCATACCGTCATCGTCAAGAACAGCAAAATGAGCCTTACCCACTGCAAAAAGCTTTGTTTTGTCAATATCGTGTGTGCTGTTCACTAAAAAATGCTTTTGCCGCTCCTTTTCGTTCAGTTGAAAATATGTAATTATCAGCTTCTCCTGATCCATAATTGCTCTCCTTACTCCTTTTCCGCAAGCTGCTTGCCCCTTGTTTCCGTTTCCTGTTTGGAAACACACAATATCCCCCACGAAATAGCGTAATTATCGCCGCTTTTGCAGGTTTTAACCAAAAAGCACAATGAATTAGCCATTATTTTTCATTTTATCACAATTCAGAACATTATTCAATTCATATTTTTGAGCAACAAAAGCTCTCATGTAGGTTTGTCAATGATGTGTTACAAAATTAGAAAACTTCGCCGGTAGAAA
>CAUDCW010000039.1 GCA_958448165.1 uncultured Oscillospiraceae bacterium
CCGCAGTAGTGCAGGTGGCAGCTTTCGCAGCAACCAAAGTCAGATTGTGAGTGTGTTCTTCGTTTTTATTTTTGTAATAATATGTAACAACCGTTCCGTCCGAAACAATAGGCTTATTCAAGCCGTCAACCTTTATAAATTCATAATCATAAAGTGTTTTTGCCGGTGTTAAATCAAGCTTTGTGCCGTATGGCACGGTAAATGTTCCGCCGGCAGTGTTTGGAATTTCAGAGCCGTCCTCAAATTTATACTGAATTGAAACGGTTGTGTAGCGCTGTGTTTCCGTATTGTCGTCTGCAAGCACATTTCCGTTTTCATCGAGCACCTGAAATGCCACGGTATCGCCGCTCTTAAGCTGTGCATCAGACGGAATTTGATAAATAAGCGAGCAACTCTTTAAGCCTGAATTAAAGTCGCTTTTGATGTGATCCAAAGCACCGAGCGGCCAGAAATTTGCCTTATCATTCCAAACAGGAATGTCAAAGGTTTGTACTGTTTGAAGCGGATTCCCCGATGAATCGGTCGCAACGCTTCCGTCGGAGTGCTTAATCCACATTTTGAATTTTAATTGTCGTGCATTTTTATCTGAAATGTTTTGAATAACAGTTCTAAGCTCGATTTTTTTACCGTTCATATTAGTATTAAATCTGCTTTTGCTGTTGCCGCTCAAAAGTCGGTCATTGCGATTATATGTGTAATTATAATATGAACTTGTTTCAAGGTCGGTAAAATCAGACGGCTTTGAATAAGCGCCCGTATATTCCTTAACCTCGGGAGTTGCAACATAAAGGTCTACATCCTTAACAAGCTGAGACATTCGCTTGAAGCCCTGCAAACGGCAAACCTCACAGAATTGATAGTTTGTGTCTCTCATTATGCACTCATAACTTGAAACAAGCATTTTTGAGCCGTAAGCATTGCGGCAGGTATATGTGTTTCTAAAACCTAAAAGCTGTCGCCATTTTATCTTTTCCGGGTCTTCAACCGAGGAAAGATTGAGTGATTTAAGTTCCTTATCGTCAAGCAAATATCCGTTACTGTATTCATCACCGAGACCGAGCAAACCGTGTCCAAACTCGTGTGCAAAAGTTTTTGACGCACGATAACTGTCTGATGGCGAAATGAAATAATGGAAGCCGTATTCACGGTTATTATAAGCACCGCCGAAATCTGATTTTGTGTTTACAACCATAGCGAACTGAGCAATATAATCGTGAACATAATAATAAGGCTCATATTCCGAACCGGACGGAATTGTGTTTGGATCACACTTTTTTTTGATATGAGCATCGTGAATTTTCTCGATAAATTCAGGACCGATACATCTCTCAAAAATATGATTTTTCCACTGACTTCCGTGGAGATTATTAGAAATAACAGGCGAATTATATTTGTCGACTATAACATCAAAGAAGGTGCTTCCACCATTGTCAAAAGTCGATTCGGAAGCTGTGCAAAGAGCGTAAACATTGAATCTGTCGGCATAACTGCGATACGGTTCATATTTCATAGCGTCCTGCCAAAGTCGTTTGACATCATTGATGAATTTGCCCTGCTGACTTTTTGTGTATCCCTCGCCGCAAACGACAACAACCATATTTTCCGTGTCGCTGCGTGTTTTTTGGATGGTATAAACAGGGATGGTAGGATTAGAATATTTTCCGTCATTTGAATACCACGGGCCGAGGGTGAGCTGAATGCTTTGCTCGGTGCTGACATTCCAATCGGGATTTGCGTCCTCGGCAGGTTCCGAAATTGTATAATCATCCTCTTGCTTATTTGGAGCAGAGCCGATATAAGGACTGCTTTGTGAGCCGCTGCCGGAAGTTGTAACAAAATATTCGGAATCGAGATAAAATGCAGGTCTTACGCCCAAATCGGAATACCACGGAGCATAACGACCGACCTGACCCGATGAACTGATATAACGCATATCGTGATTGCAATCGGTAACAGGAGTGCGAAGCCAATAAGGCCAAGCCATACCGTCATTATTATACGCAACATAATAACCTTTGAGATTTTTCCACACGGCATTAGCCTGCTTTACATCAAGAAGAAAAACCTTTTCGGTTGTAGTTTCAAAATATGAACTGTCGTAGTTTGCCACCGCTTCCGAAATATCGGTGTAGTATAACAAATCCGAATTTGCGTCTCCATCAACTATGCCCTTGTTGTATTCGGGATGAGAAACGAGAGAACGCTGGGTAACGGTTTTCATTGCCGCAATTTCAGATTTTGAAAAAGCGTTGAGAAAACCCGCTTTTTCGTTGTACGCTCCCACACCGCTTACATATCCGTCTTTCGGAGGGTTGCCGCAAAGCCAATCGACTTTGCCTTCAGCTGCGGTCGAATTTAACCAAGAACGCATATTGCTGTCTTTCCAATAGTTAGAACCGTAATCATCACGCTTATAGCTTCTGCTGTGTGATTTTGAATTGCTGTTGTCATTTGTTTTGGCATCATATGCAAGGGTGTCAACAATTTTGTCTGCAAGCATAAGCGGTCCGTTATTGTCAATGCTTACACATCGCCAAAGAATTGAGGCATTGTTATACGCGCCCATTTTAACATAGTCGCCAACTTTAATATCGGGCTTTGATGCCGCCTGAATGGTCATCGGCAAAACGGAAATTGCCATGCACAATGCCAAGAATATTGCGGTTATTTTTTTCGTCATTAAGGAACCTCCT
>CAUDCW010000040.1 GCA_958448165.1 uncultured Oscillospiraceae bacterium
TGTCCACCAAGGCTATATCGTATTGGTCGCTATCCAATTTTTCTATTGCTTCTTTCTGCCCGGAAGCACTTTCGATTTTAAACCCTTCGTTTCCTAAATAGTCCGATAAAGAGGATACGATACTTTGGTCATCCTCCACTAATAATAATTTACTCATCGTGTGTTCTCCTTATTGTCGGCAACAAATTCGCTTTTTTATTTTGTTTATATCTCCCATCAGCCGGTTTTTGGGCATCTTGGGGAATTAGCCATGCACGAGGTAGTCGAACAATTCCATCAATTCGATTTTCTTCACATAGCTTTTGAACACGACGCACCGATATTCCCCAAAGTTTAGCTGCATCCTGTACTGTCATGTATTCAAACATAGTTTACCTCCGCACCAAATAGTTATATATATTATATACGCACAAGCGAATAATATCAATGGGTTATTTGTGAATACTTAAACACTAACTATAGAGCGTTTCAAAACACAAATGAAAACGGAAATGTGCCAAAGCAAATTTATTATTTTGGTAGACGAAACAAAAAGCGGGAGTGCGATTCGTAATGAACTGCACTCCCGCAAATTTTATCTTTCCCTACTCTTGTTCTTGGGTTTTCTTTGTGTCTGTTGCTGTTGTTTCTGTTCTTTCTGCTTTGCTCGCAGTCTTTCCGTCAAAGACCGTTCTTCCGCACTCTCATTCAACAGATTAGTGACACTCCGTTTACTGTCATACATACGGAGCATATCATATTTATCGCCATAGGCATTCTGGATGCGCCGTGTGGCATCTTGTTCGTGATTGGAACGAATTTCCTGTCTTGTTTCGTAAAGCTCGATGGGGTCAAATTCAGTCGCCTGCTCTTGCAATTCGGCGTATTGTTTGAGAGCGTTGTCAAGCTCGGCGGCATACTTGGCTTCGCTGGCTTCAATCTTTTTCAGCCCGTCCTCCAAAGTGCGGATTTGCTTTTTGAACATATCCGCTGTTGCATCTTCGGGGTATTGGAGCTGTCGGAGCAGCATAGCCTTTTCCGAACGCAGTTCCTCCAAATCCTCTGTCAGTTCAGCAATGCGCTTTGCAAGGTCACGGTGCTTCAGAACATGAATTACCGGCGTTTCCTTTTTCTCTGTCAGCAGAGATTTACGCTCTTTGGACTTTGCCTTGATTTTATCCGTGACAGCGACATATTCCGCCATTTCCTCACGGAACAAATTCAAGGACTGCTTGATACTGTGCTTGTTGCTGCCCAGGTGCAATAGCTGATATTTGAAGATAATCATATTGCCACGCAATTTTTCCATTGCTTCCGCAATCGCAGGAATGGTATTTTTAACCGCTTGTATCAGCTTTTTCACAGTCGCTTTTAGCTCACACAGTAAAGCATTGTCAGCTTTAATCTGACGATTGATTTCACAGCGGTCAGAGATGATTCCTTTTTTTTCTAAAGCACGGGCAACCACACCCTCGTGAATGGTCGGCTGTTCATCAAGTCCTCTCTCTGCATAACTGCGGTGGTCGATTCTCTGATCAATACCTGCACGCTCTAAATAGCGGTTTGTCACATCAGCCCAAGCCGCTCTCCAAAGAACAAGCTGTTCATCACTGTTCCAACGCTCGGAGACAGGATTTTGTCTGCCGTACTTGGTGCTTTTCGGATATTTGTTGACACGCTCATATCCGTATTTCTCGGCGGCAGAGGGTGTCATATACATTTTCTTTTTCCCGACTTTGTACTGATATTGCTTTTCCCAACCGTCTGCCTGTGCTGTTTTGAACTCGGCGGCAGTAAAGCCCCGTTCTTCGCCATCCTTGATGCAGAGATATTCTTTCTCCGTCTTATACTGCCATTTGCCGTTTTCGTCCAATGGGCGCACAGTCAGCATGATGTGGGCATGGGGATTATGACCGGGCGGATGCGGATCATGAATTGCCACATCTGCACACATTCCGTCTGCCACAAACTGCTCATTGATGAAGTCGGACAACAGGCTTTTCCACGGCTTTTTATTCAGTTCAACAGGCAAAGCAACTACAAATTCACGGGCGAGTCTGCTGTCTTTCGTTTTCTCATTTTCTTCCACGGCGTTCCAGAGAACTGCCCGTTCCTGCCACTCGACAGGGGCATACTCCGGCAAAAATATTTGCTGCCAGACAAGCCCTTTTTTACGAGTGAAGTCATGCTGCACACCGTCATAATCATTCAAAATTTGCGAACAACTCATATATGCCGCAGCAGCAACAGCGCTTCGTCCCGTGCCACGGCTGACTACTTTTGTTTCTAAATGATAAATCGCCATTCGTTTTCACCGTCCTTTCATTTTTCTGTTTCTCTTTTTCAAAAGAGAAAATAGGTGTGTCGGAAAACACGACATACCTATCGCTGCGATAAAGCTGCCGGTGGCAGGTTTTCGCAGGCAGACGGCGGGATAGGGTGGCAATATGCAACCACATCGTTTTGCTGATTGAGCAAAACATAAAGCCGACTGCACAGGGAATGTCCGCCTGCGGCATTGCCTGCCCCCTCTGGAGAAATGGCTAAAAGACAGTTCGTGAAGAGCGCACGAGCCTGACCGCAGGGAGGGATACCACCGCCTGTTTTGCAGGTGGTGAGTAAGTGCGCCCTTCGGG
>CAUDCW010000041.1 GCA_958448165.1 uncultured Oscillospiraceae bacterium
TTCCGATTTGTCGCTCACAAGCAAAAGTATTGTACCACATCTTTACGAATTTTTCTACCACTTCGATTATACTCACGACTTAATGACTTCTTGAATACTTGCCGAAAAAGAAAAACTGCCATCGGTTTGACAGCAGTTCTTCTTCGGTTGGTATCCGTTAGGAATACACAATATCATTCAATACAATCTCATCGGCACAGGCTCGAATGTTATTCATCAATCCTATCCATCTCATCATATCCGTTGCTTTCAGTTCTTCCGTTACACCCTGCTTCTTTGCCATTTCCTTTATCAGATATTCCGCCATATCACGAGCCGAAGTATCAATTTCGGCAAGGTGTTCATATAACTTTCCGCTTGTCAGCAGATTAAAATATAGCACACGCTTATGTTCCCTCAAATATCGTTGCCGCAATCGACCATATTTTGAAAGGGGAGGACTTTCCTCTACTGTCAGGCAGGGATAATAGTAATCTCCGATGAGTTCGTATCGGATACCTGTTCTTTCGTCTGTAATAAATCTTTGCATAGTTCTTTCTCCTTTTGCTTCTTGTAGTAAAACTCCAAGGTTTTTTTATTGTGGTTTACCTTTTTACATTCCTCGGAACAGAATTTCTGCTGACTGTGTGTAGGCCAGTAGGTACTGCCACACACAGCACATACACGCTGACGATAATAGTGATCACCTTTTTCCGCTTCTCTATCGGCTTTTGTCTTATCCTGCCTTGCCTGATAGCAGCAATCCTTTGAACAGAAAATCTGTCGGTTGCTTGTAGGGGTAAACTCTTTCCCACAATGAGGACATACCTTTGTTTTGACGATTTCGCCACCGTTTTCAGCAAGTTTTTTTGCCTTTCGCTTCTCTCGATAGGCTTTTTCACGCTGACGCTGTTTCTCCAATCGCTTCTTTTCTTCCTGTTCTTCCTGCTCTTTTATCTCGGCAAGTTCTTCCTCGGTGTAGGCAATATCGACCTGTCCGACATAATTGAAGTAAATATCAACCTTTTGTGTCTTTGCTTTTCCCACACCCTCGGCTTCATACACCACAATCTTGTCAATGAGTTCGGTAAACATCAAATCAGAAACTTCCGTAGGATTTTTGTACTTGCGTATCAGCGATATAAAATGCTGAATATCCATAGTGCTGTCTTTTTCTTCAGAAAGTTCCTTTTTCATCGTTTCCATTTTCGCTTCCAATTCAGCCTGTTCATCGTCATACTGCTTCATCAGTTGCTTGTATTGTCTTTCGGGTAGCAATCCCGATATAAGATTTTCATACAAGCCACGAATGAGCGTAGAGAGTTCGTCATAGCGTTTCTGACAGCGTTTCAACTCCGATTGATTGTGCTTCGGCTTTTCCTCTTGCTTATCTTTCCAAAGGGATTGCAGTTCCAAAGCAAAGGCTTTTTCATCATTCAGAACAAATCTTGAAAAGCGTTTAACTGCCGATAATATCAAGGCTTCAACATTATCAGCACTAATCGTATGGGAAGTACAGGAATTAACCCTGCTTGCATACCCGCCGCAACGGTAAGAATACTGAACAGAACCATCTTTCTTGCTGTAATGCGTTTGCAAAGTCATTCTCCTGCCACAGTCGGCACAATATAGATAACCGCTTAATCGGTTGCTGTGCGTTCCTCTTGCCGCAGCTCTGTTCGCTCGTTTCTTTCGCTTCTGAACGCTGTCCCAAAGTTCCTGCGATATGATAGGCTCGTGGGTGTTATAAAACACATACTGCTCATCTTCATCGGTAGTCTTTCTCTTATGCAATTTGAAATTGGTGCTGACCGACTTTCTCAAAACAGTATGCCCAAGATATTCCTGTCTGCTTAAAATCGTTCTAATGGCAGATATGCCCCAAATATAAGGGTCTGCAAACTTAATCCCGTTGTACTGTTCGGGGTGATATTCCTTTGCATATGCGGCAGGAATTAAAACCTTTTCTTCGGTTAGTATTTCCGCTATGGCTCGTGGGCTTTTGCCCTCATTGGCAAGCAGAAAGATACGCTTTACCACCTCAGAAGCCACAGGGTCAACAACAAGCGTCTGCTTATCATTTGGCAGTCGGTTGTAACCATAAGGAATAGAGCCGCTACAACGCTTTCCGTCTTTCATTCGTGCGTCAAATACAGCCTTGATTTTATTGCTCGTGTCTTTGGCATAAAATTCGTTCATAATATTCAAAAACGGAGCAAAATCATTATCCGAAGCATTGTTGCTGTCAATGCTGTTGTTGATTGCAAGAAAACGGACATCTTTCTGCGGAAACAGAATTTCCGTATAAAATCCGACTTGCAGATAGTTTCGTCCTAATCGGCTCATATCCTTAACAATCAATGTTCCGACATTGCCTGCTTCAATTTCCTTAATCAACGCTTGAAAGCCGGGACGATTGAAATTTACACCCGAAAAACCATCGTCAGTAAAATGGCGGATGTTCTCAAAGCCATTTCTACGGGCATAATCTTCGAGGTATTTTTTCTGATTGGTAATGGAATTACTCTCGCCATTCAGGTCATCATCTCTTGATAATCTCTCATAAAGTGCTGTAATCTTTGAAGTCCTTGACATTCTCTTAACCTCCTTCCTTATGTATTTTCAATTTAGG